>CAOKHH010000026.1 GCA_948468225.1 uncultured Clostridia bacterium | reverse complement strand
TAAAAGCAAAGGCATATTATGATGAAAATGTTGAAAAAATAAAAATAGAAGTAACATACAGTACAAACAATATAAGTAAAATCATAGATAGTAAAGGAAAAGTACTATCAGAAAATTCATTAACAGCAGATACTGGAGACGAAATAATAGGAAATAAAGTATATAAATTTATTATAATAGATAATTTAGGCAATCAGAAGGAAATAAAAATTGAAATTTCAGGACTAGATATATATATAATAGAAAATGAAGAAGATTTAAAACTTTTTCAAAAAGCAGTAAACAATAATAAAACAACAAAGAACACAAGAGCATATCAAATAGCAGATGTAAAAATGAATGAAGGAAAATATACAATAAATGAAGAAACTGGAGATATAAGTTTTGCAGAAGATGCAGAGCAATGGACTGGAATAACAAGGTATTATTATGGGAAGTATTATGGCAATAATCATACAATAAGTGGAATATATGGAACTGAAGGCTTATTTAGCTATTGCGATGGTGCAGAAATAAGAGATTTAGGAATAATAAATAGTTACATAACTCCTTCTAGCATAAGTGGTGCAATAATTGAAAATGCAAAAAATAATACTATATTAGAGAATTGCTATAGTGAAGCAACAATAAAAAGTAATTATGATTATATAGGAGGACTAATAGGAAAGGCAGAAAGTGGAACAACAGTAAAGAAATGTTATAACAAAGGAAATGTGTCAGGTAATGGTAGCATAGGAGGAGTAATAGGGCAAGCAAGTAATGCAAAAATAGAAGATTCTTATAATGCAAACAAGATTAGTGGCTATACTAATACAGCGGGGATTGTTGGTTCAATAATTGATAATTCGAGCATAAAAAACTGTTATAATATGGGAGAAATTACTGGAAAAAGTTATCAAGTGGGTGGAATTAGTGGTTATATTAGTGCTACAAGTATAAGCAATTGTTATAATATAGCTAATATAAATGGAAAAGGGAATTATACAGCTGGAATTGTAGGACAAGCATATGGAAGATATGTATCAATATCAAAATGTTATAATGTTGGAAATATAACCAATGAAAGTTCAGATTATACTGGGGGGATAGTTGGATTTATACAGTATTATAGTGAAACGAATATTGTATCTAATTGTTATAATAAGGGAAATGTATTAGGAAGAGGACGCGTAGGAGGAATAGCAGGAATAGGAGTTGCAAATTATAGCTATAATACAGGAGAAATAACAGGTACAAGTGATAATACAGGGGGAATTATTGGAGAAAATGCAAATAAAAATACAACTTGTATGTATCTGTACAATGCAGGGAATGTAAAAGGAAGCTCAGGTGTAGGGGGAATTATTGGATATAATCATAATAATAATACAAATTATTGTTACAATATAGGAAATGTAACAGGCACATATGAATATACAGGAGGAATTGTTGGACAACATTATGGAAGCATATATTATTGCTATAACAGTGGGGTTATTGATGGTAAAAACTATATAGGAGGGATTGTTGGATATAATTCTTCAGTAACTTCTAGTTCTGGCATGTTGGTTGGAACTGTAAGTAGTTCATACTATAAAACAGGCACTGCTTCAAAAGGAGTTGGAAGAGGAACAGACAGTGGAGCATATGCTACAGATAATATGGCAGAAATATTATCTGTAGTTGGAAGTTATTTTAAAAACGATCAATATAGTATAAATAACGGATTACCACTTTTATCTTGGCAAACAGATAATGATAAACTAAATTTAATAAACGCAAATAATGCATTTGTAGAAGATACGCAAGGTTTAAATGGAGGGTATCCGATACTTGCATGGGAATTAGAAAAATACTCTCAGAAAAATATCAAAAAAACCTAAATTTCCGTAAGAAAAGCATTGACATTTTTTTGCATTTGTGGTAAAGTAGTATAGTCTATTTGAATGTTTAAATAAAAACAGACAAATCACATCGTTAAAAAGCAATAAACAAACGGAGGTGGAGCTGAAATGGCAGCAAAAGGACCAAGAGAAAATATAACAATTGAATGCACAGAATGTAAAAGAAGAAATTATACAACAAGTAAAAACAAGAGAAATAATACTGATAGATTAGAAATAGTAAAGTATTGTAAATTCTGCAAAAAGAGAACTACACATAAAGAGACAAAATAATGCCTATTGTAGGAGGAAAAAAATGGCTAATGATAAAAAAATAAAAAAAGAAAAGAAACATTTTTTTAAAGATTTTAAAAGTGAATTAAAAAGAGTTACTTGGCCAACAGGAAAACAACTAGTAAATAATACAGTTGCAGTTATAACAATAGTTTTCATTACAGCTGCAATAGTTTTTGTTTTAGATTTAGGCTTTGAAATGTTGAATAAATATGGAATAGATAAATTAAAATCTGCAGTAAATAGCAAAGATAATCAAGAAACTACATCTGTTGAAGATAATAATTCAGAGCCAACACCAAATGCAGAAAATCAAGAAACAACTAACGGACAAGATGCTAATAATACAAATGTTACACCTAGTCCAGAAGCACAACAATAAAGAGGAGGCTAAAAAATGTCTCAGGTAGATAATGAACCAAAATGGTATGTTGTACATACATATTCAGGATATGAAAATAAGGTAAAAACAGATTTAGAGAAAACAGTAAAAAATAGAGAGTTAGAAAATTTCATTTTTGATATAATTGTTCCAATGGAAGAACAAATAGAGATAAAAGATGGAAAAAGAAAAACTAATTTAAAAAAAGTTTTCCCAGGATATGTTTTAATAAAAATGATAGTAACTGAAGAATCTTGGTATATAGTTAGAAATACAAGAGGTGTTACAGGGTTTGTTGGATCTGCTACAGAACCAATTGCATTAACACCAGAAGAAATTAGAAATATGGGATTTGATACAGCTGTTATAGAAGTTGATTATGATATTAACGATTCTGTAAAGGTAGTAAATGGTCCACTAGAAGGTTTTGTTGGAGTTGTTCAAGAAATAAATAAAGAAAAAAATAAGGTTAAAGTTATTGTTTCTATGTTTGGAAGAGAAACTCCAGTAGAATTAGAATTTTCACAAGTTGAAAAAATATAGTTTATAATTTTTATAAATATATAAATTTACAATTAAGGAGGTGCAAAAAATGGCAGAGAAAGAAATCAGTAATATAATAAAATTACAAATAGAAGCTGGAAAAGCAACACCAGCACCACCAGTAGGTCCAGCATTAGGTTCAAGTGGTGTAAATATTATGCAATTTGTTAAAGAGTTCAATGATAGAACAGCTAACCAACCAGGTATGATAATACCAGTTGTTATAACTGTTTATAAAGATAAATCTTTTGAATTTATAACAAAGGTTCCACCTGTTGCAGTTTTAATAAAAAAAGCAATTAAAATTGAAAAAGGTTCAGGAAAACCAAATAAAGACAAAGTTGCAAAAATATCAAAAGAACAAATAAAACAAATAGCAGAACAAAAGATGCCTGACTTAAATGCAGCATCATTAGAAACTGCAATGAGTATGGTTGCTGGAACTGCACGTTCTATGGGTGTAGTTGTAACAGACTAAAAAAATTAAATTGGGAGATGTAGGGGCGAGCATTGCTCGTCAGCCACTTCGATATTACCAAAGGAGGATTTTATGAAAAGAGGAAAAATATACAAGCAAGCTGAAGAACTAGTTGATAAAACAAAGTTGTATGATGCAAAAGAAGCAATTGAAATAATCGAAAAAATGCCAAAAAGAAAATTTGATGAAACAGTTGAATTACATGTTAAATTAGGTGTTGATTCAAAACACGCAGATCAACAAGTTAGAGGAACAGTAGTTCTTCCACATGGTACAGGTAAAACATTAAAAGTTTTAGTTTTTGCAAAAGGAGATAAAGCAAAAGAAGCAGAAGCTGCTGGAGCAGACTATGTTGGAGCAGAAGAATTAGTACCAAAAATAGAAAAAGAAAATTGGTTTGATTATGATGTAATAGTTGCAACACCAGATATGATGGGTGTTATAGGAAGATTAGGAAAGGTATTAGGACCTAAAGGATTAATGCCAAACCCTAAATCAGGAACAGTTACAATGGATGTAACAAAAGCTGTAGCAGATATTAAATCTGGTAAAGTTGAATATAGATTAGATAAAACTAATATTATTCACTTAGGTTTTGGAAAAGTTTCATTTGGAGCAGAAAAATTAGTAGAAAACTATGAAACAATTATAGATGCTATAATTAAAGCAAAACCAGCAGCAGCTAAAGGACAATATATAAAAAGTGTTTCAATAGCAACAACTATGGGACCTGGATTATATATTAACCAAAAGTAGTAGAAAAATAAAATTTAGCCAAAGACAGTAGGCGTCCTAAGTCCTACCGAGGCATAAAGTGAGCGGATAAAAATCCTAATTTTATGCTGTGGCTAAAATTAGGATTTTATTTAAATAAACAATATAATTTATATAAATTTTTAGGAGGTGAAAAAATGGCAAGTGAAGCAATTTTAAAACAAAAGCAAGCAGAAGTTACAGCATTAGCAGAAAAAATAAAAGCAGCTAAATGCGTACTTTTAACAGAATACAGAGGAATCAATGTTACAGATGTAACAGAATTAAGAGCAAAGTTAAGAAGCACAAATACAGAATATAAGGTTATGAAAAATAACATTATGAAAAGAGCTTTAGATGAATGTGGTATAACAGAGTTAGATGATGTTTTAGTTGGACCAACAGCTATAATATTAGATAATGAAGATTATTTAGCACCATCAAAAGCAATATACGAATATGCAAAGGCAAATGATTTCTATAAAATTAAGGGTGGAATAATTGATGGAAAAGTAGTACCACCAGAGGAAATAGTAACATTAGCAAAACTTCCATCAAAAGAAGTTCTTGTTGCAAAACTTGCTGGTGCATTGCTTGGAAATATTTCAAAACTTGCAGTTGCATTGGATCAAGTTAGAGCTTCAAAAGAAAATGCTTAATTTTAATTATAAGCGTCGTCTAACTGTGTTAGTCTTCATAAAAAAATCCTCAACGTACAATCGTACGTTTCCGGTTTTTTTGTTCGACTGCCTTGTTATACTTGCTTCTAATTAAAATTAAATCTAAACGCATGAAAAGCAGCATCTTGCTTTGTCAAGCTGCATAAATTTTTTATCGATGTACCGATCGTACTATCTCAAAAAAATTTATTTGCTTTCCGTGCAATATACTACTTTTCATGTGTTTATACATGAAAATAATAAAATTAAATTAAAAAATAAATAAAAAGGAGAAGTTTAAAATGGAAGAAAAAATAACAAAATTATTAGAAGAAATCGATAGCTTAACAGTTATTGAATTATCTGAATTAGTAAAAGGAATTGAAGAAAAATATGGAGTATCTGCAGCAGCAGTTGCAGCACCAGTAGCTGGTGGAGCTGCAGCAGGAGCAGCAGCTGATGAAAAATCAGAATTTGATATAGTATTAAAAGATGCTGGAGCTAACAAAATAGCAGTTATAAAAGTTGTTAGAGATGTAACAGGATTAGGATTAAAAGAAGCTAAAGATTTAGTTGATGGAGCTCCTAAAACAGTTAAAGAAAAAGCAAGCAAAGAAGAAGCTGAAGAAATCAAAGCTAAATTTACAGAAGCTGGAGCTGTTGTTGAATTAGCTTAAGGTTAATTAAATATTATTTTAATGGTGGAATGTATTTGATATATACATTCCATTTTTTTCTAGCAGAAATTTCGACAAAACTATTGTAAAATAAAGTATATTAGTATATATTTATAGATATGAGTGGTTAATACTACTGTAGGGGTTGGTTACCTTAGTCGACCCACATAAAGCAAAAGGAGAATCAAATTTATGCTAAACGCTATAACCCTTGGTACTGTACACACACACACACACA
>CAOKHH010000025.1 GCA_948468225.1 uncultured Clostridia bacterium | reverse complement strand
CTTTAGCAAATAATGCAATTCAAAATGCAAAAGATTTATCAGATGTAAACAAACATAATTTAAGAGATTATGATGATCAAAGAGAGTTAATTAGAACAATCTATGGAACAGATGATATTGTAAATGATGTTAAACAAGTATATTTAGATGAGTTTGAACAAGCAAGAATTGAATATAACCAAAAACAAACTCGTGAAGATAGAAAAATTGGAGATTACTTCAAAAAAGTATGTGAATCTCAAAATGATATAGCTTGTGAAATTATAATAGAACTTGGCGATATGGACTTTTGGAGTGCTAAAGATGAAAGATATAGATTTAAAATGGTTGATGTATATAATGAACAAATAAAAGACTTATTGAAAATTGTACCAGATTTTAAAATAGCAAATGCAACAATACATTTTGATGAAGTTTCTCCCCATATGCACATTGTAGGTGTTCCAGTTTCTTATGATTGTAAAAGAGGAATGAAAAAACAAGTAGTAAAATCAAAGTTATTTACTAAAACCACATTAACACAAATACAAGATAAAATGAGAAATGCTTGTATAAAGTCTTTTAATAAGTTCTATGATATGGATTTTAAGCTAAAAGAAAAGCAAAAAGGCAGAAATCAAGATATAAATGTTAAAGATATGGGAAATTATAGAGACATAAAGAAACAGCTAAAACAGAAAGAGCAAAAACTTGAAAAAGCAAATAATCAAACGAAAAAACTTGATAATACAAGCAAAGATATAGATAAAATTTTAGGCAATTTGAAACCTACTAAACTAAACAAAAATAATATGGTTATTTCAAACGAGGATGTCCAGAAATTAAAAAATTATACAAAAGATGTAAAAGATATAACCCAGACAGTAAGAAGTGTAAATGACTTAAATATGGCAATTAAAGATTTTGAACATTCTGCTTTTGAAATAGAAAAGGAAAATCGTTCACTTAAATATGAAATAGAACTAAAAGATAATGAAATTGGTAGTTTGAAAAAGGAACTATCTACTAAAGACAAGATTATAGGAAAGTTACAAACTGAAAAAGAAAAACTAAAACAAGAATTACAGAAATTCAAAGGATTTTGGCATAGTATTATGAGCCATTTTCATAAAAGAATTTGCTATGATAAAGATAATAACTATAAAATTGTTAGTGATGACCTATATAAAAATGGCATATTCGATAACAACGATAATGAAATTGCAAATAATATTGCTAGAAGAGTAACTATACCAGATGAAAACAAGCAAAATAAGAATAAAAAGAAAAATAATGATACTAGATTTTAAAAGGAGGAAAAAGTTATGGAAGAAAACAAAGTTGAAAATGTAATAAATATAATTAAAGATATGAATACAAAAGATAAATTAAGATTAGGAATATGCTTAACTACAAGCGATTGGGCTAAAATTTTATATAATGAGGCTGAAATGTATGAGAGGTTTGATACTATGCTAAAAGAAATTGATGAAGAATATAGAACTACATTAATAAATTTTGCTAAATATAAACTTGTAATGTTCACAATGGCTAAGGTTATGGAAATGGAACAAGTTGAAAGAAATAAAGTGGTTTTGTATTTGTTTAATAGTATTAAATAAATAGATTGAAAAGTTAGCTATTCTGTATTTACTTTTTATGTAAATTATGGTAAGATATTAATGTCTCAATAACTATTAAATTTCTAAATTTATGCAACACTACTAGGAAGGCAATAGTTAAATAACTTTTAGAAAGGGGAAATACCTTATGACAAGAGACAACTCAATTTTAGCAGAAAATATTTCTGCAAAGCACTTTGCGTTAGGTCCTTTGGATGGACGGTACTCACAGATTGGCGAGAAATTAGCATCCTACTTCTCCGAATATGCTCTAGTAAAAAACAGAGTTAAGGTGGAAGTATTTTGGCTCAAGTTCTTGCTGGAGAATGTCAACGGCTCAGAAATTTTGGACGCCTTCGACATTGAAAGACTTCCTGAAATCATGGCGATTTATACTGATTTCTCCGATACCTCTTATGTAAGAGTTAAGGAAATCGAATCGGTTACTAACCATGATGTGAAATCTGTTGAACTCTTTGTAGCTGAAAAGCTCAAGGAAATGGGAATGGATAGTCTTGTCAGCTTCGTGCATATCGGTTGCACTTCTGAAGACATTACTAATCCTTCTTATGCCAACATGATTTCTACTGCATTGAAGGAAGTATGGATTCCTACAGCTGAGCAGCTGATTGATAAGATTTCTGAAATTGCAATCGATCATGCAAATACGGCTATGCTTGCACACACACATGGACAACCTGCAACTCCTACTACTATTGGTAAGGAAATGACTGTTTACGCGTATCGTTTGAAAAAGTCTTTGGAAAATATCAAATCCATTAAGGCTTGTGCAAAATTCAACGGTGCGACTGGCAATTACGCAGCAATTTCTGTTGCATTTCCGAATGAAGACTGGCCTGTACTGTCTAAGTGTTTCATTGAGGAATATCTGGGACTGGAGTTTAACCCTGTAACAACCCAGATTGAAAGCCACGACTATGTCTGCCATATTCTTGATGGTATTCGCCACTTCAACAATGTCCTTAGGGACTTTGACTTGGACATGTGGCTGTATATCAGTATGGAGTATTTTAAACAGATTGCAGTCAAAACTGAGGTTGGTAGCAGTACTATGCCTCATAAAGTCAATCCTATTCGCTTTGAGAATAGCGAAGCCAATATCAAAATGGGTAACGGCATTTGTTCTGTACTTTCTGATGAGCTTCCTCGTTCTCGTATGCAGAGAGATCTTTCCGATTCTTCTTTACAGAGAAACGTTGGACTTGCATTTGGCTATTCTATTCAGGCTATTGAGCAGACCATCGGTGGCTTGAAAAAGGTTGCAGTCAATACAGATAAGATTTCTTCTGATTTGGACAGCAAGTGGGAAATTTTAGCAGAGCCGATTCAAATTGTACTTCGCAAGTATGGTATACCTGATGCTTACAATCAGTTGAAGGAACTGACAAGAGGAAAGAACATTTCTAAGGAATCTATTCAGGAGTTTATTAAATCACTGGATGTGATTTCTGATGAAGATAAGTCAACACTTCTTGCTCTTACTCCTTCTGGCTACATTGGTCTCGCAGTCAAAATTGTGGAAGATGAACTGTAAAATTGTTGTTTAATTGAAAAAAGGAGAGCCGTTTCCATTAAGGATTCGGCTCTTTCCCTATATATGGAAAAGTCATATTATTTTTTGTTTCTAGATTTTTCAAATTTTAATTTTTTTAGATAAATTTTATTGCAATTTATAAAGATTGTGATATACTTTAATAAATTGATTGATATTTGTATCAATCGTTAAGAGAGAAAAAAGTTGTAGATAACTACGGCGTTTGCTCCAAATTGTAAGTAGCAACATGCTACTTTTTTTGTTTATTTCATATAAACCAAATCTACTCAAGATAGAGAAGGTCTAAGGTGTCTTTGCATATGAGTTATCATTTCCTCAGGGTCTAAACTCATTTTTTTAGCAACTTTTTTAATTGCTGTCTCACGATCTAATCCTCTTTCTAATAAAAAGCTTAGCATCATTATACACTGTTCAATTGTATCTTCACCATGCTTCCTATATTCTTCATGTTTTATTATATTACATACTTCATTTTCTACATTTGTATTCTTATCTACAAAATCAACTTCAAATTCTTTATCTTTATTTTTATAATATAGAACTGTGCTAAAATTTCTACAAGTTAAATTAAAATCATGTATAATAAAAAATTTAGACATTTTACGAGCAGTAAAGAATAATATCCTTAAAAAGAGTTCCATATCATCTCCAAAGTTTCTTTCGTAAAATCCTAAATTTTTTAAAGTATAAATAAATATATCTTGAGCATAATCTTCTGCATTTTTGTTATATTCATACATACACTTATATCTGTCTGCACTGAAGGCTACAGCTTTTTTTATAGTATCTTCAATTATTTTCTTATTTTTTTCAATAAATCGATTTGTTAATTTAGCTTTTCCAAGCCAAATTTTCTTATTTTTTTCTAAATTTTCTATACAATGATTGTTATTTTCGAAAAAGCCATTGCAAGCAATATATGCCATAAATTCTTTTATTGAAATTTCATAACCTAAACAAATGTCTTCTATGTAACTTTTGTCATAATACTTAGATTTTTTAAAAAATCGCTCTTTTATTTCATAAGACTTTTCTTGAGTAATTCCATTTTTAATTCTAATAGTAGAGCCATGTTTTTTACAATAATAATATTTACTTAAAGTAAGACCCAATATTTTAATTCCAAAATATTTTTCAGACATAGTGTTTCCATGCATTTGATGTAACTTTTGAAAAGAAGAATAGTCGATTAGTAATCCTTCTTTATCTTTTAATTTCTCTATTATTTTAAGTCTTGATTCTTCTGAAAACTTTGCTTTTTTTACAATTCTTATTTTAGCATTTTTATTTGTGCAATTGTAATAACTTCATACACATAGTTCTAATATATTTAATGCAAAAAATCTTTCGGAAACTTCACTTGCAAATCGTTTGTGTAAGGTTTTAAGTTCTTTGTAATCGATTTTCTTTTTATCGTATCCTTCATTTCGAACTGTTTTTGTTATTTCAAATTTATCTATTGGTCTTATATCCATATTTACTCCATAAATTATATATTTACTGATATGTTATATTAACATGATATAGGCAATTTTTCAATAGTAAAGGCGAAAAAAGTTGATATATGTTGACAAATTTTATAAAGAATGTTTGAATAATAGAGTAAGATATATATAAAGTAGGGAAGCTAAGTTATGAAAGAAAAATTATCATTTGGATCAAAAATTATTATATTAGATAGAGTTATAGGAAATGCTATCGATTTATTCCTAAATACATTTTTAGCAGCATACTTCTACAAAATTACAGAAGATAACATGATATATATAGCGATTTATTATATTATTGTATGGATTTTTGCTACAATAGGAGCAATTATTTTAGGAGACTATATCAAAAGAAAGAATAAGGTTATTTTATATAGGTGCGGAACATTTATAAAGGCTGGATATATTCTACTAATTATTATATTAAAAGAAAGAATCTTAGATTATATATGGCTTATCGCAATTATTTATGGTATTACAGTATCAACAACAGGTTTTCCATTTAACATGCTAGAGTCAGAAGCGGTGGACGAAAAAGAAAGAACAAAATATATGGGATACAAATCAGCAATAGGCGAAATAACAAAAGTTATTGCTCCTATTTTTCTAGGAGTATATATAACTTTTTCATCATACCAAATTGCAGCTATATTAGTATTTGTTCTTTCTATTATAAAAGTTATAATTACGTTCTTTATCAAAAATGTAAATAATAGAAATGAAAAAATTACTCTAAAAAGATTTGTAAAAGAAGTAAAAGCTAGACCAAATTATCCAATAAAAAAACTGTGGGTAATAGAGTTTTTTAAAGGGATAACATTTAACGGAGTATTAGATATAATCATATCTTTGCTAATTATTTATGAAGTAAAAACTGAGTTAAATTTAGGAATATGGTCTTCATTGTTTTCTATATGTATGATTATTACTATGATGATCTTTGCAAAAAAATATAATAAGAAAAGACCAAAACCGATATTATTGGTATGTAGTTTTAGTATAATAGTAAGTTTTGTTTTGATAATGTTTAAAGTAAATATGACTACAATTATAATATATAACTTGGCATATTATATATTTATGAAAATGCTATATACAATTACAGATATAAATTTATTTGACTATTCAAACAAACCACCATTTGAGAAGGAACTTAATACAGAATATTTTATCTTTAGGGAGATATGTCTAAATATAGGAAGAGTGCTTGGTTATGTTATACTATTATTTGTAGGATTAAGTCATAATCTTGAGTATTTGAAGCTGTTATTCTTGTGTACTACAATAGCAATGCTTGCTATTGCAAGAATAAGTAGAAATATAAATGTATCAGAATAAGTAAAAATATCAAACACATAGCATATTTTACATAAAATTGAAAACTTATGTAAAATATGCTATAATATTAATATAGGCAAAATTTGCTTGTTTTATATAAATCCACTTGTTTTTACACCCTTTGGTGTTTGACATATATTAAAAAATTTTTTTTCAAGATGGAGGGAAAGGTATGATAGGAAAATGGTGTGCATTAAATAATGCGCTGAAGCCGAAGGAATTAGAAAAGCCGAAAACTATGGCGAAGCGGAAAGAAGATTCAGATTCATCAAACAAGAAAGAACAGCAAGAAAGTAATAAGCACTGGACCTTAGAAGAACTTAGCAAAATAAGGGGTCGTTGGAAAAGACAAGACGAGAAATTAAAGGATATATCAAAAAAGATAGACCCTATACTGCGAAAGCTTACAAGATTTATAGGGAGGATGATTATTATTGGTATCATCTGCAATATCATTGCAAGCAGTCTTTGGCCGGAGTTCCCTAAAGAGCATCCAGCGATATTTGGTTGGTTTGATGGATGGCTTCAGTTTGGAGAGTTCCTCTATAAAGCGTTCTTTAAAGGAATCTATGCAATATTTACTGGAAACTTTAAAGGATTTATAATTGAATTTGCAGAGGAAGCTAAAGAACTGTTCCATCAATTTGTAAACTGGCTAAGCATGCTTAAGTTCTAATTGTACAAAAAGCTTATAAGCGTCCACGGGGATTACCTGTGGGCGCTTTCCCTTAAGGAAATAACTAATACAAGATTTATGTCAAAAAAATCAAAAAAATGTCATATCTAGAAAAAATTTCAAAAAGCCCTTGACATACGGAAATAAGCATTGTATAATAAATAAGTACGAAAAATTGCGTTGAAACAGAATGTGGCTACATCCGCTACGCCGTAAGGCTTAAGAGGAATGGAGGGAACTTCTGCGGAGCATGTCGTGGCTAAGACCAAGGCGATAAGTTTTATTAAAATAAACGCTTATCCCAAGAAAATAACTAAAATTGCTTGGGATTAAATAATGCAAAAAATAGAAACACCAGGATGCGTTTTAAAAATTGCCAAAGGTATTACATCAAACTAAATCAAACTAATAATAAAGGAGGGAAATTATACTATGGCAGTAAAAAACAATGTTGCTGGTAGCGAAAAAATAAGAATAAGACTAAAAGCTTATGATCATGTTGTTTTAGAACAGTCTGCTGAAAAGATAGTAGATACTGCTAAAAGAACAGGAGCTAAAGTATCAGGACCTATTCCACTACCAACACAAAAAGAAGTAGTAACAATTTTACGTTGTCCTCATAAATACAAAGATTCAAGAGAACAATTTGAAATGAGAACACATAAAAGAGTTATCGATATTTTTTACCCAACACAAAAAACAGTTGATAGCCTAATGAAATTAGAGTTACCTGCTGGTGTTGATATCGAAATGAAATTATAATTCTAAAAATTAGAATGTTAAAAACTATGCTGGTATAACATTTTGAGATTAAGATGTAATATAAAATATCAGCCAATGGGAGGAAAAAATGAATAAAACAATTATAGGAAAAAAGATAGGAATGACTCAAATATTTGACGAAACAGGCGTAGTTATTCCTGTAACAGTTATAGAAGCTGGACCTTGCACAGTTACTCAAATAAAAACAGTAGAAACAGACGGATATAACAGTGTACAATTAGGTTTTGGAGAAGTTAAAGAAAAAAGAGTAAACAAACCTATAAAAGGTCATTTCGCAAAATCTAAACTTGGACTAAAGAAACATTTAAGAGAGTTCAGAACAGAAGGAGAGCCAGATGTTAAGGTTGGAGACGAGATAAAATTAGATATTTTTGCAGAAGGAGATAAAATTGACGTTCAAGGTACATCTAAGGGAAAAGGATTCCAAGGTGTTATCAAACGTCATGGACAATCAAGAGGACCTATGGGACATGGTTCTATGTATCATAGAAGACCAGGTTCAATGGGATCTAC
>CAOKHH010000024.1 GCA_948468225.1 uncultured Clostridia bacterium | reverse complement strand
TAATATCCTTAATGTTATCTTTAACATTAAACGTTGCCTTGACAGCAGTTCTGTACAAGAACTGGGTTGATAAGCAGCTACATAAATAAAAAAAGCTCACATCTGTACTTTGGCGAGTAGATGTGAGTTAACTCTATTCGGCAAAACCACGTTTGTGGATTGTCATTTTCTATACTTATTATAATCTATTTATAAGTCAAAAGTCAATAAATATGATAAATTTTTATTTATTATGAAGTGATAATGAGTAAAATACTAAAACAAAAAATATGAATCTGAAAGATAGTCAAAGGAGATTCTAAATATGAATAAATACATTTTTTTAACAAACGAAGGTAGTACATATCAGCCAAATTCAAATAGTATTGAACCTGATTGTGAAAATGCACAAGTAATTGGATTTGCAAATGGTGATACTAAAATAGATGCATTTAATAATTTATTAAATAAGAATAGCAAAATACAATATACAACATTTAATGAAGTATATTGTTATAAAATAGAAGATAATAGTCCTAAATATTTTTATGTAAAAAGTTAACTATACAAAAATAATTATTTTGAAATATTCTAATAGGAGTAAAAATGGGAGAAAAAATATTGTTATATTTTGATACTTGTGTTCTAAACAAATTAGCTTACATTCAAAATTATGATTATGTGTTAGAAAAATTTAAAAAATCTAATTATGTAATTTGTATTTCTGAAGTAAATATACTTGAAATATTAAGAGATATTAACGATAAACCTAATATAGATAAAATAATAACAATGCTGCAAGATGCGAATGATAATTTATACTTATTGCCATCGATTAGTTTAATAGTAGAAAGTTTTATAAAAAGAGAAGAAATAAGTACAGAAAATAGTTATATGAATAAACTAATAATGGAAGTTTTAAATAACAAAGATTTAGTATTTAAATATGATAATACAAATAATTTGAATAATTATAAGAAATTATACAAATTTATTAGAAATAGTATAAAAGAAATAAAAAAATGTGAAGGTTGTAATGAAGAATTTTGTACTAATAGAATTGATATTGCAACTAAATTGTTCGCCACTATTTTAATAAGATATGATATTTTTTTCAATGAAAATGTAAATTTAATGAAAGAAATAGGTATAAACTCAAATAAAGCGATAGTAGAATATATTAATGAAAATTTTAATTATCTTATAGAAAACAAGATGTCGCCATTTAGAAATATGGGAAGAATGGCAATTTTGCAAAAAGAATCAAATAATGGAACTTTTAATGATTGCTTACATAGTGCATATTTTGACTTTGTTGATTATATTATTAGCGATGACAAACATTTTAATTTGAATTTACGAAACTGTTTGACATTTGGAGAATTAATGAAAACTATAAATATAGAAATAGAATGGCAAAACGAAGAATTATAAATATTAAAAATGAAACAGAAAAAAATAAATGAGTTACATATTTTTATAAATATTATGGAAAAAACAAATAATTTCACAGGGAGACCAAAAGTCTCTCTGCTTTTTTATGAGTATCATGCTAAAAGCCACGCTTTTAGGCTGTTAATGGGAGTCGGGGTGACTCCCTGTTCCTACAAAATTATACTTTAGTATAATTTTGCAAAAAAATTTAAGAAAATGCATACACTTTCTTAAAAAGAGGTATTCATATATAGTAAGAAAAAATATTTTCGAAAAATTCCCCATTTTGAAAATTTTGAGTGTTCTTATAAGAGGTGGTGCAAAATTGAATAAGTTAAATCTATTGTATTAGTAAATTCTTGCAAGTAATTTAGACTAAAAGAGATATTGCAATCTCTTTTTGCATAATGTTTATTAGAAATATTATGGAGGAGTTAGATTGATGCAAATTACTTCTTGCGAAATTACTAATACGAAGTATATTCAAATATATTTAACCGAAGAAGAATTGAGCAAAGAAGAAACAAAGGAGAAGATAGAAGAGTATAAATCAAAAAAATGTAATGTTGGAGTTTTTGTAACAGGAAAAGAGAGTTATCCCGAGATTCTTGAAAAAATTGTTACGAAACAAGTGGAACTAAATACGAATGTATGTTAACATAGACGAAGCAATATCAGGCGGAAAGGAGAAAAATTTGACAGTTGTGGGGTATTGTAGATTGTCTCGCGATGAAGATAAAGAAAATTACGCAAGTATAGAAGAGCAAAAAAGAATTATTAAAGATTATGCAACAAGTCGTAATTGGAATATTGAAGACCAGGACTTCTACATAGATGACAATGTTTCGGGATATACCTTTAATAGACCTGAATTTTCAAAAATGATTGAAAAAGTAAAAGGAGGTAAGATAGATGTAGTTATAGCAAAAGATTTATCAAGAATAGGAAGAAATAACGGAAAAGTATTAGTTTTAATAGATGAATTTAAGGAAATGCAAAAAAATTTAATACTAGTATCAGAAATGTGTGGAACTTATGATGTTTTAAATGACAGAGATGATACTATTGGAATAACAACTTGGTTTAATGAAAGATATGTTAAAGATTGTTCAAGAAAAACAAGAGACCATATGTATTCTAAACAAAAAACAGGAAGGCTTATAATGGGTAACTATTATGGTTATGTGAAAGACAAAGAAGATGTTACAAAATTATATGTAGATGAAGAAATAAGACCAGTAATAGAGTTAATATATAAATTATATGTAGAAGAAGGATTTGGAAGGAAGAAGATTTGTGATATTTTAAATAGTAAATATAATTTCCCAACGCCTTCTATGTATTATCAAACAAAGCATTTAGAACGAGGAAGAATATATAAGCATCCAGTACAAAAATTATGGTCTACATATATGATAAGCAATATATTATCTAATGATGTATATTGTGGAATTTTAAGAACTCATAAAAAGAAAACAATTTCTATAAGGGGAAAAGCAATAAAACTTCCTAAAGAACAACATTTTGTATTTGAAAATCATCACGAACCAATAATTTCAAAAGAGATGTTTAGACTGGCACAAGAAATTAGAAAAAGAAAAATAGATACCAAAAGTACATCAGGAACACGAAAAAGAAGTTACATTTTTTCAGGGTTAATAAGATGTGGAGATTGTGGGTTTGGTGTAAGTGGAATAACAATGAATAGGAAACAAAAGCAAAAAGGATACGAATGTTCGCAGTATAGAACTTATGGCAAAGCTAGATGCAAATGTCACGAGATAAAGGAAACTGATATACTTATACACTTTAAAGAATTTTTGAAATTTACAAAGCAACAATATCTGCAAGAAATTAACAAAATAGAAATTGATATAAAAACTAATACTAAAATTAGTAACAAAGAGAAAATAAAACTGGAAATTGAAAACTTAAATACTGAATACAAAATTTTAATAAGTCAAAAGATTAAAGATTTAGCAATTAGTACAAGTGAATACCAAAAACAAATGATTGAAAATACATATAAAGAACTTGAAAAGGATAAAACTAATAAAATAGAACAATTGAAAAAGATATTAGAACAAGAAGAATCAGTTTTATCAAAAGAAAAAGTAAAGAAGTTAAAAAATGCAGTACAATATTTTGATGATATAATTGATACAAGTGAGCCTAATAGATATATTTTAGAGTGTTTAATTGATAAAATATGGATTTATAGCGATAAAACTATAAAGTTTGATTTAAAACCGGATATAGCGGAATTAACTTAAAAGTTATTCCAGTGTATCAAAATAACTTTACGAATAAAACTCATCCCCAAATTGTAAGACTTTACCCCCGTATGTACAACAGAAATGATAGCTTTTGCAAAAATGAATGCGGAATTTGAAGCGAAAAATGCTTGTTTATTAGGATTAAGTGTAGATAGTAATTCATCGCATTTAGCTTGGGCTTTAGATATTTATCAAAAGACTGGAATAAAATTGCCATTTCCAATTATTGCAGATAGAAGCGGGGAAATTGCAAGAAAATATGGAATGATTTCAGGAAATATAGATAATACTGCAACTGTGAGAAATGTATACATAATTGACGATTTGGGAATAGTAAGATTAGTATTAGTGTATCCAATGAATGTTGGAAGATGCATACCAGAAATTTTAAGAGCACTTGATGCATTACAAACAGCAGATAAACAAGAGGGTTCAACTGGAGCAAATTGGTTACCAGGAGAGCCAATAATTGCTCAAATTCCACAAACTGTGGATCAAATGTTTGAAAGGCTAGAGGAAATAAAAAAAAATAAAAATGGAATAAGTTGGTATTTAAGTTTTAAATAACATGAATTAAATTTTAAAAAATGACGAATACTAAATATATACTTTTTTAAGGAGGTATTTAGTATGGACGATGATAAACAATGCATAAATTGTACAGTGGGAAGTTGTGTATATAACAACGAAAATGTAAAAAAATGCACATTAAAATCAATTACAGTTGAACCATGTTTTGAATGTGATAATGGAGAAGCAGAAGATGAATCAATGTGTGGAAGTTATGAATGTAAATATAATAATCACTAAAAAATAGACAGAGAAAAGACAGGGGGCGGAGCTTTTGTCTTAGGTTTTTCAAGACAGAGAGAAAGAAAGCTTAAGACAAAAGCTCTATACCTCTGTCTTTTTTTAAAATTTCTATTGACATACATAGTATTTAGAAATAAAATCAAAATATAAATTTGGTGGCAATTTTTAAATTGTCAGGATGGAGGTTTTTTTATGGCATTAGTAACAACAAAGGAAATGTTTGAAAAATCAATGAAGGAACATTTTGCAATAGGAGCGTTTAATGTAAATAATATGGAAATAATTCAAGGAATTGTAGATGCTGCAAATGAGGAAAACTCACCAGTAATTTTACAAGCATCTTCAGGTGCAATAAAATATGCAAGACCAACATATTTAAAGAAAATGGTAGAAGCAGCAGTTGAAGAAACAAATATTCCAATTGCTCTACACTTAGACCATGGACCAGATTTTGAAACTTGTAAAGCTTGTGTAGATGCAGGATTTACATCTGTAATGATAGATGGATCAAAATATGATTTTGAAGAAAATGTAAGAATTACAAAACAAGTAGTAGATTATGCTCATGCACACGGAGTAGTTGTAGAAGCAGAGCTTGGAAAACTTGCAGGAATTGAAGATGATGTTAATGTGTCTGAGGCAGATGCTAAATATACAGATCCAGACCAAGCAGCAGAATTTGTAGCTAGAACTGGTTGCGATTCTTTAGCAATAGCAATAGGAACAAGTCATGGAGCTTATAAATTTAAAGGAGAAGCAAAATTAAGATTTGATATATTAGCTAAAATTAAAGAAAAAATACCAAATACTCCAATTGTATTACATGGAGCATCAACAGTAATACCAGAATTAGTAGAAATGTGTAATAAATATGGAGCAGATATACCAGGAGCAAAAGGTGTACCAGACGAAATATTACATGAAGCAAGTTTATCTGGGGTATCAAAAATAAATGTAGACACAGATTTAAGATTAGCAATGACAGCACAAATAAGAAAAGTATTTGCAGAAGAGCCAGGAGCTTTTGACCCAAGAAAATACTTAACACCAGCAAGAGATGAAATAAAAAGAACAGTACAGCATAAAATAAGAGATGTATTTGGTTCATCAAACAAAGCATAAAAAATGGCGCGATATGCGCTATTTTTTATGCTTTTATTGCTCTTTGTATTTTTAACTGTGCATCTTTTTTTGCAATATCTTCACGTTTATCATAAAGTTTTTTTCCTTTACCAATTCCCAATTCTAATTTAACAAAATTGTTTTTAAAATATAAAGAAATAGGTACAAGAGTATAGCCTTTTTGCTTGATTAGACCAAATAATTTATTGATTTCTCTTTTATTTAATAATAATTTTCTATCTCTTAATGGATCTTTATTAAAAATATTTCCTTGTTCGTAAGGGCTAATGTGCAATCCATATATATAAATTTCTCCGTTTTTTATGTTAGCATAAGAATCTTTAAGGTTTGCACTACCTTTTCTTATAGATTTTATTTCTGTACCAGTAAGAACTATACCAGCTTCCATAGTATCTTCTATGGCATAATTATGGTATGCTACTGGATTTTTTGCAATTACTTTATTATTCATATATGTACCTCTAAAATTAAAATTTAATAAATTATAACATAAAACTAGGGTACATTGCAATGTACCCTAATAATCTATCTGTCATTTCTGTTGTGAGTATTTTGAGCTGCATAGTACCAAATAAGACCAATTATAACTACAGCTATAGCAGCTAGAATAACCCAAGTCCATACTGCATTTCCTGAATTTGTATTAGTTGTTGTTGCAGTTCTGGCAGCAGTATAATCATTAGCATTGTTATTACCATCATTTGTAATATCTTTTGCAGTATCCTTAACGGCATTTTCACCATTTTGAATACCGCCTCTTACATCATTACCTAAATCTTGAACACCATTTTTTACAGTATTACCAGCATCTTCAGCTGCATCTTTTATGTTGTTTCCAATATCTGAAGCACCATTTTTTATATCATTACCAATATTTTGCATAGTATTTGGTGTAGGACTTGCTGCAAAACAGAAAGTACTAATAAATAGAGTAGAAAATAATATGGAAATTAGTATAAAAACTTTCTTTTTCATTTGTAAACCTCCTATAATTTTTTAAAAATAATAATATAAATTACTATTTTAATGTTTTTTTTGAACAAAAAAACTTAATATTATTATTCGGTTTAAAATGACAAAATATGCACAAAAAAATAACTTCATAAAGGAAATAAAGTTATTTTTTACTAAAATTTTACAAATTAAATATGTTTAAGTCTAATAAAAATTGCAATTCCTAATAAAATTAAAACAATTCCAACAGAAATTAAAATAATATTTAATATATTTGTTAATCCTAATTGAGATTCTGGTAAATTATTATATGTTTCAGCAATTATATTTTCAGCATTTGCCATACATGGAAATACAGTATTTATAACAATTATAAATAATAAAAACAAACTAAGTAATTTTAAAATTTTTTTCATAAGTTTCCCTCCTAATATGTTTAGGTAAAATAATCTTTAATTATATATATAATAATACACAAAAAAAACAAAAAAGTCTATATAAAAAATAAAAAATGTATTACAGAAATTAACAAAATTCTACAAAATGCATAATATATAATGTGTCACATATACACAGTAGGAGGTGTATTTGTATGGAACCACAAGTTGAAATTTGCTGTAAAAAATCAAGAAAAATAAGATGTTGTATAGATTTAATAATATATATATTATCAATATTGTTAAGTTTTGTAATAGGATTATTAGTAGGTGCATTAACTGGAGTAGTAGCATTTTTAACAGCGGGAGGTTTAATTATACTTCTTGTAATACTAGTATTATTAGTAATAATTAGAATAATAACATTATTATGTTGTCAAAGAAAATGCTAATTTAATATTTTAGTAATGTAGGGGCGCATGAAAAGCGCCCCATTTTAAATTTTAAGCAACTGTTTATTCTATATTATATAATTTACATAAAACTTGATTTGAAAGGAATTTTATGTTAAAATATAATGTATGGGAGGGATTTTTGTGAGAAAAAGTAAACTAGTAATTTTTATAGTATTATTTATAATGTTAGTAACTCCAGTAGTACAAGCTAGTACAATAGGCGTAGTAAATTCTAATAGCAATAACTATGTCTTAAATAGCGATATGAAATTTACTAAAAAAATTGTAAATTATGATGAAGAAAACCAAGAAATAGAAATTGAATTATGTTTAAGAAATTTAAAGAAAAACGAAAAGGATATTGAAGATATAGAAGTAGAAATTGTATTAGATAATTCTGGTTCAATGGCTGAAAAAGAAAACAATGAAGCTAAAAAAGATACTACATATAGTGCAACTAATAAATTTATAGAATTAGTATATAATAACATAAAAAAATTAAAAGTTGGAATAACACAATATTCAAATTCCTCACAAGTAATATCTAAATTAACAGATTCAAAAGAAACTTCTTTAAATTTATTACAAATATATAAAAACACAGCTTGTAGTGGTGGAACTAATACACATACAGCATTAGAAATGGCAAAATCACAATTTTCTAGTGGATGCAAGAATAAAGTAATCGTATTATTAACAGATGGTTATCCAAATTCTCCAACAGATACAAAAAAAGAATTAGAAAAGCTAGAAGCTGAAGGAATATATGTTTTATCAATAATAGTAACTAAACAGGATGGAATAAAGCAAATTCAAGATATATTTGGAACAGAGGAAAAACCAACAGCTGGAGATGTAAGTTATATAGAAAATAGTAATGAAATATATACAATGTTTAATGAATATATATATAATCAAATATTAAACTATATGGAGCATCCAATAACAAATGTAAGAATTGAAGATGTGTTTCCAGAAGAACTTTTAAAATATTTTGACGTGGAATATACAGGACTGCCAGATAAGGGTACTGTAACAGATATAGGAGATAACAATTCGTTTGTATGGTCAATAGATAATGTAACAGGAGACGAAGTAATAACTTTCAAATATAAAATTAAAATTAAAAAAGGTGTAAATATTGATGAAATAAAGAATTTTGATATAAAAACAAACGAGAAAGTTATAATAAACTATAAAGATGAAGAAGGAGAAGACAGAGACGAAATATTTGACAATAATCCAGTTATTAAAGTAAAAGATGAAAAAGAAAAAGACCCAGCAGATGATTTACCAGACAAATATAAAACACCAGAATATATTATTGTTAATATAACGGATGAAGAAACTCCTAAGCCTTCACCTAAGCCAACAAGTACTACTACCAAAAACACTTCAAAACAAACTTTACCACAAACAGGAATAGAGGATTTACCAATAGTAATTTTAGTAGGAAGCATATTAGTGTCAATAGGATTTGGAATTAGGTGGGTAGTAATTGAAAGAACAGCCAAAGGAAAATAAGGAAAGAATAATAAAAAATAAAAAATAAAAAAAACAAGATGATAAGTCTTGTTTTTTTTATTTAGAAATTATATAATAATACATTATTATGAGAAAGGAATGATAATAGTAATGGATATAAGTAAAGAAGAGATAATTCATATTGCAAAATTAGCTAATTTGAAGCTAACAGAAGAAGAGATTGAAAAAACTGTATACAATATGAAAGATATACTAAATTTTGCAAATACAGTTAATAACGTGAATACAGATAATGTTGATGAATCAATAGGAGCAACTAAAAATTATAATGTGTTTAGAAAAGATGAAATAAAAGAATTTGGAGATAGAGATATTTTATTATCAAATGCACCAGAAAAAGAGGAGGGTATGTTTAAAATACCAAAGGTAATATAGATTGAAAATACAATTCTTTTTTCAATCTTTGTAAAACTATAATAAAAATAGGAGGAATTAGAATGGAACTTTATGAATTAACAGTACATGAGCTTATGGACAAGCTAGAAAATAAAGAGATTACAGTAACAGACATAACAAAAAGCTATGTAGATAGAATAAATGAAAAAGAAAAAGATGTTGATGCTTTTGTTACATTAACAACTGATGACGCTTTATCAAAGGCAAAAGTTGTTGAAGAAAAAATAAAAAACGGAGAAGCAAAATCAAAATATGCAGGTATTCCAATAGGAATAAAAGATAACATTTGTACGAAAGGTGTAAAAACAACATGTGCATCAAAAATGTTAGAAAACTTTGTTGCACCATATGATGCAACAGTTATGGACAAAATAAATGATGAAGATATGATAATGCTTGGAAAATTAAATATGGATGAGTTTGCAATGGGTGCTTCAACAGAATATTCATATTTTAAGAAAACAAAAAATCCATGGGATTTAAATAGAGTTCCAGGAGGTTCAAGCGGTGGTAGTGCAGCAGCAGTTGCAGGAAATCTAGTACCTTGGGCTTTAGGTTCAGATACAGGAGGATCAATACGTCAACCATCTTCTTTTTGTGGTGTAGTAGGATTAAAACCAACTTATGGTTTAGTATCTAGATATGGATTAGTTGCATTTGCATCATCTTTAGATCAAATTGGACCTATAACAAAAGATGTTACAGATTCAGCATTATTATTAAATTTAATAACTGGTCATGATGAAAGAGATACAACTTCGTTAGATTTAGAGAAAAAAGATTATACAAAATCATTAGTAAATGATGTAAAAGGATTAAAAATAGGATTACCAAAAGAATATTTTGGCGATGGAATAAATGCAGAAGTAAAAAAGGCAATAATGGATGTTGCAAAAAAATATGAAGAAATGGGAGCAACAGTCGAAGAATGCTCTATGGAAGTTACAGATTATGCGTTAGCAACATATTATATAATTGCTTGTGCTGAAGCAAGTTCAAACTTAGGAAGATTTGACGGAATAAGATATGGCTACAGAACAAAGAACTTTAACAATTTAAAAGATATATATATAAATTCAAGAAGTGAAGGATTTGGGGAAGAAGTAAAAAGAAGAATAATGCTTGGAACATATGTATTAAGTTCAGGATATTATGATGCTTATTACAAAAAGGCTCAAAAGGTAAGAACAGTTGTTAAAAATGAATTCGATAAATTATTTAGTAAATATGATGTATTGTTAACTCCAACATCTCCAACAGTTGCTTTTAACATTGGTACAAGATCAAACAATCCATTAGAAATGTATTTAGCAGATATTTGTACAGTATCTGTAAATATTGGAGGCCTACCAGGAATATCAGTTCCTTGCTCTACAAATTCTGATGGTATGCCAATAGGATTCCAATTGATAGGAAATCATTTTGCAGAAGATACAATATTAAGAGCAGCATATACTTATGAACAAAACACAAACTTTAGAGGAGAAAACAAACCAACATTTAAAATGTAGAAAAAATTAGTAAAACGGACGACCGGTGGTCGCCCCTACAATAAAACATATTATAAAACCGTAGGGGCGAGCATTGCTCGTCCGAATAGGAGGAAAAAAACATGTCTAGAGAAGATTATGAAATAGTTATGGGACTTGAGGTACATGCAGAATTATCAACAAAAACAAAAATATTTTGTTCATGTCCTACAGAATTTGGTGGAGAACCCAATACACATTGTTGCCCAGTATGTATGGCAATGCCAGGAACATTACCAGTATTAAATGAAAAAGTTGTAGAATATGCAATAAAAGCAGGAATTGCTACAAATTGTGAAATAGCAAGAAATAGCAAAAATGATAGAAAAAATTATTTTTACCCAGATTTACCAAAAGCATACCAAATATCACAATTTGATATGCCACTTTGTGAAAGAGGATATGTAGAAATTCAAACAGATGAAGGAAAAAAGAAAATAAGACTTACAAGAATACATATAGAAGAAGATGCAGGTAAATTAAACCATGATGAATATGGCAGAGGTAGTTTAGTAGACTTAAACAGAGCTGGAGTTCCACTAATAGAAATAGTTTCTGAACCAGATTTAAGAAGCGCAAAAGAGGTAGAAAGTTATTTAAGAAAACTAAAGTCAATATTAGAATATATAGAAGTATCAGATTGTAAAATGCAAGAAGGTTCATTAAGAGCCGATGTAAATGTATCTGTTAGAAAAAAAGGTGCAACTGAATATGGAACAAGAACAGAAATGAAAAACATGAACTCATTTAAATCTATAGTAAGAGCAATAGAATATGAAGCAGATAGACAAATAGATGTATTAGAAAATGGTGGAAAAATAGATCAAGAAACATTAAGATGGGATGATGTATCTGGAAAAACATTTTCAATGAGAGATAAAGAAGATGCACAGGATTACAGATATTTCCCAGATCCAGATTTGTTAGCAATAAAAATGAGTGACGAATATATAGAAGAAATAAGAAAGAATTTACCAGAGTTACCAGAAAGCAGAAAGAAAAGATATATAGAAGAAATTGGATTACCTGAATATGATGCAAATCTTTTAACAGCATCAAAATATTTATCTAACCTATTTGAAGGAGCATCTGCAATTTGTGGTAATTCAAAAGCTGTAAGTAACTGGATAATGACAGATATAACAAAAGAATTGAACGAAAGAGAATTAGAACCAGATCAAATACCTTTTACAGCAGAACAATTAGGAAACTTAGTTGTATTGATAGATAAAGGAACAATAAGTTCAAGTATTGCTAAAAAAGTATTAGTAGAATTATTTGAAAATCCAAAAGACCCAATGAAAATTGTAGAAGAGAAAGGCTGGATACAAATATCAGATGAGGGTGCAATAAAAGAAGTTGTATTAAAAGTACTAGAAAATAATCAACAATCAGTAGCAGACTACAAAGCAGGAAAAGACAAGGCGTTAGGATTTTTAGTAGGACAAGCAATGAAAGAAACAAAAGGAAAAGCAAACCCTGGAATGCTAAACAAAATGTTCTTAGAAGAATTAAGTAAATAAGAAAAGTAAATCTTGTGATTTTTCTATGCAATAAAAATTTTTATTCAACAAACAATGTAGGGGCGGACGGCTCTGTCCGCCCGAATTATCATATTATAAATTTTAATTCAAAAATATTGCAATTCGGCAATAAAATTTTCCAAAAAAGCAAAAAATAAATGATAAGTATTTTAAAGTGAAAAAGTTTATGGTATACTATAATAGCATAAAGAAAGAGGTGAATATATGCAAAAAACAAGAAAAATAGTGGTAAATACTAATAGTGAAAAATACAATGAATATATTGAAAATGCTTTAGATGAAGCAGATAAAGAAGCTGAAGATCCAAATACAAAATATCTTACTTTTGATGAGGTTTTTGAAAAACTAAGGAGGAAACTAAATGAATAAAAAATATAAAATAAAGGTACTGCCATTATTTTATAAAGACTTAGATAAAATTACAAATTACATAGCATATAATCTCAAAAATAAAATAGCGGCAGAATTTTTGCTTGATACAGTAAAATTAAGACTAAAAGAACGAGCTAATAGTTTTGAACAGTATGAAAAATATACATCATCGAGAAAGAGAAAAAGGACATATTATAGAATTTACATAAAAAATTATACTGTTTTTTACACGATAAAACATGATACTATAGAGTTTAGAAGAATATTATATTCAAAAAGAAATTTTAACAATTTAATTTAAATAAATTTTAATTCAAAAATATTGCAATTCGGCAATAAAATTTTCCAAAAAGTTAAAAAAATATATTTACAAATAAAACACATTGGTATATATTTATATCATATAGGTGATAATTGCACACCAAAAAACAAAAGGAGAGACTTAAGTAATGATAAACGCTGTAACCCTTGTGGCTCTACACACACACACACACACACATTATGTAGATTAGAAACTAAAAAAATAAACAAAAACAT
>CAOKHH010000023.1 GCA_948468225.1 uncultured Clostridia bacterium | reverse complement strand
CAATTATGCTAAACGCTAGAACCCTTATGGCTGTACACACACACACACACACACATTATGTAGCCTAAAAACTGAAAACGAAAATCAAAACATAGATAACACAATATTTATGTGTATTTTTTGTACACATAATATATTGTGTTTTTTTATATGAAAATTTATGTAATATGCAATTAAATATAATATTTTTTATTCCGTTCTCCAAGGCGTTTAAGATACTGCTTAACTAACTTTCGTGACACACTCTACTTGGTTTTAAGACATAACGACTCAGGGTCGAACTCGTAAAAAATATTATATTTAATTACTTGTAATAAATTTATTATATGCGTAGGGGCGGGGCTAAAGTTCGCCCGAAAAACAAAGGAGGAATTTAAAATGAAAAACAAAAAAATGATTTTAACTTTAATAATTGCAATAGCAATTGTATTACTTATGCAAGCACACACACTTGCATACCAAAGCACATCAAAGGGAGCTCCAATAGAAAATAGAATTAATGACGCTAGCTCAATAATAGGTTGGGCATTAGGAATAAGGCAAATGGAGGCAAGTGGTGCAGGATTAGGATTAAATGAAACAACACTAAATACAACTACATTGCTATCATCAGAAACTAACAACATAGATGTGCATTTGCAAAAAAACACAGAATATGGAGCTATGGTTATACTTGGGGCGTCAAATTATGGAAAACAAGGAGATTTAACTACTACTGCTTCTTCTACTACAACGAGATTCATGCACAGAGGTGATAGAACTCTAACTGGAACAAGCAAAAAAGCAAGTTCAACAGGAAATGTTTATGGGGTATACGAATTAGGATATGAAAATGTAAATAAAACATCTACAGGAGCAAGTGAATGGGTAGCAGCAGGAAATCAATATTTACTAAATCAAATAGCACCAAGATATATAAATAGATACACAAATGACAGTACAAAAGTATATAAAGGAGATGCAACGATAGAAGGAGATATAGATTTTTCAACCTGGCATCATGGCAATGAAGATAGACGTTGGATTTCTAACGCAACTACTGCACAGGGATTTGTTCGTGCATATGAAATTGGTGTTGGATCTGTTTTCTATAGAGATAAAAGTTCAACGGGTAACGATTACTATGCTCGTGCAGTTATAGTAAATGGTGTTGGATTTTAAAAGTAAAATATAGTGTGGAGATAAATAATGAAATTGAAGAAAGTGAGTAAAAAACAAATTAAAAAAAACGTTATTATAGTACCTATTATAATGTTAATAATATTAGGAATCTTCCTAATATACACTAAAACAAATAAAATTGGTACAAACAAAATTGTAAAAAAAGCAAATTTTGAAAATATATTTCAGCTAGGTAGCTATACTATAGATATAACAAATGTTACAAGTAATACTCCAAATCCTCCTGTGGTAGGAGCAGGAATGATACCAATAAAATGGAATGAAGAAAAAAATGAATGGAAAATAACAACTAAAGATGATCCAGATTGGTATGATTATAGCAATGGTAAGTGGGCAAATGTAATGTTAAGCGATCGGTTACTACAAATCTGAATTAGAAAGAGGAATAAGCAAAGACCAATTAGCATCAAATTCTGTAGGGGTCGGCGTCCCCGACGACCCGCAAATATTAGGTACAATTTTTACTTGGATACCAAGATTTTGTTATTTAGAAGAAAATGATGAAATCGATGTGAAGTTTTTAAAAGAAACAAGTATATTTGAGTATATGTATGTAACAGAAGAATGCTTTAATTTAAAAAATTATGGACTAAATAAAGCAGATTTAGCATTCACAGGAATTTGGGTAGGACAAGAAGAATTAGAGTTTAACAAAGCAATAAATGAAACAGAAGAAGAATTTGAAGAAAGAAAAAAGAAAACATTAGAAGCAAAAAATCTTCAAATGAATTCAGAAGAAAATCCACAAGGATTGATAAAAAATGAAATAGTAGGTAGTTTAACTAAAAGTGAAAAAAAAGTAGTTCAGAAATTAGCTAAAAAAACTAATGAAACAAATACAACAATGTTGCAGAATATAGAAGAAATGGAATATAGGCAAACCATTAAAATAGCCAACGCAAATAATGTAGTACCAATAAAATATGAACATATAATTTCCAATGATGCTATAAATTTACAACAAATATATGTACAAAATTCAATAATATTTGTAACAGATGAAACTGGAAATAATGTTACAGGTCCATATAATTTAGATGATGAAAAAGTTAATTATGTATTTTACATTGGAGATAGTAAAGGAAATGTAATAAAGCATAAATTAGTATATAGAGAACCAGGAAAACCAGATTTAACTGGGTTTAATCCAAATACAACATTCTATGTAGCATATGATGATTCAGGATACGAATCTAGTGTAGTTCCAATTGGAGAAAAAAGGCCTTTTGGCTGGTATAACTACGAAGAAGGTAAATGGGCCAATATAGTTATAAGAGAAAATGGGCAAGAAAACTATTATGTTTGGATACCAAGATATATGTATATATTAAATGCAGAAACTGAGTCAGCAGAAGTAAAATTAGTAGATTTAGATAACTACTGGATGGATGAAGAAAATAACCAAGTAGAATTGGGGAAAGAATGGACTTTGCCAGATGCATTTACATGGGAAAATAAAGATGGAGAAAAAGTACAAATTTGGGGATATTGGATAAGTAAATTCAAATTGAGAGATGACGCTACAACAAGACCAAATATAATTCCAGGAAGTGAGCAAATAGCAATAAATAATATTGTAACTAACACTAATTATACATATGAAGTATATTTAATAAAAGATGGAAAAAGGGTTGTTAAGGATGAAGATGGAAACTTAGTAGCAGGAATAGAACCATATGAAACCATTTCAGGGAATTATATAATAAAGGGAATTCCTGCAGGAACATATGGAGTAAATATCATCGTGAAGAATAAAAGTGGTGTTCAAGTAGAAGCAGTATCAAAAGAAGTCGTAGTTTCTGAAAATTTAATGCAGGACCCAGATTTGACAGGATTTAATAAAGCAACAACTTATTGTGTATTATATGATGCAAACGGAAATGAAGTAGATAATATTCCAATTGGAGAAATAGAAAACTTAAGCGATGAACAAAGAGAACAATGGTATAATTATGAAGAAAGTAAATGGGCAAATATAGTAGTAAGGGAGAGCAATAAAGAAAACTATTTTGTATGGATACCAAGATATGAGTATAAGTTGAATTCTGACGACCAAAATGCAGAAGTAATGCTAATTCAAATAGATCAAGTAACAGCAACAGATGGATATCAAATACCAGATGCATTCACTTGGAATGGACAACCAATAGCGGGTTATTGGATAAGCAAGTTTAAATTAAGAGATGATACAAATGTTGGATTATCTGCTGCTGTATCAGGTTCAGGAGATACAATTACTATATCAAACATACAAAATGGAACAGGATTAACAATTGGAAGTTATGAAATAACTTTAATAGATGAAGAAGGAAAAATAAAAGATAAACCTCATGTATGGACTTCAACTGATACAGCTTTAGGGTATTATAGATTTTTAGATTTAGATTCGGGAAAATATACAATAAGCATTGTTGGAAAAAGTGGACCAGCTGGAACAGGAAGAATATTAGGAGGACTAACACAAGAAATAGTTATTTACAAAATTGAGCAACCAAATCTAGTGGGATACAATGTAGATTGCACATATATAGTAACATATAATAATTCGGGAACAAAATACGAATATCTATTAAGGAATGTATTAGCAGATACTTCAGAAATTGATAATAATACAAATCAACTAATATCTGGAGAAGTAGATTTAAGCAAAATAGCAGATGGAATTTGGTATAATTATTCAGAACAAAAATGGGCAAATGTAGTTATAAGAGAAAACGAACAAGAAAATTACTTTGTATGGATTCCAAGATATGAATATAAATTAGATGACTTGAGCCAATCTTCAACAGCAATACTAATTCCATTGGAGAAGACAACGGCGGATGATGGTTATCAAATACCAGATGCATTTACATGGAATGGAACACCAATTTCAGGATATTGGATAAGCAAGTTCAAATTAAGAGAATAATAATTTATATAGGGTGTATTTCTCATACGCCCTTTTATATTGACTGTGATGCTTTTGTATGCTATTATAATAATATATAAAATCGTATTTTGTAGAAAAATAGGAAAGCTTGATATAATGTAGGGAACGCAATCAACGTCGTTCCAATAATTTTTGACTTAAAATACGAAAATTGTTGAAATTTGTATAATAAAAGAGATGGTAAAATTGTTGAAGTTTTTAAAAAAGTCACATAAAAAAGCAATATTATTTTCGATATTAGTTGTTATACTTTTGGCTGCAATAGTATTTTTTGTTATAGCACTGCAAAATCCAAAGATAGAATCTAATGAAGTAGTACAAGTTGAAGTTAAAAGCATAAGTGGGTTAAAGCCTCCTAAAACAACATATATGTGCCATGATGTAACAAATAATGTAAAAATAATAGGAAATATAAACTATAATGAAATTGGTGAATATGAAGTTGAGTATGAAGTCCCAACAATGTTTAAAACCTATATTCAAAAGCAAACAATAAAAATAGTTGATACAACTCCTCCAGAAATTACATTAGAGGGCGGAGATCTTATAAATCAATCATATGCAAAGGAATATCAAGAACTAGGTGTTACTGCAATAGATAATTATGACGGAGATGTAACTGAAAATATTACAACAGAGGAAAAGCAAATAGATGAAAACAAAATAGAAATAATATATACTGTTTCAGATGCTTCAGGAAATACCGCAACAAAAACAAGAACGGTAAATATTATAGATGATATACCACCTGTTATTACATTAAATGGCTATTCAAAAATGTCTATAATCAAAGGGAATCAATATAAAGAACAAGGCGCAAAAGCTGTAGATGAAAAAGACCGGAGATTTAACAGACAAGATACAAATAGAGGGAACAGTAGATACCTCAAAAATAGGAGATTATACTATAACATACAGAGTTAAAGATACTAAAGGAAACGAAGCTACAAAAACTAGAAGTATTGTAGTAACTAATGCACCAGCACAAGCAAAACCGGGAACAGATGGAGCAAAAGGAGTAATTTATTTAACTTTTGATGATGGTCCAAGTGCTAGCATAACACCTCAAATTTTAGATATTTTGAAAAAAAAGAATGTGCAAGCAACATTTTTTATATTAAATTATAGTGATGCAAATGAATACCTTGTAAAAAGAATAGTTGCTGAAGGACACACAATTGCAATACATGGTTACTCTCATGACTACAGTCAAATATATCAATCTGAAGAAGCATATATGCAAAATATAACTGCACTTCAAGAAAAAATAAAAAAATCAACAGGATGTAATACTATAATAACAAGATTTCCTGGAGGAAGCTCAAATACTGTTAGTAAGTTTAATCCAGGAATAATGACAAGATTAACTAAATTAGTTGTGGATAGTGGTTATAAGTATTTTGACTGGAATGTATCATCAGGTGATGCGGGAGGAGCAAGAACCTCTGAAGATGTTTATAATAATGTTACAAAAGGGCTTAATAAATCAAGAATGAATGTTGTTTTAATGCACGATTTTAGTGGAAATACAAAAACATTAAATGCATTAGAAGCTATAATAGATTATGGAATTGAAAATGGATATACATTTTCTAGAATTACAGAAAATACACCAATGATAACACATGGGGTAAATAATTAATGAACAAAAGGGGACAGTCCTAAAAGTTCAGGTTATCCTGAACTTTTAGGACTGTCCCCTTTTGTTCATTAATTATTATTATCTTGTTTTCCTAAATTAAAGCTAATTGCATCTTCATTATCAAATAAATATTTTGAATCTGTTATATCTGTTTGAATTGGATCAACATTTATGTCCCCTGCTGTATCAAAATCAATATTTTTAGGATTAAATTTGTATTTCTTATAATCTTCTTCATCATCAGATACATTAGATGTTGTATCTCCATCATTAAATCTAGAGAAATTGTAAGATTTAACACTTTTCTTTTCTTTATATTTAGGTTCAAGGAAATCTACGAAACCTGAATCAGCAACATTTTTACCACCTAAATCTTTAGTTTTATAAGCACATTGTTTAAACTTCAATGCTTGAATTTGACCAGGTTTTAAGTTTTCTTTCCAACGCCATTCAACATTTTTATAGTTTGCATCATAACTTGTTTGGTCTGTATGGTAGTCATTAACAAACTTCCACTCTCTATGGTCACCAATTTCTTTAGACCACCAAGCGTTATCTTCTGGAGTGTTATTACCAAATACCATTTTTGTAGTACTATTTGCAAGTAAAGTTTGTCTAAATCTTGCTCCATCATCTCCAAATTGACCAATATTTTGTGCAGAGACAATAGTTCCAACTCTATATTTTCTATATAATGTAAATAAACATTCGGTAGATTTACAAGCGAAATCAGGGAACTCATCAATATATAAGAAGTGAGGAATTCTTGTTTTTTCAACACCTGGTCTATTAAGTACAGAATATTGCATTAACAATATACAGAATAAACCAAATGCTTTATGGGCAGTTGCTCCTAAATCTCCACGGCGAGTACAAACTAAATTTATTTGACCTTTTTCAAGTACTTTATCAAAATCTATATTATTAGTTCTATTACATAAAATATTTTTAACTCCAGGATAACGTAGAAGGTTATCTAATTCTGTTATAGCCGAATAAACAAAACGTTCTGTATCTTTTCTACCTTCACTATTCCTATAAAAGTTCTTTTCGAAATAACCAATTTGTAAACTATATTCTTCAGCGAGTTCTGGTATTGCTTTTAATTGCTCACACATTTCTTCAACTAAATCGAAGTTGTTTAACATTTTTAATAAATCTTCTAGGTTTGGAAGCAATCCTTCATTTAAAATAGGGTACATTACTTTTAATAACATTACTAAGTTTTCAACTGCTTGTGTTGTAACGTTTTCCATAAATGTTTCTTCTTCATGTGGATGAGTTGTTGCATACATTCCTTTTAATATAGAAGATATTAAAATAGCAGTTCTTGGTGCATGTTTATGAATAAATGGGTTCAAACCAATTGAATCTGGATTTGACGGATCTATTATATTAACTGGTATATTAAAGTTTTTAGCAACTTCTACAATGTGACTTGTAGATTCATAATCAGGTGAAATTGATGTAAATCCTAAATTCTTATAAGTTATATTTGTTCCATTTGCATCATATATCAATTTATGCATATATGCTTTATATAATTTTTCTTTATATTGATTTGGAGTAATCATACTCAATTCAAAATTATCATTTATATAATCATTATCATAAGGGCAATTTAAACTTGCAATTCCAGTTTTTAAAGCAGTGTAGGCCATTTCTTTTGAAGCTTCTTTAAAGAAGAACTTTCTCTCTAAATCTCTTGCCATCATTGGCTCAAAAACCATAGATGTTTTACCTGTACCAGATACACCAACAACAAGTGTTGCTTCAAATCTTCTACATTCTGGAATTTTCACATCTTTATTAGTAAGCCTGTTTGTACAAATTTTAACTTCACAAGTATATGGGCCAACTTTTTCACTATTATCAGCTAAGCTAATACCTTTATAGTCCCAAATAGATTTCTTAATTTCCAAAGTATCATTAACAGTGAAAAATAAAAATTTAAATATTGGATAAAAAGTAGTAAGCGGTATGTACAATGCAATTGAAGTTAAAGCTGGTGGTATTAAATCTGAGAAATTCATAATAATATCTGAGTAGTTTGGTAAAGAAAACATAAATAACCAGCAAGCCTCATTTAACCAAGTGACTACCATAGATATTCCTACAATGTATAATGCAACACAATATACATAAAAGAATGTTATTTTTAAATTATTATTTGAGTAAATAAATTTCGATCCGTAAGAAAATACAAATGCGAATACAGGGAATGCCATGGCTATTGTATATTTAATAGGACCCCAATATGAAACTGAAACTCCAGTAAAGAAGATGAAGAACAATTCCATAAGTCTATCAACACATATATATAAAGTAATGAGAGATAATATATATGTTAAAAATGTATTTCTATCAGTCTTTAATACTTTTAAAAATTTATCAAAATACTTCAATTATTTCACCACTTTCAAAAAATCATAACTATACATATCTATTATCTTACAAAATGGCTAAAAAATCAATACTTTTAATAAAAATACTTATTTTAAATATAAAAATATTTAAGCATACTTGAATTATATAAATAATACTAATATAATATATAAATACAATAAAAATATTTGAAAGGACAAATCAGATGCAAGCTGTAAAAAAAGGAATAAGAAAGGAAACCTTTGTACAAGGAATATTAGCTTTATTATTTTCACAAGTAATAATAAAGCTATTAGGATTAGTATATAAACTGTATCTAACAAATAGAGAAGGATTTGGAGATGCGGGAAATGCAATATACGGTGCAGGGTACCAAATATATGCGTTGTTATTAACATTATCTTCAATAGGAGTACCTGGAGCTATTGCAAAAATGATTTCTGAGAAGGTTGCAGTTGGTGATCATAAGGGTGCGCATAGAATATTTAAAATATCATTAGTAGCATTTGGGTTAATAGGGCTAACTGGAACTTGTATAATGTTTTTTGGAGCGAAATACATAGCGAATGAAATGTTACAAATACCAGAGGCAGAACTTACAATAGTTGCTTTAGCACCTGCAATATTTTTTGTGTCTATAGCATCAATAATAAGAGGGTATTTTAATGGAATAAAAACATTGAAGGCAACAGCAAATTCTCAAACTTTAGAGCAAGTTTTTAAAACATTTCTTACAGTGGTAATAGTTGAAATAATTGCAATGGGCTCAAATGCAGATACTACATTGATGGCAGCTGGGGCAACAGTTGCAACAACGCTTGCAACATTTTTAAGTTTTGGTTATTTATATTTATACTATCAATTTACAAAAAAGAAAATTTGGGGAGATATAAAATTAACAGAAACAACACATAAAGAATCTGCACTTAAGGTTTTAAAGAAAATAATGATTGTAACAATACCAATAACAATAACAGCATTACTATCAACAATAAACAAAAATATAGACTCATTTACAATAGTTAGCGGATTAAAAAGTTTTATAACAGATAACGAAAGAGCAAAAGAACTATATGGGATAGTAAGTGGGAAAGTAGATACACTTACAACTTTACCATTATCATTCAATGTTGCATTTTCTACTGCATTAGTTCCAGTGGTTTCATCAGCTATTGCAATGAATGATAGAAAAACAGCTTCAAATAGAATATCATTTACATTATTAGCAACAATACTTATAGGAATACCGGCAACAGTTGGTATGATAGTTTTTGCAGAACCAATATTAAAATTGTTATTTCCTATGCAACCAGAAGGAACACTTGTATTACAGATTACTTCACTAACAATAATTTCAATAGCGTTGGTTCAAACAATAAACGCAGCCTTACAGGGAATTGGTAAAATAAATGTGCCAGCGGTGGCGTTAACAATAGGTGTGATTGTAAAATACATATGCAATAAAACATTAGTACCAAATCCCAACCCATATTATGGAGGAATAAATGGAGCAGCTATTGGAACAGTATTATGTTATATAATTGCTGATACTATTGCATTCATAGTTCTAAAAAGAAATATAAAAATAAAAACAGGATTTGTAAAATTTGTGGTAAAACCAGTTCTTGCATCTTTAATAATGGCAATAATATCTTATGGATTATATATAAATATAATAGGAATAATTGGAACAAAACTTGCAACAATAATATCAGTAGGAGTTGCAGTAATAATATATGCATTATCTGTTGCAGTTTTAAAAATACTAACAAAAGAAGAAGTTTTAATGCTACCATTAGGAAATAAAATATATAAAATGTTAAATAAAATGAAAATATATGAATAAATTATTCTAAAACTGCAAATGCTTATAAATAGCGGATTACAAGAGGTAAATCCTTTAAAAACTGTGAATTATAAAGATTTTTTATAAAAAATGAATAAAAAAAAGAAGGATTTTGGCTAACTTTGGCGAAATAATATGGTAATGTGGATGCAAAATCTACATATAACAAATCTATTAGGAGGTAATATTAAATGAACAAAGCTGAATTAATCGCAGCAATAGCTGCAAAAACAGGAGACACAAAAAAAAGTGCTGAAGCAACAGTTAATGCTTTTATAGATGTTGTAACAGCAGCATTAACAAAGGGAGATAAAGTACAATTAGTTGGATTTGGTTCTTTTGAAGTAAGAAAAAGAGCAGCTAGAAAAGGAAGAAACCCACAAACTAAAGAAGAAATCAAAATACCTGCATCAAAAGCTCCAGTATTCAAAGCTGGTAAAGCATTAAAAGATTTAGTTAATAAAAAATAATTTAAAATAAATAAAAAAGGGTACAGTCATTTGGCTGTATCTTTTTTTGTAACATAAACGTCATACAAAAAACATTTACAAAAATGTAAAAATATGTTAGAATATATTTAATAGTGTGATTTTTTGTAGGAGGTTACAAATGAGCAAAAGGAATGGAAATGAAATTAAAGTAGATAGAGAGAGCGTAAAAATAAAAGGCTATGTAAAAGATATAGAAGTTTTAATAAAAAGAATTGAAGAGAAACAAGCTAAAATAGATACTGCTGAAACTGAGTTCGAACAAAGTTTAAAAGACGCAAAAAATGTATTATCACCTTTTTTAAATAATAAAAAAATAAATGAAGAATTAGATAAAATGAAAAAAACACATGAAACTGAACAGAAAAAAGCTAAAGAAGAAATTGATAAAATGGAAAAAGCAGCAGAGAGAAAAAGAAAAAAGGTATTTAAACCAGTAGATCAATTAGAAACTAAAATAAAAATGTTGAATGTTTTAAAAGATAATACAGAAAGAGAAATCGAAAAGGTAGAAGATGAAATAAACAAAGTAGAACTTGAAGTTGCAAATGCTGAAGGAAAGGAAAAAAATAAACTTGAAAAGCAATTATCAAGTGCAAACAAAAAACGTGCAGGTTTAATAAAGAAACTTGAAAGTATATTTAAAGAACTAGATAAATACGAAGCGAAGTATATGGAAACAGTTAGAACTCTGAAAAAAATAATAGCATCTGCAACAAATCCAGATAAATATTTAAAAGATGAAGAAGAAAAAGAATCTGAGGCAAAACCAAAGCCTGAAGCAAAACCAAAGCCTGAGGCAAAACCAAAGCCTGAGGCAAAACCAAAACCTGAAGCAAAACCAAAGCCTGAGGCAAAACCAAAGCCTGAAGCAAAACCAAAGCCTGAGGCAAAACCAAAGCCTGAGGCAAAACCAAAACCTGAAGCAAAACCAAAGCCTGAAGCAAAACTTGAGGAAGATTATGAACCGCCAGTAATTCCAGAAGTGAGTTTAGATGATCAACGCAAAAAGGAAATGGCGGATGAAATAAGTAAAAATGTAGGAAACGAACTTTCTAAAGAGCAACAAAAAATAGCGAAAGAAGCTAAAAAGAAAAAAGAAGAAGAGAAAATATTAAAAGAAATAGAAAAGAATCAACCAACTAAAGAAGAAATAGAAAAAAGAATGGCTGATGAATTAAAAAAGCAACAAAAGGAACATACAGCGACAGTTAATTTAAGTGGTTTTGATATGCCTGATGAAATAGTTATAAATCCTGATGACATTAAAAATAAAGATGAAAATAAGCTAGATAATGAGAAAGCAGACGAAACTTCAAATCTTCCAGCTATAATTACAAAAAGTAAATTTAGAATTGCATTAGAAAAAGCAGGAAATAATATAAAGAAATTCTTTAGTAATATAAAAACTGGAACAAAGAAAATGGGAACATCAATGAGGCAAGCGATGATAGAAATATTACAAGAGGCACAAGATAAACTAGAAAACGGTAAAATGGAAAAACAAGGAAAACCAGATTGGTATGAAGAAAAAACAGTTCAAAATGGCGGAATTAAAATGCCAGATAACATAAAGTCAGGCAGCAGGGAAGAAATGTATAGAGGAAGTATGAAGGCATCTGAAGAAATACAAAAAGCTGTTGAAGAAATATCAAAGAAACTGAAAAGTCAATCTTACGTAGCAAAAGAAGAACAAAAGACACCAGAAACTCAAGAGAATGAGGACGAATTAGATGATGCTGGACAAATTATATAAAATGAGATATTTCCTTACGGAAATACTTGACATCAAAAGAAATAAATGGTAAAATAATAAGCGCTGTTGTTTTAAACATCAACAGTGCTTTATTTTACGTATAACCGTAGGAGAAAAGCAAATTATTATATATTTTTTAGGAGGTGAAAGAATTGCCAACAATCAACCAATTAGTAAGAAAAGGTAGAAAAACAGCTACAACTAAATCTACAGCACCAGCTCTACAAAAAGGTTATAACTCAAAATTAAAAAGACAAACAGATAATAGAGCACCACAAAAAAGAGGTGTATGTACAGTTGTAAAAACAGTAACACCTAAAAAACCTAACTCAGCTTTAAGAAAAGTTGCAAGGGTTAGACTTTCAAATGGTTATGAAGTAACATCTTATATCCCAGGAATAGGACACAACTTACAAGAACACAGTGTTGTTCTAATAAGAGGTGGAAGGGTAAAAGATTTACCAGGTGTTAGATACCACATTATCAGAGGTACTTTAGATACAGCAGGTGTTAAAGATAGAATGCAAGCGAGATCTAAATACGGAGCTAAAAAGCCAAAGGCTTAAAATTTTAAAAAATTAGTGCTAAAAAATATATAATAATTTGTTTAAACTACAAACTATAAATATACATTTAATAGCACTATACGGGAAAGGTTAAACTTTCCAGAGTAACTTTAGATATTTTTTAATATCTATGTATATAAAATAAAAAGGAGTGAAGAATAGTGCCTAGAAGAGGATATATTGCAAAAAGAGATGTTTTACCAGATCCAATATATAATAGCAAAGTTGTTACAAAGTTAATAAACAATGTAATGCTTGATGGTAAAAAAACAGTTGCTCAAAAAATAGTATATGGTGCGTTTGACATAGTAAAAGAAAAAGAACAAAAAGATCCACTAGAAGTTTTTGAAGCAGCTCTAAATAATATAATGCCAGTTCTTGAAGTTAAAGCAAGAAGAGTTGGTGGAGCAACATACCAAGTTCCAATGGAAATTAGACCAGAAAGAAGACAAACTTTAGGTTTGAGATGGCTAGTTGTTTATGCTAGAAATAGACATGAAAAAACAATGTCAGAAAAACTAGCAGGAGAAATAACAGATGCAATAGCTGGTAATGGTGGAGCATTCAAGAGAAAAGAAGAAATGCATAGAATGGCAGAGGCTAATAAGGCTTTTGCTCATTACAAATGGTAAAAATTCGATTATAAACGTCGTCTAACGTCGTTAACCTTCGGTAAAAAATTCCTCAATGTACCATCGTACATTTCCGGATTTTTTCCTCGGTTGCCTAGTTATACTCGTTTCTAAATCAAAATTTAAATAAAAAGTAATATATGGTTAATAGATTTTTAATTAGAAACAAGTAGTGCAAGGAAAACAAATAAATTTTTTTGAGACTATACTAGAGTATGTCGATAAAAAATTTATGAAGTTTGACAACGCAATACGAAGTTTATAATTAAAAAGAATAGGAGGATAAAATAATGGCAGGAAGAGCATACCCTTTAGAGAGAACAAGAAATATAGGAATAATGGCCCATATAGATGCTGGTAAAACTACTACAACTGAAAGAATTTTGTTCTATACAGGTATAAATCATAAAATAGGTGAAGTTCATGAAGGAGCAGCAACTATGGACTGGATGGAACAAGAGCAAGAAAGAGGAATAACAATTACATCAGCTGCAACAACATGTTTCTGGATGAATAACAGAATAAACATAATTGATACACCAGGACACGTTGACTTTACAGTTGAAGTTGAAAGATCTTTAAGAGTATTAGATGGATCAGTATTAGTTTTAGCTGCAAGAAGTGGAGTTCAACCACAATCAGAAACTGTTTGGAGACAAGCTGATAAATATCATGTACCTAGAATGGCATATGTAAATAAAATGGATATGACAGGTGCAGATTTTTATGGATGTGTTGAGCAAATGAAAACAAGATTACATGCTAATGCCGTTCCAATTGAATTACCAATTGGAGCTGAAGATAATTTCCAAGGTATTGTTGACTTAATAAAAATGAGAGCATTTATTCATAAAGATGATTTAGGAAAAGAAATCGAAGAAACAGATATTCCTGAGGATTTAAAGGAATCAGCTACAAAATATAGAGAAGCTATGATAGAAGCTGCAGCAGAACAAGATGAAGAATTGATGATGAAATATTTAGATGGTGAAGAATTATCAGCAGATGAAATAAGAAAAGGTTTAAGAAAAGGAACACTAGCAAATACAATAGTTCCTGTAACATGTGGTTCTTCATACAAGAACAAAGGTGTACAAGAATTATTAGATGCTATAGTTTATTATATGCCTGCACCAACAGATATCCCAGATATCAAAGGTGTAGATATGGCAGGTAATGAAACAGATAGAAAAACAAGTGATACAGAGCCATTTGCAGCTTTAGCTTTCAAAATAGCTACTGACCCATTTGTTGGAAAATTATGTTTCTTTAGAGTATATTCTGGAACATTAGAGTCAGGTTCAACAATATTAAATGCAAACAAAGATAAAAAAGATAGAATTGGTAGAATACTACAAATGCATGCTAACCATAGAGAAGATATTGAAAAGGTATATGCTGGAGATATAGCAGCAGCAGTTGGACTAAAAGAAGTTTCAACAGGTGATACATTATGTGATCCTGCAAGCCCAGTTATATTAGAATCTATGGAATTCCCAGAGCCAGTTATTGATATAGCAATAGAGCCAAAAGATAAAGTAGCACAAGAAAAAATGGCTATAGCATTATCAAAACTAGCAGAAGAAGATCCAACATTTAAAACATATACAGACCACGATAGTGGTCAAACAATTATAGCAGGAATGGGAGAACTACACCTAGATATAATTGTTGATAGATTAAAAAGAGAATTCAAAGTTGAATGTAACGTAGGTAAACCACAAGTTGCTTACAAAGAAACAATAAGAAATGCAGTAAGAGTAGAAGGAAAATTCATTCGTCAATCTGGTGGACGTGGACAATATGGTCACGTATGGTTAGAAATGGAACCATTAGAGCCAGGTTCAGGAATTCAATTTGAGAGCAAAATCGTTGGTGGTGTTGTTCCAAAAGAATATGTAAAACCAGTTGAAGAAGGAATTAGAGAAGCTGCTGAAAGTGGAACTTTAGCTGGATATCCAGTTATAGACTTCAAAGCAACATTAGTTGATGGTTCTTACCATGATGTTGACTCTTCAGAAATGGCATTCAAAATAGCTGGTTCTATGGCCTTCAAAGAAGGATGTAGACAAGCAAAATCAGTTATATTAGAGCCTATAATGAGAGTTGAAATAACAGTTCCAGAAGAATACATGGGAGATGTTATTGGAGATATAAATTCAAGACGTGGAAGAATGGAAGGAATGGAAGCAAGAAGTGGATCTCAAATAATAAGAGGATTTATTCCATTATCTGAAATGTTTGGATATGCAACAGACTTACGTTCAAAAACACAAGGTAGAGGAACAT
>CAOKHH010000022.1 GCA_948468225.1 uncultured Clostridia bacterium | reverse complement strand
ATATATATATATATATATATGTGTGTGTGTGTGTGTGTGTGTGTGTGTGTGTATGTACAGTACCAAGGGTTATAGCGTTTTGCATAATTTAATTCTCCTTTTATTATGCGGGTCGCCTAAGGCCGCCGACCCCTACGATATAAATATACATTATTATATTTTCTTTTGCAATAGTTTTTTACATTTTTCTTGCAGTCTCTAAAGCTAAGGTTATCATATTGTTTAATGAGGTTTGTCTTTCCTCAGCTGACAAATTCTTTTTATCATATAGTGAGTCTACAACTGTTAATAAGCATGCTGCTTTTTTGTTTAACATTTTTGATATATAAAATAGTGCAAAAGACTCCATTTCTGATGCTGTTATGTCTTTTGGAAGTCTATCTAATAGTTTTTGCAAATCTGTTATATATGGGTCAAATCCATCTGTACAAAATATATTTGTTTTTTTATACTCTAAATTATTTTTCTTTGCAACATTTTCTATTAAATCATTTATTTCACTGGTTGCATATATTTCTTTTACATTTTCGTTATTATAACTATACGCAAAATTACTTTCTGTATATACCTTTTCTACTAATAAAGTATCTAATAGCTTAAGCTCATCTTTATATGCACCACAAGACCCTACTCTTATTATGCAATCTACATCATAAAATTTATATAATTCATATGCATATATTCCCATACTCGCCATTCCCATTCCATGTGCCATTACCGTTACTTTTTTATCTTTATACATTCCTGTATATGCATACATTCCTCTTATTGTATTTACTAGCTTTGCATCTGTTAAAAAATTTTCAGCAATATATTTTGCTCTTAATGGATCTCCTGGCATTATTACTATTTTTTCTATATCTTCCTTTTTTGCTTCATTATGTAGTGACATATTTTCATCTCTCCATTCTTTTTATTATAAAGCCATTATAACATACTTAAATTTAGGGTGCAATCATGCACCCTTACATTTATTTTCTTACATCTGCTCTTTTTGTATACACAACCTTTCCAAATTTAAAATCATTCAATCTCTTTTGTAACTCCATTATAAATATTGGAGATATTGAAATTAAAAATGTGTATGCCCATTGTGTTCCATTTAGTGATACAACATTAAATATAGTTGCTAAACTTGGTATTGCTATTACTACTATTTGCAATATTGCACCTAATATTAAAGCTCCCAATAAATATTTATTACTGCATACTCCTACTTTAAATATTGATTCTTCACTTCTTATATTGAAACTATGGAATAATTCTAATAAACTTAATGACACAAAAGCCATTGTTCTACCTACTTCTAATCCAAATAAATTATTTCCAATACTAAAAGCAAATAAAGTTAACATTCCAATCATTGTACCTTCAACAAAGATTTTCCCCCACAAGCCATCTGTAAACAATCCTTTTTTTGAATCTACTGGTTTTTTATTCATTATATCTTTATCAATTGGCTCTAATCCTAAAGCTATTGCTGGGAAAGAATCCGTTACTAAGTTTATCCATAGTAAATGTATTGCAAGTAATGGGCTTTCCATCCCTAATAGCAACCCCACAAATATTGTTACTATTTCTCCAACATTTGTTGCGAGTAGAAAGTGTACAGCTTTCTTTATATTACTATATATATGCCTTCCAGTTTTTACCGCTTCTGTAATCGTTACAAAATTATCATCTGTTAAAATCATATCTGATGCATTTTTTGCTACATCGGTTCCATTCATTCCCATAGATACCCCAATATCTGCACTTTTTAATGCTGGAGCATCATTTACTCCATCGCCAGTCATAGCAACAATTTCTCCATTTGCCCTAAATGCCTTCACAATTCTTACCTTATGTTCTGGAGATACTCTTGCAAAAACAGAATAATTTTTTATTTCCTTTTCTAATCTTTCATCAGAAATTTTGTCTAATTCAATTCCTGTAATTGCTTTATCTGTTTGTTTCAAAATTCCTAACTCTTTTGCAATTGCTTTTGCAGTGATTATGTGGTCTCCTGTAATCATAACAGTTTTTATGCCTGCTCTTCTACAAGTTTCAACAGCTTCTTTTACACCAACTCTTGGAGGATCTATCATTCCAATTAACCCCACAAAAGTTAAGTCCTTTTCAATTGTATTTGTATCTATTACACTTGGTAAAGTGTCTACATCTGCATAAGCAACAGCAATAACTCTAAGTGCTTTCTCAGCCATATCATTATTATATTTATTTATATCGCTAAGTACATCTTGTGTTAAATCTTTATCCAATCCGTTTCCATAGAATTTTGTACACCTTTTTATTAAAACATCTGGTGCTCCTTTAGTTATAATTCTATACTTATTTTCTAATTTATGTATTGTTGTCATTAACTTTCTAGTAGAGTCAAAAGGAATCTCATTTACCCTTTGCATTTGTTTTTCTAAGCTTTCTTTATTTTCATCTATTGTTAATCCTGCATTTACAATCGCAACTTCAGTTGGTTCCCCTATTGCCTCATATCTACCGTTTTCATATTCTATATGTGCATCTGTACACATACTTCCAAGTCTTAATATTAGTCTTCTTGTTTCCTGTTGTAATATTACATTTCCCTTTTTTAAATCCATATCTCCAAAAGCATCTCTAAGCTCTACTACTTTCATTTTATTTTGCGTTAATGTTCCTGTTTTATCAGAACATATTACCGTGCTACTGCCTAAAGTTTCTACTGCTGGTAGCTTTCTTATTATTGCATTTTTTCTAGCCATTTTTGTAACTCCAATAGATAACATTATTGTTACTATTGCAGGTAAGCCTTCTGGAATGGCAGCAACTGCTAGACCTACCGAGGTCATAAACATTTCTATTGGTGGTATTCTTTTAAACAAACCTATTATAAATATTGCAAAGCAAATAAGAAGTGCCACTAATCCTAATTTTTTACCAACTTCTCCTAACTTTTGTTGAAGTGGAGTTTCAGGTGAAACATCTGTCATTATCATTTTAGCAATTTGTCCAACCTTTGTATTCATTCCTACATCTGTCACAATTGCCTCTGCATGTCCATTAGTAACAACTGTTGTAGCAAATGCCATATTTATCATATCTCCTAATACTGTATCTCTATTTAATACACTTTCTGCATCTTTTTGAACTGGCAGATTTTCTCCTGTTAGCGCAGATTCATCTATTTTTAAATTATATGAATTTATGAGTCTACAATCAGCAGGAACAAATGCACCTGCTTCCAATATTAGTATATCTCCAACAACAACTTCTTCGCTTGGGACATTTATAATTCTATTATCTCTTTTTATCTTTGCAGTTGGCGCAGATAGTTTTTTTAATGCTTCTAATGCTTTTTCTGCTTTGCTCTCCTGAACTAATCCTAAAAAAGCATTAAATACTACTATTGCAACTATTATTATAGAATCTAAATAATCATTGGTTCCTTGCATATATGCCATTACACTAGATATTATTGCCGCAACAATTAAAGTGATTATCATAAAGTCATTAAATTGCTCTATAAATCTAACTAACATATTCTTTTTCTTTTGCTCTTCAATTTTATTTATTCCATATAATTTTTTTCTTTCTTCAACTTCTCTAGAATCAATTCCATATTTTAAATTTGTATTAGTTTTTCTTCGTACCTCTGAAATAGTTTCTGCACACCACATAAACTTACCACTCCTTTGTATAAACATATATTAAATATATATGTGCTTGTACAAAAAATATTCCTAAGTAAATTTATTTAAAATATTGAATTAGATTTTTGGTTAATATATAATGTGTATATTAAAAAATATGGGGGAATGTATATGAAGAAAAAAATAATTATTTTTTTAATACTTATTATTGTAGTAGCTACAATAGTTTATGTGGTTTTAAATTATAATAAAATCAATACAAATAATACTGATAATACAGAAAGTTCACGGAACACCAGCTCCTATTTCAACATCTAGTCCAAAGCCAAGTCCAACACCAATAACTAATGTTGAAGATATGACTGCACAAGAAAAATCTATATTTAATTCTAAATTTAATATATACATTGGAAGAGATGTAAGTGCTTCAAATGTAAAACGTTTAATATCAGTAATTAGACATTCAAACGAAAATACAGCTATCAGAATAGTTGATTTAACTATCAATGGAGAAGTTGCAACAGATGCTTCAAAAATAAATGATTCTAGTACTTATACTGTATCCTTTGAATATGATGATAATAATTTAATTTGCAAAGCAATAGTTGTTGAAAATACAGAACAAGCGGACGATTAAAATCGCCCCTACAATATAATATATAAATTACCAAAAATAGAACCTAATAAAAAAATAAAATAACGAATGCAAATGGAAAAATTTTAGAAATTCTTATGAAGATTTTATGGAAAGAGTTCGCGTTTATCGCGGAAGGGTGCCATAAAATCAAATTAGAATTTCTTTAATTTTGTAATGTAGCCGAGTAATTTTATTTTTTTATTAGGTTCTATTTTATATATATAACATTTATTTCAATTTCATTGATAACAATTTACTTATTCCGTTCTCCTCCATTGTTATTCCATAAACTGTATCTGCCGCTTCCATTGTTCCCTTTCTATGAGTTATTACTAAGAATTGTGTGTTTTTAGTAAATTTCTTTAAGTATTCAGCATATCTGTATACATTTACATCATCTAAAGCTGCTTCAATTTCATCTAGCACACAGAATGGTGATGGATTTATTTTTAGAATTGCAAATAGCAATGCTATTGCTGTAAATGCTCTTTCTCCTCCAGATAATAACATCATATTTTGAAGTTTCTTTCCTGGTGGTTGAACTTCTATTTCTATTCCACATTCTAAAATATTATCCTCATCTGTTAGCTTTAATTCGGCTTTTCCTCCACCAAACAATTCTCTAAATACTTCTCCAAAGTTTTTATTTATTACTTTAAATTGTTTTGAGAATTGATCCTTCATTATACTTGTCATTTCTTGTATTACTTTTCTAAGTTTTGCACTCGTATTTTCTAAGTCAAGTCTTTGTTCACACATAAAGTCATATCTTTCTTTTGTTTGCTTATATTCTTCTATAGAATCTATATTTATACTTCCTAATGCTTTTATATCGTTTCTCAATTCATTTACTTTTTTAGTAACTAAAGCTACATTACTTGGTTTTTCATATTCTTTTGCATTGTTTGGAGTTATTTCATATTCTTCCCACATTTTATTTACAACTTGTTCTAATTCCAACTCTGTTTTAGACTTCTTTAAATCTAATTTTGAAACTTGATCTTTTAAGTCATCAATAATTTTAAATTGTTCTGTTATTGCTTTCTCTGTGTCTTCTAACTTTTTATTCTTTTCAATTCTTAAATTCTTTAATTCTTCTACTTTACTTCCACTTGTTTGTACTTCTAATTTCACATTTTCTATTTCTTGTTTTATTTCTTCTATTCTTGCAATTAGTGCTTCATTATCGCTTAATATTTTTTCTCTATCTGAAGTTTTGTTTTCTATACTTGTTTTATTATTTTTTATGTCTTCTTCTATTCTTGCAACCATTTCATCTATTGAGCTTTCACTTTCATCAAAAGAAGAAACAGAAATTTTTAAATTTGTAATATCAAAATTCAAATCATCTACATATTTTTGATTGTCCGAATTTATTTCTGCAAAACTCTTTATTTCGATATTCAATTCTTCATTTTCTTTATCTAATTTTGCAATTTCTTCTTCAATTTGTTGTTTTAAGCTTGTACTCTCATCCTTCTTTAATTGCAACTCTTTTAGTTCTTCTTTTAAACTTGCTAGTTTAGTTTCTAATTTTAATATATTTTGTTCTGCAAATAATACTTTTTGATGCTCTGTTGCATATACAATATCTATCTCTTGTAATTCTTTTTCTAATTCTTTTGTTTTCTCTATTACTCCCTGATTTTGTGATATATATTGTTCCTTTTCTTTTTTTATTTTTTCTAAATCTTTTTCTATTTGCTTTATATCTTTTTCTAAGGCTTCAATTTCTGTTGCTCTTCCTAATATACTTGAAGTTTTTTGAGCTACAGAACCACCAGATATCGCACCTGATGGATTTATTATATCTCCCTTTAAAGTTACAATTTTAAATGAATAGCCATTTTGTTTTGCAACTGCAATTGCTGTGTCCATTGTATCTACAATTACAGTTCTACCTAATAAATTTTGCACTATTCCATCATATAATTTATCATACTTTACTAATTCTGAAGCAATTCCTATTACTCCATTTATTGTTTTTATTTTATCTAACTTTTTGCCTTTTACAGAAGATATAGGTAAAAATGATGCTCTACCTAAATTGTTTTTTCTTAAGTGTTCTACTAATTTCTTTGCATCTTCTTCTTTATCTGTTACTATATTTTGCAAAACTCCACCTAAAGCAAATTCTATAGCTGTTTCATATTCTTTTGGAACAGCTATTAAGTTTGCAATTACACCATGAACTCCTTTATTTAAAATAGAATCTTTTTCACAATCTAATAGTAAAGATTTTACAGATTTTGTGTAGCCTTCTTTTTCTTTTTCTGTTTCAATTAAAAATTTCAATCTCATCTGTTTTGTTCCAAATTCAGATGAAAGTTTATTTATTTTTGTATCATATTCTTCTATTTTTTTATTTCTAGCATTTGTTTCTTCGCTTATTTTGTCTAATTGCTTTGTTATATTATTTTTCTTTCCTTCAATTTCATAAAATATTTTAGCAATTTCTTCTTTAGATAATCTATTTTGATCTAATTCTGATATTGTTGTTTGTATTTCTGTTTTTACCGTACTTTCTCTTTTTTCGTAGTTTTCAAAATTTACTTTTTGTGTGTTAATGTCTGATAATTTTTCGTACTTTATGTCTGTATTGTCTTGTACTTTTTTCTTTTTAGCTTCTATTTTTGTTTCTTGTTCTGATAATTTAGAAGTTATCTCAGCTAATGCTTTTTCTTTTTCTTCTAATTCTTTTTGGAATTTTTCTTTGTTTGAAAAAAGATTAGTTTTTTTCTGAATTTTTACATTCTTTTCTTCTTCTAATTGCTTAATTCTTTCATCTATTTCGTCTATTTCTACTGCATATCTTTCATAGTTTTCTTTGTTATTATCAATTCTATTTTGTGTTACATTTATCTCTGAATTTAACTTTTCTATTTTGTTTGAACTTTCAAAAGATAAATTTTGTACCTCTTCTATTTTGTTTATTAGTTCATCAACTTCAGTTTTTAACTTCTCTTTTAATTGTTGTTTTTCTTCTTGTGCTTTTTCTTCATCGGCACATTGAGCATTCATTATTTCTATATCTTTTACAACTTCTTCTATTTTTTCTTTATATGTGTCTATATTGTGTAAAAACAATCCTATTTCTATGCTTTTTAACTCTTCCCTTAAATCCAAGAACTTTTTGGCTTTTTCAGCTTGAATTTTTAATGGTTCAATATTTCCTTCTATTTCAGACAAAATATCATTTATTCTTAGTAAATTTACTTTTGTTTGTTCTAATTTTTTCTCAGATTCTACTTTACGAACTCTATATTTTACAATACCCGCTGCTTCTTCAAAAATATTTCTTCTATCTTCAGATTTGTTACTTAATATTTCATCAATTTTTCCTTGTCCAATTATAGAATAACCATCTTTTCCAATTCCTGTATCCATAAATAGTTCTAATATATCTTTTAACCTACAAGGAGCTTTATTTATGTAATAACCTGTTTCTCCGCTTCTATATAATCTTCTAGTTACAGTAACTTCAGAATATTCAATAGGTAGCTTTCCATCTGCATTATCTATAATTATAGAAACCTCTGCAAATCCTAAAGATTTTCTGCTCTGAGTTCCTGCAAATATTATATCTTCAGATTTAGAACCTCTTAGAGATTTCATACTCTGTTCTCCTAGTACCCAACGAATAGCATCTGAAATATTACTTTTCCCAGAACCGTTAGGTCCTATAACTGATGTTATTCCTGGCATAAATTCTAATGTAGTTTTATCTGCAAAAGATTTAAATCCTTGCAATTCCATTTTCTTTAAATACACTTATATCAACTCTCTCTTTTTTCATAAAACACATATTATCATATATTAAAAAACGATATTTTGCAACATTTTTTCACCATATTTTATCTGATTTATATACAAAAACTCCCCACTTTCGTGGGGAGCAAATGCGAAGTTAAGAATTCAAGGAGCAATTAAGCCTAACCTTTAATTCAGCTTCTGAGTCTTCGAGAATCTCGAATCTCGTCATGAGTTTCTCTCTTATCTCTTCGTGGGGAAATATCTCTCCGTCTTCAGAAAAATCCGAATTGAAGATATCTGTGATGTCCGCCGATTCCTGACCAGCCTTAATGGCTTTTTTAACATTAAAGTTTAACCATTGAGCAAGGACCAACTGGAATACATATTGATCTTCTTCAAAGAGAACTTCCGTTGCCTTCTCATAGCTCATTCCCTTTAAGTCTTCAATTCCATAAAGCTTAACCTTTTGGTCGGCAACATTTTTATGCCAGCTAAAGTCATCGCTTTCTAAATTGACATCTAAGTTCACGAACTTCACCAGCTTATCGCCAGTTATTTCCCCTTGCAGGACAATAATTCTAGCTGACTGGTCTGTTTCCCCATTTGCTGTCGTCGGATTCTCCGGTTCTATTGCTTTCTTCCGGAAAAGTCCTTTCAAGAAATCCATCATGATTACATACCTCCAAAAAAATATTTTTTAATATATGTCCAGTATATGGACTAACACCCCCTTGGTGTAAAAACGAGTAAATGTATATAAAATAAGCTTTCGCCTATACATTATTATTATATCATATTTAACATATTATTACAAATTAGTTATAGAAATAATCCATTATTCCTGTATATATTCCCCATGCGAGTTTATCTTGATATTCTTCTTGCTGTAGCAATTGTTCCTCTTCTGGGTTTGATAAGAATCCACATTCTACAATTCCTATTGGTATTGTTACATTTTTTACTATGTATATATTATCTATTCCTAATGCTACTCTATCATTTTCCCTTTGTATTGCTGTTTTTAAGGAATTTTGAATACTGTCCGCTATTTTTTTGCTCTCTAAATCTTCTTTTCTATAAAAAGTTTGCCAACCCCAGTACTGACTTTGTGGTATTTTATTTAAGTGTATGGAAATAAATATATCTGCGCTTGCCTCATTTCCTATCTTTACTCTGTTTTGTATATCTGATACCTTCTTTTCTCTTAATGTTTCTTTATCTAAATCATATATTCCATTTTCATCTGATCTAGTTAATATTACTGTTGCGCCACTCTGTTCTAACAAACTTTGAACCTTAAGAGTTATTGCCAAATTTATATCATCTTCATGTATCCCATTTTTACTTTCTGCTCCTCCGATCTGGACTTCCGATGCCCTGCATCTAAAACAATTACTTTATTACTAACAGGTAAAGATACTGTTGGAACTGTTGCTCTATTTTTTAAATTTTCTGTTATATTCATAAACCCTACAGAAACTATCACACACATAAGAACAAGTAATATTCTTTTTTTCCTTAAAACAATCACAAAAAACTCCCCTTTAAATATAATTTTATATAATTATATTTAAGAGGAGTTTTATTTATTCCTTTGATTTCAAAAATCTCTTATATCTAAAAAGCCTTTAAACTCTTCTCTATGTGTTTCGTTTATTGGCACCATTTCATCTCTTAGAAAAGCTTCTAATTCGATTTGTTGGCCTGCTTTATATAGTTTACCTTTAAAATGTTCTTTTACATTATTATATGCTGGATATTTGCTACACTTTTCAATTTTTTCTTGTAATTTAATTTTTCCAGCATTTTCTATAAAGTTTCGCTTTAGAAAGTATGTAAGTTGTAATTCATATATTTGAAGACTTCTATGCTTTATATATGATTTTATTTTGCCTTTTGGAATAATGGAACATTTACAATGCCAATATACTTTTTGCTTTTTATAAATATTATTAAAATAAGAGAAAAAGTGTTGTGAAAATATTGATACTATATCATGTACTTTATATTTTTCCTTTTTTATAAATTCTTCTAGTTTATTGTGATTTTCAAAAATGAAACTTACTTCATCAACTCCAAAGATTGCAAGGCATTCAAATTCTTCGGAAAAATGCTTTACAGCTTGTTCAAAAAAATCGTTAAAGCTACCTTTATTCTCATTTATTAAATTATAATCTTTACTACTAGTTATATTTTTACCATCTAAAAATATAACTAAAGGGCTTCTGTTCCCTATTTTTAAATTATATTTGTTTATTATATCAAAAAAATAATTATTCCACATTTTTTTATTCCTATTCTATAACATATCATCAAAGGCTTTTAAGCTAAAATTTTGAGTAGTTTCTTCACTTGGTTTTTCGTTATTTTCTAAATAAACTATATTTCCATTTAAGTATTCTCTTACATCTATTATTTTTCCATCAAAATATAATATTCCATTTTCATAGTCTTTAATTTTCTCATAACCTTCATAACTATTACATAGCTCTATCTTTTCTTCCAATTTTATTCCAGCAGCATTTTTTACACCATGTTTTTTTAGGAATATTGAGGTTATTCCTTTTAGTATTCCTTTACTTTTAAATTTGAAATATGAATTTACCTTCTCTTTTGCAATGTTAAAACATTTACAATGCCAATATACTACTTCTCCTTCATATATATCATTAAATTTTTCAAAAAAGTATTGTGAAAATATTGATACTATATCATGTGTTCTATAACTTTTTTCATTGTTTATAGAATCTATAAATTGACTTGTATTTTCAATTATAAAACTTATTTCATCGGTTCCATATAGACCTAAACAATTATACTTTTCGGTGAAATATTTTGCTGTTTTTCCAATTGCATCAAAAAAATCATTTTCCTTATTCTTTAGTAGCTCCCTATGTAATTTTGTAGAATCTTTTGCATCTAAAAATAAAATTATTGGTTTATTTGCACTTACTCTTAAATTATATTTTTTTCTCATATTACTAAAATAATTAAACCATTTTTTATCTAAATTATTTTCTTCCATTATTCTCATCCTTTTTACAAAAATAGGTAAGTAAGTTAAAACTCACTTACCTAGCAATATACTAGCAACCTATGTGCTAGTTCTACAATCGCATTCGTGGATTACGTTCCAATACTCAAATATTGCATTTTAATTATATAATAAATGAATGTTTTATGCAATATGCTATTTTGCTTTTTGATATTTTAAATAGCTTTCTATAAATCCATCTAATTCTCCATTCATTACAGCTTCTACATTTCCTACTTCGAAATTTGTTCTATGGTCTTTTACTAAAGTATATGGGCAAAATACATATGAACGAATTTGACTTCCCCAAGCTATATCTTTCTTTTCTCCTTTTAAGTCTTCTATTTTTTCCTTTTGTTCTTTTTCCTTTAAATCTAGCAATCTAGATTTAAGCATCTTCATTGCTGTCTCTTTATTTTGCGTTTGCGACCTTTCAGACTGACAGCTTACTACAATGTTTGTAGGTATATGTGTTATTCTCACTGCTGAATCTGTTTTGTTTATGTGTTGACCACCAGCCCCAGAAGCTCTATATGTATCTATTCTTAAGTCTTCTTGATTTATATCTATTTCTATATCATCTGTTATTTCTGGCAAAACCTCCATTGAAGCAAATGAAGTATGTCTTCTTCCTCCTGCATCAAAAGGAGATATTCTAACTAATCTATGTACTCCCATTTCTCCTTTTAAATAACCATAAGCATTTTCACCTTCTATCAAAACAGTAACACTCTTTAAACCCGCTTCTTCTCCTTCTAAGTAATCTAATTCTTTTATTTTAAATCCCCTTGAATTTGCCCATTTTGAGTACATTCTATATAGCATTTCGGCCCAATCTTGTGATTCAGTTCCCCCGAGCTCCTGGATGAAGTGTAAATATTGCATTGTTTTTATCATATTTTCCAGACAACAAAGTTTCTATTTCTAAACTCTCTATTTCTTTTTCTAGGTTTAAAGTATCTTTCAGAACTTCTTTTGCCATTTCATCATCTGCTTCACCTAATAGCAATTCATTTAAATCTTGTATATTAGCTAGATTTTCTTTTAACTTGTTATATTGTTCCAATTTATTTTTTAATCTCTTACTTTCTGTTAAAACAGCACTTGAATTTTTGGCATCATTCCAAAAATTACTATCTTGCATTTGTCCTTCTAGCTCATTTATTCTATTTTCCATCTTAGGCAAGTCAAAGTGAATCACCTATTGATTGCAATCTATTTTTTATTGCTTGTATTCTTTGTCTGTTTTCTTCTAGTTCTAACATACACTCACGCTCCTTTATTAGCTGTATTATATAATATTTTATGTTGATTTACAATACCAAAAAAGAGCACAGTAATGTGTAGTGCCCCTACAATATATATTCTATAAATTAAAATGCAATTATTCCTAAATGTTCAAGTAATATTTTTAAACCTATAATAATCAATATAATTCCACCTGTAAGTTCTGCTTTATTTTGAAATTTATCTCCAAATTTATTTCCTATAATTACTCCTATTACAGATATTATAAATGTAACAATACCTATTATAGAAATTGCTAAAATAAGATTTGTTTTTAAAAACGCAAAAGTCACTCCAACAGCCATTGCATCTATGCTAGTTGCTATTGCTAATACTATCATTGTTCTAAAGTCAATTTTATCGTTTCTTTTTTCTATCTCATCATCAGTAGATTCTTTTATCATATTTCCACCAATTATACTTAGAAGAATAAAAGCTATCCAATGGTCAATTTTTTCTACAACTCCACTTAAAGTGGTTCCTAAAAAATATCCAACCACTGGCATTAAAGCCTGAAACACACCAAAATACAAGCCAATAATAATAGCATTTTTCCAATTTATCTTTTTCATAGATAATCCCTTACATATTGAAACTGCAAAAGCATCCATTGCAAGAGCTATTCCTATTGCCAAAATTTCAATTACTCCCATTGTTTTTTCTCCATTCGTTTTATTTCTTAATTTATTTATATGAAAAGGAGTAAAATATATGTATTTTACTCCTCATTAAATACAAATTTTTTTATTGCTTTTGCAACACCACTTTCATTATTACTTGTTGTTATATAGTCTGCTTTTTTCTTTAAATATTCTTCAGCATTTTCCATTGCTATTCTTAATCCTGCACTTTCAAACATAGATATATCGTTTCCGTCCATCTCCCATAACTATTATTTCTTTTTGTTTTATTTTTAATTTATCTGCTAAAATTTGTATTGCATTTTTCTTGCTACAATTAGCTTTTCCTATATCTATATATGTTGATTTAAATGTATTTGTCTCTGTCTTGTATAAATAATTACAAATAATTGATGCTTCTATTTCATCTATCAGGTTTACTCTTTTAATAATTTTTTCTAATGCTAAAGTATTTCCACCAACTATACACAATAATTTAATAAGGTTAGGATTCTCTTTTATTACATTTTCTAAATTTTCTACCTTCGTTTTTCTTTGATTAAAATCTATACCAGAATTTTCTAAATTAGTATCATTTTGCGCCTCAGTTATAGCTTGTTTATCTGTATAAAGCATCATATAATCTGCTTTCTCTTCTAAGAAAATATTTCTTAAAGTTAATATCTCTTCATTGGTAAAAGTAATTTTATGAATATACTCATTATTTCTAATATCTTTAATAATAGCACCATTCGCTGCAATTATGTAATTTCCAAAACAATCTCCATAAAAATCACATATTTCATTTGCATAGGCTAGTGGTCTTCCTGTTGCAATTACAGTTATTATTCCTTTTTCTTTATATGCTCTTTTAATTAAGTTTATATTTTCTTCATTAACTTTCTTTGCATCATTTAATAGCGTTCCATCTAAATCCACTACTATCATTTTGTACATGGGTTTATCTCCTTTTCCTTTTTCTCTTGTTTTATATCTCTTATATATCCAATTGTTGAGCATATTCCTAAAATTGATTCTAATATTATACCCACAATTGACATTATGACTATGTTATAAGATAACCAGAAAATTCCAGCTAATACTCCTAATATCTTATATCTCTTTACATTTTTTTGCCACAATGCAAATGTTGTAATAAGTGTTGCTATTACTGATAATAAACTAAGTGGTCCATTATATGTAAAAATTGTTAATACTACAACAAGTATGACTGTTATAATTAGTATACTTAAATCAAATTTTTTATTAATATCTTTACCTTTGGATTTAATTCTTTCTTGTACTAAAAGAATTAAATCTCGTAACATCATAACACCTGCCATTGCTGCACCTGTATATCCATTAAGCATTGCCATTGCAGTTGTTTGTCCAATATGAGCTACAAAATTTGCAGTTAATATTTTTCTTCTATCTTTTAATAAGTAGCTAAAACTTAGTATTGCAAAATATGCTATTGTAATTATTTGTGAAATAATATAAATACTTGTAATTTTCATTTTTATTTATCCTATTCTCTTTACTTTTATATATAAATTCTAAGTTTTCTTCAACTATACTTCTAATAATTTTACAAATTTATATCAACTCTTAATAAAATATATTTTCTAGTTTTTGGTCAGGATGAGTTTCTTTTTGTTCTTTTAATTCCCAAGGATATACAAATAGCTTTTCTCTCGCTAAACTAAAACCATAAAAATTTTTTTGTGTATTTTTAGGTAAATTTTCTTCTCCTCTTGCACAAACACAAGTAAATAAAATCTTTGCTTTAGGTAAAGTTTTACTTATTTCATCTAGTGCTGTATTTGCAGTTGCACCTGAACTATATGTGCCTTCTACAACAAGCAAGGTTAATTCTTTTGCTTTGTCCAAATCCTTTAAAGAATTTAATAAAACAATATGGTCATAAATACCATTTTCTTTTACCTTTTTTACTTGAATTGGAGCAAATTTTACTAAATTTAACTCATTTGCAATATACACTGCGGGCACTGCCCCACTTCGCAAAACTGGCACAACATAATCGATTCTTATATTGTTTTTAGAAATATATTCTCCAATTTCTCTTGTTACTTTTAAAACATATTTTTTAAACTTTCTATGAGACATAGTTCTTATTCTATCTTCATATTGAATTGACTCATTATTGCTTTCTAGCATTTTTAATATCTCCTTTAACTTTTAAAATAAGGCTTTAATAAAAGCCTTATTTTAAGATTATTTTCCACAACAATTTTTATATTTTTTCCCACTTCCACAAGAAGTTGGAATCATAGTATTATAAATATTTATAATATTTTGAATATTATTGGTATTCTAGTTTTTGATTAATTTTTGCAAAATAATATTTTCTATATTTATAATATTATTTTTACTATGTTTATTTATATTCTGGCAACAAATTGGCAACAATGTCGCCAACATTTTTTATCTACCATTATTTCTTCAAAGAATACTTACTCTTTATAAAAATAATATTAACATGTTGGATAAATATTGTCAAATTTATTTTGAGAATTTATTTATTATCATATTATCTATTTCTTGAGGTATATACTTACTATTTATTAGAGTATCATCTAATATTATTGCTTTCAATATTTTAGAAAAAATATCCAATGCAATGCTATAACAATCTTTATTTAAAAATTGTGAATGAGATAGTTTATGTTTATTAGAATTTCCATGTACAATAGCTGATCTATAAGTATATAATTCTTTTAAGACTTTCCTATAATCTATATCTTTGCTTAATTTATTCATAATAAAAGATATTCTCATAGATAACTTATATGTTACCTCTGTCTTTTCATTATCAGTTAATAATATTTCAATTCCTATTAATATATCTAAGAATGCATCTTCTTGATTATCTCTAACCAGTGCTCTAATTAATCGGTCTATTGCCATTTCTATCTGTTTATTTTTACAATTTATAATTTTATTAAATATCTTTTTTAATCTTCTTAATTGTTCAATATTTATTTTAGGTGCTGCATTATTCCAAGTTCCATTCTCTAGATATACTGGATACATATTAGCAGTTGTACCGTGCATATTAACTAAATTCCCATCTGGAATATATAACATCCAATCTTTTGGTATAGCAATTACTTGTTCATATCCATTATATATACCTGTTTCTAAAAACAATGCTATAAAAAAACTATTTATTATAAACAGTGGAAAAGCTCTATATTTGCTTAATGCATCTGTAATATTCCAATAATTATTTGATGGATATTGTAATGTGTACTCATATAAAGAAAGTGCATGTGTTGCGCAACCTTTTACAATTTTTTCAAATGTACCTTTTGAGTTTCCAATTTTGTATCGAGAAAGTTGTATTGTATCACTCATTTTTATAATTTTCGTAGTTTCATTTAATTTATATGAATTTAAATCAAATTGTACTAATAGAATAGGGATAATTATATTTAATTTTATTTGTTCTGAAAACAAACAATTTAATATTGGAAAAATCAATTTGTTGTAATTTGATTTATTATATCTCGTACCATATGTATAAATATATTTTCCTATAAATTCTGATATAAACATATATAAAAAAGCATATTTAAATTCAGAATCTCTAATACAAAACATTTCTTTTATTTTTGTATTATTCTCAATAAACAATATAAACTCATCTATCCCATCTAACTTTCCAATATCTATCTTTTTATCTTCTTTTGTTACATATTTTCTGAATAAACTTGAATAATCTCTATACTCTATATTATCATTAAATAGTGAAAAAAATGTAGTATGAAAATTGGGCATTTTGCTTTTTTCAAAATCGCCACTATAAATTGGATATTCATGGAATTGATCTATAGATACACCTTTATTAATATCAATTTTTGCCTTTTTTAATCCATCTCTTACTATATTTTCAAATATCTTTTTAAATTTATCTGCTTCATCAATTATATTCATTATGTTTATTTTCTCCTAATAATATTTTTTATATATTATGCCATATTTTTTTGTTAATTTTTTAATATCTCTTTTTGAGTTGTATCTATTGATTTTAAAATATTTATCAATATTATTGTACTGAATTTTATTGTAAATGCAAAAAAATTCGGCATAATAATCTAAATATTTGCATTATTTGTGTAATAGTTAATTCTCTCCTCTATTATTTTTCCTATTATAATATTAATCGTTCTTTTTCTCAACTTTATTGCTTATTTCTTTCAAAGCCTTTAAATATTCCTTTTCAACTGGACTAATAGTTTTAACTTGATACTTTTTGTATTCTGCTTTTGCTTTTTCTATTGCTTTATCATGACTAATAGTTCCAGCTCCTGTTAACAATTTTTCACCTGTAGAAGAAAGTATCATATCTAATTGTTTAATATAATCTTCCATATACATTGGATTATGCCTTATTGCTTGTAT
>CAOKHH010000021.1 GCA_948468225.1 uncultured Clostridia bacterium | reverse complement strand
GTAGCTCAGGAGGAGCAACAGCAATAGGGCAACAAACACGTACAAGTGAAGATGAGCAATGGTATATGTATTCTTCATATAAAGATAATCCAAGTAATTCATATAGTTTAGAAGAAGAAAAAACACCAACTATTTATACAGGAGATTCTAATCATCAATATGGTTATGGTATTTATGAATGGTGGACTCCAGCAGAAGGAGCAATTAAACTTTCTGATATCAAACCGTCATATGGTAGTTATATTGTTTATTCTTCAACAAAAGAATTAGGAAGCAGGGGTATGGTTTCTGATACTGTTGTACGAGGAGGAAGTTTCTATAAATTTGTGCCAAGAAGTGATGGATCATTTAAATATGATAGATATAAAGTAACTATAGTGAAAACTATAAATCATAGTAGAGGTGACTATATAAAACAGCTCATAGCAGAGGATGGTACATATGAGAATAATGTATATAATGAAAAAGACAAGTATTGGTATGTACGAAATAATTTAGCACCTAAATATACATTATATAAATACGATTCTAACCTAGAATTAAAAAGTACGTATGATGTGGATACAAAAACGCTAACAACTGAAAGCGTAGATATATCAAATAAAGGTAGAAACAAAGTAAAACTTACACTAAATATGTATAGTACTAATTATAAAGTATATATATCAAATGACAATGAAACTTGGCAACAGGTAACAGATATAACATCAGGAACACCAAAAGAGTTAGAGGTAGATGGATGGGATAAGCTATATGTTAAAGTAGAAACCAATATTGGAGTTAGTACCAATACAACAAGAATAAACAATATAGATGTTTCATATTATAAAGATTAACCAAAAGGGTCGCAGATGTGCGACCCTTTTAGCTATTTCATATATTTTTCAATATACATATCTGTTATTTCCATATATTTAGTAGATTGCTCGTCATGAATTTTGTTTATATATTCGTGAGGATTTAAATCAAATGAAGTTTCATTTTTACCAATAACAAATAATGCAATATTAGAACAGTGGTCAGAAATTCTTTCCAAATCAGATAGTAATTCTAAAAATATAACACCACAATCTATTGAATATTTGTTTCTATCTAGTTTTGATACATAGGTAGATTTAAGCTTGTGTTCAAGCAAATCTATAACATCTTCTAATGGCTCAATTCTTTTTGCTAATTCAGGGTCATTATTTATAAAAGCACTAACAGACATTGAGCAAATTTCTTCAACTGCATCAAGCATAAAAGAAAAATCTTGCATAGTTGAATCTGAAAAACTCAAATTATTTTGATGTAATTTTTCAGCTGCTTCTAGTAAATTAGTACAGTGATCAGATATTCTTTCAAATTCTGAAGAAAGATGTATAATGCTAGAAATACTTTTTATTTCGGCATCGTTTAAATAATTATCTTTTAACTTAATTATATAATTATTTAAAACGTCATCCATAGTGTCAACAATATTTTCATTCTCTTTAATTTTATTCACAATTTTATCATCAAATTTATATAATAAAGATTTTGCATCTATATAATTAGCTTTTGCGTATTCTCCCATTTTTACTGCAATTTTATTTATCTGTTCTGCTGCAAGTGCAGGAACAGCAATAAGTCTTTCGTCTAATACATCTAATTCACTAGCAGGGAGTGCATGTTTGTCATCTTTTATTGTAGCAAATGCTAATTTTTCAAGTAAACTTGTAAATGGAATAAACAGAACTGTTACCACAATATTAAATAAAGTATGGAAATTTGCAATTCCACCCATATCTATTGGTAAGTTCCAAAATGCAAATCCTACAAAATGTTGTATAGCATATATTCCTACTAAGAATACAATACATCCAATAATATTAAAATATAAGTGTACAAGAGCTATTCTTTTTGCATTTTTATTAGCGTTAATACTAGACATAATTGGGGTTACACAAGTACCAATGTTTTGACCAATAATAATTGGAATAGCAGAAGAATAAGTTATTGCACCAGTAGAAGAAATTGCTTGTAATATACCAACAGATGCAGATGAACTCTGAATAATTGCAGTAACAAAGGCACCAATTAATACACCAAGTATTGGATTAGAAAATGTACTAAATAAGTTAACAAACTCAGGGTAATTACTTAAAGGTGATACTGCACCTTCCATTGATAACATTCCTGTAAATAAAATGCCAATTCCTACAAATGCACTACCAAGATTTTTTAATTTATCTTTCTTTAATGCCATGAACATTATAATTCCGATTATTGCAAATAGTGGAGCAATAACGGCTGGAGTAAGTAACGCTACTATAGAGTTAGAAGTTGCCACAATACCATTTAGCCTAAGGATTTGTCCTGTAACTGTAGTACCAATATTAGCTCCCATAATCAGCCCTATTGCAGATCTAAATTTTAAAATTCTAGCATTAACAAGCCCAACAACAATTACTGTAGTTGCAGCGGAACTTTGAATAACACCAGTAACTAAAGCACCAAATAATATACTTTTAAAGATATTTCCTGTTAGCTTTTCTAAAATTTTTTCAATTCTTCCAGTAGATAATTTTTCTAAACTAGAAGAAAGTAGATTCATTCCAAATAAAAATAGTGCTAGGCCTCCGCCTAATTTAATAATCATACTTAAAATATCCACCCAGTTCAACGTCCACACCATCCCTAAAAATAAGTTATCATAGAAATTATAACATAATAAAATAAAAAAGCAACTTAAAAGCAACAAAAATAAATATCAGAAAAATTTTCAAAAAAAGCGAACAAATGTGTTGACATTAAAATTGAATAGTGATATAAAATATACAAACAAATATTTGATAAATCGTTTTTTATATATGGGGGTTGTTGAAATGATAAATACACTACACATTAAAAATATAGGTATTATAAATGAAATATCTATAGACTTAAATAAAGGATTTAATATTTTAACAGGAGAAACAGGGGCAGGTAAAACATTGATAATAGATTCATTAGAAATACTTGCGGGTGGAAGGTTTTCAAAGGAAATGATTAGAAATGGACAAAGTTATTCTTTTGTAGAAATGCAGATGACACTAAATAACGAAGAAATTATAATATCTAGGGAAATAAACGTTGGCGGAAAAAACATGTGTAAAATAAATGGTAGAATGGTTACTGTAAATGAGCTTAAAAATTTCATGAGTAAGGTAATAGATATACATGGTCAACACGATAATCAATATATATTAGAAGTGTCAAGCCACATAAAATACTTAGATGAATTTTCAGAAAATGAAATATCAACTTTAAAGGAAGATTATATTAAATTATATAATGAATATTTGCAAACAAGAGAAGAGTTAACAAAAAATTATGGTGATGAAAAAGAAAAACAGAGAAGACTAGATTTATTAAAATATCAAATAAATGAAATAGAAATGGCTAACCTTAAAGAAAACGAAGATGAAGAGTTAGAAGAAACAAGAAAGGTAATGTTAAATACAGAAAAAATATCAGAAAATTTAAATGAAGCAGATGAACAAATATCAAATATTGCAATAGAATCAATAAATTCTGCAATCAAATGCTTAGAAAAAATAGAAGATATTGATGCCAAATATGCAAAAACATTAGAAACGCTTAAAGAAAGTTATTACAACTTAGAAGAAACAGCTAGAGATATAACAGATTATAAAGAAATGGTTTATTTTGATGATGAAAAGCGAAATGAAATAGAAGAAAGATTAGATACAATATATTCATTAAAAAGAAAATATGGTAACAATATAGAAGAAATATTGCAATATAAAGACGATATAAATTTTCAAATTTTTGAGATAGAAAATGCAGAAGAATATAATAAAAAATTAAGAGAAAAATTAAATATATTAGAAAGACAAATGAATGAAATTTGTAGTAAAATGCATGAAATAAGAAAAAGAAATGGAGAAATACTTAGCACAAAAATAAATAATGAATTAGAAGAATTAGAAATGAAAAATGCTAAATTTAAAGTAAATATAGAATACAATGAAAATAATTATACAATAAATGGATTAGATAAAATTGAATTTTATATTTCTACAAATTTAGATGAACAATACAAGCCATTAACTAAAATTGCATCAGGTGGAGAAATGTCTAGAATAATGCTTGCAATAAAAACAGTACTTGCAAATGTTGATGATATAGAAACATTAGTATTTGATGAAATTGATACAGGAATTAGTGGACTTGCTGCAAAGAGTGTTGCAGAGAAAATGAAGATAATAGCAAAAAAACATCAAGTTTTATGCATAACTCATCTAGCATCAATTGCAGCAAAAGGGGATTATAATTATTATATAAGTAAAAATATAAAAGAAGGAAAAATGCAAACAAATATTAAACTATTAAACGAAGAAGAAACGATAGAAGAAGTTGCAAGAATTGCAAGTGGAGACATAACTGAGATTTCTTTAAATCATGCAAAAGAATTAAGAATAGCATAAAATTATAGGGAACGATGCCTTCTCGTTCCCTACACTATTGTATTTTTTGAATTTTAAGAATTTTCTGGTTCACTTTCATCGCTATCTTTATTATGCTTTTCCTTTCCTTTTTGGGTTAAATCTAAAAATGGATACATTTTTTGTAAAGTTTCATCAGATGAAAGTAGTACCATTTTATCACCATTACCTATCCACATTTGAGGTACATCATATCCTACTCTAAATTCATTATTATTGTATTTTTTTTGAATTTCTTTAGGATTTAAACCTTTATAATCTATGTGCTTAGCAGTTCCAGTATTTGCTTCTAGTGCTACTGCTATGGTTAGAAAGTGAGCTTCAAATAAAGGAAAATTATTTGGATCTATATTAAATTCTTTAGAAATTTCATCCATAGTTTCTTTATTCAGTGAAAAGACTCTATGTTTAGCTTTATAACCATTCTCTTTCTCTTTATCATTTTTTCTTGCAAGAATAGTTTTTTTACTAATTATAGAAACTATAAATTCTACTTCTTTATCAGTTCCTCCAATAAATTCCATGCCAAAAACATCATCTACTGGCTTGCTTTTTATTTCATTATCATTAGTACGTAATTTAATATTATTTATTTCATCATTTCTTAATGCACTTTCGGGAGATTTAATTCTAGTTCTAAATTCCATAAATCCCGAAATTTTACCTTGTTTTCTCAAAGTATTTAATAGTCTATTAAAATAATTCATAGTAGCTTTAAATGCAGCTTTTTGTTGATTAAGAAAATCATTATATAATTCAAAATTTTCTGCGTCACTTGGAAAATATGTTGATTTATTTAATATGGCTTGTGCAGTTTCTTCATTAACTTTAATACCATTTATAAAATGCTCTTTCTTTTCTTTACTCATATTATTTTACCTCCACGCACATATATATTTATTATACTATATTTAGCAGAATTTGTAAAATGAGAAAGAAAAAATCTTAGAAAATAACGACTTTATTCGACAATATAGTTCATAAAATATTTATATGAATTAAATATAAATCTATTTACATTTAGGTAATATTTATATAAAATAATGTAAACAATAAACTATAGGAGAGTGATTTATATGTTAAAACACATAACAACAAGCGAGTTTGAACAGGAAGTATTAAATTACAATGGAAAAGTATTAGTAGATTTTTTTGCAACATGGTGTGGACCTTGTCAAATGATATCACCAGTTCTAGAAAAGATATCTGAAGAAGAAAGTGAAATAAAAATAGTGAAAGTAAATATAGATGAAGAAACACAATTATCAATAGAGAATGGAGTAGAGGTTGTACCAACACTTGTTTTATATGATAATGGAAAAGTTATAAGAAAATTAGAGGGCTATAGAGACGAGGAAGAATTAAAGAAAGAAATTTTATAATATGTAGGAGAAATAATTATGAAGGGATATATATTAAATACAGATAAAGAATATGTAAATAAAATACTAGAAGGAATATATAAGAAAAATGGACATTGCCCATGTAGAGTAGTTATGGATGAAACAACATTATGTCCTTGTGATGATTTCGTAAAAAATGGTATATGCAAATGTAATTTGTATATACCAAATAAGGAAGACTAAATATAAATTATATTCCATAAAAAGTAAATAATTAGTAAATGAGTAGGGTAAAAGATATAAAGAAAATATTTTATTTTTTTACCTTGCTTTTTATTATATAAATTTATAAAAATAATAGGAATTATAGTAAATAAACAAAGCAAAGAGTATGTAGTAAAGTGACCATATTTAATTATAAAAGACCAATATTTTATAATCGTGCATAAAATAAAAGCTAAACTCATTAAAATTTTATTATCTTTATATATGTAAAAAAGCAAAATTATTGCAACACCAAAAAAACCATAATCACATTTGCTAACTTGAGCGATATATGCTATGCAAATAGACATTATTATTGATAAAAATTTATATGGTAATTTATCATACAAAATTATACAAATCAAACCAAGTAATAATGTGAAAAATATATTAAGTGCAAATCCAGAAGAAATTAAATTGTGAAAAAGCATAAAAGGATATTGAGAAAGTATTGCGAAAATAAATAGCCTAGAAATGTATTTCTTTAAATTCTTTGTATGTGAATAACCTTGGCCTATTTGAAATGCAAATATAGGAAAAGCAATTCTTCCAATAAAATTTAAAAAAGAAAGTTTTCCATTATATATTAAATAGCCAAAATGATCACAAAGCATAGTCAAACAAGCTACTATTTTAAGTGCAAAGCTAGACATAAGTTTTCCTCCATAAATATAATATAGATAATATATCATATTTATATTTATTTTACAACAAAAGGGTCGTAGGGAACAGACCAACGTCGTTTAGTTAATATTACTGCGCACTGTATTCATTGTCATCTAAATAATTTAAAATTATTTTCTCTATAAATTTTACATATGTCACAATCTCTACATAAACAAACCCTATCATCAAAGATTAGCTTTAAAGTGTTAATAAATTCATCTTCATCAGAGTTTATTAAATGAATATTGATTTTTTGTGGCAATAATGTAAGAAGAGCATTAAGGGCATAATCGTTTGAAGAAAATGATATATCTGATAAATATTTTGTTTCAAAAATATGATTATCTGTGTTAATTAAATTTCCAAACTTATCTATTAAAATAGATTCTTGATTTATATAAACTAAGTGTATCATAGGAGTAGTACTTTCTTTTGAATTTATATAAATTTTCAAAAGGCTAACAAATTCAGCGTATTCTCTTTCAATTAAGAATTTATTTACGCTAAAATCAACAGCATCATCTAATATACAGATATAATCTTTTAATCTAAAATTTATAAATCCATCTAAAACAAGGGATTTATTATACAAAATATATTTTAAAAATGAAATAAAAATTATATTTTTCCTTTCTAAAAATTCTGTATTTTGTACATCCAATAAGGATTCAAGGCATAAACTTAAAATTTTTTTCTTTTCTATATCATCAAAATAAAAGTAATTAGAAGAGATTATTCTTTTAATAATACCTCTTTCATAATAAGCAATTATTATATTAGATAGAATTTCTGCAAGTTTAGAATAGAATAAATCAATAGTGTTTCCTCTATAATGAACTATTACATTTTTATAATTTTTGAAATTGTTTTTGGACAAATATACATCATTTAATTCCATATTTTCTAAATTATTCAGTAGATTATTTATAATATTTTCGTTGTTTGTTTTAATACATATAGAATTAATCACTAAAAAAACTCCTCTCAACATATATGTAATATTATCTACTAAATAAAAATAGATATACATATTTTATTCTTTGAGAAGAGTTTTTGAAACTTATCCTTAATAATAAATCATATAATCAATATCTTCAAAAATCTTGTCTTTTTTATAAATTTCTTTTAAAAACATTTCATCAATATTATCATTTTTTAATTCATAATATAATTTAGTAAATCTACCTATATGATCTTTTACGCGTTTTTTTGCGTAATCTACCATAGTTCCATTGGTTATAATAAATAGCCAATCACTGCTTTGGGCTAAAAGCAGTTCTCTTGCACATTGGTTAAGAGCTTTCTTTTTTAGTCCTTTTGCATTAGGGAAAGTATGAGCAAGTTCTACCATTCTGTCCCCAGCTTTATGCAAATGTCTGTGAATGTAATCGTTAGTTGGATTTAACCAAACCTCACTATATCCATTAGCGCCCCAACTTGAACGGCAAGGGCTACTTATTTGAATGTTAGGATATTTATCAATATATTCTCCAGGCGTAATTAGTTTAAAATTAGAATCATCATAATAAATTTTTTTAAATAAAACATATAACCAATATGGACCTTCATACCACCAATGACCATAAAGTTCGGCATCATAAGGGCAAACAACAATTGGCGGAGTATCCATAACTTCACTTAATTCACTTATTTGTGCTTGTCTACAATCAAAAAAGTGTCCAGATTGTTTTTCAGCCGAATCCATAGCCCATCTTGGATTATAGTAATCTTTTAAATCGCTTTTAGAGGTAATTCTATAGTATTTTATACCAGTATCAACTCTTACACCATTAGAAGCAATATACGGTTTTATATAGTCATAATCGGTTTCATAACCAATGTCTCTATAAAATTCTCTATAATTAAAATCTCCAGGGTAACCATTTACAGAACTCCATACTTGTCTTGATGTTTCAATGTCACGCCCAAATGCAACAACACCATCAGGAGAAACAATAGGGGCAAAGGTTCCGTAAATAGGAGTAGGGTCTGCATATAATATTCCATGAGATTCTGTAATAATATATTCTATACCAAATTCTTTCAAATATTTGTCTGCTTCTGGAACATAGCCACATTCGGGCAACCAAATTCCACGAGGTTTTCTTCCAAAATATTTTTCATAAGTTTGAACTCCAATAGCAATTTGTGCTTTAACCGTTTTTTCATTAACATATAAAATAGGAAAATATCCGTGGGTTGCACCACAAGTAATAATTTCAAGAACACCAATATCTTGAAAATACTTAAATGCTTCTATTAAGTTGCAATTATATACATCTTTAAAAATGTGTAAATCATTGCTATATCTATCAAAGTAATATTTAGATAATTCGTTTAATCTTTTATCATTAGCAGTTCTTTTTAACTCTTTTTGACATAACTCTATATGAGATTTTAAATATTTGATATATCTTTTTTTCAAAAGAGGACTTGCTAACATTGAAAGAAGAGGAGGGGTTATAGACATTGTAATTCTAAAATCTACCTTTTCCTCTTCTAATTTTTTAAAGTTAAGTAGTAGTGGAATGTAGGTCTCAGAAATTGCTTCAAACAACCATCTTTCTTCTAAATAATCTTCACTTTCTGGATGATGCACAAATGGTAGGTGAGCATGTAGTATGAAACTAACATAACCTTTTATTTCTTTATTATTCATTATATTCTCCAACCTTCTTAAAATATATTGCATGCTGTAGGGGTGGGGCTAAAGTCCGCCCGTTTGTTCTATTATTTAAATATGGATGTAGGATTATTTAATATATCTTCATCATTATACATAGTGTCATATAATTTTTTATACGCATCATATATATTGTAAATTTTACCCATATTTCTAATAAAAGATATAGTGGCAATATCTTTTGAATAAGTAGTGTTATTCTTTACATTTCTAAAATAAACAGTTTTTGACTGCTTTTCAAATAGAATATGGTCATTAGGATTTTCTATTACATCAGAAGTTGCAACATAAATATAGTTGTTAGGAATATAGTAACTTTGTATTTTAGAGCGACGGCCTAATTCAATAGAATATTCACATTTTGAGTCAGTTACATCTAAATACCAACAATTAGCGAAATCATTTATTTCAACTTCAAAAGAATAATTTAATGTTTTATTATGAATTAACAATACAGGTACTGTATTATTAAAAAAGTTTTCTCCAAATTGCTCAATATAATTTTTTCTATCGGCATCAGAAATATCCCAATAAACAAATAGTTTTTTAGGAGTTTGTGCTAATATTTTTACAGTTGTTTCATTATATCTATATGGTAAATCATAATATTCTAAAATTTCTTTCGCAGGGATACCGCTTTTTAGAATGTTCGTGTAGGGGTCGTGGCCTTAGGCGACCCGTTGACACCGTTGTGCCCTTTTTCTCTTTAATTTGAGTTTTTTTATTTAAGGAAGATTTTTTAGAAGTAGTGCTCTTTTTTGAAGTAGAGGCATTGCTTGTGGGAATGCCTGTGAGACTTGGCGCTGCTGTACCCTTTCTCTTTGAGGTTGTTGTAGCACTTTTTTTAGAAGTTGATGTTTTTTTTACATCACTAACAGATTTAGTTCTTGCTTTTTTTGTAGTGGTTGTTGATTTAGTCTTATTCTCTACATCTTTTGTTTTCCTTGGCATTAAAAATTCCTCCTTAGTAAATAGAAATAAATTCTCTAAATTATATTATATCAAATAAGTAATAAATTCAATAGAAAAACATTAAAAAAGAAAAAAATATTTTTTTTAATATTTTTGTAAATATTTATTTACTTTTGTAGAATTATCTTATACAATGTAGTAAAATGAAAACATATATACAAATGAAAATGTTGAAAGGGGCTAAACAGATGAAAATATTGATGCTTACTTGGGAATATCCACCGAGAATAGTTGGAGGAATAGCAAGAGTAGTACACGATTTATCAAAAAGGTTAATTAAAGATGGTCACGATGTGTATGTTATAACATATAAAGATGGAGATGCACCAGAATACGAAAATGATAAAGGTGTTAATGTATATAGAGTAAATAATTATATTATAAATCCTAATAATTTTATAGATTGGGTTATGCAATTAAACTTTAATATGATAGCAAAAGCAAATGAGATTATAGCAAAAGAAGGAAATTTTGATATTATACACGCTCATGATTGGTTAGTTGCATATTCTGCAAAAACTTTAAAAAATTCTTACGGAACACCACTTGTATCTACAATACATGCAACAGAAGCAGGTAGAAATAGTGGAATTCATGATGAAACACAAAGATATATAAATGATACAGAATGGTTATTAACATATGAATCTTCAGAAGTAATTGTTAATAGCAATTTTATGAAAAATGATATACAAAGATTATTTGGATTACCTTTTGAAAAAATAAATGTGGTTCCAAACGGAATAAATATAACAAATTTTAATGGAGTCGAGAGAGACTACGAGTTTAGAAGACAATATGCCCTAGACAATGAAAAGATAATTTTATTTATGGGAAGATTAGTTTATGAAAAAGGTGTACAACATTTAATTTCTGCAATGCCAAAAATATTAGAAGGATATCACGATGCAAAATTAGTAATTGCAGGAAAAGGCGGAATGATAGATGAATTAAAAGCCCAAGTTGAAGCAATGGGAATAGGAAATAAAGTATATTTTACAGGCTACTTAAATCAAAAACAAGTATGCAAAATGTACAAATGTGCTGATGTTTCAGTTTTTCCAAGTACTTATGAACCATTTGGGATTGTTGCATTAGAAGCAATGCTTGCAGGAGTTCCAACAGTTGTTTCAGATGTTGGTGGATTAAATGAAATAATTGATCATGGTGTGAACGGAATGAAGAGTTATGCAGGAAATCCAAATTCATTAGCAGATTCAATATTAGCATTATTATTAAATCCTGCATTATGTGATGGAGTTACTAAGAAAGCAAAAGCAAAAGTTAAAGAAGAGTATAATTGGGCAAAAATAGCACAAGACACACATTTTATATATCAAAAAGCAATTTGCCAAACAATGGCAGAACGCCAAGCTGCTCAAATTGCACAAGAGAAGGCAAAAAAGGCAAAGAAAGCAAAAAATACAGAAGGCGAAATAACAAATCTTTTATCTTTCAAAAAAAGACATGCTTATGCATAGAATAAATGTATTGCAAACAATGTAGGGGCGACCATTGGTCGTCCGCAAAATTAGGAGGAAAAAATATGTATGTTTATGACCAAGCAAATGAATTAGCAAAAAGCCTAAAGGAAAGCAAAGAATATTTAGAATACAAAAAAATAAAGGAAGAAGTAAAATCAATTCCAGAAATGAAGGAAAAAATAGATGAATTTGAAAAAATAAGATATGAAACGCAACTTTTAACAATACAAGGGGAAGAACAGAATGAAGAAAAAATGAGCAAGTTAAAAGAGTTATATCAAATACTAATGCAAAATCCAAAGGTAAAAGAATATTTTGATGTAGAAGTAAGATTTAATATAATGCTAGCAGATGTAAACAAAATAATAGGAGAAGCAGTAAAAGACGTATTACAATAATATATTGTATAATGCCACATTTGATAAAATCAATTTTATTTGTAAATCGTAGGGGCGGACCCATCACGTCCGCCCGTTTCTATACAAAAGAAAGGTAGAACATGTATTATATAATAATTTTAATATCTATTATACTTATATTACTATTAAAAATAATTTTTAATATAAAAATATCAGATTTAAAGAATTACAAAGAGAATGAAAAGCTAACTGAATTGACTGACAAGTTTCCCAATAATATAGAATTAACAAAAGATATATTAAAAAAATTAAATAATGAAAAGGTGCAAGTAAAAGAAAATCCAGATTCTGAAACAAGTATGTATTTTGCATTAACAGATACAATATCAATTTCAACAAAGAAAAATAGTTTTGCTAAAATTCAGACAATAGCACACGAATGTGCTCATTCTGTTCAAAATAGAACAACACTTATGGCTAATTTCATAATATCAAATATATGCATCATTTATTTTATTACAATTTTAATATTAACAATATTTAATATAATAAATAATCCATTATTATATTTATTGATATTTGCAATGTTAGGATTTTTACAATTTACAATAAGGGCATATTTAGAAATAGATGCAATGACAAAAGCAAAATATATTGCAAAAGAATATATGGAAGAAAAAGAAATAATTTCTAAAGAGGAAATAGATGTAATTTGCTGTGAATATGATAAATTGAATAAAATGGGAATACCTTTTTATGTGTGGAATTTATTTAGTAAAAATATGATAAAAATAATAATATATGCAATAGTTGCATTGATATAAGTTTTACGAAACAGTAAAATTACTGTTTCGTAATTTTTTTGCAAAATATATAAAAAACTCTTTTAAAATATTACAAAATAATATACAATAGTAATAAATTGTTAATTTAGGAGAATTGTATGAAGAAAAAATGGGAATTTTATGAAACAGATGAAAACAAAATAAATGAAATAAGTAATAAATATAATATATCAAAATTATTAGCGAGAGTGCTTGTAAATAGAAAAATAATAGATGAGAATGATATAAATGTGTTTTTAAATCCGACAAGAAATGATTTTCATGACCCGTATTTAATGCCAGATATGAAAAATGCAGTTGATAGACTTGAAATTGCTATAGAAAAAAAGGAAAAAATTATAATCTATGGAGATTATGATGTAGATGGAATAACAAGTATAACAGTACTAAAGAGATTTTTAGAAGAAAGAGGACTTACAGTAGATTATTATGTTCCAAATAGATTGCAAGAAGGATATGGATTAAATAAAGAAGCAATAAAAAATATTGCAGAAGATGGACATAAGCTAATGATAACAGTAGATTGCGGTATATCTGGAATAGAAGAAATTGAATATAGCAATAGCTTAGGAATAGAAACGATTATAACAGATCATCATGAGCCATTAGATGATTTACCTAAAGCAATTGCTGTTGTTGATGCCAAAAGAAAAGATAATAAATATCCATTTAGAGGACTAGCTGGAGTTGGCGTCGTTTTTAAACTAATTCAAGCAATTGGTATTAGATTAAATTTAGATGAAAAAGAATATTTGAAATATTTAGACATCGTATGTGTTGGAACTATATCTGATATTGTTCCTCTAGTTGACGAAAATAGAGTTATTGCAAAATTAGGATTGAAGTTAATCCAAGTAACTAGAAATACAGGGTTAAAATCATTACTAAAAAATATAGGATATAAGAATATAAATTCAATGGCTGTTTCTTTCGGAATAGCTCCAAGAATAAATGCTTGTGGAAGAATGGGATTTCAAGAAGAAGCGTTAAAATTATTTTTAACAGATAATATTGTACAAGCTGAAATTATAACAGAAAATTTAAATAGATATAATATTGAAAGACAAGAAAAAGAAAGAAAAATATTTGAAGAGGCAATGGATGCTTTAAAAGATGTTGATATGAGTAAAATCAATACAATAGTTTTAGCAGGAAGCGGATGGCATCACGGAGTTATAGGAATAGTTGCATCTAAATTAACAGAGAAATTTTTTAAACCTACAATATTATTATCATTAGAAGATGATATTGCTAAAGGTTCTGGAAGGAGCATACCAGGGTTTGATTTACATTCTGCACTATGTGAAAATAGCAAGTATTTAGAAAAATATGGCGGACATGAAATGGCAATAGGATTATCATTAAAGAAAGAAAATTTAGAGAATTTTAAGCAAGAATTTGAAAAAATAGCTGAAGAAAAAAACATAAAAAGCATTTTATCTGTTATATATGTTGATGGTGAAATTTCTTTAAACGATATGAACAAAGAAACAGTTGAAGAAATAAGCAAACTAGAGCCATTTGGAGAAGCAAATAAAACACCAATATTTTTATATAAAAACTTAAAAATAGATTCTATAAGAGCATTATCAGAAGGAAAACATCTAAAAATTACTTTAAAAGACAATAATTGCCTGATAAGTGCAATAGGGTTTAATATGGGAAATTTAGCAGAAGAATACTTAATAGGAGATAAAGTTGATATATTAGGTACATTAGAGGTTAATTCATATAATGGAATTGAAACAATACAAATAAATTTAAAAGATATAATGAAATCTATATAAAATATTATATGTAGGAAACGAGACTAAAGTTATTACACTTGTTCTATAATATAAAGGGAGATGACACAAATGACGCAAGAAAAAGAAATAACTATTTATGATGTAATTAACTTAATGAAAAAAAATAATAGAAGGTCAGATTCTAAGTTAATTATGAAAGCATACAACTATGCTAAGGCTTTTCATGGAGAACAACTAAGAAAATCTGGTGAACTTTTTATAATTCATCCTGTTAATGTTGCGTATATACTAGCAAATTTGGAACTAGATGATACCACTATTTGTGCGGCATTACTTCATGATGTTGTAGAAGATACAAGTGTTACTAAGGAAGACATGGAAAAGGAATTTGGAAAAGAAATAACAGAAATGGTAGATGGAGTTACAAAACTTAGTACAATACAGTATACAACTGCTAAAGAGCGTCAAGTTGAAGATTATAGAAAAATGTTCTTAGCAATGGGAAAAGATATAAGAGTTATACTTATAAAACTTGCAGATAGACTTCACAATATGCGAACTTTGAAATATTTAACTAGAGATAGACAAATTGCAATATCTGAAGAAACAATGAATTTATATGCACCACTTGCAAATAGGCTTGGTATGTATTCTCTAAAATGGGAATTGGAAGATTTAGCGTTCAAATACTTACAACCAGAAGATTATAGAGAAATTGTAGAAGGATTAGATAAAAAAAGAGAAGAACGATTAAAATTCATACAAGAGATAATGGAAGAAATAAAGAGAGAGTTAAGAGTTCAACACATAGATGCAGAAATAACAGGTAGAGCAAAACATTTATATAGTATATATAGAAAAATGAAAAGAGATAATAAAGGATTAGAAGAAATATACGATTTATTTGCATTAAGAATACTTGTTAGAACTGTAAAGGATTGCTATGCTGCTTTAGGTATAGTTCACGATTTATATAATCCAATGCCTCGGAAGATTTAAAGATTATATATCTGTTCCAAAGGCAAATATGTATCAATCTTTGCATACTACACTAATTGGACCTAAAGCAACTCCTTTTGAAGTGCAAATTCGTACATGGGACATGCATAGAGTTGCTGAATATGGTATCGCTGCTCATTGGGCATATAAAGAGGCTAATAAAAATAAAAAATCAACAGTAGTGGTACAAGATGATAAATTGTCTTGGATTAGAGAAACATTAGAATGGCAAAAAGAATTGCAAGATCCAGATGAATTCTTAAAAACACTAAAAACAGAATTGTTTGAAGATGAAGTATATGTGTTTACTCCGAGAGGAGATATAAAGGTATTGCCAAGAGGAGCTACACCAATAGATTTTGCATATAATATTCATGCAGAAGTTGGACACAAAATGGTAGGATGTAAAATAAACAGCAAAATGATGCCTATTGTTACAAAACTTCATAATGGAGATATTGTAGAAGTGGTAACATCAGATACATCGAAAGGACCTAGCAGAGACTGGCTAAAATTTGTAAAAAGTACTAGTGCAAGAAATAGAATTTTGCAATGGTTTAAGAAAACTCAAAGAGAAGAAAATATTGTAAAAGGAAAAGAACTTATAGATAAAGAAATAAAAAGAATAGGAATGAATCACTCAGACTTATTTAAGCCAGAATGGGTACAAGTTGCATTAGATAGGTACAAATATTTAAGTTTAGATGATATGTTTGCGAGTGTAGGCTTTGGAGCAATATCACCTGTAAAAATAATAGCAAGAATATTAGAAGAATATAGAAAAGAACACAAAGAAGAAGAAATTGAAGAAAAAATAGAAGAATTATCAAAACCAAGAGTAAATCAAAATAAGAGCTCTAAAACAGGAATAATAGTAAAGGGAATAGATAATTGTTTAGTAAAACTTTCAAAATGTTGTAATCCACTTCCAGGAGATAGCATAATCGGTTATATTACTAAAGGAAGAGGAGTATCTGTTCATAGAAGTGATTGTGTAAATGTTAAAGATTTACTGTCAGAAGAAGGTAGAATGATAGATGTTGCATGGTATACTGAAGCAAAAGCATCTTATAATGTAGATATAGAAGTGCTATCAAATGATAGAAATGGATTACTTGCAGATATAATAAAAGAATTATCAAATGTTAAAGTTACTTTAATTGAAGTTAATAGTAAAGTTAACAAAAATAAAACTGTTCTTACAGAATTAACTTTAGAATTGGAAAGTTTAGATGAATTAAACAAAGCGTTAAAATCACTAAGAAAAGTCGACAGTGTATATGAAGTAAGGCGTAAGAAATAATCTTAGGGGCAACCATTGGTCGTCCAAAATGTAGGGGCGGGCCCTGTGTCCGCCCGTGTTTGAGGTGGTATAAAAATGATACTAAAGAGAATAAAAATATCCACAACATTAGGTGAAGAAACTAATTGTTATATAGTTGCAGATGAAGATACCAAAGAAACTATGGTAATTGATCCGGCAGGAGAATATGAAAAAATAGAAGAAATGTTAAAAACATTAGATTCAAAATTAAAATATATATGTTTAACACATTGCCATGGAGATCACATAGGTGCAGTAAATGAATTAAAGCAAAACTTTGGTGGAAAAGTATTGATTCATTTTTTAGATGAAAAAGGATTAAATGATCCAAATATAAATATGACAGAATATATAGGAGTGGAAAATAATTATATAGAAGTAGATTCTAGATTAAACGATAATGATTTAATACATATTGGAGAAATGGAATTTAAAATTATACACACACCAGGGCATACTGCAGGAGGAATATGCTTATATTGCAAAGAACATAAACTTTTATTTTCAGGAGATACAGTATTTAGAAGAACTTGGGGAAGAACAGATTTGCCAACAGGCTCTTTTGCTGATATAATTAAATCTATAACAAATAAACTTATGATATTGCCAGAAGATACAATAATATATCCAGGACACGGAAAAAGCACCATGGTAAAAGAAGAAGAGCCAATCTATTTAGATTTAAAATCAAGCAAATATTAGGAGGAAATAAATATGATACAAAAACCAAAAGGAACAAGAGACATATTGCCAGAAGAAATTTATAAATGGCAATATGTAGAAAAAAAGATACAAGAGTTATTTAAAAACTATGGATATAAAGAAATTAGAGTACCAGTATTTGAAAACACAGAATTATTTCAAAGAGGCGTTGGAGATACAACAGATGTTGTACAAAAAGAAATGTACACTTTTGATGACAAAGGTGGGAGAAGTATAACATTAAGGCCAGAAGGAACTGCCGGAGTTGTAAGAGCATATATAGAAAATGGAATGGCATCAATGCCTTCTCCTATAAAAATGTTTTATAATATGGCTATGTATAGATATGAAAATGTGCAAAAAGGAAGACTTAGAGAATTTCACCAAATAGGAGCAGAAGTTTTCGGAACATCTTCATATATGGCAGATGTTGAAAGCATAACAATGGCAAACGAAATATTTAAAATATTAAATATTCCAAATGTTGAATTAACAATAAATAGCATAGGATGTCCAACTTGTAGAGCAGAATATCAAAAAGTACTAAAAAAATTCTTAGAGAAAAATATAGATAAGTATTGCTATACTTGCCAAACAAGATTTGAAAAAAATCCTATGAGAATATTAGATTGTAAAGAGGAAAAATGTAAAGAGTTAAACCAAGGAGCGCCAATAATATTAGACTATTTGTGTGATGAATGTAAAACTCATTTTGAAAATGTAAAGAAATTACTAACAGAAATTGGAATAGAGTATAAAATAGATCCAGGAATAGTTAGAGGATTAGATTATTATACAAAAACAGTTTTCGAATTTATATCAAAAGAAGAGGGGTATACAGTACTTGCAGGTGGCAGATATGATGGATTAGTAAAAGAACTAGGAGGAAGTGATACATCAGCATTAGGATTTGCTTTAGGGGTAGAAAGACTTGTAGAAATATATGAAAAGTACAATAAAGAAAACATAGTAAAACAAGAAAAACCTAAATTATACATTGTAGGAATTGGAGAAAAAGCAAACATTTTAGCAACAACATTAGCAAAAAGATTAAGAGAAGATGGATTAAATGTACAAAAAGATATTGTAGAAAGAAGCATAAAAGCGCAATTCAAATATGCAGATAAAATAGGAGCAGAATATGTTTTAACTATAGGAGAAGATGAAATAAACAGCAACAATGCAAAACTAAAAAATATGGAAACAGGAGAAGAAAGAGAAATGAAACTAGATGTAGGAAATATACAAAAATATATTGAAAAATAAAATGTAATAATGTATATTTATATTGTAGGGAACTATACCAACGTCGTTCCACATAAACAAAGGAGAAGCAAATCATGATAAACGCTAGAACCCTTGGTACTGTACACACACACACACACACACACATTA
>CAOKHH010000020.1 GCA_948468225.1 uncultured Clostridia bacterium | reverse complement strand
ATAATACCAGAGGCATTTACATGGAATAGCAAAAATCTTGCTGGTTACTGGATTAGCAAATATGAATTGGGTGTGAAATAAGATACCAAAAAACGGATCATATTGATCCGTTTTTTGGTTGTATTTTATTTATTTTCTTTTGCATTTTTTGCATATTTCTTTAGTTTTTCATAAGCTAGATAATTAACTGTACCAGCAGGGAATAAACCATTTTTATCTTTTTTACCAGCAGGAACACCAGTTAATATTTCAATTCCTTCATCTATTGTACTTACGGCATATATGTGGAATAAACCTTGTTTTACTGTGTCAACTACTTCATCTGAAAGATTTAAGTTTTTAACATTTTGAATAGGAATAATTACACCATGAGATCCGTTTAATCCTCTCATTTTACATATTTGGAAAAATCCTTCAATTTTTTCGTTAACTCCTCCAATAGGTTGAATCATTCCTTTTTGATTAACAGATCCTGTTACTGCAATAGATTGATTTATTGGTATATTAGATAAACTTGAAAGCAATGCATATGCTTCTGTGCTTGATGCACTATCTCCATCAACACCACCATATAATTGTTCAAAACAGATACTTGCTGTAAGTGATAATGGCATTTCTTGAGCAAATTGTTCTCCAATATAACCAGATAATATAAGAACACCCTTAGAATGTGTTGAGCCAGACATTTCAACTTCACGTTCAATATTTATAATTTCACTTTTGCCCATATACGTGTTAACTGTTATTTTTGCTGGTTTACCAAAAGAATAATCTCCAATTGTCATTATTGTAAGTCCGTTAATTTCACCAACTTGGAATCCATCTGTATCTATAAGTAATGTATTATCTTTTATCATTTCTAAATATTTTGCATCATATTTCTTAATTCTATCAATTCTTTCATCAAGAGCTTTTTGAATATAATTTTTTGTAACTACTTTTTTCTTTGCAAGTTTAGCCCAAGTAGCAGCCTCCCCAACTATTTCACCAATTTCATTAAATCTTGTTGAAAGTTTTTCTTTGTCTTCTGCTAGACGTGAGGTAAATTCAACTACTTTTGCCATAGCTTCAGGGTCTAATTCTAAAAGACCTTCTTTAGAGCAGTAGCTATGAACGAATTTTGCAAGTCTAATAATATTATCATCTGTTCTTGGAGCATTTTCTTCAAATTCAACTTTTACTTTAAATAGTTTTTTAAAGTCTGGATCTGCTGCTAGTAATGTTTGATAAATGCTTGCGTTTCCAATAACTAAAACTTTTACATCCAACGGAATTGGTTCTGGTTTTAAAGATACCATAACCATTGATGAACGTTGGTCTACAGTATTTTCTATGTTTAGTTGTTTAACCATTAAAGATTTCTTTAATGCTTCATAGCACATAGCATTAGATAATAAATCTTTAGCTTGAAGCATTATATAACCACCATTAGCCTTATGAAGAAGTCCAGGTTTTAACATTGTATAATCTGTTTTTAGCATTCCATATTGATTTTCATATTCTAGTTTACCAAACATGTTTTGATAACTATAATTAGAATCCATTATAACGGGAGCACCTTCTAAATGGCTGTTATCAATAAATAGATTAACTCTATAGTTAAGCCAAGGTTTTGATGCTATTTCTGGTGCTTGTCTACCATTTTGATTTTTAGAATTTGAGTTTTCATCTACAAGAAATAGGGGAACATTTTTTAATATATCTGTTTTTATATTATCTAAAAAATTAACAATTTTTTTATTCTTTTTGTATTTAGATTTTAAATTGCTAATATGAACATTTATAGTAAGAAGAGCTACATTAGATTGCCATTCCTCAATTTTTTTATCAGCTTCTTTTTCAATTACTTTTATTTCGCTAAGTACTTCAAAAACTTGCTCTTGTACTGCTGTAGATTTCTCTTCAAATTGTTGTTTTATACTTTCATCAAGTTTTTCAAATTCCTGTTCTTCAATAGCTTTTCCATCTATTACTGGCATCATGTAGATACCGCTTTGTGTAGCTTTAACAGAAAAGCCTTGTTCCATTGTTCTTTTATTTAAAGATTCTAATAAAGTATTTCTCTTATCTTCAAATTCTTGCTTTATTAGTTTCTTTTCTTTTTCAAAATCATCATTATCAAAAGTTCTTTTTATATCTATTTTAATATCTTTTATAAAAACATCCATATCTTCTTTGAAAACTTTACCTTGACCAGCAGCAAGAGGAACTGCAATAGGTTCATTAGAATTTTCAAAATTATATATATAACACCAATCTGATGGTTTCTTTTGCTTTTTTGCAAGTGAATCTAAATAGTTTTTTGTGTACATTGTTTTACCAACGCCCATAGGACCTTCAAGATATAGATTATAGCCTTTTATACCAACATTTAAACCAAATTCTAAGGCTTTTATTCCTCTATCTTGACCGGTATACAAGGTCGATTGTGTCCAAATCTGCTGTGCTCTCAAATGTAAACATATTTGAGTTACATACATTTTTTAAATCTTTGTAAGATAATTCGTTCTTTTTCATTAGTACCTCCTTATAAATATAATGTCATAATAATTGCGTCATTTGTATTGTTATAATATTTTTTTCTAATACCTAATTCTTTAAAACCGTGCTTTTAAATATAATTCTCTTGCAATTTTATTATTTGCATTTACTTCTAAAGTTAGTTCAGTAAATTTAAATTCTTTTGTTAACTCTATAAGTTTTTGCAATAACAAAGTTCCTATACCATTTTTCCTGCAACTTTTTTTAACTACAATATTTGTTATATGTATGTCATCTACGGATTTCCAAATACCTGCAAAACCAACTATTTTTTTATTCAACTTTGCTACAATATAGTGAGAATTTTCATTAGTCAATTCAGATTTTAAGGTTTCTGGTGACCAAAAATCATCATAATCTGAAGATAGAATAGGCGATATAATTTCAAAATCAGAAATAGTCATATCACTAATTTCTAAATTATCCATTTAATTCCTTCATCCTTTCAGCTTGAGATTTTTTTAAATACATAGGTAAAACAGTATCTGCATTTTCAGTATAACCATTTTTATATTTTTCAAAAGCGCATTTTCCTATATTTGATGAATGTTGATTATTATTTGTAGAAAATTTTGCATTTCTAAAAATATTTGATAAAGTATCTTTGTAATTTATAGAACCTGTACCTACAAAAGTTATATCACTATAATTTTTTAAAACAGAAGATATATTAGAAACATCATCTGATGTATATTCTCCAAGTAAATTATAGTTTTTATCAAATACTGCTAAATATACTTGATTATTATTAGCATCTATTAAGGAACAAATAACACCTGTTGCATTTGAAACATTATATGCCAAACAATCTAGTGAGCTAACACCAATAACAGGAATATTTGCAACTTCTGCTATTGCTTTTGCAGTTGCAATTCCAATTCTAATTCCAGTAAAAGAGCCGAGGACCTTTATTACAAGCGATTAAATCTATTTCTGATAATCCAATATTTGATTTTATAAATAAATCTTGTATCAATGGCATTAAATTTTGAGAATGTGTTTTATTGTCATCTATAACTAATTCTTCAATAGTTTGAGCATCTTCCAATAATGCAACAGAGCATAGGTTACTCGATGTGTCTATACTTAATATTTTCAATTTAAATCCTCCTTAAATGTGTTTTTTAAAGTGCTAATGTAACCATTAAACCTATCTCCAAAAACTTTAAACTTAAGAATACGTATGCTATCATTTGTATCATCTTTACTAAATGAAATCTTTAAATAATTTTTAGGCAAAATTGATTCAATCAATTCACCCCATTCTATTATACATATACCATTTTGTAAGTATTCTTCGCCACCAATATCAAAAAATTCGGAAGCATCAGCAAGTCTATATACGTCAAAATGATATATAGGGATTGTAGCATTATACTCATTAACGATAGTAAAAGTTGGACTAGAAATTTCATTTTCTAAGTTAAAATAAGACAGGATACCTTCAGTGAATTTTGTTTTCCCAGAGCCTAAATCTCCGAGACAAAATTATAATATCTCCAATCTTTAGATTACTTGCCAAAAGTTTAGCTAGCTGTTTTGTTTCTAGTTCATTTTTTGATAAAAAAGTATACATTTTTCCACCTTTATTTCTATAACATCCACTTTTATTATTTTATATGATTTAGATTTATATGTAAATAAAAAAACAAAAAAATAATAAATAATTTATATTTTTGTTGAAAAATAATCTTTTATAATGTAAAATATCATAAACAATATTATAATGCGTAGGGGTGGCCCTATCACGTCCGCCCGTAATTCCGTAACAAATATCAATTAGGAGGTAGAACATATGGCTGTAATAATGAATGGTAAAGAAGTAGCAAGTAAAGTAAGAACTGCATTAAAAGAAGAGGTAACAAAATTAAAGCAAGATGGAAAAATTCTTAAATTTGCTGTAATTATGGTTGGAGATAATAGCGCTTCAAAAATATACATTAAAAATAAAAGTAAAGCGTGCCAAGAAGTTGGAATAGAATGTGAAGAATACATATTAGATTCAAATATAGAGATGAAAGAACTATTAGATTTAATAGAGGAATTAAATAATAGAGAGGACATTCATGGAATACTTCTACAAAGTCCAATACCTAAACACTTAGATATAGATGAAGCATTTAGAACTATAAAACCAGAAAAAGATGTTGATGGTTTTAATCCTGTAAATGTTGGAAAATTATGCTTAGGACAAGATTGCTTTGTTGCGTGCACACCATTAGGTGTTATGAAATTATTAGATGAGTATAATGTTGATATTGAGGGAAAAAATGCGGTTGTAATAGGAAGAAGTAATATTGTTGGAAAACCTATGTTACAATGCCTATTAAATAAAAATGCAACTGTAACAATATGCCATTCTAAAACTAAAAATTTATTAGAGATTACAAAAGAAGCAGATATAATTGTTGCGGCAGTTGGAAAAGAAAAATTTTTAAAGGGAGATATGATAAAACAAGGAGCCGTTGTAATAGATGTTGGAATAAATAGATTAGAAGATGGAACCATTTGCGGAGATGTAGATTTTGAAAGTGCAAAAGATAAAGCATCATACATAACACCAGTTCCAGGAGGGGTTGGACCTATGACTGTTGCAATGTTAATGAGCAACATTGTAAAGGCATCAAAATAATAAATTTTTCATATAAAATAATAATTATTTATATATTTTTGATTTTTTGGGGGATTTAGGGGTCTTAGGAAAGGATTTTATGAATATAAATAGATATTTAGTATGGCTTTCTATTTTAGAAAATATAACCCCAAAAGAGAAATTAGAGCTAATAGAGAAATATAATGTTGAAAATCTGTGGGAGTTAGATAAATCACAGATTTTTAATGTTTTTAGAAATAATGAAAAAGTAGAATTATTTTTAAAAAATAGAAATAAAGATGTTTTAGGAAGACATCTTGAATATATTTACAAAAATAATATTGAGATTATCTCAATAAAGGACGAAAAATATCCTGAAATTTTAAAGAATATTTATGATGCACCAATTGTTCTTTATGCAAAAGGAAATTTATCTGCTCTACAAAGTTATGGCTTTGCAATGGTTGGGGCAAGAAATGCAAGTGAATATGGAATCAAGGTAGCGAAGAATATTAGCTATAATCTTTCAAAATATGGGTTTAATGTGATTAGTGGGTTAGCAAATGGAATTGACTCATATTCCCATATAGGAGCAATAAATGCAGGAGGAATAACTACAGCTGTAATCGGTACAGGATTAGATAGAATTTACCCCAAAGAGAATGCTAAATTATATAGAGATATTATAGAGAAAAATGGGCTAATAGTTACGGAGTATGCACTAGGAAAGCAACTAAAACCAGTGAATTTTCCAGCAAGAAATAGAATTATAAGTGGATTATCTGTTGGTATTATAGTTGTTGAAGCGAGTATTAAAAGTGGTTCACTAATTACTGCAGACTTTGGGTTGGAACAAGGAAAAAATATTTATGCAATTCCGCGGAAACATAACAAGCCCTAATTCAATAGGAACTAATGAGCTAATAAAGCAAGGAGCGAAATTAGTAACAAATATAAATGATATACTAGAAGATTTTATAAAAAATTAAAAAAGACTTTATTTTTTTTAATATATGTAATATAATAAAATCGTTATAGCCTTAAATAAGGAGGAATTTACGAATGTTAGAAAAAAACAATGGTAAAAGCAATTTAAATAGAAATCGTAGAGTTGGTACAAGTAAAAATCGTAGACCTAATACAAGCAAAACAAGTAAATCTAGTGTAAACAAAAATAATAATACAAATAAAAAAACATATGGTGTTAAAGGTAAAAAAACAAAGAATTCAACTAAAAACACAAAAACTAAAAAGATTGTAATAAGAGTTCTTATTGGATTATTAGTAGCATTTTTAATTGCTATGGCAGTTCTTGCAGGTATTGTTATAGGTATATTTAAAAAATATAAAGTACCTTTAGATAAAATAAGAGCTAGTATGGAAAATACAGTAATATATGATACAGAAGGAAATGTTATTGCTACATTAAGCGCAAATGAAAAAAGAAATAGTATTACACTAGAAGAAATGTCTCCATATATACCAAAAGCCTTTGTTGCGATAGAAGATGAAAGATTTTATGAGCATGATGGATTTGATATAAAAAGAACAGCAGCAGCAACTATTGGATATGTGTTTAAAAGAGGAGGTTCATCTTTTGGTGGTAGTACAATAACACAACAGTTAATAAAAAATATAACTAAGGAAGATCAAAGAGATGCAACAAGAAAAATAAAAGAAATTGCAAGAGCATATAACTTAGAAAAAGAATTAGAGCAAGATAAAACGAAATCACAAGCAAAAGATGAAATATTACAATTATATTTAAATACAATATTTGTTGGAGGAGAGGAAGTTTGTGGAGTACAATTAGGGTCAAGAATGTACTTTAATAAGGATGCATCTGATTTGGATTTAGCAGAAGCAGCTTTCTTAGCGGGAATAAATCACTCACCTAATGCATATAAACCTTTTGAAGATAGTGATACAATGAGAGAAAAAATAAAAAATAGAACAATGATAGTTTTGGATAAAATGTATGAGCTAAAGAAAATAGAATCAGAAGAATATAATACAGCAAAAGAAAAAGTTCAAAATGGATTAACATTCACAAAAGGTGAAATCCATACTAATATATATTCTTATCATACAGATGCTTTAATAGAACAAGTTTTAGCACAAATACAAGAAGAAAACCCAGATATGAATAGAAATGCTGCTGAATACTATTTATATAATAGCGGATTAAGAATTTATTCAACACAAGTCAGCTCTATTCAAAAAACTATGGAGGAAGAATATAATACTGGAAAATTTATAATATCAAGAGTAGTTAATGTAAAAAATGATAAGGGAGAAGTTGTAAAAGACGAAAGTGGAAATAATGTACAAAAAACAATAACAACGCAATCTTCAATGGTTATAATAGATCATAAAACGGGTCAAGTAGTTGCGACTGTTGGAGGGTTTGGAGAGAAAACTGCAAGGTGTTTAAATAGAGCAACACAAGTGCCAAAACAAGCAGGATCTTCTCTAAAACCATTAGCAGTTATTGCTCCAAGTTTACAAGAAGGTCTAATAACTGCAGGAACTGTAATAGATGATACTCCTGTAAGATTTGGAAACTGGGTACCAAATAATGATGACTATACTTTTAGAGGTCTTACAAATGTTAGAACTATTATTAAACTTTCAAGAAATATACCAGAAATAAAGATGATAAATACTTTAACTCCAAAAAAATCAGTAGAATATTTAAAAGCATTTGGATTAAAATCTGTTTGTGAACAAGATGAAAATGCAGCAACGGCACTTGGTGGATTAACTTATGGTACAACAACATTAGAAATGGCAGCAGCATATGCAACAATTGCAAATGATGGAGTTTATATTGAGCCAACTTTCTATTCAAGAATAGAAGATGCAAATGGAAATATTATTATGCAACCAAAACAAGAAACAAGAACAGTAATATCTGCAGATAATGCATATATTCTAAAAAGCATTTTAAGAGGACCAGTACAAGGAGGAACAGCGGCAAGTTTAGGCGTTAAAGTTCAAGGTATGGATACTTGCGGAAAAACTGGTACAACCGATAATAAAGAAAGATGGTTTTGCGGATTTACACCATATTATGCAGCAGCAAGTTGGTATGGATTTGATGATAAACAACAAAATGTGCCTTATGATGCGAATAAAGCTGGACTTTTATGGGGAAATGTTATGAGAAAAATACATGCAGATTTGAATTTAGCTCCAAAAGATTTCCAAAGAACAGGAAATATAGTAACAGCAACAATATGTACAAAATCTGGATTACTTGTAACTGATTTGTGTAAGGATGCAGGATGTGCATATGTAGAAGAATTTGTTAAGGGAACAGCTCCAACAAAATCATGTGAAACTCATGTAATGGCAAAAGTATGTGGAGAGGATTATGGAAGTTATAAATTGGCAACAGAAAATTGCCCAGATGCAAAAGAAGTAATATTTATAACAAGAGAAAATAGTGATACAGATACAAGTTGGCAAAATGTTGGGGACGCAAAATTGATGCTTCCAACGGAAAATTGTGATGTTCATACAGAACCAATAGTAGAGCCTAGTCCAGAGCCAAGTCCTAGCCCAGAGCCTAGTCCAAGTCCATCACCTAGCCCAAGTCCAAGTCCATCACCTAGTCCTAGCCCATCACCTAGCCCAAGCCCAAGTCCATCACCTAGTCCTAGCCCATCACCTAGCCCAAGCCCAAGTACTAATCCGAGTCCAGCATTACCATCAGTTGAGCCAACTACACCATAATAAAACATTTAAATATAATAGGGGTATGGTTTATACCGTACCCTAATATATTATATAAGGAGGATTCTATGCAAATTAAGTTTTATAACACATTAACTAGAACTAAAGAGGAGTTTATACCACTGAATAGAGATTTAGTAACACTATATTCTTGTGGACCAACAGTATATAAAGACGCAACAATAGGTAATATGAGAACAAATATATTTATGGATACTTTAAGAAGAACTTTAAAATACAATGGTTATAAATTGAAACATGTAATGAATATAACAGATGTAGGACACCTAGTTTCAGATGCAGATGAGGGAGAAGATAAAATGATAAAATCTGCGAAAGAACAAGGAAAAACTCCTTTAGAAATTGCAGAATATTATACAAAATTATTTATGAATGATTTGGATAGATTAAATATAGATTTGCCAGAAATTATATGTAAAGCAACAGATAATATCAAAGAAATGATAGAATATGTAGAAGAATTAGTAAAAAACGGTTATGCTTATGAAACATCAACAGCAATATATTTTGATGTATCTAAACTAGACAAATACGGAGTTCTTTCAGGAATAAATTTAAATGACCAAAAAGCAGGTGCAAGAGTAGATATAGATGAAGAAAAGAAAAATCCATATGATTTTGCTTTATGGATAAAGGCACCAGAAAATCATTTAATGAAATGGGAGAGTCCTTGGGGATTAAGTTATCCAGGATGGCATATAGAATGTTCTACAATGGGAAGAAGGTATTTAGGAGAACAATTTGATATACATACAGGTGGAGTTGATTTAATACCAACTCATCACGAAAATGAGATTGCACAAAGTAAAGGGTGTACAGGAAAAGTTCCTGCAAAATATTGGATGCATGGTGAATTCTTACTAATAAATGGTGGAAAAATGTCTAAGAGTTTAAATAATGTATATCTTGTTGAGGACATAGTAAAAAGAGGGTATTCTCCACTTGCATATAAACTATTTTGTTTTACATCTCATTATAGAAATAAATTAAATTTTACATGGGAAGGAATAGATGCTGCAGATAAATCACTAATAAAATTAAGAGAGGCGTATGCAAAACATAATGAAGGAAATGATTTAATAGAAAAAGAAGAAATAGAAAACTACAAAGAGAAGTTTTTAAGTGCAATAAATGATGACTTAAATATGCCAGTTGCAATGAGTGTTGTATGGGAAATAGCTAAAAATACAAAAAAATCAAAACAATTAGCTGAACTTTTGCTAGATTTTGATAAGGTACTAGGATTAAAAATTGATGAAAAAATAGAAGAAAAGGTAGAAGAAATACCAACAGAAATAACAGAATTACTAGAACAAAGAAATGTGGCTAGAGCTAATAAAGATTGGGCAGAGTCAGATAGATTAAGAGATTTAATAAGGGAAAAAGGGTATATTGTAAAAGATTCAAAAGATGGAGCAACGGTAGAGAAAATATAATAGATTATGTATACAAAGCTGAAAAAATATGTTATAATAATAGTATTGCAAAGTCAATTTTATTATTAAAGGGGGATCTTGCTATGTTAGATTATGCAACAAGCCATCGGTTCCTTAGGCTTAGTTCAGAGATAGGCTTAGAAATCGGCATAATTTCACACAATATTGATTTGGCTGTAGGAATGGCTGAATACATTGCTGAAAAGATTGAAAATCGTTATGGAAATTCATATTTCATGTGCATTGAAGAAAAATTGATTGATGATATATGGAAAATTTATGATATGAATGACAAAGAGCTTAGAAGCTATGTGTCTTTTATCGTAAGAATGAACGATTTAAATCAGGGCAAAGATTGTGTAGAATATCTGATGAAAAAACGCTTGCTTTGAGCGCAAATGCTTCCTTTTTAGGAAGCATTTGTATTTTGTTATATAGGAAAGATGAATTTTATGTTTAATATAAATGAAGAATTAAAAAAATTACCAGGAAAACCTCGGTGTTTATATAATGAGAGATAAACATGATACTATTATTTATGTTGGAAAAGCAGTATCTTTAAAAAATAGGGTAAGACAATATTTTAGAAAAACAAATAAAACAGAGAGAATTAAAAGAATGGTTTCGTTAATAGACCATTTTGAATATATCGTTACAGATAATGAAGCAGAGGCTCTAATTTTAGAGTGCAATTTAATAAAAAAGAATAAGCCAAGATTTAATGTATTATTGAAAGATGATAAAACATACCCATATATAAAAATAGATATAAAATCAGATTACCCAAGTGTATATATAACAAGGACTGTTTTAAATGATGGGGCTAAATATTTTGGACCATATGCAAATCCGCGGTAGTGCAAAAGAAATGGTAGATTTTATTAAGCAAAAATTTCAAATAAGACAATGTAGGAACTTTAAATCTAACAAAAGAGCGTGTTTAAATTATCATATAAAAAAGTGCTTAGCACCTTGCATGGGTTATGTTTCAAAAGAAGAATATAGAGAGCAAATAAATCAAATTATAATGCTTTTAGAAGGAAAGACTGACAAAATTTTAAGGGTAATAGATGAAGAAATACAAATTTTAGCAAGTAAAATGGAATATGAAAAAGCAGCAGTATTAAGAGATAAAAAACTTGCAATAGAGCGCATTTCAGCAAAACAAAAAGTATCTAATATAAATGAAAATACAATAGATGTTTTAGGAATGGCAAGAAATAATATAAAAGTATGTATAGAAATCTTCTTTGTAAGAGGAAGTAAAATGATAGGCAGAGAGCACTATTTCTTTGATAATTTAGAAGATACAGAAGATACAGAAATATTATCTAGTTTTATAAAACAATATTATTTTGAAAAACAAGATTTACCTAATAAAATAATGCTAAAAGAAGAAATCGAAGATTCGGTTGTTTTAGAAGAATGGCTAAGCAAAAAGGCAGATAGAAAAGTAGAACTTAAATTTCCACAAAAAGGTGAAAAACTACGATTTGTTGAAATGGCTGAAAATAATGCAAAAATAACATTAGAGAATAACTCTAAAGAAAAAGAGGGGATACTTTTAGAGTTAAAAGAAGCCTTAAATTTAGATAAATTACCAAGAAAAATAGAGTGTTTTGATATATCTAATATTTCGGGTACAAATATTGTTGCTGGAATGTGTGTTGCAATAGATGGTAATATAAAAAAGAATTTATCTAGAAGATTTAAAATAAAAACAGTTTTTGGACAAGATGATCCAAAGTGTACAAAAGAAGTAATAGAGCGAAGAATAAAGCATTCTTTAGATGGAGAAAGCAGTGGATTTGGAAAGTTACCTGATTTAATATTAGCAGATGGAGGAATTACGCAAATACGTGCAATTTTAGAAGTAATAAATGAATATAGTTTAAAAATCCCAGTATACGGAATGGTAAAGAACGATAAACACCAAACTAGAGCTTTGATAGATAAAGATAGAAATGAAATAAAAATAAGTAAAGAATTGTTGAATTTTATAACAATATTTCAAGATGAAGTTCATAATACTGCAATTGAATATCATAGAAAGTTAAGAGATAAAGAAATGCTAAAATCTGAATTAGATGAGGTAAATGGAATCGGAGAAAAGAAAAGACAAGAATTGTTAAAAAAATTTGGAAGCATTGAAAACATAAAGAAAGCAAGCATAGAGGAATTAACACAGATAAAGGGAATAAATGAAAAATTAGCAAGAGAAATATTGAATTTGAACAATAAATAATAGTTTTAGTTGAATTTTTGTCTACGATTGTGATAAGATATAGGAATAAATAGGTAAATCTATGAATATATATTATGTAGGGGCACCGTTTGTGGGAATACCCCACAGGTTATGACACCACTGTGCCCTTAAATATTTGGAGGTATATATTTATGGATATTACAAAAGATAATTATTTTAATGTGGAGTACAATGAAAGCAAAAATATTTTAGAATTGCATAATTCTAAAAGAAGAAATATATTTAAAAGTCATAAATTTATAACAACTGTACTTGGCGCAACGTTTATATTAGTTGCAATCAATTTGTATTTAATATATAAGTTTTTTGAAATATTATGTACTATATAAGATTTTAAATTACAATATAATAAAAATATATTATAAATCGTAGGGGCGATTTTAATCGCCTGCTTTGTAGGGGTCGGCGTCCTTAGGCGACCCGCCTTCGAAGAAATAACCTAAAAAGGAGAAAATAATGGAACTAATAGTTGGAAAAACAGCTGGATTTTGTTTTGGGGTAAAAAATGCTATAAATAAAACATATGAGCAAATAAATAGTAATATAAAGAATTTATATTGCTTAGGAGAGTTAGTTCATAATGAAAAGATTGTGAAGGATATTACTAAAAGTGGAGTTACTATAACAGACGAAATTACAGATGTTCCAAACAATTCTAATGTTATAATAAGAGCACATGGAGTAAATCCTAAGGTATATGATATAGCACAAGGAAAAAATATAAATATAATAGATTTAACTTGTCCTAAAGTTGCAAAGGTACACGAATTTGCAAAAGAGTTTGCAAATAATAATTATTACATATTTTTAATAGCAGAAAAAGAGCATCCAGAAACAATAGGAACTAAAGGATTTTGTGGAGAGAAAAGCAGTGTTATAGAAGAGTTAGAAGATATACCAAATGCAATAGAGTGTTTTAACAAATCTAATTTAGAAAAAATTGCAATAATTGCTCAGACAACTTTTGGAGTGGACAAGTTTAAAACTATTGTAGAAGAAATAAAATCAAAAGTAAATTGTGAAATTGATATAAAAAACACTATATGTAATGCTACTGAATATAGACAAGCAGAAACTGAAGAGTTATCAAAAAAGGTAGATTTAATGATAATTATTGGTGGAAAGCATAGTGCAAATACAAGAAGATTGTATGATATATCTTGCAAAAACTGTACACAGTCTATTTTAATTCAAAATAAAGATGATAATGATTTAATACAAACAATGAAAAATGAGTTTGATAAAATTGGAATAATGGCCGGAGCATCAACGCCTGGGGAAAGTATAGATGAGGTTGTAGAATATATAAAGAATATTTAATTAGAAATAATAATAATATTTTTTATTCCGAACTCCTCGGCGTTTGAGATACGGCTTAACAAATTAAAAGTGACACACTCTACTTGGATTAAAGACAAAACGACTTAAGCGTCGAACTCGTAAAAAATATTATTATTATTTCTAATTGTAGTACAATTTTATATAAATTATTGGAGGAATAAATGAACTTAGCAAATAATTGGGAAGATTACGAAATATTAGATATGGCAAACGGAGAAAAGCTAGAGAGATGGGGTAAGTATTTGCTTATAAGACCAGATCCACAAATTATATGGAACAAGAAAACGAATGAGTCAAAGTGGAAAGAGGCAAATGCTATATATAATAGAAGTAAAACTGGTGGAGGAAGTTGGAATTATAAAACAAAACTTCCCGAAAGCTGGAAAATAAAATATAAAGATTTGAGCTTTAATATAAAGTTAATGGGATTTAAACACACAGGTTTATTTCCAGAACAAGCTGCAAATTGGGATTGGATGATACAAAAAATACAAAATGCAAAAAGAGATATAAAAGTGTTAAATCTTTTTGCCTATACAGGAGGAGCATCTATTGCGTGTTTATACGCTGGTGCTTCTGTTTGCCATGTTGATAGTTCAAAAGGAATGGTCGCATGGGCAAAGGAAAATGTTATATCATCTGGATTACAAGATAGGAAGATTCGTTATATTGTAGATGATGTAGTAAAATTTGTTGAAAGAGAAATAAGGAGAGGAAATACTTATGATGCTATTATAATGGATCCTCCATCTTATGGTAGAGGAGCTAATGGTGAAGTTTGGCAATTTGAAGATAGTATCAATAATTTAATTGAACTATGTATGAAGGTTTTAAGTGATACTCCATTATTTTTCTTAATAAATTCATACACAACAGGAATATCATCTACAGTTTTAAGCAACATATTAAAATTAAATATGAACGAGAAATATAAAGGTAAAATATCTTCTGGAGAAGTTGGATTGCCAATGAAAAACTCAGACTTAGTATTGCCTTGTGGTATATACGGAAAATGGGAGAAATAAAAAAATGATATTTTCTATGATAAATAATTATCCGTAGGGGCGATTTTAATCGCCCGTATTGTAGGGGTCGGCGTCCTCGACGACCCGTTAATATAACAATAAAAAAGGAAAAATAAAATGAATAATTTAAATGTAATATATGAAGATAATCATATAATAGTAGTAGAAAAGCCAGTAAACATTCCGTCACAGCAAGATAAAACAAACGATATAGATATGTTAACTTTAATTAAAGAATATTTAAAAGAAAAGTATAATAAGCCAGGAAATGTATATTTAGGCTTAGTACATAGGCTAGATAGACCAGTACGGAGGAATAATGGTGTTTGCAAAAACATCAAAAGCTGCAGGCAGGCTTAGTGAAAGCATAAGAAATAAAGAATTTAATAAATGTTATTTAGTAATAGCTGATGGAAAATTTGAAGAAAAATCGGGTGTGCTAGAAGATTATCTTTTAAAAAATGAAAGAACTAATACTAGCAAAGTTGTAAAAGAGGGAACTAAAAATGCAAAATTTGCAAGATTAGAATATGAAGTTGTTAAATACAATGAAGAAATAAATTTATCTGTTTTGAAGATAAAGCTAGATACAGGAAGGCATCATCAAATAAGATTACAATTAGCAAGTAGAAATCACAGTATATGTGGAGATCAAAAATATGGAACAAGAGGTAGAGGAAAACAAATTTCTTTATGGGCATACAAGTTAGAATTTCCACATCCAATAACAAAAGAAATGATGTCATTTGAATTAGAGCCAGAGCATATTGGGTCTTGGAAAATATTGGATTAGATTATAATTAACAAGAAGTATATATATTATTTTTTACTAAACCTTCGAGGCTTCACGGGTAATCCGGCAGCCGTGCTGCTCAGGCTTTAATAAAAAATAATATATATACTTCTTTATATTAAAACGTAACTTTGCTGTAACATAATTGTAACATAATTGTAATAAAACTTTAAACTCACTAATGCTCTAAGAAAACAATAAACGACTTTAACCTACCACTTTTGACATTAGACGCAAAAATTGATATAATCAAGCCATCTTATGTAGGGGCGACTAGAAAGTCGTCTATTAGAGAAAGGTGATTGTATGATTTTTAAAAATGACATCTCAAATTTAAAAACAGACATTGGTGAAAAAATCGGACAAAAGATAATAATAAAAGGTTCTTTAGGAAGAAATAAGCCTTTTGAAGAAGAAGCTACAATAGAAAAAACATATCCTAATATTTTTGTTGTTAGATATGAAGAACAAAATAGAAGTGTTACATATAGTTACACTGATATATTAACAAGAGCGGTTGAGGTTCAAGTATTTGATGGTGCAGGTTATAGCCCATTGATTCCACCAGTACCAGCTAAATAATTAAAAAAATTATGAAAATTTTAAAAATTCCTATGAAAATAGGAATTTTTTTTGTCCAACCAAATATATATAGTATAAATAATTTTAAACAAGTTTATATGGCAAAATAAAATTGCCAGAATGGAGGTTTTTATGCAGTTAGATGCTAATAAAGAAAGAATTTGTATAAATCAATTAGTTGGACAAAAAAACGATATTTTAGAGGTAGAAGGAGATGCAATAGTAAACGATATAAAGCCAGATATTTTAAATGTAATTAGTGTAAATGGCAATGTATCTATATATAAAAGAGAGGTCTTAGATGGAAAAATAAAATTAGAGGGAGCTGTTAATGTATATGTAATTTATTTAGCAGATGATGAAACAGGGTCAGTTAGAAGTTTAAATACATCAGTTGATTTCAATACATCCTTTGATTTTGATGAATGTAGAAAAGAAATGGATTTAGATGAAACATTAAATGTAAAAAATATAGAATGTAAAGTTATAAACAGTAGAAAAATAAATATAAGAGCATTTCTAGATTTAAATGTAAAATTGTATTCAAATGATAATGTAGATGTTATAAATGATGTTAATTCTCTAGAAAATGGAATACAATGTTTAAATGATACTCTAGATATAAATTCATTAGTTGGAAGCGGAGTCACAAGAGCATTAGCTAGAGATACAATTTTAATAGATAATGTAGATAATTTAGCTGAAATTTTAAAATCAGATATAATTATAACAAATAAGGATATAAAAATAAGTTATAACAAAGTTTTAGCTAAAGCAGATATAGAGGTAAAAATAATGTACTTAACAGAAGATAATAGAATACAAATGGTGCAAGGGTCAATACCTGTTATGGGATTTGTAGATATACAAAATGTAAGTGATACAAACACATGCAATACGAAATATAAATTACGAAATGTAATAATAAAACCAAATAATATGGAAGAACATTCTATAAGTGTTGAAGTAGAAGTTGAAATTAGTTGTTTTGTATATGAGAGAAAACAGATAAATGTTATACAAGATTTATATAGCCCAACAAACACATTGAATTTCACTAAAAGGCAAGTAACAACTTTAGTAAGCAAAGAGAATTTGCAAGAAACTTGTACTATTCAAGAAGCGGTTTCTGTTCCAGAAATTGCAAATAATAGAATTCTTGATGTGTGTGTAAGACCAAATATACAAAAAGAAAGTGTTACGAATGGAAGAATTGAGTTCGAAGGAGAAGTAGAACTAGAATTTTTATATGAAGCAAGTAATTTAAGTAGATTTGATTCAAAAACAACAAAGTTGCCACTTAATTTTTCAGTAAATAGTGGTAATATAAAAGAGGGGATGGCATTAAATACAAATATAGAAATAAAAACACAAAACTTTGTAGTATTAAGTGATGGAAATATTGAAACTAAATTAGAATTATTATTTGAAATATCAGTTTCAAGAAATGAAAAGATAAATATTATAGATAATATAGATATAGAAGACAAGAAAGAATGTAATCAATATAGTATGGTAATTTACTTTGTAAAACCAAAAGATACTTTATGGGAAATTGCAAAGAAATTTGATAGTACAGTTGATGAAATTGCACATGTAAACGAAATTGAAAATGTAGATAATATAATGCCAGGAATGCAATTATTTATTCCAAGATATTGTAGTAGAAAAATGGCGTAGATATGGACACTATATATTCTCGTAGAAAAATTAGAATACCAAAATTTAATTCAGATAATGAGAAGAATAAAAAGCAAATGAAAATAATATTGATAGTATTTATTGCTTTTCTGACATTAACAATAATATTAAAATCTGTAAATCCAATATTTGAAGCAAGATGTATAGAGAAGGTTCAAGAGCTTGCTACAAATATAACAAATAATCAGTCTAGTAAAATACTTAAAGAGAAAAATTATGGAAATATTGTTGAAGTTGAGAAAGATGAAAAAGGAAACGTTGGTGTTATAAAGTCTGATGTTGTTGTTATAAATGAAATTGCATCAGATATAGCGGTTGCAATACAGGAAGAATTAAGCAAGCTAAAAACAGAACAAATCCTTATTCCTGCGGGGAGTTTCTTAGGAAGCAATCTTCTTGCAGGAATAGGACCCAATATAAAAATAAAAATATTACCAGCAGGAAATATAAAAACAGACATAAAAACGGAATTTGTATCTACAGGAATCAATCAAACAATGTATAGAATATATTTGGAATTACAATGTGAAGTAAAAATACTAACGCCTTTTAATACAATGAATACAGTAATAACAAATCAAGTGCTATTAGTAGAAACAGTAATAATTGGAGAAATTCCGTCAACTTACTACAACTTAGAAGGTTTGGACAAAAGCAATTTAGTAGATATGGTGAAATAATGTCAATGGGGACGGAGCTTTTTGACACTATCTTAAAATTTTTTGTGTCAAAAAGCTCCGTCCCCATTGACACCCATTGACATTACTTTTCTATAATCACGTTGTAACCAATAAATAAGCCTGTTTCTAATACTCCAACAATACTGCTTAATTTCTTTTCAAATCCTTCATCGATATTTTCGAAAACAGTATCTAAAATAAAGTTTCCGTTTTCTGTAATAATAGGACCATCTTTTCCTTTAGCTAGTCTAAGAACACAAGATTTTGCACCTAATTCTAATAATTCATTTTTTACATAACATAAACTTTCTGGATAACATTCCACAGGAATAGGGAATTTATCACATAAATTATTTACAAATTTGCTATCATCAACTAAAATATATCTTTCTTTACAAGAACTCATAATAAGTTTTTCTTTAAACATAGCAGCACCTCTGCCTTTAATTAGCCATCCGTGAGGGTCAACTTCATCTGCTCCATCAAAGCACCAGTCTGGCTTTTTTTGATTTAAAGAAGCTGTTGGAATACCGAGTGAAGTACAAAGCATATTTATTTCATGGGAAGTAGGAATTGCTGTAATGTTAAGATTTTCTTCTTTTATACGTTTTGCAATAGCTTTAGTTGCAATATAAGAAGTAGATCCAGATCCAAAACCTATAACTTCTCCATCCCTAACTCTTTTACATAGTTTTTCTGCGATTTTTTCCTTTTGCTCAATATTGCTAATTTCACCGTTCCATTTAATATTATCAATAACATCATCTTTCCAATTCATACTATAACCTCCATTTATTGTGGACGAGCAATGCTCGCCCCTACATAAATAATTTTATATGTATAAATAAAATAAGTCAATAGGTATAGAAATAACAAAAAAGATGATGCATTAGATAAATCTAATACATCACCTTTTTTAATTACACTATTAGTTACCAATATCTTGAGCTATGTGGACGATTAACATGATAGGGATTAGGACGATTAAGTTTCTGTGCATGACCTTCGAGCACGAAGCGTGCACGATAGCCCTTATAAGAAGTACCAAGAAGCGGACATTCGAAAAGGTATTCGAATTTTATCCACTTGATATTTTGCGTCCATTCTGCTTTTGCATGCCATCTCAAAAAATCTCGCCAACTGTTATCCTGCGTGTTAGGATCTTCATTTGTGCCAATAGAAATCCCCAAAATTTTAACATTACTGTACTTTTGGTCTATTAAAGCACGCCTAATGGCCTCTAATATGTCCATTCTCTCAGAATTCCAGTCGAATTCCACTATATCGGCAAATAATTCACCTTCATCAAACAAATTTAATATTGCAATAGCAATACGTTTATTTTCGCCATTTAATATTTCTATTGCATGGCTATTGTCTGATAAGAACACATTTTCTGCCTCAATATTGTAAAAGGATTTGTGCTTATCGAACTTGAAATGCTCAGCAAATGCCTTATAAGATTCCAACGACTTTAAGTCAAAGTATCTATAATGCACTGCAGAGTCTCCCGTGTCGATGGTTTCGACTATGTTCTTCTTGCACTTATTATGCAAATGTCTAAAAAGAAATATTTTGTCAGCAAGCCATGGCGGCATATTAACTTCAGCCTCTAGCAGTTGCTCTGTAAAAGCACCTACGTTATTTGCTGAGCTATGGAAAATCAACTTAGGAGCGGTATCAATAACAAATTTAGGCGAAAGTTTTACTCTAGCCTTCTTGGCTTCAGATTGAAATCGCTCATAATCATGCAAGAATACAAAAACATAGGGTAAAAACTCCTTAATGCTAATATTCTTCTCAACGAAATCAACAGCTGATTTTTGAGCAGAAAAGATAACATTTTTCTTTGTATTCTTTTCGGAAGGAAAACGTTCCTGCCTAGAGCGATACATCTTGCTTGCATTTAACCTAGAGATTAGCCATTCTGCTTGTGCATGACAATAAGAATCGTTTAATGCACCAAGCGCAATGTACAAACGAACTAGCCTTGGCTTTGAATTGCTGTCGCAAGTCGAAATTGCCATGTTGTAATTGGTTTTGCCCAAATTGACCCAGTGTTTTATGGCTTCAGCCGAATAGGGAAGAAGTTCCATAACAGTAGGCTCTGGTGTAGTATCAGAAATTATTCAATAAGAAATATAGTAATAG
>CAOKHH010000019.1 GCA_948468225.1 uncultured Clostridia bacterium | reverse complement strand
TCAGCTGGTAGAGCATCTGCCTTACAAGCAGGAGGTCATAGGTTCGAGCCCTATTACGCCCACCATTTTTTTTGGCCTGGTAGTTCAGTTGGTTAGAACGCTAGCCTGTCACGCTAGAGGTCGACGGTTCGAGCCCGTTCCAGGTCGCCATTTTTTTATGTTTAAAACTTAATATAATATATGGCTCGATAGCTCAGTTGGTAGAGCAGGGGACTGAAAATCCCCGTGTCAGTGGTTCGATTCCACTTCGAGCCACCAAATAAAAAACAGCATCTTATAAATGATGCTGTTTTTTACTAATTGGAAGAAAGTTTTAAAAATTATTGTTAAAAAATTTATGCTATGATACAATAAATATAAATTTATACAAAGGAAATAGATAAAATGTTTATTGAATATTATGATGATATTGAAGGCTCAAATGAAGATAAGAAAATATTAAAAGATTTTATAGAATTGTTAAATAAGTATAGATATGAACCTGACAAATTGAAGAATTTTACATACGAAGAATTAAGTCATATATTTGAAATTGCTAAATCTAATCCAAGATTACAAATTGAGATTTGGTGTGGTTTACCAGATGATGTAGTTAATAATGTTGAAAATTTAGAGGTTTTTGAAGATGTACTTGAAAACAAATTTGGAGAATATATAAATGGAATTGATAAAAAAGCATTAGTAGAATTATTAAACACTTCTAGATATGGCAATCGGAGTAGCAGATGGTAATGGAAAAATACTTTATATGAATGTTGCCTTATTAGAACAAATGAATTCTTCACTATTTGAAAATTCCATTGCCACAGAGGCATTTTCATTTGAACAATTGTTAGAAATAATATCAGTTAAGGCTACGGAAAAGGGCTTGGAATCAATATTGTGGAATTCAAATGCAAGAGAGTTATTAATAAACATAGGAAGAGATTCTCAAAGTTGGCAAGCAAAATTGCAATACCTCATGGATTTGGAAACAGAAGAAAGAGATCATATAATAAATAAATTTGGTTTTGATGGTAAAAGTCTAATGCATGAAGAACTTAAACGTAGAGAAGAACATTTTGTTTCAATGGAAAGAGGTTATATTGAAGATGAAGAGTATGGAGAAACTTTTGATTGTGACTTTGATCCACACGGTATATTGAGTGCAACATTTGGAATTTCATATGATGAAGCAAAAGAGTTGATAAAAAAATATGGTATAGATATTGATAAGTTAGATATACAAACAGATGATGAAAAGAAAATTTATCGAAAACTTCAAATAATAAAAGAGCTTACAACTTCAAAAAAATCTGAAAGTTATGATGAGATAACGGAATACTATGAAAATTACTATTATTCTCACAAAGAAGAATTGATAGAGATAAGTAAAGATGTATCAGCTTTCTATAAAGTTGATCTTGAAAAAACTTTTTTAGATTTGTATGCAAGGCAATATAATAGGGCATTAGGAGTACAAGCTAATAGAATGGAAAATGTCTCTTATGATGGAAAAAGTATTCCAGTATATGAGGTATCTGGAGATTTTATGCTTTTAATAAGAGGAGAACAAAATGTATCACCAGAAAACAAGCAAAACTTTTGGAATGCTAAACAAATACAAACAAAGGGATTATGCCAATGTACAATTGGTCAAGACTATATACGAACTGTAAATTATGATAGAGATGATATTTGCTTTGTAGCATCAACATCATGTAAGGATGGAGAACTTCGTATGGCTTCTACAACAAATATAAAATCAAAAGAAGCCAATATTGAATTATCAAATTTAGGGGTTAAAAGTGATTATGGAAATGGTGTTGTTTTAAGAATACCTCAAGAACAAATAAATAATTCAAGAGGTACAAATAACGAAACAGATACCTCAAGAAATGTTCATAATAGTGAAACAGGACTTTATGAAAGAAAAGCTTCAGACTATATTGTTTATATTCAGGATACTAATGATATTGATATAGAACAAGATCCGCGTTTTAAAACTGCACAATTTGTTGCTAGTCAAACAGGATGGACGATTTTAGTGATACCAAGAGAAAAATGTGCTCAAAGAGAAGAAACTAAGATACAAGAATTAAAGGATAAACTTCTTGGAATTAAAGAACGTTCTCAAGGAGAAACAGATGAAAGCATTATAAAAGAATTGATAGTGAAATTTAATAATAATAGAGAAGGAATTTTAACTTCAAAAGGCTTAAAAGAAAAATATTTTACAGAAGGCGAACACATAGAATTAGTTGGTACAATAAATGCAAGATTAAGCCAATTGATGGTAACAGATTCGGAACAATATGAAAGTTTAGTTCAAACTGTAAGTGAAATTTATAAAGATGAAATATCCAAATATTATGCTTTTAGCTATGATAGAGATGATGCTCAAAAAGAATTAGATATTGATTCTACTAGAGAACATTTGAAACCATATGAAGATTTTTTAATGGAACATGAAAGAAATTTATTTGGTTTGTCAGATGATGAAAAGGATAGCATTTATAATGCTATAAGAAATATATCTAATACTCCATATTATGATATGAACAAATACCATTCTTTAAGTCATATTCAAAAGGTTATAATGTTTTCTGGTATTCTGGCAAAAAATGAAAATTTGAGTGCTGAAGAGACTGAAATACTATTAGCATCTGCAGCTTTTCATGATTCTGGAAGAGATGGCGCAGAAGGAGAAAATGATAATCATGCTATTGCAAGTGCAAAACAGGTAAAGGAATATTTTGAAAGTAATCCAAACAATCCATTTGGTATAACATCAGAAAATATTTCTATGGTTCAAGCTGTAATTGAATACCATGAACATAGAGAACAAGAAAAAGGTGTTACTGATAGAAGAAAACTAGATGATTTATCTTATAAATATAATATTGATTACGATAAATTTACATCTTTAGCAAAAGTAAGCGAACTTTTAAAAGATGCCGATGCACTAGATAGAGCAAGATTTGGAAAAAAGAATGAAAACAGGTGGAGCTTAGATGCTAAATACTTAAAAAGTGATACAGCTAAAAGTATTTCCATGTTAAGATTCTCTGAAGGATGTAATTTTATATTTAAAGAAAGAGAAACTCAGCATTCTGAAAGAGAACCACTAACACTTTCTGAAAATATTGTGGAAGAAATATTTGAAAGTGGACTTAATGAATTTAATCGACAAAAAATTCAAATGTCATCAATAAAACAAGTGACATCTGGAATAACTGCTGTTCAAAAGAGAACAGCCATAGATGTTTTAAGAGGTATTCGAACAACAGTTAAAGAATTTTTAGAAACTAATAGATAAGAGGTAAAATATGGTAAAAGAAAAATATAATGTTTATCATAAAGCATTTAAAGAACTTAGCGAAATAATTAAATTTTTTCCTAAAAATGAATACAGGAAAATTCCTAAATCTTTTATAGATTTTATTGAAGAAAACATGGATAATAGTTATGAATATATGGTTGAACATATAGATGATTTTCAAAATCAAGAAATGCTAGATGAAACTAAAATTCTGTTATCAATCGTATATAGAGATTTTATTGCTTCAAAGGAAGAAAAGAAACAAATAATTAAAATGGAAAAAAACGAATTATTGCAAGAAGAAAAAAGAATTAGAGAAAAATATAATCCAGACAATCTATTTAGAAATAAAGTAGAAAAGGTAGAAAAATCTGTAGTTATGGTAGAGTATAAGGAATCGATTTTTACAAAAATAAAAAATTGGTTTAAACGGTTTTTTTAATAAATAGAAATGATAGTAAAGGCAGGTTAAATACTGCCTTTTAATTTTATATAAAAATATTACTAAAACAGTTGATATTTTTCTTTATTTAATATAAAATCTAAAAGTAAAATTAGAATAGGAGGACTTATGATTACTTTAGCAGATGTAAAAAACAATTTGGAAGTCCAAGAACTTATAAAAGCTGCACAAAAACAATTAAACGAACTAGGTTATACAGAACATTCAACAAGACATGTAAATATAGTATCAAATAGAGCTGGTAGAATTTTAGAAACTTTGGAGTATCCGAAAGAAAGAATTGAACTTGCAAAAATAGCAGGTTATTTACATGATATAGGAAATTGTGTAAACAGAACAGATCATGCACATAGTGGTGCAATATTAGCTTATAACATATTAAAGGATATTGGAATGGAGGTATCTGATAGAACAGAGATAATGATGGCAATAGGAAACCATGATGAGCAAACGGGAATGCCAGTTTCAGATATTTCTGCAGCACTAATACTTGCTGATAAATCTGATGTTCATAGAGATAGAGTAGTAAAAACAAATACAGCTACATTCGATAAACATGATAGGGTAAATTATGCGGTTACAGATGCAGCATTAAATATAAACAAAGAAGATAGAAAAATAATATTAGATTTAACAATAGATACAAAAATCTGTCCAGTATTAGACTATTTTGAGATATTTATGGACAGAACAATGCTTTCAAAATATGCTGCAAAATGGTTAGGAATATGGTTTGAGTTAATAATAAATGACACAAAATTATTATAAAATATTTATAAGGGGGAAATTAAATTGAAAACAAGCAAAAGATTAAAGGTAACAATACTAATATTAGTAATTATACTAATAACTATAGTTTCATTTTTAGGAGTTTATAATGTTGCATCATTTAAAAATGATAATTTAATCAAAAGTTACCAAGTAGGTATGGAATTAGAAGGGAAAAAAGTAGTAAGACTAAAAGTTGATGATACTGTTAATGAAGTTATTTATGATAGTGAAGGAAACAAAGTAGACAAGAAAGAAGAGGGAAAAGAATATACAACAGCACAAGAACCAGTTAATAGTGAGGAAAGTTTAAACAAAGAAAATTATAAAAAAGCAAAGGAAATAATTGAAGAAAGAATAAACTTTTTAGAGGTACAAGAATATAAATTAAGATTTAATGAAGAAAATGGAATAATAGAAATTGAAATGAACAATGATGAATTAACTAACTATGTAATTAGTGCCATCTTGCAAAAAGGTGATTTTAAAATGGTGGATGATGAAACAAAAGAAACATTGATGGATTCATCTTCTGTAAAAAAAGCAAGAGTTGTATATAATACTACAGAGGCTGGCACAACGGTAGCATATGTAGACATAGAGTTTAATAAAGAAGGAACAAAGAAATTAGAAGAGATAAGTAATATATATGTAAAAACTACTGAACAAGTAGTTAATGATGAAGGAGTTGCTGAAGATAAAACTGTAGAAAAAAATGTAACAGTTAAAATAGATGATAATGAAATAATTTCACAAAGTTTTGGAGAACCATTAAAAAATGGACATTTATATATATCAATAGGACAAGGAACAACAACTAATGAAGAACTACAAAGATATGCATTGCAAGCATCAATATATGCTTCAATAATACAAACTGGTAATATACCAGTGGTATATGATATAGAACAGAATGATTATATTTTAACAAATATAAATGAAAATATAATACCAACAGTTGCAATTATTTTCTTGATAGTAGAAGCAATCATATTTGTTGTAACATTTAAGGCAAAAGGAATAATAGCTTCAGTATTACAAATTGGCTTTGTATCATTATTATTATTAGTTTTAAAATATACGAATGTTTGTATAACAATGGAAGGCTTATTTGCAATAGTTCTTGCAAGTATCATAAATGTAGCATTCATATACAAGGTGTTCAAAAAGAATGATTCACAAAAATCTGTAAATGAAAATTTAATTGATTTTATCAATAAAAGCGTACCAATTTTAATTATTGCTATAATATTTTGCTTTGTAAAAGGAGTAGCAATAAGTAGTTTTGGAATGACATTGTTCTGGGGTTACGTAGTATCACTTTTATACAATATTGTATTTACAAAAGGAATACTAAAAAATATATAAATATTTATACAGAAAGGATGAAGATTAAATGACAAAAGCTAAAAAAATAGGTTTATTAGTAAGTATAGTGTTAATAGTTATAGGAGCTATAATTTTTGCTACTATGGGATTTAATTATGACTTATCTTATGGATCAGCAAAAAGGATAAGAGTTCCAATGAAAGAAGAATTTTCGTTACAAGATTATAAATCAATTGCAAAAGAAATATATGGAAATGCTGAAGTAGAAACAATTTCTGTTTTTAAAGAAGGAGTATCAATAAAAGTAAAAGATACTAGCGATGAGCAATTAGATACATTAGTAGCAAAAGTAAATGAAAAATATGGGTATGAATATAAAAGAGAAGATATACAAGTAACAGAAATGCCAAAAGTAGAAGCTGTTAGTATAATAAAACAAGCAATTATACCAATAATAATTACTTTATTAGTAGTGTTAGTGTATATAATTGTAAGATATAAAAAACTAGGAATATTGTATACAGTATTAAATTTATTAGTGCCAGCAATTATTACACAATTGTTAGTTTTATCAATATACTTAATATGCAGAATACCTGTAACAAATGTACTTCTACCAATATTATTAACTGTATATGCAGGAAGCATAATATATAGTACAAAACAATGTGAAAATAAAAGATAGCATTCATAAAATATAAATATGCACACAAAATAAAAACATCTAATATAATATATTAGGTGTTTTTTTATTAAATGCCAATCCATTGAAGGAAAGTGAATACTAATGAGAATTTTTAGAAATTACAGAAGCACTAAAAGTATAACATTAAAAGAAGCAATGCAGATAATGGCTACTACAAAAAAAGTAATACTAATTGACGTAAGAAGTCAGCAAGAATATAGAGAATATCACATAGATGGAGCTATATGTATACCTCATTTTGAAATACAGAATAGAATAGAAAAAGAAATTCCAAATAAAAATGAATTGATAATTGTTTATTGCCAAAGTGGAATAAGAAGCAAAAGTGCAATTCAAATATTATTAAAAAAAGGATATCAAAATGTATATCATATAAAAAATGGATTAGATGGATAAAACATCTAAAATATCTTGAGGCAAGTCAGTAGTAATACTGATTTGCTTTTTTGTTATTGGATGTATAAATGAAACTTTGTAGGCATGTAGTGCTTGTCTATTTATAAGAGTAGAACTTTTTCCATATAAAGTATCTCCAATTATAGGATGACCAATAAAGCTAGAGTGTACACGTATTTGATGAGTTCTTCCTGTTTCTAGAACAAATTTTACTAAAGACATATTATTGATTGTTTTAATAAGCTCAAAATGAGTTATAGCAGTATCTCCATTTTCATTTACTTCTCTTTCAATTATACTATTTTCTTTTCTGGCAATAGGAGCTGAAATTGTACAATGTTTTTCAGTTAATATACCATCTAGTATAGCGATATATTCTTTAACGAAAGTTTTAGATTTCATCTGTTGTATTAAACACTCCTGTATATATTCATTTTTAGCAAATAAAACAATTCCAGAAGTATCTTTATCTAACCTATTTATAGGTCGAATTTTTTTATTAAGTCCAATAGAATTAAAATAATATTTTATTCCATTAGAAAGGCTATCAGAATAATGCGAAGCTGATGGGTGAACAGGCATGGCACTAGGTTTATTAACGATTAACAAAGCGTCATCTTCATATAAAATATTTAAACTAATTTGTGTTGGAACTATATTAGAACTTTCTTCTTCAAAATCAATGAATACACGAATTTTATCTCCAATAGCAATGGGAGTCCAAGCAAAAGCAAGATTTTCATTCAAATATATTTTGTTATTTCTTTTCAATTTTAAAATTAACCTATCAGACATATTAAATTCTAATTTTAACACATCAAGTATTTTTTTATAATTATCATTATTATTTATATATTTTAATTCCATACATACTCCTAAAATAAATAATAATTATTATATCACGTAAATATATAATTGCAAACATTGTATAGAACTAGACCAACGTCGTTCTACAAAATTGACATAATATGCAATAAATAGTATAATAAATATATCTTTATTTTGAAAGGGGTACTAATTATGTTCGAAAGCTTGAGAAATTTCTTTGAGTTTTTAGGAGTGAACCCATTCTGGCCGAGCCTCGTTGCAGGTTTATCGATTTTATACGGACTAATTCCGTATGAGCCAGTTGCAAAAGTAAAGAAAACAAAAGATAAAGACGGAAAAGACTTGTATATCATTTATAAACGGCATAAATGATATTGCCTTAGAAGTTTAAATATAAGGGGCAAAGGTAAAACTTTGCTCCTTTTAATTTAAATTGACTATTTATGTAAAATATGGTATTATATATTGGTACCAATTAGAATTTGCCTATAAGTCTTGAGAGTTTTCTTAAAGCATGGCACGACAGTTAAGGAGGACACTATGGAAATTGTTGGAATGAAGCGTAGTTGTAGGCTGGAGATTAAAGCGACAAGTGAGACACGTGAGAAGCTTAAAGAAATCGTGAAAACACCGTGCCAAACACTTATGTTTGTGGCAGCGCTGGTGCACGAAGAGACTGAATGCGATGGCAGTGAAGGTGCAAGAAATATTTACTATAAAGCTGAAGGCGTTGAGCCGCATAAAGGTAAATATGTTTGCACCAAAGAAGAGTATGAAAACCTTTGTAGGGCTCGCGAAATTCCCAATGACACAGAGAGGACTTTGGCAGGTGAAACGGTTGTAATCATCGTAAGAGATGGAACCGTTGTTGGCATCTGTTAAACCTTTAAACGTTCTTTGGTCTGGCAAAAAGAGCATCCGAGGTAATCTCGGGTGCTTTTTTCGCATATAGCGAAACTATTTTTACAATTATGTAAAATAATGTTTACATAAAGTAAAAAACATGATATAATATGACCATGCTTAGAAATAAGTAAATACAACGAAAGGAGAGGCCAGATTATGACATCAAGAGGACATCCCAAGAGTGCGTTTTTTGTAGAAGAGAATTTTGCGATTGACGTTACCGGCGGCGCGGCTGTAATCGCTTAATGGGCAAGCTGCTCTGAAGCGAATAGCCTTCGAGGAGGATCGAGAACATGAAGAGATATCCATCTGGTTTCCTGTAGCCATAGTTAACCATGTTACATTTAACCATGTTACATGACTACAAACTACACGAGGAGTCCCCTGCGGCAATGTGCAGGGGATTTTAATTTTTTGTAATTCTAAATCAGTATTAAATTGACATAATGCTGATTTTTTGTTAAAATAAAACTATTAGGGAAGCCTAAAATTAACAAGGAGGAATTTATCATTATGGCGAGAAAGGCTAGAACTCCGAAAAACCAACCCATAAAGGTAGAGTGTATCATACGCTTTGCAACTGATGAACGCATGGCGCTCATTTCTAAAGATGGGAATAACAGCATGTGTGTGGTTTTCGGCGATGATCGGGAGAAAATGCTTAGCAGGAAGAAACTTCAAGAACTGATATCATCTTTCAACCTTAAAAGTTCAAATCAGTTAAAGGGAAAAATGGTTAATGTTCTCGCGAATGACGACTGCTCTGCTATCTTCGACATTTTTGCAAGGTAATAATGATTTTCCTAATTTTAGCGCCCAAGGGTAATCCTTAGGCGCTTTTCTTTTGCTTATAAAATTTGTGTTTTTATACAAAATATGGTATTATAAATATGTAACAGTTAGAATTTGCCTATAAGACTTTAGGGGTTCCTTAAGCGTGGCACGACATTTTCAAGGAGGACATTATGGAATTTGAAGAAGAAATGGATTTTGGCGAAGATACTGGAACGGCTATGGGAAGTGAGACCAAGAACAGGTTGAAAAATCTGTTGGAATCACCGAGCAGGACAACTACATATCGCAAGGCGATTGTAACAAGAGATTATGAGGAAAAAGACTCTGATTTCGGCGAAGGAGCAAGAGGTATTTCCTTAAAAATCGAAGGAACAAGAACCATTAACAGTGGTTTTACTTGCACTAGGGAGGAATATGAAGTTATTTGTAGTACTCACAATGCAAGTGGTACCCTTGAGGGAATAACGGTAGAGGTTAATCTCTCAAATGGAATCATTGTTGGCATTCGCTGAATCAGCGTTTTCTTTAGCTTCAAAAGAGTGCACCCAAGAGTAATTCTTGGGTGTTCTTTTTTGTTTAAAATTGACAAATAAAAGTAGATATGATAGTATTTATATTCAAATAAGGAGAGGATTAAGGTTGAAAAATAATTAGCATATTACGTCGTTGTTTTAAATCAAAAAATGCTAAGTCACTATACTAATTCTTTTCCAACCCTAATTAGAAAGGAATGGTAAGTAAAGATGAATTTATACGAAGATTTAAAATGGAGAGGGTTAATTCAAGATATAAGCGATGAAGAACTAATTAACAAATTGAACAATGAAAAAATTACTTTTTATATAGGAACAGATCCAACAGCAGATAGTATGCACATTGGTCACTATTCATCATTCTTAATAAGTAAAAGACTAGCAAAATATGGACATCATCCAATTTTGTTAGTAGGTGGAGCAACAGGTTTAATAGGTGATCCAAAACCAACTGCTGAAAGACCAATGATTTCAAAAGAAGAAGTGCAAAAAAACTTTAAAGGTTTAAAAAAACAAGCAGAAGATATATTTGGATTTGAAGTTGTAAATAATTACGACTGGACAAAAGATATAAATGTATTAGATTTCTTAAGAGATTACGGAAAATATTTTAATGTTACATATATGCTTGCAAAAGATAAAATAAAAACAAGATTAGAATCTGGAATTACTTATGCAGAGTTTTCATATATGATATTACAAGCATTAGATTTTATGCATTTATTTGAAACAAAGGACTGCGTTTTACAAGTTGCAGGTTCAGACCAATGGGGAAATATTACTTCAGGAATAGAGTTGATAAAAAGAAAATTAGGTAAAACTGCATATGGTATGGTAATGCCGTTAGTTTGCGATTCTACAGGTAAAAAATTCGGAAAAACAGAAGGAAATGCTTTATGGTTAAATAAAGAAAAAACATCAAGCTATGAGTTATATCAGTATCTTATAAATTTAGAAGATTCAATGATAATAAGCTACTTAAAACAATTAACATTCTTAAGTAGAGAAGAAATTGAGCAAATAGAAGAAGAACATAAATCTCATCCAGAATTAAGAAATGCACAAAAAATATTGGCAAGAGAAATAATAACAGATTTACATGGAAGAGAAGAATTTGAAAAAGCAGTAAAAATTAGCGAATGTTTATTTAGTAATGAAGTAGGAAAACTTTCAAAGCAAGAAATAGAAGTTGGTTTTAAAGGTTTCCCAGTAAATAAAATAAATACAGATGAATTAGTACAATTGCTAATAGATATAAAAGCAGCATCAAGTAAAAGAGAAGCAAGAGAATTTATATCAAGTGGAGCAGTTACAATAAACGGAGAGAAGCATACGGATGTAGAAGAGAAAATAAATGATAGCATGTTTATAGAAAATACATATTTAATTCTAAAAAGAGGAAAGAAAAACTATTATTTATGCCAAAAATAATTGAAAAACAATAAAAAATCATATACAATATGTATATGATTTTTTGTAGGAGAACACATATGAAAAAGATAATATTAAATGCAATAAGTAAAAATAAATGGCGATATTTGATTCTGTTGATATTTATGATGGTAAATATATATATATTAACAATTCCAGCAGAGATTATAGGAAGAATTGTAGATTTATTATATGATGTCCAAAATAATAAACAAATTATAATGAATCAAACATATATATTACTTGGTATTTGTTTGTTATTATTAGTTGTAAGAGTTGTTTGGAAATATTATGAGACATATTTATCTAGGTATATAGAAAAAGATATTAAAGATGCTTTATTTGACAATTTAATAAGACTAAATTTAACAGAAATATTAGGAATAAAAAATGGAGAATTGATGTCTTATTTTGTACAAGATATAAGAGAGATAAGACAATTTTCATTGAGATTATCTTCACATTTAACAAGAACAATATTTATATGTATATTTGTAAGCTTTGCAATGATAAGAAATGTTGATTTTAAATTAACTATTGTAGCATTATTACCTTTAGTATTAACTGTATTAGTTACAATAAATATAAAAAAATACATAGAGAAAAGTTATAAAAAATCAAGAAAATACTTTACAGAACTTTCTGAATATATACAAGAAAGTACAGATGCAATTAGAACAACTAAGGCATATTGTGGTGAAGATGAACAAATAAAAACATTTATAAATATAAACAAAAGATTGAAAGGTGCCAATAATTCTGTTGATGCACATTCTACGTTATTAAAAACTGTAACTCATATAGGTTTTGGGTTATGTTATGGAATAGCTATTCTTTATGGCTCAAAACTAATATTAAACGGAACTATAAGTGTAGGAGATTTTGTTGCATTTAACACATATATTACACTTTTCACTAATCCAGTTAGCTGGGCACCTGGTTTAGTATCTAAATTTAAAAGAGCACAAGTTTCATATAAAAGGTTAGATAAATTATTAGATTTAGAAAAAGAAGATATAGAAATAGAAAAAACTTATGATGAATTGATAGGAAATATTGAGATAAAAGATTTGTCATTTAAATACCAAGAAAATGTTGTACCAGTATTAAATAATATAAATTTAACTGTAAATAAAGGAGAAACATTAGGAATTATAGGGACAATAGGTTCAGGAAAAACTACATTGATGAATTTATTGTTAAGGTTATATACAGTAGAGGATGGAAAGATATTTATAGATGGAAAAGATATAAACAATATACCACTAAAGCAGTTAAGAGATAGTATTGTATATATAACACAAGATAATTTCTTATTCTCAACTACTTTAAAGGAAAATATAAATTTATTTAAAGATATTTATGAAGAAGATGAAATAGAAGAAAGCATTAAGAAGTCAATGATATATGATGAAATTATGAATATGAATGATGGAATAGATACAGTAATAGGAGAAAGAGGAATAGACTTATCTGGTGGGCAAAAGCAAAGAGTTGTTATATCAAGGGCTTTCTTAAATAAAAGCAATATTATAATTTTCGATGACACTTTTTCAGCATTAGATAATAAAACAGAAAAAAGTGTGCTAGAAAATGTAAGGGAATTAACGACAGATAAAACTTGTATTATAGTTTCTAATAGAATTTCAGATATAAGAGATGCTACAAAGATTATAGTGCTAAAAAACGGAAACATTGTTGAAACAGGAACACATAATGAATTGTTACAAAACAAGCAAGATTATTATAAATTTTTTGTGGAACAGGCCAGTCAAGCAGAAGAGGTACTGTAGGGGCACCGTTTACGGGAATACCTGCTAGGTTACGACACCACTGTGCCCTTGCAGAGTTAATAATTATTTGTAGGGGCGGGCCCTGTGTCCGCACGTTCAAACGAATTGCTCTAAATAATAAATTTAATTGCCGTATGCATAAGATTGTGATATAATTAGAATGCAAAGCTTAAAAAGCAAACTTTGCAATTAGTTGGTCAGGCTAATTAAAATCTTTAAAAACTTTTAAGGAGGAATTTTGACTATGACACAATATGAAAAGTCTGTGATTCGTGCAGGAATGGCAAACCTTTCTTGTATGAACGAGGGTTGTGATCTTTCAGGAAATCGGGGTGATAACCTTCTGCTTGAAGCTCAGTTAGAAGAAGAAATTGAGCGAGATAGGAGGAACGCGACTAGGGATGCTGAAAGGCGTGCGCGCAGCTATCTAAGAGATCATTACGAAAGAATGGAGCGCGAAGAACGGGAACGCCTCAGAAACTGGAAACCCGGGCTATGAGGAAACGATACGGAGTGTGCGCAACCAAATAAACTGCAAGCGAGAAAGAATTGAACGCATTAAAAGCGTAAGACCGTGGGAGAAACTGTGATAACAAAAAGTAACTGACCAAAGACAGTGTGATGAAGAAATTTGTCACACTGTTTTTTTAAAATAATTGTATAAAATAAAACAATATGATATACTTTTAAACGATAATATTACTATAGAATATTTAATTATTTGTAGGGGTCGGCGTCCCCGACGACCCGCACTCTTAAGGAATACCAAAAATGAATAAATAAACGAAAGGAATAAAAACTAATGAAAAATAAAACGATGCGAAGAATTGTTAAAATGATAAAACCGCATATTAAGTCAATACTAATTATAACAATACTTGCAATTATAATTAACATTGGTGAGATAATAAAACCCTATATTGTTAAAATAATAATTGACGATTACTTGTCTGCAGGTATATTTGAAAAGGGTGCAATTACTATTGCAATGCTTGGTTGGATATACATAAGCATTGTTATTGTTGGAAATATGATTGACTTTATTGCTACAACTGCAACAAATATGTTAGGAGAAAAAGTTATATATACTTTACGAAATAAATTATTTATATTTACACAAAAAGCCAACATACCATTTCATGATAAAACTTCTTCAGGAAAACTTTTTGTAAGAATTACAAATGATGTTGAAGATGTTGCTACATTGTTTAAAGATGTTTTATCAACATTTATGAAGGATGTAGTATTGATTGTTGCAATTATTGTAATTATGTGTGTATTAAGTATAAAGTTAAGTTTAGTAAGTTTTATAGTTCTGCCATTTGTAATACTTTCAGCTTACATAATTACTAAAATATTAAATAAAGTTTATGATTTTTCTAAAAATATAAGAACGCAAGTAAATACATTCTTAGCAGAAACAATATATGGTTTAAAACTTATAAAAATATTCAATAGACAAAAAGAAAAGCAAATTGAGTGTGAACAATTAACTAAAGACTTTTTAGATTCTAGAAAACCAACAGGAATATTAGAAGGACTATTACCAGCATTCTTAGAAATATTTAAAAATTTAGGAATATCAATAATTGTATGGGCAAGCGTTAATGCTTGGTTTGGAATAGAATTACAAATTGGTTTAGTATATATGTTTATAACATATTTAGAGAGCTTATTTGATCCAATAACAAGAATTGTAGAAAATATGGAGGTAGTACAAGAATCTGTTGTTTCAATAAATAAAATATATGACATACTAGAACAAACTGAACACATAGAAGATTTAGATAATGGTTTGGAAATGACAGAAACAAAAGGAAAGATTGAGTTTAAAAATGTTTGGTTTTCTTACGATAATGAAAATTGGGTACTAAAAAATGTAAGTTTTACTATGAACCCAGGGGAAAGCATAGCACTTGTTGGAAAAACTGGATCTCGGAAAAACTACAATAACTAATTTAATAAATAGATTTTATGAAATACAAAAGGGAGAAATTTTATTAGATGATGTAAATATAAAAGAGATATCTTTAAAAAGTTTAAGAAAGAAAATAGGAATTATATTACAAGATCCATTTATATTTGCAAAATCTTTAAAAGAAAATGTTGCATTAAATGCTAAATTAGATGATAATACTATAGAAGAGGCTTTGCATTTAGCATCAGCTGATGAATTTGTAAATGCCCTACCTAATGGAATAAATGATATGTCAAGAGAAAGGGGAAGTTCATATTCATCAGGTCAAAAGCAATTAATTGCTTTTGCAAGAATATTTGCACATAATCCGGATATATTTATTTTAGATGAAGCTACTGCTAATATAGACACAAATACAGAACAACTAATACAAAAGTCAATAGATATAATATCTGCTAAAAAAACATCAATATTTATAGCACACAGATTATCAACAATTGTAAATGTAGATAAAATAATAGTGTTAGATAAAGGAGAAATAGTTGAAGTTGGAACACATACTGAATTGGTAAATAGTGGAGGGTATTATTCAAAGCTATATAGTTCATATTACGAAAGTCTACAATAAATTATTATAAACTGCAGGGGCTTGTTTTAATCGACTAATACAATAAATATAAAGGAGGAACCAATATGAAAACTGTTGTAATTACAGGAAGTGCAAGAGGATTTGGCTACGCAATGATTGAGTTATTTAGAAAGAGAAATTTTAATGTTGTTTTATGTGATATAAACAACTTGAGCTTAGAAGAAGCTAGAAAAAAACTAGAAGGTATGGAATATGAAGGAAAAGTTCTTGCTTTTCAAACAGACATTACAAAGGAAGAAGACATCCAAAATTTAATAGACAGTACTTTAAAAGAAACAAAAACAATAGACATATGGATAAACAATGCGGGGGTTAACCAAACCAATTGCCCAATTTGGGAAGTAGAGAAAAATGTTATAGATAGACTAATGGAAATCGATTTAAAGGGTACTATTTTATGTTCTAAAATGATTATGAAGGTTATGAAGAAACAACATAGTGGACAAATATATAATATAGAGGGACACGGAAGCAATGATGCAACAATTACGGGATTATCAATATATGGTACTTCAAAAAGAGCAGTAACATATTTTACAGAAGCATTAGCACACGAATGTGAAGAGTTAAATACAGGAGTTTTAGTAGGAAAAATAACACCAGGTATTATGATTACTAATTTCATTCATACTTCATTAGGAGATGGAGAAAAGATTGAATTGGATGAAAAGACTAAAAAAGTATATAATATTTTAGGAGATTACCCAGAAACGATAGCTAATTTTATGGTTGATAAAATTATAAATAATAAGAAAAATAATGTTAAATTTGCTTGGCTAACAAATAGGAGAGCAGCTTGGAGATTTATGTCAGCAGGATTTAATAAAAGAGATTTTTTTAATAGTGATGAAGTTAAGAAGTTAAAAGAATAATCTTAAATTCATTGTAGAAGGGGAGATTTGAATTGAAAAAGAAAATAATTATATCTATTGCAATTGTTATATTGATGATATTGATTGGAGTTGGCATTTGGTTAGGAACAAGCAAAAAGACAACTAAAACAGAAACAGAACAGAAACCAAGTCAAGAACAAAATGTGGGAGAAGAGCCAAAAATTGATGAACAAAATCCGACTGAAGAACCAAGTGGAGAACAAAATGAAGATGAACCAAATACTGATAAACCAGAAGAACAACAGCCTGGACAAAATTCAAGTTCAGAAAAACCTAAATTTGATGCAACAAGTACTACTAGTGATTTGTTTGGAAGATATTATGCTAGAGCAGAAGAAATAGTGGCTAATATGACATTAGAAGAAAAAGTTGGACAAATGTTTTTGGTAAGATATCCAAGTTCATACCCAACTTCACAAATAAAATCTGAAAATCCAGGAGGGTATATATTATTTTCTAAAGATTTTGATAACAAGACGAAAGATAGTTTAAGGGCAGAAATAGCAAGTAATCAACAAAACAGCAAAATAAAAATGTTTTTTGCAGTAGACGAAGAAGGCGGGCTTGTTTGTAGAGTAAGTAGCCATAGTGCTTTTAGAAGTTCTAAATTTGAGGCACCACAAAGTTTGTATGCTAAAGGTGGAATACAAGCAATAGTTAATGATTCTTATGAAAAATCTGATTTATTAAAAAGTATAGGACTAAATATGAATTTGGCTCCGGTTGCAGATGTGTCTACATCTAGTTCAGACTTTATATATTCAAGAACTTTAGGGCAAGATGCAACTCAAACTGCTAATTATATTTCAGAAGTAGTTAAAGCTATGAGAAGCAAAAATATGATTTCGTCGCTTAAACATTTCCCTGGGTATGGAAATAATGTAGATACTCATACAGGTATATCAATAGATAATAGGAGCTATGAAAACTTTACTACAAATGACTTTCTACCATTTAAAAGTGGAATAAATGCGGGTGTACCAACAATTATGGTGAGTCATAATATTGTAAAATGTATGGATGCTAATTTGCCGGCATCATTATCTTCAAATGTACATCAAATATTGAGAAAAAATTTAGGATTTACTGGACTTATTATTACAGATGACTTGGCTATGGATGCAGTAAAATCTTATGCAAATAATGGAGAAGCGGCAGTAAAAGCAGTACAAAGTGGAAATGATATGATTATTACATCAGATTTTGTAAATCAAAAGAAACAAGTATTAAATGCTATAAGTAGAGGAGATATATCAGAGGAAACTATAAATACAGCAGTAAGAAGAATTTTGGCTTGTAAATTAACATATGGAATAATACAATAGTAAAAAACGGAGGAATATATGTTTGAAAAGATATTTAAATTAAAAGAACACAATACCAATGTAAAAACAGAAATTATGGCAGGTATTACTACTTTTATGACTATGGCATATATTTTAGCAATAAATCCGAGAATACTTGCGGATGCAGGAATGGATCCTACAGCAGTTCTTTTAGCAACTTGTATTGCATCATTTATTGGTACAAGTTGTATGGCGTTTATGTCAAATTTGCCATTTGCTTTATCTGCAGGAATGGGACTTAATGCATTCTTTGCATATACTGTTGTACAAGCTTATGGTTACCCTTGGCAGGTTGCATTATTTGCTGTGTTTATTGAAGGAATAATATTTATAATAATGTCACTTACTAAAATTAGAGAAGCTATATTTAATGTGATTCCAATTTCACTAAAAACTGCTGTTTCTGTGGGTATAGGACTATATATTGCATTTATTGGTTTACAAAATTCTGGGCTTGTAATAGATAGTTCTTCAACTTTGGTTACAATTATAAATTTTAAAGAAAACTTTAATACGGCAGGTATATGTGCAATATTAGCACTTGTTGGAATTATTATAACTGCAATTCTTTACATAAAAAATATTAAAGGTTCTATTCTAATTGGAATTATAATTACTTGGGTTTTAGGCATGATTTGTCAATTGGTAGGAATTTATGTTCCAGATGTTCAAAATGGATTTGTATCTTTATTTCCAACGTTTGAGTTAACAGATTTTTCTAAACTTGGAGAAACAGTTGGACAATGTTTTAATATTAATATGAGTAGCGTTGGAATATTTAATTTTATAGTAATTATTTTTGCATTTTTATTTGTTGACCTTTTTGATACAATAGGAACGCTTATCGGAGTAAGCACTAAAGCAGGAATGCTTGATAAAGATGGGAAACTACCTAAGATTAAACAAGCGTTATTAGCAGATTCAATTGCTACTACAGCAGGAGCAATGCTTGGAACATCAACAACAACTACTTTTGTTGAATCTTCAGCAGGTGTTGCAGCAGGAGGAAAAACTGGACTTACTGCATTTACAACAGCTATACTATTTTTAGTTTCAATATTCCTTGCACCAATATTTATTGCCATTCCATCATTTGCAACAGCACCAGCATTAGTTATTGTAGGATTTTTAATGTTTAGTTCAATTACTGATATTAAACTATCAAAAGAAAATTACACAACTGCAATTCCTGCATATATTTGTATATTATCAATGCCTTTATTTTATAGTATAGCAGAGGGAATATCTTTTGGAGTTATTTCATATGTCTTAATCAACCTTATATGTGGAAAGAGAAAAGAAATAAAACCACTTATGTATATTCTTTCTATATTATTTATTTTGAAATACATATTTTTATAATTAACAAGGAGATTATTATGGAGACAATTTTTGAAAGAAAAATTAACTATTATGAAACGGATAGAATGGGTGTTGTACATCATTCTAACTATATAAGATTTTTAGAAGAAGCAAGATGTTATTGGCTAGAACAAATAGACCTGCCTTTTGCACTACTTGAAGAAAATGGAATAACAATACCAGTACTAGGTGTAAATTGTACTTACAAGAATCATGTAACTTTTGGAGATACAATACTAATAAGACCATATATGAAAGAGTATTCTGGTGTTAGAATGACAGTAGGCTATGAAGTAACAGAGAAGAAATCTGGGAAAACAGTAATTCTTGCAGAAACAAAACATTGTTTTACAGATAAAAACTTAAAACCAATTAACTTAAAAAAACATAATTCGGAATTTTCTAATAAATTTGAAGGACTACTAGAATCTTAGGAGGATATTAAATATGGAATTAGTTCAAGCTGGAGAAAAAACTTATTATATTAAAAATCCTACAAATATAGGAATTTATAAAATTGATGATGAAAACGTATATTTAATTGATACAGGAAATGACAAAGATGCTGGTAAAAAAATATTAAAAATAATAGATGAGCAAAATTGGAAGGTAAAAGGAATAATAAATACTCATTCTAATGCAGACCATATTGGTGGAAATAGTCTTATTCAAGAAAGAACTAATTGTGAAATATTAGGGGTTAATATAGAAAAATGCTTTACAGAATTTCCAATATTAGAGTCTTCATTTTTATATGGTGGATATCCATTTAAAGATATACGAAATAAATTTTTATTAGCAAAAGAATCAAAGGTAAAAAATATTGAAAACAATTTACCAGATGGGTTAGAATACTTTAGCTTAAAAGGACATTTTTTTGATATGATAGGAATAAAGACATCTGATAATGTTTACTTCCTAGCAGATTCAATATTTAGTGAAGAAACAATAAATAAATACCATTTGTTTTTTATATATGATATAAATGAATACTTAAATTCTCTAGATAGATTATCTAACCTTAATGGAAAGTTATATATACCATCACATTGTGAAGCGACAGATGATATATCTAGCTTGATAGATTTAAATAGAAATAAAATAAATGAGATTATGAATAGGATATTAAATTATTGTAAAAATGAAGTTTCATTTGAAGAAGTATTAAAATATATTTTTGATGAGTATCAATTAACAATGAATGCGAATCAATATGTGCTTATAGGAAGCACAATAAGATCTTATTTATCATACTTGTATGATAATAATAAAATTACATACGAATTTAGAGATAACAAAATGCTATGGAAACAAATAAAGTTTGAAAAATAATAAGCATATTACGTCGTTATTTTAAATGAGAAAATCTTCAACGTACCTCAGTACGCCTCCGATATTTCTCATTTAAAATGCCTAGTACTATACTAATTCTTTTTCAAACTTAGGTTGTATCCATTTATGAAAGGACCGAAAATTATATGGATAAAGAGTTAGAAGAATATTTAAAGAAATTTAATTGTAGAGGATGTAGTAATCATTGCCCTTTACATGATCCAGGATGTGGAAGAAGTAAGATATTTATAGAAGAAGCATTAGAAAAGAGGAAAAAATAAAATGCAAAATCAGTTTTCGAGAACAGAAATTTTAATAGGAAAAGATGGAATAGACAAATTACAAAATGCGAAAATTGCAATTTTTGGAATTGGTGGAGTTGGTTCTTATGTTGTTGAAGGATTGGTAAGAGCAGGAGTTGAAAACTTTATTTTAGTAGATAATGATGAAGTTAGTTTAACAAATTTGAATAGACAAATAATTGCAACAAGAAAAACTATAGGACACCCCAAAGTTGAAGTTGAAAAGGAAAGAATACTAGAAATTAATCCAAATTCAAAAGTAGAGGTTTATCAAGAATTCTTTATGCCAGACAGTAAAAAAATTTTGGATAATACTGTAACTTATGTTGTAGATAGTGTTGATACAGTAACTGCTAAAATAGAATTAGTAGTAAGAGCAAATGAGCTAAATATACCTATTATATCTAGTATGGGAACGGGAAATAAATTAGATCCAACAAAGTTTGAAGTAACAGATATTTATAGTACAAGTGTATGCCCACTAGCAAAAGTTATGAGAAAAGAATTGAAAGCTAGAAATATAGAAAAATTAAAAGTAATTTATTCAAAAGAAGAACCAATAAAACCAGATAAAACATTACTGGAAATAGATAATACTATAAAAAAACAAGTTCCAGGAAGTATATCTTTTGTGCCATCAGTAGCAGGACTAATAATAGCTGGAGAAGTAATAAAAGATATAATAAAATAGTATTGCAAATACAAAATGTATTTGCTCATTTTTTGCACAATAAATGATTGTTACTCATATGATATATAAAAAATTAAAATGGAGGTTTATTTTTTATGGATTATGAGATAATGATGAATGGAACAGTAAGAATAGGTCAACATGCGCCAGATTTTGAAGCCACAACAACAATGGGAACGAGAACTTTAAATGATTACAAAGGAAAATGGTTAGTACTATTTTCACACCCTCGGAGACTTTACCCCCGTGTGGTCTTAAAATGTGGGGAAATATGAGAAATGCTTGATATTGCTAGTAAAATTAAATGTTCAAATATTGTAAAAAATTGTAGGGGTTGGGCGGCCTTAGGCGACCCGCAACAAAGAGAGTTATATATATTATAGTAAAATTATCTTAAAGTAAAATAAAAAGGGGACAAAATCGATCCTAAGGCGATTGATTGGGAAGGAAAACTAAATAACGAAAGAATTTAAAGGACTATGGATACCATATAAAATATTAACAGATGAAAAATTAAATGATAAAGAAAAATTTATATATTCAATGATTATTTCTTTAAGTAAGGAAAATGAATGCACAATGTCAAATGCCTACATAGGCAATTTATTAAATGTATGTAATGTACAAGTATCAAGAATTGTTAATTCATTAAAAGAAAAAGGATATATAAAAACAGAAATGATTTATAAAGAAAATTCAAAAGAAATAGCTGTAAGAAAAATTATACCTATTAACAAAATTGATAATACCTATAAACAGATGACTTCTACACCTATTATCAAAAATGTTAAAGAAATAATATATAATAATAAAATAAATAATAAAAAGGGAAGAGATTACAGTAATTTTGATTGGAATAAACTTTATGCAAATAATTTTTAATAAAGACTTGAAAAGTTTTTCTAACAGAGTTAACATCACACACCAAAGGTGGTGATGAAATGAATAGTATAAACTTAGAAGAACTTTTAAGCAATGCATCAATAGATGTAATACAAAAAATATTTGATTATATGTCAGAAGAATTAGCAGAGATACAGAAAGAAGATAAGCAAAGGTTAGAAAAGGTTAATACTGAAATGGAGAAAAAATTTGAAATAATAAAGCAAGAGTTTAAAGAGTTAGAATCTGCTAAAAAGAATAAACTTGCACAAGTGTTGTCTGAATATATTTTTGACAGAGACCAGATAGGAGCATACTATAATCAGGAATATTTTAAAAAGCGGATTGAAAATAGGAATAAAGCTAATGATTGAGATAATCAAATAATTTTAAAAGAGCAGGTGTAATGTATAAAAACACTTGCTTGTTTTTTATAAAAAAGTTGTATATCTAATTGTAATACGCAAAACAAAATGTATATACGCTAAAAGCTACGATTTTAGGATATTAAATGGGATTAGTATAACTCCCTGTTCCTGCAAAATTATCCTAATGGATAATTTTGACCAAAAGAAGGTTTTTTTGTTGAATATTGGTTTATGGTATGTTATTATTTTAGTTATAGAAATAGTAATTTATATAGGAGATATAAAAATGAAAAAATTTTCAATAATGATTTTAATTTTATTAGTAATTAGTGTAAGCTTCAATATTTATTTTTTGATAATTAACAAAGAAAAACAAGTTGCCCAGTCATATTTAGAAGGAAAATACGAAGGAGGAAGAACATATTACAATTACAGTGATGATAAAGAATATGTAACTCCAGAGAATTCTTGGGATTTGGGATATATGAAAACAAGTAATACATTGATATTCTATAAGAATGGTACTATGACTTATAATAATTTTTCAGGAACATATTCATATAGTCCAAAAATGAAAACTATAACTTTTTCATTTGAGCGAAATAATCGTGAGGAAACATATAACTTTGAAGTTAGTGATGATTTAAAAATATTAAAAAACACTAATAAAGGTAACAATACAGGTATGACAAATGGCGAGAAAAATCCATATTATATCGAAGAGTATTTATTGAAATAGGAAAATAAACTTATAACTTACAATTTATAAAAGTAGTACAAAATAATATAATAAAAATTTATAAATGTTATAGACAGCATTAAAATAATATTGTAGAATAACTATCATAGAAAATGATAATAAACAGATGTGGTTTTGCCACCTAAATTTTACGAAATATCGTAGGAGAGGTGGTGATGTTTATGTTTAAAGTGATACTATTTTTTATAATATCCTTAATGTTATCTTTAACATTAAACGTTGCCTTGACAGCAGTTCTGTA
>CAOKHH010000018.1 GCA_948468225.1 uncultured Clostridia bacterium | reverse complement strand
AAAAAATCGCTAAAAGTCTTATTTTTAGCGATTCTTATTTTTTAACTTGCTGACAAAGTTCGACATATTCTACATTGCTTATATACCAAAATAGATGCCTTGTAAATAAATACTTTTTTATCAGTATCCATTTATAAGGCATCTACTTTCCCCCATGTTTTTTTATGCAAAGATTTTTGCACTTAGATTTTAAATTTTGTAGTTTAGCATTTTGCAATAAGCTTGTCTATGTCTATTCTGTTTAATTTATGTGCTTTACTTAATTCATTTACACTTTGATGTAATTCTTCTCTGTCATTTTTACTTTCTTGATATAAGTATTCAAAATGCTCACTCATTTCTAAATGTTGTCTTCCGTTTACCTCTTTGAAATCTCGGATTTCTTTTCTTATTTCGTTACCTAGATTAAATATACTTTGTCTTAGTTCAATTGCTACTTGGTCAATTTTGTCGTTTATAGTATTAAAATTATTTGCAATTTGTTCTCCTTGAGCATCAAGTCTTTTTTCCACTATGTCCATACGAGCACTTAATCCTTTTACTTCAGTCTTTAATCCTTTGATTTCATTGAGTATTAAGTCAAGTTTTTCTTCCATGTGCTTTCACCTCCTATCTATTTTTGTTATTGTATCATGCAATAACAGATATTGCAATATGTTAAAAAACATTTTCAATATTCCTTATATTGCTTCTATTATATTCCATACAAACTTCTGAAGCTTATTACTTACAGTATAATCATATTTCTCCCTTAGAACTTCATTATTTGATATTCCTTTTATGCTAACTACTGGAATTTTAAAAATCTCAGCGACTTGGTATATTGAAACGCACTCCATGTCTTCACAAATTGCTCCATATTTTTCATTTAGGTGCTTTATTACTTCTGGGTTTTTGTTAAATATATCTCCGCTTCCAATTATTCCGAAATGTAGATTATCTCCTTCAAATTTCTCTTTTATAAACTCCACCAATTTCTTATCTGCTTTTCTAAATATCAATTTGTTTTCTTCATTATGCAAAAATGTTGTAATTTCATAGTCTTCTATGTTTTTTCCTTCTCCTTTAGGTTCAACTGATGTTATATTAATCGCATCTGTTCCAATTACAATATCTCCTTTATGTATGTCTTTTGTATATCCACCGTGCGACTCCAACATTTATAATCATGCTTGGTTTATATTTGTCTATCGCCACTGTACATGTTACTGCTGAATTTATTAAACCTATATTTGATACGCAAAGTATAATCTTTTTTTCAAATGCTTCGCCTTCAAAAAACTTAAAACTCTTGTATTCCATTTCTTTTATATTTTTAAGCTTTGTTTTCAAATAGTTAAGTTCTACATCTTCCATTGCTGCAATAATTAATATAGTTTCTTTCATTTCTTCTCCTTTTTATTTCCATATTTCTCCATTTATAAATTTTGTTAAAGCCATAATAAATGCCATTTTACTTGAGTCTATTCTTGTCACCTTTCCATGCGTTAACATCTGTATACCCCCACCTTTATTATGTCTTTCCTTATCTTCTCCAAATATTTTATTCATTACATTACTAAAATCTGTTTTTATTATATCTTCTACATATCTATCCGGTACTGGAAACTGTGGTCCTGTCCCATAACTAAATAACCCATTTTTATCTTCTATTATTGCTACATTACTAATTACATATCCACAAGGAAGTTTGCTTATACCGCTTTCTACTGCCATATATAAATCTACATCTATTTTGTTCTCTCTTGCATATTGTTTCAAATTTTCTATTCTGTTTTTTGCACCTTCATATATTTCTTCATTTACTGGCTCATCACTTACATCTGAAGAAACCGGTATTCCTATGACTTCTACATCTTCAAAATAAAGAGATAAAGCAGTTTTTGCACTTTCTATTTTTCCCTGATTTTTACTTCCTATTAAAGCTTTCATTATTAACTATTTTCTCCTTCTCATTTTTGCAATAAAAAATCCTTCATATAACTCGTTTGGCATTATGCAAATCGCTCCTTCTATACTACTTGGAAGTTTGGGTACTTCCTTTAGAAAGTCTTCATCTATTTTTACAAGGTCAATCTTTTCTTTTTTTAATACTTGTTTTATTACTTCTTCATTTTCTACCTTTAATACTGAACAAGTTGAATATATTATTTCTCCGCCTTGGTTTTAATATATTAATACCTTTTTTTAATAATTCTATCTGAGTTTTTGTAGACCTTTCTATTAATTCTTTTGTGAATTTTTTATCATATACATTTTCTGTTCCGCTTCCACTACAAGGGCTGTCTAATAGTATTTTATCAAATGAGAAAAAATTATCTAACTTTCTTGAATCTTCCATTAAAACATTTACTCTTGCTCCTTGCTTTTCTATATTAAACTTTAGTCTTTCTAATCTTATTTTATTTTTCTCACATGCCGTAATCATTACTTCATTATTTGAAAGTGCTGAAATTTGAGTGGTTTTTCCGCCTGGCGCCGATGCCATATCTAATATATTCTCATTTGCTTTTGGATCTAGTATTAAAGGCGGTATCATTGAAGATAGACTTTGAAGATATATTTCCCCATTTTCATATATATCTAGTTTTCGGATGGCATCTTCTTTTACATTTTCTATAATAAATGCGTCTTCATACCAAGGTACTTCTTTAAATATGATATTTTCTTCTTTTAGTCTTGATTTTATTTTTTCTTTATTTGCTTTTAATGTATTTACTCTAAATGTTAGTTTTTTGTTCTTTTTGTATCCATTAATTATTTCATTTTTTAATTCTTCTCCATAGTCTTTAAGTAGCATTTCTTCTAAAAATTTTGGAACTTCTTTTTCCATATTTTTCTCCTAATATTTATTAATTAAAATCATTTTCATTATATTATAAAACTTTAAGTTTATCAATAAAATAATTGACAACTAAATAAATTATTGCTATAATTCATTTATTATTTTAAATTCCAATAAATTTAAATTCGTAAATTTATTCTTATTATATCCCATAAAATAAATGAGGTAATATATGCAATATATAGGAAAATTAGACAAGAACAAAATAGGTCCATATTCTGAAAAATTATTACAGATAATGTCGTATTAACAGAAGAGAGAAGGCTACACATATACAAAGATCATACGATAGATTATGACATAATAATGAAAAATATAAGTAAGATAATACTTAATCCAAAAGAAGTTTTAGAAGATTCAAAAAATAAGAATACTCTATTTTTCATTGGTAACCTGACAAAAAATAATTTAAATGTTGTTGTTAAATTAAATACTACCACTGATAAAAAACATCCTGAAAATTCTGTAATGACTGCTTGGATAATACGAGATAAGAATTTAAAAAAATTAAGAGAAAAAAATAAAATTATTTACAAAGATGAATAAAGATGCTATAATAAAAGTACAATATGAATAGTTATTTGAAGTAGAGATTGTGCTTCTACGCACCTAGCAATAGGTCAAAAGAAATGTCTGGAATGGGCACACCAGCCAAATAACTTAAGTTTAGAGTCATGGAAACATGGCTCTTTTTCTTCTATTTTTTTATAGATTATATTCATTATCTAGTCTTCTCCTAATATTCATTTAAACTATAACTAATTAACTTATCTCCGTCATATTCGCATTTCATTGTAAAGAAGTTATTATCTTTTTTCAATTTTTCCAAGAATATCTTATCTGCTTCCCAAAGGTTTAATTCCATGACTTTTTCTTTTTCTATCCACTTTAGGTCTCCTTCGTTACATTCTGTTAGATTTCCTTCAAATTCATCTGATGTAAATATATACATATATTCATCTTCAAAGCCTGTAAATGTATATGTTACAACTGCTCTTAGTTTATATGATTTAAGCAAAAGCCCTGTTTCTTCTTTTACTTCTCTTACAATACATTCTTCTGGGCTTTCTCCTTTTTCAAACTTTCCACCTATTCCAATCCATTTGCCTTTATTTAAATCTTTTTCTTTTTTGGTTCTATGTAGCATTAGGTATTTTCCGTTTTTTTCTATATAACAAACTGTTGTAAGTATCATATTTATTCCCTCTTTTTAAAACTCAAAATTTAGATATGCATATTTTTTAGTCTTATAATTTAAAGCCTTTTCTATATCTTTTTTTGCAGTATCTGATATTTTATCTACTCTTACATATTCACTATTTCTTTTTACTAGTGGTATAATGTATCTTATTTTTGCATTTATAGAAACTGCATATTTTCCTTTAATTTCTACATCACTTTCATTTATTTCTTTAGCATTTCTCCAAATCTCAAAGCATTTTGAAATATTATCCTCATTGCAATTTTCTATTTTTTTAATTATTTCTTTATCCGATAATTTATATAAATCTTCTTTTGTAATTAATTTTTTATTAGACATTTTCTTCATAATATCTGCCAAAAATTGCATTGAAAATTTAGTTCTATTATCTATATAGCTCGAAGATAATATGCTCATGCTATGTACAAATTTTTCTGCTGGCTTTATAGATTTAAAGCCGATTTCTTCTATGTTCTTTTCATTTTTCATAACTTCTATGTTTTCATATATTTCTTTTATTTCTTCTAAATTCCATAGCCTTCTTGTAGCTCCGAAGTCCATTTGAAAGTGTATATTCAAGCCTATCTGCTGCAAGTCCCGGTGCATCATTATCTGCTATTCCGATACATATGATAATCTGAAACTTCTTCTACTTTTATTTTATCTCTATCTAATAGTTCCATTATTTCTTTTGAATTTGATATTATCTCGTAGGTTAATTCTTCTGTTGATTCTTGTTTTTCATAATCTCCATTCATAAAATCTATGCAGTGTTTAAATACTGGTGTTGCTATATCATGAAATAACGCAGAGATAGTCTGCTTTTTGTCTTTTGTAAAATGCCATACAATTAGTGCTACACCTACGCTATGGTCTAGGCTTGAATACCAGATTCTATCATTATAAAGCTTTGAATAAATTGTCCCACATGACACACTAATTCCTGCTTGTTTTTGCATCTCAGGTGTGTCTATATATTCTTCTAAAAATTCTGGAATATCTTCTGATAATATATTAAAATATTCTCTTATTTCTTTGTTTAAATTTTCAAAATATTTGCTCATTTTTTCTCCACATATTCTTTTATTATATTTCTTACAAGTTCCCATCTATTGTTCATAAACTTATTATTTTTAAATAAATCTTCTATTTCTTCATATGTAACCCATCTTACTTCACTTACTTCGTCTTTTTGCATAACAATTTTCTTTAAATCTATATCTTGTCTTATTATATATTGATATATCCATACTGTACCCGTTTTATATGATGTAATTAATTTCAGTTTATTTGTATTTAGTTTTATACCTAACTCTTCTAGTGTTTCTCTTTCTATTGTTTCTATTGTGGTTTCTCCTTTTTTAGTGGAACCACCAGTCATTGCCCATTTATTTGGCTCTAATCTTTTCTTTGAAGAACGTTTTTGAATTAAAATCTTATTCTCGCTATTTATTATCCAAACATCAGCTCCCAAATGATAATATCCTTTTGGAATAGGCTCTCCTTTTATTATTGTTTTTCCTGTGATATTTCCTTCTTTGTCGACTAAGTCCCAAACTTCCATTATATTTTGCTCCTTTTCTTAGTCAAATTATAACTCTGCTCTATTAATTCTTTTACTAAATTACAATCTACATTCTCACTTATAATAATTGTGTTCCAGTATTCTTTATTCATGTGATATGCTGGAATTATATATTCATATGTGTTTCTTAAAATATCTGAATAATCTGGAGATGTTTTTACATTAAGATATAATTTATCCTTTACATTCATTATTAAAGCAAACCATTTTCCAGTATCTTTATGCTTAGCCACTGCAGACAACGTATCATCAGGAAATGGATAGTCTTCATATGTATTTGGCATTTCTAAACAATATTGTATAACATCTTCTCTTTTCATATTTTTCTCTTAACGTTTAAAGTATTCTTTAAAAAACTTCACATCATTCATTTGCTCAGGATGCCATTGTACACCAAGTATGTTTTTATATTCTATCGCTTCTATAATTCGGTCTTCACTTGTTGCTGTAACTCTAAAATTTTCTGCAGGCTTTTTTATCGCTTGATGGTGAAATGAATTAACTTCTATTTTGTCTGATTTATAGCATTTTTCTAAAAACGAACTTTTTTCTATATTTATTTTATGCATTTTTACATCACCTTTAGTAGAGTGATTTGGAATGTCTTGATACAAACTTCCACCGAAACATACATTTATAGATTGAATGCCAGCACAAATTCCTAATATTGGTTTGCCTTTTTTATGAAATGCTTTAATAAGAGCAAAATCTACTTCTTCTTGTTTATCATAGTATTCTGAAAGATTTGTTTCTTTTGAAGGCTCTTCTCCATAGTATTTAGGGTTAATATCTATGTGGCTTCATGCTACAAGTAGACCATCACATATATTGGCTATTTCTTCTAACCCTGTGCATGATGAAACTGGGAATAATGTTATATTTAACTCTTCAAATATATCTTTAAAATATTTACTTACATAAAAATTTTCTTTCCAAATATTCTCTTTGTCGAATCTTTCGTATCTTTCTGTTATAGCAATTATCATTTAAAAATTCCCCCTTAAATTACTTCTTTTTGCCATTTTCTTGAAAAGTAATATATTGTATTTAATATCATTTCTGTTAATACCCATAATAATATTCCAATTCCTAAAACTACTAAATTCTGCATTTCGGTATTTTTTAGTGTTAATATTGTTATAACTTCTACTATACTTGCTAAAATTGCTGAAAACAATACAAATTTGGTATGGCCTGTTCCTACTATAAACCCATGTAATAATTGTCTAGTTGGAAGTAATATATGTGAAATTCCAACAACTGATAAATACATCATAGCAGTTACTATTACTTCTTCTGAAGATACAAAAATTCCGCAAAACCCTCTTGGAAAAACAAATACTGTTAATACTATTAAAATAGTTGGAAATATTACGAGCTTTAGTCCTTCTTTCATTACTCTAACTGCTTCTTTTACCTGTTTGTTTCCAATAAATTGTCCCACTGTAACAGTCGCCATTGTTTTAAAAGATGCTCCAATTACTAATACAACTTGTTCTAATTTACTTACAACTCCATAGCTTGCACTTCCGATTACTCCTGTCGCATTTGAAATATTTACCTCTAATATAATAATTGCTGATATAAGCCATTCTTCTACTATCATTGGAAAACCTGTCTTTAATAGCTGTCTTATATATTCTTTATTAAATCTAAAATATTTAAAATTAAATTTTAATAGATTACTCTTTGTATTTACATATATTATCGCAATTATCATTCCAATAAACATTGAGATTGCAGTCGCAATACCAGCCCCTATGACTCCTAAGCCTAATTTAATTAATATAGGGTCTAATATTAAATTTATTGTTGTACTAATTCCAACAAACATTAATGGAACTTTACTATTTCCACATGCTCTTAATGCTTCCATAATAACTGTTAACAAATAGTTAAACATAAACCCTATTAAATATACTATCAAATATCCACTAGTTTCATCAAATATCTCTTTTGGAGTATTAAGTAAATTTAGCCAAATCTTAGATGTTAGCACCATAAAAATAGATGTTACAATTCCAATTATAATTGTTATGGCATAAGATACACCGAATTGCAGATTTTAGTTTCTCTTCTTCTTTTGCTCCATAGTACTGCGAAACTAATACAGATGTAGCAATTGCCATACCTGCCGATATTGCTGTAACAATTAAAGTAAGTGGATAGCAATTAGTAATGGCTGATACACCATTTTCTCCTACTAAATTACCTATCCAAATTGCGTCTACTATATTATATATTGAATTTAAAAGATTTGTAAAGACAAGTGGTATTATTAACATTGTCATATTTTTTAAAAGGTTTCCTTTGGTTAAATCTTTTCCTTCCATATTTTATGTCTTCTTTCTATATAATTTAGCACTATGATATCATAAAGTTATGGCTTTTACAACAAAAAATAAAGTTATTGTTTTATAGATTTAACATAACAAAAAAACCAAATCATTAAACTAACTTGTTTAACAATTTGGGTTTTCTTTAATTTGTACTTCTTCTAAATTTTTTATTGAATAGGAAAAATCGCAGATTTTGACTATTGATGCAAGGTTAATTTAAGTTAGCCGTTCGAGCAAAGCGAGTTACGGATATCTTATGCAGTGGCTACCTTGGGCTGTGCATATTTGCGAAGCAAAATGCACATGTGGACGCCTTAAAACTTTGCTTCCGCTAACGTCCAATTTTCTTACTTTAAAAATACATCCATATATTTTTGGAAAATCAATATTTTACTTTTATTATTTCCTTTTACTTTTGTAACAATTCCTTTTTCAAGTAAACTATTAATTACTGTTCTCATTGTTCCTTCTTTAACTCCTGAAAGTTCTCCGAAGGTTTGATATGTCTACAACTGGTGTTTCATATAATGCGTCTATAACTTTTATTGCATTTTCTGGTTTTACAGATAAATTTTCTGAGATTTCGTCCATTTCTTCTTTTAACTTCATTAACTTATCAAATCTTTCTTTTGTATCTTTCGCAGTTTGAATAACTGCTTCTAAGAAAAATTTTATCCAAGAGATAATATCTGAATTTATTCTAACTTTATTTAATATTTCAAAATATTTATCTTTATTTTTTTCAAGATATTCAGAAAGATATAAGCAAGATTTATCAAGCATTCCTTTACTTTGTAAATAAAGTGGTATAATCATTCTGCCTATTCTTCCGATTTCCACCTATAAATGGATGTATGGTTTCAAATTGATAATGAAGCATTGCAAGTTTTATTAAATCAGGTGTGCTTGTCCTATCATTTGCAATAAATCTTTCAAAATCTGCCATGCAATCTGGAATCTCTGTATGTGGTGGTGGTATATATTCTGCACTTTCAGGTGTGTCACCACCAACAAAATTTTGAGACACTCTAAATTTTCCTAAACACTTTTGATCTTCGCTATCGCCTTCCATAAGTATTTTATGAATTTCTTTTAGTAAATTTCTAGTTACTTCATTTCCTTCTTTTATATTTTCTATTGCATAATTTGTTGCATTTAAATACCTTTTTGCTCTTTCTTTATCTTCTTTTTTATCTTCATTAGTATTTTCATCATCTACTAAGTCTTCTTCTAAAGATGTATTTGCTCCTTCTATTTTATTTGATTTGTTTATTTCCATTTTCATAAGCATTTTAATGTATGTATCTACATTTGGAGTAAGCTTTGAGTAGCAATTAAGTTCACCTACTTCTCTACTTGCTTCAGACACAAGTTTATTAAGTCCTGCGTCTTCCCAGACCCATTCATAATTAATACCACTTATAATAAATGCTCTATAATCTTCAACTCTTATATATCTACCTGCTTTGTAGCTTTCTAGCTTCACTCCAAAATTCACCTCTTTTTGTTATATATTAAATATTCAGGTTATCATTTAATATTATATATGATAATTTGAAATTTATCAATGCTGATTATAGAAAACTTTCATATGTTTCTATGTTTTTTCTACTTTTCTTAGGTGAATCAAATAATATGCTATTCCTATTTGGAAAATCATAAATATTGCAGATAACCCAAACATATACTTAAGACCTATCTCATACATAATTCCGCATAAGAATACCCCTACCGCTTCACCTATAAATTTCACTATATATCTTATATTTGTAAATGATAATTGATATTTATTTTCCATACGATTTATATATACACCGTCACATATATTTTCATATGCTGTTGAAATAAGTATAGACCATGTTATTGCAATTAATGTTAAAATTAAGTTGTCTGATATAAAAGCAATTACATATCCTAGAAATCTTATTCCAAATTTTATAGTAATTGTAAGGTAATCATTTTTAGGTGTTAAATATTTAAGCGCTAATATTCCTATTCCATCTGCAATCAGACCAACAATTAATAAATAGTTAGTTGCTATATCATCTGAGAAAGAAAAGTAATTTGTTAAAGTTAACATCTTTAAGCCTAAAGCTGTTGACATTGCTACTGTACCTATAAGAGTATATAATAAGTAAAATATTATTATTTTATCTTTTAGTATACTTTTAATAATTGAATTATTCTTCTTTTCTCTTTCTTCTCCTGTGTAGGTATTATTCATATCAAGTATTGTAATTATTGAAATTGCTAAAAATACATTTGATATTATTAAACAAGTATTATAATCTACTAAAATTCCTAAAATAACTCTACCTATGAATATTCCACCAAATAGAATTCCTACATCTCTAAATAAATATTCTGTTAATTTTCTTTTGCTATATATTCTATCGTTTTTTATTATTGTGGTTATTAATGGATATATACTTGTTATGATTATATATTCCATTACTATATCTACTATTATAGTTAATTTTATTAGTCCTATGTTATTTGTTCCATTTAAAAAATATAATAATAGCATATTAATAAATTTTATGATTAATACAAATGTTATTGATTCTTTTAATTTGCTTAGTGTTACATATTTTCCAATTAGAGCTATTCCAATAACACTCATAAAAGTCCCTATACTTAGGATATTACTTATTTCCGTTACTTGGAAACTATTATCTTGTAGCCAAAGTTGACTAAAGTTTCCCCATAGCCCAATTGACATACTAAAAAATGCTAACATTATTAATATTTTATCTTCTGCTTTTGTTTTTTTCATTTTTTCACTCCAGTTATTTAATTTGTTTATCTTTGTTCACATGTCTTTAATTTTTCATTATTCTTTTTTGCATTCATGCTCCATTTTATTATACCATATATGTTTATTAATAAATACCCAATAGACACTAATAGCATCATTATAGAGCCATTTCCTTTATTTATTACTGTTATAGTCCATATTGTAAGGTCTATAATGTTATTTACTAACCATATCCACCACGCTTCTTTAAAACGCAAATTTAACAGAATAACGCCACATAAGTTTATGCAATTTGAACTAGCATCCATGATTGCTAATCTCTGCCCTGGGATGAGGCTTAATAGATAACCCAAGATAAAACTACTTATGATACATGATAATGTAATTATTATAGAATTCTTTAGAGTAAATTCTCTTGCGTTTACATTATCACTATTATCTAGGTTCCTTTTCCAAGAAATATATCCATGTATTTGTAATGTGGAAAATATAAATATGTAAAAGAAAAATATGCCAAATAGGTTGTTTTTAAATGCCACATATCCCATTAAAATATAATTTATTAAACCTAAAATATAATTTACTCTTTTTCCTTCACTTGCAAAGTATGCACATAGAAGTCCTGTCGCTAATATAGTTCCACCAATTAATAAGTCTTTAGTAATTATTCCAGATATTATGGATATTATTATACATAATAAAATTATTATAATATATTTTTTGTTCATGGTTTTACTCCTAGTATTAGTTATTAATCAATGCTGTGATTATATTTTAAATATTTTTTGTTATTCTGTAATTTTAAATTTGCAAATATTATTTCTATCTTCTTGCATCGTTTCTTACAAAAGGATTTTGCACATTATCTTTTATTAATTCTGTATATGCATATGGCTTTCTATAAGCATCTCCTAACGTTTCTCTTTGTCTATATTCTCTTATTTTATCTAAATTAAACTCTACTATTTTGATATCTTCTTTCTCATCCATTACTAATATTTCACTATCTAATTCATTTTTATTTTTATCTCTTACAATAGGACTATATGCAGACGACTTTCCACCATCATTAGAATAATTAACAGCTACTATTCCAACCATATTTTCATAAGCTCTGACTCTTAACTGCTCTAGTCTTATTTTTGTCATAATACATGCATTTGGAACTAATATGATTTCTGCTCCCTTAATCATTAATATTCTAGCACTTTCTGGGAAATCTCTATCAAAGCATATCATAGAACCAATATTTACTTTGTCTCTTCCTATATCTAATTCTCCAACATAAAAGTCGTCCCCTGGTTTCGTATATTTCTCCATTTTAAAATCTACTGTATGAATTTTAGAATATTTTAAAACTTTATTTCCAAATCTATCATATATAATAACAGAATTCTTAGGTAAATCTTCTGTTTTCTCAAGAAATGTTATAGCAATAGCCATATTTAATTTTTGGGTTAATTCTCTAAATTTTAAAAGATATTCATTACTTTCTGATATTGATTTTTTCATCCAATTATTTAAATTTTCATTACCATTTGGCATTTCATATCCAATATTCCACATTTCTGGAAATACTGCTATATCTGCACCTAGCTTTTTTGCTTCTTTACATGCTTTTATTCCTTTAATCAAAGATTCAGCTGAATCTTTAGTTGCATCTAATTGTAAAATTGCAACTTTAAAAATATTTTTCATTAATATTTTTACTCCTTCTTATATCATTTTTATAGATACTTATCATACTTGTCACTAATAATATTATATCTCCCATGACTATAAACCAACTTTGATAATATGAGTAATATAGCCCATACAAAATGCCAGTTGTTATTCCAGATATTCTCACTAATTTCATATTGCTTTGCCATAAACAATATGTCCTAATGATAGAACCTATTGTTGGTAATATAGATATAAGACCATTCCATGTAAATATACAATTTGTAATTATAATACTTTCAAATAGGACAAGTATTAATAGATATATTTTTTTATTTATCTTTTCACTTTGTATAAATATAAAAGTTCTTATAAAATTGACTATACTTAGAAATGCTCCTGTAAATGCGTTTATTATAAAACTATATATCGCTTCAAATAAGCAATTAAGTGATTGAATAAATAATGACTTTTTTCTATCTTTTATACATATACTTAAAACTAAAGCTATAAAAGCCAAAATACTAAATATCATTTTATTCCCCGTTTTATTTTTTATTCTAACATAAGTTTACAAAAAAATAAAGCATATATAGGTTAAATATCATATGCTTTATCTTCACTTTTTTAATACAGATATCCTACTATATCTTCAAATGTATCATATCCACTTTCGGAATTTATGTGTCCTGCATTTGGTATTAATATTTGGTTTGTAGTAATTTTATCTGAAAATTCTTTTTCTGCCTTATATTTTACATATGGATCATTATCGGAATAGAAACAAATTATTTCATTTGCATATTGTTTTACATCTTCTAAGTTATCAAAATACATTGTTCCATTAACTGTATCATATTCTTCATTTATTCCAAAATAATTATTAAACCCACATACAAAGATTAATTTTTTTACTTTAATTTTATTTTCGACTAAGAATTTTGATATAAATGCTGGTGCAATGCTATGACCTATTATCGTAGTATTTTCGTTTATTAGCCCTAAATCTAAATAATACTTAAGTAATTTACTCCAATTTTCATAATTTTGATACTTAACTCCTGTTGGAAAATTTGGTACATATACTTCTTTTCCATCATCTTCTAAAAAATCATGTAGCCAACTAAACCAATTTCCAAATGGACTTCCAAAACTTCCATGTATTATAAAATAATTTTCCATTTAATTCTTCTCCCTTTCCTATACTTTTATTAAAATAATACTTATAATTATTATAATCGCTGATATGATCTTCCTTAATAAATTATCCTTTTCATTTAAAAATAAATATCCTACAATTACATTTAATATTACTGTTAATGCACATAGTGGTGCAACTATTGTTACATTTCCTAATTGGTATGCTCTTAATTGTGAAACTATCATTATTCCCCAAGATAAAGCAGTTATAAATATTGATTTCTTATTTCCATTTACTAACTCATTTTTTATCTCAGATGGTTTTATTCTTTCAAAAATCATTATTAACAATGCAGGTATAATTAATGTCAATGCTACATAAATTGGTAAATTAAAGCCTTCTGATATATTTACATCTAAAAACAATGCAATAGTGAATGTTATGTTTGCTAATACACCTAATAATATGTATTTGTTAAATTCAAATTTTCCTTTTCTGTAAAATATTAAAACATTACTAAATATAATAAGCATTGCTCCAATAAACTTAGTTAGTATAAATTCTTCTTTAAAAAATATTAAACCTGCAAATATCATAAACGTTGTAGATAATTGTTTAAGTATACTAAATGTTGATGCTTCTATTCCACTTCTTACAGTTGTATTAATTCTATCGGATATAGCATAAAAAATTATTGATAACCCTAACATTATATATATTTTCACATCCGTTGGAAATTTGAATTCAAATAACGGACATAAAATTAATACAGTTAACCCTGCTATCATTTGCAATAATATTGTTAATGCTCCTGCTTTTTTTAGCGTTTTTGTTGCAGTTTTATAAAATTGTGTAAACATTGTTGCTAGAACTAAATAAAATAGCACATACAAAAGCCAATTATTTAAAATGTTCATAATATCCCCCTATATTTTGAATTTTAAAAAAATATATTTTCTTCCAAATCATCTGGATGCTCTAACTCAATTTGTAAATCTTCCCAAGGAAATAATGGATAGAAATATTGTATATTTAATTCTTCACATTTTTCTTTACTAAACTCATTATTACCATTGTAATAAAATGCTGTATATTCATACTCAAGCTTATTTTTAAAATCTTTACTACCATATTCCTTTGTTAAGCAAACATATAATATTTTAGCATCTTTATATCTATTTTTTATTTCATTTATACATATTTCTACACTCGTTCCTGTACTTTGCATTGCTTCTACTATTAAAAATACTGGCTCTTTTTTATTTATTTCTATTGAATTAGATGGATTAAAAATCATTTTAATTTCATTATCACCGTTTTTATAAGTTATATGTTTAACTTGCATAGGAAAAAACTTTACAATATTTAATTTATTAGAAATATATACTGCTGGTACTGCACCACTTCTTAAAACAGGACATACATAGTCTATTTTTATTCCATTATCTTGAATATATTTTCCTAAGTGCTTGCATATTTTATCTGTATGCTGTAAGAATTCTTTATGCCCCATTCTTTTATAATTCTTCTGCATTTTATACGCTCCTTGTAAGTGTGATTACTTATGTATAATTTATATCACAACTTTACAATTTCTCATAGTGTTTTGCTAATATTTACAGAATATATTTGTATTTACATTAACATAAATTTCTTGAAATCTCCAATAAAGATGCTTAAAAGCCTTCTGTCAAAAGAAGGCTCTTACTTAAATTATAAATAACTTTCTACTTCTCAAATGTAACTACTTTAATGTTGCATAATCCTCTTAATCCCCATTTCCCACGAGTTCTTCCTAAGCCAGATTTCTTCACTCCACCAAATGGATTATATGGTGCAGAATATGCCAAATTATTGCAAGCTACCATACCAGTTTTTAATTCTTTACTTATCTTTTCAAAATTTTCTTTATTAGTAGTAAATACATAACCGCCTAAACCATAAATAGTATCATTTGCAAGTTCAATCGCTTCTTCGATTGTTTTAAAACTTACAATAGGTAAAATTGGTCCAAATACTTCTTCTTTCCATACTTTCATATCTTTTGTAATATTAGTTAGAATTGTTGGTTCAAAATAGTTTCCTTTTTCTTCTGGTTGTTTTCCACCACAAATAATTTTTGCACCTTTATTTACTGCATCATCAAATTGTTCTAATAAAGTATTAATTTGCTTTTCATTTACAAGTGGACCTATTGTTGTATTTCTATCAATTTGATTTCCTATAACTTGTGACTTAGCAATATTTTTAAGTTTCTCTACTACTTCATCAAATACATTTTCATGAACAATTAATCTCTTTAATGCATGGCATAACTGTCCGCTATTTGAAAATTTCTTTTTGAATATTCCTTCAATGACATTATCAATGTCTGCATCTTCACAAACAATTCCTGGTGCAGAGCCTCCTAATTCCATAAGAATTGGTATCATTTTATTTGCTGCTACTTTATATAAATATTCTCCTGTTTTTGCATTTCCTGTAAAACAAATCATATCTATATCTTGCTCTACTAAAAAACTTCCTATTTCCTTTCCACCAAATACAAACTGCCATACTCCCTTTGGTAATTCTGAACTAATTAATATTTCTTCTAAAAATTTAAAAAGAAGTGGTAAATTAGGATCTGGTTTACTAATTACAACATTACCAACAATTAGATTTTGAAAAGCTATTGCACAGCATAATGAAAATGGATAGTTAAATGGTGAAATTTCTGCAATTATACCTTTTGGCTCATAAAAAACTTTTTGTATTTCTTTATCACTTTCAAATGTTATTTCTGGAGCAACACATTCCTTTGCATTTTCTATATTCCACTTTATATGTTTTAATGTAGACTTTATTTCGCTTTCTGATTGAACAATCGGTTTTCCCATTTCTAATGATATTAAATTTGCAATTTTATCCATGTTTTCTTCAAATTTATCATATATTTCTTTTAGCACTTCTATTCTTTTATCTATATCTAGATTAGCCCATTTACTTTGTACAGATTTTGCTAAATTTATTTTTTCTATAACTTCTTCCTTCGTAGTTTCTTGGGTTTCTCCCAAAACTTCCTTGTTTGATGGGTTAATAGATATTATCTTCATATTACATTATTTCCTTTCAATTTTATAATACTATAATTTTATTTCTTATAGGTAGTTATCTATACTATTTTCTTTAGATTTAGCACTGCAAGCATTTGCCAATACTTGTACATAGTTTTACTTTACTGCAAATTCTATTTAATTTCTTCCCCAAATTTTATTCCTTTAGTTTCTATAATTTCAAATTTGCCATTGTTATACTCTAATATTGTGGTAGCTACATCATCTATTTCATCTATTTTTTTATTTATATTTAATATGTTTTTAAATATACTTCTATGTACGCCTCCATGTGTCACTATTGCAATTGAATTTAGTCCTTCACTATCTTTTATTATAGAATTAATTGCTTCTTTTACTCTTTCATCAAACTCTTCGATATTTTCTCCACCTAAAAATGTTTTACCTAAATAGTAGCCTGTATTTTTATATTCTTCTTGTTGAAATACATAAGAAAAAATATCTTTAGCAAGTTCTTTGTTTACCCCTGACCTAATACCATGAGAATTTAATTCTCTTATATCATCAATAACTTTCATCTCTACTTTCATATTTTCATTAAGTATCTGTGCTGTTTGAAGGGCTCTTTTATATGGACTTGTATAAATTTTTTCTATTCCATAGCTCTCTATTGTTTTTCTGCTCTCTTTTACTTTATCTCTTCCATTTTCAGTCAAAGCAAAATCTGCAATTCCACCATAACAATTTTCTATATCATCAATAGATTCACTGTGTCTTATTAAATATACTTTCATAATTAAACAACATCTCCTTTATTTTAAAATTATTTTCGTTGAGTAGATTGTATCCATTCAAACTTCGCTTTGCTTATTTTTATTGGCAATCCTTGCATGAAACAACATACATATACTTATTTTAAGTCGTTTCACTTCCTTTTAAGTATCGTTACACACTCCACATGACTCGTATATGGGAACAAATCGACAGGTGTGATTTTTCTCATTTCATAGTCTTCTTCTAATTTCTTTAAATCTCTCACTAAACTTGCAGGGTTGCAACTTATATACACAATCTTTTTTGGACTTAATCTTAGCAGATTATTTATAGTTATATCATCTAAGCCTTTTCTAGGTGGGTCCACAAATATCACATCTGGCTTTACTTTGCTTAACTTGTCAAATGTTTTGGCAACATCTCCTACCATGAACTCGATATTTTCTATATTATTTATTCTGCTATTTTCTTTTGCATTTTCTATTGCCTGTTCTACAATTTCTATTCCATAAACTTTCTTTACATGTTTTGATGCAAAAATTCCAATTGTACCAATTCCACAGTATAAATCAAACACCACATCATCTTTACTTAAGTCTGCTCCCATTACCCCTAAATTATATAATTTTTCTGTCTGATGTGGGTTTACTTGATAAAATGACATAGGCGATATTTGAAATACATATTCTCCGAAGCTTATCTTTTATATATCCATCTCCATAAAGTACAATATTTTTATCTCCCAAAATTACATTTGTTTTTTTTGTATTTATATTTTTTACAATCGTTTTTATATTACTAAATTTATCTAAAAGCTTTGAAACAAGCTCGCTTTCCTTTTCTAACTTTTCTTCTCCTAGCACAAATATACACATTACTTCGTCTGTTTTCATTCCATATTTAATAATAATGTGTCTAAATGAACCTTTGCCTGTTTTTTCATCATATACACTAATGTTATTTTCATTTACAAAATCTATTATAAATTTTGCAATTTCCTGAGATATTTTTGTTTGAATTTTACAGCTTTCAAACTCTATTATTTCATGAGTTCTGTTTGCAAAAACACCAAATATAGCTTTCCCTGATTTATCTTTTCCGTACTGGGAAAATAGCTTTATTTCTATAAAAAAATGGATTTTCCATTCCGAACAGTTTCTTCTACTTTTAAATCTTTTCCGAAGGGTTTTATTTACTAGATTTTGAACTGTATTTTGCTTTATTTTTAAGGTTTCTTCATATTTAACATGCCTTAAATTACAACCGCCACATCTTTTATAGCTTGTGCAATCTGTCTCTTCTCTAAATTCTGACTTTTCTATTATCTCTACTATTTTTGCAAATGCATAAGAAGAAAGTATTTTCACGATTAATATCTTTACCTTTTCGCCCTTTATAGCATTTGGTACGAATATTCTAAAGTTATTAATCTGTGCAATACCTTCTCCTTCAAAACCATTATCAATTATTTCTACAATATATTCTTTGTTTTTTTCTACTGGAACTTCCATATTCTCTCTACACATCTATATAATAATTTGCATTTGGGTCTTCACATAAATGCCAGCTTCCGATAAAATCTATTTTTGTATTATTATCTAAATTATATGTTGGCTGTGAAACCACTTTTCCATTTATATCAATAGAACCCCAAAGCCCGTCTTTTTTGATACCTGCGTATCCACTGCTGTTTTGCTCAGTTGCATCGTCATATATATAATCTATGATAAGCTTTCCAGTTTTGTCTATAAAGCCATACTTTCCATCTTTTTTACTTAAGAACAAAGTATTTGTAGTAAGTACCTGTGATGCTGATTTTTCTTCAAATTTAAAATTATAGTATTTATAATCATTATCTGTATGTACTCTAATATATCCCTTTGAAGTATTTACTTCTGAAACTATTCCAGTAACTTTTGCTTCATAGTTTGAATCATATATTTTTGAAATCAGCTTACCATTTTCCATATAATCTGCAATATAGAAATTTCCTGAACTTACATAACTAATAGATGTAGCATCTAAATTTAATTTTGTGCTTCCATCTACACTCATAATTCCATATTTGTCACCAGTTTTTGCTATATAGTCAGTCCCATTTGTATATATTAAATTATCATAATTAAATGGTATTTTTGTAGCTCCATGTATGTCTACAACACCACATTTTCCATTATCTACTGCAACTATATACTCTTTATTTATACTTAAAACATCATTATAACTTTTGTTTAATACCTTTTCCCCTGATTTATTTGCAACTATATATTTGTCATTTTCCTTTATAACATATAGTCCTTCTCCGCAAACACCTTTTATCTCATCATATTTAGGCTCTAAAACTACTTTTTTATCAAAGCCTATAACTCCATATTTGTTTTCTTCATTTACTACAATATATCCATTTTTGTAGTCTTCACCTATTTTTTTAATTTCTTTATAATTTGGCTCTATAAGTATATTCCCAGAATCATCACAAAGTCCAAATTTACCGTTCTTTTTCTATAACTAGACTATTTTCTATTCCAGTTACCACATTTATGCTATCATATTCAGGTGCTAATAATTGTTTGCCTGAATAATTAACTAATCCAAATTTTCCATTTTTTTCTATTCTAAATACATCATTTTCGTACCATATATTTTGATTTTTATCATAGTTTGCAACCGCTTCTACTTTGTCATAATCTTTAATTATCTCTTTATTTTTTGAATTAATTACTTTTGTTTTATATGTTCCATTTGAGTAATCTACATTATATGTACAAATAAATAAATCTTTTGCTGGATTTGGAATTACTATCATTTCATCATACATTGCAGTTACAACTGTCTTACCATATGAATCTATAACTCCCCATTTCCCGTTATCATATATGGTGTAATAATAAACATTTTCTATTTTTCCACTAATGCTGTTTGAATCATTATCTAGCATCTTTTTTATACCAACAATTAATGCAATTATTATTATTAATACTACTACTGCTCCTATTACTTTTTTAATATTTAATTTTGGTCCATCGTCATATACCCTACGTGCTTTTGCCATATATAATCACTCACTTTTCAACATATAATTTTACTTATTACAATATATCACATTTTTGGAAAGTCTTCAATAACTTTTGTTAAATTAAAAAAGAATTATCGTAAAAGTTACGATAACCCTTTTTCTAAGTCTAATTCAAAATAAAATTCAACACCATCTATTTTATTTTCTACTCCATATTTATTACCTGTATTTTGCATGATTGCTTTTACTAAAGCAAGACCAATTCCAGTTCCGCCCTTCTCTCTATTCCTTGATGTATCTACTTTGTAAAATCTATTCCATATTCTGTTTATATCTTCTTCTTTTATGTTTTCTCCTGTATTAAATACCTTTATTCTAAGTTTTTCTTCTATTTTCTCATAATCTATTTCTATTTCTTTTCTTCCATCTATTACAGATACATTCTTTATCGCATTTATAAAATAGTTATTGAATACCTGCTCTGTGTAAAATTCGTCTGCAATTACATACATTTGCTCTTGCTTGAAATTAATAACTATATCTTCTTCTTCAAATAATTTAGCAGACTTTCTAATCACTTCACTTATTAATTCTGAAATATCAAATCTTGTTAAATTAAGCGAGTTTTTACCATATTCTAGTTTCATAAGTTCAAGTAATTTTTTAACTAATATATCCATTTTATTTGATTCGTCAAGTATAACTTCTGCATAGAATTTTTTGCTTTCTTCGTCTTCTATGACATTTTCAACTAGACCTTCTGCATATCCTTGAATTAATGCAATTGGTGTTTTTAGTTCATGAGACACATCTGATATAAACTGTTTTCTCATTTCATCTGTTTTTGATTTTTCTTCTATGTCTTTTTCTAGCTCTATGTTAGAACTTCTAAGTCTTTTTATTGTTTTTTCTAATGTTTCTGACATTGAATTTATATTTTTTCCGAAGATTATTAATTTCGTCTTCAGAATCTGTCTCTTCATATTTATAGCTAAAATCTAGCTCCGATATTTTTGATGTTATTTTATTTAATTTTTCTATTGGTGATGTAAATTTTCTTGATATTACTGATACCACCATTCCGCTTATGATTATTGTAACAAATCCAATTAACATTAAGACTTTATTTGCAATTTTTGCACTTCCTTGTATTGAAGCCATTGCAGCCCTTATGTATAACTGATATCCATTATCTAATTCTGCTGAAAGCACAATAAATGATAGTTCTGTTTCCTTGTCAACCATTTTTCTTATTGTTACCTTCCCTTTGTTATAAAGTGAATTTTCGTCTACACCATTCTTTCTGTTATAACTTTCTTCCGCAATAGATGCAAGGAAATCACGACTAGAAGCATATATGCTTGTATCAGTCTTTATTAATATGTCAAAATCATTGCTAAGTGATAGTTTCTCAAGTTCTAACTCAATACTCTTACTATTTACAGAGTCGTTGTAATATGCATTTATAATTTCATATGCTCTAAGTAAAACAGCTTCTTTTGAATACACATAGTATCTCTCTAATATTACACTATTTATGGCTATAAGAAGCAAAATAATTATTGTAATTGTTATACAAAGACTAGCAAATAGTTTTATTCTTATACTTTGAAATTTTGATTTTATATTTGTTATTATTTTTTTACTGTTTAACTTCAAATTTATATCCTATCCCTCTCATAGTTTTTATATATTTACCTTTTTTACCAAGTTTATGTCTTATCTTTTTTATATGACTATCTATTGTTCTTGAATCTCCATAATAATCATAATTCCATACATTATTTAATATTTTATCTCTTGAAAGAGCAATACCTACATTATCTACTAAATATTTCAAAAGCTCATATTCTCTTAAACTCATTTCTATTAGCTTTCCGTCTAGTTTAACAGTTCTTCCTTCATTATCTATTTCTATACCACCCAAGTCTATTATTTCTTTTGCTTTAGAGCTTGTCCTGTTAAGTATTGCTTCTACTCTTGCAACAAGTATTTTAGGACTAAACGGCTTTGATATATATTCATCTGCCCCAAGTTCAAATCCAAAAAGCTCGTCTTGCTCTTCTCCCCTTGCTGTGAGCATAATTATTGGAACTTTTGACTTTTGCCTTATTTGTCTAAGTACTGACCAGCCATCTAATTTTGGCATCATTACATCTAATAAAATAAGACTGATTTGTTCTTCTTTTTCTTCAAATTTTTCTAAAGCTTCTTCTCCGGTCTTTTGCTTCTATTACTAAATAATCTTTTTTTACTAAGAAATCTTTTATTAGTGTTCTCATTCTTTGCTCATCATCTACAACTAATATGGTAGTACTCATTTCCCAAATAATCCTTTCTAAAGTTATATATTTATTATACATTATATCTTTATTTTGTGTCTATATTGTGAATAAAATTAGTATTTTTTTAGCCCTAAATTTCTACTAAAATAATATCATCACCGAATACATTTTATATTTTTCCATGGAATTACTATATCATTATTTCCAGCAAATATGCTAAGTTTACTGTTTGTTCCTGGAACAATTATAGATGTAATGATACCTGAGTCTAAGTCTGCTGTTACATCTTGTACATAACCGAAGACGCCTTCCGTCTGTTATATTTACTACTTCTTTATGCTTGAAATCTAATCCTTTCGTTCCCATATAAAATATCCCCCTATGCTATTATATGCATAGGGGCTTGGATGTTATTAAATATATTTCCGATTTTTACGAACATTTGGTTGATTTTTCTGTATATTTTGTATATAATACTATTCAAGGTGAGCAAAGCAGGATGTGGCATGTCGTTTCCCAACGAAAGGAGGGCGATGCGTATGCTAGAACAAATATATATTTTCTTCATATACATACTTCTATTTGAACTTGCACTTGTTACTATATTAGTTATTGCATTATTTGTAGCTTTAGTTATCACTAGAAGACAACTAGACAACAAAAAAAGTACATCCCTGCTTGACCGTTAGAGATGCACTTTTAATTTAAACTCAAACTTTAACGACACGCCACTTCTGTGGTTGCTCGCCTTTGTTATATTTATTATACTAGAATTGGATTAGAATGTCAATTGTTTACTTCTATTTTATTCAACCTGTTAATTTATCTATTATAAATACCATTAAACTCTTTCTTTATAATTAAAGCCTTATCACAAAGCCCCGTTTAGTGGTATGTGCAATTTTTTCACATACCATTTTCTCGTCCAATTCGCCTTCTTTAAATATATTACTTAAATGTTTCGTAATAGATGTTCTATATCTCTACATGTCTTTCCTTTACGTCTATGCTTTCTCCTTCTAAATCTACTTCAAAATAAACTCCATCTGGAGTAATTCCGTCATCATTAATATTTTCTGTTAGTGAGCCTACAACATAATAGTTTATTCCATCTTCTACAATCTTTTTTGTCCAATGCTGATGTCCTGAAAAAACTGCTATTAAATTTTTCTCCTTTTTTAATATCTCTTTTAGTTCTTTCCTATTTCCTAAAATGGCATGTTCTGGTACTCTTTCAAACCACCAGTTTCCTTCCATATTATCTTCTGCTATTCCAAAATGATTAAACACAAGAACTGGCAGTTTATTTTTTTCTAAATCTTTTTTTAACCACTCTAAATCTTCATTTGATACAAACTGTGTTTTTAATATCCCACCACCTTGTACACCTATTTTTGTATTTACATCTAAACCTAAAAATACAAAATGATATCCCAATAAATCTACTGAAAAAGTAGAATGCTCATATCCCATAATTTGTTCTACTTCTCTTCTTGAATTCATTGAACGCAAATCATGGTTACCTGCTAATGAATAAAATGTTGGCTCTATATCATTTAAAAGTTCCCAAATAAAGTTTAGATTAATAATATCCTTATCATGGTCATTGAAATCTTCTACTAAGTCTCCTAGGTTAATAACTATATCAGGTTTTATTTCATTATTAATTTTTTGTATTAGCTGTTCTAGTAATGGAATAGCTTGATGCGTTAATTTTCTATCTATTATTGACCCATTATTTACTGGCTTTTCGGGTGCATAATGAATATCTGAAAATATAATTAACTTACATTTTTTCATAAGAAACTCCTTTATGTAACTTTTCTCAAATTATATTTTTATATTATCATTTTTTATATCTTACGTCAATAAAAAAAGTAGTAGGTGTTCTGAAGTGCACCCCAAAAGTTAGACAAAATATCTAACATTTGGAGGTGTATTTTTA
>CAOKHH010000017.1 GCA_948468225.1 uncultured Clostridia bacterium | reverse complement strand
GTTCATCTATTCTTTCACTACCTATCGGTCTATGATTTGCAGGAATATTCCCCTTTTTAAACATTGTTGGTTCTGATTTTTTATATTGGGAAGGGGACATCTTCTTTCCCTTATTCCACGAAGTTTGTCCCTTTTCAAATTGTCCTCCCACTATACCGCTCTGTAAGTTGTATTTTACTTTTAAATTACTAATCGCACTTTGACTAATATTCATATCAAACTTACTATTAAATCTTTTCGTAAGTTCTTTTAATGTAATACCTTTTACATTTTCTTTTAAAAATTCAATGTGTTCTTTTCTATATTTTTTGTTGTTACCTCTTCCTACTTTCAATTTATGTCCACTAAGATATGATTTCATTGCTGTATATGTAATAGTTGTATTGAATTTACTATTAAATTCGTTTTGAAATTCTTCTATTGTTTTCCCGTTACAATTATCTGCAATGTATTTTTTCATTTCTTCAGTGTAAAATTTACTCATTTTTTCCATCTCCTAATTGTAATATATCTGGTATATGATCTGCTTTTCCATATTCGTCAAAATGTTTTTGTGCTTTTAATGCTAATTCTCCGTTATTTATAATTGTTTGTGCTATATTGGCCATTGCTTTTGCTCTTTCTCTTTCTTCTTGTAATGCATCTCCTGTTAATTCGTCATCGTTTAGTCTTTCTAACTCTTCAAACAAATGATTATTTAAATCTGATAATTTATTTTTTGTTCCCATTTTCTTTTTCCTCCTTTGAATACTCTAGACAAATTTCTTTGTCCTTTCTCATAGTACAATATTCATATTTTTCACAATTCTGGCATTGTTTGTTTTCTTGCATATCTATATCTCCTTTATTTTTAACTTGAATTTATCTTCAAATACTTTCTTTTTTGTAATATATTCCTTTGTTTTAAACCCTTTTACATCAATTACTTCTGATATTCCATCATTGTTAAACACTATAAAGTCTGCCTTGTACTTTAATCCTGGTGCTAGTATAAATGTTGGCTGCAAACAAAATCCTTTGATGTCTCCCGCCTGCAGCCTTGTTTTTAATTCGCAGTAATAATCCGCTTCTTTCTTGCTATCAAATGTATGTCCATCTATAGATGTTTTTACTGCACCATATTTGCTTTTTTTATTACCTTTTTTCTGATACTCTCTGTATTGCTCAATGCTCCAATGTTCTTGCATCTCATTTATCTGACCTTTCTTTTTCTTCTATTCTGCTTTTCTTGTTTTCTTCTTTCTGCCCTATTTCGTGGTCTTGGATTTTCAGATTCTTGTAATGCCTTTAATTTTGCCAATTGTTCTTCTGTAAGTTCAGTTCTAGTAAACTTTAAATCTTCCATTTCTTTCCTCTCTTTCTCTTGTTTTCTATGTAATCAATTATTTTTATCAAAATATCCGCAAGTATAGCTGATATAATCAATATTCCTACAATGATCCAAGTTATCATTTCTTCTTTAGCTCCTCTCTCAGTTTATCTTGCCATTTTTGTATTCCTGGTATAAATCCTTTGCATCTCATTACTGGTCTAAAGTTTTCTTGTTCTTCAGCATTACATCCCAAGCAGTAGTAGCATAATGTATTTTTTTCAATTTGTTTCATTGTTTTTCTTTTCCTCACTAAATACACATTCTCGACATTCTTGTAGTTGTTCTTCTTTGTTATTACTATTACTTGGCACATCACAACAAAGGAATAATGCCTCTTCACAATTTCTGTTATATCTACTGCAATACATCTCTATATCACTCCTTCTTTTTCGCACACTTCAAGTCTTTTAGTATTCTTGGTGTATATTGTCTATTTTCCTGATTACTTCTTAATGTCTCAATATTTTTTATAGTTATGTCTGTTTCGCCCATAATACCTTTCATTATGTATTTGTTTGTGTAAGGTTTTATAGTATTTATTAAATCTATCTTGTCTTTTATGATTCTTCGTTCTTGTAATACTTTTTCGAGATGTGAGTATGTTCTGCTACGTTCTCCAATACTTAATTTACTTAGTTCTATTTCGTGTAGCAGATCATCTCTCTCGCCTTCTTTATTGTGTAAATCTGCTTGTAATTTTCTATCTATTTCGTCAATATTTCTAAAAAAGTAATTTATATCATTTAGTAATTCTAGTGTTTGTTCCATATTATCAATTTGCATAAATCTTCCACCTTTCCTTTGTAAATTTTTTCTTGATTGTGTTTGTTTCTAAAATTCAAACTTTATCGCTTTTAATTGTGTTATGTTTACTTGTTTACATACTAATATGCATTCCTGTTCTTTCTTTAAAATTACTGCAGGTTTCAAACAACCCTTTTGGTTTTCCTGTTAGTAAGCAGTGTGGAAAATCGCACGTTAGCATAGGAATACACCATTCGCAATTTTCACACGATTTCAACTTTCTTGACATCAAATCTTCTTCTTTAATTGGTGGCATTTTTGTTTCCTCCTAACTTTTAAATGGTGGCAATGGATAGCTTGGACCTTTTGTTATGTCATAATAAGGTGTTCCATCTCTATCGCAAAAATATTTTAAATTAGTATACCAATAGCTACTATTCAAATTGCAGTTGTTAAACTTTTTATTGTCCATTATTTCACATTTTATTTCTGCTACAGTTGGCACAAATATGCTTGTCTTACTTAAAACTTCTATTGCCTCTAATATATCTATGCATCTATAATCTTTTAGCTCTGTAAAATATGCTTTTAATATATTCTTTTTTTCTTTATCTTCCTTTTTATCTAAATAACCATATGTATTTGACAATTTTTCCATAATTCTAGTACAATCATCTTTACTTAACATTAGGTTTGTTCTCCTTCCTTTTTTATTAAATCATCATACATTTTCCCCCAGTCTGTATTCTTTGAATTCTGTTTTTTATTTTTGTTATATTTTTGATTTTCTTGTTTTGCTTCAACTAAAGTTTTTATTCCTTTTTTATTCCAATTATTTAAAATTCCTCTAATGTATTGAATTGTTCTTTTATTTGCTTCTACTGCAATTTTCATAGCATATATGATTAAATCAATTGGCATTTCCTTTGCGTAATCTGATAATACCTCTAGTCCATAACTTGTAATCATTCCAATATTGTTATTGTAAAAATCAATAACTTCTTGTAAACTACCACAACTACTATTATTTTTATTATTTATTATATTCTTATATTTATTGTTAGTGTTCAGTTGTTGTTCACTTGCTGTTCGATGGTTGTTCAGTTGTTGTTCAATTAGTTGTTCAGTCATTTGGTATTTATCCCAATTTTTTATTGTAATTAGTCGATTTTTGGAAGTTGTTTGTTGTTCAATTTGTCGTTCATTTTCAAACAATTTTAGTATTCTTTGAACTTTACTCTCCGATATTTTTAATTTTTCTGCTATTGATTTTCGTCCTGTAATTAACTGACCTGCTTTTAAAGTAATTCGTTTTCCACTAAAATACATATCATAACTGGTGTATGTTGCATTAGCTAACAGATATATCCAAACAGCTAAATGTTCTCCATCTTTACATACAATTGGATTGTCTAGTATTTTTCTATGTAATCGAAACCATCCATCCATATCTACCTCTCCCTCTTGGTTTTATCATTTAATATAGATTCCAATGTAATTTGTTGGCTTTTATAAAATTTATCGAGATATCTATTTTCGCAAATTGATCCCATTCCTCGTTGAATACTTTTCCAGTTTTTTAGTTTTCTTCCACATAATTTACATCTCTGATTACTCATTGGTACTCTCCCTCCACTCTTAAAATGGATATAATTTTAATTCTAAATTTAGTCCAGGTTCGGCAATTGTTGTTGGTATCCCTGTTGCTGTGTATACAGAATTTTGCATTATGTTTTGATTCGAATTTGTGTCTGATAGATGGCATAGTATAATATTTTTTACATAGCTTAAATCATTAGATTTCAAAAACTTTATAACATTGTCTAGGCTAAAATGACTTTCCAATAATCTGCTATATCTAGTTTTATTTATTACTCCATTTTTTGCATTTTCTTTTGCTATTTCTTTATTATAATTGCATTCTAATAGTAGGTAGTTTAATTTACTAAATTTATATTTGATATAGTATGTATCTGTTGCGTATAGTAGCTTTTCTCCTGTTGGTTTATATTGTATTAAATATCCGCAATGGTTCCGCTGCATCATGCTGTGTATCAAATGGTAATATTATAAAATTACCTATTTCAAATTGCTGTAATGCCTTTATAATTTTAAATCTGTGTCCAGTTAGTTCTAATTTTTTAAATGTTCCTTCAGATGCATACACATCAATACCATTTAGTGCAAAATTGGTTGCATACTTTAGATGGTCCATATGTTCATGTGTTATTAGAACTCCTTGTATTCCTTGTAAATTAAACTGTAATTCTTTTTGTACATCTTTGAAATTGATACCTGCATCTAATATCAATTTTTCATTTTTATTTATCTCGATTAGGTAACAGTTTCCTGATGAACTGCTACCTAATACTTTCAGTTTCATTAAAATGCTGGCCTATCGTTTTGTTTTTCTTCTATTGTATTTTCCTCTGATACAGCTGGAGGATTTTCTATTTCTGACTCCATTGTTTCTTCTGACTTGATGTCTATTAATTCTTTATTAGCATTTTCTTCTATTTCCTGGTTTACTTTATCCTCTTGATTTTCTACATAGTAGTTTTCAGCAGATTCCATCACATATATGTAACTTTCATTTATCTTCTTTGGATCTAATGGTACTTTTTTGCAAGTTGCTCTTACCATTGTTTTATATAGCATTTCTTCTTGCCATCCCTCTATTGTTTCTGTACCTACTTTCTTTCCATTTTCCCATTTTTCTTTTTCTCCACCCCAAAATTCTGCAGCTGCTGTACTTGGTTTTCTTTTTAGTAGTTCTGCTTTTGACATTGTAACTAATTTATTTCTAGTTTCATCTTGATATCTAATATATCCAAATCCTCCAGTTACTTCTCCTCTGTCAAATGGATTTGTAATATCAAATTCGTATCCATCTACATTATTCTTAGTTATCATTTTGAAACTATCATTTTTATGTACTAATTCTACTCTAATGTCTATTATGGGATATATTGCATATTTTATAGCCACATATCTTAGTCCTTCATATCCTGGCATTAGATTCAAATCATATTTGTTTGTTTTTCCATTCAAGTATGGTACTACACTTAAATGATTTGTTACTGCCATATCTAGTCCTAATTTTGCATTTTGTACTACGTCAACTGCTAGTTTATTCATGTTTACATTTTGCCATGTTATTGCTGGATCATTTGCTTTCTTTTTACTATAACTTCTTCTTTCTTCTGCAATTTTTAGTGCATTATCTATTCCTATAAAATAGTTTCTTATAAGCTGTTTTTGATATTCATTTAAATTTAATTGTCCCACATTTCCTTGAAATTCATTTATTACCATACCTGTAAATCTCTCGCTTGCTGTCAACTCTTTCTTTTGTACTTGATTCTCTTCTTTTTTTACTAATTCATTACTCATAGTTATTTAACCTCCTTGACTATAAATTTCATACCTGTTCTATCTTCATTTTCTACTTTGACTGTGCAAAAAGCAGGTACACATACTAAATCGACACCACTTGCAGCAACATACGATCTTGTAATCGCTATTGCTTTCATTGATTGATTTATTGCTCCTGCTCCTATTGCTTGTAATTCTACTCTCTTATTTTCTTGTAGACTTCCTGCTATTGCTCCTGCTATTGCATTTGGATTTGATTTGCTTGATATTTTTAAAACTATTGTATTATTCATTTGATTTTCCTTCCTTTCTAATCTATTATTGCTATTGTGCTTTCACCTACTTTTAAAGGCATTGTTCTTCTTATATAGTCTATATTTCTGACTAATTTGTAATTTCGTTCTCTTTCACTTGATGTCAATTCTGGCTTTCCTACTTCTTTTAGGCAATTTACTCTTAGTTTTGCAAGTAGCGTGTTTAATTCAATATACTCTTTTTCTTCCATTACTTATCTCCAATTCTTAGTTCTTTATCTGTTGTAACTATTAGACTTATTATTTGTGTATCTATGTTATAAATTTCATTTATTGATTCTCTGTTATCTATAAATATTGGTGCTGATGTATTATAAAATTTAATTAAAGTATTTATGATATCTAGTCCAGCAAGTATTTTATGTGCATTGTTTACATCTGCATATGGTACTCCGTTTACTAGCGTATCACAGCATTCTACTAATCCATCATTTATCTGTGTATCAAATAGTCTAAATTTTACTAGTTCAAACTTGCTATTTATTGCATTTTCTAATAATTCGACTTTAGTTTTTGTAAATTCTTCTAGTGCATATTGTTGACCTTCTAATTCTTGTATTTTGCTTGAGATTACTTCTTCTTCATTTTGTAATTCTGTTATACGTTCTTTTGTTTTTTCTTGTATTTCTCGTTCATTTAATGTTTTATTTAATTTGTTTATTTCTTCCGTTATTTCTGCTTTTTTATTTTGTAATTCCGAAATATCTCCATTTGTTAAGTTCTTTACTCTTTCTTCTAGTTCTTTTACTTTCTTATCTTTTTCTATATATTCTGGCATTGAAGTTACATCAAATGTATTGTCACTTTCTTTTGATTTTTCTATCTCTGCAATTTTATTGTTTATATTTTCCAACTTACTGTTTGCATCTTGCATTTCTTGTTGTAGTTTTTCTCTAGCCTTTGTATTTTCATCTATTCTTGCATTTATAGATTGTCCTTCTTTGTTTATTGAGTCTTGCTCTGTCTTTTTATGTGTATTAAAATTATTTTCAAATTGCTTTTTTATTTCTTCCTTTTGGTCTGTTTCGTATTCTCTTTTGCAAGTTGGACATACAAATGAATTTGGATCATATTCTAATTTTTGATTATTAACTATATCCCATTCTTTATATAATTCTTCTTTTCTTTTTTGGTCTTGCTCTATTTTTGTTTTTCTTTCGTTATCCTCATCTTGTTTTACTCTTATTGTGCTTTCAGCTATTCTCTTTTCATTTTGTAAATTAATTAGGTCATTAGAATACTTTTGTGAATACTCTGTTTCTTTTTTTAATTTAAAATCTGCTAGTTCTTGTTTTGCCTCCGTTAATTCTCCTGCTATTTTCATATTTTCATTTGCTCTAGCTTGTACATCTGTCATTTCTAATTCAATTTTCTGTAATTCCTGGTCATATTGTTCTTTTTGCTTTTCTATTTCTTCATAATCAATATTGTGTTCGGTTATTAATGTATTTGTTAGTTCATCAATTCTTACTGGTATCGTTTCTTTTTCTTTATTTAAGTCCTTTATTTTTGCTTGTACTACTTTTTTATAATCATCTATGGACCTTCCTTCTAAATTATCCTTAATTATCTTGAACTCTTCCTTTGAATTTAGAATTTCGTCATCTGATATTGTAGTACCTGATATGTTTATCAGTAATTCTCTCCTTTCTGTCCATTTTAATTGATTATTAAAATATGTTGGATCTGTAATTAGCTTAAATAAACTTTCAGGTATCAAACTATTAATTTTTTCTTCATAATCTTTCTTTTTTATTGGTACTTCATCTATCCAATAGTTAGTTTCATGTCCAGCAAATTCTTGTTCTGACTGTCCTCTTTTAGTTACCCATTTTTCGTGAAGTATTTTTTTGAATACCATTTTCATTTCATCAACTACCAATGTTGCCTCAACTTCATGATCTAAAAAATGAATTGGTTTATTCTCACTATCTAATGTTTTTATATTAAAATCTTTTCTGTCATTGCTATCTTTGTCAAAGAATAGCCATTTAAATGCATCAAATATTGTTGTTTTTCCTGTTGCATTTTTTCCGTAAATATTTGTATTTTCACTATTAAAATCAATTTTTAAATCTTTTATTCCTTTGAAATTTTTTAATTTCAAATTAGATATTCTTATCTTCATTATTATTTCTCCTTCCTATGCATAGCAATTATTTTTTCTGCATCTTCCATTGCCTCTTTATATCCACATTCTGAGCATATATCAGTTTTTCCATCTCTCCTGCTCAATGCTGGTCTATTCCCAAGTGGTCCACCACATTTAGGACATTTTTCCATTTTATTGCTCCTTTCTGCTCTTGATTTCTAAAATTCTATGTGCTAGAATAAAGTCAGAGCATTTTTCAAAGTGTTTTATAGAACTATTTATTTACTTTGGTCGGTATTTGGTAGTTCTATTATTTTGTGCTAATACATCTAATCCATATAAATCAACTGCTAATCTTTTATAATGCTCGGATGCAATTTCTTTCATTTTTCTTGTTGCTAGTTGCGAATTATTATAGTGATTTGCCTCTCCTATATCAATGATTCTCTTTAATGTATCAAGCATATCTTGTTTTAGATCCTTTATTTCATTGTTCTTATGCTCCAATTGTGAATTCAAAAGGTCTATTTTAAAGTCTTTATCTCTTACTAAGTTTGCTGATATATTATCTTCAGTTTCTTTCATATGTTTTGCATTCATTTATCTCACCCCTTTCAAAAGTTTTAAATTATTTTTCATAATTCGTAATGTTTCTTTCATCTTGTTGTATCTATATATGATAAATAAACTTTTCACATAAATTTTAATGCTCATTTTTTTCCTCCTTTATAACCCATTCCAGTGCTTCTATTATTGCTGAGTGCATTTTTTGTTCTACTGTTCTTTCTTGAAATTTTATATTTTTTAGATATTCTTTGTGTTTCTTAATTTCTTCTTTTATTTGATTTTCTGTTTTCATTTTTCTTTTCCTCGTTTCCTAAATATTCTTCTAAAAAAAGTATTATTAGTAGTCCAAAAATTGGAATCAAATATTCTCCTCCAATTGCTGCATATCCTCTTATTTTTGTTGCATATTCAATTGATATTACAGTTACTATAATGGTTACTACTGTTATTACTGCTTCAATTATTCTAAATATAAACTTTTTCTTATTAATTTTCACTATTCTTCTCCTTTCATTCTTTTCTTTTTATACCATTCTCTTATCGCACTCCCTAATGCTACTTTTTCTTTTCCAAAATTTTCACTTGGAAAATCAGGCAAATTAAATATTGTTCTTGCTGTATCAATGTTGCATCCTCTTAATTCTGCAAAAGTCGATGGTGTATAAAAAATGTCATCTTTTAATTCCATTTTCATTCCTCCTTTGAATTTTGTGTGGTTGTCGCATTTTTATTTAAAAATTTATTTACAAAGTAAACTTGACCTTTTCCTGTAACTTTAGGTGTTTTGTTTATACTTATATGTCCATCTGCGTGAGTAATAGTAGTTTCTTTTATTTCGAATAGCCCTTGATTCATTGCTTTTTGAGTTGGCATATTATAATCTGTCCCTTTTCTACTTATCAAATAACTGTTTTCTCTTAGCCATTCAAATAATCTATTTTGTCCTATATCACCACCATTTTGCTTTATAATCTTTGCCAGTTCTCCTATTAAGATAGTTGTTTTACTTGCAGTTACAGAATCTGCAAATAATACTTTTGGCTTTTGCTCTTCTAATTGTTTTTCTCTTGTTGCTAGCTTTCTATTTACTACTATTAATGCTTTAGCAATTAATTCATCCTCTGAAAGTTCTTCTTCTCCTGCTATGTATCCACCTGTTTTACGAATACTTGGTAATACTTCATCGAACACCCAAGTTTCAAATTTCTCTGCACTTGGCAATTTTGAATGCGTAATTAGCCTATATAGATTTCCTTCATCAATAAAATTTTTTTCTACCATTTGAATTGCTGGTGTTCCATCCTTTTTATATCCTGTTTGTACCCCTACCTCGTGTTTCGCTACCCCGCCTCTTTTACAATGTCTCTGTATTGCATCATGTGGATTAGTGTATCCTAGCATTTTGGCTGAACCTGTTGCTTCAAATTCAAATTTTCCTCTTTCTTCTATTATTTGAATTTCTCCAAATTCTTGACTTTTAAATATTTGCAAATCTTTCATTCATATTTCCTCCTTTTATTGTTTGTAGACAATGAAGTGGTTAAAAAAATATATATTGATTATAATCTAAGTTGTTTTCTTTACAATATTTTATTACTTTCTCGCATACTTTTTTACTTGTAGCAGGTTTTCGTTTATTCATTATTTGATTCATATACGAATAATCTACATTAAGTTCTGCTACAAAATACGATAATTTTCCCCTAAACCTTTCATCAATTAGATTTTGAATGGCATTTACTTTAATTTGCATATAATTTCCAACCTCCTTTCTATTGTCTGTAAACAATATATATCATCTATTGTTTTTTGTCAATAACTTTTTTAAAAAAATATTGTTTTTTTTCAATAATTATGTTATGATACTTATTGGGAGGTTTAATTTATGTATAATCAAGAAAAATTTATAGAAATATTAAAGCAATGTCAAGGCAATCTTTCTTTAAATGAATATGCTAGAATTTCCAATGTTGATGTTGGTTATTTATGGAGAATAATAAATAAAAAGAAAAATAATCCTCCATCTCCTAAAATATTAGAGAAAATATCAAATACTTCAAAGGGAATTACAACTTATGATGAATTAATGGAAATCTGTGGATATATAAAATTAACTGGATTACATGATATAAATTTAAATGATGTAGAAATAATTATATTAAATGAAATGCTTATCGATTATAAAAATTACTTAAGTCAAAATAACACTATATTTGATAAATTTAATGAACAAAAATATTTAAAAAAACTTCCAGATGAATCTAAAAATAAAGTACTTATTGCTTTTAGAAGAAATTCATTAGATTTAATTTTAAACAATCAAAATAAAGATACTATTAATGATGAAGAATTTAAATTTGTATCTGAAGATGATGCAATGTATCCTCTATTAGACATTGGAGATATTGCATTGATTCATAGACAAGATTACATTGAAGATGGTGCTACTCTATTGATTAGTATGAATAATAGCAATACAATTAGAAAATTTATATTAAGCGAAGATAGCTCCTATTATACCTTAACGGCAATGAATGCTTGTTATAAAAATCTAAATATTAATGTTAATGAAATAAATAAAATAAAAATACTTGGTAAAGTTATAAAAACAGAAAATATGAGTGCTTTTAAATAGATTTACTTACAATAATAATTGAAAGGAGAAATAAACTATGTTTTGTAAAAATTGTGGAAAAGAATTATTATCAGATGAAAAATACTGTTCGGGTTGTGGAAAGTCAGTTCTCTCAGAACAAATTTCATATACCAATGGGCAAACTGCAAAAAAGGATAAGGGTAAAGGAAAAATTACTGGTATTGTTCCAGGATTGATATTAATTGTGTTCATAGTAATTATAGTAGGATTTGTAAATTTAACTTCTACTCAAACTAATTCAAATCCTACTAATACAAATGAAAATAAAAACTCTAGTACCAATTCTAACGGAGCACTTATTACACTTGATGAATTTAATAAAATAGAAACTGGAATGTCTTATGAAGATGTTGTTAATATTATTGGATCAAATGGCACTTTAAGTTCTGAATCTAGTATCGGTAATTATACCACTCAAATATATACTTGGTATGGTAATATCTTTGGAGCTAATGCGAATGTTACTTTTCAAAATGGTAAAGTAGTTGGAAAAGCACAAGCAGGATTACATTAAAAGGACGTGAAAAAATGACTAGTGAAAAAGAAAAAAGAATTTGGAAAGAATTAGCAAAAGATGGAATACATAATGAAAAAGAATTAGATGAAGCAATAAAAAATATGAAGCTATTAAATATTGGAGGATTTGTCAATAAATTTAAAAAAACTGATGGAAATATTAATTAAACATAAAAAAAGGATAATGTGTATTTTGTTTGCGACAACCACACATTATCCAAGGTGCAACCACTAAAAGTGATTACTTTTGTATTATATACAAAACTCTTCATTTTTTCAAGTGGTATTAAAAGAAAAATGGAGGTTTTTTATTATGAGTACAGCTAAAAAACGTGGAAATGGCGAAGGTACTATATTTAAAAGAGAAATAAAAGGAAAAACTATATGGGTTACTGAATACACAATTGCTATGTGCGACAAAACAGGAAAGAGAAAACGTAAAACTATATATGGTAAAACAAGACAAGAAGTAAAAAACAAATTAGAGAAAATTATAACTGAACTAAATACTGATACCTACGTTGATAAATCAAAAGTTACCTTTTATGATATTGCTAAGGAATTTATTGATACAGGATATAATATGAATAAATTAAAAGAAAGCTCCTACTCTCGTAAATTGCATACTTTAAAGAATATATCAACGCACTATATGGCTAATATGGAACTTCAAAAAATAACAGAAAGAGATCTAAAGGACTTTCTTATATATATTACAAAATATTCAGATTCTGTAATTGCTAAAATATACGGAATAGTTAATAATACTTTTAAAATTGCTGTAAGAAGAAATATATTGCGTTATAACTTTTTAGATGATCAATTAGAATTTGAAATTCCTTTGTCTAAAAAATATAAGAATAAATCTAAAGCTGTATCAGCATTTACTATTGATGAGCAAAAACAACTTATAACAGAACTTCAAAAAACAAATAGATTTCGATATAAGTATCAAATTTTTATAAGTTTATTTACTGGTATGAGAATGGGCGAAATAAATGCTTTAGATGTAAATGATATTGATTTTGAAAACAAGGTAATCCACATAAGAAGAACTATTACTCGTACATTCAAAGATAAAGCAACAATCGGTTCTTACACAAAAACAGTAAGTGGAATAAGAGATTTAATAATGGATGATCATATTGAAAAAATTTTAAAAGAATATTTATCGTCTAAATATTATTCCAAGAATAAATATAATCTTATGTTTTGTAATTCTGATAAAGAATGCATAAGCACTGATACAGTTAATATGATGTTTAAATGTTTTTGTCGAGATCATAATATTGGTAAAGGCTATGATGTGCATCAACATATGTTAAGACATACTTTTGCCACCAGATGTATAGAAGCTGGTATGCCAGCAGCTGTTTTAGCAAAAATTATGGGACACGCCAATGTTGCAACCACATTAAATGTGTATTGTGAAGTCTTTGATAAATTTAAAAAAGAACATATTGATTTATCCTATACCTATTTAAAGGAAAATGGCTTAACAGTAGACTTATAATTATCTATTGTTACAGCCACTGTTACAGCCTTGCGAAAAATTTTCAACTATATTTCAAAACTTGTGAAATATAGTTGAAATGCTAAAGTTCAATAATATATAGGGTTTGAATAAGTTTCACACTTTTTGAAATTTAGTTCAATCCCTTAATTTTTGTCTGTTTTTGCCATCCTCCAAATCCACGTCCGTCATATTCAATAGTTAATTTAATGTTTCTCATTTTGTTTCTCCTATTTCTTATTTACCAAAAATGGGCGACTATACTATCGCCCTATTTTTCTATTTCATTGCTTTTTCAAGTCTTGCTTTTACACTTTTTTCACCTAAAACCTGCATTATTTCATACATATCAGGTGTATTTGCTCTTCCGTGTTAATGATATTCTTATAACTGTACTTATATCTCCTACATGTCCTTTATAGTTTTCTGGGTTTTGTTTATATTCCTTAACTTCTCTTGCATAGCCCATTTCTTCTGCCAAATCTTTCATTTTATTAAACCAAGTTTGTTTATCGTCTGCTATATTGAAGTATTTTTCTAAGTACAATGTTAAGATTTTTTTTATTTCTTCTTTATCATTTATATTTTGATATTCATAAGAAATATCTTTATCTAAAAATCTATTGTCATACATATACTCAATATTTTCTTTTAAGTCAGACCATTTTGCTATATCTTTTCTAGGCTTCTCATTCCCTCTCTCGATTCCTAAAACTTTTAATGAATATTCTTTATCATCTTCTAATAATTTCTTCAAATCTGGGTCATATTCGTTTGCCCAAGAATTAGCCATATCATATACTTTTTCTTTATCATGTCTAGATATAACAGTTTTTGATATGTCCAAAAGTTTTACCATGTCAAATAATGCACCACTAACACTCATTTTGTTTAGTTGTAATTCAAAATCGTCTATACTATTCTCTTTATTTTGTCTTCTCCATTGTTCAAAATTTGAGTTTGCTATATTTAATAAATACTCTTTTGCTGCATCTGCTGGTATTCCTTCTTTTGAATAGTATTCTACTGCAGCTTCTGGATCTTTTCTCTTGCTTAACTTTCTTTTTGCTCCATTTTCTTCTTTCATAATTGGTGCAATATGAGCATATTTAGGTGGTTTTACTCCAAGTGCTCTAAATAGTTCAAGATGTACTGGAAGTGATGAAAGCCATTCGTCACCACGTATAACATGCGTTGTTCTCATTAAATAGTCATCTACTACATGTGCAAAGTGATATGTAGGAAGTCCATCTGATTTTATTATTACTATATCTTGGTCATTTTCAGGAAAATCAATATTTCCTTTAATCACATCATGGTGTTTTATTTTTCTTTCTATATCTCCTTCTGATTTAAATCTAATTATATACTCTTCCCCTGCTTCAATTCTTCTAACTGCTTCATCAAGTCCAAGATTTCTGCATGTTGCCCAAGCCCCATAATATCCGTGGTCTTAGTTTTGCAGCTTCTTGCTTATTTCTCATATTTTCTATATCTTCACTTTTACAAAAACATGGATAAGCTTTCTTTTCTTCTATTAACTTTTTTGCAAAAGCCTCATATATTTCTTTTCTTTGTGATTGTTTATATGGACCATAGTTTCCTTTTCCTTCATTTTCGTTTATCATTCCTTCATCAGGTACTAAGTCAAATTTTTTTAGCGCGTCTATTATTCCATTTACTCCATTTTCTACTTCTCTCTTTTGGTCTGTATCTTCTACTCTTAAGATAAACACACCATCAGTTTGTTTTGCAAGTTTTGAGCATATTACACTTGTATATATTCCACCAATATGAACAAAACCTGTTGGACTAGGGGCAAATCTTAGGCACATTGCTCCTTCTTTTAAATTTCTTTCAGGATATTTTTCTTCATAGTATGATACATCCTTTGCATTTGGGAATATTAAATTTGCAAGTTCTTTATGGTCCATAAATATACATCTCCTATAAATAATTCTTTAAATTTCCATTATGATCGGTAGCACCATTGGGTTTCTTTTATTTCTTTGAAGTAAGAAGTCTCTTAATGAATCTTTAATAGTTAATTTTATAACTGCCCAATCTGTTACATTATTTTCTTCTAAAGCTTTTAGTTTGCTTTTTAAATTCTGTTTCATTTCTTCCATCAAGTTTTCAGATTCACGCACATAAACGAAACCTCTTGAAATTATTTCAGGTCCTGAAACTATTTCCCCAGTAGATCCGTCCATTGCAAGAACTACTATAATTAACCCGTCTTGTGATAAATGCTGTCTATCTTTTAAAACAATATTACCTACATCTCCAATTCCAAGTCCGTCTACCATAACTTTTCCGAGCTGGTACTGTTCCATTTATCTTAGCTTCGTTTTCTCCTATTTCTAAGACTTTTCCGATTTTTCATTATAAATATATTTTCATGCGGAACACCAATCTTTTCTGCTGTTTCTGCATGTGCAATAAGCTGTCTATACTCACCATGTACTGGCATAAAGTACTTAGGCTTTATAAGTGATAACATAAGTTTTTGCTCTTCTTGGCAACCATGTCCTGACACGTGTATATCTGCAAGTGAGCTATATACTACCTCTGCTCCTATTTGCATTAAATCGTCTATTACTTTTGATACAAATTTTTCGTTTCCTGGTATTGGATTTGCAGATATTATTACTAAGTCATTTGGTGTGATTGCAACTTTTTTGTGCTCTCCTGCAGCCATACGAGTTAATGCTGACATTGGTTCTCCTTGGCTACCTGTAGTAATTATAGTTAAAGCTTCGTCTGGATAACTATTTACTAGATCAATATCTATAATAGTATTCTTAGGTACATTCATATATCCTAATTCAACAGATGTCTCTATCATTTTTACCATGCTTCTACCACATATTGCAACTTTTCTACCATATTTTACTGATGAGTCTATAATTTGTTGAACCCTATGCACATTTGATGCAAAGGTTGCAACAACTATTCTTTTTCTGCAATGAGAAAATAGTTCGTCAAATGCTTCTCCTATTGTACTTTCAGATTTTGTAAACCCTTTTCTTTCTGCATTTGTACTATCTGACATAAGAAGCATTACACCTTTTTCTCCAATCTCTGCAAGTCTTCCAAAGTCTACTTTTTGGCCATCTATTGGTGTGTAATCTATTTTGAAGTCTCCTGTATGAACTATTGTACCAATTGGTGTATAAATTGCAAAGCCAACAGCATCTGGTATACTATGTGATGTTCCAATAAACTCTACTTTGATTTTTCCAAAGTTTACTGTTTCTCCCTTTGCTACTTCATACATTTTTGTACTTTTAAGTAATCTATGTTCATCTAATTTGTTTCTAAGTAGTCCTAAAGTAAATCTTGTTCCATATATCGGAATATTCATTTGTCTTAAAAGATATGGTATTCCCCCTATATGGTCTTCATGTCCATGTGTTAAAACAAGACCTCTTATCTTATCTCTATTTTTTTCTAGATATGTTGTATCTGCAACAACTAAATCTACCCCAAGCATGTCTTCTGTTGGGAAAGCAAGACCACAATCTACAATTATTATTTCGTCTTCATATTCAAATACTGTAATATTCTTTCCAATTTCAAGTAAACCACCAAGTGGAATTATTTTTAGTGGTGATTTTTTTATTCTCACATCTTCTTTTAATTTTGTATTTTTTCTTCTACCTTTAGGTCTATTTGTTCTTTGCTCTGTTTGGTTATTTTCTTTTTTGTTTACTTGTTTATTTATTTGCTTAGTTTGTCTTTTTTGAGTTTTAGTTCTTTCTTCTTTTACTTCATTATTTACTTTTTTCTTTGTATGTGGTATAGATTTTCTTGTAGTATTTTCTTTTACTTTTCTCTCAGGCATTGATTTTGCCTGGTTTTCTTTTGCATTTGTCATTTTTTCCTTTCACGTTCCTTTCAATCTCATTTTTTTGTTCACTTTAAAATCACGATGTGTACTTATAAACATCGCCTTAAAATTATTTAATTTTTTCCGTTCAACAAATATTTTTATCTACAAACCATTCCTCTTAGTTTGTTTTAATCTCATCCTTATCATACTATTAGTATGATACATATTAATGTAAATTATATAATATTTTTCTAAGTTTGTCAAATTTAACAAAATTCTTCAATTATCTCTTTATACTGCTTAACTAGTCTATGTAAGCTATCTAAAGTAATATATTCATCCGCTTCATGTGCAGTTATTGGCCCTGCACCTAATATTATTCTTTTATTTTCTAAAAAGCTTGCTTCTGTGATAAAGTTAGATGTTTTTGTAAACCCGTCAAATTCATTTAGAAATGCCGATATTTTGTTTATTTCTTTAACTTCTGCATTATATTTTTCTCTTAGATTTTCTATTTTCTCATATATTTTTCTCTCTGCTTCTTTATCTATTGTTCTAAAATCAACTAAGACTTTGCAAAAATCAGGAACTGAGTTAATCTCTGTCCCCCCCTCTATTTTTCCAACGTTCATGGTTGTATAAGGTATTTCAAATTTTAGATTTTTATGGCTTTTTATCTCTTCTTCATAGAATTTGTTTAGTTCATTTATAAAAGAAACAGCAGTTATAATAGCATTTTTCCCTTTTTCGGGTGTGCTTGAGTGAGTTTTTATTCCCTTAAATGAAATTTCATATTCCATAAGTCCTTTGCTACCAACTAAAATTTCATTATTTGTTGGTTCTCCAACTATTATGGTCTTTGGAAAATCTTTTTCATATTTTAATACATCTTTGATTCCTGAAAACCCTATCTCTTCATCATATGTAAGATAAATCTTAATTCCTTTTTCTAGATTTTTAAAGTCTATATCTGATACAGCTGATATTATTGCTGCAATTCCAGATTTCATATCACAAGCTCCAAGTCCATATAGCTTTCCATCTTCTTTAGTTAAAGTAAACTTATCATGTTTCCATTTTTCAATGCTTCCGCACAGTATCTGTATGTCCTATAAATCCTACTCCAGATTCTTTTTTATTAGACATTATTAAAAATTTATCTCTTTTTTCTGTACTAAACCCGAATTCTCGATAAGGTTTTTTCTATGTAATCTAATATTTCTCTATTTTCTTTATCTTCTATTGTATTAAATTCTACTAAATTCTTTAAAACTTCTTCTGCATCTAGCATATTTTTCTCCTTATTTTTCTAATTCTGATTCTTTATATAGCTTATCAATAGCTTGTCTAACAATATTAATATCTAATGCTTCCAAATCAAGTTCTAAAAATATATTTTCTACTCCTGTAACATTCCCATCTGTACGTTCTCTTTCAACAATTTGATATACATCTTGAATTTGATTAAAGCCTATTTTACCTGCTATACCTTTTGACATTGATTTTTCACGTAAAGTTCTCATATACAACTTTTGATATCCTAAAGATTTAGATTGCAAAGCACCATATATCATGAGTTCAGTTCCAAGACCAGTTCTTCTATATTCATCTAACACAGCAATATCTGCTAGATACATTATCCTTTCTTCTTCAAATTCTACTGGGTGCTCTTCTTCTACACCGTCTTTTAATGCTATAAGTCCTAAGCATTTATCTTCATCATATACTCCATACATATAACCTTCTTCTCTGTATTCTTCAAATATTTCTTGTAATTCTTCTTTTGTATATTTTTCGTTATATGGTTCTTCTGTAAATACTTGATATACACTTTCGAAATCAGTTAATTTATCTACTTCTTTAATTTTTCCTTTTTTATTTTCCATATTATCTTTCCCCCTATTTAAGAATGATTTGAAACTTAAAAAGCTATATATAGGATTCTCCTACATATAGCTTTTATATATCACTTTAATATATTTCTAACTATCGTAGGCACACTAATTCTTACTTGTACCTACACACTTTAATGTTATAGCTACAAGCTCCTACGATGATGATGTAATTCATTATATAAAAATATATTCTGTTTCATAACTATTTCTCATCCCTTTTACTAGGAGATATTATATCAAAATTTCTTATTTTTGTCAACATAATTTCCACATCTCTTTTATTTCATTTTTTCTTTTAAAATTTCTACCGCCTTATTTAACTGTTCATCAATTTCTGGTGAACTAGGGTCATATGATATTTGATGATTTGGTTCTATTCCGGGCTTCATTTATCTTATTTTTATTGGGTGTATAGTATTCAGCAGATGTAACTTTTAATGCTCCCCCGATTTGATAAATATATAAGGTCTTGTATTACTCCTTTTCCAAATGTTTTATCTCCTACTAGTTCTGCTTTTCCATTTTCTTTAAGAGCTGATGCGAGTATTTCTGAGCTACTCGCAGTACCAGCATTTGTAAGAACAATTATTGGCATTTTTATTTTTGCATCTGTTTTTGACTTAGTAATATCTTCTTTTCCATCTTTATCTACTTTTATTAGGGTAATTTGGTCTTTATCACATATTAAATCTGCTACCCCCAGTGCTTCGTCAACTACTCCACCCCCATTGCTTCTTAAATCGATTATAAGCGATTTTATTTCTTTCTCGTTTAATTTATTATATTCTTCTTCAAAATCCTTTGCACAGTCTTGGTCAAATGTAGAAATGCCTATATATCCTATATTATTATCTAACATTTGGCTTTCAACATATTTTATATGAACATTTCTTCTTGTAACTTCCACATCGAAGGTCTCTTCTTCTCTTTTTATAGTTAAAGTCACTTTTGTTCCTTCTTCACCTTTTATACTGTTTGAAAGCTTACTAAGGTCAGCTGCTTTATATTCTACTCCATCTGCTTTTAAAATTTCATCTCCTGCTTTAAGTCCTGCTTCCATTGCTGGAGAATTCTCTATTGGTTCTACTATCTCTACTACGTTTTTTTCAAGATTAGCCTTCATATATATGCCTATACCAACAAAATTTCCAAGGGTACTTGCTTTAAAATCTTCTAGTTCAGATTTTGAATAATATTCAGTATAGGTATCTCCTACTGATTCTACAAGCCCTCTTAGTGCACCATCTATTAGTTCTTCTTCGTTTACATCTCCTATATATTTCTCATTAATAAGCTGTGTAACTGTTGCAAGAAGTGCATCTATTTTTCTAGTAACACTATTTCCAGTTGGGTTTTTTCCTGAAACTACGTATTTAATTGAGCCATTATATGTCAAAACAGTAGTTACAATAAATGTAACAAGTGATACAACAACCACAAGCATTATTGTTCTATAAATTCTTTGTCTTTTTCTCTCTTCCATAAAGACCTCTTTTCTTAATATAATATATTTCTAAAATTCTATATAATTACAATTTTATCTCGTATAGAAAATTTCTATACGAGATAAATCTATTTTTTATTATTTTCCTAAGTAATCTCCTGGATTTACATATTTACCACTTGAATTAATTACACTAAAGTGTAAATGATACCCAGTAGACCAACCAGCTGAACCAACAGATGCAATTTTTTGTCCTCTTGAAACTTGTTGCCCAACACTAACATGAATCTTTGATACATGCCCATAAAGTGTAGTTAATCCATGATGTTTTATCATAAGATAATTTCCATATCCTCCACCGCAATAACATCTTGTGCTAAATGTTTTTGGATAGTCATGTGTACATCCTGATACTACTTTTGTTACTACTCCTGATTCTGCTGCTATTATATCTGAATAATGTGCAGCCCCTATATCATAACCATTATGGTTTGCAGTTCCTACTCCTCCTGTTGCAGCTGACCCTCTATATCCAAAATATGAAGTTATACGATAAGAACTTGGAGTTGGCCATTCAAGTTTTCCACCTGTATATTGCTCTCCTCCCATTGATGCTGCTGCTTGTCTTGCAATTTCGTTTTCTATTTCTTTTAGACTACTATTAAATTTATCTATCTCACTTTGTAAAGCTTTTTCTTCATTAGTTAGTTTAGAAATGTGGTCATTTTTTACTATTTTTGTGTTTATTAATGTAGTTTCTTCTATTTCCAATTGTTTATGTTTCTCTGCTACCTGTTTTTGTTTTACAACCACTTCATTTTTTGCTGCAGATATTTTTTGTTTTTCATTTTCTATTTCTTCTAATAAGTTTGTGTCAAGCTCTGCAATTCTTTCTATTATGTAATAATTTGATACAAATTCAGTTAAAGTACTCGAATTTAATAATACATCTAAGTATGTAGTCTTTCCTTTTTTATATTGTGCAGCAAGTCTTTTACACAATTTATCATATTGGCTATCATAATTTTTCTCTGCTTCTTCTAATTGTGATGTAAGTGATGATACCTCACTATTTAGCTTATTTAACTCTGCTGTTATTTGTTCAACTTGATATTCTTTTTCTGCAATTTGGTCATTTAATTTATCTAATTCTGACTTATTTTGAGTAATCTGTCCCTCCAGTACCTTTCTCTTTGCTTCTGCTTCTGCTTTCTCTTGTTCTATTTGTGATTTTTGCTCATTTAATTCTCCTGTTGTAGCAGCAAGAGCTACAAATGGTACTAATAAAAGTATAATTACTATAAGTATACTAATTAGCTTCTTTAGCATATCGCTTCCTCCTTAAAATCTATACCTCTAAATATTTTCTCATTGAAATTGAACTTCCGAACTATACCAATTCCAGCGCCTAGTCCTATGTATGTTAGTAATAATAGATTGAACATATCTGAGAATGTATATAGTTTTAGTCCTAGTTCTTTAAATGTTTCTGTTTGTATCATGTTGTTTGTTGTTACGTTATATATTAGTCCTACTATAAACATTGTAATTAATGCTGAAATAAGTCCTATTATAATACCTTCTACAATAAATGGCCACCTAATAAAACTATTTGTCGCACCTACATATTTCATGATAGATATTTCTTTTCTTCTTGCATGTACTGTAAGTTTTATTGTATTTGTTATTATAAATACTGATATAAATACAAGTATTACTAAAATAACAAGAGTTGCCATTTTAAGTCCATTTGCAATACTTACTAATCTTGATATTGTATCATTACTACTTTGAATTTCTGGGTCAACTTTATCTATCTTTTTTATTTCTTCTTGCACCTTACTATTTAACTCTAAATCTGTTAATGTTACAACAAATGAATCTTGGAAATCGTCACTTCCATAACCATCTGATAATCTTTCTGCAAGGTCTCCTGATGTTTCTAAAAATTCATTCCATCCTTGAGATTTAGAAACATATTCTACTGTATTTGTTCCTTCTATTTCTCTTATCTTTGCTTCTATTTCTGCTATTTCTGTGTCTGTTACATCTTTTTCTAAGAATACTTTAAATCCCTGTTCTGACTGTATTTGTGTCATTACATAATTTATATTTTCTCCTAAAACAAAGAAAATTCCAAACATAAACATTGCCATACACATTATAGTTAAAGCTGCACTAGTTGATTTTTTATTTTTTAGTACATTTTTGAAACCTTCTCCTATTAAATAACTAAAAATACTATACTTCACCGTTATAACCACCCTTTTTATCATCTCTAATTATAATGCCTTTTTCTATCTGTATAACTCTTTTTTTCATTTTGTCTACCATATCTTTTGCATGTGTTGCAACTATTACTGTAGTACCCCTCATATTTATTTCATTAAGTAAATTCATTATCTCCCAAGCAGTCTCTGGATCTAAATTTCCGTGTAGGCTCGTCCGCAATTAGCATTGATGGATTATTAACTAAGGCACGTGCTAAGGCTACTCTCTGCTGTTCTCCACCTGATAACTCGTGTGGATACATTTTTGCTTTTCCACTTAGTCCAACAAGTGATAAAACCATTGGCACTTGTCTTCTTATATGTCTTTGTGTTGCTCTAACAATATACATTGCATATGCAACATTGTCATATACTGTTTTATCTGGCAATAATCTAAAGTCTTGGAACACTATTCCCATACTCCTTCTAAGATATGGTACTCTACTTCTCTTTAAGAATGTAGTATCTTTTCCATTTATTATAATATTTCCATCACTAGGCTCTTCTTCTTTTAGTATAAGTTTTATAAGTGTTGATTTTCCAGAACCTGAAGTTCCAATTAGGAAAGCAAACTCTCCTTTATCTATTGAAAAATTAGCATTATGTACAGCTTCAGTACCTGTAGAATATACTTTGCTTACATTTCTAAATTCTATCATTTTTATATCATTCCTATTCTTAAATTTTCTTTCAAATTCTCTTATATATCATAACAATAAATTAACATATTTGCAATAGTTTTTTTTGATAAAAAAGGATATTTTTTCATGATTTTTTTGTAGATTTTTTGCGGTTTTTATAAGATTTAGTATTTTTGTTCACAAAAAATTTACAATTCATTTTTAAGGTATATTGCAAAAAAATAGCCATAAAATATTATATATGGCAAGATTTATTATTTTTTTAATTTTATTTTTAGGAGTGATTTTTATAAATTACAATACTTGTGAAGTAGAAAATTCTTATGAAAATACTCAGTCTGATTGTACTCTAGTGCAAGATACTTCTCCAATTTTTATATCTAGTGAAATACCAAATAATATTTATCAGAGTATGATAGGTAAATCTATTCCAAAAGAGTATGTAAATAAAGTTTCTAAATCTTCTTTATCATATTTAAAGTTATCTTATATAGGCTTTGATGGTAATTCTCATATTGGAGAAATGATTGTAAATTCTAAAGTATCAAGCGAAGTACTAGAAATTTTTAAGAAATCATATGAAATTGAATACCAAATAGAAAAAATTAGATTAATAGATGAATATAATGCTGATGATGAGCTTTCTATGTCTGATAATAATACATCTTGTTTTTGTTATAGAGTGGTTTCAGGAACATCAAGGCTTTCTAATCATTCATATCGGCTGTGCAATTGATATAAACCCTTTATATAACCCTTATGTCACCAAAAACTCTGTAAGTCCTGTTTCGGCTACTTCATACTCTGATAGAAATTCTGCTTTTGAGCATAAAATAACCAGAGATGATGAGATTTATAAAATCTTTAGCTCTTATGGTTGGTCTTGGGGTGGAGATTGGGTAGGTAAAAAAGATTATCAGCATTTTGAGAAGAATGTATAAGAAAAGCAAAACTTTCCTAAATATGAATTTTTTTAAAATTTCCGTTCTCGAAGGCGTTTAATTTAACTGCCTATAAATATGCAGATACGAATTGCCATTGTTTGCAGTGGGAAAGCCAGTAAGTTCGAACTCATTTTTAAAAAAATTATATTTAGCGTTTTGCCTTATATATATTAATTTCTAATTTAATTACTTTTCATTTTATCTAATTCCACATTTCTTTTTACTTTTTGTGTAGTAGTTTTTACCATAGGTTCATCTGTTAGAATTAGCTTTTTCATGTATTTATATTTAGGAAGTTTTGTGTTAATTTCCTTTATATCTTGCCAAACCATACTTCTAAATTCTTCTTCAGGTATATCAGGATATTTTTCTTTTACATAGTCTTTATTATATACTATCTTTACAGATACCATTAAATCGTCGTCTTTTTCTTCTCCATATACCATACTTTCTGCTACATATGGTAAGTTGTTTACTAAAACTTCTATTTCTTCTGGATATACATTCTTTCCATTTTTTAATACTATAACATTTTTCTTTCTACCTGTTATAAATATTATTCCGTCTTTATCTTTATATCCGTAAATCTCCTGTGTGATACCAACCATTAATTAAGCATTCTTTTGTTGCTTCTTCATCTTCATAATATCCAAGCATTACATTTGGACCTTTTGCAACTATTTCTCCTATTCCTTCTTCATTTGGCTTATCTATCTTTATTTCTACACTAGGGAAAGGATATCCTATAGAACCTGGTCTTAATACATTTATACTTTCTGCTGCAAGTACTGGAGATGTTTCTGTAAGTCCATATCCTTGAATTGTAAGTATTCCAAAGTCATTAAATGCTTTTGCTACTTCCTTATCAAGTGGAGATGCACCAGATACTATAAATCTTAGTTCTCCGCCAAGTTCGTTTATAATTTCTTTAAATAATTTTCTTCTTATATCAATTCCAAATTTTAAAAGAAATCCGGCTTAAAGCTCTTGCAAATTTAATTAATTTTGCTTTTCCTTTTTTCTCTATCCCTGCTTGTATCTTCTTATACATTGCTTCAAGTAAAAGTGGTACACAAACAAATACCGATACTTTATATTCTACTAAATTTTCTTGTACGTGTCTTAGTCCATCACAAAATACATTTCTTACACCTTTTGATAGGAATAATAGTATTCCAGTAGAACCAAATGTGTGGTGGAATGGTAAAAATGCAATGTTTGTATCTGTTTCATACATTCTTTCTACTCTGTTCATATCGTTTATATTGCTAATTATATTTTTTTGACTTAGCATGACAGCTTTTGATAAAGCTGTCGTTCCTGATGTGAATACGATTTCAGCAACTTCATCTAGCTTGATTTCTGCATCTATAAATCTTCTATCTCCTGACTCAATTAATTCTTCGCCTTTTCCGAATCAAATCTCTTATATTGTCTATTTTATCTGCTTTATCCATACAGATTATCTTGTTTATAGCTGTTTCCCCTTTAACTACTATGTTTTTAATAGTATCAAGGTAAGTTTCTTCGCAGAATATCACTTCTGCTTTAGATTTTTTAAGTGACATTTCTATCTCTTCGTCTGGAAGTCCTTTATCAAGTGGTACTGCTATCCCTACTCCGCTAACGATTGCAGAAAAGCTAAGTACCCATTCATATCTATTCTTACCGAATTATTGCTATTTTCTTATCCTTAAAGCCCATATCTATTAAGGCTGTTCCGAGTGAATTTATTTCTCTTGTAAATCTTTCGTATGTAATATTTTCATATTCTACATTTTTGCCATCTTTATGTTTTATAACAAATGCTGTTCTATCTGCAAATTCATTTCCTGAATTTTCTAGCATCTCCTTAATTGTTTTAAACTGTTTAACATCATACATTAAAACTTTTTTCATTATTCTTCATTCTTTCTTTAAAAATAATTTTTATTCTTTAGTCTTAATTATCTAGTCTTCGATACTAGATTATCACATGCTTGATAATCTGTCAATTGGTTTTAATGTTTCTGACCATTTGGTCTAAGAAAAAAACTCACTCTAAATTCATATTTAGAATGAGTTTTTTTCTTATCTTGCAACTTCTACATCTATATTTAATTTTTCTCCGTTTATATTAAATTCTGTTTCTTCTTTCATATTTTCTCTTACAATTATTTCTAAGCTTAATGTTTCTTTCTTAATAAGTTCTTTATTATCTTCTACAACTTTTTCTAGCTTTTCGTTTCCAGATATATATAGATAAATTCTATCTAATACTTCAAAACCACTTTCTTTTCTTATGTTTTGTACTTTTGATATAATTTCTCTTACATATCCCTCAACTTTTAGCTCTTCTGTAATAGTTGTATCTATAAGAACACCTATTGTTCCTGAACCTG
>CAOKHH010000016.1 GCA_948468225.1 uncultured Clostridia bacterium | reverse complement strand
AAGGGTGCCATAAAATCAAATTAGAATTTCTTGAATTTTGTAATGTAGCCGAGGATTTTTATTTTTTATATATTTCATAAGCAATTATAATTTTACATTACAAATAATTACCCTGTCATTGCCTGCTAAATCCTTCTTACAATACACATCCTTATACTCTGCTTTAAATAAATTAGTAACTGCTTCTTTTTGGTTATAGCCAATCTCCATAGCAATTACTCCTTTTTTATTTAAATATTTTTTTGAATTTATTAGTAAATTTCTATAAAAATCTAGCCCATCTATTCCTCCATCTAACGCTATTTTAGGCTCATTTTGTACTTCTATGTCTAATGTAAATATAGTTTTAGTTTCTATGTATGGTGGATTTGAAACTATTACATCAAACTTTTGATTGCTATTTATCAATTCAAACATATTTGAATTGATAAAATTTATTTTTTTATCTACATCATTTTTTATAGCATTCCTTTTTGCAACATTTAATGCTCCCTCACTTATATCAACTGCAAAAACTTTACAATTATTAGTATTTTTTGCAATAGCTACTGCAATTACCCCACTTCCTGTACACATATCTAATACCTTTAAACCTTCTTGTTTTTCAATTATGCTTAGTACTTCTTCTACTAATATTTCTGTATCTGCTCTTGGTATTAAAACATTTTCATCAACAAAGAACTCCATTCCCATAAATTCTTGTACATTTGTAACATATTGTAAAGGAACACCACTACATACTTTTTTTATTTTCTTAATAAATTCATCGTAAGTTTTATCTTCTAAAATCTCATTTTCATTTATTAAAATATACTCTTTGCTCTTTTGCATTAAATTTGCCAATACAATTTTAGATATTTGTATTGGATTTTCTATATTAGATTTTTTTAATAAACTTATCGCTTCAGTTAAAGATTCTTTAATTGTCATTTTTTGCTCCTTTATCAATAGTGAAGGGCACAGTGGTGTCACATTTCACAAGCATTCCCTCAAACGGTGTCCCTACGATATTGCAATTATTTTATCATAAATATTAAAAGGGCGCAATCATGCGCCCCTACATTTACAATTCTATTGTTTTAAATACATATTTGGATCTATATTTTCATCGTTTTCCAACATTTCAAAATGCAAATGATATTCATCTAATATTTCAAATGTTGCTGTATTTCCTACAGTTCCTAATGTTTGCCCTGCCTCTACTGTTTGACCTACTGATACATATTCTGCAGTTAGAAGATTAGAATAAACTGTTTTAAATCCTTTTGTGTGCTCTAAAACTACAGTTAATCCATATCTTGGGTCATTCTTTATTGCTATTACCTTTCCCTTTGCTGATGCTTTTACTACTGCTGTTTTATCCGCTTTTATATCTATTCCTAAATGTGTAACCCATTCATCTAAAGTTTGTGAAAATAATAAACTTTCCTTTGCATATTCTCTTACAACAACTCCATCTACTGGCATTGTAAATTCTGGCATTGGTTCTTCTACAACAACAGGTGTTTCAGGAGCCTTTGGTGTTTCTGGTGTAGGACTTGGTGCAATTATTGTTGGTTCAATAGTTTCAGTAATTTGTTCATTTTTGCTTTCTTCAACAGATTTTCCTATTTGTGAAGCTGCTTCTTCTAATAAGCTTTCTGAATTTTGATTAGCAATCATATTTGTTAAGTCATTTGCTTTTAATAAATCACTTTGTAAATTTTCTTTCACTTTATTGCTATATGATGTGTATGCTATTATAAACGCAACAATTGCAACTACTAAAGTTATTAAAGATGCAATCATTAGTTTTTTAAAGTTATTTGCTCTTCTGTAATTCTTTCTTGACATAAAAATCATTCCTTTCAGTCTTTTTTCTTTAGTTAAATTATTTCCTAGTTTTTAAAAAAATATACATTTATATTTATATATTTTCAATTTCAACACCTACATAAAAATGTTTTATTATATCTTCAAAAGAATTTCCTTGTTTGGCTAATGCATCTGCCCCTGTTTGACTCATTCCTACTCCGTGTCCATAACCAATTACTGTAAATTTAATTTTATCTTCTATTTTTTGGGCAGAAAATTTTGCAGATCTAAGCCCAAAAATGTTCCTAACTTCTACTCCTGATAAATTTACATTACCAAATTTAATTGTCTTTATTCTTCCACTGTCAGTATATTCTAATATTTGAATCGCATCTTCTTTTGAAAAATCTATTTCAAATTCGCTATGTACTGCTTTTATTTTTGCTGTTAACTCACTTACAGTTAATTCTATCTCAGAATTATATTGAGTATATGCATCTTCTCCAGATGTTTCTACAACTTGTAAATATGGGTATCCGCTTCCTCCCCATACATTTAACGGTATTTCTGTACTTCCTCCACTATTTGAATGAAAAAATGCATTTATTGGCTCGCCTTCATAAGTAATAATCTTTCCTTTTGTGCTATCAACAGCATTTGTAATTCTATTCCAGTATTCTTCTCTTACTTCCTCATCCCATCTGTTTAATCTATCTTCCTTTGTAATCCATGCTTGGCAACAAGATGAACTATCGCATATATCTGCATTTTGATGTTTTCCACCATTTGTTTTTATTTTGTAAACAGTATATGTCCTCGCAACTATGGCTTGTGCCATTAATGCTTCAATTTCAAAATCTGCTGGCATCTCTGCTGAAACCACCCCATACAAATATTGATCTATTGGTAGCTCTTCTACTTCACTTGTTTTTTCATGGAATAATTTTATTGTTCCATATTCCTTATAATTATATTCTTCATTTGGAGTCTCTTGAGTTTCTGGATTTAATTCTACATTATCTGCATTTGCCACATTTGTATTTATAAAATCAAATTGCATTGTAAATAATATTGGAATTAAAAATGCAGATAGTACTATTAAAAAAATATATATGATTACTTTTTTCATTATTTTCTCCTTTAGTTTAAAAATAATTACAATTTTGGCTGTGTCAAATTTCATTTAAAACGCGGTTACATATACCACATATGCGCCCTTGCCTTTTAAATAAAATTTTCCTTGCCAAAATTTAATTCTTTTTAAACAGCCAATTTAGTCTTCATATAATCTAAAACTTTTTTCTCAATTCTAGATACCTGTACTTGACTAATACCAATCATTTTAGATACCTCTGTTTGTGTTTTTCCTCTATAATATCTTAACAATATTATTTGTTTTTCTCTGCTTTCTAAACTTTCTATTACATCTTTTAGTGCCAATTTATTTACTAAATCAGACATTTCGTCTTTTTTGTTTTCTATTTGTTCTATTTTAGAAACATTACTTTTTTCTCCGTCATTATATGAATCTTCATTTATAGATTCTATTGGTCTAGTAGTTTCTAATGCCAAATTTATATCTTCTGTAGATACTTCCAAAATTTCTGCAATTTTATTTATTGTTAATTCTTCTTTTCCCTTATATTGATTCTGCAAATCCTTTATTTTTATTGCTAATTCTTTTATACTTCTACTTATTTTTATTATTCCATCATCTCTTATAAATCTTTTTATTTCTCCTAATATATATGGTACCGCATATGTAGATATTTTTGTTTCAAAAGATACATCATATCGATTTATTGCTTTTACAAATCCTAGCGCTCCTATTTGGTATAAGTCTTCTGTTTCATAACCTCTCCCCATAAATCTTTTTACAATGCTCCAAATCAACCCTGAATTTTTTTCTATTATATTATTCATTGCTTCCATATCTTTATTTTGGGCTTTTTGTATCTCCTCTATACTCGTTTCATACATATATACGCTCCTTATAAAATTTTGTACTCTCAACGGTTATAACGGAACGACGTTGGTCTGTTCCTTACATATTTATTATTCTGCCGTATTGGAACACAATTCATCTTTTGTTTTTATTAACTTTCTCATTGTAACCTTTGTTCCTAAGCCCACAATAGATTCTACTTTCATTTCATCCATAAAACTTTCCATTATAGTAAATCCCATACCAGACCTTTCTAAGTTTGGTTTTGTTGTAAATAATGGAGTTTTTGCCGCCTCAATATCTTTTATGCCCTTTCCATTATCAGATATTTCTATATGTATACTTCCTGCAAATATTTTGCATTTAATTTTTATTATGCCTTGCTTGTCTTCATAACCATGTATAATGCAATTAGTTACCGCTTCTGAAACAGCAGTTTTAATATCTGACAATTCCTCTATTGTTGGATCTAATTGAGAAACGAAAGCTGCAACAGTAACTCTTGCAAAAGCTTCATTGTTGGATTTACTCAAAAACTCTAAAGTCATTTCATTTTCAGTTATATCTTTCATATTTCCTCCTTCAAATCTCGAAGAGATTTGTACTCTTCACTATTCATTATTAACTATTCATTTTACGGGCGATTAAAATCGCCACTACAGAACGGAATAAAAAATATTATTACAATTTGCCGAATTTATGCACAATCTTCTATTGGAATAATTTTTAATATTCCAGACATTTCAAATATCTTTTTTACATTAGGTTTTACATTTATCATAGCAATTTTTCCACCCAACATCGATATTACTTTATATCTTCCTATTACCATTCCTATTCCTGCACTATCCATAAAAGTGACACCACTAAAATCAAATATAGTTTTTCTAGGCATGTGTCTTTGAATCTCATAATCCGCTCTCCTCCTTATTTTTTCTGTAGAATGATGATCTATTTCCTCTGTTAATTCTAGAACAAGGAGCTTGTCCAAAGTATTATATCTAACATTCATAAGTAGTTCCTCCTCTTAATATATTCTATATATTCTTATTCTGTTTTTTCCAATATTTTCCTTTGAAGAAAAATTAGAACTTTTGCCGATTTTTAAGAACATTTCGACATTTTTTTCACTGTCATTTTCATTTCTTTTACATAATATGTATTATATTCTGTTTTAGGAGTGTGATAAATTTGAAAAAAACAATATTTAAAGGCTGTGGAACAGCCATTATAACCCCTTTTAATGACAATGGTATAAATTTTGTCGAATTCAAAAAACTAATTGAATTCCAAATAAAAAATAAAGTAGATTCAATTATAGTTTGTGGCACTAGTGGAGAATCATCTACAATGACATTAGATGAAAAAAAACAAGCAATAAAATTTTGCGTTGATACTGTAGGTAAAAGACTTCCTGTTATTGCTGGAACTGGAGGAAATTGTACAGAAGATGTTATAGCTTTAAGCAAATTTGCCGAAAGTGTTAATGTTGATGCTCTTTTAATTGTTACTCCATATTACAACAAAACTACCCAAGCCGGCTTAATTACACATTACAAAAACATATCTAATAATGTAAACTTACCTATTATTCTATACAATGTGCCTAGTAGAACTGGTTTAAATATTTTACCTGAAACCTGTTTTGAACTTACAAAAATAAGGAATGTTGTTGCCATAAAAGAAGCCTCACGGAAATATATCTCAAGTTGCACAAATTTCTAAGTTATGTGGAAATGAAATTTCAATATATTCTGGAAATGACGATCAAATACTACCTGTACTTTCTCTCGGTGGAGCAGGTGTCATTTCTGTTCTATCTAATATATTACCTGAATATACTAGTAATATGGTTCATAGTTTCTTTAAAGGTGATATTGAAAATGCAACTAAACTTCAATTAGATGCTATACCTTTAATAAATGCTTTATTTAGTGAAGTAAACCCAATTCCTGTAAAAGCAGCTCTTAATGAAATGAACTTTGATGTAGGAATTCCTCGTTTACCTTTGCTTGAAATGACAGCAGTTGGAAAAGAAAAATTATTTAGAGAAATGAGAAAATTTAATATAATTTAACCTTTTTATTAAATTATGTGATATAATATTTTATATAATATTTTTTAGAAACGAGATGCTTATGAAAAAAGATGAAGTTATGATAGATGAATTTAATTTAATAATTGCAGATATATTAAATAATAATACAGTAAATCTTATGAAAAATTATAGGCAACATTATGACACTAGTTGTTTTGAACATTGTAAAAATGTTGCCTTTTATAGTTATTTAATTTGTAGAAAGTTTAATTTAGACTACGAGGCCGCCTCTCGTGCAGGTATGCTCCATGACTTATTTTTATATGATTGGAGAAAGAAAACAGATGGCAGAAAAGGATTACATGGATTTAGACACCCAAAAATTGCTTTAAATAATTCAAATAAACTTTTTATTTTATCTGATAAAGAGCAAGATATTATTTTAAAACATATGTGGCCTTTAACTGTTGTTTTTCCTAAATATAAAGAAAGTTATATTGTTTCTTTTGTTGATAAATTTTGTGCAATCAAAGAATCTTATGAACATTACAAAAAAAGTCGTAAATTACAAAAATTTTATAGATACGCATATGTGTTCCTAAGTTTAATTATATTTAGAATTATATAAATAATATATTAGAATAAACGGGTCGACACAGTGCCGACCCCTACAATATTTTCTGTTTATTTTAACTATCATTTTTTGAAAGGACTGAAACCTTATGGTTAATGTTTTGATAAATGGCTGTAATGGAAATATGGGAAAAGAAATCATAAAATATATCGACACTCTTGATAATTTTGGCACTATTTGTGGTATAGATAGAATCGACTGTGGAGATAATGATTTTCCTGTTTATACAAATATAGAAAGCATTAAAGAAATCCCTGATGTAATAATTGATTTTTCTGTTCCTGCTGCTAGCATTGCCATATTAGATTTTGCAAAATCCAAAAATATTCCTGTAGTTATTGCTACTACAGGATTTTCTGAAGATCAATTAAATCATATAAAAAAATGTTCTAAACTTATTCCAATTTTTCAATCGTCAAATATGTCTTTAGAAATTAACATTATGAATATTTTTGTTGCTAAACTTGCCAAATTACTAAATGACTGTGATATTGAAATTATAGAAACCCACCATAGAGGAAAAATTGATGCCCCTAGTGGAACAGCTTTAATGTTAGCAAATTCCATAAACTATTCGTTAAATGAAAATATTACTTATACCTATGATAGAAGCAATATTAAACAAAAAAGAAGTGCCAACGAAATTGGTATTCACTCTATTAGAGGTGGTACAGAAGTTGGTAAACACACTGTATTATTTTTAGGAGATAATGAAAATTTTGAAATTACTCATACCGTTACCTCTAGAGGAATTTTTGCTAAAGGAGCAATAAAAGCTGCTGAATTTATACTACATAAATCATCTGGATTTTACGAAATGAAAGATTTAGTTAAACTTGATTAAAAAATATTTTTTAAATTAAGTTTTTCTTTGTCTTGTATATTTTCTAATAAGAAACTAGATTTTTCTAATTCATCTATACCTTTTAAGTATTCGTTGTTTTCTATACAAGTTTTCATACTTATTAAAGATAATTCTACTAGCTCCAATTCACTGTGAATTACAATTATAGACCATTTGCTTTCTGCATTTTGCCATTTACTATAAATATCATTTGCTAATTCTTGTGCTTTATTTTCTTTTCCATTTTGTGCTTTTTTTATTTCTATTTTAAGTTCATCTAAATTAGTAATTAAATCGTTCCCTGTTTTAGACAAATAACCTGTGGAAATATTAGCACCTATTATAACTATTATAATACATACAATTATTATTGCTATTTCTTTCATCTACCCTATTTCCTTTCCTTTTTCTGACAAAAAATTTGCTCTTTTCCATCAAAAGTTACTATTAGTGCTTCTTCTGGCTTCATTTTAAACTTCTCAACTTGTTTTTTTAGCCAATTATAGTCCTTACCTATTGCTCTTAAATTATTACTCATTACTTTTCCATCTAAAACTAAGTCATAAGGCAATCCCTCATATTCTGGGCAAATGTTCAAATCTCCTGGTGTTAGGACCTTTTTTTCAGGCTTTTGAATTACTGTTAATTGTCCACTTGTTTCTAATATTGCATATTCAACATCTACTATTGAAAAAACTGAGCTTTGTCTTAATCTTTCTTGTAGTTCATTTAAAGTAATATTTTCCTTTTTTAACGCTTTTTCATCAATTTTTCCTCTATATATCAGTATTGTTGGTTTCCCAGATATAAAACCTCTTAAAGCTATACTTCTCATGTTTATAAAAGATATAAACATTTGCATTATAAGTAATCCTAATATTGGAATTATTCCATTAAAGATTGGCACTCCTGTATCAGACATTGGAACTGATGCTAAGTCCGCTATCATAATTGATATTGCAAGTTCAAACGGCTGAAGTTGCCCTATTTCTCTTTTTCCCATCAATCGCATCGTTATCAATACCAGTATGTATATTATTATTGTTCTTATAAGAGTTGCTAGCATAAACTATTCTCCTTTTTTAATTTCTTTATGTATATTTTTTTATTTTTTTAAAAAAATATACATTGTTTTGAATATTTTTTTTAATTTAGTCAATAATATTTATGCAGACACCTAAAAAGCAATTTTATTTAATATATACATTTAAAAAAAGGAGGTTTCTTTATGAGTGAAAACAATAATCAAACAACAACTCGTTCAAACTCTGGTGTTAGTACAGCTTGGCAAATAATAGGAAGATTTATTGCTGCTGCCATTATTTTAGCTATTACAGCATTTTTTACTCCAGGTTTTCAAATAAACAATTTTTGGTCTTTAGCTATAGCAGCTGTTGTTCTTACAGTTCTTGATTATTTAATTGTTAAGTTTACAGGATTACACGCTAGTCCATTTGGAAAAGGTTTTGTTGGTTTTGTACTATCAGTAGTTGTATTATATGTAACTCAATATTTTGTTGCCGGATATTCAATATCTTGGATGGCAGCAATTATTGGTGCAATAATTTATGGTATAATAGATTATTTCATACCTGGCGAACAACAAATGTAGCTTACAAAAAAATTCCGATGCTTCGCATCGGAATTTTTATTTTCTCTTATTTTTTATTCCAGTCTTCTTTGTTAATCTGTCTTTGTCTTGCTATCGCCAAAGCATAATCTGGTACATCATCTGTTATTGTTGAACCAGCAGCCACAAAAGTATCATTTCCTAAAGTCACTGGCGCTACTAAATTTGTATTTGAGCCTATAAAAGAATTATCTCCTATTATAGTTTTACTCTTATTAAATCCATCATAATTACAAGTAATTGTTCCGCAACCAATATTTGTTTTTGCTCCAATTTCACAATCTCCCATATATGATAGATGTGGTACTTTTGTGCCTTCTGCAATTTTTGCTTTTTTAATTTCAACAAAACTTCCAATTTTTACCTTATTTGCTAAATCGCATCCTTCTCTTATATATGCATTAGGTCCAATTTCACAATCTTCACCTATTTTTACTCCTGATTTTATTGTAGTATTAGGATGAATTACTGTATCTGCTCCTATTTCTACATCATCATATATATATGTAGTATTTATATCTTCTATTGTTACACCATTTCTCATATGTTCTGAATTTATTCTTAATCTTAATACCCTTGTTAATAGTTCTAATTGAATTTTGTCATTTACTCCTAATATTTCTGTATTATCTTCTACAATAACTGCACCTGTTTTTAAACCTTTGTCATTCATTATTTTTATGACATCTGTTAAATAATATTCTCCTTGTGCATTGTCTGAAGTAATTGAATCTAATGCATTCAACAATTCTTTTATATCAAAGCAATAAATCCCAGCATTTATTTCTTTTATTTCTTTTTGCATTTCTGTTGCATCTTTATGTTCTACTATTGCTTTTACATTTCCACCTTCATCACGAATAATTCTTCCATACCCAGATGGATTGTCATATATTGCAGTTAATAGAGTAGCATATTCTTTTCTTTCTATGCTCTTTTCTATCAATGCTTTTATTGTTGTTGGTCTTAAAATTGGAACATCCCCACTTAATATTACAACTTTTCCTTCTTTTCCTTCTAAATATTTTTTAGCTTGCATTACCGCATGACCAGTTCCTAACATTTCTTCTTGAATTGCATACTTTACAGTATCTCCTAAAACTGCTTGAATTTGTTCCTTTTGATAACCAACAACAGCAATAACATCGTCAATTCCTGCTTTTCTTGCATTTTCTACTGCTCTTTTTACAAGCTCTTTTCCATATATTTGATGAACTAATTTTGATTTTTTAGATTTCATTCTAGTTCCTTTTCCAGCAGCCATAACTATAGCTATTGTATCCTCCATTTTTACATCCTCCTAAAATCTTTTATATTCTAGTGTGAAAAAGAATTGTGTTTTGGCTAGGCATTCCAGATAGGAATACCGGAGGTGTGCGTTTGCACATTGAGGATTTCCTTTCGCAGAATAACAACGCCAAAACCAATTATCTTTCGCACTAATCCTTTGCTATTGTTAAAACATCTATTGTTCTTGCCCCATTTTGTTTTAAAATTTTTGAACATTCATTTACTGTACTACCAGTTGTATATATATCGTCAATTAACAATATACGCTTTTGATTTATATTTTGTGAATTTATTACCTCATATATTCCTAATACGTTTTCCATTCTCTGAGATTGATTTAATGTGCTCTGTGGCACAGTATCAACTATTTTTATCAATACCTTATTACTATACTCTATATTTGTATTTTTTGCAACTTCTTTTGCAATTAACTCAGATTGATTATAACCTCTTTTTTGTTTTCTTTTTCTATGTATTGGAACTGGAAGTATTATATCATAGTTGTTTTTAAGATTACAATTATTTATTATAATTTCTGAAAAAAACTTATATAAATATGAGTAGTCTCTAAATTTATATTTCAATAACTTATCTCTAATACCTCCCTCATATTTAAATAAATATGTATGTAAATTGAAATATGTGTCTTTATATTGTGTAGTATTTAATTTTAATATTCTTCTTAATTTCAATTTACATTTATTACATAAATATGATTTTGATATGTTCTCGCACATACCACAAGTTTTCGGATATATAAGTTCTAATATATTCAAATTTTACCACCTCTATTATATTCAAAAAAAATGGGTTCAAAACAAAACGTTTTTCCCCCATTTGATTGATTGCTTATGAAATTTTTGCTATGTCATAAAAAGTAATCTCGCTTGCTTCACAACGCCTTACACCTTTTTGCAAAAGTTCCGAATCCACTTCCTTCAACTTTAAAGTTATAAAACCATCACTAACATTTTCCTTGGATATTCTTACACTAAACTTCTTACGAAGAATAGTATTGTAAAAAAAGGCCCATCTTTCGCTATGGTCTTTATTCCATATAACGTTAGGATTAGTCTCCGGAAATTTTATCAAGCCTTTTATCCGTTTTACTTCTTTTGCATCAAACGGATCAAGTGTAAATGGTAAAGCATAAGCCTTATCCAAATGCGTTATTTGCTTCATCTTTCCGTTGGAATATATCTCAAACTCAACATATCCCTCTTCAAACTTCCAGATAAGTGCAGGGCAAGGACTTTCTAGCCGCGTAAACGCACATGGATGATCGTATTCATGACCATCTTTCCAATGCAGATGATATAAATAATATTCTCCGCATTGATTTTTGTACAATTTCATAACTTACCTCCTCTAAAATAACGTTTATTACAAACACATTTTGTTGGAGGTTGCCCTCCGAAAAAAATGTATTCGAAAGGGCATTGCAAAAATCTTTGTCACTTATTATAGTATACAATTGTTCTATTGTCAATTTTTTGCTATATATTAAAATTCATGTTATAATATAATTATCAATTTTTAGGAGGAATGCATATGGTTCCATACGAACTTAAATTTCGGTTTCCAAAGGGATTATCACTCTTTACCAAAGGAAAACTGAAAAAGCTGTGTAGAAGCGTTGATTTTGATGCTCCTGACTGTAGTGACATTGATGCTCTTATAGTTAATGTCGAAAACAACTACAAATTGCATCTTTTTTTAACGATCTGCAACAACTCTGCAGTGTTTACTTTTGAGCACTAATCCCGCAAAAAAGGCCAATCGGTGTGACTTCACCGACTGGCTTTTCCTTTTATCTTAGTGCGATTTTAATTTTATCTAAATTTTCTCTCATTATAGATATATAGGTTATTCCATTTTCTAAATCTGCATTTGTTACATTATGTACAGTATTAAATACTAATGCTTTTGCACTTGTTTCATCTGCTATCATCTTTGCAATTTTTCCCTCTGATAATTCTTCATAAAATATCACTGGTATTTTTTCATCGTTTATAATATCTATTATTTCCTTTATTTTCTTTGCACTTGGCTCTGCACCTTCTCCACATCCATCATAGGCTGTTGCATATTCTAAACTATATCTATCTAAAAAATAGATATATGCAAACTCTCCACCAAATACTAATTTTTTTGTTTTTGAATTTATCACAACTTCTTCAATTTCTGTATCTAATTTTTTTAATTCTTCTATATATTCATTTGCATTATTTTTAAAACATTCTGCATTTTCTGGTGAAATTTCGCATAACTTATCTGTTATGTTTTCTACCATTTTTATTGCATTATTAGGATTTAACCATATATGTGCATCAGATGTATGTTCTTCTTCATCTGTCTCTTCATGGTTATGTTCTACTTCTATTAAATTTATATTTTGTCCTGCTTGCAATATTATAGTATTTGAATCAATGCTTTCTGCAATTTTTTCTGCCCAAGGTTCCATTTGATTACTTGTATATATAAACATATTTGCTTCATTTATATTTACTATATCTTTTGGAGTTGGCTCATAAGTATGACTCTCTGTTCCTGGTGGAAGCAAAATTTTCACATCTACTTTATCTTTTCCAATTTGCTTCACAAAATCATATTCTGGAAATAAAGATGTTACAACTGTTATTTTATCAGTCTTTTCTGTATTATTATTGTTTGTGTTTCCTATTGCTATAAATATAAGCCCTATAATTAGGAAAAAAGTTACAAGTACAGCTATTATTTTTTTCATTATTTTTTGTTCCTTTCCTTTTGACGGAACGACGAGGGCGTCGTTCCCTACATTGTCTTTCGGTTCACATGATTCGCTGACCCCTACAATAGACTTTCTAACTCCTTAATCTTATCTCTAATTTCTGCTGCCTTTTCAAATTCCATTTGTGTTGCGCATTTTAGCATTTCATCTGTTAATTTGTTTATTATGTCCTCTACAGATTCTTCTTTATCTATATCATATTTTGCTCCAATATCTTCTACTACTGTTGCTTTTATTACATCTCTTATTGACTTCTTAATTGTTTGAGGTGTAATATTATGCTCTTTGTTATAGCTTTCCTGTATTTGTCTTCTTCTATTTGTTTCTGTTATTGCCTTTTCCATAGATTCTGTTAATTCATCTGCATACATTATAACTTTGCCTTCTGAATTTCTTGCAGCACGACCTATTGTTTGAATTAGCGACCTTTCAGAACGTAAGAAACCTTCTTTGTCTGCATCTAGTATTGCAACTAAAGAAACCTCTGGTATATCTAAGCCCTCTCTTAAAAGATTTATTCCAACTAATACATCAAATTCCCCAAGTCTTAAATTTCTTATTATTTCCATTCTTTCTAAGGCTTTTATATCTGAATGCATATAGTTTACCTTAATATCTATATTCTTCAAATATGCAGTTAAATCTTCTGCCATTTTCTTTGTTAGCGTTGTAACTAATACTCTTTCATTTTTTTCTACTCTTTTTTGTATCTCTACTATTAAATCATCTATTTGATTTGCTATTGGTTTTACTTCAATTTTAGGGTCTAAAAGTCCTGTTGGTCTTATAATTTGCTCTACTATTTCTCCTTTTGAATGCTCCTTTTCGTATTCTGCAGGAGTTGCACTAACAAATATACATTGGTTAATTCTCTCTTCAAACTCTTCAAATTTTAGAGGTCTATTGTCATATGCTGAAGGTAATCTAAAACCATAATTTACAAGTGAATCTTTTCTTGCTCTATCTCCATTATACATTCCTCTAACTTGTGGCAACGTAACATGTGATTCGTCTACTACAAGTAGAAAATCATCTGGGAAATAGTCAAACAATGTATAAGGTGCACTTCCAGCAGGTCTACCGCTAATATGCCTTGAGTAATTTTCTATACCTTGACAAAATCCAGTTTCCTTTAGCATTTCTATATCAAAATTTGTTCTTTCCTCTATTCTTTGAGCTTCAATATATTTGTTTTGAGATTTAAAATATTCTACTCTTTCCTCCATTTCTTTTTCTATTGTTTCTATTGCCTTATCCCTTTTATCGTCTGTTGTAACATAGTGTGAATTTGGGAATATCATAACATGATTTCTTGTTCCAATAGATTTTCCTGTTAATGGATTTATTTCAGATATTTTATCTATTTCATCTCCAAAAAACTCTACTCTTATTGCCTTTTCATTTTCTCCAGACGGGTAAATTTCAACTATGTCTCCTTTTGCTCTAAAAGTTCCTCTTTTAAAGTCCATTTCATTTCTTGTATACTGCATTTTTACTAATTTTTTTAATACTTCGTCTCTTGATTTTTCCATCCCTGGACGCAAAGATATTATTAAATTTTCGTAGTCAATAGGGTCACCTAAACCATATATACAAGAAACAGATGCTACTACTATTACATTTTTAGTTTCAAATAGTGCCGCAGTTGCAGAGTGACGTAGCTTATCTATTTCGTCATTAATAGAAGCATCCTTCTCAATGTATGTGTCTGACTTTGCTATATATGCTTCTGGTTGGTAATAATCATAATATGAAACAAAGTATTCTACCTGATTTTCAGGGAAAAACTCTTTGAATTCGGAATAAAGTTGTCCGAGCTAAAGTTTTATTGTGTGCTAAAACAAGTGTTGGCTTTTGCACTTTTTGTATTACATTTGCTATTGTAAAGGTCTTTCCGAGATCCTGTAACTCCAAGTAATGTCTGGAATTTCTTGCCTTCTTCTATTCCTTTTGATAAATATTCAATTGCCTGTGGTTGGTCGCCTGTTGGCGTATATTCTGAGTGTAATTTAAACATATTTTGCCTCCGTTATATTTTTACTATGACTATTATCAACCTAAAATTCGTGTAGTGGTTGCAATAATTCGTGTAATTTTTTAATTTATGTTAATATATTTTTGGAAAAGTTTGCATTTACTCGAATTTAAGTAACAAACTTTATCTTTTAAAACTAATTTGTAATTCATTATAATTTAGTCAAAAAAATTTTTATCGCATATACTCTTCCTGTTATATTTTTTTGCATTTATTTTTTCTTTCAAAAATATTGATTTTTCTAAATCTATATCATATGTATTTGCTAAACGGATGATATAGTATAAAACATCATATAATTCTTCTTCAATAGTACCTTTTATTTCATCATTAACCATCCTTTTGTTTTTTCTTATACATTCTGATAATTCCCCAACTTCTTCTATAAACTTCATAAAATATCTATCAGAAATTTTACTATCTCCATCAGTTATTCCATCAATTTTTTGTATTGCTTTCTGCAAATAATTTAGTGTTAAATTATCCATTTTTCATTCTCCTCGTATAAAATTTTTTAATTATCCTCATTTAATTTTAAATAATGGGACCAACCTAATTTAGACGACACTGTTGTCGAAATTGGATATGTTATATAAAATTTTCTCATTGTTCTTAAATTTATAGCAGAAAATCCTTTACCAAATTCGTTTGTTAGTCTTTATGTGCGAATTTTACACGAATTAGGTCACAAATTTTATTTTTATAATTCTTGTTCTTTATTATTATCTCTTTGTAAACTATCTATTAAATCTAAAACTTCTTCTCTTGATAATTGTATTATAGTTCCATCCTTTCCAAGCTTTGTTAAAGTTACTTCTGGACCAAGCCAGTCTGGTTTCTTAAAACTATAGTAGGCTTCAGAATTTGGGAACTCTACATCTACAATAAATAAGCCTTTATATTCTCCATCGTATTCTTTAATCTTTATTTCATCAGATAACTGATAATTCGTCCTCTTAATTACTTTTATGCAATTTCTAGTCATTTGTTTAAAAGCTTCTTCTGTTATTCTAACTTTTCCTCTATAATCTCCAAATGCACTTTCTATTGCATATTTATCTCCTTTTTTTGAAATTCTTACCTGTCCATCTTTTCCTATATATGTATAATAACGTTCGTACTCTGTAGCTTCTTTACCTTTTAATTTTTCTTTCACTTCTTCTGGATTTATTATTATGTATTTTCTCTCATATTCTTTCATTTATAAATCTCTATTCTCCTTTAATTAAATAATCATACATTATAGTTTACCATTTTTTGCATAAAAATACAAGGTATTATCTACCTTGTATTTTATCTTTATTTCATATAATATACATCACATGCATTTAGTCTTTCTATCCAATCTGTACGTTCTAATTCAAGGGCATTATGTATATTTGTTAATATTTCATCATTGTTTTGCCCTTCATTTATAAACACAAATATTCCTTTTGAAAGATCTTTTCCATTCATAATATTTAAAACATCCTCTTCTGTGCATTCTATATCTTTTGCAACATAAGACTCATTTACTATAGCAAATAGTACTATATCATCTAAAAATCTATTGCAATTAGAATTAAATACAAATAGTATTGGTACATCTGATTCTTTCTCCATTCTTTCTACTATATTCTTTTTACTTGAATACACAGTTTCTGGTTCTAAAACAAAATTATCTGTTACTTTACTTATTATGCAATTTGATATTATTGGCATAATAATCAATGCTATAGCTATTGCAATTATTACTTTATCTATATTATTTTCTTCTACAATATTTCTTAATAGTTCTACTACAAAATATAGAGCTAATATAAATATCATTCCACATATAGGCATTACATATCTTAATTCTAGCCAAGGTGAAGATATTGCTACCAATACAAAATAGAATAGAGTTGGAAGTGCAATATATTTTGCATATTTACTATTTTCTTCAATTATTTTTAGTTTATTTCTTTTTTTGCATATAATAATCCCTATTATTGGAATTAGTGCTATAAATAATAAATTATTGAATACATATAGATTTATTATTCCTATATATTTTCCTATATCTTCTATAAATTTAGAGATATTAGTTAAGTTACTTATTGCTCCTTGTCCTCTATAACCAAAGAACATATGTTGTAATGAATATGGGAATATTAGTAATGATGCTACTCCTGCAATACACATTGTTACTATATAACTAACTAATTCTTTGTATCTTTTTTCTTTTATATATTTTATAGCAAACATTATAAATAACATTGCCAAATAGAATAGATAATAATAATGTGTTAATGAACCTACCAATGCTGACATTCCTATGAAAAACAATAATCTATAATTGCTTTTATCAGTATCTAACAATAACATATGTAAATATGTTACTATTACTATATTTAAAGTAGCTAATGCATACATTCTTATATATAAAACATTTGTTATTGAAACTAATGTTAAACTTGATAAAAGTGTTATAACAAATGCCTTTTTATTTGCATTATTTTTATTCTCAAATAATTTCTTCATTATTAGATATGTAAATATTGCAATACCAGCATATATAATTATATTTATTATTATACCTGGCCATACTGAATAATTATTTAAATTAAACCCAAGTGCAAATCTTAATATTAAATAATATAAAGGTGGATGAACATCATTTTTTTGATTTTCATATACTTGATTGTATTTTCCTACTTCATCGTCATTTACTGTTAAATAGTCTTCGTAATATTCTTTATTATGCCATTCGTTATAAAAATCCTCATTATCTTGTATTTCCACTTTATCATAGCTTGCAAGTCCTAATGAATACGCTTCATCCATATGAATATATTGCTTATTCATACCAGCAATTACAAACACTATTGTTTGAATAAGTATTAAAACTATAATAGCTATTACTTCTTTTTTAGAAAATTTTTCTTTCATTTTACTGCTCCTTTTACACAATCTTTCCTCCACCTAGCACTATATCATCAATATAGAATACTGCTGATTGTCCTGGAGTTACCGCTCTTTGTGGTTCATTAAATATTACCTTTATATAATCTCCATCTTGAACTATTTTTGCTTTTGCCTCTTTTGCAGAATATCTTGTTTTCACAGAAACTTCTATCTCTTTATCAATTTTATCAACTAATAGAAGATTTATATCTTTAACCAAAATTTCCTTTTTGTACAATTCCGCTTCCTCACCTACTATTACCTCATTTTTCTCTTTGTTAAACCCTAATACAAATAGTGGATGTGCATTAGAAATTCCAAGCCCTTTTCTTTGCCCTATGGTATAATTATATAATCCTGTATGTTTTCCTAAATTTTCTCCTTTAGAATTTACAATGTTTCCTATCTTAGGTTTTAAACTAGAGTTTTCTTCTAGAAATCTTTTATAGTTTCCATCTGGAACAAAACAAATATCTTCACTATCTGGTTTATTTGCAACCTTTAAATTACGATTTCTTGCAATTTCTCTTATTTGTTCTTTTTTTTCGAAATCTCCTAATGGGAATAACACATATTGAATTAAATCTTTTGGTATATTCCATAAAACATAACTCTGATCTTTCTTTCCAGCATTAGATTTTTTTAACACCCATCTATTATATTTTTCGCTATACTCAGTTTTCGCATAATGACCAGTTGCTATATAATTGCATCCTAATTCTTTTGCTTTTTCATACATAAATCCAAATTTCATATATTTATTACATTCAATGCAGGGATTTGGAGTTTTGCAATTTGCATAACAATCTATAAAATCACCTATAACAAACTTTTTAAATTCATCTTTATAGTTATATATAAAATGTGGTATTCCCATAGAATTGCAAACATTTTTTGCATCAATATATGTATCTATATTACAACAACTACTTCCTGCAAATAGTTCTAATGTTGTTCCAATTACCTCATACCCCTGTTCTTGTAGCAAAAGTGCTGATACACTACTATCAACCCCTCCGCTCATACCTATTAGTACCTTTTTATTTTCCATTTTTATACCTTTCTATAAATCAATTAAGTTGGAAAAAGAATTAGTATATTGCTAGGCATTTTCACTTAAAAATACCGGAGGCGTACTGATTGTACACTGAGGATTTTTTAGGTGAAAATAACGACGCAAGATGCTGATTATTTTTCCAGCATTCCCTCAATTGTGTGCCAAGCAAGTAGCGCACACTTAACCCTTGCAGGCATATTAGCTACATTTTTAAATGCTATTGCATCTTCTAATTTTCTTAATTCTTCTTCGTCTGTAATCTCTCTTTTTATCATTCCAATAAAGGTCTTTATTATTTCTTTTGCTTCCTCTATTGTTTTTCCTTTTAAAGTATCTATCATTATTGATGTTGAACTTTGAGATATTGCACAACCATGACCAGAAAACGCCATATCTTCTATTATATTTCCATTAAGTTTTATTTCTAAAGTTATTTCATCTCCACAATTTGGGTTATGTCCAATTTCTGAACTAGTTGCATCATCTAATTTCTTTTTATTGTATGAATTCATACTATGTTCCATTATCAAATCATTGTATACATCTGTTAAATCTTCCATGTTAATTCCTTTCTATATATTTTTTAAACATATTATAAGCCTTATTTAGTGCATTTATCAATCTATCTACATCTTCTTTTGTGTTATAGAAATTAAAACTTGCTCTGCAAGTAGAATCTATTCCTAAATATCTCATAAGTGGCTGAGCGCAGTGATTTCCTGAGCGTACACATACCCCATTAGAATCTAATATACTTGCAATATCATGTGGATGAACACCTTTCATGTTAAACGAAATTACACTAGAATGATTTTCTCTATTAGGTGTTACATATAATTCTAAATAATCTAGTTTTGACAATTCATCTATTGCATAATCTACTACTTCTTTTTCTATTTGTTGTATTGTATCATAACCTAAATTTTCAATATAATCTATTGCTGAGCCTAATCCAATTACACCCTCTGCATTTTGTGTTCCTGCTTCAAATTTGTTTGGAAGTGAAGCAAAAGTAGTATCTTGCTCGTAAACATATTCTATCATATCTCCACCCATTAAAAAAGGAGTCATTTTATTTAATAGTTCTCTCTTTCCATATAAAACTCCAACTCCTAATGGTGCTAACATTTTGTGTCCTGAAAATATTAGAAAATCTGCATCTAAATCTTGAACATCAATTCTCATATGAGGAATACTTTGTGATGCATCAACAATTACAATAGCACCTTTTTTATGTGCATATTTAATTATTTTTTTTACATCATTTATAGTTCCTAAAGCATTGGAAACATGAGTAATTCCAACTATTTTTGTTTTATTGGTAATTTTTTCTTCTATTTCTTTATCAGATATTTCAAACTCATTATTTATATACATATACTTTAGCTTAGCACCTATAGCCTTAGTTACTTTTTGCCAAGGAACTAAATTTGAATGATGCTCCATTATTGAAATAACTATTTCATCGTCTTTTTTTAAATTTTCCATACCATAAGAATATGCAAGTAAATTTAAGCTCTCTGTTGCATTTTTTGAAAATATAATTTCTTGTGCATTTTTTGCATTTATAAACTTTGCAACTTTTGCCCTTGTATTTTCATACGCCTCTGTCGCCTCAACACTTAATCTATAAGCTCCTCTATGTGGATTTGCATTATATTTTTTATAAAACTCATTTATTGCATTTATTACTTGAACTGGTTTTTGCGTTGTAGCGCCATTATCCAAGTATGCTATATTTTGATTTTTAAGTATTGGAAAATCATTTTTTATTGCGTAAGAAAAATCGCAAGATTTTTCTGGAGCAACAAGGTTAAGTTTCTTTGATTCGTGCGATTGCGAAGCAATCTGTACATTTGGCGAAGCCACTTTTCTTATTTCTTCTATGTTCATCTGTTTTGACCCCTTTTTGTTTGGACGCAATCATGCGCCCCTACATTTTTCGGGCAGACACAGGGCCTGCCCCTACAATATTTGCAATATATTTTCAAAACTAGTCCAATCTGTTGTCGATTTCGTAAATAATTTCATTCTTCAATTCTTCATTATCTATATTTTCTAATATCTTATTAAACCTTGCTTTTACTAATAGTTTCATTGCTTCTTTTAATTCAAATCCCCTACTCATAATATAGAACAATTCTTTTTCTCCAATTTTTCCGAGCTGAACTTGCGTGATTTCCTTCAACATCTTCTTCTAAGCACAAAAGCATTGGTAATCCTAAAGATTTTGCTTTATCAGATAAAAGAAAACAAAATTCATTTTCATTTCCTTTAGCTTTTTTACATCCCTTTTTAAAATCTATTGTTCCTTTAAAATGTTTTATAGCATTATCTTTTATCGCTCCTTGAATTTCCATATTCACATTGGCACTTTTCCCTTTTAATTCTGTTATATAATTTAAGTCAAATAATTGATTTTCTTTCCCTAAATAAACTGTATCTACTGTATTTTCTGAATAATCTCCTATTAAATTAGAATAATAATTTGTAATACTATTTTTTCCTCCAAAATCAATAATCGTATAATTTATTCTAGAGCCTTCTCCTAACTCATTTTCTATACTTATAAAATTATTTGATACTATACTTAATAAATTTACTAGAATTATTTTAACATTCGAATTTTTGCAAGCCTTTGTTTTTATAATTCCATTATGATAACACTTTATTGAAGATTTACTATCATATTTTATAATAATAGTTGCAGATGTTCCTTCATTTGCAATAATCTCAACATTATCAATTAGTGTTTCATTTTCTTCATTAAAATTAAACTCTATTAAAGTTTGGCTATTCTCTTTTTTATCTACCAAAACTCTCAAATTACAATTTGAATTTTCATTTACCTGATTTGTTAAAATATCTCCAAGACCATAAGTTAAATTGCTATTATTTTTTGGGGAATTTATATCTATTTTTAAATCATTTCCAGTTACTCTTAAATTCTTAAAATTTTGTATATCTTCTGGGAATTCAACATTTTCTAATTTTATATTATTTATATTGAAATTTCTTGCTGTTCTTATTGGTGTTTCATTTAGTTTTAGATTTTCCATATTTTTCTCCTTTTTTTGCGGGCGATTAAAATCGCCCCTACAAATAATCAATTACCCTATTGCACCTTCAAGCTCCAAATTTATAAGATTATTCATTTCAACTGCATATTCAACAGGAAGCTCTTTCGAAATCGGATAAGCAAAACCTCTAACAATCATTGCTTTTGCATCTTCTTCTGATAAACCTCTACTCATTAAATAAAATATCGTTTTATCACTAATTTTTCCTATTTTAGCTTCGTGAGAAAATTCTGTGTTCTCTGTTTTTATTTCATTTGTAGGAATTGTATCTGACCTAGAGAAATCGTCTAACATAAGAGATTCACATGATACTGTACATTTTGAATTTTTTGCATTTTCATTTATTTTAACAGATGATCTATAAGTACATATTCCTCCATTTTTGGATATTGATTTTGCATTTACAACACTAGAGGTATTTTGAGCATTATGCACAACTTTAAAACCATTATCTAAATTTTGTCCTTTTCCTGCAAATGAAATTCCTGTAAATTCTGTTTTAGAACCATCTCCATTTAAAATACTCATAGGGTAAAGCATAGATATTTTAGAACCAAATGAACCACTTACCCAATCCATTTTAGCATTTCTCCCTACTATTGCCTTTTTTGTATTTAAATTAAGCATATTTTTAGACCAATTTTCTATTGTTGAATATCTTAAATACGCATTATCTTTTACATATAATTCAACACAACCTGCATGCAGGTTCACTTTATTATACTTTGGAGCAGAACACCCTTCTATAAAATGAAGAGATGCACCATCTTCAACTATAATTAGAGTATGTTCAAATTGACCAGATTCTGGTGAATTTAATCTAAAATATGACTGTAAAGGTATGTCCACTTTTACATTTTTAGGCACATACACAAAAGACCCACCTGACCAAACAGCTCCATGTAAAGCAACAAACTTGTGATCATGCACTGGAACACACTTCATAAAATGTTTCTTAACTAAATCTGGATACTCTCTTACAGCCGTTTCCATATCTGTATATATTACACCTTGCTTTATAAGGTCTTCTTTCATGCTGTGATACACTACTTCTGAATCATATTGTGCTCCAACCCCTGCAAGAGAAGTTTTTTCAGCCTCTGGAATTCCTAATTTATCAAAAGTATTTTTTATATCTTCTGGAACATCATCCCACGAACTATTTAATTTAGTTTTGGGCCTTACATATGTCGCAATTTCACTCATATCAAGTTCTGATAAATCTGGTCCCCAAGAAGGCATTTCTAAAGTATTATATACTTCTAATGCCTTTAACCTAAACACTCTCATCCATTCAGGGTCACCTTTTTGCTTTGATATTTCTTCAATAATTTCTGGAGTTAAACCTTTTTTTATCTTATAATCATATTCATCTTTATTTTTTATATCGTATATGTTTCTATTCACTTCATCAATTTGAGTTTTCATACTTTTAATTCCTTCCGTTATTTGCTTTTTTATGTAAATTTTGCTATAATTATGTTATCTACTTTGAAATGGAGGTTCGCTAAATGAAATCGAACATCTTTGCAACAATTGTCTTCGTTGTCGCATTGCTTCTTGGTGTTTTATTTTTGCTAGCACTTGCGTTAGTAAAAAATATTTACATCATTTGCATTGTTGCTCTGCTTTTGGTAATAGCTTTATCTATCTTTGCAGAAAAATTTAACGAAGATAATTAACCTTTTTTCACTGCTCGAGGAAATCTCGGGCAGTTTTTTCTATTTATACATTTCATAACCATTTTCTTCTATTTTGCTTGCTAAATCTTGTCCACCTGTTGTTACAATTTTACCATTAACTAAAATGTGAACATAATCCACTTTTAAACTATGCAAAATCTTTGTATTATGTGTAATTATAAGCACTGCGTTGTTTTCATTTTTAAACATTTCAATTCCTTTTGAAACTGTTTTTATCGCATCAACATCTAGTCCAGAATCTGTTTCATCTAATATTGCAAGTTTTGGATTTAACATAAGCATTTGTAAAATTTCATTCTTCTTTTTTTCTCCACCAGAAAATCCAACATTTAAACTTCTTTCCATATACTCTGGATTTATACTTAACTCTTCCATACATTTCTTTAATTCATCTTTAAATTCAAATATTTTTACAGGCTTTCCAGTTATTTTATTTTTTGCATATTTTAAAAAATTGACAACAGAAACACCTGGTATTTCCTCTGGCAATTGAAAAGACATAAACACGCCCGCTCTTGCTATCTCATCTGTTTTTGAGTTTGTTATATCTTCATCTTCAAAAAGAATTTTTCCATTTGTTTTAGTATACATAGGATTATTTAATATAGCATTTGCAGTTGTTGTTTTTCCAGATCCATTAGGTCCCATTATTACATGTATTTCTCCCTTGTTTATACTTAAATTTATACCCTTTAAAATTTCTTTTTCTTCTGCATTTACATATAAATCTTTTATTTCTAACAATTTACTCATTATTTATCACATTCCTTTCTAAAATATACATCAATCAAGTTTGGAAAAGAATTGACATAGGACTAGGCATTTTAAATGAGAAATACCGGAAGCGTACATTTAGTACGCCAAAGGATTTTCTCATTTAAAATAACAACGTAATATGTTAATTATTTTTCAAACGGTCTCCTTCTAGCACAACTTCTGCATTTTTCTCTATTTATATCATAATCACAATCTAAACTACTTAAGCCTAACGTTTTATGAACATATTTGGCAAGTTTATTTATTGTATCATCATTTATTACCGATTTTATTTTTTCTGCTTCTGAATTTGCCTGCTCTTCTTCTAAATTAAGCACATCTTTTAAAAACAAATAAACTATATCGTACGCTTCTATTATCTTTTTGGCTAAATCTTCTCCGTTCTTTTGTAAATTCAATTGTTCCATACGATTGATAGTTTACTAAATTATTATCTTTTAAATTGTGTAAAGCCTTGTTTACACTAGGTTTAGTACAATTCATTTTATTTGCAATATCTGTAACTCTCACATTACCATCTTGCTTTTTTAATATATACATCGTTTTTATATATTCTTCTAACGATTTTGATATCATATAATACCTCTCTTAATTTTGTTAGTTGCAGTTAACATTATATTACAAAGTGCTTTGTTTGTCAAGGCTAACAATTATTATAATGCGCATATTTAATGCAAAATATGCAAAAGAAAACCCCAATAGAGATAATCTCTATTGGGGTTTGTTAAAACATATTATTCTGTTTCCACTTGCCATTTAAATATTGGGTAACCATTATTTATATTTTCTGTATCTTCTGTAAAATATGTGCTTCCTATAACTGTCAATATATCTGGCATTTCTTCTGCTGATAATGTAGAAATTTTGTATCTTTCATTAGTAGGATTATATGCTGGACGCCCTATAGCTATTGGTGCAGAGCCCCTTAAGAATCCACAATTAGTAGGATAAAAATAACCATTATTATAATAATATATAGATCCAGCAATACCACCTTTATATTTTGCAATTGACCCAGTCATATCTCCCGAATTGTAGCAACTATTTAAATATACATATAAACCAGTGTCTCCAACAATTCCTCCACAATAAGTCCAACTTCCAGAGCCATTAGTTTTTATTGAAGATGAAAGATTATAACAATTATTTATATAAGTATTGTTTGTTGCATTATTACTACCCCCAGCATGTCCTACAATACCTCCTACAGCTGCAGAACTATCATTAATTGAAATTACTGCACCTGCATTATAAGAATAATTAGTGTAGCCATAGTTTTGTCTACCTGTTATTCCACCTACATCACTATCTCCTGTTACATCTCCTATATTATATGCATATCTTATACCAATATTTTCATTCCAAAAGTTACCTGATATTCCTCCAGTAAATTTTGTTCCATTAACATTTCCAGTATTATAACATTGTTCAATCCAGCAACTATTTCTACCAGCAATTCCTCCTACAGATTCATTTCCAGAAACACTACCTAAGTTATATGATTTTGTTATATTACCCTTAGTAGCACCATATGAACCTACTATTCCTCCTATATAATTAGTACCTTGAACTATTCCATTGTTATAACATTCTGAAATATATCTATCTGCTGAATTCATATTACATTGCCCAACAATTCCACCAACAAAGTATGTTGTACTTTTTACAATTCCTTCATTATATGATTTTATTATATTACCCGTATATAGGTTACCACATATTCCTCCAATATAACCATTTACTGTACTTGAAACTATACCAGCATTATAGCAATCTTGTATTGTTATATACTGACCATATCCTACAATTCCACCTGCATACCTTTCTCCTATTATAGACGATTTACTATAGCAATTAGTAAGACGACAATCACTTGATGAAGAAGCATAGCCATAGCCAACAATTCCTCCAACATATTCTTTCCCTTTTATATAGCTATTTACAATTCCTAAATCCTTTATCTCTGCAGTACCACATCTTCCAAATAATCCTTGATATTCTGCTGAATTATTTATATATATTCCGCTTATTGTGTGATTGTTCCCATAGTATTTTCCATTATACGGTTTACTACTATTTCCTATTGGTGTCCATTGTTGTACACTACCTGTTGTTGTTATTGTGCCTGTTTCTAAATTTGTTGTAAATTTGCCTTCGTTCATTGTTACATCTGCTATTTGGTATGCTTTTGTTTTTGCTGTTGTTTTTCCTGCATTTACTGCATCTCTGAAGAATTTTAGGTCTGTTTCATTTTCTATTATATATACATCTAGTCCAGAAACACTAACACTTGCTTGCTTTTCATTTCCTAAGTTATCTATTATTGTGTATGTATATACTTTGTTTCCTATTACTTCATCTCCTGTATCTGCTGTTTTTGAATTTGTTGATAGTACTTTTCCTTTACTATCTATGATTTTACTTATATTGTTTGTACTGTACGTTACTTCTATTTTTATTTTTTCAACATTTTCATCATAATATGCCTTTGCTTTTATTGGTTCATACTTAGTAGTATCTACTATTTTTAATATTATTCGGTTTACGTTGGCTGGGAATGTTATTTGCGGACGAGCAATGCTCGCCCCTACGATTTCATTTGATGTGTTTGTATTATTTGTATAGTTTTGTAACGCTATTGTTTCTGATGATGTTATTTGTGTTGCTTTTGTGTTTGCAATAAATCCATATATGCTTTCTTCTCTGTTCATTTGTGTTACTTTAGTTGAATAATCCGTGTCTATATCTTTTTGTACCCATACTCCTGTTAGAGAAAAATCTGGTTTTGTTTCATCTGCTATTTTATATGTAAATAAATCCGAGAATGTCCAATTTTCTCCGTGGTATTATTTCTTCTTTTATATATCCTATTTCTCCTGTTTCATTGTATACAAAACGAGGTACCCATACAAAGATTGTGCCGAGATCTTGGGCGGACACAGGGCCCGCCCCTACATTGCTTGATGCTAATTGTTCTTCAGTTACTCCACGTTCTAATTCGGACTTATAGTAACCATCATTTAGCATCATGTATGCAGGTTGGGTATTATACCATTCTGCATCGTCTTTTGTTGTTATTACAAATGTTGTTCCATCCCATTTTAAAGGTATCATTCCTGCTGATAATTTTGGTGCATTGGGTTTAGTTCCTACTAACATTGTTGGTGTGTTTTCATATAATGCCAATTTGTTTGTATCTTGTGAATTTACAGAATTTTTAAGCAATATTAGTAGTAATACTAGTATTGCGATTACTAGTGCTATTACTGTAATTTTTATTATTTTTTTATTTTTCTTTTGCATATGGGTTCCTCCTTTACGGGTCGCCTAAGGCCGCCG
>CAOKHH010000015.1 GCA_948468225.1 uncultured Clostridia bacterium | reverse complement strand
ATAATACCAGAGGCATTTACATGGAATAGCAAAAATCTTGCTGGTTACTGGATTACTAAATATGAATTAGGAGTAAAATAGAATAAAAAAATAATATGGTTAAATTTACCATATTATTTTTTTATTAAATCTGTACTAATTCCACAAATAAATCCAAATACAGAAATCATTAAACTAGATTTGAATAAACTTAAACCTGCTAAATATGTAATATGAGATGAGGGATTGTATATGTATGCAAATAGGATTAAAACAGCTATGATGCAAATTCCAAAAGAAACTTTGAATATATTTTTTATAACTTTTAAAATAGATTTATCAATATCACTAATTTTTGAAATTAAATTTTTAACCATAAGAAAACCTCCGTACGTTTGATTTATATAAGATAATGTTAACATAATCTCAACACAAAATCAAAGGTAATTTATGGGAGGGTTTAATTGAAACAAAAAATAAATGTACGCAACTTGCGTACATTTATTTTTATTTAATTAGTTATTTTTCTTTTTGTCATCTTTTAAAACTTCTTTTATTGCACCTAAACTTGAAAGTGCTCCTGTTGCTTCAAAAGGAATAAATACTTTATTTGCTTCACCTTTTGCAACTTCTTCTAATGCTTCTAATGATTTTAATTGAACTAATTTTTCATCTGGATTAGCATTTTTTATTGCCTCATAAACCATATCTATTTCTTGCGCTTTTGCAATGGCTACTTCTTTTATAGCTTGCGCTTCACCGGCAGCTCTTCTTATTCTTGCTTCTTTTTCAGCTTCAGCTTCTAATATAGCAGCTTCTTTGCGACCTTCAGCAATAGTTATAGCAGATTGTTTTTCTCCTTCTGCTTGTAAAATTAAAGCTCTTTTATTTCTTTCAGCATTCATTTGTTTTTCCATTGCATCACGAATATCTGCAGGTGGTGTAATATCTTTAATTTCAACTCTATTAACTTTACATCCCCATTTATCGGTAGCTTCATCAAGAATAACTCTTAATTTTGTATTTATAGCATCTCTTGAGCTAAATGTTGAGTCTAAATCCATTTTACCAACTATATCACGAATAGTTGTTATTGCTAAATATTCAATACCTTTTTTCAAAGATTGAATTTCATACACTGCTTTTGCAGGATCTGTAATTTGATAGAATACAACAGTATCTATTGTTATTGTAACATTATCTTCTGTAATAACTCCTTGTGGTGGAATATCCATTGTTTGTTCCTTTAAGCTTACAACACTTCTTACATGGTCACAGAAAGGAATTATAATTGTAAGACCAGCATCAGCTATTTTATGGAACTTACCTAATCTTTCTATAACATAAACTTCGGCTTGTCTAACAACCTTGATAGACTTTAAAGCAATAATTACAATGATAACTAATAAAATAATTAAAAATGGCATATAAAAACCTCCTAAAAAATATATTTGTTTTTAATTAAACAACTTGAGTTGTAACATTACAAGGTCTTACTAAAAGTTTAACACCATCAACTTGTAAAATTTCTACTTCAGTACCTTTTTCTATAGTTTCTTCTGTTTCAGATTTAGCAGACCAAACTTCTCCATTAACTTTAACTTGACCAGTAGACTCAAGAGAATTTATATCTGTTAAAACAATAGCTTTTTTTCCAATTAAGGTGTTAACATTTGTTGGGACAGTTTTTTTAGTAACATATTTGTCTACTAATGGTTTTGTAAATAAAATTAACAAAGATGAAGATATAAGGAATATAGATGTTTGTAGAATAATTGCATCTGGTGCAAATATACTAACAATCATTGCAACTAAACTTCCTATAGCAAACCAAAATACTAAGAATCCAACAGTAGCTATTTCTCCTATAAAAAATAATCCGGAAATAATTAACCAAATTTGCCACATAGACATATTAAAGATACCTCCTCATTAGTTAATAATCATACAATAAGTATTATACAACAAATTTATGTAAAAATAAATAGATTTATGTAAAATAATGTAAATATTTCTAATATTTTAAAAATATTTTTTTAAATATATATTCACTAATTAAATATTTTATGATATAGTAATTACATAAAAAAATAAGGAGAAAACAATAATGAATATTAAAAAAGTAATAATGGTAATAATAGTAGTCATTGCATTAGTAATAGGAGGATTAGCGCTATGGTATAATGTATCAATTTCAGAAGTTGATAAAAAAGATACAAATAAAATACAAGTAGAAATACCAATAGGATCATCTTCAGAAAATATTGCAAATGTATTAAAAGATAATGGATTAATAAAAAACAAATTAGCGTTTAAATTATATGTAAAATTAAATAAGGTTAGCAATTTCCAAGCAGGAAAATACGAATTGTATAAAACAATGAATGTAGAAGAAATTACAAAAACTTTACAAACAGGTAAATTGTTTAGTAAAAATCAAATTACAATAACTTTCGTAGAAGGTAAAAACATAAACTGGTATGCAAATAAAATAGCTGAAGAAACAAATAATACAAAGGAGCAAGTATTTGAATTGCTAGAGAATAAAGAGTATATAGCTTCTTTAATAGAAAAGTACTGGTTCTTAACAGATGAAATTGAAAATAAGGATATATATTATCCTTTAGAAGGTTACTTATTTCCAGATACTTACTCTTTCAATAATAAAGATGTAACAGTGGAAGAAATTTTTGATACAATGTTAAAACAAACTGAAAATATATTAAATGAATATAAAGATGATATAGAAAAAAGTAAATATTCTGTACATGAAATATTAACAATTGCTTCACTTGTAGAAACAGAAGGAATACATCCAGAAGATAGAAAAGATATATCAAGTGTAATATATAATAGATTAAAAGTAAAAATGCCGTTACAACTTGATGCAACAACATATTATGCTGTAAAAGTAGAATTAGGGCAAAGAGATTTATATCAGTCAGAATTAAATACATATAATCCATATAACACAAGAGGACCAAGAATGGAAGGGAAATTACCAGTAGGACCAATATCAAGTGTAGGTAAGGTTTCAATAGAAGCTGCTTTAAATCCAAATAACACAGAGTATATATACTATGTATCAGACAAAAATGGAAAGGTATATTTTAATAGGACAAGTAGTGAACATAATAGTACAATAAATAGATTGCAAAAAGAAGGCTTATGGTAAGAATTCTAATTGTAGGGGCGAGCATTGCTCGTCAGTATACTCGTCAATATGCTTGTAAAAATAGGAGGAAAATAAATAATGGCAAGAATGAAAGTTTTTTTAAGATATCTAATAATATTTATTTTAATTTATATTATTTTCGATTTCTTTACATATAAATATCTTGTAAATTCATATAAAAATATAAAAACATATGAGATAGTGGAGAAAGCGCCAGAAGTTAAAATAAATGAAGCAAAAGCAACTGCAGTAAATGGATATGTTAAAGGAACTATAAAAAATAATACAGGGAAAAAAATAGAGTCTACAAATATGAAAATAGATTTATATAATTCAAGAGGAGCTAATCTTGAAACTAAATATTGTAAAATAGAGAATTTAGAGGATAATCAAACAGCTGAATTTAATGTGAATTTTAGGGCCCATAACATATCACATATTAAAGTAAGTTTTACAAATGAAAATGTAGATGAGCAAATAGACAAGGAAGCAGAAGAATTAAAAAATACACTAAATAAATGGATACCATTTGTAGGATTAGTAACACTAATTTGTTTATAAACAATATAAAAGGTAGAGATACCGATTGTAGGAATACATGCTTATATATGGAACTAGACCAACGTCGTTCTGCAAAGAGAGGAGCTAATATGGCAAAACCAATAGTAGCAATAATAGGGAGACCAAATGTTGGAAAGTCAACGTTTTTTAATTATATAATTGGTAAACGAATATCTATAGTAGAAGATAAACCAGGAGTAACAAGAGATAGAGTTTATGCAGATGCATCATGGAGAGATAGAAGTTTTACTTTAATTGATACTGGAGGAATTGAGCCAGAGAGTGAAGATATAATTTTATCCCAAATGAGAAATCAAGCAAATATGGCAATGGATATTGCAGATGTTATAATTTTTCTAACAGACATAAAACAAGGTGTAACTGCAGATGATAAAGAAATATCTATAATGCTTAAGAAATCTAAAAAGCCTATAATACTTGTATGTAATAAATCAGATAATGTAGGTGAGCCACCTGCTGAATTATATGAATTTTATAATTTAGGATTAGGAGATCCAATGCCAATATCTTCTACGAATGCCTTAGGGTTAGGAGATGTACTAGATGCAATTTATGAAAAATTACCTGCCAAAAATGAAAATGAAGAAGAAAATGAAATTATAAATGTTGCAATAATAGGAAAACCTAATGTCGGTAAATCTTCATTGGTAAATAAAATATTAGGAGAAAATAGAGTAATAGTAAGCAATGTTGCAGGAACAACGAGAGATGCAATAGATTCATATTTTGAGAATAATATTGGAAAATACAATTTTATAGATACAGCGGGAATTAGAAGAAAAAGTAAAGTAACAGAATCTATAGAAAAATTTAGTATAATGCGTACTTTATTTGCAGTAGAAAGAGCAGATGTATGCTTACTTATGATAGATGCAACAGAAGGAGTAACAGAACAGGATACAAAGATTGCAGGAGAAGCTCATGAAGCAGGAAAAGGAATTATAATTGTAATAAATAAATGGGATGAAGTCGATAAAACAACAGGAACATTAGAAAAGTATAAAAAGGAAGTATATGAAAAATTAGCTTATATAACATATGCTCCAATATTATTCATATCAGCAAAAACAGGACAAAGAGTTGATAAATTATTTGAAATGATAAATAATGTAGCAAATCAAAATTCATTAAGAGTATCAACTGCAATGTTAAATCAAGTAATAAATGAAGCAATTGCAGTAGTTCAACCACCAACAGATAAAGGAAGAAGACTAAAAATATTATATGCAACTCAAGCTTCAACAAAGCCACCAACATTTGTTATATTTGTAAATAAAAAAGAACTATTTCACTTTTCTTATGAAAGATATTTGGTAAACCAAATAAGAGCAAATTTTGGATTAGAGGGAACCCCAGTTAGGGTAATATGTAGAGAAAAAGAGGAGGAAAAATAATGGACAGATTAACATTATTGTATATTTTAATAGGAATTATAGCTTATTGCTTAGGAAGTATTAGCTTTTCAGTAATATTTAGTAAAAAAATGGCAGGATTTGATGTAAGAGAAAAGGGTAGCGGAAATGCAGGAAGCACAAATGTTTTAAGAACAGTAGGGAAAAAAGCAGCGGCATTAACACTAATATGCGATATATTAAAAGGAATTATAGCAGTGCTACTGGCATATGCATTTAGTCACATAGTAGAAGATGCAAATGGAGCACTAATGATACAAATTGCGGGTATTATGGTAGTTGTTGGGCATACTTTCCCAGTGTTTTTTAAATTTAAAGGTGGAAAAGGTGTTGCAACATCAATTGGAATTATTATGCTAATAAATTATCAAATTGGACTAATATGCTTAATTTTTGCTTTACTTGTAATGTTTTTAACAAAAACAGTATCAATAGGTTCAATAATGGCAGCAATTTTATTTCCTGTACTAACATTATTATTACATGATAACTATTTAATAGATGGAAATTATATAATATTTGGAATATTACTTGCACTAATAGTAATATTTAATCATAGAAGTAATATAAAAAGAATAATGAATGGTGAAGAAAATAAATTAGGCACAAAAAAAGAAAAATTACAATAATATTTGTAGTGGCGATTTTAATCGCGCAAATGTAGGGAACGAGACCAACGTCGTTCCGAGAGGAGAAAATAATATGAAAAATATTGCTATAATAGGAAGTGGAAGCTGGGGAGTAGCACTAGCTATACATTTAGCAAACATGGGGCATAATGTAAAAATATGGTCTTTTGCAAAAGAAGAGGCTGACTTAATAAATAATGAAAAGAAATGTATTTTTTTGCCTAAGGCTACAATACCAAATAATATATTATGTAGTTTAGATTATAAAGAAGTAATAGAAGGATCAGATATAGTTTTAGTTGTAACACCATCAAAATTCACAAGAAGTACAGTGAAGAATTTTAAACAATATATAACTAATCAGCAAGTAATAATATGTTCTAAAGGATTAGAGAGTGGAACATTAAAAACTTTAACAGAAATATTAGAAGAAGAACTTCCAAACAATAAAATAGGAGCATTATCTGGACCTAGTCATGCTGAGGAAGTTTCGCTTGGAATTCCAACAGCAATTGTAATAGCTTCAAAAAGTGATGAAGTTTTAAATAATATTCAAAGCTCATTTATGAGTGACAAAATGAGAATATATACATCTCATGATGTAATGGGGGTTGAATTAGGCGGTGCATTAAAAAACATAATTGCTTTTTGTGCTGGAATTATAGCTGGATTAGATTTTGGAGACAATACATTTGCAGCATTAGCAACTAGAGGGTTAGTAGAAATATCAAGATTAGGAACAAAAATGGGAGCAGATAAAGATACTTTCTATGGACTAACTGGACTCGGAGATTTGATTGTTACATGCTTGAGTGAACATAGCAGAAATAGAAGAGCAGGAATGTTAATTGGTCAAGGAAAAACAATAGAAGAAACAAAAAAAGAAGTTGGAATGACCATCGAAAGCTTAGATAACATAGAAGTTACATATGAACTTGCTAAAAAATACAATGTAGAAATGCCAATAGTAAAGGCTGTATATGATGTATTATATAATAATTTACCACCAAGAGATGCTGTGGCAATGCTTATGACAAGAGAAGCAAAAAGTGAAGATATAAGATAAATATATGATGTGCATAGTCGATATTTAATATAGATTATGCACAATTTGTATATATTTTTGAATTGTGATATAATAAAAAATGAATAACACTTATACATATGTTGTTCGCTTAAAATATTTTTGGGAGGTTACATCTATGACACTTACTGTTAAAGAAGAGACAGCAACGATTAAACCTTCAAATGGTACTGAAATCGTTGGCGTAAGAAGTGTTAAGACAGAGATTGTTGATGGACAGCTTGTGATTACTGTCGCAGTTGAGCTTAACAGTAAAGCTGATTCTAACAAAATCGACGACTAATAAAGAAAGGTTGGTACTAATCTAAGCGAAACGCAAAGAAGACTCTGTAATGGAGTCTTTTTTGTATATATTTCATTTTTCTATTGCAATATTATTTTTATTGTAGTAAATTATAAACAGATAATATGTGGGTTAACCCACAAAAGAAAGGATGGATTTTTTTATGGAACCAATCGTATTAAATCACCCAATAGTTGAACACAAACTTACAGTACTTAGAGACAAAAGAACAGGAACAAAAGAATTTAGAGAAATAGCAGGAGAATTAGCAACATTACTATGTTATGAAGCAATGAAAGATGCAGATTTAGAAGAGGTAGAAATAGAAACACCTATGACAAAAATGAAGGCAAAAAAATTAAACGAGCAAAAATATGCATTCGTACCAGTATTAAGAGCTGGATTAAGCATGGTGGATGGGATTTTAAAAGTAGTTCCTAATGCTAAAATAGGACATATTGGAATGTATAGAAATGAAGAGACATTAGAACCTGTTGAATATTATTTTAAGGTTCCAAAGGAAATAGAAAATAGAGAGGTCTTAGTTTTAGATCCAATGCTTGCAACAGGTGGAACAGCTGTTGATGCAATATCACAATTAAAAAAACGTGGAGTTAAGAAAATAAAATTTTTATCAATTATAGCAGCACCAGAGGGATTAGATAAAGTACAAAAAGTTCATCCGGATGTACAAATATATTGCGCAACAGTAGACGAACACTTAAATGATGTGGGATACATTGTACCAGGGTTAGGGGATGCAGGAGACAGAATTTACGGCACAAAATAGTGTAAAAATAAACGTCATCTTGCGTTGTTAATTTTTTAAGAAAAATCCTCAATGTACAACGCGTACACTTCCGGTTTTTCTTAAAAAATTGCCTAGCAATACTCGTTTCTTTTTCCACTATAATGTCCGTTAATCACAATATTTCTTTGAAAGGAGAAAATACCTTGAAAATAACAGATGTAAAAGAATTAGAAAATATTGCAAAGAAAATAAGAATTGGCATTATAGAACAAGTATACAATGGAAAATCTGGACATCCTGGAGGATCACTATCTTGTGCAGATATTTTAACAGTTTTATATTTTAATCAGATGAATATAAATCCAGAAAATCCAAAAGCAGAGGCAAGAGATAGATTTGTCCTATCAAAAGGTCATGCATCACCTGCATTATATAGTACATTAGCCCATAGAGGATTTTTTGATGTGGAAGAATTAAAAACTTTTAGAAATATAGAAAGTAAATTGCAGGGACATCCAGATATGAACAAAGTTCCTGGTGTAGATATGACAACAGGTTCATTAGGTCAAGGATTATCTGTTGCAAATGGAATGGCACTTTCTTCTAAACTAAATAGTAATGGATTAAGAGTATATTGTTTAGTTGGAGATGGAGAAATTCAAGAAGGGCAAGTTTGGGAAGCTGCTATGAGTTCAGCTCACTATAAATTAGATAATTTATGTTTAATAGTAGATAATAATAATTTACAAATAGATGGAGAAGTTGATAAAGTAAAAAACATATATCCATTAGATGATAAATTTAAAAGCTTTGGATTTGAAGTAATAAAAATAGATGGACATAATATTAGTCAAATAATAGAAAGTTTCGAAACAGCAAAAAAAATAAAAGGAAAACCAACAGTAATTATTGCGAATACTATAAAAGGAAAAGGTGTATCTTTTATGGAAAATCAAGCAGGATGGCATGGAAAAGCACCAAATGAAGAACAATATAAACAAGCAATAGAAGAATTAATGTAGGAAGGAAATATAAAAATGATAGATTTACATATGCATAGTAACCATTCTGATGGTTCTGATTCTGTAACAGAACTTTTACAAAAGGCAGAAAAGATGAATTTAAAAGCAATAGCAATTACAGACCATGATACATGTACAGGACATATTGAACTAAGAAATATAGATACAAGTAAATTGTATTCTGGAATAATCATACCAGGTGTAGAATTAAGATGTTTTTATAAACAAAGAATAATAGAAGTATTAGCATATAATATTGATATTGATAAAATGCAAGAATGGTTAGATAAGTTCTATGAAGGAAAAGGACATGCAGATGTACAAAAGAAATATTTAAGTCAATTATATAAAACTTGTATGGAACTAAATTTATATATGCCTAAAATTGATGAGATAAAATGGGACCCAGAAGGAGAGTGGGCGGCAAGAACAATATATAGAGAAATGAAAGCAGATGAAAGAAACAAAGAGAAATTACCACAAGATTTATGGGAAGATTATGAGAACTTTAGACATAAATATTGTTATAATTTAGAAAATATATTTTATATAGATAAATCAGAAGATTTACCTTCAATAACAGAATTATTAAAACAAATAAAAAATGCTGGTGGACTAGCTTTCTTGCCACATATATTTGTTTATAAATGGGCAGAAAACAAAGAAGAATTTATAAATGAATTAGTAGATAATTACGATATAGATGGAATGGAATGTTACTATAATAATTTCACAAAGGAGCAGACTGATTATTTAGTAAATTTATGTAATACAAAAGGCTTATACAAAAGTGGAGGTAGCGATTACCACGGAACAAAAAGACCAGAAGTAGAAATGGGAATAGGAAGAGGAAAACTAAGTGTTCCAGACGAAATATTACAAGACTGGAAAGATAAAATGACCTTACAAATATTGTAGGGGCAGGCCCTGTGTCTGCCCGTTTAGGAGGAAAGTATGAATACAGATACAAAAATCGCAACAAGACAAAGCTATGGAGAAACGTTAGTAGAACTAGGGAAAGAGAATGAAAAAATAGTAGTTTTAGATGCAGATTTATCAGAAGCCACAAAAACTAGTCTATTTAAAAAAGAGTTTACAAATAGATTTTTTGATATGGGAATAGCTGAACAAGATATGATGGGGGCTGCAGCACGGGATGGCAACTTGTGGTCAAATTCCATTTGCTAGTACTTTTGCAATGTTTGCAACAGGAAGAGCTTATGACCAAATTCGAAATAGTATATGCTATCCAAACTTAAATGTAAAAATTTGTGCTACACATGCAGGGGTAACTGTAGGAGAAGATGGAGCAACACATCAAATGTTAGAAGATATAAGCATGATGAGAACATTACCTAACATGACTGTAATGTGTACATCAGATGACTTACAAACTAGATGGGCAGTTAAAGAAATTGCGAAATATAATGGACCAGTATATTTAAGATTATGTAGATTGGCTACACCTGTAATATATGATGAAAATCAGAAATTTGAAATTGGTAAAGGTATACAAATTGGAAATGGAACCGATGCAACAGTTATAGCTATGGGAGTTACAGTTTCTGAAGCAATAAAAGCAAAAGAAGAGCTAGAAAAGCAAGAAATAAATATTAGGGTTATAGATATGCATACAATAAAGCCAATAGATAAAGATTTAATTATTAAGTGTGCAAAAGAAACTAAGAAAATAATAACAATAGAAGACCATAGTATAATAGGTGGATTAGGTACAGCAGTGTGTGAAGTGCTAGCAGAGAATTATCCAACAAAAGTAATAAGAATGGGAGTTAAAGATAGTTTTGGAAAATCTGGTAAAGCAGAAGAACTATTAAAATATTTCAAATTAACTTTAAATGATATTATAGAAACTGTAAAAAGTGAATAATTTTAATAAATTGGCATACTGAGGTGTGCCAATTTATTTTACTAAAACACCAAAAATTCACATAATTTGCAAAAATATGTAAAGTGTGTTATAATATAACTAGTTTTAATAACAAAGGAGGAACGCATATGGGCAAAGAAAACAAAAGAAATGATTTTAAAAACAATATAAAAGTTACTATAGGAACAACAGCTGCGGGGTTAGCTGCAGTAGGTACAGTTGTAGGATTTGGAGTTGCAAGCCAAGACACAAAAAGCATAGATATGTCAAATTATAATATAGATAATACAAAATACATGGAGTATGCAAAAACGGATGATGAAGATACAATGTATAGATTAGCAAGATTAGAAGATAACATTAGATTATACAATAGTTTATCTTCTGAAAAATTAACAGATGCCCAAGTAGAAACTTTTAATAAAGTAAAGAGTGAAATTAAATTAGAGATGATGAGCAAAATGACATCTAAATTATATTTGAATATGTTTAAAGAAAAGATGAAAACTGCATATGATGCAGATGATATAAAAATAGAAGGAAAAGAATTTAAGAATTTTTCAGTAGAAATAACTAGAAACTATTCAAAATCTTTTATGGATAATAAAGATAAAAGTAGAGAAATAGAATCAGCGGTTTGGGACATAATTGAATTGCAAGATATGCAAGAAAAAGTTTCTTATGAAGATAAAGATGTAGAATCTTTTGTTAGACTTTATGAAAATATGAAAGGTTTTAGTAATTTAGAATTTGTAAAAGAAGATGGAAAACCGTTATCAATGAATGAAACATATAAAACAACATTAGCAGATGGTAGTTATACAGTATATCATATGGATTTATCTGATAAGGAAAATCCAAAAGTTGAAAGTAAAACTGAAATTGAAGTAAGAAATGGTTTAGTAAATGAAGGCGAAGAAAGATAATAATTTTTAATATAAAGAAAAATGAAGAAAGATGATATAAAATGAAGAAATTAAGTAATTTTATATCATTTTTTTTGTTTTATGGTATTGCATTTATTAAGTTTTATTGATATTATGTAGTCGTATAATAATAGAAATAATTCAGCTATTATAATTAAAACATAGAAGTGATAGGCGAAAGGAATGATTATTAGTTTATGATAGAGTTTAAAAATGTAAGTAAGACTTATGCAACTGGTACTGAGGCTGTAAATAATGCAAATTTTAAAATAGAAAAAGGAGAATTTGCCTTTTTAATTGGAAGCTCAGGAAGTGGAAAATCTACACTAATAAAATTGATACTAAAAGAGGAAGAACCAACAAATGGAAATATAATAATAAATGGAAAAGACACAACCTTTTTAAAACAAACTAGAGTTCCATATTTAAGAAGAAGTATGGGAGTTGTATTTCAAGATTTTAGATTGTTACCAGATAGAACAGTATATGATAATGTTGCTTTTGCAATGTATATAGTTAAGGCAACTCCTAGACATATAAGAAGACAAGTGCCAATGCTTTTATCTTTGGTAGGGTTAAGTGGAAAAGCCAAAATGTACCCAGATGAATTATCAGGAGGAGAGCAACAAAGAGTAGCATTAGCAAGAGCACTTGTTAATAATCCATCAATGATAATTGCAGATGAACCTACTGGAAACTTAGATCCAGATACTGCTTGGGAAATAATGACTTTATTAAATGAAATAAATATGAGAGGAACAACTGTTGTTGTTGCTACACATGCAAAAGATATTGTTGACAAAATGAATAAAAGAGTTATAGAGATAAAATCTGGAAATATAGTAAGAGATGAAAAGGGTGGTTATAGCAGTGAAGTATAGTGTTATTGGTTATTTAATTAGCGAAGGATTTAAGAATGTATTTAAAAATAAAAAATCTACTTTTTCGTGTTTAGGAGTTATGTGTGCAACAATGCTTATGTTTGGAATATTTTTTGCAATTGCGCAAAATATAAATCATATTGTATCAACAGTTGAGGAAGCACAAGGAATGCAAGCATTTGTTAAACCAGAGGCGACAGAAGAAGAAATACTAAGAGTAGAAAATGAAATAAAAAACATAAAAGTAAATGATACTTTAGCTATAAATAAAATGGAGAGAGTTTCTAAACAACAAGCATATGATACAATGAGCGAAAGACTTAAGGAAACCCCACATGCTATGGATTTTGTTACAGTTGATAGCTTTAAACAGTCATTTATAATAAATGTTACAGATTTAAGTTACAGTTCAAATGTAAAAGCACAAATAGAACAGATTGAAGGTGTAGTAAGTGTAAGAAGTGCAGAAAGAACAATAGATACATTATTATCTTTAGGTAATGGTATAAAAATATTTACATTAGTTATACTAGTTGTATTAGTTATTGTTTCTTTATTTATTATATCAAACACAATAAAACTTTCTGTACATGCAAGAAGAAAAGAAATATCAATTATGAAATATGTTGGTGCGACGAATAGTTTTATACGAGCTCCGTTTGCAGTGGAGGGAGTTATAATAGGATTAGCATCAGGATTAATATCAATACTAATAATTTGCTTGGGTTATAATTCTTTGGCAAATAAATTCTTAACCTCATCGCTAGCGCAAACATTAAAAACAATAAGTTTATTAAGCTTTGGGGATATGGTTAATTTAATTATTATAATATACATAGTGTTAGGGGTTGGAATTGGAATAATTGGTAGTACGATTTCAATGAGAAAGTATTTAGATGTTTAGGAGAAGACAAATGAATAAAAAACTGTATATTATTATTACAGGAATTGTTATGATTATTTTGTTTGCTTCTGCTAAAAGTAAAGCAGAAACGCAAGATATTGTAGAACTTAGAGAACAAAGAGAAATTCTAAAAGACAAAATTTCAGAAAATACATTACAAGTAGAAGAACTTAGAGGTCAAATATCTGATTTAATGATACAATTACAAGATTTAAGTGATAAAATTTATAAATATGAAGTAGATGTAGCTGTTTTAAAAAAAGAAATGGCTGAATTGGATATAAAAATAGAAGCTGTAGAAAAACAATTTAATGAAATAGAAAAAGTATATAACGAAAGGAAAGAATTATTAGCAAATAGAATAGTTGCGCAATATGAGGCTGGAGATGTTGTATATTTAGATTTTTTATTAAATTCAAAAAGTTTAGTAGAGCTTATCTCAAATTATTATTTGATTAGTGATATAGTAGAACACGACAATGAACTAATAAGAACTTGTGAAACTCAAAGAGAAGAAATAAAAAAAATAAAGGAAGAATTAGATAATTATAAAGAAGAATTGAAAGAAAAAAGACATGAACAAGAAAAATCAGCAGTTGTTCTTTCAAATATTAGAGTTTTAAAAAGATCCCAAATGAATGAATTGTCAGAACAAGAATTAAATTTACAAAATCAAATAGATCAATATCAAGAAGAAACACAAAAAATAGAAGTTGAATTACTAATGATTTTAACACAAAATTTAGGTAGTGAATATGTTGGCGGAATTTTCTGTTGGCCAGTACCTGGGTATACTACAATAACATATAAATATGGAATGAGAATTCATCCATTAAATGGAATATATAAGATGCACACAGGAATTGATATTGCAGCACCATTAGGAAGCTATGCAGTTGCTGCTAATGACGGAACAGTTGTAAAATCTGAATATAATGCTTCTTATGGAAATATGGTAGTAATTGACCATGGAGGAGGACTATCAACACTATATGCACATGGAGAAGAACGCTTGGTTGAAATTGGAGAAACTGTAACAAGAGGACAACCTGTGCTAAAAGTTGGTTCAACTGGAATTTCAACAGGGCCACACACTCATTTTGAAGTTAGAGTAAATGGAGGATGGACAGATCCATTAGAATATTTATTAAATAGAGATAATATAAAAAGTAATGAGGAGGAATAATTAAATGAATAAGAAAAAATGTATTTGTATATGGGTATGTATAATATTAACTTTTATAATGTTTTTGGCAAATATGGGAACAACATATAGTAATGCGAGTAATTCTAATTTAACTTCACTACAACAACAGAAGAATGATGTTCAAAACAAAATAAATGCAGCTAAAAAGGAAATAGATAAGTTATCTTCTGAAATGAGTGGGGTTCAAAAACAAATTAGTGAGTTAAATTCTCAAATTGATATATATCAAGGAAATATTGAAAACTTACAAAAACAAATAAATGATAATGAAGCGCTTATAGTACAGCTAGAAGCTGATTATGAAAAAAGAGGAAAGGCGTTAGCGTCTAGAATAGTTGCACAATATGAGGCAGGAGATGTAACTTATTTAGATTTCTTACTTAGTTCAGAAAGCTTAACAGATTTTATATCAAACTATTATGTATTGGGCGAACTTGCAGATATGGATAATAGCTTATTAAAAAATATAGAGGAAACAAAAACAAATATTGAAAATACTAAACAACAGTTAGAATCAGATAAGGCAGATTTAGAAGAACAAATGAATATTGTTAAACAAAAAGTAAGTGAGTTAGAAGCTAACAGAAAAAAATTAGCTAGCCAAAAGAATTCTATGGAAGAAGAGCAAAAAAAATATGAAAAAGAGATAAAAGAAGTTGAGAAAAAAATAGAAGAAATAGGAAAGGGATATGTTGGTAGCTTTTCTGGAACGTTAAGCTGGCCATTATCAACGTCAAGCAGAAATTATAATCTTATTACATATGGGTACGGACCAAGAAATCAACCAGTTGCAGGAGCAACAACAAATCATAAAGCGTTAGATATAGGTGTAAACTATGTTCCTCTATATGCTCCAGCAGATGGATATGTTGTATCTGCACAATCTGGATATTTTGGGTATGGAAATTTTATCCAAATAAAACACTCTAATAATTTATATACATGCTATGGACATTTATCTAAAATAAGTGTTTCTGTTGGACAAACAGTAAAAAGAGGACAACAAATAGGAGTAACTGGAGGAAGACCATCAGATGGATATAAATATGCAGGAACTTCATCAGGACCACATTTACATTTTGAAGTTCGTACTGCTGTAGGCAGTGCATCTGCAACGAATCCATTAAATTATATTACAGCAGAGGTATATTCAAAACTAATATTCTGTTTCTAATACATATTTTTATTGTATTATAGGGGCGCATGAAAAGCGCTCCTATATTTATTAATAAAAATTTCTAAAAAATTACTACTATTTAAAATAATTTTGTAGTATAATATAAAAGTAATTTAAAAAAGGAGTGAGAAAATAAGTGTATTCAAATAAAAAAAATATATATAGAACAATAATGCTAATATTAGTAACCGCTTTTGTAACAATGATATTTACAATAATAGGTTTTACAAATTATTTAAGAAAAGATGGAAATATTGGCTATATTGTAAGTACAGTTGAAGCTGATAATTTAGAAACAGCAATATTAAAAATAAGAGCGGTTATAGATAAATATTATTTAAAAGATATAGATGAACAAAAATTGATAGATGGAGCTATAAAAGGGTATGTAAATGCATTAGGAGATAAATATACAGAGTATTTAGTTGGAAAAGAATGGACCGAAATGGAAAGTAATACATTAGGCCATTATGTAGGTATTGGGGTATATATAGGAAATGACCAAACAAACAACCAAATAGTAATAATTTCTCCAATGGAAGGTTCTCCAGCAGAAGAAGTAGGAATTAAACCAGGAGATATATTATTAAAAGTAAATGATGTTGAATATGCGGGAGACCAAATAGATGTTGCAGCAGAAGTTATGAAAGGAGAACCTCGGAAGTACAGTAAAGTTAGAAATAAAAAGAGAAAATGAAATTTTAGATTTCGAAGTTGAAAGAAGAGAAGTGAAAATAAATTCTGTAACATCTAAAATAATAGAAGGAAATATAGGCTATATTAGCATACCAAGTTTTAATGAAGGAACAGCAAATGAATTCAAAGAAAATGCTCAAAAGCTAATGAATGAAGGTGCAACAAAGTTTGTTATAGATGTAAGGGACAATACGGGAGGAATTGTATCAGAGGCTGTAGAAATTGCAGAATGCATTTTGCCAAAAGATAATTTAATAATGGTAACAATAGATAAAAATCAAAAAAGAGAAGAAACAAAATCCAAAAAAGATAATTTAGTAAAAGGAGACATAGTTCTATTAGTAAATGGAAATTCTGCTAGTTCAACAGAAATTTTGTCTGGAGCATTAAAAGATAATAATAGAGCAAAGTTAATAGGTACAAAAACTTATGGAAAAGGTGTTATGCAACAAATACTACAATTAGCAGATGGAAATGCACTAAAAATAACAACAGAAGAATTTGTAACTCCAAATGGAGATAAAATTGACGGAGTTGGAATTGAACCGCACGAAGTTGTAAAATTAACAACAGATAGAGAAGGAAATGTAATAGATACACAATTACAAAGAGCTATAGAATTATTAAAATAGTACAAAAATATGTTGACAATAAAATATCATTATGATATATTTTAGTCGCTTAATTTTAAATTATAAAGGAGGAATTAGTAATGAATTTAAGTGGAACAAAAACAGAAAAAAATTTAATGGAAGCATTTGCTGGTGAATCACAAGCAAGGAATAAATACACATATTTTGCAAGTAAAGCAAAAAAAGAAGGATATGAGCAAATTGCAGCAATATTTTTAGAAACAGCAGATAATGAAAAAGAACATGCAAAATTATGGTTTAAATTATTAAATGGTGGAGATATTGGTTCAACTGTAGATAACTTAAAGGCTGCTGCAGAGGGAGAAAATTTTGAATGGACAGATATGTATGATAGATTTGCAAAAGAAGCAAGAGAAGAAGGATTTGATTATATAGCTGGTTTATTTGAAGGTGTAGCAAAAATTGAAAAAGAACATGAAGAAAGATATAAAAAATTACTAGACAATGTAGAAAATGGATTAGTATTTAGTAAAGATGGAGAAAAAATATGGAAATGTAGAAATTGTGGACATATATGCATAGGAAAAGAAGCACCAGAAATTTGTCCAGTTTGTGCACATCCAAAAGCATATTTTGAAGTTAAAGCAGAAAATTACTAATAAAACTATAGGGGCGGACGATTCTGTCCGCCCGTGTTATATAGAGAGGCTAAGATTATGCCCTTAAAAATATGAGGAGGTTGATATTATGAAATATAGATGTTTAGTATGTGGATATGAACACGAATTCGAAGGAGAAATGCCAGATGATTTTGTTTGCCCAATGTGTGGAGTTGGAAAAGACCAATTTGAAAAAATAGAAGAATAAGAAAACAATAAAATTTTTAGAAAAAGATAATATATCTTTTTCTTTTTTATTTATTTCGAATAAAGAAAAGCCCTCCAAGGGGAGGGCAAAATAAAAGGAATCATGCTGATGGGGTAGGATTATATATCCATTCCCATTTTTTTCGCAGTCGCCATAAGACGTTTAGCAACCTGATATTTGGGTATAGGTTCATTAGGGTAACAATCTGCGTCAGATAATCTTGCACGTAAATTTTTAGCAACAATAGTAACTGTTATAAGGAAACGGCGATTTGCCATTGCTGTTCCACGGCGACGCCTATTGCGATTAGCTTTACTAAGCGGGATACCATTCTTATCGAAAAAGGTAACGGTTCCTTTTGCAATAAGAAATCTGTCTTCGTCAGAAATGTCATCGATGTTGGTATAGTCGTCGTCCTCGGGGCAGCCTTCGTAGGCATCGTCGTCGCCGTCATAGCCGTAGCTATAGACAGAGTCATCTCCGTAGTTTTCGTCGCTTGATGCATATGCATCGTACAGTTCCTGTGCTTCATTGGGTCTCGTGCTCATAAAGTAATTCCTTCTTTCAAAGTTATTTAGGCTTTAAGCCTATACATATTATTATACTTTATTTTTCGACAAAAATCAACCTAAAAAAGCCGTTTAACTGACATTACATAATACAGATGGATTTATGGATGTTTTGTGATTTTTTTAAAAATGCAAAAAAAGGCTTGACAAAAGCCGAAAAATAGTGTAAAGTATATTAGCATTACACAGGAAGAAGGTAGTTGTTTAATATGGAGAAAAATGTGAAAATAAGTATGCTATTGAATATATATGGCAAACTTCTAACTGAAAAACAATATGAATCATTAGATAACTACTATAATAGCGACTTATCTCTATCAGAAATTGCAGAAAATATGAACATTACAAGGCAGGCTGTTAGAGATAATATAAAGAAGGGGGAAAATAAACTTTTCGAATTTGAGGAAAAGTTGGAAATCATGAAAAGAGCATTAGAAACAGATAAGAAAATAAACAATGTCTTATCTGAATTAACTAAACTAGAGACAAATTCATCTGATAAACAAGTTCAAAGAGTATTGAACCACATAATGCAAGAACTATCATGTTTAGTTTAAAATCATACGGACGACCAATGGTCGCCCCTACAAATTGATAATGAATAATTCAACTGTAGGGGCGAGCAAAAGCTCGTCCGCTGAAAATGAACGACAAAAAAACGGAGGTGCTAAATATGGCTTTTGAAGGATTATCATCAAAATTACAAGAAATCACAAGAAAATTAAGCGGGAAAGCTAGAATTACAGAATCAGACTTAAAAGAAGTATTAAGAGAAGTTAAATTAGCACTTTTAGAAGCAGATGTTAACTACAGGATAGTAAAAGAATTTATATCAACTATTGAGGAAAAGGCATTAGGTCAAGATGTACTAAAATCATTAACACCAGGGCAACAAGTTGTAAAAATTGTAAGAGATGAAATGGTTAGCTTATTAGGCGGAGAAGAAAGTAAAATAAATATTACGCCAAATCCACCAACAATTATAATGTTAGTTGGTTTGCAAGGATCAGGAAAAACAACAACCGCAGGAAAGTTAGCAAATCTTTTAAGAAAAAAAGGCAAAAATCCATTACTGGTTGCGTGTGATGTATATAGACCTGCTGCTATTCAACAATTGCAAGTAGTTGGAAAACAATTAAATATACCAGTATATTCTAATGAAACAACAAAAGATGTTGTTCAGATTGCTAAACAAGCAATGAATACAGCAATTTCAAAATTAAATGATATTGTAATAATAGATACAGCTGGTAGACTTCACATAGATGAAGAACTTATGAAAGAATTAACAAATTTAAAATCAAATGTAAAGCCGCATGAAATACTTTTGGTTGTAGACTCAATGACAGGTCAAGATGCTGTAAATGTTGCTACAACATTTAATGAGCAATTAGGAATAGATGGAATTGTGTTAACAAAGCTAGATGGTGATACACGTGGTGGTGCTGCATTATCAGTAAAGAAGGTTACAGGAAGGCCAATAAAGTTTGCTGCAACAGGAGAAAAATTAAGCGACATAGAAGAGTTCCATCCAGATAGAATGGCATCAAGAATACTTGGAATGGGAGATGTACTTTCTATAATTGAGAAAGCAGAAGAAGCATTTGATGAAGAAGAGGCTAAAAAGCTAGAGCAAAAATTAAGAAAACAAGAATTTGATTTAAATGATTATTTAGCACAATTAAGGCAAATGAAAAAAATGGGTTCATTTTCTTCAATACTAAAAATGATACCAGGAATGAATAAGCTAAAAGATGTAAAAGTAGATGACAAAGAATTTGTAAAAATTGAAGCAATTATTTGTTCTATGACAACAAAAGAAAGAAGAAATCCTAAGTTACTAAATGCAAGCAGAAGAATAAGAATAGCAAAAGGTAGTGGAACAACTGTGCAAGCGATAAACAAATTTATGGAATCTTTCGAAATGACTCAAAAAATGGTAAAGAAAATGAAAGACCAAAAAGGAATAAAAAATGTAATGAAATCTTTAAATATAAATGATTTGCAATAATTTAGGGTCGGGCCCTGTGTCCGCCCGCCTAAAAACGTTTTTAAATTTTTAAAATATATATAAATTTGTAGGAGGTGAAGAACAAATGGTAAAAATAAGATTACAAAGAGAAGGTGCAAAAAAAGCTCCATTCTATCACATAGTTGTTGCTGATTCTAGATCACCAAGAGATGGAAGAATAATAGAAAAAATTGGAACATACAATCCAATGGTTGAACCATCTGAAATAAAATTAGATAAAGAAAAAGTAGAACAATGGATAAAAAACGGTGCTAAACCAACAGATACAGTTAAGAAATTAATTGAAAAAGCTAACTAGGAGGAACTTTAAATGAAAGACACATTAGAGCTTATTATTAAAAATTTAGTTACAAATCCTGAAGCAGTATCAATTAACGAAGTTATAGGAGAGAAATCAATTGTATTAGAAGTTAAAGTTGATAACGCGGATATGGGAAAAGTAATAGGAAAACAGGGCAGAATAGCTAAAGCAATAAGAGAAATAGTAAGAGCTGTAGCTGCAAAAGAACAAAAAAGAGTTACAGTAGAATTTATTGATTAGGTTTAATTTATATGAAAGATTATTTAGAAATAGGTCAAATAGTAAATACGTATGGAATTAAAGGATTTGTAAAAGTTGTTCCTTTTACAGATGATATAACAAGATTTGAAAAATTAAAATCTGTATATATAGATATAAAAGGAAAATTAAAAGAATTTACAATCGAAGAAGTGAAATATAGCAAAAATATGGTATTATTAAAATTTAAAGAAATACCAGATATAAATGATGCTGAAAAATATAGAAATTATTATATTAAAATTAGCCGAAATAATGCTATAAAACTTCCAAAAGATACATACTTTATTGCAGATTTAATAGGATTAGATGTATATGATGAAAATTCTAATAATTTATTAGGAAAAGTAGATGATATATTTCCTACAGGTAGCAATGATGTATATGTTGTAAAAGATGAATTAGGAAAACAAATATTATTACCAGGAACAAAGGAAGTAATAAGGTTAGTAGATATTGAAAATGGTAAAATTTTTGTAAACTTAATTAAAGGGCTAATATAAAATGAAATTTAGTGTATTAACACTTTTTCCAGAAATGTTTGAGCCTATAAAACAAAGCATATTAAAAAGAGCTCAAGAAAATAATGTAATAGAAATAGACCTAATAAATATTAGAGATTTCTCTAAAAACAAACATAAAAAAGTTGACGATTATCCTTATGGAGGAGGAGCTGGTATGCTAATTAGACCAGATGTGGTTTATGATGCATACAATTCACTAGAAAATAGAAATACTGCTAAAGTAATTTATTTATCTCCACAAGGTAAAGTGTTAACTCAAAACAAAGTAAAAGAACTAAGCAAGCTTGAAAACTTAATATTGCTATGTGGACATTATGAGGGAATAGATGAAAGAGTTTTAGAAGAAATTGTAGATGAGGAAATATCTATTGGAGATTATGTTTTAACAGGTGGAGAGATACCTGCAATGGTATTAATAGATAGCGTTAGTAGATTCGTTGAAGGCGTAATAAACAATGAATCTGTAGATGAAGAATCATTTAGCAACGGATTATTAGAATATCCACAATACACAAGACCCGAAATATTCCTAAATAAAAAAGTCCCAGATGTGCTATTATCAGGGCATCATAGCAATATAGAAAAGTGGAGAAAAGAACAATCTATAAAAAACACAAAAAATAAACGTCCAGAATTGTTGCAAAACAATGAAAATATTTAGAAAGGAGAATAGAAATGGACATAATTAAATCAATTGAACACGAACAAATGAAAAATAAAATACCAACTTTAAAAGTTGGAGATACTGTAAAAGTTCATGTTAGAGTAAAAGAAGGAAACAGAGAAAGAATACAAGTATTCGAAGGAATTATAATAAAAATACAAGGTGGAGGAGTAAACCAAACATTTACAGTAAGAAGAATATCTTATGGAGTAGGTGTTGAAAAAACATTCTTAATTCATTCACCAGCAGTTGAAAAAGTAGAGGTAGTAAGAGTTGGTAAAGCAAGAAGAGCAAAATTATTCTACTTAAGAGATAGAGTTGGTAAATCTGCTAAAACTAAAGAGCAAGTAGGAGCAAGAATAGAAACATTAGAAACAATTATAAAAGAAGAAGCAGTGGAAGAAGTTGCTGAGCCAGTAGCAGAAACTGTAGAAAATGTAGAACCTGCAGTTGAGGCTGCACCAGAAGAGGCTCCAGCAGTAGAAACAGCTGAAGTTGTAAAAGAAGAAGTTGTAGATACAGTATCAGAAGAGGCTGTTGAAGAAGTAAAACCAGAAGAATAATTTTTGTAGGGAACGACGCCCTCGTCGTTCCGTATTGTAGGGGCGAGCAGTGCTCGTCCTTTTTTTACTAGTATTAAAAATAACTTGAAAATATAATCTATTTCACTTGACAAAAGGCATATAGTAGGTTAATATATTAGACAATACATAAAACAAAAGGAGAGATTTGGTAATGGAAGAAAAAGAAATTTTATTAACACAAGAAGGCTATGATAATTTAGAAAAGGAACTTGAATATTTAAAAACAGAAAAAAGAACGGAAATATCAGAAAGAATAAAAGTAGCTTTAGGATTTGGAGATTTATCAGAAAATTCTGAATATGATGAAGCTAAAAATGCACAAGCTTCAAATGAAACCAAAATAGCTGAATTAGAAAATAAATTAAGATATGCAAAAGTAATAGATGAATCTGAAATAGATACAAAAACTGTACAAGTAGGAAATACAGTAAAGGTATTAGATATGGAATTTGATGAAGAAGTTGAATATACAATAGTTGGTTCAACAGAAGTAGATTTAGCACAAAATAAAATATCAAATGAATCACCAGTTGGGTCTGCTTTACTTGGAGCAAAGAAAAACCAAGTAGTAGAAGCACAAGTACCAGCAGGAGTTATAAAGTTAAAAATATTAGAAATAAAGAAATAGTAGTAATAATAAAAAGAAAAGGAACATTTAAACTTTGTTTAATGTTCCTTTTCTACATAACCTCTTCCATAAAACCTCCTTTTTAATAAACTATCTGCTAACCTCCATTCGAACCACCCTTAGCTCTAAAGCGATGATTGGAACGACTTGTGTAACAGATTTAGAAGAGTAAGGCTAAGTGGTAAACCTCTTTACCAAGAATAACCTTGTATAAATTTATTATAACATACTTTACATAAAATGTAAATATTTTTAGGAAAAATTGTATAAAATAACTATTGAAAACTAAATTGTATAATGATAGAATTACAATTATATTGTAGGAATGGGAAGTGTTTTTATGGCAGAGAATTGGTTTAATAAATCAATTGAAGAAACTAAAAATATATTAAATACAGATATAGATAAAGGCTTAAATGAGGAAGATGTTTTAAAAAGAAAAGAGAATTATGGACTTAATGAATTAAAAGCAGGTAAAAAGAAAAGTTTATTACAGAAGTTTTTAGAGCAATTTAAGGATTTTATGATAATTGTACTTATAATTTCAGCAGTAGTATCAGGAATTGTTGGAATTAGTGAAGGAGAAGGAATAACAGATACTATAATAATCTTAATAGTTATTTTAGTAAATGCTATTATTGGTGTAGTGCAAGAAAATAAAGCTGAAAAATCATTAGAGGCATTACAAAAGTTAAGTAGTAATGCAGCTAAGATTATAAGAAATGGAACTTTACAAGTTATCCCGTCAAGAGAAGTTGTTCCAGGAGATATTATTGTATTAGAAACAGGAGATTCAATACCAGCAGATATAAGATTGATAGAGAGCTTCAATTTAAAACTACAAGAATCTGCTTTAACAGGAGAATCTGTACCAGTAGAAAAGGAAATAAAAACTATTGATAAGGATGATATTGGAATTGGCGATAGAGTAAATATGGCATTTTCATCAAGCCTAGTAACATATGGTAGAGGAAAAGGAATTGTTGTAGAAACTGCTATGAATACAGAAGTTGGAAAGATTGCAGGAATGATAAATTCTACAGTGGACACTGAAACGCCTCTACAATCAAAGCTAGATAAATTGGGAAAAACATTAGGAATAGCGGCACTGATTATATGTGCAGTAATTTTTATAATAGGATTAGTATATGGAAAAGAGCCTATCCATATGTTTATGACTGCCGTAAGTTTAGCTGTTGCAGCAATTCCAGAGGGACTACCAGCAGTATCAACTATAGTTTTAGCTATTGGTGTTCAAAGAATGGTAAAAAGAAATGCTATAATAAAGAAATTACCTGCAGTTGAAACCTTAGGAAGTGCAACAGTAATTTGTTCAGATAAAACTGGAACTTTAACACAAAACAAAATGACAGTAGAAAAGATTTTTTATAATAATAAATTGGTTGATGTTTCACCAGAATTAGTGGCAAAAGCAGATACAGATTTAACTGAACTAATATATGCAAGTATGTTATGTAACGATACACAAATATCTGAGGGAAATAAACTTACAGGAGATCCAACAGAAACTGCTTTAATAGATTTAGGATTTAAGCTAGATTTTGACCCAAGTATTTATGGAATTATGCCAAGAGTTGCAGAAATACCATTTGATTCTGACAGAAAATTGATGACAACTGTTCACGATGTAAATGGAAAATATATAGTGTATACAAAAGGCGCAGTTGATGAATTGCTAAAAAGATGTAATAGATATTTATATAATACAGAAATAAAGAATGATTTAGATAAATATAAAATTAGTATAGATGAGCAAAATGAGAATTTGGCAAAAAATGCATTAAGAGTTCTTGCTTTTGCTTATAAAGAATTAGATCATAAACCAACAGATGAAGAAATAAGCGATTTGGAATCAGATTTAATATATATTGGTATGGTTGGTATGATAGATCCACCAAGAGTAGAAGCTAAAGTTGCGGTAGATAAATGTAAGGAAGCTGGAATAAAACCAGTTATGATTACAGGAGATCACAAGATAACTGCAATAGCAATAGCAAAATCTTTAGGAATATTAGAAGATGAATCGGAAGCTATATCAGGTAGCGAATTAGAAAAGATAACAGATGAGGAACTTACAAGAAATGTAAGAAAATATTCTGTGTATGCAAGAGTATCACCAGAGCATAAAGTAAGAATTGTAAAAGCATGGCAAGCAAACGGGGAAATTGTTGCTATGACAGGCGATGGAGTAAATGATGCACCAGCACTAAAAAATGCCGATATAGGTTGCGCAATGGGTGTTGTTGGAACAGATGTAGCAAAAGAGGCAGCAGATGTAATATTGACAGATGATAACTTTGCGACAGTGGTTTCTGCGGTTGAAGAGGGAAGAAGAATATATGATAATATATTAAAAGCAATACAGTTTTTATTATCTAGCAATGTTGGAGAAATAATTACTTTATTTGTAGCAATACTAATAACACCATTACTTGCAAAGTGGTTTGGAATATCAAATATTTCTGGCTTAGAGCCATTACTTCCAATACACATATTATGGATTAATTTAGTAACAGATTCTCTTCCAGCTCTAGCTTTATCAGTTGATCCAGCATCCAAAGATATTATGAAAAGAAAACCTATAAAACCTGGAAAAGGAATATTTACAAAAGGGATGACTTTAAGAATAGTATATCAAGGACTTATGATAGGAGCTATTACTTTAGTTGCCTTTGTAATAGGCCTTTCAACACCAAATGTAGATGAAACAGAAAAAATTAAAATAGGTCAAACTATGGCATTTTGTGTATTAGCCTTATCACAATTAGTACACATATATAATGTTAGAGATAATAAAAAATCTATATTTAAGACTGGAATATTTAATAATAAAATGTTGATATTAGCAACTTTGGTATCTTCTGCATTTATGTTTGTAATAGTATTTGTTCCGATATTAAGAGAAATATTTGGATTAGCAGTATTGCCAACAATGCATATAGTAGAAACAATTATATTAGTATTTGCACCAATTTTAGTAGTAGAAATAGTAAAATTATTTAAATTAAACACAACCAAAGATGAATAAAATTGCTTTGAATCATGAACATCGATGCAAAACCACTACAGAATGAATAATTATTTGTAGGGGCAGGCCCTGTGTCTGCCCATGCTCAAACGTCATACAAAAACAATTCATAGGAGGAAAAAATGCCAAATACAATAGAAGAAAAATTAGAATATATAGGACTAGATTTAAACAATATACCTAAATTTTTAAAAGAATTCAGAAATTTAGATTTTAGAACATCAAAATTGAAAGAAGATAATAAGCATATTGTATATAAATATGTTCCTATAGATAAAATACAAATACTAATTACACCTAAAAATAGATTAGATGATATAAATGAAAAATATTCTAAGGCGGCTCCAATAATTGCATATTTACAACCAAATGAAGAAGAGAATATAGAAAGATATGCAGAGTTCCTTACTATGCTAAAGAAAGTTACAATAGATGAAATAGAACTTGCAGTAAAAGAACAAAAAGCATTGGATAAAAAAATACCATTTGATGTAAAATATCATAAAAGTTATGCTTGGCAAATATATTATTCGGAATTTACAAATGAATATTTTATGATGGTACCAAGTGTTGATGAAGAATATGATAAATTATTTTTACTTTTAAAAATGCAAATAGAATTTAGTAAAAGTAAATCTAAAAAAGTACCTAAAATTTTTGTGCCAATAAATTATGTGGATTATTCTGAAGCTATATTAAAAAAATCAGAAATAAGTGATATAGAGAATTACTTATGGCTTTTTACAAAAGATTGGACAAGTATATATGAAGTATACAATAAAGATAATGAATTGAGTTTACAAATTGTAGGAAAAACAAATGTATATGAAAATATAAAAAGCAAGTATAAAATAGAACTTTCAAATAAAGAAGATGCTACAGCTTTTTATCAATACATAAAAGCACTATTTATATTGCAAACAGAATTATCTATGTACTATAAATTTAAAACTAAAATAAATTCTAAAAGTGAATTAGAATTTTATTACAATGATACAAAGATGAAATATGAAAATTTATCAAAATTTATAGAAAAAGAATATTTAAATTTGCAAAAAAAAGATAGCGCAAATGAAAAAGAAATTGAAAAAGAAAAAGTAAGATTAGTAAATTTAAAAAAGATAGCTAAAGAAAAAGAAAGCGAATATTTAGATAAGCAAAAGCAAATTGCATTATATTTAGAATGCAAGAAAACATTTTTTGGAAAAGTAAAATACTTTTTTAAACATAAAAAAACATTTTCAAAAACTGAAAATAAAAATACATCAAATGACATTGCAAACGCCGTAGGGGTCGACGCCCCGCAAATATCAACTAATAATTTAAACAACAACTCACACTATACCATAGAAGACCTTGTTACATTATATTATACAGCAGATAAGAAAGCAAAAGAATTAAGCAATTTAAAATTAGATATAGAAGCATTAAAAATAAAGATTTATAATCTAGAGCAAAAAGTAAATAATGCAACATTGTATATTGAGGAAATTGATAAACATAAAAAGAGTATTTTTGAATTTTGGAAATTTGCAAATAAAGATGAGCTAAAAGCATTAGAAATGGGTAATTCTGGGAAAAATGAATCTAAGAAGCAAATAAAGAAAATTTTCAAATATGAATTTGATTTTGAAAATTTGGCTTATGATGCAGATAAAACTCAGAGAATAAAATTATCCAAAGTAGAACAAGATAGTGCATATATTTTGACAACAGATATTATAAATGTAGTAAATGATATAAGTTTAGCAGAAAAATCTTTAGAAGACTTAAAAAATGAACAATTAGATAGTATAAAAACTTATAATTTACAGGAGTTTGATATTTTTGGCAATATACAAGATAATAGGTCTAGCATCAAAAATTTAGGTAATCAAAAACATAGAGAAAATAAAAAAGATAAATTTAAGATATTAGGAATAACTAAGAATACAACATTAGAAGAGTATGTGAACAGAATTGATGATATAAAGAAAAATTTAAACGAGAGTTTTAGAAAGATAAAATCTAAATACAATATGAGTGTATATGCAATAAAAGGTCAAAATAGTACAATAGAAAGCGAATATGGTAAATATTATATAAATTTAGAACATACACTAAAGAAATCGATTTCTGATGAAAATGAAGTAGAAGTATATAAAATAAATTTGCAGGAAAATATGCCAATAATATACTGTAGTAATATAATTTTTTATGATAATTTTAATAAAACATTACCAGATGGAATGAATGAGGAAGAAACAGTATTGCTAAAAAATGATTTATATGAGTTTGAACAAGTAAAAACAGAAGAGTTTAAAACAAATATGTATTTTAATGAAATTGAAGAAAATGAAAAAGTAAGAAAAGTGGTTATTCACGAATATAATGTGAATTTAAATAGTTAAAAAGCAAACGGAGCCAAATGTTGGCTCCGTTAAAGTTAATGTAAGGTGCGGTTTTTTAACAATCAGAAATTTCCTGATGTTGCTTTCTCAAGTAGTTCCATAGCTCCACTTGCTATTCCAATGTTATCAGAAATAGCCAAGTGAGTTAAATGGCCTAACAACTGTACATTATTCCCGTTAGCATAGGAATTAACAGCATAATTGAATGTCTCGAATTCTGTGGTTCCATCTTCCATATAGGGAAGCAAAAGGATACTCATCATGTCCAAAATATTTATCCTCAAAGTCATTTTAAACCTCCTATTCACAATGCACCTTACGTTTGCTTCATAATAATATTATAAAATAAAAATGAAAAAATTACAAGATAAGGTGAAATTTGAAAATTACATAATTTTGTGTTATAATAAAAGAGTAAATGCTTTATATTCATAATTGCTGCGTTTGTGGCAATTTAATAATTAAGAAGGGGGAAATATAACATAAGCATTTATTTATTCCATTAAAATACAGTTTAATTTCAACAGGAGGATCTATTATGGAGAAGCAAATCAAACTTTACAAGGAAGCGGAAGCTTTATGCGAGGAGCTGAAAAGCTCTGATGCAGTTCACCCTGCGGAAGCAGAAAAATTCGTAAAACTCGTAAAAGAGTTCTTCGAAAATCCGTCTCAGACATACGGTTTTTCGAGCGCTATTATCTGGAAGAAGATAAACTGGATGTTCCAAAACTACTTTGATAAGTATTTCCAGCAAATTCATGGCGGCGACGGCATAGACAACTTTAACAAGATTGTTTTACAGTGCCGTATCGATTGCTTTTTTGCAAGATTCATTGAACTTTACGACCTCAACACGAGTGAGGAAATTCTTGAATCTACTAAAAAAGTCACCTTGTCTGATGAGATTGAAGATCTTTTGGATAAGGCTTGGGACGATGTGAATGGGATTTCGCTGGAAGTGGCGGAGTATTTAGCAAAGAGCCATGTTGGCCTCGACAACATGTCTGAAATGGTAGTTGGTCTCAACGAAACGGTTCAGAGTAAATTTATCGACTATCCGGATATTCCGGAGTATGATGGGCTTTGGGTTAGAGTCTGGATTACGGTTGATAAAGACCAGAAGGTTTCTGTACGTGTGATCATTGTACCGCAGGAAAAGGGCGGAGCTGCGATTCCTTACGATATTACGTCGGCTTGCAAGGAATGGATTGAAACGCTTGAATAGCTACTAATACTTCTTAATTATTAAAAAGCGCGAAGGGGAGAGTGTAATAACTTTCCCCTTTTGCTTTTTATAAAATTTTATATTTCCATTGCAAAAAGTGTCTAAATATAATAAAATATGTAGGGAACTAGACCAACGTCGTTCCGTTAATAAATAAATTGTAGGGGCGTTAGATTTGACCCCAAAAAAGGAATGATATAAATTGATAGAATCTGAAGTTGAAATACAAAAAGAGTATATGAATAAAGTTAAGGAATTAAATACAGAAAAACTAAAATATTATATACTAACAATGGGGTGTCAATTAAATGAAAATGACTCCGAAAAACTTTGTGGTATGCTTGAAAAAATGAATTATGAGCAAACAGAAGATGTAGGTAATGCCAATTTTATAATAATAAATACTTGTTGCGTTAGAGAAAATGCAGAGGAAAAGCTATTTGGAAAATTAGGAGAATACAAAAAAATAAAAGAGAAAAACAATGCAATAATAGCTATATGTGGATGTATGATGCAAGAAAAACATATAACAGAGAAGTTAAAGAAAAGTTACCCATATGTTGATATAATTTTTGGAACACATACACTTCATAAGTTACCAGAAGACGTGTATAAAGTATTAAGTAATAGAAAAAAAGTACAAGATATATTAGATATAGATGGAGAAATTTATGAAGGTTTACCAATAAAGAGAAGTGATAAAAAAAGAGCATCTGTAACTATAATGTATGGATGTAATAACTTTTGTACATATTGTATAGTGCCTTATGTAAGAGGTAGAGAAAGAAGCAGGCTACCTAAGGACATATTAAACGAAATAAGAGAATTAGCAAACGAGGGATATAAAGAGATAACTCTACTTGGACAAAATGTAAATTCATATAATGGTGGAATAATAAATGGAGAGAAATATAATTTTGCTAATTTATTAAGAGATGTAAATAATATTGATGGAATAGAAATAATAAGATTTGTTTCTCCACATCCAAAAGATTTTAAAGATGATGTTATTGAAGCTATAAGAGATTGCAAAAAAATATCTAGAATAATACATTTACCATTGCAATCTGGAAGTAGCAACATTTTAAAGAAAATGAATAGAAAATATACAAAAGAACAATTTATAGAATTAGCAGATAAAATAAGAAAAGAAATACCAGATGCAGTATTTTCAACAGATATAATAGTTGGATTTCCAGAAGAAACAGAAGAGGACTTTGAAGATACATTAGATGTAGTAAGAAAAGTCAATTTTGAACAAATATTTATGTTTATATATTCAAGAAGAGTGGGAACACCTGCTGATAAAATGGAACAAGTTCCAGAAGAAATAAAACATAAAAGATTTGATAGATTAAAAGCATTATTTGAAGAACAAATTGCAGAAAATAATAAAAAATATATTGGAACAATACATAAAGTTTTAATAGAAGGAAAGAGCAAGAACAACGAAGAAATGTTAACAGCGAGAACAAGCACAAACAAAGTAATTATATTAGAAGGTAGTGAAACCTTAATTGGAAAGATAGTAGATGTTAAGATTGTATCAGAACATCAATGGTACTTAAAAGGAGAAATCACAAAATAATCAGCATATTGCTTACGTTTTTCAAACGAGGAAATCCTCGATGTACAAACGTACACTTCTGGTATTTCTCGTTTGAAATGCCTAGCACTATACTAATTCTTTTGTGATTTCCTAGATAAAGGAAGAATGTAAGTAATAAAAATGACAAATTTTGTCGATAGAAATTATTTGACAAAGTAAAAATAACATAGTATAAATTAGTGAGGGGGCAGAAATTTTATTCTGCCCTTTAAATTATTTCTTATGGCAAGTCTGCCTAAATTTTTCACTTGGTTTAAAATTTAAATATATTGTTAAGAAAATTATTGACACATAGTACCAAATATAGTATTATATAGTTAAGTTAAAAATATGCGTATTTGGTAAAATATTTCTTTTGAAAGGGGTAATATAAATTGCCAAATATAGAAAAAACTTATTAAAATATAATAATACTATAAATAGATTTGGAGGTAGTTTTTTATGAAAGAAGTTCAGCAATATTTAAAATTGCCATATAATTATATTATTCAGCCAATTACTGATGAAAGCGGTTTTTATTTCTATGCTCGAGTTTTAGAATTTGATGGTTGCCAAAGTACAGGAGAGACATTTGAAGAAGCATATAAAAACTTAAAAGAGGCAATGAAAGGATGGATTGAAGCAAAGTTAGAAGAAGGTTTTGAAATACCATTACCTGTTGGTTATGAGAATTTTAGTGGTAAGTTTGTTGTAAGAATACCGAAATCATTGCATTATAAGTTATCAATAGAGGCGGAACAAGAAGGTGTATCATTAAATCAATATGCTTTGTATAAATTAAGCCATTAGAAAAAATAAAAAATATATTGCAAAAAAGAATTTGTTAATGTATTATTATATCGTAGGGGCGCATGATTGTGCCCGAATAAAACAAAGGAGAGAACCGAATTATGACAATCGCTAGAACCCTTGGCACTGTACACACACACACACACACACA
>CAOKHH010000014.1 GCA_948468225.1 uncultured Clostridia bacterium | reverse complement strand
AATATAAATCTATTATGCAAGTTCCAAAACTTGAAAAAATAGTTATAAATATAGGATTAGGAGATACAAGAGATAATCCTAAGGGATTAGAAAATGCAGTAGCAGATTTAACTTTAATTACAGGTCAAAAGCCAATGATAACAAAGGCAAAAAAATCAATAGCTGCATTCAAATTAAGAGAAGGTGCAAATACAGGATGTAAAGTTACATTAAGAAAAGATAAAATGTATGATTTTGCATACAAATTATTCAATGTAGCATTACCAAGAGTTAGAGATTTTAGAGGAGTTTCAGCAAATTCTTTCGATGGTAGAGGAAATTACTCTATGGGTATAAAAGAACAACTAATATTCCCTGAAATCGAATATGATAAAATAGACAAATTAAGAGGTATGGATATAATATTTGTAACAACAGCTAAAACTGATGAAGAAGCAAAAGAATTGCTTACATTATTAGGAATGCCTTTTAAATCATAGAAAAATTGTCAAACTTCATAATAATTGAAGAAGGAGGTTATTAAGACAAATGGCAAAAAAATCAATGATATTAAAACAACAAAAACAACAAAAGTATAAAACAAGAGAATATAATAGATGTAAACTTTGTGGAAGACCACATGGATATATAAGAAAATTTGGAATCTGCCGTATATGCTTTAGAGAATTAGCACATAAGGGAGAGATTCCTGGAGTAAAAAAATCAAGTTGGTAAAATTATTTTTAAAAAATAATTTTACCAACTGTAGGGGTCGGCGTCCCCGACGACCCGTTCAAACAAATAATAGAAACAAAAAAGGAGGTAAAAATTAGATGAATACAACTGATCCAATAGCAGATATGCTAACTAGAATAAGAAATGCCAATAGCCAAAGATTTAAAACAGTAGATGTTCCAGCATCTAATATGAAAACAGCTATTGCACAAATATTATTCAATGAAGGATATATTAAATCTTATGAGATAATAAACAACGATAATCAAGGTACAATAAGAATTACTTTAAAATATGATGAAAAAGGTAAAAAAGTAATTGCTGGATTAAAAAGAATAAGTAAACCAGGATTAAGAATATATGCAGCAAAAGATGAATTACCAAGAGTATTAAATGGTTTAGGAATAGCTTTAATTTCAACATCAAAAGGAATAATGACAGACAAACAAGCAAGACAAGAGGGTGTTGGTGGAGAAGTTCTAGCTTATGTATGGTAATTTATAGCTTATAAAAATATTAAAGAAGGAGGAAATAAAATGTCAAGAATAGGAAATAAACCTATAGAAGTACCAAACGGAGTTGAAGTTAAAATAGATGGTTCTAAAATCACAGTAAAAGGTCCTAAAGGAACATTAGAAAAAGAATTACATAAAAATATGATAGTTACATTAGAAAACAATCAAGTAATTGTAAAAAGACCAAATGATGAGCCAGAAAATAAAAGCTTACATGGATTAACAAGAACTTTAATAAATAATATGATTCAAGGTACTTCAAATGAGTTTACAAGAGAATTAGAAGTAAATGGTGTTGGTTATAGAGCTGCAAAACAAGGAACAAAATTAGTTCTTACATTAGGATACTCACATCCTGTTGAAATGGAAGCTCCAGCTGGAATAACATTTGATGTTCCAAATCCAAACCAAATTATAGTAAAAGGAATAGATAAAGAATTAGTTGGTCAAACAGCAGCTGTTATAAGAACAAAGAGACCACCTGAAGTATATAGAGGTAAGGGTATTAAGTACGCAGAGGAAGTAATAAGAAGAAAAGAAGGTAAGGCTGGTAAGAAATAATCAAACAAATGATAAACGTCGCCTAACGTCGTTAACCTTCATTCAAAAAATCCTTTGGCGGACCAATGTACGCTTCCGGTTTTTTGAACTCGGTTGCCTAGTTATGCTCGTTTCTAATTTGTTTGTAATAATATAAAAAACGAGGTGAAAAATAGATGATTACAAAGACAGATAGAAAAATGGAAAGAACAAGAAGACATATAAGAGTTCGTAGAAAAATAAGTGGAACAGCTGAATGTCCAAGATTATGTATATATAGAAGTAACACAAATTTATATGTTCAAATCATAGATGATGTTGCAGGAAATACTTTAGTTAGTGCTTCAACTTTAGATAAAGAAGTAAAGACAAAAAAAGCAAATAAAGAGGCTGCAAAAGAATTAGGAACACTAATTGCTAAAAAAGCAACAGCTAAAAAAATAAAAACAGTAGTTTTTGATAGAGGTGGATATATATATCATGGTGTTGTTAAAGAATTAGCTGATGCAGCTAGAGCTGCTGGATTAGAATTTTAATGTAAGGAGGGAAACTAAAAACAATGGAAGAAAATACAGTTGAATTAAAAGAAAAAGTAGTTGCTATAAACAGAGTTGCTAAAGTTGTTAAAGGTGGTAGAAATTTTAGATTTAGTGCTTTAGTTGTAGTTGGTGATGAACAAGGACACGTTGGTGTTGGTAATGGAAAAGCAGCTGAAGTTCCAGATGCTATAAAAAAAGCTATTCAAGAAGCTAAGAAAAATTTAATACCAGTTCCAATCGTTGGAACAACAATACCACACGAATATTTAGGACAATTTGGTTCTGCAAGTGTTCTTTTAAAACCAGGTCAAGAAGGTTCTGGACTTATTGCAGGAGGAAGTGTTCGTCCTGTACTAGAACTTGCTGGATATAAAGATATAAAAACAAAAGTTATTGGAACAAACAATCCAAGAAATGTTGTATATGCTACAATAGAGGCTTTAAAGAGTATGAACACAGTAGAAGAAATAGCTGCAAAAAGAGGAAAGAAAGTAGAAGAAATATTATAATATGTTTCATACAAAAGCGGACATAAGAAATTTAGAAAGGTAGGTGCAAAATTAAATGGAATTAGGAAATGTAAAATCACCAGTTAAAAAGGTAAACAGAACAAGAGTTGGACGTGGTATAGGTTCTGGGCTTGGAAAAACTTCAGGAAGAGGACATAAAGGACAAAAAGCAAGAAGTGGTGGTGGAGTAAGACGTGGCTTTGAAGGAGGTCAAACACCATTATATAGAAGATTACCTAAAAGAGGATTTACTAATATTCATGCTAATAATTATACAGAAGTAACTTTAACAATGTTGAACAAATCAAAAGCAACAGAAGTTAGTGCTGAAACTTTATTAGAAGAAGGAATAATAGGAAAAATAAATGATGGTATCGTAGTATTAGGTACAGGTAGCTTAGAAAAAGCTTTAACTGTAAAAGCTACAAGATTTACTAAATCAGCTGCAGAAAAAATTGAAGCTGCTGGTGGAAAGACAGAGGTGATTTAGTATATGTTTAAAACAATTAAAAATGCACTAAAAACACCAGATGTTAGAAAAAAATTATTATATACATTATTACTAATAGTAATATTTAGATTTGGATGTTTTATAACTGTTCCGGGTATTGATGCAATAGCACTTTCAGACTTAGTAAATTCTGCAACTGAAAATACTTTATCAGGTTTAATAAACTTAATTTCGGGAGGAGCATTCTCTAAGTTATCTATATTTGCAATGTCAATAACACCATATATTACAGCTTCAATAGTAATACAATTATTAGCAATGGTTATTCCATCACTTGAAAGAGCTGTTAAAGAAGGTGGAGAAGAAGGAAAAGCAAAAGTAAATAAATATACAAAAATATTAACAATAGTTTTAGCAGCAATAGAAGCAATAGGTATTTATATATCATATAGCGTTGGAAATTCAGGAATATTTGTAAATCCAGGATTAAAAACAGCTACTATAATGGTAATATCTTTAATGACAGGAACAGCTTTACTTATGTGGTTAGGAGAACAAATCACAAGTAAGGGTATTGGTAATGGAATATCTATGATAATATTCATAGGAATAATATCTTCTTTACCAGATGCAATTAGAGCTATATATAATAGAATAATTGTAGGAGGAGCATTTAGTACAACAGGACTTTTAATAGCAATAGCTATAATAATAGGAGCATTATTATTAGTTGCAGGTGTTGTATTTGTTCAACAAGCTGAAAGAAGAGTTCCAGTTCAATATGCTAAAAAAGTTGTTGGAAGAAAAATGTATGGTGGACAAAGCACACACATACCATTAAAATTAGCAATGGCAGGTGTTATGCCAGTTATATTTGCATCATCATTTATGACATTTCCAGCAATGCTTATACAAATATTTAATGCAGGAGCAACAAGTGCTACTGCAACAGGATTCTGGGCAGGATTATATAAATTTTCAATAGCAATATCATCTTCAAATGTTGCAATTGGATTTTCAATAGCAAGTGCAATAGTATACTTATTATTGATAATAGGATTTACATTCTTCTATACTTATGCTACATTTAATCCAGCAGAAGTATCAAATAATATAAAGAAAAATGGTGGATTTATACCAGGAATAAGAGCTGGTAAACCTACAACAGATTATTTGGCATCAATATTATCAAAGTTAACTTGGTTTGGGGGATTATTCTTATCATTGATAGCAATATTACCAATGTTGATGAAAAATACAGGATTTAACATAGCATTTGGAGGAACATCAATACTTATAGTAGTTGGTGTTGCATTAGAAACAGTACAACAATTAGAATCTCAATTAGTAATGAGACATTATAAAGGATTCTTAGAGTAAATAAGAAAAGTGGCGAGGCCACTTTTCTTAATTTAATGAATAATTAATAGTTAATAGTTAATAGTGAATAATAATTGTAGGGGTCGATGCCTACATCGACCCTAAAATATAAATAGTCTTAACATTGTAGTTATTACAATGTTAAGAGTGTATATATTTAATTAAAAATAAACGAAAAGGAGGAAACCTCTATGTATATCATAATGCTAGGTGCGCCAGGAACAGGAAAGGGAACTGTTGGAGGATTGTTATCAAAAGAATTAAATATTCCACATATATCAAGTGGAGAAATATTTAGAAATTATATTAAGAAGCATAATGAACTAGGAAAAGAAATAGAAAAATATATATCAGAAGGAAAATTAGTTCCAGATGAACTTGCAATAAAACTAATTGAAAAAAGACTAGAAGAAAAAGATACAGAAAATGGAGCAATATTAGATGGATTTCCAAGAACGAAAAATCAAGCAACTGTATTAGATGAGTTTTTTAAAAATAAAAATAAAAAAATAAACATTGCAGTAGATTTAAGTTTGCCAGATGAAGAAATAATAGATAGAATAGTAAAAAGAAGAACATGTCCAAATACAGAATGTAGAGAAATATATAATATGGATTTTAAACCACCAAAGGTGGAAGGAATATGTGATAAATGCGGAACAAAATTGATACAGAGAATAGACGATAATGAAGAAACTGTAAAACAAAGATTAAAAACATATCACGAGTTATCTGAAGGTTTAATAAAGTATTATAAAAAGCAAGATATATTATACACTGTAAAATTAAATAATAAATCAGATTTGACAACAAAGGATGTAGTTGAGGAAATAAAAGCATATTTAAATAAAGATAGTATAAAGTAATTTGTGAAAAATTATTTGTAGGGGTCGACGCCTCTGTCGACCCGTGTCTTCGAAGAAATATCTAAATAAAAAATAGGAGGAATCAAAATGGTAACAATAAAATCAAAAAGAGAAATAGAACTAATGAGAGAATCTTGCAAAATAGTAAGGCTTGCTCAAGAAGCTATAGAAAAGGCTATAAGACCAGGAATTAGTACTTATGAATTAGATAAAATAGCAGAAGATGTAATTCTATCTAATGGAGCAATTCCTTCTTGTAAGAATTACCCAAGTGGAGTAAAAGGTGTACCTGCATTTCCTTCAGCTGTTTGTATATCTGTAAATGATGAAGTAATACATGGAATTCCATCAAAACATACAATAATTAAAGATGGAGATATTGTAAGTACAGATTTATGTGCTTATAAAAATGGATTTCATGGAGATGCAACTAGAACTCATTTTGTAGGAAATGTTAGCAAAACTGCAAGAAAATTACTAGAAGTAACTGAGGGCAGTTTCTTTGAAGGAATAAAATATGCAAAAAAAGGGTATAGAATTGGAGACATATCACATGCAATAGGAGAGTATGTGAGAAAAAACGGATTTTATGTAGTTGAAGAATTTCAAGGGCATGGAATAGGAAGAGATATGCATGAAGATCCAGGTATACCAAATTATGGAAAAGCAGGAAAAGGATTAAGATTAGAACCTGGTATGACACTTGCAATAGAGCCCATGGTAAATGAGGGTACAAAAGAGATTGAAATATTAGATGATGGATGGACAATTGTGACTGCAGACGGAAGTTTGGCAGCGCATTATGAAAACACAATTTTAATTACAGAAAATGAGCCAGAAGTGTTGACAATGTAAAAAATATAAGATATAATAATACAGTATGTTTTTAAGATATACATAATTTAAAACCCTATTTTAAGGAGGAAACAAACTTGGCAAAAGAGGATGTAATTGAGGTAGAGGGAACAGTTATAGAAGCTTTACCAAACACTAATTTCAAAGTAGAATTAGAAAATGGGCATCAAGTTTTAGCTCATATTTCAGGAAAACTTAGAATGAATTACATAAAAATTCTTCCAGGTGACAAAGTTAAACTAGAACTTTCACCTTATGATCTAACAAAAGGTCGTATTACTTGGAGAGACAAATAAGCAGGTGTGTTTGTAGTAAAAAGCTACAACTTTAATATAATAATAAAATTTTCTAAAGAGGTGAAAAAAATGAAAGTAAGACCATCAGTAAAACCAATGTGTGAAAAATGCAAAGTAATCAAAAGAAAAGGAAAAATAAGAGTTATATGCGAAAACCCTAAACATAAACAAAGACAAGGGTAGTTTTAATTTAAGTTAATAAGCGTAATTTCGATGCGGCTGATGAATGCTTTAATGCATTTGTTTATCAAAATTATGTTTATATATAAATAATAATTTAATTGTATAAATTTTATAGTTAAACAATCCAAATTATAAAATTTATCTAAAACAAAAAATGGAGGTGCAAAAATATATGGCTCGTATAGCAGGAGTGGACTTGCCAAGAGAAAAAAGAGTTGAAATAGGACTTACATATATTTATGGAATAGGTGTAACAAGTTCTAACAAAATACTAAAAGAAGCAGGAGTTAACCCAGATACAAGAGTTAAAGACTTAACAGATGACGAAGTAAATAGTATAAGAAAAGCTATGGAAACTTACAAAGTTGAAGGTGACTTAAGAAGAGAAGTAGCACTTAATATTAAACAACTTACAGAAATGGGATGCTACAGAGGATTAAGACATAGAAGAGGATTACCTGTTAGAGGACAAAGAACAAAAACTAATGCTCGTACAAGAAAAGGTCCAAGAAAATTAGTAAGCAAGAGCAAGAAATAAAGAAACTTAACTTTGTTGCTTCGGAAAAATTTAAAATTTTTCTTACGCAATAATAAATATAAAAAATTATCTTAATGGGAGGTAAAAATAGGCAATGGCTACAAAAAGTGTAACAAAGAAAACAACTACAAGAAGAAGAGATAGAAAAAATATAGAAAAAGGTGTAGCTCATATTCATTCTAGTTTCAATAATACAATAGTTACAGTTACAGATGTGCAAGGTAATGTTTTATCTTGGGCAAGTGCTGGAGAATTAGGTTTTAAAGGATCTAGAAAAAGCACACCATTTGCTGCAGGTGAAGCTGCTGAAACAGCTGCAAAAGCTGCAATGGAACACGGATTAAAGTCTGTAGAAGTATATGTTAAAGGACCAGGTTCTGGTCGTGAAGCTGCAATCAGATCATTACAAGGTGCTGGATTAGAAATCAGTATGATAAAAGATGTAACACCAATACCACATAATGGATGCAGACCACCAAAAAGAAGAAGAGTATAATATTAAAAGAGGTGAATTATAAAAATGTCAAGATATAAAGATGAACAATGTCGTATTTGTCGTAGAGAAGGTCAAAAATTGTTCTTAAAAGGTTCAAGATGCTACACAGATAAATGTAGTGTAACTAGAAGAAACTATGCTCCAGGACAACATGGACAAAAGAAAACAAAACTTTCTGAATATGGAACACAGTTAAGAGAAAAACAAAAAACAAAATCATTCTATGGAGTAGGAGAAAAACAATTTAGAAGATACTTTGAAATGGCATCAAATAAAAAGGGAATAACTGGTGAAGAGTTATTACAAATATTAGAAAGTAGATTGGATAATGTTGTATATAGATTAGGTTATGGAAGCTCAAGAGCACAAGCAAGACAACTTGTAAACCATGGACTTTTCGAAGTTAATGGACATAAAGTTGATATACCTTCATATTTAGTAAAAGCTGGAGATGTTATTGCAGTTAGAGAAAGTAAAAAAGATGTATCAATAATAAAACAAAATGTTGAACAAAATGCATCAAGACCAGTACCAGAATGGTTAGAAAAAGACAGCGAAAAATTAAGTGGAAAAGTAATAAGATTAGCATCTAGAGAAGATGTTGATATTCCAGTTGAAGAGCACTTAATTGTTGAGTTATATTCTAAATAGAATTTAATAGATTAAATTTGGAGGTTAAAAATGATTGAATTTGAAAAACCAAATATTGAGTGTCTAGAAGTTAACGAAATAGAAAATTATGCAAAATTTGTATGTGAACCATTAGAACGAGGATATGGAATGACAATAGGAAATTCATTAAGAAGAATACTATTATCATCACTTCCAGGAGCAGCAATAACAAGTGTAAAAATAGAAGGGGTTGTACATGAATTTTCTACAATACCAGATGTTGTAGAAGATGTGCCAGAAATAATAGTTAATTTAAAAAGTGTTCGTTTAAGAGCGCATGAAAATGAAGAAAAAATAATAAAAATTGACTTTAAAGGTGAAGGCGAAGTTACAGCAGGAGATATAATAACGGATTCTTCTGTTGAAGTATTAAATCCAGATTTACATATAGCAACAGTTTCTAAAGGTGGACATTTACAAATGGAAATGACAGTAGAAAGAGGAAGAGGATATAATGTTGCAGATAAAAATAAAAAACCAAATCAAGCAATAGATGTTCTTCCAATAGATTCAATATTTACTCCTGTAAAAAAAGTAAATTATTCTATAGAAAACACAAGAGTAGGTCAAACGGTAGATTTTGATAAGTTAACAATAGAAGTTTGGACAGATGGTAGTTTAAAACCTTATGAAGCATTAAGTTTAGCAGCAAAAGTAATGACAGGTCATTTAGAATTATTTATAGATTTATCAGAAACAGCTAAAAATACACAAGTTATGGTAGAAAAAGAAGAAAATAAAAAAGGCAAAGTATTAGAAATGCCAATTGAAGAATTAGAGTTATCTGTTAGATCATATAATTGCTTAAAAAGAGCTGGAATTGCAACAGTTGATGATTTAGCTAATAAATCTGAAGCAGATATGATGAAGGTTAGAAACTTAGGTAAAAAATCTTTAGATGAAGTTATAAATAAATTACATTCATTAGGATTAGATTTCAAATACGAAGAAGAATAAAAGGAAGGTGAAACAAAGTGGCAGCAAATAGAAAATTAGGTAGAACAACAGACCAAAGATTAGCAATATTGAAAAACCTAACAACAGATTGTATACTTTATGGAAAAGTAGAAACAACTGAAGCAAGAGCAAAAGAAGTTAAATCAATAGTTGATAGCATTATTTCTTTAGCTATAAAAGAAAAAGATAATTTTGAAACTGTTGATGTTAAAGTTGTTAAAGCAAAAGTAGATTCTAAGGGAAATAAAGAAACAGAGAGAGTAACAAGCAAAAATGGAAAAGAATATTTAAGAGTTGTAAAAGAAACAACAACTGAAAAAAGACAAAAAGATATGCCATCAAGATTAAATGCTAGAAGAAAAATAATGAGAAAAATAAACAAGGTAAAAGATTCAAGTGGAAATAATATAGATATACCTGCAAAATTATTTGGAGAAATAGCAGAAAATTATAAAGATAGAGTTGGTGGATATACATCAATAATAAAAATGGGACCAAGAAGAGGAGATTCAGCAGAAAGAGTTATCTTAAAATTAGTATAATAAATTTGTAGGGCGCATAAATAGCGCCCTAATTTATTATTGTATGGACGGACAAATCACGCCATCCGTCAAAATTATAGAGGCACGTGATTACACAAAAAACGTAGGGGCGAGCAAAAGCTCGTCCGCTCTACGAAGTTATACTATAAATTGGAGGATTATATGGAAAAATATTATTTTACTTCAGAAAGCGTAACCGAAGGACATCCAGATAAACTTTGCGATTACATATCAGATACAATTTTAGATGAATGTTTAAAACAAGATAAAAATTCAAGAGTTGCAGTAGAAACATTTGCATCTAAAAATAAAATAGTAGTTGCTGGACAACTTACAACTAATGCTAAATTAGATATAGAAAATATAGTAAGAAACAGAATAAAAGAAATTGGTTATGATGATGAGAATATAGACATAGATTATAGAACATGTGATGTAGATATAAATATAACTAAACAAAGCAGTGACATTGCAATGGGAGTAGATATAGGTGGCGCAGGAGACCAAGGAATAATGTTTGGATTTGCTTGTGATGAAACTGAAAACTATATGCCATTTGCAATAGATGTTGCACATAAACTTTCAGCTAAATTAACAGAGGTTAGAAAAGAAAAAGAAATACCATATTTAAGACCAGATGGAAAAACACAAGTAACAGTAGAATATATAGATGGAGTACCCTCAAGAATAGAAACAATACTTATATCTAACCAACACACGCCAGACGTTGATTTAAATACAATGAAAAAAGATATAATAGAAGAAGTAATAAAAAAGACAGTAGATTCAAAATATATTGATGAATCTACAAAAATCTATGTAAATCCTACAGGTAGATTTGTTATAGGTGGACCATTAGGAGATACTGGATTAACAGGAAGAAAAATAATTGTAGATACATATGGTGGATATAGTAGACATCGGTGGAGGAGCTTTTTCTGGAAAAGATGCTACAAAAGTAGATAGATCTGCAGCATATATGTTAAGACATATTGCAAAAAACATAGTTGCAAATGGATTGGCAAAAAAATGTGAGTTACAAATTGCATATGCAATAGGAATTGAAGAGCCTGTATCTATATATGTTGATACATTTGGAACAGGCACAATTTCAGAGAGAGAAATTATAGAAATAATAAAAAATAAGTTTAATTTAACACCAAAAGGAATAATCGATTATTTAGGATTACAAGAACCAATATATTCAAAGACAACAAACTATGGACATTTTGGAAAAGAGAATTTACCTTGGGAAAAAATAATTAAATTAGTTTAATAATAACAATAAAATAAAATCAAACATATTATATACTGTGGAGGGATAATATGTTTGATTTTATTTTTGGAGCTTGTGTTGGAACATTAGCGCTATATGGTTTAATAGAAATAATAAAAACAATTTATTATATATGTACTTATGAAAAAATTGATAATAATGGAATGACCCTAGTTATTGCTGTAAAGAATCAAGAAAAAAATATAGAAGGATTTTGCCGTTCTTTATTATTTAGATACTTAGCAGGAAAAAAAGACTACATAAATAACATAATAGTAACAGATTTAAATTCGAGTGATAATACAAAAGAAATAGTGAGAAGGCTTGAAGCAGATTACCAATGTATAGAATTGGAGGATTGGGAGGAGTGCAAGGAAGAGCTAGATACAATATGTGGAAAATAGAATTTTTCAAATTATACTAAATTAACAAATATTTCTACAAGAAAATTTAAAAAATATATTGCAAAATAGAATATATTATTATATATTTATAAATGTAGGGGCGACCATCGGTCGTCCGAATTGTAGGGGGCGGACTAAAGTCCGCCTGCAGCAAAGGAGAACTCAATTATGTTAAACGCTAGAACCCTTGGTACTGTACACACACACACACACACACACATTATGTAGACTAAAAACTAAAAAAACAAATAAAACATAGATAAAACACAACTTATTTATGTGTATTTTTAATACGCATAAATAAGTTGTGTTTTTTTATCGTAGGGAACAGACCAACGTCGTTTAGCAAAACGCGTAGGGGCACATATAAGTCGTAGGGGAGGGGCTAAAGTCCGCCCTTAAATGAATAAGGAGAAATGGTATATATGAAAAACAAAAACAACTTAAAGAAAATATTATTTATAGTGCTAATTATATTGATATTATCAATAGGTATAACAGCATTTACAAAAACAAAAAGAAATAACAAAATAAATAATATAAATCAATCTGCAATGGGATTTCATACAACAAACATAGGAGATGTATCTTTTGATATAACAAACCAAGTTGCTGATAACCCCAATAGTCCTAATTTATCTGCAGGAATGATACCAATAAAATACAAAGATGGTTATTGGCAAATAACAACAAAAGAAGATTCTGAATGGTATAATTATGCAGATGGTAAAATGGCAAATGTAATGCTAAGTGATGGATACTATAAATCTGAATTAGATGTTGGTGTAAAAAAAGAACAATTGGCATCAAACAATATAGGAAACGACGCCAACGTTGTTCCAAATGACAGCAAACCTCGGTACAATTTTTACATGGATACCAAGATTTGCATATAATGAAAATGGAGATGTATTATATTTAAAAGAAACTAGTGGTATAGCCGGAGAATACATAACACCTGAAATATTTATATATAAAGCAAGTGGAGTAAATGCACAAGATATAGCATTATGTGGAATATGGGTTGAACAAGAAAATGCATTAGGTAATATTGGGTCAAAATTAAATACTGAGGAAAATGAATATGGACTTATTGCAAACACAAAAGCAGAGTATGTAAAATTAAGTGAAAATTTTGTAAATGCAATAAATCAATTAAATGAAACAGGTATAAAAAATATTGAAAATAACAAAATAATATTAAAAGTAGTAGATGAAAAACTAGAAGAGCCAATAATGGCGAATTTATCTGCAAAAGGAAAAACAGTAACAATAGAAATAACAAAAACAGATAATGGAATAAAAGAAATAAGATATATAGATGGAACTAAATTAGAAGATTTTGATGGGACAAAGGCCACATATAAAGTAGAAAAAGGTGGATTAAATAAGTTCATAATAATTGATAATTTGGGAAACCAAAGATTATATGAAATAAATGTATTTTCGCCTGAAATATATGTAACTAATAATGTAGACAACTATATAGAATTTAATGGCGAAAAATGGTACCCAGCTGGAACACGAGTAGAAGCTAAGTTTTCTGATAATATGAGTGGAATATCTGGATATTATAAAATAATAAATGGAACAGTGCCAGATGAACCAGTAGATTGGACAAGAACAACAAATCAGACTGTATACTTGGGTTCAATATCTGAAACAATGACATATAAGGTAAAAATCGAAAATTCATTAGGCGAAGTAATAGGAGAAGACGAAGAAACAATACATATAATGCCAACAAATACAAGAATAGAAAGCAATTACACTAATAATATAGGGGCAATTTACCCTGTACAAGTAAGTTGGTATACTAGTACTAGCAGCGGATATGGCACAGAAACTTATAGATGTGATACATATATTAGAGATGCTGCAAGGCATATGGGGTTAATTAAGCAAGGAGATGTAAATAAAGAGCTATATATAAAAATAGTTCCTGTTCCTGAGGGAGGATATACAGGAAGTAGAAGAAATGAAGTTCCTACGAGTGCGTATTATTCTTATACAAATGGGTATATGTTTGTAACAAAAAATGGAGAAGAAATTAAACTTCCAAAAATAAATAATGTAAAAGTAACTGAAGATGGTAATAATATAACAGTAAAAGTAGATGCTACAACTACTAATCCAGATGCAGAAATAGTAAAATATTATTATGCTTTAGATAATACAGATACTATTACTGATTTAGACACAGCAATTAAGAACTTAGATACAGAAATGACTAGCAATAAATATAAAGAAAGTGAAAGTTCCGAATTTGTATTTGAAGATGTAAAGGCTCATCAAAATCATACAATTAGAGTATTTGTACAAGATAATTATGGAGAAATTGGAGTATTATCAAATGTTTATGAAGAAACAGTAAAAACTACAAATGGATTACAAACACCAACAATAAAAATATTACAACCAAATTCTGATGAAGAATTTGAAGAAAATGATCCAGAAATAGTAGAATATGATGGAAAAATGTGGTATCCAGCAGGAACTAGAATAGAAGTAACATATTCAGAAAACCTTACTTCTGCAGAAATGAATACATTAGGGTTATACGGATATTATGAACATATATCAGACACAACAGGAGAAGTAGTTAGTAGTAGTGAGGGAGCAAATTCAGTATATACTCACACTTTAACTAAATCTGAAATGCACAAATTTAAATTAAAAAATAAAATTGGAGAAGAATCAGAAGAAGTAAGTATACATTTAAATATAATGCCCTATGAGTTGTATAATACTTATACTTCAGGTATATACGAGTATATTAATAATATAGGAGCAATATATCCAGTAAGGGTAACAGGAAATACCAATGATTATCATAGTGATATTTCAACACGGAGTAGGAACAGATACATATACATATAATTCTCATATAACATATGCCGCATGGCATATGGGAATAGTTCCATTAAATGAAAGAAAAACTCTTTATATTAAAATAGTTAAATCGCCAGTTGGAGGTTACAAAGGAACAACTAAAAATAGGGTAAAAACAAGTGGACAATCAACAATAGATACTTCTGTAAATGGATATATATTTGTAACAGAAGATGGAACAGAAATAAAGTCACCTGTAATAAATAGCTTTTCTGCAAGTGGTGGAGAAAATTCAATAAATGTAACTTTAGATGTAGATTATAAAAATGGTGCAACAGAAAATAAATGTTATTATAGTATTTATGATGATGTTAATAAAAAATGGAGCAATTATATTGAAGGAAATATAGAAAATAATGTATGTACATTTGAAGTTTTACCACATGAAAATTATACAATAAAAGCATATGTTGTAGATAGTAGAGGAGTGTCATCTGAAGAATTTACAATAACAGCAAAAGCATCAAACGAGATTCCAATGCCAGAAATGAAAATATTAAAACCAGATAGCGAAGAAGAATTTACTGAAAGGGATTTAGAAACATTAACAGTTAACTACAAAGGAGAAATTTGGTACCCTTATGGAACTAAAGTAAAATTTATATATCCAGAAGATATGACAAATTTAAGTGGGGTATGTAGGCGAAAATATATTTTTGGTAGTTATACAGATTCATATGGCTGGACTGCTAGTGCTGGGGATAATAATTATCTAACAGCATATGAAACTGTAACATATTCTGCAAGGATTGAAGATAGAACAAGAGAAATGATAGAAACAGAGCCATTAACAATACATATTATGCCAAGTGCTAATTATGGATTTAATAGTCAAAGTCATTATACAAGATACTGTGCAGGACAAATATTTCCAGTAATAGCAACAGGAACAAAAAGTGGAACCCTATTTGGAACAGATATATATAGTTATGATTCAAATATAGGAAAAGCAGCAATGCACATGGGATTAGTAAATGAAGGAGAAACCAAAACTCTATATATAAAATTATTAGAAGATGAGCATCCTTATTTTGAAGCTAGTACTAGAAATGGAGTTATATCTAATGAAGCTAACCATAATAGTTATGCATATATATTTGTAACAGAAGATGGAAATCCAATTAGTGCAAAAGGAGAAATAACAAGTGATATAATAGATGACACTGGAATAACATTTTCATATGATTATACAGATTGCGAAGATAAAGCTCCATATGAATATGATGGAAAAACCTGGTATCCATATGGAACCGAGGTAACAATAAATTTTTCGGGAGAAGGAACATATCGTTATTATCATCCTTATACTTATAATAATACTACGACATGGAGGTGGGATACAGTTTCATCGAGCGTAAAATACACAATAAGTAAATATAATTATTTTATTGCTGAAATATTAGATTCATCAGGAAAAACAATTCATAGAAAAGCACTAATGCTAAATGTAATGCTACCACCAAGTAAATCTTGGTTAGTATCTACTGGAACATATCTAGTAAAAGTAAATGGAAATGTTGAAGAGAATGAAATAATAGAAGGAACTGGCACTTATCATATTGGAAATAGTATAAGAAAAGCAGCAGTACATATGGGATTAGTAAATTTAGGAGATAACACAGAACACACATTCTATGTGAAGGTAAACTATGATAACAAATCATATAATTTTATAGGTTCAAGTCGAAATGGTGTTTACTCTAAGAATTATAATACAACTATCGGAAATAGATTTACTTTTGTAGATAAATACGGAACTAACATACCTGCTTACAATAAAGGCAATGATGTAACTTTATCTGGATATAAAGTAGTTCCGACTACTTCTGGCAACCCTTGCTTTATAAACGATGGAACATCAATTGTTCCAGAAAATGAAGTTAAAAACAACGATGTAGACACAGAATCATATATAGAATTAGATTTAAGAAATTATGAACCATCAGATACAGTAAAATTAACATTAGATGTTAATTTAGGTTTTACACCCAATACTACTAAAAATTATGAACATTATGGAGCAATAAAAATAAGTAGAGTAAACGATTCTGGATATGATGCATATAATTATGGATATCTTATAAAAACAGATGGAACAGTTGAAAATGGAACAAAAGAAAGTGATAATATATATTCAAAGCGTGTTGCGGGTGGGGCAAAATATCGTATATATTTTATATATAAAAATAACAATGCTGAATCTGGAACAATGAGAATTAATAGTTTAAATGTGGAAAAATCAGATACTGCAATAAAAATAGTTCCAGTAGATGAAACAATACAGCCTTTTATAGATAAGGAAGGAAATGAATGGTATCCTTGGAATACTAAATTTAAAATGATAAAAACTTTAGGAGATTATGTATATTATACAATAAATAATAGTACTAATTCTAGAGGAACTTTTGATACTACAGAAAAAGAAATTGTATTAGTTCAACCATCTATATTAAAATTTGGATACGAAAATAATTATAGTATGAATGAACATAGTCAAGCAGAAACTAACATTTATATAATGCCATTTATTTACGGTGGTAATTATGGTCATTTTGATAATGTTAATATAGGGAAAATTTATCCAGTTAAAGTAAAACAAGATATAAGCGGATCTGTATATGGAAATGAGAAATACGAGTATAGCACATATATAAGTAAAGCTGCAGAACATATGGGGTTGTTAGATGATATTGAAGAAAAATATCTTTATATAAAAGTAATCAAAAGTCCAGAAGGTGGCTATAAGAGTGCTACAAAAAATGGAATAATTTCTGCTCAAATAACAAATGCACTAAGAAACGGATTTGTATTTGTAACAGAAGATGGAACAGAAATATTAGAACCTATAATAAACAGTGGAACTGCAAGTATAGGAGAAGAAAGTGCATTATCAGTAACAGTAGATGCAGTAGGACAAAATGGAGCAAAAATAGAAAAATACTATTATAATATAGATAATGGAAAATATATAGAAGGAGCTAATAATACCTATACTTTTACAGTAGAAAATCCTAACTCAATGCATAGAATTGGAGTATATGTAAGAGATAGTAATGGAGCAATATCACAAACAAAAGAAATTCTAACAAGTTCAACTAATGGAGCACCAACCATAACATTAACAGATTCAAATGGAGAGCCAATATTAGAAGAAAATATAGTACATTATAATGGAGTAGACTGGTATCCATACGGAACTATAGTAACAGTTAATTTTGCAGAAGATATGACAAATTTGATTGGATCTTATGGATATATAGATGAAAGAACAGGAGTGAAAAATTATTGGTATAATACAAATAATAAAACATATACAACACAGTTATCTTATTCTAAAACTTATATGGCAAAACTAATGAATACTATAACAAATAAGGAAACAGAGGAAGCAAGAAAAACAGTATATATAATGCCATCTGATGAATTGGGTCCAAGATATTACTATGAAAATGCATATTTAGGTAATATATACCCAGTAAGAGTTATAGGAACAGATTCTGGAAATACATATGGAACAGATGTATATTACCCTAATTCAAATATAAATAAAGCAGCAACACATATGGGATTAGTTGAAATAGGAGAGACCAAAACGGTCTACATAAAAATTGTTAAATCACCAGTTGGCGGATATATTGGAAATACTAGAAATAGAGTAACAACAGTTACTACAAGTGATACACCTAATGGATTTGTTTTTGTGGATGAAAATGGAAATGAAATAACAAGACCTAAAGTAGATACCTTAATAGTTTCATCAGGGGATAAGAAAATAACAGTAACTGCAAATAGCAATAATAGTAATAGTGTAAAATATTATTACAGTATAGACAATGGAGATTATTTTGAAACAGAAGATAATCATTATACTTTTGAAAATATAACAAAATCTGGTGAACATACTATTAAAGTATATGTAAAAGACAGTAATGGCAATGAGTCTGCTGTAAAAGAAATCAAAGGAAGAAGAAATATTCCAACACCAATATTTGAATTCAATCAAGAGCCTATAATGTATAATGGAGAAAAATGGTACCCATATAATACGAAAATAACAGTTAAATTTAATGAAGATAGTACCGATATGACTAATTTATATGGTGGGCTAAGATATATGAATGCTTATTCAAAATCAAAAGTAATGTCAAACTGGAATAATAGTGACACTACAATAAGTTCTAGTCCTTATCTATTTAGCAGTGGAGCAACAGAATCTATGGTAGTTGAGGCCTATACATATGAAAAAAATGTAGGAGAAGGAGAACACATAAGAGAAAAAATAAACATAATGCCAGATCATTATGGTTTACCAACAAGTTATTGGCAATATGGTTCTGGAGACATATTCCCAGTACAAGTAACAGGAGGTATTTATGATGGATACTCATTATATGGAACTGATACATACGATTATAGATCAAATATAAGTAAAGCAGCAACACACGCAGGACTTGTAAAAGAGGGAGAAACAAAAATAGTGTACATACGAATAGTACCATGCCCAGAAGGTGGGTATAAAGGAAGTACACAAAATGGAATAACTTCAAGGGCACATGGAAATACTTATGTAGGCTTCACATTTGTAAAATAAGGGGGGAAATTTATGGAAAAGAAAAAACAAAAGAATGTAAGATTAAATTACAAAGGAATAATTGCAATAATGGTAATAATAGCAATTATTATAGCAATTGTTATATTTGTAATAAGAAAAAATAAGAAAAATGATGAAAAGCAACTACCAATAGACGCAGCATATACAACAGAAGATAATGGAACAAAAGTTAATACAAGTACGAAATTGCAAGAAATTAAAAATTTTAACGGATATGAAATAAGCAATATAGAATTAAAGGAAACAAATGGAGAAGCGGAATTTAGTGCACAAATAAAAAATGTAACACAAAGTTCAATAGGAAATAAATCAATATATATAGTATTTAAAAGTCAATCAGAAGAAGAATTATACAAAATGCAAGTATATTTAGGAGAGATAAAACCAGAAAAATCAACAAGAATAAATTCAAAAATAACCAAAAGCGTAATTGATGCTTATGATATAGAAATAAAATTTTAAACTTGTTCTAATTTATTTCCAAGCATAATAATATTATGTAGGAGGTAATGACCAATGAACAAAATAAGCGATGGAAATAATTTAGAAATAAATAATAATATAGGTATAATTGCAAAAGGTGTAATAATTGCAATTAGTGCAAGTATGATTCTTTTATTGGTGTTTTCGGCAGTGCTTACATATACAAAAGTTTCAGAAAGTGTATCGAATCCAGTAATAATCGTAATAACAGCAATTAGTATTTTAATAGCAAGTCAAATAAGTACACGAAAAATCAGAAAAAACGGAATAGTAAATGGTGGTATTATAGGAGGAATATATATAATTACACTATATTTAATATCTAGTATAGTAACAGGCAACTTTTCACTAGGAATAAATGCAATAGTAATGATAATTGCAAGTATTGTTGCTGGAATGTTTGGCGGAATTATTGGGGTAAATGCAAAATAAGCATTGAAAATTAACATAATTTATGATATTATATTACAGTTAGCGAAAGCTAATTTAGAAGTTCAATTTGTGACTACAACATAAGGAGGTACTTCATGAGTCAACTTGGAGTGGATATTGTAGGTACTAACGCAGAAAGATATATCAATCAGCAACTAAAAGATTGGGTTGATTTTCGGCGTGAGAGACTTGCAAATGTGACAGCTGACAGGTATGTAATACGGTTCTATTTTGAGCCTAAATCTCGTCAGGAGGCCAATAAAATAGTAATCGCAAAGCAATTTTCAAAAAAGAAATATGCTTCATGCGATGAAGGCATAAAGAAATTTGCTGAAAACGGGAGAAAGAAAAGCTGCATTAACACATTGCACGAATTTCAGTGGCAGAAGCGGTTAGTAATTGAGCAGGAAAATTATTGGCTGGTTATTTTCGAAGAGAGAAGGTAATCGCTAAATTTTCGCATCCTATGTACGTAATGTACTTTGGGTGCGATTTTCTTTTGTATAAAAAATAAGAAAATCATACATAATAAACATGTATTTAATTTTTTGAAAGGAAGACAAATATATGGAAATTATAGATAAAATTGGAAAAACTGCAACTAATACTTGCAAAATAACAGTATGTAAAACAAATAAAATGGCACAAAGAACAAAACTAAAAATGCATATAAATGAATGCAAAGAGGAAATAGAAGACATATATAATAAAATAGGTAAAAAAGTGTATGAAAAACATGTGAGGGAAGAAAATATAGATATAAAGCAAGATTTAGAAGAAGAATGTAGCAAAATAGATAGATATTCTAAAGAAATAGATAATTCAATAGAGCGTATTTTAATGTTAAAAGATATGAAGAAATGTCCTAATTGTTTTAGCGAAATAATGATTCAATATAATTTCTGTCCGAATTGTGGAAAAAAACAATATAATACTAAACCTAGAGAAGAAAAAATAGTAGAAAGATTAGAAAATGAAGATATAGATAATACTAATGAAAAGGAAGCAGAAATAATAAAAGAGGAAAAAGAAGAATAATTAAATTTTTGTAGGGGCACTATACACCACTGTGCCCTATTATTTTAATATGGGTATCTTTCGTATAAATATTTAATAATTTGGTTAACATTATTATCAGTAACATTTAAGAAAAAGTCACTATCTAAACTAATCCACATATTTATACTATATTTATCATTATTATCAACGAATACACCAATAATGTCTGCCATTTCCACAGGATTATCAAAAGTTTTTTCCCATTGCATTATTTTTTCACTGCAAACATTATTATTATAAAAATTATTTAAAAAAATAGATATATCTTTTTGTCTAGAACTATACAAATCTACTATAGAACTCATTTTATTTCACCTCAATCACGGGCGGCGTGATTCGTCCACCCCCCCTACAAAATATATTGTTACAATATTTATTATTTGTTACAAAAAAGTATTTATACAATGGAATAAAAGGTAATTTTTCGGAAATAATATTATAAAATTATGAAATAATGTAGGGGCGACTATTGGTCGTCCGCAAAGGGAGTTTTATGAAGAAAAATAAAATAATACTAGTTGTATATATGTTAATTTCAATGGTATTTTTGTGTGGATGCAGTAGTAATAAAGAAGATAAAAATATAGATAAAAAAGTTCAAAATGAAATAGAATATATAGATAAAAAAATAACAGGGATGATGAATAAATTAAATAATATAACACTAGAAAATTATGAAGTAAAAACAAAAGAGATACCTTCACAAAAGGGAAGTGAGAGCAATTCATCAAACGAAAATGGATCTTCTGAAGGAGAATCATCAGGCGGGGAGTCATCTAGCGAAGGTTCAGAGAGTAGTGAATCATCAGGAGAGGAAAAATCTGAAGGAAGTTCATCTGAAGAAACAACTGGAAACAGTGAATCACAAGGGCAATCTAAAGATATAAAATTGTTGCAAATGCAACCAAGCAATATATTAGTTATAGATAAAGAAGATATAGATTGGGATGCTTTAAAAAGCGAAATAGAACTAATGTATTCAGGTTGGAATTCAATAATATTAGATTTATATAGTATAAATGCCACAAATGAAGATATATTAAATTTTAGCAAAGCATTAGATGAAGCAGTTATATCAATAAAATCTCAAGACAAAAAGAAAAGTTTACTTAAACTTGCAAATTTATATGAATTTTTACCTAAGTATGCAAATGGTTTAGAAATAGAAGAGAGTACAAAAAATATATTACAAACAAAATCTAATATATTAAGGGCGTATTCGATGGTGGAAGATGAGGATTGGAAAGAAGTTCAAAATCAATTAGAACAGGCAGATAATGCATATACTAAAGTAATAAATGATGTAGATTATATACAAAATAAACAAGAAGAAGCATTAAGGGTATATGTGTTGATAAAGGAATTAAAAAACTCTATCAATTTAAAAGATAAAGATATATTTTATATAAAATATAAGAATCTAATGAATGCAATACAATAATCAGTGGCGCTTAAAAAACGCCATCAGGCCACATACAGAAGTTGACTTTTTATGTAAAATATAGTAAAATTATATAGTGAATTTTTATTCACGTTAGTCCACCTTAGGAAATGTAAAATTTCGGAGGTGGAAGCCTCCGAACAATAACAGGAGGTTTTTATGAGCAAAAAAGAATCATTATTACAGGAGCGGTTGAATGGGGTTCAGAATATTCAACGAGAAAGATGTGCAAAGTGTGGCAATTGTTGTGCACATGGCAGTTGTTCGGTTTTACCCGTAGACATTGAACCTTTTACGGTAGAAAATGTTATGAGGGAAATTGAAGTGGGCAAGTATTGCGTTGACTTAGAGGTCATTCGCTGTGGCGTTACACTTTCAGGGCTTCACACTAGAGAATGTGACAGTAGTATAATTGATATATACAAACCACATACTCGTTGCGCTCTATTAGGAGAAGGCGGCTGTAATTTCGATGATATTACTAGACCGGCTTTTGCGTTGGCTTTTGTGCCTGGCGACCCGTGCAAAAAGATGATTACCGATGAGGATTATTTTAAAATGTGGTTCATGGAACAAGATGCTATGGAGCAGGTAGTTAGAATCTGTTCTGGTGGTAAATCTCCTTTACAACTGATGCTTGAGCATTTTGATAAAGTGGCAATGGAAATCTATGAGATGCTACTGAACAAAACCAAGTCTAGAGATTATTCCGGCAGCTATATGGCATCTGTTGTGTCTGGAGAAAATTTGTATAAAAAGATTATCAGAATTGCAAATTCTCAAGGTACAACAGAGCGCATAGTTGTAAGATTGGTAAATCTGGAAGCCGACGTACAAACCGCTATGCAAGACCCAAGAGGACATGACATTGCAGAAAAGTTATTGCGCTTTAATGCGTATGGAATGTTAAGAAAATTCTCAAGCCTTGCTTCTAAGGATGAAAAAATTGTAGCTTGCTTAGAGTTCAATAAAATGTGGCAATAAGTTAGCGACAATAATTCTTTTTCCCGGCGATTAGTTTCGCCGGGTTTTTTGTATTAAGGCAATTTGACTTTTTATATAAAATAAGTTAAAATGATTATTGAAGTAATTTGAATAGTCGCGGATACAATGCCGTGAGGCTGTATATGAGGAAAGTCCGGGCTCCACAGAGCAATGGTGCTGGGTAACTCCCAGTGAGGGTGACCTTAAGGAAAGTGCAACAGAAAATAACCGCATAGATTATTCTATGTAAGGGTGAAAAGGTGAGGTAAGAGCTCACCAGTGGTATGGTGACATACCATGTTTGTGTAAACCCCACCTGGAGCAACATCTTAAAGTGAAGGTTAAGACTGCTCGTCGTCTTCTTGCTAAGGTGGCTTGAGGTATATAGAAATATATATCCTAGATAAATGACTATTTTAGACAGAACCCGGCTTATAGATTTACTTCCTGAACTTTAAGGGACAGTCTTAAAAGTTCACTTAAGTGAACTTTTAAGACTGTCCCTTAAAGTTCATTGCGATTTTTCCTATGCAATAAAAAAAATTGAAACTTTTTTTGATATATATTTGTATTACATATGTGAGGAGGAAAAAATGAACGGTGCACCAACAAATGAAAATGAATATTTAAATTATATGATAGAAAAATATGCAGATATGGTATATAGAATTGCATTAACTAGAACAAATAATAAACAAGATAGTGAAGATGTATTTCAAGAAGTGTTTTTGAGAATAACAAAAAAGATACCAACTTTTGAAAGTGTAGAACATGAAAAAGCATGGATTATACGAGTTACAATAAATTGTACTAATACATTACTAAGTTCTAATTGGAAAAAGAGAACACAGAGTTTAGAAGAAAATATAGAGTTTGAAACAAAGACAAGTCACGATATCTTTTTTGAGGTTTCAAAGTTACCTAAGAAATACCGTACAGTAATATATCTGTTCTACTATGAAGGATATAAAATAAACGAAATAAGTAAATTGCTAAATACAAACGAATCAACTATAAAAACTTGGCTTACAAGGGCAAGAGAAAAACTAAAAAAAACTATAGGTGAGGAAGGAGATTTTTAAAGATGAATAAAAAAGATTATATTGATACAATCAATTCAATCAAAGCGGATGATGAATTGAAAAAGAAAACAATAGAAAAAATAACAACTAAGAAAGCAAAGACATATGCTATACCAAGAAGAATATTAAGTGCTGCTGCTGTATTTTTATTATTATTTTCATTTGTATATATGAATGGCAATATAGAAAAAGAAAAAATAGTACAAAATAGAGAAGTTGCTAAATTACCTACTGTAGGAAGCTATGAAAATATGAAAGAAATGATAAATGAAAATCAAAAATATAGATATAATGATATTGTTTTTGATAGTGATATGATGAATAGTAGTCTTGAAACAGCAAAGGAATATCAAGCAAAGGATGATTTTTCTACTACAAATGTTCAAGTAGAGGGAGTAGATGAGGCTGATATAGTAAAAACAAATGGAAATTATATTTTTTACTATAGAAATATAGGAAATGAAGTTAGTATAATAGATACAAAAAATGAAGAGGTAATAAAAAATATTGAGTATGAAGATATACAGCCAATAGATATGTATTTAAATAATAATAAACTAATTGTTATTGCTAATCATAGAGAGAAAGAAACATCAAAATTAAGAAGTGGTTATAGATATAAAAATGAAATAAGAGTAGTTATGTATAATATATCAGATATAAATAATATAGAAATAGAAAGAGAGGTTGAAATAGAGGGAAATTTAATAACATCAAGAATGATAAACGATTATGTATATATAGTTTCTAATGAATATATATATGATGAAATGTTAGAAGATGAAAACTCATTAAAGCCTTCATATAAAGATACAGCAATTGGAGAAGATGTAAGATGTATAGAATATACAGATATACAATATTTTCCAGATACACAAGCAAATAGTTATATGATAGTGTCTAGTTTTAACATAAATGATAATAAGCCTGTTAATATACAAACATATTTAGGAAATGGAGATAATGTATATGCAAGTACTGAAAATTTATATGTAACATGTATGGAATATACAATTAGCAATGAAGCTAAATCTATAGCAATGATGTCTGATTCATACAGAAATGATACAAAGGTATATAAGTTTGAATTAAAAAATGGAAAAATAAATTATGTTGCGAATGCAACAGTGCCAGGAAATGTAAAAGACCAATTTTCTATGGATGAATATAATGGCTGTTTTAGAATTGCTACAACATATAGGTCTAAAGAAACAGAATATAAAAACGTAAACAATTTATATGTTTTAGATGATAGTATGAATTTAGTAGGACAATTGGAAGATTTAGCCCCAGATGAAAAAATATATTCTGTAAGGTATATGGGAGATTTGGCTTATGTGGTAACTTTTAAACAAGTAGATCCATTGTTTGTAATAGATTTATCTAATCCAAAAGAGCCGAAAGTGCTAGGACAGTTAAAGATTCCTGGTTTTAGTGATTATTTACACCCTTATGATGAAACACATATAATAGGATTTGGAAAAGATACAGAAGATAATGGGGATGTAGTAAAAGAAAAGGGATTTAAAATGGCATTATTTGATGTAAGTGATGTATCTAATCCAAAAGAATTATATTCTGTAAAAATAGGAGATATTGGAACATATTCAGAATTGTTATATAATCATAAAGCGTTATTATTTTCTAAAGAAAAAAATATTATTGCTTTTCCTATAACAATAAGAGAGAAACAAAATAGTTCAAAATACTATGGAGAGACTACTTTTGAAGGAGCTATAATATACGGATTATCACTAGAAAATGGATTTGAACAAAGGGCAAGAATAAGCCATAATGAAGATTGTTCTGTAGAAAGAATTATGTATATTGGTAATAATATTTATACATTATCACAAGATTTGGTTAAAATAACAGATATGAACACAATGGAGACAATAGGAGAAATTCAATTATAATTATTTCGAAAAATACAACATATATGTTGTATTTTTTTGAATATCTTTTTTTATATATTGAAAAATATTACAAATTACGATAATATATGTAGGGGCAGGCCCTGTGTCTGCCCGAAATAGAAAATAGGATGTGAAGATTTTGAGAATTAGAAGAAAAGCATGGGTAAGACCTGAATTAGAAGAGTGTAATTTTTTTGTAGATAATCCAATAGAAAATAAAGGAAAATGGCATGAGTGTTTTAAAAATAAACAACTAATACATCTAGAATTAGGATGTGGTAAAGGAACATTTATATCAAAACTTGCAAGCCAAAATCAGAATATAAATTATATAGCAATAGACATAAAAAGTGAAATGCTAGGATTAACAAAAAGAAATATAGAAAAAGAATATAATGAGCAAAAAAAAGATATAGGTAATGTTTTAATAACAGCGCAAGAGATAGAATTGATACAAGATATATTTGATGAAAAAGATACAGTTGATAGAATATATATAAATTTCTGTAATCCTTGGCCAAAAGCCAGACACAATAAAAAGAGATTAACACATACAAAGCAATTAGAAAAATATAAACTATTTTTAAAAACAGGTGGAGAAATATACTTTAAAACAGATGATGATAATTTGTTTTTAGCAAGCCAAAGATATTTTAAAGAAGCGGGATTCGATATACAAAAATTGACATATGATTTGCATAGTGAAGAATGCACGGAAAACATAGAAACAGAGCATGAGAAGATGTTTACAAACCAAGGAATAAAAATAAAAGCTTTAATAGCAACAAAAAAATAGTGAAAAATACTTGCAAACACATTATATAAAATATATAATGTGTTTATATATGCCATTGTAGCTCAGTTGGTAGAGCAACAGATTCGTAACCTGTAGGTCGGGAGTTCGATTCTCCCCAGTGGCTCCATAAGTGCGACTTTAACAAGTCTCAGTGATATAGAGCAGTAAGAAAAGTTCAAATAGGAGATAAAACAAGATACTTACACTGGGTAGATGATAAACATGTAAAAAGCATAGCAACTCCTGAAGGTAGAGAGCTAACAACAGAAGAACTTTTTGATTTTGTAATAGGAGATAATATAACAGATTTCGCAAGAACAAAAAATAAAGAGGCTAATTCAGCAGATATTGCAATAGTTCTAGGTAATGGAGAATTACCAACCACTAGAGAAAGAGCAATAAAGGCTTTTGAATTATATAGATTAGGAATTGTTAAAAAAATAATTTTTACAGGTGGTTTGGTTAATGGAAGAGATGTGAAAGGTTATATGCATCCAACATCACTAGAAGAATATATGGATAATAGTGAAATAGAGCAAGATTGGTCAGATCTTGCAGAGGCAGATTGGGGAGCAGAGACATTTGTTCCAGGTGTATTTGATGAAGATTATCAATATCATAAGATAAAATTAACAGAAAAATTTCTTAAAAGTATAAGAGTAAATCCAGAAGATGTTTTAACAGAGACAATGTCAACGAGCACACAAGAAAATGCTGAATTCTGTAAGAATATTTTTGAAGCGGAAGAATTAGAAACGGGTACGCAAATCAAGTCTGCAATACTTGTAACAACATGCACTCATGGTAGTAGAGCAATGAGACAGTTTAAAAAAGTGTTTGGTGATAAGATTAGTTTAAAATGGTGTTCTTCAACTTTGGATTTAGAAAAATATGAAAGTTTAAAAGATATTTTAAATAATCCAGATTTTAATGAAATTGCTTTTAGACAAGAATTAAAAAGAATATATTGTACTACACCAGAACTAATACAAATGCTTAAAACAGAAACTGCAAATCACAGAAATGCATTTATTGTAGGAGATATTGATGAACCATCTATAACAACAAAAGATAAAGAACTAGAAGATGATTCTTTTGAATTATAAAATATTAAATATTATATTGACAAGTTTTATTTAATATAATATTATAATATACATATTAAAGGGAGGTATAAAAAATGGAAAACAATGAAGAAAATTTAGGTTCTCAAGAACCAGAAACAACAACAAACACAAATCCAGTTAAAAAAGCAAACACAACACTAATTGGTATAATTGCAATAGCAGTTGTAGTTATTTTAGCTGTAATACTTATGTTCATGACAAGAGGAGCAAAATCTGCTGTTAAAGATTATGTAAAAGCAATTGAAAAAGGAGATTCAAGCAAAGTTGTAAATCTTATGGATTTAAATGGAGTTAGTGCATTTGAATCTACAAAAGCTGACTTATCAAAATTTGATGAAACTTATGCAGAATTGAAAAAAGATAAAGAAATGCAAGAAAAAGTTAAAGAATTCAAAAAAGAATATAAAGATCAATTTAAACTTGATGGAACAGATTCAAAAATGAAAGTTTCTGTAAAAGATTTAAAAGAAGAAAAGGTAGAAGGTTCTAAAAAATTAAAGAAAGTAACTTGTACTTTAAAAGTAAAAATTGATGAATATGAAGATGAAAAAGAAGGCATAGAATTTTATGTAGTAAAAGATGGTTTAAAACACTACATAGTATCAGCTGGTGTATAATAAAAAATGACCTCTAGCATAGCTAGGGGTTTTTTTTTGGAGCAGGTAGCGAGAATCGAACTCGCGCGACCAGGTCGGAAGCATGGCATTCTACCACTAAATTATACCTGCATATGTATAGTATTTATTTTACAACAAATATGACCATAATTGCAATAGATTTTAATATTTTTGTTGTATGTATGGATGTTTTTAAAAGATATGAAATAAAGTAATTCCCCAATATCAATATTTTATTAAGATATTGGGGAATTATTTAGTCCTCATGTGAAGAGTCTTCATCATGAGTATCGGCGTTAGGCTTGCTGGGAGTCACGGAGTCAGGTACGCAAGTCTTACAAACATCTTCGCAGTTGTATCTGCTTTCACAAATACTACAGCAAATAGTCCGACCGCAAGGCTTTTGGCATTCGCAAGACATAAATTCACCTCCAAAAAATCAATACTTAAATTATATCATTTTTTTGTTGATAAGTCAAAAACTAATTCGAGAAAATATAATAAAAAAATTGTTGTCATATATTGATATTTAAAGGAAGATATAGTATTATAATTATATTGAAAAATGAGAGGAGAATTGCTAGTATGGAAAAGAGTTTTAGCGAAAGCTATAAAAATGCAGGAGTAGATGTTACTGCAGGATACAAGTCTGTAGAGCTTATTAAAAAGTGCGTACAAAGTACATATACAGATGGTGTTATATCAGATATAGGTGGATTTGGTGGACTTTTTGCACCAAATATAAAGAATATGAAAGAACCAATTTTAGTTTCTGGTACTGATGGAGTAGGAACAAAACTAAAGTTGGCTTTTTTACTTGATAAGCACGATACAATAGGACAAGACTGTGTTGCAATGTGTGCAAATGATATAATATGCTGTGGTGCAACACCATTGTTTTTCTTAGACTATGTTGCATTAGGAAAAAATGTTCCAGAGGTTGTTGCAACAATAGTAAAAGGTGTTACAGATGGATGCAAAATGGCAGGATGTGCATTAGTTGGTGGGGAAACAGCAGAAATGCCAGGGTTTTATCCAATAGATGAATACGATTTAGCTGGTTTTTGTGTTGGAATAGTAGATAAAGAAAAAATAATAAACAGTGATAGCATAAGTGTAGGAGATAAAGTCATAGGAATTGCATCATCTGGAGTTCATTCAAATGGATTTTCATTAGTTAGAAAAATATTTGATGTAAACAAAGAAAACTTAAATGAATATAGAGAAGAACTAGGAAAAACATTAGGCGAGAGTTTACTTGCACCAACAAAAATATATGTAAAGCCAGTTTTAAAAGTTTTAGAACAAGTAAATGTAAAAGGAATATCTCATGTAACTGGTGGAGGTTTCTATGAGAATTTACCAAGAATGTTAAATGATAAAGTTGCTTTAAATATAAATAAAAATTCTTATGAAGTACCAGCAATATTTAAATTATTACAAAAAGAAGGTAATATTCCTGAGAGAGATATGTATAACACATTTAATATGGGAATTGGAATGGCATTAATAGTATCAGCAGAAGATGTAGAAAAGACACTACAAATATTAAAAGATGAGGGCGAAACTGCATACAAAATTGGTGAGGTTGTAGAAGGTAATAAAGAAATAAATATAATGTAATGAAAAAATAAACTTCGTCTTGCGTTGTTAATTTTTTAAGAAAAATCCTCAATGTACCATCGTACACCTCCAGTTTTTCTTAAAAAATTGCCTAGCAATACTTGTTTCTTTTTCCATTATCAAAATAAAAAATTATAGGGGCTGGCGTTCTCGACAGCCCGTGATAAATAAGGAGGTAAAAGCCAAATGTCTGTAAAAAGAATTTATGTACAAAAAAGAGAGAGTTTTGATATAGAAGCAAAAGGAATGTTAGCTGATTTAAAAGAAAATCTTTTAATAAATAATTTAGAAAATGTTATTATTTTAAATAGATATGATGTATCTGGAATATCTGATGAAGATTACGAAAAAGCTAAAACAACAATATTTTCAGAGCCACAAGTTGATGTTTGTTTTGACGAAGTTTATCCTTTCAAAGAAAACGATACTGTATTTGGTATAGAGTATCTACCAGGACAATTTGATCAAAGAGCAAATTCGTTATCTGAGTGTTTACAAATTATAACATCTGGAACAAGACCTATAGCTAAAACTGCTAAAATATATATATTAAAAGGAAATTTAAGTACTGAAGAAGTAGAAAAAATAAAATCATATTTAATAAATCCAGTAGATTCAAGAGAATGTGCATTAGAAAAGCCCAAAACTTTAGAGCAAACTGTAAATGTGCCAGAAGAAGTTGCTACAATAGATGGATTTATTAGTATGACTAAAGAAGATGCAGAAAAATTCTACAAAAAATATGGTTTTGCTATGGATATAGAAGATTTGGAATTCTGCCAAAAATATTTTAGAGATACAGAAAAAAGAGACCCAACTATTACAGAAATGAAAATGATAGATACATATTGGTCAGACCACTGTCGTCATACAACATTTTTAACAAAATTAGAAGTTTTAGATATAAAATGGGATTTACTAAAAAAAGTATATGAAGATTATATGGCTTCAAGAAAATTTGTATATGAAGATAGAGATAAAAATATATGCTTAATGGATGTTGCAACAATTGCTGCAAAGGAATTGAAAAAAAGAGGGGTTTTAAAAGATTTAGACGAGTCTGAAGAAATAAATGCTTGTAGTATAAAAGCAAATATATTAGTTGATGGAGTTGAAGAAGAATATTTAATAATGTTCAAAAATGAAACACATAACCATCCAACAGAAATAGAACCATTTGGTGGAGCTGCAACTTGCCTTGGTGGAGCAATAAGAGATCCGCTATCTGGAAGAGTATATGTATATCAGGCTATGCGTGTTACAGGATGCGGAGATCCGACAAAACCAGTATCTGAGACTTTACCAAATAAATTACCACAAAGAAAATTAACAAATGAGGCAGCAAGAGGATATAGTTCATATGGAAATCAAATAGGACTTGCAACAGGACAAGTTACAGAAATATATCATCCAGGCTATGTAGCAAAAAGAATGGAAATAGGAGCATTAATTGGTGCTGCACCAGCTAAAAATGTAGTAAGAGAAAGACCAATTCCAGGAGATGTAGTAATTTTACTTGGAGGTAAAACAGGTCGTGATGGTTGTGGAGGAGCAACAGGTTCTTCTAAAGCACATACAAGCACATCACTTACAACTTGTGGAGCAGAAGTACAAAAAGGAAATGCACCAGAAGAAAGAAAAATACAAAGACTATTTAGAAATGAAGAAGTAACGAAATTAATAAAAAGATGTAATGACTTTGGAGCGGGAGGAGTTTCAGTTGCAATAGGAGAACTCGCAGATGGACTTGAAATAAACTTAGATAAAGTACCTAAAAAATATGAAGGACTTGATGGTACAGAACTTGCGATTTCAGAGTCACAAGAAAGAATGGCAGTTGTAGTTAGCAAAGAAAATGTATCTAAATTTATGTCTTTGGCAGAAAAAGAAAACTTAGAAACAACAGAAGTTGCAGTAGTAACAGAGCAGCCAAGAGTAAAAATGTATTGGAGAAATAAGCTTATTGTAGATATTAGTCGTGAATTCTTAAATACAAATGGAGATGTAAAAAAGACTAATGCGAAAGTAGAAAAACCAAATTATGAACAAAATTATTTTACAAAAACAATAAATTCAGATAATATAGAAAAAGTTTGGAAAGAAACTATAAAAGACTTAAATTGTTGTTCACAAAAAGGTTTAGTAGAAAGATTTGATAGTACAATAGGTTGCAATACTGTACTTATGCCTTTTGGAGGAAGATATCAATTATCTCCACAAGAAGGAATGTGTGCAAGAATACCTACACTAGAGGGATATACTAATACTGGAACAATTATGACATATGGATATAATCCTGAAATTGCAGTATGGAGTCCTTTCCACGGAGCTGTTTATGCAATTGTTGAATCAGTTGCAAAATATGTAGCAATAGGTGGAGACTATAAAAAGGCTTGGCTTACATTTCAAGAGTATTTTGAGAAACTAAGAGATGACAGCTCAAGATGGGGAAAACCATTTGCAGCTTTACTAGGAGCATATTTGGCACAAGAAAAACTAGGAATTGCAGCAATAGGTGGAAAAGACAGTATGTCTGGGTCTTATAATGAACTTGATGTACCACCAACATTAGTTTCATTCTGTGTAGGAACAGTAGATACAAACTATGTAACTTCAACAGAATTTAAGAATAAAGATTCAAAAGTTGTAGTATTGAAGACAAAAATGGATAGTGAGTTCTTGCCAGATTTTGAAGATTTAAAAGAAAATTATGAAATAATACATAAATTAATTGGGGATAAGAAAGCCATATCAGTATCTACAATCAGAAATGGTGGAATAGCAGACAGTGTAACAAAAATGTGTATTGGTAATAAAA
>CAOKHH010000013.1 GCA_948468225.1 uncultured Clostridia bacterium | reverse complement strand
AGAAGCACGAATGGAAAAGTCTAAACCAAACAAAACCAAACATTCATGCTTCCAAGCATAAAGAGATGACAATTACATATTAACACAAAAAAATTTATTTGTCTACTGTTTTTATCAGTTATATTTTAATAAGTTATATTTTTATGATTTCTTGTATACAATATTATTGCTTGGAGGTATTGTTATGATAGAATTAAATGTACTAGAATTATTAAAACAAAAAAGAAAATCAAAATACTGGCTTTTTAATGAACTTAATAATTTTTCCCCCATATCTTATACTAACTTTAATAATCTTGTCAGTAATAAAACAAAATCCATTAAATATGATAATATAGATAAATTGTGTAAAATATTAGAATGCGAGCCTAATTCTTTATTTGTTAATAGGTAAAAAAATAAAAAATGTGAAACATTTTTCGTCATTTTTTAGAGCTTTGTTTCACATTTTTTATTTATTATTTTTTTATTATATCTATTTAATCTGTTAATTTTTTCTTCTCATCTTTTATATACTTTTGCATATTGAATGCTCTGAAGTACATTACAAGAGCATATATTGTACTTAAAAGAGCTATGCAATAAATATATATAGAAAAGTCATGCATAGGTGTTTCTAATATATTGCTATTTAGATATCTAATAAGTAATGAACATGCAATTGCTATATAAAATAGTACTGTTGCAAGCTTTCCATACCATCTACTTGATACAACAAGTTCTTTTCCATAAAGAAATGAAGCTCCGTGATATCATCGCAAATTCTTTTATAACTACTACTGCAAGTATCCAAAATGGAATTATTCCTTTTACTGCAAGTGTTACTAAAATTGCAATCTGTGTTGCTTTATCTGCAAATGGATCCATAAGTTTTCCAAAATCTGTTATAAAATTAAACTTTCTTGCAATCCAACCATCTAAAACGTCGGTTATTCCAGAGATAATTAAAAATATTACTGCTATTATAAAACTCTCATTTGCAATTGCTACTACAATTGGTGCTATTAATATAAATCTAATTAAGGTTAAAATATTTGGTACATATTTAAGCATGTTTTTTTCCTCCAATTTTTTTAAGATTTTACATTAAAAGTTAATGTATCTTTTTCTAATTTAATATTAACATTATCCCCATTTTTTATTTCTGATTTTAAAATTTTCTCAGATAGTTCGTCTTCTATGTATCTCTGTATTGCACGTCTTAAAGGCCTTGCTCCATATTTTAAGTCTGTTCCTTTATCAATCAAATATTCTTTAGCTTTTGTTGAAATTTCGATAGTTATATTTTTTTCATCAAGTGCTTTTTTTGTGTCCGCAAGCATTAGGTCTATAATCTTAATTAATTCTTCTTTTGTTAAGCTATCAAATACAATCGTTTCGTCAATTCTATTTAAAAATTCAGGTCTAAAAGTATCTTTTAGGCTATCTAATATTTTATTTGAATCTACTGTTTGCTTTCCAAATCCAATAGAATTGTTATTTAAGTTAGAACCTGCATTTGATGTCATTATTATTATTGTATTTTCAAAGCTTACTGCATTTCCTTGTGAATCTGTAAGTTTCCCATCGTCTAATACCTGAAGTAAAATATTAAATACATCTGGATGTGCTTTTTCTATCTCGTCTAAAAGTACAATTGAATATGGTTTTCTCTTAACCTTTTCTGTAAGCTGTCCTGCATCATCGTATCCTACATATCCTGGAGGCGATCCAATTAGCTTAGATGTAGAATGTGATTCCATATATTCAGACATATCTACTCTAATTATCGCATCTCTATCCCCGAACATTTCAAAAGCAAGAGCTTTAGCAAGTTCAGTTTTTCCAACGCCTGTAGGTCCAACAAATAAAAATGATGGTGGTCTTTTGCTCGATTTTAATCCTGCTCTATTTCTTCTTATTGCTCTTGACACACTACTTACTGCACTATTTTGTCCTATAATTTTCTTATGAAGATTTCCTTCTAGATTTAAGAGTTTTTCTGTTTCTTCTTCAGTAATTTTTGTCACTGGAATTTTTGTCCAGTGTTCAATAACTTCTGCAATATCTTGAACGGTAACTTCTTTTAGTTTTAAGCTTTTATTTATTTTTTCAATTTCTTCAATTAACTTGCACTCACGTGTTTTTAGGTCTGCTGCCTTTTGATAGTCTTCTGTTGAATCTGCTTGTGCTGCTTCATTTTTTTCATCTTGTACTAATTTAAGTTCATTTTTTAATAGTTCTAATTTGTATAAATCTTTATTGTCAAGGTTTATTCTAGAACATGCTTCGTCTAAAATATCTATTGCTTTGTCTGGTAAAAATCTATCGTGTATATATTTTTCTGACATAACAACAGTTTTTCTTATAACCTCGTTTGAAATTTTAACTTTATGGAATTCCTCATAGTATTTTTTTATTCCTGAAATTATTTCTACCGCACTATCTATATTTGGCTCTTCAACCATTACTGTCTGAAATCTTCTCTCAAGTGCAGGGTCTTTTTCTATATATTTTCTATATTCTTTAAGTGTTGTTGTTCCAATTAGCTGTATTTCTCCATTTGCAAGTGCAGGCTTTAAAATATTTGCAGCGTTCATGGCATTGTCTCCATCTCCTGCTCCTACTATACCATGTACTTCATCTATAACTAAGATAATGCTTTTAAGCTGTTTGCATTCATCAATAATGCCCTTCATTCTAGATTCAAATTGACCTCTAAATTGTGTTCCTGCAACAACTGATGTCATATCTAAAAGATACACTTCTTTATTTAAAAGTTTTGCCGGAACTTGTTTATTTGCAATTGCAATTGCAAGTCCCTGTGCTATTGCAGTTTTTCCAACACCTGGTTCTCCAATTAAACATGGATTGTTTTTTGTACGTCTATTTAATATTTGTATTATTCTTTTTATTTCAATATTTCTTCCTATTACTGCATCTAGTTCATTATTCATTGCTTTGTTTGTTAAATTTGTTCCAAAAGTATCTAGAAATTTTCTCTTTTTTTCTTTAGGCTTTTTATCAACCTTTACTTTCTTATTATTTCCTGATGTTTTACTTTCTGGTTCACTTCCATTAAATATATTTCCAATTATTGCTCCTATTGGGACCATATTTTCAGACTGTTCTTCAAAGTCCATATCTGATAGTTCCATGTTATTTGATATATTGTTAAACATTGCTTCAAATTGTTCTGCAACATTATTTAAATCTATATTATTATCTCCAAGTACTGATTGCAAAGGATTTATTCCTTTTTCTCTAGCACAGCTTAAGCAATACCCTGTTGCACTTCCGGCATTTTTTGAATTTGGGTCATGTATAAAGATTACTGCTTGCTCTTTTTTACATACTGAACATAGCATAAATGCTTCCTCCTTTTGCTCTAATTATATCTATTAATAATACATCAAACTATGCTAAAAGTCAAGTTTTGCATTAAATTTTAAAGTATGTTATAATGGAAAAAATAAAAAAATTTGTAATTCAAGGAGAAATCAAATGAAAATAAAATTTGAAATGAATGCTAGAAATATTTGCTTTATTATAATTATTGCAATTTGCGTAATAGCTCTTTTATATGGCGTATATTATGAAGTCTTTGTAAAACCTTTTAAAGGTATTACAGAAGAGACTCCTCCACCTGTAGCAAGTGATGTTAAATTTGATGAATTGTTTGATAATAAGGTGAATCTGCAAGGATATGATAATACATCAAATTTCGCTTCTAAGTTAGATAATACAAAGGATATTGTTTATACTTCATATACTTTAAATGAGATATATGAGGGTAAATATGAAATTCAAGCAAGTATTCCTTTAATAAATATTAATAATGAAACCTTTGTAAATATAGATAGAGAAATCCTTAATACTTTTTATGGTAAAATAACTAATATATTGGATAAGGCTGAAGAAGAAGTCTCTGAAAATACTATCTATAATGTTTCTTATACAGCTTATTTAAACGAAAATATTTTATCTCTTCTTATAAAAGCAACCCTTAAAGAAGGTTCAAATAGTCAAAGAGTGATTATAAAAGCTTATACTTATAATATTTCTACAAATCAAAAAGTTTCTTTGAATGAAATGCTTGAAATTAGAAATTTAAGTACAGGTGATGTGCAAAATGAAATTCATAATACTATAGAAAATGCGATAAATCATTCTAATAGCTTATCTTCTTTAGGTTATGATTCATATAAAAGAAATATTAATAATGATATATATAAAGTAGAAAATTCTAATAATTATTTCTTAGGTCCAAATTCAAGTATATACATTATTTATGCATATGGAAATAATGCATTTACATCTGATAAAGATATTGTTTATATTAAATGATTATATAAAAAAACCACCAGATTTAAGGCTAATCTTCGGTGGTTTTTTATTGTTATTATGATTCAAAATCTTCTTTTATTCTGCTTAATTCTTCTCTTCCATAAACATATATACCATTTTTGATTATTATTTTATCTGTTTCTGGAAGATATTCAAATGCAATATCTGTATTTTCTTCTAGCGTTTTATTTCCCGCTTCATCTAATGAATATATTAAAACTCTTCCTTCTTCTTCTATTAATAAATAATGTTCTCCACAAAAACTATCTAATTCTTTTCCTAATATAATTTCTTCTTTTGTAAATTTCTCTATTTTCCAATTTGAATATCCTTTTTCTACTTCTTTTTCAGTTAAATTTATCATTTCTTCTGGAATCTCAGCACTGTTTACTATTGTATGTCCACAATCTGTATAAGACCTTTTTAAGATTAGCAAAGTGTTTGGTGTAACTTTTATTTCATTCGCATCTGTTTCTATAAGTTTTTCCTCTTCTACAATATTTTCTTCTTCTTGACTTAAGAGTGTTGCTTCTTCTTCCTTTGGTTCTTGCTCCTTTTGTCCAATCTTTAATCCGCATATATGCAGCGCTAAAGAATAATACAATTATCAATAAAATAAAAATAGCTTTGCTTTTCATAATACTAAATCAATTCCTTCCTTTTTTAGTATTATTTACAAGCATAGCTATTTTTATACTAATTTTAATTAATAATTATTTGATTCAAGTTTTGGAAGTGCAAATATTTTACCACTTGGTGATATTGTTAATTTTTCTGTATGATTTTTAAAGAAATCTACGCTTCCCTTTAAAAAATATCTATGTTTTACTTCGTTACTTGGAGTTCCTCCCCCTAATATTATTGGGTCATCCCAAGTAGTATCTACTGCATACCATTTCCCATCTAGTTTAACATAGTTCCACATATGGTCTTCTGTTCTTCCGCTCGAGTTTGTTGCAGTTCCCGTAGCTAGTATATTTTCTATTCCAAGTTCATCTAATATATATTTATATGTTCTAGCATAGCTTTCGCATACTCCTCTTTTTTCTATTAATGCACCATACACAGAAGCTTTATTAACAGCTGTAGCATCATATTCCATATAATCTATTAACCAATCATGTAATGATTTTATTTTATCATAATTTGTTCCATTTAATACTGCCTTTACCTGATTTTTGGCAATTTCTACTTGACTTTCTGCTATTTCAACTTGTGTATTTGAAGTAAATCCTTTTGAGAAATAATTTTCGTTTTCTCCTGAATCTATGTATAACTTATATTTTGTTCCAAATATATTTGATTTTCTTTCAACTCTTAGCCACATTTTAGAAAAATCTAAGTAAAATAAATTTGGCACATCTAGGTTTATTGCATTTATTGCATCTTCATAATAATCATTTAAAGTATCTTGACCGTTTCCATTATTTAAAAGTTTGCTGAAGTCATAGTCTATATCTATTCTTATATTTCCATTCTTTAGTTTATCTATATTGTTAACAATTGTATCATATATAGCTTTTGCTTCTTCGCTTAAGCTGTTGTAATAATATCTATTGTTATATTTATATCCAGAATTTGCATTTTTGCTATAAATTTCAGAGCTAACTTCCACTCCACCAATTGTTTGTCTGCTTTCATCCGAAGTATCATTTATTTCTTTATTATCTTCATTTAGTTCATTTTCAACTAGGCTTCCCATTCTCTCGCTATCTTCTACTGCATGATTGTAACTTCCTGTAACTTTAGCATAATATATTCCACCGAAGTCCAAGTATTATAACCATAATGAATATAATTAACACATTTGCAATTTTATCTCCCATGATATCTTCCTTTCTAAATTTTCAAACTATATTTATGATACCATATTTTGGGTTTTTTTTCAAGTGATTTTTAAATATTTTTGTTATTTTAGCAAATGTTTTATGTAAATTTCGCTCGTCTTAATACTTACAGTCTTTGAAGATTTTTTTATTTCTGTATTTTTATGTAAATTTTATATTTCGTCTACTGCCTGTTTTATGTGATTAATTATTATCACTTCTTTTTTTAAGTAAACTTCTATCACATCTATTCTAACTAACGCATTTTCTAATTTATTTTTGTATAAATAATATTTTACTGCATTTTTAATATGCATCTGTTTATTTTTATTTACTGCTTCTTTTGCTTCTCCATATTTTTTACTAGTTCTAGTTTTCACTTCGACAAATACTAATTCTCTTCCATCCTTTGCGATTATATCTATTTCTCCTTGCATGCAACTAAAATTGTTACATATTATTTCATATCCTAAATCTTCTAAATATTTTGTTGCTTCATTTTCTCCAAGTTTTCCTTCTAATTGTTTTTGGTTCATTCTATTCCTCTTTTCGTACTTTATATTTATTTTTATTACTTGTTATAAGTCCTTCTAGTTCCATCATAAATAATTTTTCATATAGCTCTTTTATTTCTATCCCTGTTTTTTTGCTTATTTCATTTAGGCTTAATTCTTCTTTTAATACACTATATATTTCTCTATATTCTAGCTTTATTTTGCTTAAGTCAATTAAAGTTATTTTATTTAAATTTTCTAATTCTTCAATTGAAATCTGTTTTATTTCTTTTTTCGTATATCTCTCTATTATGTCTTTTGGCTCTAAGATCAATGTTGCTCCTCTTTTTATTTGAAGATTTGTACCCATTCCCTTTCTGTTGTCTAGTGCATTTGGTATGCAAAATATTTCTTTTCCTTGTTCTTTAGCAAATCTTGCTGTAATTCCTGTTCCACTTTTTATCTTTGCTTCTACAATTAAAACTCCAAGGCTAAGTCCACTTACTATTCTATTTCTTTGCCTAAAATACTCAGACTGTGAAGGTGTATCTTTTGGGTATTCACTAACAATTAGCCCACCGAAGTTTCAGTATTTTGTCATATATTAGCTTGTTTTCATATGGAAATATAACATTTGGTCCATTTCCAAGTACTGCAATTGTTTTGCCCTTTACATCTAATGCACCAATATGAGCTGATGCATCTATTCCTTTTGCCATTCCGCTTATTACAGTAAATCCTGCTTTTGCAATATTTGCTCCAAAAACCCTTGCATTTTTTGTTCCCTCTTTTGTACAATTTCTTGAGCCAACTATTGCAATTCCTTTTCTATTTAATAGTTCTATATTTCCTATAACATATAACTTTTTAGGTGGGTTTTTGATTTTTTTAAGACTTTCAGGATATGCTTTGTCATTTATTTTTATTTCTTGAATTTTCATATTTTAATTTCCCCAATACTTACGATCAAGATCTCTATACTTAATAGCTTCTGCTATATGGTTTAATTCTATATTTTCTTTTCCGTCTAAATCTGCTATTGTTTTTGCTAGCTTAAGTATTCTGCTATATGCTCTTGCACTAAATCCTAATTTATCAAAAGCATTTTCTAGTACCACTTTTTCTTTTTTCCCTAATTTGCAGTATTTTTGAATTAACTTTGGAGTAAGCTCTGAATTGGAATATATACCATATTCTTTATATCTTTCTCTTGCAATTTCTCTTGCTTTGTTTACTCTTTTTCTTATTTCTTCAGATGTTTCTCCTTTTTCTTCTCTATCTAGCTTTTTATAATCTACTGCTTCTACTTCTATGTGAATATCTATCCTGTCTAAAAGTGGCCCACTTATTTTATTTATATATTTACTTATCCCGGATCTTTGAACAAGTGCAGTTTTTATCTTTTGCTCCATAGTATCCACAAGGGCATGGGTTCATTGAAGCTATAAGCATAAAATTGCATGGATATGTAAGGTTTGCATTTACTCTACTTATACTGACTTTTCCGATCTTCTAAAGGTCCTCTCATAAGTTCTAGTGTGTGTTTACTAAATTCGGTTAACTCGTCTAAAAATAATACTCCATTATGTGATAAGCTTATTTCTCCGTGGCTTTGGTACTCTTCCACCGCCGAACTAACGATGCACCCGATATTGTGTGATGTGGTGCTCTAAATGGTCTTTTTGTAATCAATGGCATATCCTTTTCTAATAGTCCCGCAATACTATGAATTTTAGTTATTTCAAGTGCCTCTTCTAAGCTTAAGTCTGGAAGTATTGATGGAAGACATTTTGCCATCATTGTTTTTCCGAGAGCCGTGGACTTCCGGATAAGGAGTATATTGTGCCCACCTGCTGCTGCAACTTCTAATGCTCTTTTTACATTTTCTTGACCCTTTACATCACTAAAATCGACTTGGTATTTTGTATTTAATGAGAATATATCTGTTAAATTTATATTTTCTTTAATAATTTCTTTTTCACCATTTAGATATTCTATTACATCTTTTAGACTTTCTACCCCAATTACTTCAATATCTTGTACAATTGAAGCTTCTTTTGCATTTTCTTTTGGAAGTATTATCTTATCCATTCCTAAGCTTTTTGCTTCTAGTGCTATTGGGAACACTCCATTTATTTTATTTACTTTTCCATCAAGTGATAGTTCTCCTATAATTACTGTTTTATCTAGATTTTTGTTTTTTAAGTCACCATTTGCAATAAGTATCCCAATTGCCATAGGAAGGTCATACATCGAACCTTCTTTTTTCGTATCCGCAGGAGATAGATTTACTACTATTCTTCTACTTTCAAGTTTAAGTCCTGTGTTTTTTATGGCTGATTTTATTCTTTCTTTTGATTCTTGCACACTTGTATCAGGTAGTCCTACAATTGCCCATGTTGGAAGTCCACCGAGAGATATCTACTTCTACATTAAGAAGATTTCCTTCTAGCCCGTGAAGTGACATTGATTTTACTATTGATAACATTTTTTCTTTCCTTCTTTGGATTTTTGTTTAGATATTTTTTTGAATTTTAAAAACTTTAACTTTGCAACCAAGAATGTTTGCGTTTAGATTTAAAATTATTATTTAATAATTCTTCTATCATATATTATTATTGTTTGTTTTATTTGTCAAGCAAATTCATTCGACAAAGTTCGACTTTTAGTATTTTTAGCATAAAATTAAACAAGTCGCCCAAAATCAAATTTTTATTGATTTTTCAATGGTTTGCGACTTGTTTTTCATTACATCTAATTCCTACTAATTACAACCTATTAGTAACAAATTAGTAACAAATTATTCATTCCAATTAAACCCATCTCGGACACCACATCTATATATTTTATATGTATATCTTTTGAATATCTGTGACAATATTTTGTCAAATATATTTAATTCCATATTGAACCTCCTTATAATTTAATTTGGAGATATCTCTTATCTAATTATACCATATTATGTAAATAAAATTAACTATAATGTGTGTTAGGTATCAATACATACATTCCTTGTCCCATATAAGTTTTAAGGTTCAACTTTTTTCTACTTTTCTTAACATTCTTTTACTTTAAATTATCAACTAGATCATCTATATAACTGGATGGATTGTTTTTATTTGACATCTCTGCTTTTGTCTTTTTTATATAGTTTTTTGCCTCTTGATATTTTCTTTCTTCTATAAGTTTATTTATATTATCCAACGATTCAATAATATTTTTCTCCATATAACAATACCTCTTTTGTTTTTTGATTCAGCATTATTATATCATTTCACACCTATTTTGTAAATTAGGTATAACTGCTTTAAGTCAAATATGTTGCAGTTAAAATAAATTATAGTTTGTTTTACAATATCTATAATGAAGGGAGGTGATGAGATGATATATGTTAGAGTAAATGAAATACTAAAAGAACAAAAGAAAACAAAATATTGGTTTATAAAAAATATGGAAGGAGGTTATCAAGCACTGTCTCATTTAATGGATAATACTACTACTGGAATAAAATTTGATACATTAGATAAAATGTGTATGATTTTAGGATGTGAACCTGGTGATATTATTGTAAGAAAGGAAAAGTCAAAAAAATGAGCAATTTTTTAATTGAATACAAAAGTAAAAAGAAACAGAAGATTAATAAGAAAAATATTGTTGAAAGCTGTGTTAATGAAATCAAGAATATAGACTTATTAAATACTTCTGTTTCAGAACTTTATAGTTCTATTAATAATATACAACAAAAATTAAAAAATATACAATAAGGGAGAAACAATCTCCCTTTTATATTATTTCAATTTTCTATTTACAATTGCTTGTATAGCATTATAGTCATACCCTGCTGCAATAAGTTTGTTTTTTCTGTCTTGTCCATTGCCCCATTTGCCTTGGATAACTTCATTCGCTATTGTTTCGTTTGATTCTTTATTTGAAACAGGTTTTGTCCCTAATTTTTGATTAACTATTGATTGAATTACATTGTAATCGTATCCTGCTGCACTTAATTTATTTTTGCGATCTTCTCCATTACCCCAAGCACCATTTATTACTTCTTGTGCAATAGTTTCATTAGACTTTTTGCTTGGTTTAGGTGCTGAAACTGATCCATCTAATTTTTGATTTACAATATTTTGAATAGCATTTCCATCATAACCTGCTTGTGCTAATCTATTAAATCTGTTAGATCCATTTCCCCATTTACCAGCAATAACTTCGTTTGCAATTTCTTCATTTGATTTTTTGCTTGTATTTGGATTTGAAACTGGTATATTTCCACCATCTAATTGAGCATTTACTGTATCTGCGAGTTCTTGGAATCTACTTTGTAGATATTTACCAGGACAAGATGTATTGGCGAACATATTATGTCTTGTTAGACTTCCATTAGGTGTTCCATCATAAACTAACCTAAAATTATATCTTCTACATACATCAACTGCTAATTTAACTAAAGTATTCCACGCAGCATCAGAAATTTTCCATTCTCCACCAATTTCACAATTAGAAACTTCAACTGTAATTGCTTGATTATCATTTGATCTTGAACTTGATGTGTATGCTCTATCTTCTTCGTAAACATTGCATACTAAATCTCCATCATTTCCTATACAATAGTTTGCTGATGCGATCCTATTAGGTTTTTGAAAAATATTAACTGCACATTGTTTTCCTGTTAAAATTCCTGCCATAATATGAGGAGTAAATTTACAAATTTTATGCCCATTTCTTCCTTTTTGATAATTGTTAGAATGAGCAATATAAGCACCTTGTGCTAAACTTGACATTGTTCCCATTATTCTTCACCTTCTTCCTTTCCATTTGTTAATTCTTGTTTCATTTCTTCAGTCAATTCGATTTCTTCTTCCATAAAAAATCGCTCCTTTCTTTTATAAAATGAAAAACAGGAAGATTTTTAAATTTTCTTCCTGTTTTATATAAATACCAGAAATTTATCTTGGTATTAAAAAAATGGCTTGCAATGTTGCGTTTTAAGCCATTTTTATTTTAAGTTAGTATAGTTTGTTTACTCACTTTTATCAGCATTTTCAGTATTTCCACCATCTTTTTTAGTAAAGAAATATGTCATTATCGATCCATAACTTGTACAGTATAATGCAATTATTTCTGTAGGTGGATTTAAGTTTGGTATAAATAGCAACAACACTAATCCTATTGTCATTACTACTGTTACAAACGATTTTACATCATCCCAAGCTTTTCTCATAGCAAATCCTCCTTTCTAATGGATTCCAATTCCACTTTTTAATAGTGCAATTCCTATTCCAATTACTCCAGTTATAACTGCAGCTACTACAGTCCTTGTGATCCATTTTATTCTTTCATTAATTTCTTCTATTTCTTTTTGATTTTCGATTGCTATTGTATAAGCTGTATCAGATTTATCTTTTACTGATTTATAATCATCAAGTTTTGTTTCAATTTTAGTCAATCTTGTTAATACTTCTGTTTCAAAATTTTGTTCCATTGTACCCATCCTTTCTGATTCAATAAAAAAAAGACTATTAAAAGTCTTTTTTTAGAATCTTCTTTTGATTTTTCAATACTTGCTTACATTCTTTCATATTTATGTATGGTCTTACATATTTTTGATGTATTTTATATGAATTAGAGTTAGTTATCCATCCATGATAGCTCATTACTGCACCTGCATCATTTTGTGTTATTTTCCCTTTTTTATATATTCTTTTGATTCTGCGTTTCATTCGTAGGAATATGCCTCGCCTTAAAGTTGTATATCCTCTGTAAAAACGAAAGCCCATAAAATCTATTGGCCTACTATCTACTTTGAATAATGTCCAATTTTCTTTTATTCTTAAACCTTCTTTGTGTAAAAATTCATCTACAGCTATTCTTATTTTGTGAAGTTCTTTTTTGTTCCTATGGAATAAAACCATATCATCCATATAGCGAATATAATATTTTACTTTTAATTGTTCTTTTATATAGTGATCCAAATCTTGAAGATTAAAATTTGCAAACCATTGTGAAGTAAAATTTCCTATTGGTAGTCCATCTGCAGAACTATCTATAATTGAATCTATTAAATTTAAAACATCATAGTCTTTTATTAATCTTCTAAACTTTTTCTTTAGAAGTTCTTTATTTATAGATGGATAATATTTCTTTATATCCAATTTTAAGCAATACTTTGTGTTTTTTCTATCTCTAACAAGTATCTTCTTTATATGTCTTGCCCCATAATGTACACCTCTACCTTCTATTGCTGCACAACTCCAATCATACATTCCTTTTGTAAGTATTGATTTTATTTGCAACATTAAAGCCCAATGTACACATTGATCAGGATAAAATTTAGGTTTATAAATTATCCTTTCTTTTTTATTTGCACCGTCATAGATTTTCTTTTCTATATAAGGGCTTGGTGTATATTTTTTGTTCTTCAGTATCTCACTCAATTGCATTGCATACTTGTTGATATTGTTAATAATACAATTTACATCACTTCTATACCTTTTATTCTTTGATGCCTTTATTATTGCTTCTTTGCAATTTTCAAAAGTACATATTTTTTGATATATGTTTCCTTTTCTTTTCATACCTGGTTCTCTTTTCTTTTATATCATCTACCAACTTTTCGATCCATAATGGGACTACTAGGCTAATCCAGAGCGATTAATTTTCAGCAAGGGCTGTGGAAAATGATGTGCAAGTATTTATATTTTATCTGATATAAAATAAGGCGACCGCCGATGTTCGTGTTAGTGTTCGAAGAACTGTTGTAATTAGCACACCACAAACCACAGTTCAAGTCATTGCTCCAATTGCCACCAACATACACACAATAGCCAGCATTCGAATTGAAGTAGTAAACAGCAAACGAGGGCTGTCGCACATCAAATCCCCTATGGCTATTATAAAAGAAAATTAAAATAAATATAACTCCACTTTATTTCAGTTAATTTCTGTGGAGGCTGGTCGCCCCCACACCCCCACTATACTGGTATGAAAAGAAGGCGACCGCCGATGTTCGTGCCAGTGTACGAAGAACTGTTGTAATTAGCACACCACAAACCACAGTACAAGTCATTGCCCCAATAGCCACCAACAAACACACAATAGCCAGCATTCGAACTGAAGTAGTCTGGGCAGTAGGTACTGTCGGAGCCTCCTGTTGCAGTTGCCCTTTGAATAGCAGGATTATTGGCATCGTATCCCATAGTTTTAATATAGCTGTATGACGAAGGCTCTGCATAACTCATTTGTATATATGGACTAGAAGTTTTATCGGATGCATATTGACTTCTATCTTTACATACCCACGACTTTCTACCTGTTCCAATATTGATTCCATCCAGCCATTGCCATATATTACCGAATGGATTTTCAACGCCTCTATATATCACAGCTGTTGCTTTAGCATTAGCTAAACAACCTGATTTCATTCCTAAACTATCACAACCACCATTATTTATTTGTGCTGATGTACTACAGTTTCCATAGCCTAGTTTTGCTTGACTATTATAATCTGCATACTCAACTAAATAAAGAAGCTGAAGCATTGACCATCTCCATATGTCCATTAGTCCCCAACCTGCTCCAACATTTTTACTATATGTTCTCAAATTAGTAATAGAAATATTTACAAAACTTGAAACGCCACTCTTACAAGTAACAGCCGAACTATTACCACCTGTAGTATATCTTCCTATATAAAAAGGCTCTGAATATTCAAAACCTTCTTGTTCTACATTGCTTATTTGTATGTATTCCCAACCATCTGCTTGCCATCTTTTGTACCAAAATTCTGGGAAATAAGTTACAATATAACCTACTGGATTCGTGAAAGAAAAATCTGCATCTCCGTATTTTCTATTAATATTGCCATTTGCTGATATATCCATTGTTAAGATATCTGCATAAATTGGTGCTGTATCAAAGTCGTTTTGTACTGCTGTTCCATCGTGAGTAGCATTGGCCACCATCCCAATAGATCCATCTGTTCTTTCCCAAGCTGTAGCTGAAGATGAAATTTGTCTTTTTACACCCATTATAATAGGTCTAACTCTATTTGCTAGTACATTTATTGGCCCTAATGCTAAATTTGTTCTCCCATAGCCCATATTATGCACCTCCTAATATGATATAACTTCCTGTAATATTAGCACTTGGAACTGCATCGGCATAAATTTCAAAACTTCCTGCATTTATTGTAACATAACTTTTTACACCTGCCTCTTCTGCAATAGACATTGTATCTTTTGAAATATCTACCCAAACGGAACTTGAAGCTGTTACTTGTGTATTTGTAACAGTGCATTTATATAAATCACCATCTTGGATAAACATATTAGGCGTTAAATTCATTGCGTTTGGTGCTAAACTTGATTTTGAAACATAAGTATTTGCTGCAGTTTCTGATGTAATGTATGCAGATAGATCAATTGTTCCTGCAAGCGAATCCCAGCTTGTACCATTCCAAGCAACATTATCTCCAGCTTTAATTCCGTGTGTTGAGTCTGCTGTTTCAATATTATATACATCTCCTACTTTTTGTCCTGTTGTGGGTAGATTACTATAAGCATTTACACTACCTTTATATTTATAAACTGATGATATTTTAGTGTCTATTTCTTCCTCTAAATCATCAACTGCTTGTTGTAAATCTCTTATTGTAGCATAAGAAGCATAAGGATCTATTGTAATTGTAACATTGCTTGCATTATCAACAACAATGTTTTGTGTATAAAACCTTTCCTGAACCTCTGAAATTGAATTATTTATATACTCTGCTACATCTCCATAGTTAATATATGAAAATAGCACTTCTGTATATGATCTTTCATAATATGTTCCAATATCTGCTAAAGCTGGACTTGAAACTGCTGTATATTCTCCTGTAGAAGAATTATAAGTATAATATGTTTTTGTACTGTTTATTTCTGTATCTGTAGTTAATGCAAAAGAAACTGTATCAGGATCTATTGCCCATAACCCTAATTCTCTAAAATAAAATGCTTCTGCAATATCAATATTTCTAAAAGTACCTTGCACTTTTACTCTTGTATTTGTATCTCTAACAATATTTGTTACAGGAAATGATATTTTTGAACTAACTAAATTTGTTAGAGCTTTTATTGCATCAACGCTATCATCTGTTAAATATCCATCTCCTGCAGTAAATTTTGTTATTTCTAATTTTTTGCCTTGCAAGGTTTTTGCTGATAAAATTGCTCCCTGTGTTGTTATGTAACATACACCTGTACTCATATTAAATTACCTCCATATCTATAAATTTATTTGTAGTTATATATAATCCATAATTATAACTATTTTCTATATTTCTATTTACATCATAAGACTCTTGATTTAAAGTAGTTTCTACCTTTACAATTGCTCTTAATGCTGCAGCTAAAAACATAGATGTCTTTGAATCTTTTTCCCACTTATGTACATCTAAATTAAAATCACAGAAACTATTTTTTGTTACTGTGATTCCTATTTCATTATTTTGTTTGGTTTCTCTGTATTTATATAATACATCCTCGTTTATATTCATATCGTAAAATTTTTCACACATTGAAAATATGGCCACATAATAGTCAAAATCATCAGTTCTACTATTGGTTTCAATATGCTGAACTATATCATACATTATTTTTTCTAATGCATTTGCTTGTTCATAATTTAATGTGTTGTTATATAATATATTTTCTGTTTGAATTGCTTGGCAAAAACTTTTTAGTGTGTTAATGTTATTTCTTATTCTGTCTACTTCTGTTCTTGTTGGATAATCTCTAATATTCCAGTCTTTTTTTACGATTAATTCTTTTTTAAATCCCCATATTTCTAAAAAATGTTGCAAATATTCACACCAAGATTCAACCCTATTTAGGTCAGAATAATTATAAGCACCTTTTAAATCTTGAGTGCTGTTTGGATTATTCAGTGCATTATCAACATCACTTGATAATCTATCAAATATTAAATTATCCATCTTCGTCCTCCTTTATTTTAGCAATTATTTCTGTATCTGATATAAATCCACCAGTCAAATCAATATCTTGTTTTGTTATAACTCCTTTTAGTTTTTGTCCAGCATATCCTTCAACATCCACACAGTTAGAAAGTTCCTCATTTTTCAATACATTAGTATATTCTGTTTTATAAGTTTTTTCATAATATGCTAATATTCTTGCCCCTACTTCTTCAGCATTATTTCTATCTATTAAATATCCTGATTCTACCTTTAAAGTGTTTTGTTTTAATGTTGGATCTAAATTTTTAATTTCCACTAAATAAGTCTGCATATTATCTTTATATTTATATCCACTAATAACAACATTGCTATCTTTAGAGCAATAAATAATAGCATAATTACAATTACTTTCAATAACTGTTCCACCTTCGCAGGTCATACTTGCTACTGGTTCATTAAATACAACTTTTGAATTTCCTGCTTTTAAATTTGCTTCATATAATTTAGTTTCTTCTGTATCAGCAACATATTCATGTGCTGTTACTTCTACTCCAGTTACTATATCCATTTGTGTGAATTTTTTTGTATTTTGCCATACATTAGTTTTATCCATTGTATTTACAATTTCTGCTTCTGTATTAAGTGGATACATTTTTATGACTGATCCTCGTGTAGAATTAACAATCGCACCAACAGCAAATACAGCTTGTTGTAATGCTTCTCTATGACTGCAAATAGGAATGTATCCTGTAAGTTCAATATTTTTTAAACTATCTTCTATACTATATTCATCATTATATAATCTAGCTGATTCCAAGATTTCTTTGATCAGATCTTTGAACTTGATTTTTTTATACATACCTCCATTGAAGCTTGTTTTGTCTAATACCCCAATAATATCAGTTGCACTCATTTCCATTATTTTATCTTCTTTATTTTTCCAAGAGTTCAGATAATACACTCCCATATCTTTTTCTTTATTTTCTTTTAATAATGTTTCCTTTACATTTAATCTTTGCCTTTGCTGAAGCAACCTATAAAATCCTTGTGGATTTACAATGTTAAACTCATCATTTTCAGAAAATAAAGTAAAGTCTAAAGTATTTATAGTAAGCTCATCACTGATTAGACTTGTTTCCTCTAATAGCTTTGCACTCATTAAACTATCACCTTCAAAGACCTTTTCAGCACCATACAAGATTTTATATAATTTTAAATATCTATATGGGTTATTGGTACTATAAAATGTAATAACAATTTTATGGTAGTTCTCACAAATATTATTGCATATAGTATAGTAATTTGTAGGATAATAATCAGAATCACTTAACAAATTATTATTTATATCATAATATTTTAAATTTAGCTTGCTACAATAATCATTCGCAGAACTAAATATTAAAGTAATACCTAAACTGCTATGTGCTTCTGTAAAATTTATTTCCATAACTAGAGGCGTATCAAATTCGCCTTTTTCATTACTCATTTTATTTGACCACCAGCACATATTTTCTAATTGTTCATAATCTGGCATTAGCTGAAATGTTCCATTTAATGCAAATTGATTTTTCTCACAAGTACCATATTTAATTTCTTCAATATTATCTTTTTTTAAATCCATAATATCTACAAAATTTTGCTTATCATTAACTGTTATGGTACTATCTTCTTTTGCTGTAACATCAACTAATCCAAATGTTATACTTGCTTTTGTTTTCATATTCTATCAACTCCTTGCTGGCTTTTTAGCTGTGAAGTTTACAGTCATATCTTTTTTATATGCTTTATTATTTCTAAAATCGTAAATTACTCTTGAAACATTATTGAAGTATGCCTTAAATTCAAGATTAGCAATCTTAACTGTATGAAATTCCTCTGCTTCTGTTAGCTTATTCCATAGCCTTTCAAATTCATCATAATTATTGTCTGTTTGTGGCTCGAACTTAATATCAGAATAATTAAAATAAACACCAATCAATTCTCTTTGGAGGTCTCCATCGTCTGTTCTATTTGCATATTTATCTAAAAAATCTGCTGTTTCTTTGATTCCTATATAAACATCAATATTATATTGTTGTCCATCAATTATTATAAAATCATATGTAATTGCCATTATGAAGTACCTCCTATAACTAATTTTGTTCCTCTTCTTAAACTCTCATTGTCAAGTTCTGGTTTTAGTATTCTAACAAGTTGTGCTAAACTTCCTTCAAAGTTTATAACAATAGTATTTTCTTTATTATTATTGCTTCTACTGCTATTGGCCTGCTCTTTAAAGAATAATTTTAATGCCTCTATTACATTTTCGATTATCTTATCTTCAGGAGCAACAATTTCTCCTTGATTTTTGTTATCTCCTATCATTGCTAATTGTGGTGTATTGGCTTTTACATATCCACCTTCAGCAAGTCTTGGTAATGAGACATTGCCTATTGTTCCTATGTTAAATCCAAATTTTTTGCCACCTAATTCAGGAACCCAGTCAGGTACATCAAAACTCAAATTGTTCAATGCTCTAATCATTCCATTAATTCCATTTATAACTCCATTTGCCATTTTTTCAACGCCACCTAAAATCGAATTAATGACTCCTTTTATGGTATTCCATATTCCGTTAAAGACATTTGTAATTGTATTTTTCATTCCATTCCAAACATTATCCCATACGGATTTTATGCTATTTATAACATTTGAAATTGTATTCTTTATATTGTTTATAACATTTGAAATTGTACTTGAAATATTGTTCCATATATTTGTTACTGTTGATTTAATGCCATTCCATATATTTGACCATATTGATTTTATAGTATTTAGCACACTTGAAATTGTATTTTTAATACCATTTATTAAATTTTTAATAGTATTTGAAATGCTATTCCATACATCTGTAAAAAACTGCTTTATTGCATTAAATATATTTGTTATTGTGTTCTTAATTGCATTTATCGCATTAGAAATTGTTGTCTTAATTCCATTCCATATATTTGTGATAAATGTCTTAATTCCATTCCATATATTAGTTATAACAGTCTTTATTGCATTAAATACTGTTGTTATAATTCCTTTTATGATGTTTATAACTGTTTCAATTATTCCTTTAATTGCATTCCATACAACTGATACAATACCTTTTATTGCATCCCAAATTCCACCAAAGAAAGTCTTTATACCTTCCCAAGCTTTATTCCAATCTCCTGTAAAAATTCCTACAATAAAATCTATTAATCCTCTAAAAGTATCAATTATTCCTCCTATTGTGTCAGCTATTGCTCCAAAAACATTGCATATCGTATTCCATAAACTTTCAAATATTGGAACTAAAACTGGTATAATATTTTGAATAATCCAATCTACAACTGGTTTTAAAATATTTTCCCATAAAGCTGTCAATGCATCTGCTATACTTCCAATAAGTTCTCCAACTTTATCTACAAATGGTTTTAAATGTGTATTCCATAATTCGTTAAACTTATTTGCCATATTTTGTAGAAAAGGAACAACATAAGTGTTATATACATCTAAAAACTTTCCAAAAGTATCACTTAATCCTGTTTTTAGGCTTTCCATAAAAGGATGTATATGTTGATCATAAACTTCGTTCCATTTATCACCTACATAAGTCATTGCTTCTGCTAAAGTTCCTGTAAATGTTTGTATTGGTTTCATTACATTTTCAATAGTGGTTTTTATTTTTTCTGCATTATCTATAATTGGCTGAAACAATACACTTTTTACATCAAGTGCAAATTTACTACATAATTCTAATGCACTCATTAAGGGATTTGCAAACATTGCAATAATATCAGCACCTATTTGTTTTGCCACATCACTTTTAAATACATCAGAAATTTCTCCTAGTGCTTGCCAAAGGTTACCTGTCAAAGCCATATCAGCACTTGAAATATCAAACATTTTACAAATAAACCCTTTAATTCTGTCTACATTTTGTGACAAATATTTGTCTATACTTCCAACAAAACCTTCAATGATATTTGTACCAATTCTTGCAACAGCACCAACTGTTTGTCCTAATGAATATAACATAGTATCAGCCCATTGTTTTGCTGAATTTAACACATCAGGATCTGTCCAAATATCAATAAGTGTGTTTTTTATTCCATTTAAATGACTTATTATGCCATCAAAGTTTGTATTTCCAAAACTAATATCAAATCCTTCTTTGAATATGCTTGCTAATTCTTTTACTCTACCAATTAAACTATCAAATGCAGATGTATCTTCAGTAATTTTACTTGATACATCTAGCGAATCTTTTAATCCTGCACCTACATTACTGCTTCCAGCACCTCCACTTCCTGAAGAAGATGTATCTTTTGGAAGTACATTTAAATTATCAAATGCTGCCAAATTATTTGAAGCTTTTTTTGCATCTTTTCCTGCTTTTTTTGCACTATCTCCTACTCCTGATACTGCATCAGAAGCATTGTTCGCCGAAGTTGCTAAATCTCCCATCCCACTTGATACTGTTTCAACACTATCAGCTTTTAATCCAAATAATGCAAGTAGACCTGAAATTGCTGTAAATAATTTTGTAACTACATTTATTGCACTTGTAACAATTGGTATAAATAGTTTTGCAATTGGCTGTATTACATTTCCTATTGCTGTTTTCATAGTTGTAAATGCTTGTGATAATTGTGCTACTTTTCCTGAATAAGTATTTGCATAAATCGCAGCATCATTACTTTGAAATTTTGTTTCTTGTAAAATTCCATTTACTTCTGCTTGTATCTTTTCTTGCTGTGTAAGATTATTTGTTGTTTTTCCTATTGATTTTGCATAATCTTCCCACATTTTTGCTACATTCTTTGTAACACCTGCATTATCAACTAATATACTATTCTCATTTTTTAAACCTTCAGATGCAGTTTGTACTGCTTCGCCAAGGGTATATGTGCTCTGTCTACCAAATGTTGCACTATTTTTTAATGCTATCATTGTTTTTTTGATTTGATCTTCGTTATACCCTCTTGCTGCCAAATTTTTATATGCTGTTACAGCATTATTCAAAGGAACTAAACCATCTGATATATAATCATTAATAAATTGTTTTGCCTTATCAAAACTTTTTCCTTGGCCAGTTAATATTGAATTTAACCCTATCCAAGCATTAGAAGTTTCGGTTGCCACATTTAAGCATTCTTTTCCCCATTTAACTACTGCAGCAACAGAAAAAGCTGCGAGTGCAGCCTTACCAATTTTAGACAATGATGATGAGATTTTAGAAGAAGCAGTATTTGCTTGTGCATCAATATTTTTCAATTGTGAACTAAATTTACCACTATTTAATATTAAACTAAGATCAATTTCTCCTACATTTGTACTCATTATCTCACCTCACTTTGTGCCATAGTTTTAAACATATTTTTTATGCTTTCCATAGCTTGTTTATAATTTTCTTCACTTATTTGAGATGCTGATTTATTTAACCATTCATTTCGTATTTTAATTTCTTCAGGAGTAAACTTTTTTAATACTTCAGGATCTTTTTCTTTTCTAATTCTTATAATGTTTCCAAGTGGTGTATCTCCTTTTAGCCCTGAAATATCACTTATTAATTCTCCCCAGTCTAAATTATCGATTTCTTTTCTAACACTATAACCATATTGTGTTTTCAAACTTGAGGCCACTAAATCCCAATCTTCAAATAAGTCATATCCTGGATCGTATGTCGAAGTATTATTGAAATCGTTTCTCCATTTCCTCGTATTCTACTTCGTTTACAACTGCTGATAAAGCAATTATTACTGCTTTTAATCCAGGTATAGTAAGTTTCATTTCTTTTATTTCTTTTAATGCTTTTTCTCCAATTAGCATTTCAATCATTTGATACATAACTTCAATAGAAAAATCTTGATCTTTAATTTTTTCTTGTACTAATAAATAGTTGTCTGCACTAGTATCAACTTCGTAAACTTTATCTTCTGCCAACTTTATAGTGGCTTTTTCTTTTCCTAATTTTGAACTAATATCAATACTTGCCATTTTAAATTACCTCTTTTCTTTTTATAAATAAAAAAATAAAGCCCCAGTAGATAACTACCGAGGCTTGTTTTATGCTGCTGGTGTTACAGTTGGTTTTCCATCTGACATAACCTCAAATTCTAAAGGTGCGACATTTGTACTATCGCCAGTACCAGCGTTTGATACAGAAATAATACAATCGAAACTAACTGTTGTTCCGTCTGCAAATTCCCATTCAAATTTGGTTTCTACTGATTGTCCTGTTGAAAATAATTTGCTTGCAACATAATCATTTCCATCATCTCCAACATTTCTTTTACCTGAAATGCTAATAGAGAAACCTTTACCTGTTTGCATTCTTCTGATCCATCCTTCTGTTGTCATTGGTGTCCACTCTTCTACATTGTTATCCATTGACAAAGAAAATGTCTCACAATCTGCAATTGTTTTCATATCTTCAGTTGTAGATGTTCTGCCTTTTGTACCTATTTTAAATACATTATTAAATACTGGATATACTCCACTTGTTACAGTTGCCATGAGTTATTCCTCCTTTTCCTTTTTTTCATAATAAAAAATTGCCTGTATAACCCTTTCATAGATGTTTTTATCATCTGTTCCAACATCAACAGCTTCAGGTACAAGCAATCTTATATAATTTACTTTTATGTTGTTTATAACAAATTCTTTTGATTCTAAAAACTTGCTATAAATCTTGTTTGAAATTTCTTCAGTTTCTTTTGCATTTTTATTCCAATGAATTAAAATACTAACTGATTTTTCTAGGGTTTTGGTATTATCACTTCCACCTATTGCAACATTTGCTTCGTTGCTAGTTTTTAATTGATATATGCCAATAGACTTATCTTTCTTATTATCTAATTTTCCTATATAACAATTCTCTGAAGCAGTATAATTTAAAGATTTTATCCAATCTCTTATATCTGCTAGTCCTAACAGTTTACTCATTATAAACCTGCCTCCTTTTTATAAAATTGTGAAAATGCCTTCTTGCAAAAATCTTTTTCTTTTCCAGTAGTCCAAGGCTCGTACCAATTTCCTCTAGCGTTTGGATTCTCCTCTTTCGAGAAATTATATTCAGGATGAAAATACATTCTTCTTGAATAAGATGTAGAAGTAATTAAACTTACTTTTCCTTGTTTGCTGTTTGAATAATCTTCATATGTATTGTCATTCTGCATATTTCCACTTTTAAATGGCATTACTTGTGCATTTTCCACTTCAGTATGCAAAGCACTAATAGTCTTTTTAAGTGAAGTTATGGTTGCACGATCTAATTGTTTTATTTTAGGAGCATTTAATTTTATTTTTGAAGTTACAGTTTTTATTACATTATCTCCAATTCTGTAAAATTAACAGTTCCATCAGGATTTCTTGCTTTAGTTCCTTGATATATTGATCTTGTTTCTCCAAATACAGTAACTTGGCCACCAGAAATAACTGCCAAATCAGGAGCAATATCTCCAACAAAGTATGCTTTTGCAGTTAATTGAATTATTACTTTTTCTGCAGTTAATACTCTTTTAGCTTTGTCCTGATAATTACACTTTAGATTAGTATCTAATGCAATTATTGGTTCGCCATCTTCTGTTATCCCTTCACCATATAAAACAATATGAATATCTGTTTTACAATTTTCTTTTCTTACTAGTTTTGGATATTTCATATCAACACCTCATATTTCTACAAGTTAACCCTGTTTGACTCAATAAACAATAGTAATCTTTAGGTATAGCAACACCATTTTGAACTTGAATATTCCAACTTGTTCCAAAGTTCATTGATACACCATTTATTGCATAACTGGATAATACAGACTTTATCAAGTCCTCATTTTCATATTCAAAATCAGCAAGTTTGCATACAACCTCTTTTATAATGTCTTGTTGGAATTTTGTTAGATTTTCAAAACCTCTTCCAACTATACGATTATAAGTTAAAGTATCAATATGCATACTTGCTTCTTTTAATTTTTCTTCAATTTTATCTTTAGGAATTACCGTTCCTTTATAGGTATCTTGATAATAAGTAATATCTACATAATTACTCATATCTTACCTCCAATTTAGGCAGTTCTTTCAATATAGAATTGAATAGCATCGTGTTTCTTGTTGTAGATGAATACATCTTCAAATGACTCTTCAAAGTATGTCCATTTTCCTTGTGATAAAGAACTTGGAGCACCTAATTGAGCAAAATCGTATGCTATTACTGGAATAACTGCAGATGTATGAATTAATATCATTTTTACATCTTTTGCACCTTCCTGTACTTTTTCATAATATGTAGCAATATCTGCTTTTGTTGGGTTTGTAACTGCAGTATATGTATTTCCTGATTTTGTATAATAAGTCTTTCCTGTTACTACATCTGTATCAGCAGTTTTTTCATATTCATCTACAGCAACTTCAAATCCATCATCAGTAAATTTGTAAGCAGATTTCATTGCAGATTTTGGAACACCAATTACTTCAACTTCTCCAATTCTGTCTAATGATCTAGCAACTGCTGTGTCTTGTGCTGACAAGTTTCTAGCAGCTTCTTTTGCTGTATCAATTAGAGTTTTTGTAGGAGTATCTGCATATAGTAATCTTCCTGCTGCAGGAACTCTTTTTTCATCCATTTTGTCCATCATAGCATCAAATTTTGTTAATACATTTGCTAATGTAAGAACATCATCTTCTGTTATAGTTTCGATTTCATTTTTTAGTTTATATAATGCTGTAATCATTTCAGCATCCATTTCAGGAAATTTTTGTTCCTCATTCATAACTTTAGTGATATTTTGTATTGTTGCAACGTGATTTGTTTCATCAATATCTCTTGGATGAATAAGTGTATCCCAAGTTCTGTGAGTTTTCAATTTCTTTGGTTCTTCATCATTATTGAAGTTTCTTCCAAAGCTTCCTATTGAATCTCTATCTCCGTTTTTTCTACCTTTTACTGATAAACTTGGTAGAATTACTGTATCATTTCTTAAAAATTTAACATCTGGTTTTGTTGCATTCCATAAAGCACCAAAGAATAATGTATATGGATATGCTTGTGCTAATGCTTGTGAATATTCTTTAGTATAATTTAATCCTGTTTTTTCAAATGGCATAATAAATCGCCTTCCTTTCTTTTTTTATTTTTAATTTTGTTTTTTAGGTCTTACACCTGTAAATCCGAAATCAAATACTCCATTATTAGAGTTCGTTCCGTTATTTGTATCTGCACCTACTGTTATTCCTACTATTCCTTGGACTTGTTTTTTTAATCCTGGTACATCATCTATAACTTTTTGTAGTGCAGTTTTTAAAGTATCTTCTAATACATTTCCATCTTTATCTGCACAATTGTTTAGATCTGCCATTTTTAATAGATATGGCATAGTCTTAATATCAACATTAAGTTCATCAACGAAATCGTACGCTTTCTTTTCTATTCTTAATCTTTGATTTTCTAATTGTGATTTTTGTAAAGATGCTTGTGCATCAGTAAGTTCCTTGTTTTGTGCATTGGCTTGGTTGGCCTTTTGAGTTTTGAAAGTATTTATTGCACTTTCTATTTCCTCTTGACTTAAGCCTTGCTTTTGAAAATAGCTTTTTAAAACACTATCTTCTGTTTTTGCATTTCTACCATCTATTATTTCTTGGATTTTGTTATAATCAATCGCATTAGAATTGTTATTTGGTTGATTTGCATTATTGTTTTGTTGCCCTGTAGTGCTTTGGGCATTTGGATTCACATTGTTATTTGCATTATTATTTGCGTTATTATCTCCATCCATAATCACTACCTCCTACTTTTTTAAGTCTTGAAATGACTATATTACACAAGCTTTTACCCTCTTCAGTGTTTGGAGCATTAAAAAAGAGCCTTACGGCTCTTAATAATCAGACTAATCAATATATCCTTTTGCTTTTATTTCTTCTGCTCTTTTTGCTGATATTTTGTATTGGTTGTCTTTTACTTTTGTTGTTGTAATATCTTCATTTACAACAATAAATTCTGTCTTTTCTGTGTATTTTTCTCCTGTATATTTATCATTAAAAGAAGTATTAGCAACTAATGTTTTTTTAGTTTCTTTTTTTACTTCCTTTACCTCTTCTGTTGTTTCTTCTGTAGTAACCTCTTCTGTTAATTTTTCTGCTTCTTTGACTTCTTCTTTCTTTTTAGCCATTTTAATTTACCTCCTAATATTATTTTTTAATTAATTTTCATAAAATACTTGTTTTCCATATTCAACTGCAACTTGATGTTCTATCTTACAACCTCTTGCTTTTTCCCAACCTTTCATAAAATATAACGCATCTACTTTTCCTATATATCTTATTGATTGAGATAAACAATAAATTGCAACATCTTCATCTGCTGGAGCATTTTCAAATACTGTGTCTACTACTTCGTGTCCTTCTTCTTGTAGTCTTTTTACTAATTCTGCTCTTTCTTCTCGTATTTGTTCATTTGTTTTTCCTTTCATAGGCTGACTAATCATTAATTTCATATATTCTCACCCCTTTCATATTAACGTACTATTATTTAGTGCTTACTTTTACTTTTACTTCTTCTCTATCATATTGTCTTTTTAAATTGTGTTTTTCGCAAAATTCTTTATTATACTGCTGCCATTTTAATCTTCTTTTATGATATTTTTCTATATTTTCTTCGTCTGTACTTCCTAATTCTAACCTTTTGTATTTCCTTATTTGCCTTTCATTATATCTTTGTTTTTGCTCTATAATATATTTTTGTTTCTTCATTTCTAATTGTTCTTTTGTTGGTGGAATTGGCTGTGTATTAATACCTGGAAAGTAAGTAACAATTGTATCTTTGCAGTTAGGATGAAATAATTTTGCTTTTATTGCTGTACTTAATAAAGGATAACCTGTTTCTTTACTTTCTGCTTCTGTTCCACCACTCCAAACATCATCAATAAATACTTTACCTTGAAACTTTATGCAATAAGGACATCCTCCACCACGATTTGGAACTAAAACTGTATGTACTCCCCATCCTACCCTTTTTGTTCCTTCACCTTGTAAATATGCCCTTTTATTTGCTGTTCTAATGGCCATTTCTGCATAGGATGCTATATTTACCATAGCACCATTTGAATATTCTATACTATTTATACCTTTTGAAAGAAAATCTTTTGTGGCCATATCAACTGCTTGTTTTATTGTTCCTGAACCTGTATTTGCATACACTTGAGCATCGTATATTATTTGTCTATACTGATCATTAGTATATCTTAATATTGAAAGTTCTGCTTTTTGAAAATTCTCTTTTGTTTCATTTATTAGTGCATTAAGTTTTCTGTCATTTATTTTAAAAAAGTTTGATTCTGCTTGTTCTGTTTTTTCATATATTCTAGTAAGCTGTTTTTTCTTTATTCTTTTATTTTTAGTGTTTTTATAAATATGCCATAACTTATTTATTTCCTTGTCATTACTCTTAAAGTTACCTTCTTTTATAGCTTCTAATATTACTCTTTCTTGATCTAGCTTTCCATTTTCAAAACTTTGTTTTATCAACGCTTCCACATCATTATTTATTGTAGAAAAGTCATTTTTGAATAGTTGTTTGTTACTTCTTTTAAAATGTTCTAATGATTTTAATTGTTCTGTTTGCCAAGCACTCCAATTCATATTGAGATCTTTTTCTTCGTTTAAGTGCCTTGTAAGATTTCTTTTCATTGATTTTATAAGAGTTTCTTCTATTCTTTGAAATGCTTTTGAAACATCATATTCATTATTCATTTACTTTCTCCTGGTCTTTCTTTTCTTCTTTTTGACCTTCTACTTTTTGTTCTGTTTTTTTTGGTTTTTGCTCTTTTGTTGTATCTTCTTCCATTTCTAAATCAAAGTTTACTGCTGGTTCTTCTATATCAACAATCCCTTGTTCTGCTTTTAATCTTGCGATTTCTTCTAATTTCCACTCTTCATCTTTAGAATCTCCATATAATTCTTCTACACAGGCTTCTATTGACATTATGCCCCCTTGTTTTCCCTTACTAACTGTTTCCACTTGTGCTTCAAATGAAGGGTTGCTATATTCTCCAAATTTTAAACTTACTTCTATATCTTCAGTTAAACCTTTGTTTTCCATTTGGTTTCTTGATTTTAAGACTGTATTGATAACTTTTGGAATAAACTCTGATAATGTATCAATTATTAAACCTCTAGTATATAAAGTAGTTTTTTCCTTTTCTCTTTGTGCTTCAGCATTATCTAATTTTTTTGTATCAATTCCAAGTGTAGATGGACTTATAACTCCCTGCAAGCATAAATCTAAAAATGTTATGTATGATTGTAAGTAGTTCTCTGTTGGTATTTCTGCTTGTTTTATTTCAATAGTATCTTGTCCATTTTCTGACATATTTCCTTCAGGAGAAATATACTTATTATCAAATGGATTACTATTTAATAAAAATTCTCCTGTTTCAGGATCTCTTGGAATCATACTCTCAGGAATATATTTTATTGCCCTTCCTGCTCTAACTGCTTCTAGCCATTGAGATATAATTTCATCTAAACTATCAAAAGAGTCATATTTTCCTTCAAAAATAGACTCTCCTCTTCCTTTATATTTTACTGATTCACTTAACATTACTGGTACTGCCCACATTATTGACTTATCAAAAGTTATATTTTTAAGTTTTGCTAATGCAGGTACTTTATTTAAACTTACTTCTTGTCCATCTTTTAATAACTTATAAGTTATATATCCGAAATCCATAATGTTCTTCTAATAAATATGTTGTATTTCCTTCCTCGTAAAAAGATTTAAATACTAGTTCTACTAATCTACCTCTTTTATAAATAAAATCGATTTTTGAACCATCTACCCATTCAAGAATTGCTTTATCAGATATATCAGCATCATAATTTATTTTTATTGCACCATCACCTATATGTAATAAATCTGCTAACAAAGCCTTTAACATTTTACTATCAAATTCATTTTCTTTGTTAACTTCTTTCCAATATTCATTTTCTACATCATCACCTGCATAATCTGTCATAACTGTATTTATAATAGTTTTTATTATTAGTTTTGGTAATCCTGAATGTGATTTTTTCATCCTAATATCTGCTGTTTGTGCTGCACCCCAAAAAGTATCTTCAGCAAACATTAATTGGCCATAAAATTCAGATAATTCTCTACTATCGCCTCTATACCATATTTTATTTTTTATGCAATTAGCTTGAAAATCCATATTCTCATTGATTATAAATGTTTGACCTTGTGCTGGTCTAATATCTAACCACGATTTAATCATATTTTTCACTCTTTCTCCAAATTTCATTATTTTTTCACTCCTATTTTACTTACATATGGAATCCAACTATACTGACAACTATTAACCATATGATCGTTTCCATCTTCAGGTTCATTGTCTTTGTCCTCTTTCCAACTATACACATCTAGTTCGTCACAATAATTTGTGCAAGTATCAACTATAAAATAACAATTATCTTTGAACCATCCTAATTGTGTATTTATTCTGTCTATTATTAGCATTTTAGCCTTCCAAGCTGAATTAAACACATATATACATCCTGTTTGTCGTTTATATTTTGCAAATTCCTTTATTGTTGCTTGGTCTGCTGAATCTATAAACACATTTTTTGCTAGCCCCCACTCTTTTCTGTTTCTTTCTAGGAAGTCAACAAAGTTCTTTACTGTGTCACTTGGTGCAAGTGGCTGATCCAAGTTTGCGTTATTATAAACCTTTTCATCTAATAGGATGTATTTACCTTTGTTTGTTATTCCTGCAAATGACATTGCAATGGTATCAGGGCTTAATGAACTGTATGCTGTGTCTAATGCTGCAGTAAATATTATAAAATGCTCATCTGTTTGTCTTGTTGCTATTGGCTTTGTTGTTAATTGTACTTTTTCGTTTCCTGGTGCTCTTAAATATTGCTTTGCTTCTTCTTTAGTAATGCAATGTTTTCTTCTATCAAAATTAAGAAAAACAAGTCCTGTTGACTTGCCTCGTAATCCTTTTATTTTGTTTTTCCATAGTTTTGTACCTACTGGAACGGAATTTATAATACTTTGTTTTTTCTCTGGTGTTAAACTTTTATTGTGATCAAAAGAAAAATACCACCAAGTCCAATCATCCATTTGTTCTTCATTCAGCATATTTAACAATTCTAGTGGAGCATCATTTTCATATTTTTTAGTTGGCCTTGATTTATTAACATATTGTTTATAGCATTCTTTATTTGGATCGTCAGGGTTCATTGTACATACTCTATAATCACAACGCATAAAGATTTCTCTTACAAAGTCCATATCTGCAATATTAAACTCATCTATAAGAATACATCCATATTGACCACCAAGTACCTTTTTCCATCTTGTTTTGTTATCATATCCAACAATGTATATTACTTTTACACCATTTGGAGTATGATATAAAATATGTGGTAATGAATGTACACCTTTACCATTTGCGTTATATTCTATACAGCCACCTTGACTATATTCTCCAAATATTTCAATTAAGCCTTTATCTTTATTTATTATATTTTTTTCAATTGTTCCAAGGTCTAACCCTGCAATTATATGTAACTTTTTAGGACTTTGAGCAACTTTAAACATAAATTTAGGAACAGCAACTGTTGTTTTACCAGCAAATGTTGTTCCTTCCAAAAACTCTGTACTACACTCGTGTTTGAAAAAATCAATATATTTTTCAGATAGTGGAAATTCCTCATTTTGTTCCATCGTCACCACCACCTAATTGTCTGCTTATGCTTTCCAATATAGAGTTATTACTTACCAAATTTACATTTAGTGTTCTGTCATCTTCAGTAATGTTTAACTTGGCCAGACTTTCTAATACTTTTCTTTTTGCCTCTTGTACTCTTGTAAGTCCATCTTCTATTCTTTGTATCATATTTAAAGTTGGTTCTGCATCTGTTACAGTTTCTGTTTCTGATTTACTTTTTTTACTTCTAATAAAATTTATCGTCATGTCTTTACCTCGTTGTTTTAATTCTTCTATTCTTTTAAGCATTCTGCCTTCTCTTATTTTTAATACTTGTAATTCAAATAATAATTCTTCTTTTTCATTAAGTTCTTTATTATTAAATATTTCTTTTTCTTCTTCAGAGAAGCAACCAGCAAATATGTTTTCATATTCTCCAGTAACAACAGCATTTTTATTTCCTTCAGGTGCATAACCACCTTTGTTTCCTATTGAACTTGTATTTCCTTTTTGTATTTCACTTCTGCTTCTAGTTAGTTTATTTCTACGAATAATACTTCTTAATTCAGGTAGAGTGATATTATATTTATTTATAATATCGTTGTATTTCATTCCTTGTAAATAATCGTTTTTTATATTTTCTACATTAGATTCATTCAATACATATCACCCACCTCCATTATTTCTCTAATATTGCTTTTTGTCCTGTTAAGTTTTCCCATCGTTTAATTATTACATCACAATATTTAGGATCTAATTCCATTATATAGCAGGTTCTTTGTATTTGTTCTGCAGCAATTAAAGTTGATCCACTTCCACCAAATAAATCTAATATTATGTCATTTTCTTTGCTAGAGTTTTTAATCAAATACACTAATAAATCTATTGGCTTCATTGTTGGATGTTCTGCATTTCTACTTGGTTTGTCAAATTCTAATACTGTACTTTGTTTTCTATTAGCTACAAAGTAATGTCCTGCACCTTCTTTCCATCCATATAAAATTGGTTCGTGTCTCCATTGATAATCTTGTCTACCCATTACAAAAGTATTCTTAACCCATACTAAACATTGTGCTAATTTAAAACCTACTGCTTTAAAAGCATTTCTAAAGTTTAGTCCTTCTGTATCTGCGTGAAATACATATATAGAGCCACCATACTTTATACTTTCAAACATATTCCTAAAAGCATCCAGCAAAAAGTTATAAAATTCAGTCTCATTCATATTGTCATTTTCGATTTTTAATGCTTCTGATGTTTTTCCAACATAGTCAACATTATATGGTGGATCTGTAAGAATCATATCTGCATCTTGATTATTCATAAGACGCATAACATCATCTTTTTGCGTGCTATTTCCACACATTAATCTATGTCTACCTAATACCCAAACATCTCCTGTTTTACTTATTGGTTCTTCTATTTCATCTAATGCTTGATCTACATCAAAGTCATCTTCTTTTGAACCTGTTATATCCTTCAGCATATTATCTACTTCATCAAAACTAAATCCTGTTGCATCCATATCAATTTCTGTTTCTTTTAGTTCTGCAAGTAATTCTTCTAGTTTAGTATTGTCCCACTCACCTGTTATTTTATTTAATGCTATATTTAAGGCTTTTTCTTTATCCTTGTCTAAATCAACAATATTACATTCTATTTCTGTATAACCTAATTCTTTCAATACTTTTAGTCTTTGGTGTCCACCTATAACAGTCATATCTGCATTAACTATAACAGGTGCTACATATCCAAATTCAATTAGACTTTTTTTGATTTTTTGATATTCCTCGTCCTCTGGCTTTAGGTCTTTTCTTGGATTGTATTCTGCTGGCTTTAGTTTTTCTATGCTTATTTTTTGAATATTCATTTCTATACTCCTTAAAACAACTGGATTCATATCTACAATTTTTACATTCTCTTAACATACATCTACTTAAATTCATAGGCATATTCCTTTATCATTTGGTTGCAGAAGTAGGATTTGAACCCACATATTACAGCCCATGTGTGCTGGCTGCTTTACCAATTAAGCTATTCTGCAATATAAAAAGACCACTGACATTTGTATCAGTGATCCACATCTATTATAAGAAGGAAAGAAAAATGAAAAGGTAATTACAATTTTCTCGATTATAATTATAACATAGTATATTTTGAAAAAATACAGACAAAATATATAAATTTTATATACAAAACTACGACATTTTGTTTTTATTATATTCTTTTTGCATTATTCTTATTGATCTATCAATAGTTTTTTGTATTGCTCCATAACCTCTGTCCTTCTTTACTGCAATTTCTTCTATACTTAACATTTGATAATATCTCATATCAATTATATCCTGATTATATTTTTTTAGTGTTTTTACCAAATCTTCCACTATTTTTATTTTTGTTTTTGTTCTTTCTATGTACCTTTGTTTTTGTTCTATTTTTTCTTGCTTTTCTGCAATATAATTTTCTATATTAGAACTTACAAACCCTTTTGGTTTTGGCATACCATCTAAATTAGAACTTTTACAATCCAATATATCATTCTCTAGTTCTTGTATTTCCCCTTCTACAATGCTTATGTTTGCTTTAAGCGAATTATAACCTTCAAGTACCTCTTGAACATTCATCTTTTGCACCTCCTAAATTTTAAATATAATAAATGTTAATACTACACTAACAACTATTTCTATCAAATTTACAATTTTATCTTTGGTGTTTATGTATTTATTATTCATTCCATCCACTATCTTGGCCAAAGCATAAAATCCTATAAAAAATATAAATATTGCTTTAATTATTACTATTTTAAGTTCCACCTCCTATTCCTGGTTATTGAGTTTGTTTTTTATCTTTTAAAATAATCCCCATTCTGCTAATTTCTCAAATCCACCTAATTTATTTATATAATCTTTTGCTATTTTTACTATTTCTTCATAAGGTTTTCCATCTATTTCTTCATCACCTATTGCACAAAATAATTCTATTGGCTTTTGTAATTCTTGTGCTTTTATATGTGCATATATATTTACTGACACATCTGCTTTTGATAGGTCTTTTCCGTGTAATCCTCCACCTGTTACTGCATTTCCCATATCAGATCCTAATTTTCTATTAGTTGCTCCTGTATCTACATTTATTCCACCAGTCCATTCTCCTAATGGATTTATTATTGCTGTTGGATATAATTCTTTTAGTTCTTCAGTTTTTGCATTACTTTAACAAATTATACATTTATTTGTTTTTTGGTCTAATATATATTTACCATCACTATTGTATTTATCATATATTTGATGTGCTAAATAACTTATTTGCCTATCTTCTTCAGTCAATGGTACACCTTTAAATATTCCATTATCTCCACACCTTATTTTTCCATTTTGGTTGTTTGCTAAATACTCATCTTGTTTGTTCGGTAGTATATGAACATCTATATTTTTACCTGCTATTCTATGTACAGCATTTTCAACCTCTTCAAAAGATACTTTTACATTTGTTTCTGTTACAATCATACAATGTCCGTGTCCTATTAAGACTTCTACTGCAATTTTAGGATTTTCTTCTTTTTCATAAGCTAAATCTACTATTGCACCTGCAATTCTGTCTGCTACTTTATCAGGATGTTTTGGATTAACTTTTTCTATCATTTTTATTTTCCTCCTATCTTTACTTTTGCTTGTACTGTTTTTAAATTATATTTTTTAGCAATTAAATATGAAGTATATCCATCTACTAATGTATTGCTTGAATCAATTATAATAGGTACTTCAAAATATTTATTTTTATTATAAAATTCTATTCTTTTATTTAATTTTTTCTTTCCTGGTTTTGTAAAATGTTTAGGTATTTTTATTAAGTCTGTTTCTATTACAATATTTGGTGTTGCTAGTTCTTTTAATAAATCATCTAACATTTTATCTTGTATATCAATATGTCTTTCTTGCAATGCTATTAGTGCATCGCTACTTTTTAATAATTTAGTATCGCAATATTCCATTACTGCAACTAATATCCATAATAGGCCACACATTCCCCACGCAAAGTTTTTGCTTATTATTGCATCTGTTATACTTAATATTGCTAATAAAATATGTAATGCTATTCTCACTTTTATTTTAGTTTCTAATTTTGTCATTTCTTCCCAAGTTTTCATTTTTTTATACCTCCACCCATTTTAATTTTGTTTGTTCTTCAATTGGATTCCATTGTTTCCAAATTTCCTCACTATATTTCAATAGCTTCATTGTTTCTTCGTTATATTCAGTTGTGCAATATTCATTAGCTGTAAATCTATCAGTAAACCCACTAAATATATTTAATAAATCTTCCATAGAATTTCCTGTACTTTTTATTGGTTTTGCATATATTCCATAAGTTTTATGTAAATTCTCTTTTGTTTCAAATACTGCACATACATCAAATGTTACTATTCCACTTAAAAAATGCATTGCTTCTTCAGGTGTAAATTCTTCTATATCTAGGAAACAAAATCCTACTGAATTTGTTTTTCCATCGTGTTTTGTATTGTTTCGTAAAGTAAAATTGTGTTTATACTTTTCAAATTCTACTTTACTCATAAATCTAAATACTTTCATTTATTTCAAATCCTACTTCCTTTATCTCTTTTTTTGTTATAACTTTTATAATATTTAATTGTTCTAAACTATAATAGTTTGATCCTAATCCTAATTTATATTTTCTTACTTTTCCCATATATATTTGAGGAGAATTGTTTATTGTATAGAAAATTACATCCCCTTCTTTTAATACTTCAGATATTTTTTTACTATGTTTAGTTATCATTTTTCTTGAAATATTTGTATATTCTTTTCCATCTCCATATATTGCACTATAAATATAATGATTGTCTATTTTCCCCTTTTTAGTTATTTGTGCTATTTCTTCATGTATTCTTATATACTCTTTAATTTCTATTTCATCATAATAACATCCAGGACATCCCATTTTTTCTACTTGGCAGTGTTGCCACTCTTTATCACCACATTTCACTTTTGTGTACCTCCTAATATTTTTATTAAATCCCAGCTTGGATTTCCTGCTGCAGATATTGTTTTACTTCCGTTTTTTAAAGTTGCTATTGCTGTGTCAACATCTATCATTCTTACATCGTGGCCTTTAAAGCATATAAGAAAATATGCTTTGAGACCTGCATTTTTACATTTTTTCATTTCATCACATTGCCTAATATCTTTATCGACCATATGCCACTTTGTTGTTTTGCACTCTTTTGCATCAAATACAGCTTTATAATTTGGAAGAAATATCTCATAGTCAAACGGCTCTCCTTTTTTATAGATTCCATCAACAGTTCTTTCAGGATGATTTTTGTGTGCATGCCCACCTATGGCTTCTACATAATCACATACTTTTTGAATTTGCTCTTCAAATTGAAATCCTCTTCTTGGCATTAAAACACCTCCACACTAAAATCTTCTATTGCTGGTGTATCGCATACTAATAGTCCCATAAATGTGCTGATACTACCTTCTTTTGTTTCTAAATATCTAAAATTTGTATTAGTTATATTTTTTAATGCATAACATACATAAGTTCCTACTTTTAAAAATTTTGGCCTTGTATGATATTTTTGCTCAAATTTCCATATTTGTTCATTTATATTTCTCATTAATACTGCAATATTTATTTCTTCCATTTAATCCACCCACCTTATTACATAATTTGATCTAAATAAACTGGGTTCATATACTGAATATCCTTTTTTTCTTAATCGTTCTTGATTTACTGGATATATTAAAGAAACTTGTATTCCTTCATATCCTTTTTGTTTTGATTTTCTTATTTTATTTAATAAAGTAATGTATTGTAAAAATATTCTTAACATTTTAATCACCTTCTTTTTTAAATTTTTCTTCTAATTGCTCTACGCTATAATCAGCTCTAAATTGGTTATATGCTTTTTTATCCATTTCTTTTAGTTGCTTCCACAATTTAGGATAATATGTATATAATATTTTTAGTTCTTTTAAGTTTTTTAGTGGACAACACCAACAGCTTAACCTATCAAAATGTTCATATAATCCATTCCAAGTAAATCCTCTATCATAGCAATATTTTAGGCAATCCGCTTCTGTCATTTTCCACTCAACTAACGGATAACATTTATCTTTTATTCGTTTTTTTTCATCTGCTGCAATTCCTACATATTCAACATATCCCTCTATCTTATATTTTTTCAAATAATTATCAATAACTCTATTTTTCAAGTTACTCGTACACCATCTACAACGCATTGTTGCCCAGCCATACCCTTTTTTGCCCTTATTTTTGCCACGAGTTTTTTCGTGTTCAAACATATAATAATCAAAACTTTTTTCTGCTTTTAATGTAGTTATACTCTTTCCATATCTATACCAAATGTAATGTGCAACTTCTGATATATGTTTAATCATATCTGGAAAGTCTTTGCCTGTATCACAAAATATTATTTCATCTATTTTCCAATTATCTTCAAGCATTTTTAATAACATCGCTGTGCTATCCTTACCACCTGAAAAACTAACTATATGTTTCATTACATCACCTACTTATAAAACAATCTATTTAAGATTTGTGTTGCTTGCATTTTGTTTAAGTTTTCCGTATCAAAGTCTTTCATAAATCTTTTGATCATACTAACTTGTTTTTCACTTGCTGGCACTTTTCCCCATTGTTTCATCATTTTTACATTCCATATATATTCTTCGTTTGCGTGGTTTTCTTTTAAATATAAATACACTTCATCAAATGCTTTTTGCATACTTACCTTTTGGCCATTCCATATTGTTTTCCCTAATTCGTCTTGTGCTGGAATTACTATTTTTCTTTTTGGAATAAATACCACCATATTACCATTAGGCATTTTGAAATAGTTTACATCGTGAGTTTTGTAGCTTTGCTCTTTAGCCCATATATTTACAATTTCAATATTTCTTATCCAAGATGATGGACAATCTGCTTTTTCTGCAATTAGATCAGGTAATTCAAATAAGTCTCCTTGTATTTCATCTTGTTTGTTTGCAGGTACTGCATTTAGGTCAACTCCTATTAAAGTTGGTGCTGTGCATAAATTTGCTCTTCCTGTAGTTCCAACTAAATCTATCAAAGTAAGCTTGTCTTTTCCTGGATAAAGTCTTAAGCCTCTCCCTACCATTTGTGTGTATAAACTACTATTACTTGTTGGCCTTGCTATCATTACAGTTTCAACAAGTGGCATATCAGTCCCTTCTGTGAAAATCATACAATTTACAAGTACAGGTATTTCTCTATTTGTAAACTTCTTTATAAGTTCTTCTCTGTTTTTTGTTTCTGCAGTTACTGCAACTGCACCTGGTATTTTTCCAGCTATTGCTTTTGCGTGTTCTACACTACAAGCAAATATTAAGGTTTGTCCTTTTGCATATTTTTTATAAGTTTCAGCTATTGCATTATTTAATACCTCTTGATTCATTACTTCTTCAAGTTCTCCTGGTGCAAAATCTCCCATCCTTCTTGCAACTTTACTTATGTCATATCCAATATTTACTCTCATACAATAGATATCTGTTAAGTATTTATTTTTTATAGCCCACTTAATATCTCTTTCAAATATAATGTCCTGATATATATCATCAAGTCTTACATTATCTCCCCTGTTTGGTGTTGCTGTAAATCCTAAATGTAACCTTGGTTTAAAATATTCATATACTTTCCTATAAGTAGATGCTGCAGCATGATGTGCTTCATCTGTTATTATTGTGTCAAATTCTGTAGGCTTGAAATTTTCTAATCTATGTACTATACTTTGTACTGATGCTATTACGACTGGTTCTCCGTGTGATTTGTGATTCGCCATTTCAATTCCCACAGGGCAGTCATAGTATTTAACTGGTTGCGTTACTAGTTCTTCTCTATGTGCTAGGACTAGTACACGACCTTTTCTTTTTATATTTGTGAATGTTGCTGTTTTTCCACATCCAGTCGCCATTTGTATTAAGTATGATCCTGGTTGTAAATTATCTATTAGATCTAAACACTCTTTTTGATAATCTCTTAATTCTAATTTCAAAATATCTCACCTCTTTTCGTTTGATATTTTTCTATTCTTTCTCGTGAAAGTCTAATTGTTTTTTCACATTCTTCTTTTTCAAACATGGCCATATGTGTTTTTTCTCTTGGAAGTCCTAATTGTTCAGCTAACCATCCATATGCCTTATATCTTGTTGTAATTCTTAATGGTTTCTTCCATATCTGATCAAACCAGTAATGTGCTGCCTTTCTATATCTTCTTAATTCTTCATTGGCCAATGTTCCAAGTGGTGTGTCTGTTCCTGGATGTACTCCAACAAATGCCCTGCAAGTTCTGCATAAATAACACTTTCCTTCACCATATTCTCGGCCATATATTTCTGCATTTGATGTATAAACAACTGGGCTTCCACAATATCTACATATTGTTGGCTTTTCCACTATTTAACCTCCTTCCAATTGTCGAATACCTTAAAATTATCTTTTGTGTATAGAGTTTTTGCTTCAATTTCTATACTACATCTGCTTTTTCCATATACTTGTCCACTGCAACATGATGCAATTTCTTCAATATGAGGTGGATTAATATTTATACTAACCTCTGAATTGTTTTTTAGGCTTTGTAAATATTCTATTACTTTATCTAAAAGTTCATTTTGTGACATATTTTCACTCCTTTGGCATTTCATATACTTTTGGAAGTATTGTTACTGCTTTGTTATTATCCAAATTGTATTGCCTATATTTGCTTATTATTTCTTGTAATACTTCTTGTGCTCTTTTTTCTGTTTTGTAATATCCTAACTCTCTATAAATATCATCTATTCCTATTAAGAAAGCTGCAGAAAGTAAAAATCCATCTTCTTCGCAATCTAAAATATTTATAGCCATTATATTATCAAAATTTGTAATTTCTTTTTTATCTTGACTCACTATTACCATTTATAAATTCCCCCTTAAATACAGTATCAAGTATTTCTACTGCTAAATTTAATGATTGGCATAACCCTTCTTCAAAAGGAATTTTCTTTAATTCCTCATCTTTTCCATTAAGCATTTTATTTAATCTAATCCTTTGTGCTTCAGTATTTTTTATATGATCTATGTGTTCTTGAAACATTGATGTTTGAAATTCATATTCCTTACATCTTTTTTCATAGTCTGCTAATATTAGTTGCTTTGTTTTACTAGCATTTTCAGTAGTTATCTGCTTATTATGAAACATTACTAATAACTGCTTTAATGCTAGAAAACAATGTATTTCTAATAAGTTATAATCTCCAGGAGGTGTTTCAAGTTTTATAGAATCATTTATAATTTTTTCTTTACTTTTCATTATGGTCTAACCTCCGTCTTACATTTTTTGCACATCTCAAATATGCTATTTTTCAAATGGTCTAACCTGTCTAACCTTTTTCTGTGAATATATTTATATTTTTTATGAATTTTTTATTTTGAGATTTCTAATAAAAATTCCCATATGTATATTATTATTTGGTTAGAGGTTAGACTTTTATATTTTTATTTTATATAAGTCGCTTGTTTCTATGTTTTCAAATAGTCTAACCTTGGTCTAACCTTTTTGTTTTAGGTTAGACCTTAAAATGGTAGATCCTCCATTTCTTGTTGTTTATATTCTTCTTCATAAGCAAGATCTGATTTTTCTGGTTCTAATCTAAATTTTATGTAGTTTGCTTTTATACCAAATGCTTTAGTAGAATGTGTAAATTTACCTTGTGAATTGCGTTCTATTTGATTTCTATCTGCAAAGTTTCTTATTACTGCTGAAAAATCAAAACCTGCTTTGTTTAATGCTTCAGCATATAAACTTTTATTTA
>CAOKHH010000012.1 GCA_948468225.1 uncultured Clostridia bacterium | reverse complement strand
ATTCCTTCATTTATTCCAACTATTCCTTTCTAAAGCACAAACCAAGTTTGAAAAAGAATTAGTATAGTACTAGGCATTTTAAATCAAAAAAGCGGAGGTGTACATTTAGTACATTGAGCATTTTTTGATTTAAAATAACGACGTAATATGCTGATTATTTTTCAAACTTTTCCCCAAAAATACTGCAGTTTTTCTTTACTCTCTTCTCTCCAATAATTGTATTATAAATTGTAAATATATCGTTTGTAATTTTTTCTTCATCTTCTTTTACATTTGAAGTTTGAAGCATATATAAAGAATATTCAACAGAGAATAAAAGCAAATCAAAACTTAATTTATAAAAGTCATTATTTTCATAAAACTTTGCTCTTCTAATTTTTATTTTATCTTCCCCAGTGTTATCGTTTCTAACTCTTTCAACTTCAACATATACTCCGTTATAATCTCCACATTGTTCCTTTAATAGTTTTAAATCTTTTGTACCATAACCTTTATTTTGATATTGTGGTAAAATTGCAAAATAGTCTAAACATAAATATTGTATGTTTTCTATTTTATTTATTAGCATAAAACCAATAATTTTATTATTATCAACTATTTTAATAATTTGAGTTATTCCCCTATTATATGTATGTTTCAATAACCTATATGATTTTCTTTCATTGTCTGGAAATAACTTTTTATATTCTTCATATATTGTTTGTTTAAATTCTTTTATGTCGACATTTACTAATTCAAGCATATTATCAATCTCCTAAACGGAACGACGAGGGCGTCGTTCCCTACATTATATATGATATATCTTTTTTTGAATATTCTTCTGGTTTTAAACCTAATCTAGATTTACTATAAATTGCAACTATAACTACCATTATAAGGCATATTATACCCATAATAAGTAGTGCATTTGGTAATATTGTTATATTTAATACAGTAGATGCAATTAAACCTATTATTCCTTTTCCTAAATTTGATGTCATGCCATTTGCTGAATATAATTTAGGTAGTATTTTATTATCTGAAAAATTATTCGTATATCTTTTTTTAAGTATTTGATACAGACCTTTTGCATATGCTCTTAAAACAAATACAAATGTTATTATCATCAATTGTATTTCAAATGGAATATGTAAAATTGTTGTAATTCCTAGTATAATACTTCCAACAGTAAGCATTAAACCAATATATGTTAAAGTATGGTTTTTGTGTTTTTTATTAAATTTATTAGCTTTTGTCGAAAATACTCCTACTAGCATTTGAAATCCTGCTAACATAAATCCAATATAATATGATGGTATATTTAATTCTTTTAATAAAGTTTCTTGATATGTTGCATATACATCAATTATTCCCCATATTAGCCCTTGCATTAAGAACAAGGCTTTTAATCGTTTTGATGTTAGTATAAATTTAAAACTTTCCTTTAAATCTCTTATAATATAAATCGCTTCTTCCTTTATGCCTCCTTTGTTTTCGGTATTATTAGTCATCTTTTCAATATCAATAAAATTAGCTGAAATTGCTATTGCAAGGAAGTTTACTATCAAACATAATATAATTGGTATATAAGGATTTATAGAATATAAAAAACCTGATATTAAAAGAGATGTTGCTCCAAAAAAGCAATATTTTGAATAACCCTTTCCATCAATTTTTGAAAATATATCTCCCTTTCTGTTCGTGCTAGGTATTGAAGCATTTAACAAGGTTGATTCAGAAATTGCCTTCTGGCAGTCGGCCGCAGATTTAAAAACACTAGATAATAATAACCACCAAAAATTAGGGCAATAAAGAATTATAAGCATTGCTATAAACTTTAAGGTTTGACCTAGTACAATACTTCTTTTCTTCCCTATTTTCTCTACTAAAATCATACTAAAAACTTGAAAAATTATATAACAAAACGCATAAACAGAACCAGACAGTACAATATTAGCTGGTGATATATTTTTTACTTGTGTTAAAAATAACACTTTAACACCATAAAAAAATATCCAATCTGCTCCTACTATTCTATACATCGGATATAGTTTCATATTGTTTTTTCTCATTTTTGCAAGTTGCTTTTCTTTCATAAATTCCCTCTTTTGTGTGTTTTTTTGTCATTATATACCATTATTTTTCTTTTAGCAATATTTATTTCATTTTAAGAATTCCTTTGGAGAACGGGGTGACAGAAGCGTCGACCCCTACATTGTTTATAATTCCTTCAATTTCTTCTCTAATTTTGTATATATGTTTTCGGCAATCCACTTTTCTGTTGAAACTTTTTTCATATCTTCTATATTTACCCATTTAACCCCACTATTTTCGTCTTCTTTCATTCTTAATATTTCATTTTCATCTATCACTAAAAGATAAGTCAAGTTCAAATGTATATGAGAAGCTACATATTTGCCTCTCTTAATATGCCCATCTACAGTTAATACCTCTAATGAAAATATATCATCAACAATAGGCTTAACATTTTTAACTCCCGTTTCTTCTTTTATTTCTCTAATTGCTGTACCTAGCAAATCAGTTTCTCCATCGGCATGTCCACCTGGCCAAGACCAAGAATTATAAATATTATGATATACCATCAAAGCCTTAGTTTTATCCTTATTTACAGCAAGTGTAGATGCAGTAAAATGTACAAGTTCATTATCTCTAGTTAATACGTCATCAAACGTATTTATACACTTTAACATTATTTCTTTATCTTTTTCCTCTTGCTCATTATATGGTTTATAATTTTCTATACTTTCTTTTAAATTCATTTTACTTCTCCATTTCAACATATTGTTAAACTACATTTTTATTAAAATAATACTTATTATAATTAAGATTGCTGCTATTATTTTTTTTAGCAAATTATCTCTTTCTTTTAAGAACAAATATCCTACAATTACATTTGACATTACTGTTAATGCACATAATGGCGCAATTACGGTTACATTTCCTAATTGATATGCCCTCAACTGCATAACAATCATTGTGCCCCAAGTTAATGCAATTGTAAATATGGCTTTTTTATTTCCATTTACTAATTCATTCTTTATTTCTTTTGGTTTAATTCTTTCAAATAATAATATTATTAAAGATGGTAAAATCAATGTTAATGCTACATAAAATGGCAAATTAAAACTATCTGATATATTTACATCTAAAAATAGTGCAACAGTATATGAAATATTTGATAGTATACCTAATAATATATATCTATTAAATTCAAATTTCCCTTTTTTGTAGAATATTAAGACATTACTAAATATAATTAGCATTGCTCCAATAAATTTAGTTAATATGAACTCTTCTTTAAAAAATATTAATCCTGCAAATATCATAAATGTTGTAGATAATTGTTTAAGCATACTAAATGTAGATGCTTCTATTCCACTTCTAACAGTAGTATTTAATCTATCTGATACGCAATAAAAACAAATTGATATTGCGAGTAATCCATATACTCTTGCATCTGTTGGTAATTTAAATTCAAAAAATGGACACAAAAATAATACAAATATTCCAGCCATCATTTGTAACAATACAGTTAAAGCCCCTGCGCTTTTCATTGTTTTTGTTGTTATTCTATAGAATTGAGTAAATATAGTAGATAAAATTATGTATAATACTACATACAACAGCCAATTATTAAATATCTCCATTAGTTACCTCCAATTCTCATTGATATATTTAGTCAATGCCATAATAAACGCCATTTCTGTTAAGTCTATTCTTGTTATTTTATTATGAGTTAATAATTGTATTCCTCCTCCTTTGTTGTGTCTTTCCTCATCTTCTTCAAATATTTTGTCCATTACTTTGCTTAAATCTGTATTTATTATATCGTCTACTAATTTATCTGGTACTGGAAAAGACGGACTTGTGCCATAGCTTTCAAAATTGTTGTTGTCTTCGATTACTGCAATATTTGTAATCATCCATCTGCCAAGAGAATTGTTTATTCCGCTTTCTATTGATAAATATAAATCTGCTTTAATATCATTATCACTAGCATACTTCTTTAAGTTTCTTACTCTATTTTTAGCTCCATCGTATATTTCATTATTTACTGGTTGTTCTCCTACATCTGATTCTACTGGTATACCTTCGATTTCTATGTTGCTAAAATAATGTGATAGTGCTCTTTTTGCACCCTCTATTTTTCCAGCATTTTTTGTTGCTATTAAAACTTTCATATTACATTCATACCTCCTTTTTATCTGATTTTACATCATATTTATATATATTTATCGCACTTACAATCAGTAGCAGTATATCTCCCATTACAATAAACCAACTTTGATAATATGAATAATATAATCCATAAAAAATTCCTGTTGTAATTCCTGATATTCTCACCAACTTCATATTACTTTGCCATAAACAATATGTTCTAATTATTGATCCTATTGTTGGTAATAATGATATTAACCCGTTCCAAGTATATATGCAATTTACAACAATAATACTTTCAAATATTATAAGTATTAACATATATATTCTTTTGCTAATCTTTTCACTTTGAAGAAATATAAAAGTTCTTATAAAATTGATTATACTTAAGATAGCTCCAGTAAATGCATTTATTATAAATGCATAAATTGCCTCAAACAAACAATTTAGAGATTGCACTCCTAATGACTTTTTTCTATCCTTTATACAAATACTTAAAATTAGTGCTACAAAAGCTAAAATACTAAATACCATTTTTATTCTCCATATTTTTATATTTAATTATGCATTAACTAAACTATAATATTCTCCTTGTTTTTCCATAAGTTCATTGTGATTTCCTTCTTCTATAATTCTGCCATCTTTCATAAGTAATATTTTATCGCATTTTTCTATGGTAGATAATCTATGTGCTATAATAAAGCTTATTTTTCCTCTTGTGACCTCTTCTATTGCGTTTCTTACTAACATTTCAGATTTATATGATAATGATGCTGTTACCTCGTCTAAAATTATTATTTGTGGGTCTTGCACCATTACTCTCGAAAAATTTAATAGTTGTTTTTCTCCTGATGAAAAAATATCTGTATCAGCAGAAATTTTTGTTTCATACCCATCTTTTAGCGACATTATCTTCTCGTGCAAATTTAGTTTTTTGCATATTTTAATTATTTCTTCTTTTGTAATATCTTTGTTTGAAAAATTTATATTTTCTAATATTGTGCCATTAAAAATTACAACCTTTTGCATAATATACCCAATTGCATTTCTTAAACTTTTTATACTGTACTCTCTATAATCTTTTCCGTTAATTCTAATTTGTCCACTTTGTAAATCATAAAATCTGCAAATAAGATTAACTAAAGTTGTTTTTCCACTTCCTGTTCTTCCAATTAGGGCTACACTTTCATTTTTACCAACTTTAAAAGAAACATTATTTACAGCATTTTTGTTTTCATTATATGAAAAATTTACATTGTCGAATTCTATATTATCAACTTTTCCTAATTTAATTCCATCTTCAATATTCTCTTCTTCTTTTTCTAAGATACTAAGTACTTTGTTATAAGATATTTCACTAACATTTCGCTTTTGAAAACCTTCTACAACCCATTTTGCATATACTTCTGGCTGATCTATGTATCTTGCAAGTATAACTATTGCCCCATAAGAAAGTATACCTTTTTCAACACTTGTTGCTCCTATTAAAATTGTTACTATCCCTACCATCCCAACTAAAAAGTCGTATATGCATGTGTATATTCTAATATTCTTTTCTAGTCTATTTACTGCTTTTTCGTATTCACCTAATAAATTCTTTAGTTCTGATAATCTTTTGTTTTGTATTTCTAAAGATTTAATTGTTTGATAGCCTTGTACCTGTTCATTTGACCAATTAAGTATTTTAGCATTTATTTCTCTTTTTATTCTTGTAAACTTAATCGATTTTTTATTAAAGAAAAAGGTTATAAAAAAGCCAATTATATAAATGAAAAATGTTACTATAACTATAGGAATATTCAGATACATAAGTACTGCTAATGTTCCAACTAACCTTAGTACTCCACCCAAATATGGTCTTGTTATCCCCATTGTAAAGTATCTTGAAATTTCTTTGGTGTCATTTATTATATTTTCCAATATTTCTCCTACTCTTACTTTATCTATTTCTTTTTCTTTTAATTTTACTAATTTCAGAAATACTTTCTCTCTGTAGTCTGCCTCTACTTCTTTTTGAAATGCTTCATGCCCAATATGTTCAAAGTATGTTACTGCCATTCTTAAAATATTAACAGCAAAATAGACAATTCCTAAATCTACTATTAGCTTTATGTTTTTACTTGGAATAGCATATTCTACCATTACTATCATAAAGGCTATAAATACAACTACCATTGTACTTACAAGAATTCTACCTATTGAAACTTTTATCATATTCTTTTTATAATTTTTTATCAATTCTTTTAACATTACTAAAATTCCTCATCTTCTAATATTTTATTTTTACTAATTTCTATTATTTGTCTATACTGTTCATCTTCTCTAATTAAGTTCTCATAAGTATCAACCTTTATTGTTTTATTATTTATAAATAGAACTTTATCGCATCTTTTAACAATTTCGGTATCATGAGTAATTATTATAGTTCCTCTTTTCATTTCTATAATATTATTTAAAATGTTAATTTTAGTTTTAGTATCTAATTTAGATAAAGAATCATCAAATATTATAAATTTATTATCAAGCAATAACGTTCTTGCAATCGCAATTCTTTGCTTTTGTCCACCTGAAACATTATTTCCACCTTTTCCAACTACATAGTTTATATTCTCATCAAAAGCTTTTATATCATTATATATGTCAGCTAGTTTACAAGTATTTATTATTTCTTCGTTAGTTACATTTTTTTCAGTAATGTTTATATTATTTTTAATGGTATCAGTAAATAAGTATGTATCTTGTAAAACAACTCCTATATAATCTCTTATACTTTTTTTGCTTACATCTTTTATATTGTGCTCACCTATATAAATATCTCCTGTATATTCATAAAAGCCAATTAAAGTTTTTGCAATTACTGTTTTTCCTGATCCATTATCTCCTATTATTGCAACATTTTCTCCAACCTTTATTTCAAAATTAATATTCTCGAGTATTATATTCTCTCTAACTTTAATATTTACATTTTTAAATATTATATCTCCATTTAAAACCACATCTGGTTTTGTTTCTATATATTCTTTACAATTCATTAAACTAGATAATTTTTTATATGCTACTATAAATTCATTTGTATCTGCCAAATTTTCAGAAGCAGTGTATATACTTTTCATTACTTTTGTTGCATAGCTTAATAAAATTGACAATATAGCTAGTGTTAGTTTACCATTTACTACTAAAATCCCACCATATAGCAATATAAATGGCTCTTTAAAATTTCTTAAAGAATGTACTGTCATTAAGTAAAACGCTTTAATCTTTGAAAATTTTACTTCTTTTAATTTACATTCTCTATTCAATTTTATAAAATCTGTTTCTTCTTTATTTCTTCTATTGAAGGCCTTCATCATTTTTGAATCTTCAACATTTATTGTAGTTTTTTCTATTATAGTTTTATTCATTTCAACAATATCTTCAGTTAATTTTTTCGTTGTTTTAAAATACCATATTGATAAAGCAATTATTAGAAAACACATAATTACTATAAATAGTCCTATTACAATATTAAGTTCAAAACTTTGAATTATTGCAAATGTACTTATAAATAATGTATCTAAAATTAAGTTTATTTGTGATTTAAAAAAATCAGCATACGTTGTAGCATCATTATTTACTCTTTGTATTACATTTGCTTTGTCTATATTGCTAAATTCTAAGTATTCTATTTTTGGTATATGCTCTAATATGGTTTCTTTTACATTTCTATTTACTTTTAAATTGAATTTTGTATTTATTTTACTTTTTATGTATTCTGCAATAAATATCAGTACATTTATAAATAGTAATACTATGACTAATATTATAATTTTTGATATTTTACTATCAGAATAAAATAATTGTCTAATATATTCTGGAATAACACCTTCGTTTCCTAATACAACACCATCTAGTGCATATTGTATAAACATAGGTAGTTTAACTATTAGTTTAGAATATACCATACTTAATATTACTATTGATATTATATAAATACTTGTATTTTTTAATGTTCTACTTAAAAAACTCTTTTTCATTTTTATATTCCTTTGTTCGATATTTTACTTCAATATTCTATCATTAAAATATTTATAAATAAAGCATTTGTTGAAGAAAATTTAAAATAAGGTAGAGATATACTCTACCTATGATTTAATTTGTTGTTTTTCTAGTTTATTATAATATTGTCTTCTTTTAAATATATATTTATATCAAACTGTAGGGGCACCGTTTGTGGGAATAATTGCGTTGCCAATAGATTTTACTCTTTATTTGAACCATACATTTAAATACCTCTTTCTAGGGCACAGTGGTGTCATAACCTAGCGGGTATTCCCACAAACGGTGCCCCTACAATGTGCAATATGCCTTTCTATATAGTAAATTATAGCTAGGTAGAGATTATCTCCATCTAGCTATAATTTACATTAGTTTTTATTCAATATATTTCTTATTTTTTCTAATATTTTCATAAATATATTTTTCTTCTTTTCAATTACAACCATCTTTGTTTCTTCATCGTTTATAGGTACGTTTTTTACTTTTTTAAATAGTTTGCTTGAATCATAATGTTCTGATAGTTTCTTTTGAATTAGCATTTCGCTTTCCTTTAAGTCACTTAGTTGTTTTTTTATTTCTACTATTTCATTATGGTTAATTTCAAATAAACTTTTTAATTCTAATAATTCTGAAGAATTAGCATCAATATTAGCTTCTTTTAACTTTTCAAGTTTGTTACAAAGTTTTTTATATTCTCTTGCTTTTAAATCTAGTTCCATTGTTAATCCAATTAGCTTTGTTTGATTTAAATTTATTCTCATTTTTCATTACCTCCGTTCTCTTTTTGTTCTTCTTTCCTTTCATAAAGAATGTATTGTTCATTTGTCATTGCATCTTGAAATTTGTATTCGGGAGGTACTGTAAGTTTTGATGTTGCTCTTTTAAACTCTTCTACTTGTCTTTTTAATCTGTTATATCCCATACCAATATTTATTTGTTTCATTGGTGCTTTTGGGTTTTGATTATTATATTCTTCAATAAAGGCTTTAAGCCCTCTTAAAAATGACTTAAATATCATTTCTCTTTCTTGTTCTTCTTTACTATCTTTATCAACATTATATCTTCCTGAAGAATCTTCATGGTTTCTATACCTTTGATTTAATTCAAAATCGTTTATAACTCCATATCCATTTTCTTTGTTTACATACATAGTTCCTTTTGAAACTATTTCTCCTTTTGAATTTCTAACTACTAGATTTTGAACATCTGAAGCTATAACACTTGCTTTTGCAATATCTTTTCCATAAAAACTACTTGTTATAGTTCCACAGCAACTACAAAATAACCCCATTATACTATTATGTGGATCATTTTTGCTAAGCCACTCATAAGTAAATTGCTTGTCGTATAATTCTTCTATCATCTGTTTTCCGTCAGATAATTCTTGTTCTGTTTGGTTTTTAATTCTTTCAATACTTTCTAAAATTGTTTCTTCTTTTATTGGTTTTCCTAATATATGTTCTTCTATTCCTTTAGCTTTTGCCTCTTGTCTTAAGTTAGTTGCTCTGTTAAAAACTTCTTGTGATAATCCTTTTCCTCCAAACAATTCTGCAATATCACTATTTTCGCTTGTTACTCCAACATATTTATTACTTACATAAAATTTCTTTAATGCATTTTCCCAAGGTATTGTTACTGGCTTTCCATTTTCATCTAATGATGTTCTATATGATTTTGCTTTTTCGAAATTTGTCATTACTTTTATAAACATACCAGGATTACTAGCCTCTAATGATGTAAGCATATCTAAATTTTCAAGTTTTTTCTTACTTCCTTGTACAGATATGAATTTTAGAAATTCTTGATCTGCTTTGGAGCTAATTGGCATTGAATCGAACAAGCCGTGATATTTACCGTAGTTTCATATCATCTGTTTTCACTAATTGTGCAAGTAATGAAGATGCTTTTTGTGCTAAAATTACTTCTGTTTCTTTTCCATTTTTATCTAATACTTTTTCTGTGCTAAAACATCCTAAAGCATTTGCAAATTTAAAAAAATCTAATCTTTCTTCTTCTGGAAAATCTTGCAATACATCGTTAATTTTAGGCATTTCACTCTTGAAGAATTTAAAATTAGTATCTTCTAATAGTGAATTAGCACAATTGTTTCTTACAAGTTCACATCCGATATATATATGGAATACTAAATTTATTCTTATTTAACATTTCAGATAATTTATATATATCTTCCAAACTTTCAGTTTGTAATAAAATATTATAATCAAAACCTACAAGTGATTTTGTAAGTTTTCCTAACTCAATAATCTCAGTGCATTTTTCTTGTTCTTTAGGTGGTTGTGTATCAAATACCAATTCTCCTGAATTTAATTTATATGCATATTTAAAATTTAATCCCTCAAATGCTCTTTTTCCAATACTTTTTACACCAGAGTGGATTGTTATTTTATTTATTGTTACACACCCATTAAATGCATCATCTGGTATTTCTGTTTCACTTTCTGGTATTGTAAATTCTACAATTGGCTCTCTTGCCAAATTAAATGCTTCATTTAGGAAATTACACTCTCCTGTGAAATTTCCACCTCTAGAAGCTGTAAATTTAGGATTTCCATTTGTTGTTATATTTCGTACATCTATGCCATTAAAAAATCCTCTAACAGTACTATTTTGCCACATAGTACTGTTTTCATCATCCTCATTAGGATAAAATGGAATATTTGCAATAATAGCCTCTTCTGCACGCAAATCAAAATACTTTGCTTTTCCATTTCCATTTGGATTTATGCTTTTAGGCATTTCGTCCCAATTTCTTATTACAAACGATATTGGCTCTACATTAACCCATCTTATAGTTCCTGCTTTTCCTGAAATTGTTCCATCAGAATATATTATATCATCACCATTAGGATTTGAAATAACTCTTGCATATTTAATACCTTTATATTCGAATTGTGGACTATATTTGCCTGCAAAATCTTTATACTCTTGTTTTTGTCCATTACCTGTATATAGTAATCCTGTTGCTCTTAAATCTTGATTTAAATTTCCTCTATTATATAATAACTCCAAAGTATTAGATAAATCTTCATTTACTTTGGTGCCTAAATATTCTCCAATATGTAAAGTATGATAAATAACTTTACCATATTCATTTTTTACTTCTCTTACATCAAATTCAAAGTCTTCATTATCAGTCTGTTTTTTTCCTCCATTTAAAAATCCTAACGCACTTCGTGCGGAGATGTTCGATGGAAGATTATAATGCAAAGACGGGCACAGACCGACATCTCTATCACTAGTCTACCTGTCATAATAGTCGCCGTCGCCATGGACAGCGTTTACATAGTATCTATTACAGGCAGAGCGAAGCCACACAGGACTTGTCTTTTTGCCAGTAGGTGTAGAATATCCATCGTACGTAAAAGCATAATTCATTTTTGCATAATCAGTAGCTGAAACACGTCTATCTGCATAACTAAGTTTTCCGTTAAATTGTTCTTCATAACTATCTAAATAAATTAAATCTTCAGTATCAAACGCCTTACTTCCTTTTTCTTGGTCATCATCCGTATTATGTATTTTACTAGGAATAATTTGACTTCTTAAATCTATACCTTTCATATTTACTCCTTCAAATAGATTTTCTTCCATTTTATACCATAAAAAAATAAAAATAAATACTTTTTTACAATTTATTTGTAATTTTTAATTTCCTATATAAACTTTTAGCGTTAGAGCGCTTTATATGTGCTTCAAAAGCATTTAATCTTTTGCTAATATAATCATCATCTACTAAATTATTCTGCTTTAACTTTGATAATAATTTCATTTGTTTCTTTAGTTTTATTTTTGCTTGGCTTCTTAAAAGTCTTAGCACCTTTCCATTAACAGTTAAAATATGCCTAAATCCTAAAAAATCTATTCCTTGCTTTAAACTATTTATTTGAGTTTTATTATTAAGTTCAAGTTTTAAATTGTTATTAGCACATTTTTCTATTTGCTCCTTGCAGTATTTTAAATAAGTTTTATCATTATGTATTAAAATCATATCATCCATATATCTAACATAATATTTAATCCTTAATTTTTCTTTTATTAGCCTATCTACTTCATCAAGATAATAAAGTCCAAACCATTGACTTGTCTGATTTCCAAGTGGTAAACCTACTCCAGTTTCTTTATTTTTGCTATCAATTACAAGTTTTAAAATCCATAATTCATCTTCGTTAAAATCTTCTTTTTTTAGTTTGTTAAATAATATTGTATGATTTATATTCTGAAAATACTTTTTTATATCACATTTTAAAAAATATCCTTCATTTCCATATTTTCTATAATAGTTGCGTAAGAACTTTTCTAATCTTTTTATTCCAAAATTTGTTCCTTTTCCTTTTCTACAAGCAACATTATCATAAATTAATCTTTTTTCAAGTTTTGGCTCAATAATATTATTACATACATCCATTACAAAAACTCTGTCTTTATATGGAAGTGCTTCTATTAGCCTTTCTTTGGGCTCATATATTTTAAACTGTTTATAACTTTCTATATTATATTTTTTATTTATTATTTGATTTGACATATTTACTAGATTTTGACCTAAGTTAATTTCAAAATTTATTGTTTCTCTTTTATGTTGTTTAGAACATCTACACTTTTTATGGGCATCTAATAAATTTTCAAAACTAAACGCTTCTTCTAGCATATTCCCTCCATTTTTTAATAGTAAACTACCCTCCTACATCTTAGGTAAACTTCCAAAGCTTTAGCGTTGGTTGTTAGGGTAGTTATTTTCTTTTGACTCTTTAAAAAGAAATCAAAAAAGAGTAAGATTCCTTTGCCTTAAGCACTCAATTATCCCACTTGAAATAATTACTTCTGGCTTTTTTAAAGGATATTTATTCCTTATTTTAAAGGCAAATCGGGCACAGACCGACATTTCTATTACTAGTCTATTTGTTATAATAGTCGCCGTCGCCATTTACATAGTTTACATTGTATCTATTATAGGCAGAGCGAAGCCACACAGGAAGACTAAAAGCTATCACGGGCTCACCAGCAGAATAATCTTACCTTAATGAAAGCGTTTCCGCATAACATCCTTAATTTTTTCTATCAGCATCACTCTTTCTCCAAGCAACTAATAAATTGATACAATCTGAAATCTGTAATGATATTTGCTGATACTGTTTTTTTAATATGCATTCATTTTCTAATGCTAGGAAGGATACATATCCTAATAATTTTAGCTTTAAAAATGCAACACGTTGACATTCTCGTCTTCTTTCTTTATTCTTCACACTATCCATTTTAATTGAATTTGCTTCTAATAGGTTTTCTATACAGTCTAGGCAATAGTTTTGCATTCTATTAACAAAAACAGCTCTAAATCTTTTTGGTGACTTCTCTGTTATTGTTATTACATAAGCTGTTAATTTTTTTGTTTTAGTTATTACTATAAGGTCACTCGAATCAAATGGTATTTTTGTATTGTTATCAATATTTGGATGATCTTCTACTATTTCCTCATTATAATTATTTTTTTGTGCTTCTGCTACAGCTCTTGCAACTACTAATTTATCATCATAGGATTCCTTATTATTTTTCACATTTGGAATTTCGTTTGGAACCCTTAATCCTTTTTTTCTACTAATATTTTCCTCCATTTATAACTCCTATTTTTAGTATATATTTTGCTAAATTTAAAAAATATTTTCCCATATCTTACTATTACTTAGTTGTAATCCCTTTTCATATTCTTCATAATCTATTTTATCTTCTTTTGTCGCTTCACCAGTGCTCACTAAATATGATATTTGCAACATTCCGAGTTGCATTAACTATATCAAAAAATAATGGAAATACTTGTTTTTCGTAATCTGTTAATTTACTATATTTTTCATATTTCTCTATTAGCATTTTTATATTTGAAATTGTTTTTTCTTTATTTTCTAATTCCAAACATAGGTCACAGGCAGTTACAACTAAATCTATTATTCTAGGTAAATAGTTTGATGCTCCAAAGTCTATTAACCACAATTTATTATTTTTATCTTTTATTATGTTACTAGTTATAATATCTCCGTGTATAAAAGTATGTGGTAGTTTTTCAATATTTATTTTTTCATATTTCATTTTTAGTTCTTCAAATTTAGTCAAGTATTTATTATCTAAATATTTTGCCTTATATTCAAATTCTTGTTTAAAATTTGTAATTGTCCAATTATCATATATGTAATTTAGGTTTTGTGTACTTTTATGAATATTTGCCATCTGTCTTACAATTTCTTTTATTTCGTCCTGACTTGGCTTTCTTTCTAGGTCGTAAAAACTTTTTCCTTGAATATACTCAGTTACACATAATCTATATTTTGTATTTTCGAATTCAATATTACACAAATAATCTTTATTATTTGTATTGTATATTTTAGGTGTATTTATATCAAGAGTTGAAGCTAACTTAATTCTATCTATATAGCTTTTGCAATTTTCATCTGTTCTTTCTTTATTAAATACTTTTACACAATACTTTCCGAATACTCGTTTCTAGAATATAATTAAAATCTTCATAACCCACTTCAATAATTGTATCTGAAATATATTGTCCTAGATTATATTCGTTACAGATTTGTCTTGAAATATTATTTAATTCTGTATCTAGGTTAATCCTTTTGGCAAACTCTTTTAACATTTATTTTCTCCTATATTATAATATTTAGTATTTAAACTATATTCTTTCTTTTTCTATAGTTTTCTGTAGTTTTATTGAATTACCTGCAAATAAAACCAAGAATACTGCAAATGTAATAATTATTATATTTGAATTAGTATATGCCATAAAAATAAACATGCAACTACTTATTATTCTTGCAACAACAAGACAAGTTTCAGATACTAGCCAATATTCAACCTTATATTCTTCTCTTATTTTTTCAATATTACATAGATTTGATTGACTATTTCCATTTATTAAACTTGCTATATTCTTTGATATAGTTTGAAATAAATTAAATAAAATTATTGTAACAGTATTACATCTAAAAATCATTACAAATAAAAATATAACTGTTAAGGTCATAGAAATTTTTATAGTAGGCGCATACTGTTTTTTCTTTATAAACCTTGCAAATAAAATACCAATAATACAAGTAATTGCACTAAATATCGATGTAAACACGCCTAAGCTAAAACTATTCGAAAATACCTTTATTATATAAATAGTAACTATGTATGAAAAAGCACCTTCCGAATACAGCATACCATTAAAAAACTCAACTTTGTATAGTTGCTTAAATCTTTTATCCTTTTTTGTTAATTCAAAATACTTCTTCAAATCTGCTTTTTTGCCTTTTGGAACATTTTCATCTTTAAACATAAATGATAATACTATTCTTAATAATATAATTATCAGTACAATTATTAAACTCTTTAAAAATCCTGTAGTATATATTAAACTTCCAAATATTAATGGAAATACAATAGATAAAATAGCTTTTGTAGCAGTATATGAGCCTTGGAATTTTGCTCTTTGGCAATTCTTAACTCCATCTGATTCAAGCATATTGTAAACTGAATAATAGAATCCTTCTTCTAATCCATATAATAATCCGAACTAAATATATGTAATCAATTATTTTATCTTTTAACAAAATAATAGTTAAAAAATATACAAAATCTAATACAATCCCTATTCTCATTAAATTAACTCTATGTTTTGATTTAGCTAAATTTCTTGTAAAAAATATTATACTGTAAATAGCAATTACTGACACCAATTTATAAATTCCTAGTGGCAAAATATTACTATCTGAAACTTCTAAAAAGTATAATACCAAAAAACTATCCACAAAATCTGATAATATGCTTTTTAGTACTCTAAAGCTAAATAATACTTTGTAATTATTCATTAGTTCCTCCAATTATTTCATCTATTGCTTCTATATAAAAACTTTAATTTTCAAATATCTCTGCTAAATTTTGACCTACTTCATATCCTTTTATATAAAATTCTTTTAAATCCATTTTTAAATAGTCATATCTATAACATAGTTCTAATGTAATTGGTCCAGTATAGTTGCACTCTTTTAGTTTCAAAATTACTTCTTTCCAGTTTATAGTTCCTTCAAATGGCATTAAATGCAAATCATCTGATTTATCATTATCGTGTAAGTGTATTGCAAATATTCTATCTTTAAAGAATTCAAAATTAAATTCATCATTAAAATGAACATGATAGTGTCCTGAATCAAAGCAAATTCCTACATTATCGTCTTTTATATTTTCTAATACATACTCCAAATATCCTTTAATCTTTGTGTTTTCAAAAGCCACTTTCATATTCAGTTTCTTTGCATATTCTACAATTTTTCTAATTCTATTTAAGCCTATTTCACTATACATAGGAGCTTTTTTCTTGCTTGTTAAATGCATCACAACCATAGGAATATTGTTTTCCTTACAATTTTTAATATTTTTTTTATATGTTTCTACTAGATTATCTCCCTCTAATCCTTCTTCCCATATGGAATTTATATTTTGATATCCTAAATGTGCAAATATAATATTAAGCCCCAATTCTTTACATAATTTTACTTGCTCCTCTTGGGAATATTGCCAATTCTCATCATACCATTGAACAAATACATTTTTAAAGTTAGCATTTTTTATAGCATTTATTGTTTCTACAATACTTACACTTTTATTCTCATTTTGAATACAAATTGCTACTTCTCTCATATGCACCTCCGCTTTAAAAACTCCTATTTTAATATATTTTGATTCAATACCACTGTACTATATAAAAATAACACATCTTGATTATTAAAATCAACGTATTTATCTAATATTTGGCTTGACATGTATCTTAAATCTATTAATGTTATTTTACTATAATTTTCTACTAATAATGGTGCTATACTGCTTCCAAATGAATCTCTAAATAACAATAATTCTTTACTAGTTTTAGCATTTGGATTTTGTATAATTATTAGTGGTGTTGCCCCATTTAAATATGTATCGTATTTGTCTGCTGTTTTGGGTGTACTATAAATTGATCCTGTTGTTTGTGTTTCGTAATTGTATACTGTACAATTATCTAATATTTCGTTAGACAACGTATATAGCTTATCTGGTGATACATTCACTCCTAGTTGTCCATAATATACCCCGTAAAAATCTCCTGCTTCGTTTATAGTATAATTAGTTTTATAAGTATCTGCTAAGTTCATTCCTTTTTCTATTAAACTTACAACTTCTCTTAAATTTTCCTGTTTCCAATGTAAATCTGTTTTATAATAATCTTTTAAAGATAAGCCTTCTGATATACTAATATATTTCATTTGTTGTAAGTTATCTTTTGCAATTTTTTCTACTTCTTTATAATCTATTTTTAAATGGTCATCATTTTCTAAATAATAATTTTTTTCTGGAATAATTGCATAATACACGTTCATTCCCTCTAAGTATTTACTATAAACATTGTTTATTTTGTTTATTGACCTTTGTAGATTCTCCTTACTTAATGGATATTCCATTTTATAAATAGCTCCATCTTTTTCAAACAAATTATTATTATCTTTTTGCCTCAAAATATTTACACTAACAAAAGATTTTATATTTCTAAAGTTATCTCTTAACATAAACTGATCTGTAACATATTTATCTAAACTTTTTGCAGCATTTCCATTATTTATGCTTTCTATATTTATTTTTGGCAACTGTGCCAACCTTCTTCTTTCTGTTACAGATATTGCCTTATCTTTTGATATTAAGTTTATAACAAATACAGAAATTAAAATTATAGCAAACCCTATTGTAATTATTAGATTTTTTGTTTTATCTTGCATTATACACACCTCCCTTTCGAATTTCATGGTTTTCATAGGTTTTAAAAAGAATTAGTATATGGCTTAAGCATTTTCAATGAGAAATACCGGAGGTGTACGTGTGTACATCGAGGATTTTCTCGTTGAAAATAACGACGCAATATGCTGATTATTTTTAAAACCTAAAGTATAAGAATGGGTTAAACGACCCATCTATTATAAAACTCATAGAAACTACCAATATTGCTAATAAACATATTGGTTCTAAAATATTTATAGCTTTATGTAATTTTTCATTATTGCATATTTTTTTCATAAGTGGCGTAGCACCTATTATTCCTAATATAATAATTACTAAGTAACTTTTAAAATAATACATGCTTTCTGGAGTTACAAAGAAGTTAGCATTTATTCCAATAAGTCCACTTATATTTTGCATAATCTGTTTAGTGCTTTCTCCGCTAAATATAATAAAGCTAATCATAACAATTATTAAAGTATATATTCTTGATATAAATTGTGGTAATTTGTTTAAAAATTTCTCTAAAAACACTTTTTCTATTATTAGTAAAATTCCAAAGTATAATCCCCAAATTATAAAATTCCATTGAGCTCCATGCCATAACCCTGTTAAACACCAAACTATTAAAATATTCCTAATCCATTTTAGTTTTGTTACTCTGCTTCCACCAAGAGGAATATATATATAATCTCTAAACCATGAGCTTAATGAAATATGCCATCTTTTCCAGAAGTCTCTTATACTTGTTGCAATATATGGATAATTAAAGTTTTCTAAAAATTCAAATCCAAACATTTTTCCTAATCCTATTGCCATGTCTGAATAACCTGAAAAATCGAAATAAATTTGGAGCATATTTGCTATTCCATATAACCAATAAAATAAAACGCTAGTATCACTACTTAACAAAAATTTATTGCATAACTCTCCCAAAACATTTGCAATTAGTACTTTTTTACCAAGTCCTATTATAAATTTTCTAACTCCTAATGCAAATTTTGAAATGGAATGCTCTCTATTTTCTAATTGATCTTCTATTGTTGTATACCTTACGATTGGACCCGCAATCAACTGTGGGAAAAGCGAAATATACATCGCAAGTTTCAATATATTTTTTTGAACTTTGGCTTGTCCTTTATAAAGATCAATAGTATAACTCATTAGTTGAAAGGTATAAAAAGATATTCCTATTGGTAAAACAACATATATAAAATCTATTTTATTAGTTAACCATAAGTTTATATTTTGTATTATAAAATTAGTATATTTAAAATAAATTAGTATTCCTATATTTATAGCTATGGACAACACTAAGAACAATTTATTATATTTTTTATATTTATTTAGTAAGATCCCAAATATATATGTAGAAATTATTGAAAAAATCATTGTATATACATATTTCGGCTCTCCATAAAAATAGAACAAAAGAGATGCAACTAATAATACTATGTTTTTGCACTTTTTAGGCACAATATAGTAAAGAACGAGTACTATAGGTAAAAAATAAAATAGAAATGTGATACTTGAAAATACCATAAAAATTCTCCTTAATAGATATTTTACTATAAATCAAATTATATATATCAATAAATCGCCGTAAAAAGGTACGGCGATTTTATGTTTTTATTAAAGCATGTCTGGTGGTAGTTCTATCTCTGGTTCTTCTTTTACATACTCTTTTCCAATACTTCCTGCTACTTCTTTAAACTTGTCATATACTGGTTTTGCTGTTTCTTCATCTGACATTACAAGAAATACTACATCCCCGCTACTAGTTGAATATACTTTTTCAGCTGAAACGCAAATCCATTTTCTTTGATCTATTTTTTCACTCATTTCTTCAGCAATTTTATTAGCATTTACTCCACTTTTTACCTTTGCAATTACAAGTGAATATGCTTGAGCATTTATTAAAGGTTCTGATGCAACAAGATATTCTAAATCTTGTCCATTTTCAAGTCCTGTAAGCATATGAACAGTTATATCATCTGCCACTTCTATTACTTGTGTTTGTAATGCTGGTAGATTTTCGTTTCCTTCGTATATTTTATCAATTAGTTTTTCTAAATCTTCTGCACTACTAATTTCACCTAATTTACTAGGTTCTGTTGTTTCTTTATTGTCTTTGCTTGAATTTAGCCCTATTACTACTGCAACAATTATTGCAACTACTAATACTATAGCTATTGCTATAATTGCTATTTTTGTTGATTTTTTCATAATTCTATCCTTCCTTTCTTTTGTTATTATGTACAAATTATACTATAACATAAAAAAGTAATCAATACATTTTTTACTTTTTTGTTAACTCATAACTCTGTTCAATAAGTTCCTTTACAATACCCACATCAACATTTTTATCTATAATAACTGTATTCCAATGCTCTTTGTTCATATGATACCCTGGGATTATGTAATCGTAAGTGTTTCTTAATATATCTGAATAATCTGGATTTGTTTTTACATTAAGATATATTTTACCTTTCACCTTCATTATAAGTGCAAACCATTTGTTATTATTTGTATGTTTTATTGTAACAGAAAAGTCATCATCTGCCCATGGATAGTCTTCATATGTATTTGGTAATTCTAAACAATATTCTATTACTTCTTCTCTTGTCAAATTTTATCATCTCCATAAAAATTAACATATTCTGTTATTGTATCATCCATAAGTTTATCTAATTCTTCCATAGAATGAAAATAAAACTGTCCTTCATAGATTTCTTGATTATCTAAAAAGTTTATTACTTTTAATATGTCTTTTTCTATTATTGATACTTCACTTATCTTTTTTATTTCTTCTAAAGCTTTATCTATATCATTTATTTTAAATGTATCTTCTATAAATTTGTTATTATAAACTTTAAAATCGCTTTGCTTCATTTTTCTTATTTCATCACGATTCTCTGGTAATCCCTCTAGGTTTTGAATCTTATTATAGAAATTTCTATTCCACATATTATCTGTGTATAAATGAGCCATAAAACCGTTAAATAATGGATTTTTATTATCTACTTCTTTTTTATATTTGTTATAAAAACTCGTATAATTTAACTCCTTATATGTTCCAAAATGAGTAATTTCGTGATTTACTTGTTTTTCTATATCTGTTACAATATAGCAATTATTTATATCTGGAAGTATGCTTCCAAGTAAAAATAAATTTAAATCTTCTTTATCATAATTAAAATATTTATTTAACCTTTTTGCTACCTCTAAATGAACTTTCCAATTTGGCATAATCTCTATCTCCTATTTAACAAAATAGTCATATATATTCATTAAATCCACTTCATCCTTAAATCTATTCTCCATAGGGCACATTCCAGTTTTATCATTGTTTTGAATAAAGTCTACTTTTTGTTTATATTCGCATTTTATATTATTTTCTTCTAAAACTGGTATTGCAAATTCGCTTATTGTATCTGCATATATTGCTTCTACCTTAGCCACAGTTAAAAGACTTCCTGCAACTTTTCCTATTACCTTATCTGCTATTATCGCCCCATTTAATGCATCTTGATTTTCCTTTAATATAGCAACAATATCTTCAACTCGCTTATGGTAATATTCTTTGCACTCTCCGTTTTTATATAATACCACTAAACTTGCATTTGTTTTATATAATCTTTCCTTTACAATTTCTAAATTAGTCATTTTTTAAGTTTAACCTTTCGTTCATAATTTTTGCAATTATAGGAACACATGCTAATTGTATTATTATCCCTGGTATTCCTACTTTAATTGATTCTATTACAGATATTCCATAAGTTTGTAATCCTATTACATTAATTGCTGCAAATAATACTCCTGCATATAAAACTCTTCCTAAAATAATTGTTGTAATTAAAGAAATGTAGCTATTGAATTTCTTATTAAATATTCCTAATAAAACAGCATAAATTACAAGTTCTATTAGCATATATGGTAATCTCGCTAATGTTGGCATACCTGTTAATAAATAACTGCAAACTATAGAGCTTCCTGCAACTATTGTACTGCTTGTAATTCCAAATGTTAATGCTGCTATTAAAACTGCAATATGCATTGGTAAAAATGTTGCTCCTGCAGTGCTTCCTGCAATTACGTGAAATACTCTAGGTAGAGCAACTCCTATTACGCTTAATAAAGCTGTTCCAACTATATATTTAGCCTTTCTGTTTGATAATATATCTGTTATTTTTTTATTCTTACTTTCTACTTTTTCCATTATAAAAACCTCCTTAAAATAAAAAGGGCACAGTGGTGTCGTAACCTATGGGGTATTCCCACAAACGGTGCCCCTACAGTGTTTGCAATAAAATATTTTTTAATCTAAATTTATCAATTCATATTCTTTTGTTCCAATTCCTAGTTCTGATGCTACATCTATTGTATGTGTACCATTTCTTGAATTAACTCTTTCCATAAAGTGTTCTTTTCCCTCATCTTCTGAATTTTTTACTAAATCTATACAAGCTTCATCTATTGCAACTGGATCTAAAGATGCTAATATTCCTATATCTTTCATACAAGGGTCTTCTGCATTTTCGCAACAATCACAATCAACAGACATATTGCACATAACATTTATATATACTATATTTCCTTTAAAATATTCAACTACTGATGAAGCTGCATCTGCCATTGATTCTAGAAATTTATCATGGTCAGATGTCCAGATTTCTTCTGGATTTCCAGCACCGTGAATATATGCTTTACCAAATCCAGATGCACATCCAATAGATAATTGTTTTAAGGCTCCACCATATCCTCCCATTGGATGACCTTTAAAGTGTGATAACACTAGCATTGAATCGTAATTTTTTATATTCTTTCCTAAAAAGTTTTTCTTAATTACTTTTCCATTAGGAATTTCTATTTTTAAATCTGGTCCTTCAGCATCCATTAAATCTACATTAAAATGTTCACTCCAACCATGATTTTTTAATAATTTTATATGTTTTTCTGTAGTATCTCTTTGTCCCTCATAAGCAGTATTACACTCTACTATTGTTCCATTAACATATTCTACTATTGGTTTCATAAATTCTGGGCGAAGATAATTTTGATTTCCTTCTTCTCCTGAATGTACCTTTACAGCAATTTTTCCTTCTAGTTTCTTACTAACCGCTTCATACATTTTAATCATATTTTCTGGAGTTATATTTTTTGTAAAATAAACCTTTGCTTTTTCCATTTAACATCATTCCTTTCATAATATTTATATCACTTATTATAAATAATTTACAATATCTTCAAAAGTATCATATCCAAACTCAGCATTTATATGTCCTGCATTTGGAATTAAAATTTGCTTAGTTGCAACTGCATCTACAAATTCCTTTTCTGCTTCGTATTTTACATAAGGATCATTATCTGAATAGAAACAAATTATTTCATTTGCATATTGTTTTACATCTTGTAAATTGTCAAAATACATACTTTCATTAACCGCATCATAGTCTTTGTCTATTCCTAAATAATTATTAAATCCACATACAAATATTAACTTTTTAATCTTTACTTTGTTCTCTGTTAAAAATTTTGATACAAATACTGGTGCAATACTATGAGCAATTATTGTTGTATTTTCATTTATTAAACCTAATTTCAAATAAACCTTAAACAAATTGCTCCAATTCTCATAATTTTGATATCCTACTCCAGTAGGAAAATCTGGTGTGTATACTTGTTTTCCATCTTTTTCTAAAAAATCGTGTAGCCATCCAAACCAATTTGAAAACGGACTACTAAAAGATCCGTGTATTATAAAATAATTTTCCATTATAAATCCCTCCTTTTATTCTTCTATCAATTTATGTTGTTCTGGATACCATGCAGGTGTACAAGGCATAGCTATTATGCAGTGTGCATCCCAATAATACATTTCTCCCTTATCTATTAAAATCACGTCACCTTTATTAAAATTGATACATTCATCTTTTTTATTTAAACTTTCATTTCCATCTATAACATAAATTAGTTCTTTACATTCTTCATTTACACAATATCCTTTATCTGGGTATCTCCCATTTATTACTCCTGTAGAAAAATTTATATCTTTATCACTTGTAGGATATTCTAACACTTTACATTTATCACTATTATTAAATTCTTGTGCCTGTTCAAACTTTACTAATTCCATAGATTTCACCTCCCTTAATTTATATCATAAAAAAACTAATTTTCATAGTTTAAATAGAACATATTTTATCTGCTAATTCTTTTAATGTATTTTGTCTATTTTCACTAACATCAATAAAAGGTAGATTATATTTTTCACACTCTTCTTTTAGCCATTTGCTTATTTCTATGTAATCTTTTATATGGGCTTTTACAATTTCATCATCCCTTTTACTTGTCCAATCATATTCTGTATCAAACTCTCGTATTTGTTTAAACTTTTCTTCTAAAGAAATGTTTGGATATCCTAAAAAGTATATATCACAACAATCTTTATCTATATTTTCACTATATTCTTTTGGTGTTATATGATATATATCAAATGCAAGTCTGTATGGTAATTTATCATAATTACTTGTTGAAGAAATCTTATTTATAAAGTTAATCCATCTCTTACTTGTTTCTAAAAAGTCCCATCTATCAGTATGTACTACTCCTGTTTCTGGGAAAGCTTGCTCAATTCCTATAACTATAGCATCCATAGCTAAATGTTGGTATTTAAGCGAATTTGCAAGATATGAACATAATGTTGTTTTTCCTGCTCTTGGCACTCCTGCTATAATTATATGTTTTCTACTTGTGTTCATTTTAATATCTCCTAATTTATTATTTTTCTTGTTCTATAAATTTTAATATTCTATCTTTAATATCATTTATTTCTGTATAATAAACAATATCTTTAACATTTTTACAACCTTTTACTAATCCAGATATTTTGCTATCCTTTTTTGCTATAACCAATATGGGTATTCCAAGATTAACTGCTTCTTGCAATTCCATACCTTGCCCTGTAGATATACTACTCATTTCTGCAATAATCATTTTAGTATCTTTTAGTAAATTCATTGCTCTTTCATATCTCTCTATGTCATTTCCTTCAAATTTCATTGTATCTAATGGGCTAGATACCTCATATTTAGATGTATCTACTAATGAAATAATACTTTCGTATGTATCAACTGAAGAATTATCAGAACTCAACACTGCACCTGTTATCAATACTCTATTTTTTACTTTTGTGCTTTTATCTATTGTATTCCAAACTCTTTTTATATTTTCCTCTTCTTTATCTTTTAACGCTTTAAATAAATCAATATTTAATTTGTTGCATACACTATTTAACACAATAAAAACATCTGCAATTTCGCTTTCTATTGTATCATAATTACTAATCTTTTTATTATCTATATTCATATTAGTAGCATTTTTTCTTATAGATTTTGCTAGCTCTCCAACCTCTTCTAAAAGCAACAACATTGTTTGCTCTATTTCTTGATTAGAAAATCCTCTAATATCTATTACATCCTTTATGTATTTTTGTACTTCTTGTAATGTATTGTTTTCGTTTAAATTATTCCATAATTCTAATTGTGTTTCCATTTAATCATCTCTTTCTAACCTTTATTTACAGCATTTACTATAAATTCAACTACATTGTCTATATTATCTTTCTTCTTATATTGCTTTTTATCTTCTTCTGTCAATTCTGCTAAATATCTATTAAACTCTGGTATAATGCTAATAGAATCTAGTGGATATCCTTGTGTTCTTTTTTCACAAGCTTTATCTACAAAGTAGAAATGGTCTTTAGTCCATGTATAGTTTTGGGCTCCATTATCATTACATATTACCATCCCATATACCCATTTTGCTGTTAGTTTTCCTCCATATTCTTTTACTAGGCTTGTATAATACTCTATCATTTCATCATCACTTAATTGTTTTTCATTTACTCTTCTTACATGAGTTCCTGGTTGTTTTTCTTCTGGCAATTCTTCTATAAATAAATTATTATCCATCCCTATAGTTGGTATTTTAGTAGCATCATAATATGCTTTTGCTTTTATATATGCATTTTCAATTGCATCTTTTCCATTTTCTTCTACATTTAATTTAAAATCTAAATCATTTATTGTAATTAGTTCTATTCCTTTTTCTTCTAATGCTTTTTTGTATTTTCCAACCTTTGCTGGGTTAGTTGTTGCAAATAAAACTTTCATTTTTATTCTCCTATTTCATATTAAATTTTAATTCTTTAATATTTGATATGTCAATTCCATAAACCTCCTTATAAATACTATCACAATTCAATGTTGTTATTTTATCTTCATTAGTATTTAGCAATTTTTTTATATTCATAATTTCACTTTGAGATTTTCCTTCTATCTCTATATAAGTTGGAATCATAGGCCATGAGTCTATATCAATTTCTACATCGTTTAAAATATATTGTATTCTTTCATTTTCTTGATAACTTCTGCTCTCAAAGCCTATTTTGTTTAGAAATTCATTTGTTTTATCAAAATCTTCTACTCTGAATTCTATTTCTTGAGTTCCATCTATCGCATTACTAACTATATCTTTATAAGTAAGAGTAGTTATTAATCCATTAGTTCTAAGTCTAATCCATTTTCCCTTTTCTGCTGGTTTTAAATCATAAACATATCTTTTTTGCTGAAATTCTCCCTTTTTTATAGCTCCTAATTCTTCTAATCTTTTTATTGTATCTTCTTTATCAATTTCTAAAATTCTTATTTCATATTCTATTTTCATAATTTTACTCCATTTTTACATTAAATTAATAATAACTTCATTATTTTTATATCATTTTTTAAATAAAAAGTAAAGAATATATAAAAATAGGCAGCCAAAAATAATCAACTGCCTATTTCGTTGTTCAATCTAGCAAACTAATCTTATTAAGATGCTATTTTCTCTTTTAAATTCTTAATAATCTCTTCATAGTTATCATACATTTCTACAACATTATCTATAGTTTCTATATCTCCACTAGTAAAATTTTTCAAAAACACTGTTTCAAATCCCATGAATTCTCCTATGCTTTCAAAATACTCTTTTATATTCCTAGCAATATCTTCGTTTTCTTCTTCACTCATTTGTCCCACTGTTATTAAGTATATTTTTTTTCCTTTTAATAAATCACTATGCCAAGAAAACGGATTAAATCTGTCTATTACATTTTTTAGTAAGCCAGTTATATGATTCATGTAAATTGGACTAGCTATTATTATTTTATCTGTTTTTAATATTTCCTTATATATTTCTTGCATATCATCTTCTATAATACAGTATTCACTTAAATCATTTCTACAAGCATTACATCCCAAACAATAATTAATACTTTTGTTTGCTAATGAGATTAACTTATCATCTTTTTTCATAATATCTTTTAAAATATTATAACAGTTCTTTTCTTGATTACTACCATTTATATATATATTCATACTATCACCTCACTAATTTATTTGTTCTTTTTCCATCTTATTCCAATTAACTAAGCCATAAGTATCACTAATTAGTAAAGCAAGTGGATCAATTATCATAGGAATCAGTAAGAAATTTCCTGCAATTACTGGTAGTCCCCATAATATAATTGATATAATATCATTTAATAAATAAAATATAAAGGAATATCTACTTCTTCTTACTAACAAATATATTGCTAATAAACTTGCTATCATTGAAAAAGTTGATACTAGTAATTCACTCGTATTCAAATATTTTAACAAATTGTATAATCCTATAAAAGCAACTATACTTATAAAGACCAGTAATACCCATTCTTTCAGATTTATTTTGTTAACTTCTACTGTATCTGTTTTCTTACTTTTATGTGTTATCCATGAAATTATCCCTACTATAGACATTGGAAACATTATAAGTAGATAGAATATAACTTCTCCATAATATTTATTTTTATAAGATATGTACGAGTATAATAAACAAACTACTATACCAAAAAATTGGCTTTCTATTTTTCCTTTGGCTTGTAGCATAGCAGTTATAATAGCAACACTAGAGCTAGCCATTGTTGCAATTTCACTTTTAAAAACAATTCCAGATATTATTACTGAAACAATACTTGTTAACATCCATATTATTTCAAACTTTTTATATTGTTTAAAATATTCTTTTATCATATTCACGTTTCTCCTATTCTCTATGCTGTTTATTCCAATTCCTTTTTCATATAATCTAGCATTTCTCCAAAATCTTTAAACTGATATTGTGATAATTTATTTATTTCATTTCTATTGCTATCTGAATATTTATCATAAATTACTGCAACTTCAATATTAGCATTGTTTGCCGCTTCCACTCCTATCAAAGAATCTTCTACAATCAAACATTCTTCTGCCTTTACCTTTAACTCATTTAATATCTTATAATGTATTTCTGGATTTGGCTTTAATTCTTGTACAGCTCCTTTTGAATATATAATAGAAAACATATCTTCTAAATTTGCTTTGTTTATTATATTTTTATTATCCTTTTTATAGTATTCAATTGTATGATCATTTGTTGTAGTTGCAACAACTAATGTAAAACCTTTTTTCTTTAAATATTTTAACACCTCTTCAGCATTTGGTTTATAATCAACTTTTTCTTTTAAATAGCTTCGTGCAATTTCATATCTTAATTTTTTTATTTCTTCTTTACTTAACGTTGAATTATACTTTTCTTTTAAAAAGCCACAGTATTCTAAATAAGAATCTTCGCATTTACTATATTCTTTTAATTTTGTATCTCTTTGAATTCCTATGTCTATATCGTCAATTGTTCCATTTCCAATTGTTTTTATTAGTTCTTCATCTATCGCATTCCATATTCCAATAGAATCTAGTAGTGTTCCATCTAAATCAAATATTATTACTTTCTTATCTTTTAACATATATAAACTCTCCTATAATATTATTTCATCAAAATCATTTGGAACATATATTCTTCCACTAAAATTTTCTTTTCCCTCTTGTTCATATAATGTTTTTCTTTCATTTCCATGTGTTTCTTCCGTGTGATATAAAATTAAATTCTTTACTTCTAGTTTATTCATAACTTCACTAGCAGTTTTTACTGTTGAATGATTTTTCTCATAAGCACCAAAAATGCTTTCTTCTGAGTCTAAGCAAAATGCTTCGTGCATAACATAGTCTGCACTTTTTACTCTATCATGCAACTCAGGATTTATTGTCTCGTCTCCTAAAAATACCACTCTTTTTCCGTTTACATTACACTCAAACCCAAATTGTTTTGTACCTTTGGCTTTTATATCAAAAAATGTATAGTTTATTCCATTTATTTCTACTTGTTCATTATCTTTTAGAATATGAAAATTTACTATGTCTAAAACACCATTTAAAAGTTTTTCTTGTAATACATATTTAGAAACTCCTACTATTGATTCATAAACCACATTATTACAGTAAATATTTATTTTCGTTTTTATTTGTCCATTTATTGAAAATCTCCCTATTTTCTTAAACATCCAAATAAGTCCTAATATATGGTCAGTATGGCTATGAGAAATAAAAATATGTTTAATATCTTTTATGCCTATATTTATATTTTTTAATCTTTTTATTATTTCAATGCTTCCACCTGTATCTACTAAAAAATTGCCATTTTTATTTTGCATTACAAAACAAGTATTATATAACTCTAAAGTTCCTCCATTACCTGTCCCTAAAAAAATAATCTTTTCCATACTAATCCTCCCTACTTTTATACCAATCTGCAAAAACTTTTAATGCTTCAACTGACCCATCAATTATTCTTCTTTCTTCGCGTTCTTTTGAATCCATTTGTGCAAGTGTTTTTTCGAAATGTTCTGGTTTAAATATATACCACAAATCTGACCATTTTTCTTCTCTGTCTATTCCTAAGATTTCTGTTGCTAAATTTCCTGGATGTTTTCCATAAAAATAATGTATTTCCTTTCCATCATGATATGCCAAGCATTCTTCAAATCTACATTTTCTATTTTCTTTTCCCTTCATTAAATTCAAAAAACCTTCAATTCCAATAGTATCTAATGCAAAATTAACAAAAGCTCTAGGAAATCCATTTAGTTCTTCTATAAAAAATCCAGTATCTAGTGCAATACAAGGCTTCTTTACTATTTCGTATGCCTGTTTTACTTTTGCTGTTGCTATTTCTTTTATATCATCACTTCTTGGCTCATTTAATTCAAAGTTATATGTACTAAATTTTAAATTATTAAAATACCTCTCTGCTGATTTCGCTTTTCCTTTATTGTGTGTTACAAAAACAATTTCTTTCATACATTGTTCCTCTCTATAATTTTCTTTTTTGCACCATATATGTTATCTTTGAAATTAAAGATGAAGGTAGTAAACGTGCTCCAAATTTTGCAAATTTCACATCAATTCCTGGTACTATATAAAACTTATTCAAATGTTCTATTGCATATTTTGCAACTTTATAGCTATTCGCTTCTCTAATAGAAAATTTAACATTTGCAACCTTATTAAAATTAGTGCTTACTGGTCCAGGACATAAAATACTAATTTTTACATTAGACTTTTCCTTTTTTAATTCTTCTCTTATTCCCTCAGATATTCTTACTATATACGCTTTTGTAGCATAATAAGTTGACATTAGAGGTCCTGGCATAAATCCAGCTATTGAAGCTACATTTAATATGTGTCCTTTATTCATTTTTTTCATTTCTATTAGATACAACTTCATTAAAATATGATATGCTACTATGTTTGTATCTATCATTTTTAATTCTTTTTCTAGACTTGTTTGTGAAAAATATCCACAGTCTCCAAACCCAGCATTATTTACTAATAAATCTATGTTTTTGTTCTCCTCATATAGTTTTTGGCAATTTTCTAATATAGATAAATCCATTGATACAATTTTCACTTCTGTATTTGTTAATTCTTCTTTCAATTCTTTTAGTTTTTCTTCATCCCTTGCTACTAAAACTAATTCATATCCTTTATCTGCTAATATTCTTGCTATGTCTTTTCCAATACCAGAAGATGCACCAGTTATTAACGCTCTCATTTGTTTTCTCCTTCACTTTTTTCCAAATTCTATCATAAAACGAGATACATTGCAATGTATCTCGTTATCTTTATTGTTTTAATTTTTATTGGAAATATGGCCATATATTCCTCCGCCACCAGCTTCAATATTAACCTTTCCATCTCTTGCGTTAGTTATATTTCTAGCAATTTTCTCTCCAACAACTGCTTCTATATCATCAAATGATAATTTATGTAATATATTCATTTCTGTTTCGAAATTGTTTAACAATTTATCTATTGTTTTACTTCCAAGTCCTGGTATGAATGTAAGAGGTATTTGATAGTAATATGGTGGTCTATTTTTTGGACTCATTGTTTTTGGTTTATCTTTTATTTGCTCAATTCTATCAAACACACCCATCGTAATGTTTCTACTATCACAAGTATCACATTTTGTTACAGGTGCAATTCCCTCTATATTTTTTTCGCACACTTCACAATATGTTCTATGATATTTCCCAAGTTTAGGGTCTAATCCATAATTTGCTACAATCTTTCTTCCATCTTCATTTTTTAAAGCCTTAACAATTTCTTTAAAACTAATATCTTCTAGTAACATTTTATTATATTCTCTTGCAATTTTAGGTAAAGAGTGTGCATCTGAATTAGTTAAAAAAGTTTTGTTTTCTAACTCAGATATTGTATCTGCTAAAAAAGTATCAGAACTTAAACCTAATTCTATTGCAGGAATCCTGCAATATTTTTCTTTAAATATTTTTTCTAATCTATCTGTACAATTTCCATAAAAACTTTTATGTGGTGTAAAAGCATGTGCTGGAACTAATATTCCATTGTATTTTTCTACAATATCTATAAGTTCATAAGCAGATATATTGGCTCTTTGTGAGCTAAGAGTAATATTGCTTATATGATAGCTCATTTCATTTGAAAAGGCTTTTATATCTTTTAAAGTAGGAAAATAGCATAAATTATGAGCACTACCAGTTTTTCCGTGCTCATTTATTTCAGATGTTTCTATTTCACTACCTAGAATTATACAAACTTTATCTTTATATACAATTCCACCATCTTTAATTTCATAAGCATCTCCATTAGATAAAAACTTCTCTATATCTTCTATTACATATGGAGATGCACAATCTATAATTCCTACAACATTTATTCCTTTTCTATTTACACATTCTTTTGCAATATTTGCAAAATTTAAAGACCTTGCCGCAGTTATTTTTATCGGTTTATTATTTTCACTTCTTCCTATGTGTACATGCAAATCTGCAAATATTTCGTACATTTGTTACATCCTTTCTAAGGTTATCTTTCTTCTCCATCATCTCTGCTATTTCCTGCTTTAATTCCATTGTCATCAATTACTATATTATTTATTTCTTTTCCTTGTTCTTTTGCCTCTGCAATTCTTCTTTTTACTTCAGTTCCTAATGCATCTGCTTTAATTCTAGTATCCTCAGTTGCCCTACCTTTCATTCTTGCTTGTATTGAACTAACTAATTCTTGTTGCTCTATTACTAGTTTATCAATTTCTGCTTGTTTTTCACCTAATATATCATCCTTTTTTTGTTGGGCTCCTATCGTTGTATCAGTTTCTATTTGCTTTCTATTTAATATCTCATTTAATTTCTCAACTACATCTACAGCTTCTCGTATTCCATCTGCCTCATTTATTTTACCTAAATATTCTATTGGCGTAAATTGTCTAACCACTTATTTTTACCTCCTTCATTTGTTCAACAAAATTAACAAATTGATCTAAATATATATTATTTTTACCTTTTAAATTTCTTTCTTTTAGCAATACTAATGCTTCATCAACTGGAAAGCCTCTTCTTTCAGGTCTATGCATAAGCATTCCGCCAAAGTTATCAACTAATTCTAATATATCGCTTTCTTTTTCTCTTGGGCTACTTCCACTATATCTGTTTTGCTGTAAACAAATTTTGCAAAACTTATCTGAAAATCCTAATGTTTTTAAGAACTCAGCACTTTCCCTTGCATATTGTTCAACTTCTTCTCTTGTTTGTGGATTATCTTTTTTCTTACATGCACATAATAAGCAAGCAGTAAGTACTAGGTTTTCATCAACCTTAACTTTCATTGTATCCATAAACATTTTTGCTAATTGCGTTTTTAATATTACAGATTTATCATAAAAAATATCTACTTTTTTATTTAAGTAATATACAATTTCCATTTTTTTGATATAATCTGGCTCTTCTAAAATGTAATCTGCGAAAGTTTCCATATACTTTCTACCTCCTATTTTTTCTTGTGTTTATATGCAGTATTTCTTGCTATTTAACTATTTCTACAATTTTAGAACATTATATTTCATTATTATATAATTTTCAACAATTGTAATACAAACTTAATAATAGTGTAATATTATTGTAATTATTTACCAACTATCGCATTTCTAGCTAGTTCATCACATCTATTATTATAAGGATTATCCGCATGACCTTTTACTTTTAAAAAGGTCACTTTATGCTTTTTAGTTAGAGTATATAATTCTTCCCATAATTCTTTATTTTTTACTGGATCTTTTCCAGCTGTTTTCCAATTATTCTTTTGCCAATTATAAATCCACCCTTGATTAAAAGCGTTCACAACATAAGCGCTATCACTATATATATCTACTTCGCATTCACGTTTTAACATTTTTAGTCCCTCTATTACAGCAGTCATTTCCATAATATTATTCGTTGTATTGTCATTTCTCCCACTAATTTCTTTTTTTATATCATTATACATCAATATTGTTCCCCAACCTCCGGGACCTGGATTTCCTGAACAAGCTCCATCTGTGTAAATTACAACTTTATCCAAAAAACTTCCTCCTTATTCTTGTATTTTTTTGCTTTTTGTGATATTATATCAATTACTTGTATGATAAACAACATTTTTTGTAAAATTCTCAAGCGGAGGTTTATAATGGGAAAAGTTTTAGGAATTATAGCTGAATATAATCCATTTCATAATGGTCATTTATATCATATTGAACAATCAAAAGAATTAGTAAATCCTGATTATACAGTATGTATTATTTCTGGTAACTTTGTTCAAAGAGGAAATGTATCTATCATTGACAAATGGTCAAAAGCAGAAATGGCTCTTCATGCTGGAGCAAATTTAGTAATTGAATTACCTACCATATATAGTACCTCTAGTGCTGAAAACTTTGCTGAAGGCTGTGTTAAAATATTAGATTCTTTTAAGTTGGATACCGTTTTATCATTTGGAAGTGAATGTGGAGATATAAATACATTAAATAAATTTGCAGAAATATTAAGTAAAGAACCTCAAGAATATAAATCTTTATTAAATCACGAACTACAAACTGGAATTTCTTATCCTAAGGCTAGAGAAAATGCCTTACTTATGTATGTTAATGATATTAGAAAATATGCTAGTACACTTTCAAGCCCTAATAATATATTGGGTATTGAATATTTAAAAGCCATAAAAAAGTTAAAAAGTAATATTTTGCCACTTACTGTAAAAAGAAATGCTGTTGATCACGATAGTGAAGAAATAATTGAGAACTATGCTAGCAGTACTCATATTCGCGAATTACTTTGTGAAAATAAAAATATAACAAAATTAGTACCAAAATTTACTTATGATATTCTTGCAAGACAAATAAACAGCGGAAAATCTGTATTAGATATTGCAGCATTCGAAAGAGAAATTTTATATGCTTTACGTAAAATGACATTAAATCAAATAAGCAATTTACCAGATGTTACATTTGGTTTAGCCAACTCTTTAATGTATGCTATAAATTCTTGTAACTCTTATGAAAAAGTAATTTCAATGGTAAAATCAAAAACATATACTCAATCAAGAGTTCAAAGAATTTTATTATATGCTTTACTTGGTATTACAAAAGAAGACATGCAAGATTCTAAAAAAGTAAAACCTTATGTTCGTGTATTAGGTTTAGATGATAAAGGTAGAGAGCTATTATCTGAATTATCAAAATCTAATTCAAGACTACCAGTAATTACATCTGTTAAAGATTTCTATAATACTTCTAACAACAGAAGTTTAACTAGAATGTTAAACTTAGATGTTTTAGCAACAAATATATATACCTTAGAGTATCTTCAAGATTCACAAGCAAATTTGGATTATACACAAAAAATTGTAACATTACCAAAGCCAGAAGACTATATAAAATAATAAATGACAAAACAAAAATAAACAGGGTTATCCCTGTTTATTTTTTGTTTCTATGAAATTCCAAGAATCTTTACACATTTCATCTATTCCCTTTTCAGCAGTCCATCCGAAGCTCATTTCTTGCTTTTGTTGGATCTGAATAGCAACTTGCTATATCTCCTGCTCTTCTAGGAGCAATTTTATACGGTACTTCTTTTCCTGTTGCCTTTTCAAATGCCTTTACCATATCTAAAACGCTATAACCTGTACCAGTTCCCAAATTATAAATGAATAATCCAGAATTTTCTTTTTCTAATTTTTCTAATGCTTTTATATGTCCCTTTGCTAAATCAACAACATGTATATAATCTCTAACTCCTGTTCCATCTTTTGTATTGTAATCATTACCAAATACAGATAATTCTTTTAATGTACCTTCTGCAACTCTTGCAATAAAAGGCATTAAATTATTAGGTCTTCCCTGTGGCTCTTCTCCTATTAACCCACTTTTATGTGCTCCTACTGGATTAAAATATCTTAATATAGAAATGTCCCAAGAATTATCTGATTTGTATAAGTCCATTAAAATTTGTTCTATAAATAATTTACTTGAACCATAAGGATTAGTAGTTCCACCCGTTTTGCAATCTTCTGTAATAGGTACAATTTCTGGATCTCCATATACTGTTGCAGATGAGCTAAATATAAATTTTTTTACTCCATATTTTCTCATTGTATCTAGTAAAATTAAGGCTCCATATATATTATTTGTATAGTATTCTATTGGTTTTTCTACTGATTCTCCAACCGCTTTAAAACCTGCAAAATTTATTACAGAATCAATTTTATTTTCTTCAAAAATTTTCTCTACTACTTTTCTGTCTGTATAATCAGCTTCATAAAACTTAAAATCTTTTCCAGTTATCTTTTTAATAGCTTCTAATGCACTCGGTTTACTATTTGAGAAATTATCTATTATAATAATCTCTCTTCCAGATTCTAATAATTCAACTGCTGTATGGCTTCCTATAAAACCTGCTCCACCTGTTACTAATACTGACATATTTTTTGCCTCCTTTATTTGGGCGGACACATGTCCCGCTCCTACATTTAGTTGTATAAATCTTTATATATATTGTAATCTCTTACAATTTTTCTTACATAATTATTTGTTTCTTTATATGGTATATCTTCTATGTTGCTTCCATCTGTTTTAATGATTCCTTGTTCTATCCATTTTTTTAAATTTCCTGTGCCTGCATTATATGCTGTTAAGGCTAACATATAATTATTGTTGTACTCTTTTAGCAAGTCTGAAAAATATTTTATTCCTAATCTTATATTAGTTTCTGGCTCATACAAACATCCATCTGTATATTCTATTCCAATTTTAGTTGCAGTTTCCTTAGCTGTATCTTCTAATAATTGCATAAGTCCCATAGCATTACTATTAGACTTTATATGTGGCTTGAAATTACTTTCCGCCTTTATTATTGCATATACAAGCATGCTATCTACCCCATATTCTAAAGCATATTTTTCTACATATGCATTGTATTTTTGAGGATATATTTTTTTAATAACAATATCTTGTACTCTTATTACACTAAATAACAGTATTAAAATTATTGCTAATATTGTTATTGGAATTATTACTTTTTTCAAAGATTTTAAAGTAGTAATGTTAGGCACTTCTGTATCTTTTATTATCTTTTCCAATGTTTTTCTCCTTGTCTTTGGTTTTACGATTTTATTTTAATTCATACCAATTACATCCTTCTGATAACTCAGCTATGAGTGGTACTTTTAATTTTATAACATTTTCCATACAATTTTTCAATAGTTTTTTAGCAATTTCTTTTTCTTCAATTGGACATTCTAATATTAGCTCATCATGAACCTGTAAAACTATTTTTGATTTCAAATTATTTTCTTTTAATTTTTTATAAACATCTATCATTGCTAATTTCATTATATCCGCTGCACTTCCTTGAATTGGTGTATTCATTGCAACTCTTGTTCCAAATTGTCTAACAACATAATTATTTGAACTTACTTCTGGAACATATCTTCTTCTTTTATATATAGTTTCTACATAGCCTTTTTCCTTTGTTGTTTCTACAACATCTGTCATAAACTTTTTTATACCTTTATACTCATTCAAGTACTCTTCTATATATTGTTTTGCCTGTTTTCTTCCTACTCCTATTTGTTCTCCTAGTCCAAAATCACTTATTCCATAAACTATACCAAAATTAACTGCTTTCGCCTTACCTCTTTGTTCTTTTGTAACTTCATCTAATTTTACATTAAAAATTTTTGAAGCGGCTTGAGCATGAATGTCTTCATCATTATTAAAAGCAGTTATCATATTTTTATCTTCGCTAATATGTGCTAATACTCTTAACTCTATTTGTGAATAATCTGCATCTATAAAAATATTGTCTTTTTCGGGTTTAAATACTTTTCTTAATCTTTTACCCAATTCAATTCTTGTAGGTATATTTTGTAAATTAGGGTCTGAACTACTTACTCTTCCAGTTGCTGTCACAGTTTGATGAAAATATGAATATATTTTCCCTGTACATTCATTTATATATGGCATTAACCCCTCAACATATGTTGTAATAAGTTTTGAAATTTGTCTATAATCTAGTATTTTTTCAATAACTGGGTGTTCATTTCTAATCTTTTCTAAAACATCCACATCTGTTGAATAACCATTTTTATTCTTCTTTGCACTAGTTAGTCCTAACTTTTCGAACAAAACTTCTCCTAATTGCTTAGGTGAGTTTATATTAAACTCTTGTCCACATAGAGTATAAATTTCATTTGTTAATTCATCTTTTTTTGCTTGTAACTCTTTACCATATTCTAAAAGTTCTTCTTTATTCACATACATTCCATTATATTGCATATCTGCTAAAACTTCAGATACTGGCATTTCTATTGTTTCAAATAAATTCAACATATCTAATTCTTTTAACTTTTCATATAATTTATCTGCTATTTCTTTTACTAAATACGCATACACAGAGTTTAGCTCTAAATTAGAATCTGTATTATTTTGTTCTGAATCGAACAAATTTATTTGTTTTTGAGTATTGTCTGTTTCTATATTAAAAGTACTTATATACTCATTTATATCAAAACTAACATATTCTAGTGCTAAATAATCTAATGTATATTTGGATTTATTAGAATTAAGTAAATATGCTGCAATTTCTATGTCAAACATCATATTTACAGGATTTATTCCGCTTTGTTTTAATAATATATAGTCTATTTTTTGTTTATAACCTATTTTTAAAATATCATTACTTTCAAAGCAATCCTTTAAATCATTTATATTATCAAAACAAAATGACTTTTGTTTACTTGCTACATACACATATATCTTACATATCTCTTCTTTTATAATCAATTTTTCATCAACATTACTTTTTCTTTCGAAATAATAGAACATTTTTTTATCTTTTTTTATTATATCTATTATTTCACTAGAATTTTTAACTTCTTCATACTCAATCTTATTCATTTTATTTTCACTAGTACTGTTTTGTGATGTTAAGTTAAATCTTTCAATAAATCTATTAAACTTTAATCTTTTAAAGATTTCTAATACCTTAGAGTTGTCCCATTCTTGAAGTTTAATGCTTTCTAAGTTTTTATCTACTGGAGATTCTATATCTATAGTTCCTAAAGTTTTAGAAAGCATTGCTAAATCTTTATTATTTATCAAATTTTCTCTTAATTTTCCTTTTAAATCATCAGCATTACTTTCTAATTTAGTATATAAATTTTCTATACTTTCGTACTTTTTAACTAAATCAATTGCAGTTTTTTCACCTATTCCTGGAACTCCTGGAATATTATCAGATTTATCTCCCATTAGTCCTTTAACTTCTATAAGTTTTGTAGGTTCAATTCCATAAGTTTCTTTTATTTTATCTTCATCAAAATCTTCTGTTTCTGTTTTTCCCATTTTAGTTCTTGGTATTTTGATTGTTATATTCTTACTTGCTAATTGAAAATAATCTCTATCTCCTGTAAGTGCAGTTACATTAAGACCTTCTTTTTCTCCCCATTTTGCTAATGTTCCTAATATATCATCCGCTTCATAACCTTCTAATTCTACAATTTTTATGTTCATTGCTCTTAAAACATCTTTTAATATTGGCATTTGAACCGCCAATTCATCTGGCATTCCCTTTCTTGTGGCTTTATATTGATCATATAATTTATGTCTATGAGTAGGAGCTTTTAAATCAAATGCTATAGCTACATAATCTGGATTAACATCTTCTAGTGTTTTAAACATTATAGCCAAAAATCCATATACTGCATTTGTATATGTTCCGATCTTCTGTCATAAGCATTTTTGAATTCATTATGCCATAAAATGCTCTGTTTATTATACTGTTTCCATCTATCAATAATAATTTTTCCATTTAATCCTCCTTTAAAAATTTTACTAAGCTATTTATTGCTTTTCCTCTATGACTAACTTCATTTTTCTCTTCTCTTGTCATCTGTGCAAAAGTTCTTGTGTCATATAAAAATATTGGGTCATACCCAAAAACATCATCACCATAAGGTTTTGTTGTAATTTTTCCAACACACGCTTCCTCGAAAATATGCTTCTCACCGAATTTATCTATATAACATATTGCACATATAAATCTTGCCGTTCTTTTACTATCTTCAACATTTTTCATTAAATCTAAAATTTTCTCTATTCTATCATTATCCGTTGCATTTTCTCCTGCAAACCTTTTACTATATACACCAGGTTTCCCACCTAATGCATCGATTTCAAGTCCGCTATCATCTGATATAACTGACATTTTTGTTTTTTCATAAATCGCCTCAGCCTTTAGTATTGCATTTTCTCTAAATGTTGTACCAGTTTCATCTACTTCAATATTATATCCAGCTTCAGCTTGAGAAATAACATTTATATTAAATGGTTTTAATTTTTGCGAAATTTCTATTATTTTGTTTTCACTATTACTTGCTAAAATAATTGTTTGCATTATATCATCTTCCCCTTTCGTTAGGTTCATCTATTAGTGGTTCACTTCCTCTATCTGAATTTAAAATTGCAGGTTTTCCTTTCCAAAGCATTCTAAAGTAATTAACAAATCCTTTTACTTCACTTCCTGTCTTTATTCTATCAATATCAATATTATTTTCATCTGCTATCAACTGAAACCATTCAAGAAGTTGCTCATTATTCATAAATGGAGCATTTATTATATATCTATATCCAAATAAATTTGCTCTTCTTCTCCATAAATCTTTGTTTTTGTGTCTTGATTCCATTCGTTCTCTAATCTGTTCTTCAGTTCTTCCGACCTTTTCTTAATTCTTCTATAAAATCTAAATCTGTTACATCTCTTTGCATATAAATAGGGCAGATTCTGCTTTCATATTCTCTACATAACCTAACTAATAAATCCTCATCATCTACTATTACAATTGGAGATTTTCCTTCTTGAAATGCAATATCTATATCTTCTTTTTGAAAGCCATATACCTTATTATTCTTTCCTGTGTATACATAATTCATAGATTTAACATCTGCTGTTGCACACCCAGGTTTGATTTCTATTGCATTTTCTTCCCCAGGCCTTAAACCTCTATCAGAATATTTTTTAATTATTGAAACATTATCCACATAAAATTTCATTAGCAATCTCATTAAATGAGTTTTTCCACAACCACTATCTCCAGTTAATGTAATTAATTTATTCATTTTAATTTCCCTCCAATTATACATTATTTTAGCTAATTACTTAGTAGATAATTTCTTTACTTTCTTATATATATCTTTCCAATTATCGACCCTGTTTAAATTGGCTACTTCCCTTGCATTACCTTTACTATTAAATAATATAGTTTCAATTCCTAACTCTTTAACTTTATTACAATTTACAATAGAATCATCTATAAATAAATCTATTTTTTCATTTTTACAAACCTTTGCTTTATCAAGATTACAAATCAATTTATCATAGTTAATTTTATTGTTGTTTAATTCTTCAATAGTTGTTTTATATTCATCTGTATATAGTGTTTTATCTCTTGCTGTAATAACTATTATTTCATGTCCCAATTTTTTAATTTTCTCAATATATTCTGCAACTCCATCTTTAAAAGGTGTATTTAGAATAACTTTATCATAATATTTTTTTGCAAATTCTAGTTCTCTTTTTTCCATATCTTCTGGTAAATTGCAATATGAAATATTATTATCTTTCAAATAGTTTATATCTACATTAAAAAATTCTGCTATATATGGAATTAAATAATCAAAAGTATCTGTCATTGTATCATCTATATCTATTCCTATTTTCAATATTTTTTCTCCCTATCTACTAAATTTGTTTTACAAATGCTTTATCTCTATTCTCATCATATCCTAGTTTTTTATATAGTTCGTGTGCACATTTTCTATGAGAGCCACTAAATAACCATATTCTCTTTACATCTTCCTGCTTGACTAGTTCTTCAGCTCTATTCATTAGTTTTGTTGCTATACCTAATCTTCTATATTCTTCTGCTATTGCTAAATTCCATATCGTTGCTTCTTTTCCTGATAGCAATGTTAGAATATTTAGTGTTACTGTTCCTACTAACTTATCTTTTATATAATATCCTAATACATAAATCTCTTTATTATTTGATGATATTTTATATAAATCCTTTATTTTTTCATAAGTTATATCGTTATTAAAAACACTCTTCAATATTTGTTGTAATTGTTTTAAATCCTTTTCTTCTATTTCACTTATTGCATTATCTCTTTCCATATTTACCTCTATTTTTTAAATTAAACTTCATATATTCAAATAACTTTTTAAATTCCTCATCATGTAATAATAAGCCTTCTGCTTTATCTTCAACCATTTTTTCTAGTTCTTTATAATAAATATACTTTACTTCTGATACCTCTCCATCTTCAAAAATATATTCTTCTATTTGCTTATTACATTTTAACAAATATACATATTGAAATTCCATATTTTTAGGATTCTTTGTACTTTTTATTGTTGCAATATATTGTAATTTATTTTCTTGTACTTTAACTCCCAATTCTTCTTTTAATTCTCTTATCGCTCCATCTATTACACTTTCTCCTGCTCTTATATGTCCTGCTCCTGATATATCCCAACAGTTAGGATGTGTTTTTTTTGTTGCACTTCTTTTTTGCAATAATAATTCATTCTTATTATTTATAATCCATATATGTACCGTTCTATGGAAATCGCCATCTTCATGTGCTTGATGTTTTTCTTTTACTTTTCCTATTGGATTATTATTTACATCAACTATATCTATATATTCCATAATATTACTCCTCAATTTTTCAGATTGCTTCTGACAAATTTAACTCACTTTAATTCTTTATGTCAAATTTATATCACAAATAAACAATTTTTTATAGTATTTTGACAGTATTTACAAAACATATAATTTATATTACTTACAATACCTTTTAATTAACTCTTTGTATTGTTCAAGAAGTTTATATAAACTCTTATATGTAGTTTAATGATTTGGTTCACTATCTTTTACCCCTATTTTTTATTCTTATCTTATTAAAAACTAACATTATATTCTTTAGTTTTTTTCCCTTTTTCATAATATTCAATATGCACTATTCTTGCTTTTATATTAACTTCATAATATACACCTAGTTTGTATCTGCACACATGTTTTGGAAATTCTTTTCCATCATATGACCATATATTATCGAATGAATCATTTGTTAAAATTTGAAAGTATTAGTTCTTTCTGTTCTTCCAAAAATAAAGTATTTGCTTTTTCAAAAACATCTATAATATTTACCTTTTTTATTTTTTCATTTTTCATTGTACTTTTGCATCTATTAATATTCACTTTTTTCACCTTCATCATCTTTTTTAACATAATTTTCTAAATTTAATTCTTTCTTAAATTCTTCTTCTGTTGGCAAATATAATTTATATTTTGATGCGAATATTTGATTATTATCTTCTGGTAAAGTATATTTTACAACTTGATCACTTTTAT
>CAOKHH010000011.1 GCA_948468225.1 uncultured Clostridia bacterium | reverse complement strand
AATAACATCAGCAGATGCCAATGCATTACAAAAATATGTCGATATCCATACAAATTTTGCAGGGGCAGGCCCTGTGTCTGCCCTAACCGACCCAACCAACTTAAATCGCATTGTATTACAAACAATAAACACAAACCAATGCGAGCCAATAAAAGCAAATGTAATACAAAATACAGTTGAAAGAAGATTAGAAATAAGAGTAACATACACAACAAATGGAATAAGTAAAATACTAGATGAATATGGAAATACAATGACTTTAACAGAAGAAAACGGAATAATATACACAGATACAGGAACACATACTTTAGGAATAGGAACATATAAATATACAGTAATAGACAACAAAGGAAACAAAAAAGAATTAAGCATAACACCAACAATAAATAGTTTATTTAAAGTAGCATACATAAATGGAACAGATAATATGGATAATACAAAAGCATACACAAAATCACAAGAAACAGTATCAAGCACAGAAAATACTTTATTAAACCAAATAAAAGTACAAGACACAGAAAAAACATATAATAGAGCAATAAAAGATAATAATGGATTAACAACTGCAATAGCACAAGTAGGAAGAACTAGTGAAGATGAGCCAATGACAATATTTGGAAGATATAATGTAACATATAAATATAGTTTAAATATACCTGATTCATATTCAACAATCAATCTTTATAACTATGGAAAAGCATATCAAAAATATACTATTACAGGAGCAAATTCATATACTCTTAGTGAAGTTGTTGATACTTCTTATGGATGGAAGTATTTAGATACATTACCATCTAGCACATTTTATGATTCTTATACAAGCGAAAATCCCAAAAATGTAAAAAATAAAAGTTATATATATATGATACAAAATTATGGTGCTACAGATTCAAGTTACAGAAGGTTTAAATATAATTATAAAATATGTTATATAGAAAAAGATGCTGGTTCAAGAGGTACATTTATTGATAATATTATAGATAGAGAGGATGCATATACAGTTAATGCAGCTACTGGCTCATATTGGTATGAAAGCTCTGGTGAGGCACCTAAATATACATTATACAAATACGACCAAAACTTAGCATTAAAAAGCACATATGATGTAGATACCAAAACACTAACAACTGAAAGTATAGATATATCAAATAAAGATATTGCTAAACTAAAATTAAATTTATCTGGTTGGGGTTCAGATTATAAAGTATACATATCAAATAACAAAGCAGACTGGCAAGAAGTAACAGACATAACAATAGGCACACCAAAAGAATTAAACGTAGATGGATGGAATGATTTATACATAAAAATAGAAAACAACTCAAGCACAATAACAAATATAGATGTTGCATATTATAAAGATTAAAAATTATTTTATTTTACTGTTGAAAATTTTCCAAATGTATGATAACATATTATACATAATAAAAAAACTATGAAGAAGAGGAGTATGTTTATTACTGCCATTAGAGAAAAGAAGTCACCGGCTGAAAGCTTCTTTGGGGATTAGAATAAACAGAAGGTAGCTTTGGAGTTGATACAGTGAAAATATATAAGTAGCTGTATTCGTTTTAGCAACGTTAAAGGCTTTTAGAGATATTATAAGTTATTTGTAATAATTAAGGTGGTACCGCGGAAATTTACCTCTGCCCTTATTTTAAGGGGCAGAGGTTTTTGTATTACAATGCATTTTGTGAATAATAATTATTCACAAATAAAATTTTAAATACGAATATAAGGAGGTTTTATTTTATGTGTGAAAATTGTAATCACAAATTAAACGACAAATTTAATCCAAAGGATTTTGAAGATGAAATTTATAAAAATTGGATGGATAAAAAATACTTTAAACCAAGTGGAGATAAAACAAAGGAATCTTATTCTATTGTTATGCCACCACCTAATATAACAGGTAAATTGCATATGGGTCATGCTCTTGATAATACTTTACAAGATATACTAATTAGATATAAAAGAATGAATGGTTTTAATACTTTATGGGTTCCTGGAACAGACCACGCAGCTATTGCAACAGAAGCAAAGATAGTTGAAAAACTAAAAAAAGATGGAATAACAAAAGACGATTTAGGAAGAGATGGTTTCTTAGAAAAAGCTTGGGAATGGAAAAAAGAATATGGAAATACAATTACAGAGCAACTTAAAAAACTTGGTGCATCTTGCGATTGGGAACACGAAAGATTTACTATGGATGAGGGTTTATCTAATGCAGTAAAATATGTATTTGTTAAACTATATGAAAAAGGTTTAATATATAAAGGAAAAAGGATGATAAACTGGTGTCCTTATTGCAATACATCAATTTCAGATGCAGAGGTTGAATATGAAGAAGAGCCAACACATCTTTGGCATATTCGTTATAAAATAACAGGTACAGATAAATTCATAACAGTTGCAACAACAAGACCAGAAACAATGCTAGGAGATACAGCTGTTGCAGTAAATCCAGAAGATGAAAGATACAAAGATATTATTGGAAAAACGTGTATATTACCAATAATGAATAAAGAAATTCCAATTATAGCAGATGAATTTGTTGAAAAAGAATTTGGAACAGGTTGTGTAAAAATTACACCAGCACACGATCCAAACGATTATCAAGCAGGATTAAGACATAATTTGGAAATAATAGAAGTATTTGATGAAGAATGGAAAATGACAGATTTAGTTCCTGAATATAAGGGATTAGATATGTATGAGGCAAGGAAGCTAATTGCTAAAAAACTAGAAGAAATAGGTGCATTAGTAAAAATAGAGGATTATACACATAATGTTGGAAAATGTTATAGATGCCATAATACGGTAGAGCCAAAGGTATCAGAGCAATGGTTTGTAAAGATGAAGCCTTTAGCAAAACCTGCAATAGAAGCTGTTAGAAGCGGCAAAATAAAATTTGTACCAGAAAGATTTGATAAGATTTATTATAACTGGATGGAAAATATTCAGGATTGGTGTATATCTCGTCAATTGTGGTGGGGACATAGAATTCCGGCATACTATTGTAAAGATTGTGGAGAGATAATAGTATCAGAGAATAATCCACTAAAATGTACAAAATGCGGAAGTTCTAATTTACACCAAGATGAAGATACATTAGATACTTGGTTTAGTTCAGCTTTATGGCCATTTTCAACACTAGGCTGGCCTAAACATTCTGAAGATTTAAAAACATTTTATCCTACAAATGTACTAGTAACTGGGTATGACATAATATTCTTCTGGGTGGCAAGAATGATTTTCTCTGGACTTGAACATATGGGAGATATTCCTTTTGATACTGTATTTATTCATGGAATAGTAAGAGATAGTCAAGGAAGAAAGATGTCTAAGAGTTTAGGAAATGGAATTGATCCACTAGAAATTATAGAAAAATATGGAACAGATGCATTAAGATTTTCATTGATTTTAGGAACATCACCTGGAAATGACATAAGATATATGCCAGAAAAACTAGAATCAGCAGGAAATTTTGCAAATAAAATATGGAATGCAGCTAAGTTTGTTTTAATGAATTTAGAGGATTACGATATAAATAGTAAGACAAAAGATTTTACTTATGAAGATAAATGGATTTTGTCAAAGCTAAATACTTTGTGCAAAGAAGTTAAAACAAATATAGATAATTACGATTTAGGAATAGCCTTAGAAAAAATATATAACTTTATATGGGATGAATTCTGCGATTGGTATATAGAAATTGTAAAACCAAGGCTTTATGATAAAGAAAATCCTACTAGAAAAGTAGCACAATATGTATTAAATAAAGTTCTAGGAGATTCATTAAAACTATTACATCCATTTATGCCATTTGTAACAGAAAAAATTTATAATGAATTATATAATGAAGATGAAAGTATAATGATTTCTGAATATCCTACTTATAGCAAAGATTTAGAATTTGCAAATGCGGAACTTGATATTGAACAAATAAAAGAGGTTATTGTATGCATAAGAAATGCTCGTACACAAATGAATGTACATCCATCTAAGAAATCTAAATTGATATTTGTAACAAATGAGTATAAAGATTTTCTAGAAAAATCAGAGGCATTTATAAAAAAACTAGGATTTGCTGAAAGTATAGAGGTTGTAGAAAATAAAAATAATATACCTCAAAATGCAATAAATATAGTAACTACAAATTTGGAAGTATTTATACCATTTGAAGATTTAGTAGATGTAAAAGAAGAGGTAGAAAGATTAGAAAAAGAAAAATCTAAAATACTATTAGAAAAAGAAAAAACAGATAAAATGCTATCAAACCCAGGATTTGTTTCAAAAGCACCAGCACAAAAAGTAGAAGAAGAAAAACAGAAATTAGCAAAATTTAATGAAATGATAGCATCAATAGATGAAAGAATTGCGGGATTAAAACAAATGTAAGAAAAGTGGCAATAGCCACTTTTTCTATTTCATCATATATTCCATTATTTGAATTGCGTTTGTTGCGGCACCTTTTCTTATATTGTCTGCAACAACCCATAAATTTACACCAGAATCTACGCTGAAGTCTCTACGAATTCTACCAACAAAAACATCATCATTTCCAGTAGCATTAGTTGCAAGTGGGTATAAATTATTTTCTATATCATCTTTAACTATTATTCCAGGACTGTTTGATAAATCCTTTTTTAAATCATATAAGTTAAATTCCTTTTCAAATTCCACGTTTATGGATTCACTATGAGAATTAAATACAGGAACTCTAACTGCTGTGGCTGTTATTTTTAAATCAGGTTTTTTAAGAATCTTTCTTGTTTCATTTATCATTTTTTCTTCTTCTTTTGTATAAGAGTTATCAAGGAATATATCTATATGTGGAAGGCAATTATTATATATTGGGTAAGGAAACTTTTGAGGAGGTAATCCTTTTATTCCATTTGCTAAATCATCAATTCCAATTTTACCTGCACCAGAAACTGCTTGATATGTAGAATAAACAATTCTTTTTATATTGTATTTATCATCTAATGGCTTTAGGGCAACAACTGCTTGAATTGTTGAGCAATTTGGATTAGCAATAATTCCATGATGATTTGAAATTTCCTCTGGATTAACTTCTGGTACAACGAGTGGTACATCTTCATTCATTCTAAATGTGCTACTATTATCTATTACAACACAATTTTTAGATGCTGCAATAGGGGCAAATTTTTGTGATGTTTCTCCACCTGCAGAAAATATTGCAAAATCAAACCCAGAATCAAAAGAATCTTCCTTTAATTCTTTAACTTCATAATCTTTGTTTTTAAATTCAATAATTTTACCAGCTGACCTTTTAGATGCAAAAAATACATATTCAGAAATGGGCAAATTTTTTTCTTCTAATATTTTTATTGCTGTTCTTCCAACAACACCAGTTGCACCAACAATTGCAACCCTATAAGATTTATTCATACATTTTCCTCCTTTTGCGGGCGATTAAAATCGCCTCTACGGTTGTTTGCAAAGAGTAGAGCAGTACAGAATAAATATATATTATTTTTTTACTGTTTCGACCGGACAAGTTTTGTCTTTAAATATGGCAGAGTGTGTCACTTTCACTTCGAACGGTCGTGACTGAAACGCCTTGGAGAAATTGAAAAAAATAGTATATATTTATTTTGGACCGACAGTGGCAAACATAATTTAAATAACTAAATTCAAGAAATGGTAGAAATTTATTGTATTATAAAAATACTTATGATAAAATTTCATTGATTAAATTTATTATTAGGAGTAAGAAAATATGACTGAAAAAATTTGGGATTTTATAGAAAAGAAAAAATTTCTTATATTTTTTGTTATCATAACATTGTTTGCAATGTATGCTAGAATTTCAATGATAGAATTTGTATCAGGAGATTTTTATTCTTGTTTAGAGCCTTGGTTTAACCAGTTAAAGGCTAATGGAGGATTAAGTGCATTAAAACTAGATATAGGAAATTACAATTTGCCATATTTAACAATACTAGCATTACTTACTTATTTGCCAGTACATCCTATAATATCAATAAAGATGGTCTCAATAGTATGCGATTTTATATGTGCATTAGCAACTATGAAAATAGTATATATAGTATTTAAAGAGAATAAAAACAAAGATTTCTTTGCTTTAATTGTTTATGGAATAATATTGTTTCTACCAACAGTATTACTAAATTCAGCATGTTGGGGGCAAGCAGATTCAATTTACGTAGCATTTATATTGCTTTCAATTGTAGCTTTGCTAGAAGAAAAATATTTAAAAGCATTTATCTTTCTTCGGAATATCTTTTGCTTTTAAATTACAATTTATGTTTATTTTGCCATTGTTTGTTTTAATATATATATCTAAAAGAAAATTCCCTTGGTATTATTTCTTAATAATACCAGCAGTAAATTTCGTTATGTGCCTACCAGCAATTATCTGTGGAAAGCCAATTTCAGCTTGTATAGATATATACATGAATCAAACTTCACAATATAATGCATATTTAAGTATGAATTTCCCAGGAGTATATAATTTAATATTCCCAACAAATGAATATAATTATGTTATGGCGCCAAATGAATACTTATCAAAAGTTGGTGTTATAGTTACACTTTTCGTTTTTGCAATTATGGCATTTATGGTATTATATAAAAAAATAAAATTTAATAAGCAACAAATAATTGAATTTGGACTATTGGTTGTGATGATCGCAACATTTTTGTTACCACATATGCATGATAGATACTTGTTTGCGGGAGATATATTAAGCGTTTTATATTGCATATATAATAAAGACAAAATATATGTTCCAATAGGAATATCTTTAATTTCTATGTATGGATATACAGGATTTCTATTTGGACAGAACCCTGTTCCAATACAATATTTGAGTTTTATGTATCTGATACTAATTGTTATTGTGGCAAAAGACATTTACAATAAATATTTTGATGAAAAAAATAATGTTGAAAAAAATATAGTAATGTGATATAAGATATTTAGGTGAATTTTTTTGAAGAAAAATATTAAAAGTTATAATTTAGATGAACTAAAAGAAGAGTTTATAAACTTGGGTGAAAAGCCTTATAGAGCAGAACAAGTTTTTAAATGGATACATCAAGAAAATGTTACTTCTTTTAATGAAATGACTAATATATCATTAGAATTAAGAGAAAAATTAGATAAAGAATTTACAATGTGCATATACAACATAATTAGGAAACAAGAATCAATAGATGGCACAAAAAAGTACTTATTTGATGTATTAGATGGAAATGCAATAGAGACTGTTTTAATGGAATATAAACATGGGTTTTCTATATGTGTTTCGAGTCAAATTGGATGTAAAATGGGATGCAAGTTTTGTGCGTCTACTGGAATTGAATTTGTAAGAAGTTTAACTCCTGGAGAAATTATAGAGCAAGTGTTGGCAGTACAAAGAGATGAGAATATTAAAGTTTCAAACTTAGTATTTATGGGAATAGGAGAACCATTAGATAATTATGACAATGTAATGAAAGCAATTCAGATATTAAATAATCCTAAAGGCATAAATATGGGAGCAAGGCATATAAGCATTTCAACAAGTGGATTAGTTCCAAAAATATATGAATTAGCAGATAAGGACATGCAATGCACATTATCCATATCATTACATGCAACAACAGATGCAAAAAGAAGTGCACTAATGCCAGTAAACAATGCTTACAATATAGAAGAACTAATGAAAGCGTGTAAGTATTATATAGAAAAAACAAATAAAAGAATATCTTTTGAGTATGCTTTAGCCAAAGATAATAATGACAATTTAGAAGATGCAAAACAATTAGTGAAATTATTAAAAGGCATGTTGTGCCATGTAAATTTAATTCCTATAAATAAAATAGAAAATGGTAAATTTACTAAAAGCACAAACGAAAATATATTGAAATTTAGAGATTATTTGAATGATAACGGAATAGTTGCAACAGTTAGAAGAGAACTGGGGTCAGATATAGATGCCGCTTGTGGACAACTAAGAAGAAAGAATTTGTAAAGAGGTGAGTAAATGAGAATATTAGCAACCAGCGATAAAGGCATGGTTAGAGAAATAAATCAAGATTGTTACTATATATCTAATCAAGATTCAGAATATAATTTATACATATTAGCTGATGGAATGGGTGGTTACAATGGAGGAGAAATAGCGAGCCGATTAGCAATAGATTCTGCAAAACAATATATAGATGAACATATAAAAAAGATAGAATTAAACAAAGAAACATTACAAAAACTTATAAAAGATTCTATGGAATATGCAAACAAAATGGTTCACGAAAAATCTAAAAAAGATATAAATTTAAGTGAAATGGGTACTACTTTAGAAGTTTGTTTAATATATAATAATAAGGTATATATTGGACATATTGGAGATAGCAGAGTGTATAGAATAAGGAAAAACATTATAAGAAAATTAACGATAGATCATAGCTATGTAGAAAAATTAGTTAGGGATGGAAAAATTACAAGAGAAGAATCATACCATCATCCAAAGAAAAATATGTTAATTAAGGCATTAGGCTGCGAAGATAAAATTGAACCAGATATTTTAGTAAAAGGATTCTTAAATGAAGATATAATTTTAATGTGTTCAGATGGATTAACTAATCTTTTAAGTGATAAAGAAATTTATGAAATAGTAACAAATAATTTAGAAAATGCAAATAAGCTTTTGATTCAAGCAGCTAATACAAGAGGTGGCTATGACAATATAACAGCTGTAATAATAGAAAATATTTAAGGAGAGATGTAAAAAATGAACCTAGAAGGAAGATTATTAGGAAATAGGTATGAAATGATTAGACAAATAGGGTTTGGAGGAATGGCAACTGTATATAAGGCAAAATGCCATGTATTAAATAGGTTTGTTGCAGTAAAAGTATTAAAAGATGAATATACAACAGATAGTGAATTTATAAAGAGATTTAATACAGAAGCACAAGCGGTTGCAAGTTTAACACATCCAAATATTGTTTCTGTTTATGATGTTGGATGTGAAGACAATTTACATTATATTGTAATGGAATTAGTCCAAGGAAAAACTCTAAAAGAGATTATAAGAGAAGATGGTGCATTATCTTGGAAATGGTCTGTAAACATAGCAATACAAATTGCGTCAGCTTTAGAAACAGCTCATAAGAACAATATAGTTCATAGAGATATAAAACCACATAATATAATAATAACAGAAGATGGAATTGCAAAAGTAACAGACTTTGGTATTGCTAAGGCAGTGTCAAACTCAACTATAACAGCATTTGGAACAACAATTGGATCAGTACATTACTTCTCTCCAGAGCATGCAAGAGGAGGTTATACAGATGCAAAATCAGATATATATTCATTAGGTGTTGTTTTATATGAAATGGTTACTGGAAGAGTTCCATTTGATGCAGATACTCCTGTATCTGTAGCGTTAAAACATATGAATGAATTACCAGTAGAGCCAATAAAAATCAATCCAGATATACCAATAAGTGTAAATAAAATAATACTAAAAGCAATGCAAAAAAATGCTAATGATAGATATTCAACAGCAACAGAAATGCTAAGAGATTTAAATACAGCATTAAAAAATCCAAATGGAGATTTTGTAAATATAAATGGAGAACAACATGAGTTTCCAACACAACGTATGCCACTTATGTATGATAAAGCAATTGAGGAACAAGATGTAGGGGCGACCATTGGCCGTTCGGATGCTCGTTCGAAAGAAGCACCTACAAGTGGAGCATCTACTAAAAAGAGAAGCAAGATATCTCAATATTTTAAAGAACATAAAGCTGTTGGACTTGCTGCAATGATACTTTCAGCAATATTGTTATTTGTAATTGTTATGATGATTACAATATCAGCAATGAAAGGTGGAAGTAAAGTAGGAAATGATAAAGAAATAGTAATTCCAAATGCAGTAAAAATGTCACAAGAGGAGAATAAATCTATTGCAGATATAGAAGCATATATAAAGAGCCAAAATTTAAGTGTAGAAATTTTAGAAGATTATGATGCAGAGATAGAAGAAGGAAAAGTAATAAAACAAGAACCAGTTGCTGGATTAACTTATGATGGAAGAAATAAAACTGCAAAGGCAGGAGAAACTATAAAAATTTGGGTAAGTAAAGGACAAAAGACTGTAAATGTACCAGATTTATTAGTTGGAAAGAAAAAGGAAGATGTTGTATCAGCAATAGAAGAGGCTGAATTAAAAGTAGAAATAGTAGAAGAAAACAGTGATAAAATGGAAAGCGGAAAAGTAATTAAAGTTGAGCCAGCAGAAAAAACTGAGGTTTCAGCAGGATCTACAGTAAAAGTATATGTAAGTATAGGAGTAGAACAAAAAGAGGTTCCAAATTTGGTTGGAAAAACGGAAGAAGAAGCAAAACAAGCAATAACAGCAGCAGGATTAAAATGGAAAAGAACAGATAAAAAAGCAGATTCAAGTAAGCCAAATAATACTATAATAGGTCAAGATATAGTTGCAGGTAGCATTGTAGATAAAGACACAGAAATAACTATAACATTAAACGAATTTGATGAAATAAAAACAGGAAGTATAAATGTTAATGTTTCAACTCTATTAGGAGGATATACAGCTAAGTATGATGAAGATGGAAATTTAATAAAACCTAATTCTGTAGATGTTATATTAAATTTAGATGGAAAAGAATATGCAACAAAAGAAGCGACAGAAGATAGCACAAATTGTTCTTTTTCAATAGATTCTACGGGTTCTAAACCTGTTAGTATTCAAATAAAATCTAAAGCGGGAAATGTACTTGTAACAAGATCTATTACTTATAATGCAGGAGAAACTAGAAATATATCATAATTATTGTAGGGGCACCGTTTGTGGGAATGCCTGTTAGGTTATGACACTGCTGTGCCCTAATTTTGAAGGAGAAATATATGTATATATCAACATCAATATTATCAGTAGAAGAGGAAAATTCAACAAAAACTTTTTATAATTTAGAAGAAGCAAAAACAGATTATTTTCATATAGATGTAATGGATGGTAAGTTTGTTGAAAATAGTACAAACGAAAGAATGCTAAATTACTGCAATATAATAAAACAAATTTCTAATTTGCCATTAGACATACATCTTATGGTAAAAAATGTAAAGCAGTTTGTAGAAGAATATATAAAATTTGAGCCAGATATAATAACATTTCACTATGAAAGCTGTTCATCAGATGAAGAGGTAATGGAGTTAATAAATTTTATAAAAGAAAACAATGTAAAAGTAGGATTAAGCATAAAGCCTAATACATCAATAGAAAAAATATACAAGTTTTTGCCATACATATATTTAGTGTTAGTAATGACAGTAGAACCAGGAAAAGGTGGACAAAGTTTAATTCCACAAACTTTAGAAAACGCAAAAAAATTAAGAGAATACATTGATTCTGAAAAATTAGATACATATATTGAAGCAGATGGAGGAATAAATTTAAACACAATAGAGGATGTAAAGAATGCAGGAATAGATATTGCAGTTTCAGGAAATGGAATAATAAAATCTGAAAATTATAAAGAAACAATAAAAAAGTTAAAAATGTAAATTAAATGTATAAAATATAAAATTCAATTAAAAATAAACTAGAGGTGGTTTTTGTGACTAATATAAATTGCTCTTCTAGTTGTTTATATCAAAAAGATGGAAAATGCACATTAGAAAACATATCAGTAAAAACAATTACTCCAACAGATGATTGTATATATTTTAAAAGCAAAGAAAATAAAGAATAAAGTATATGTTGACAAACTAAACTTTAAACTATATTATTAAATAAATTAAAAAAGGAGAGATAATTTTATGAAAAAAATGTCAAAATTAGTACTAATATTACTTGCAATAGTAATTTTAACATCATCAGCAGTATTTGCTACAGAAGAGCCAACTGTAACAGGAGAAACAGCTATTCCAACATCTGAAACTACTACAGAGGCAGGAAATGGAACAGAGGGAGCTGGAGAAGAATTAAGTGAAGACGATATAGTAAATGCAGATAAATTTATTGCAGGTGAAGACCTTGAAATCACAGAAATAGTAGATGGAAATATGTTTATAATAGGAAGAAATGTAACAATAAATAAAACTTTAGTAAATGGAAATGTATTTGTAATTGCTGAAAACTTGACAATGGATGCTGAAACAGAAATATATGGAGCTCTTTGTGCTATAGCTAAAGAGATGAATGTGAATTCTAGAATGTATGATACATATTTAGTAGCTGATAAATTTAATTTTGGATATGAATCTATTGTTCAAAGAGACTTAAGAGCAATGGCATCTGAAATAATTTTAGATGGTAGAGTTTATAGAAATGCATTTATAGAAGCAGATAAACTAACATTGTCAGATTTTTTAATGATTGGAGATTTAAATTATATAGCACAATCTGATGCAATATATATAAAGAAAAACGAAGATGGAACAACAGAACCAGAAACAACTGAAATTCCAACAGGAGAAAATGGAATTATTAGAGGGGAAGTAAAATATACACAAAGAAAGAAAAAATTATTTGACAAATCAATAGAGAAAACAGTTAATGAAATATTGAAATCAAATAAAATAGATAATAATACAAATGAAGAAAAAATAAAATCAATTATCACATCATATATATTCAATGGTATGGGAATAAATTCAAATACTCAAATGGTAAAAGATACTTCTAATTCTGTTATGATACCAAAAGCATATATTTATATAACTGCAGTAGTTATAATACTATTAGTAGTTGCATTAGTTTTACCAATAATATTAAAGAAAAATGGAAATAGTGAAAAGAAATCAAAAGAAAATAGATTGTAGGGGGCGGCGTCCTCGACGCCCCGTTTATTCATAATAATTACAATATTTTTTTAGTGGGCACCTATCACATTTAGGTGCTTTTGCTGTACATAAATTTCTTCCATGATATACTAATAAATGATTTACATCTTTTAAATATTTTTCTGGTATTTGTTTTAATAAATCTTCTTCAATTTTATTTGGGTCAGTATTATTAGATAATCCAATTCTATTTGAAATTCTTTTTGCATGAGTATCTACAGCAATTCCACAAGGATTATTAAAAGCATTAAGCATAATAACATTAGCACATTTTCTTCCAATGCCAGGAAGTTTTACTAGTTCTTCCATAGAATTTGGAACAATACCATTGTAATCGGCAACAATTTTTTTAGCACACTCTTTTAAGTGCTTTGCTTTTGTTTTATAAAAACCACAAGGGTGAATTAGTTTTTCTAATTCAGAAATATCTATATCTACAAAATCTTGTGGAGTAGAGTATTTGCAAAATATAGTAGGTGTAGTTTTGTTAACTCTCTCATCAGTGCATTGAGCAGAAAGCATAACACTTACTAACATTTCAAAAGGAGTTGTAAAATCTAAACTACACTTTGCATCTGGGTATGTATTTTTTAAAATTTCAATTATTTCTATTGCTTCATTTTTCTTTTTCATAATATACCTCCATTTTTAGGGGATTTTTTAAACGCCCGTAACATAATTTAATGCAATGAATATAATAATATAAATGCACAACTAGAAAAGGGGAATATTAAATGAGAATTTTAAAAAAGACACTTGCTGTATGCTTAATTGGTTTTGGTATTGGGATTTTAATGGTAATATTACTTCCTTTTACAGGTTGGCTTTTTCTATTAGGAATAATAATAATTGTAGTGGGATTCATGTGGTTAACTTGTTAAAAATAAAAACAAAGGAGAGTGGTAAAAATGACAATAGTAGTAAAAAAAGTTCCTAAGTTTTTAAGAGGATTTGTAAAACTCATATTTAGGATAAAAGACTAATACATATGGTATGTATTACAAAAAAAATAGGTTTAAAACCTATTTTTTTGTTAAGCTCTTTTTACTTTTCCGTTTTTTAAACATTTAGCACATACAGTTATTTTTTTTGGTTCACCATTAACTATAGCTTTTACACTTCTTAAGTTTGGTTTCCAAGTTCTTGTTGATCTTTTACTTATATGTGAACGAGTTATGCTTAATTTATTACCAAAGTTAATAGATTTCTCACAAATTTCACATTTTGCCATAATATTACACCTCCTACAGTTAAACTAATCATGACTAAACTAAAGTTTAACATATATTGCAAAAAAAAACAAGACTTTTGTGAAAAATTACTATAAAAATGTGAGAATTTATTTTTTGTGTAGGGGTCGGCGCCCTCGACGACCCGTTAAAAGGAGGATTTTAATGTTTGATTATCATTATGATTTACTTACAGAAGTATATTTAAACAGAAACAATATACAAAAGCTAAAACAGTATTACAGTAAGGCATATAACAAAAATAATATAACAGGAGGAATATTCAATTTATTCTTTATGAGTGAAAAAGAAATGGAGGAAGAATTAGGCATAACAAAAGAAGAATTAAATTTGAAGGAAATGTTATTTACAGTACATAAAATAATTGAGGAAAATAAACTTATACCAGATGGAATAAACTATGTCTATGGAATAGAGGGCTTAGACTATTTAGAAGATATAGAAGATATAGAATATTTATATAATTTGGGTGTAAGAAGTACAAATATTGTATGGAATAATGAAAATAAATTTGGAGGCGGGTGTAAGGCTTCAAAAGATACAGGACTTACAAGTTTAGGTAGATGTTTAGTAGAAAAGTTAGTAGATTATGGTATAACAATAGATCTATCACATGCAAATGAAAAAACATTTTTTGATATAACAGATTATCTATCGTATTTAAAAGAAAAAGGCAAAACTGTAAGAGTAATTGCATCACACTCAAATGCAAAAAAATTATGTGATGTACCAAGAAATTTAACAGATGAACAATTATTAACAATAAAAAAACTAGGTGGAATTGTAGGAGTTGTTGGAATAAAAAGATTTTGTAAAACGGGGAATATAGATGAAGTAACAGTTGAAGATTTCCTAAAACACATAGAATATATATCAAATCTATTTGGAGGAACAGAGCAAATTGGAATTGCAACAGACGATATGAAGTATTATCCAGTAGATAAGGAATATTATGATAGAGCAAATTTATTTGGAATAAGCAATCTAAAGGAAACAGTTAAAAAAGTAGAATCTAAGCCACCACATTGGCTATTTTAGATATTGTATGGTTAAGCTACCCGAAAAAATTTATAAATTTTGCTTGAATTTACATTTTTTATATGATAAAATATCATACATATTGAAAACCGATTAAGAAAGCAAAGTAGAATAAATTTAAAGTATTGTCTAGAGAAATAGGTCATTGGCTGGAAGCCTATCAATATAGTTTATTTGAAATTTCACTTTTTAGGTCTTTTATTGAAATTTACAGTAGGTAGAAGCGTTTGAAGCACGTTATAGCTTTTTAATGAGGTATAAACTATTTATACGAAGTTAGGTGGTACCACGAAAAAGATAAATTTATTCGTCCTATATGTTTTATAGGACGATTTTTTGTTGATATTATATCTATTTCGCTAATTATAATAATATTTTTTATTCCCTTCTCCAAGGCGTTTAAGATACGGCTATTCAAATTTAAAGTGACACACTCTGCCATAGATACAGACAGAAGTTGGCCGTAGTCGAACTCGTAAAAAATATTATTATAATTGACTACATAAATTTATATATTGCATAACGTAGGGGCGAGCAGTGCTCGTTCGCAAAAAATAAAATTAGGAGGTTTTTATGAAAGACAAAATTACAGGTATTACAAATGAAGCAAAAAGTGCAATACAAGAAGTTTCAGAATTACAAGCTCTAAATGACATAAGAGTTAAGTATTTAGGAAAAAAGGGAGAATTAACTTTAGTTTTAAGAGGAATGGGTGAGGTTTCACCAGAGGAAAGACCAGTTATAGGCAGCTTAATAAACGAAGCAAAAGAGGTTATTGAAAATTTAATAAAAGAAAAAGAGGAAAACCTAAGAAATGCCGAATTGAACGAACAACTAAAAAAGGAAACAATAGATGTAACTTTCCCAAGTAAACAAAGAGGGGTAGGCTCAATTCACCCAATAACAAAAATAATTGATGAAGTAAAAGAAATATTTTTAGGTTTAGGATATGAGGTTGCAGATGGACCAGAAATTGAAACAGCTCACTATAATTTTGACCAATTAAATACACCATTAGGGCATCCAGCAAGAGATTTACAAGATACTTTTTACATAACAGACGATATAGTTTTAAGAAGCCAAACATCACCAGTTCAAGCAAGAGTAATGGAAAAGCAAAAACCACCAATTAAAATAATATGTCCAGGGGCAGTGTATAGATCAGATTCAGTTGATGCAACACACTCACCAGTATTCCACCAAATAGAGGGATTAGTTATAGATAAACACATAACAATGGCAGATTTAAAAGGAACACTAGAAATATTTGCAAAGAAGTGTTTAGGAGAAAATACAAAAATAAGATTTAGACCACATCATTTTCCATTTACAGAGCCAAGTGCAGAGGCTGACGTATCATGCTTTGTGTGCGGGGGAAATGGTTGTAGAGTATGTAAAGGCGAAGGATGGATAGAGCTATTAGGATGCGGTATGGTACATCCTAACGTTTTAAGAAATTGTGGAATAAGTCCTGAGGAATATTCTGGTTTTGCATTTGGATTTGGTGTAGAGAGAATTGCAATGGCAAAATACGGAATAGATGATATGCGTTTGTTATATGAAAATGATGTAAGATTTTTAAAACAATTTTAGGAGGGAAGATAGATGAAAGCAAGTGTAGAATGGTTAAAAGAATATGCTGATATAAATATAGAGCCAAAAGAATTAGGAGATATCCTAACAATGACAGGCTCAAAGGTAGAAGCAATAGAGCAAAAAGGAAACGATATAAAAAATGTTGTTGTAGGAAAAATATTAGAAATAAAAAAACACCCAGATGCAGATAAATTAGTTGTAACAAAGGTTAATATTGGAGACGAAGTAGTTCAAATAGTAACGGGAGCAGATAATATAAAAGAAAACGATATAGTTCCAATAGCAAAAGATGGATCTGAATTACCGGGTGGAGTAAAAATAAAAAAGGGACAATTAAGAGGAGTAGACTCTTGTGGAATGATGTGTTCTGTTGGAGAATTAGGATTAAAAGTAGAAGACTATCCAGGACAAATTGAACACGGAATAATGATATTGCCTAAAGACTTCGAGCAATATATAGGTAAAAATATAGTTGATGTTTTAAATTTAAAAGAAGATATAATAGAATTTGAAATTACATCAAACAGACCAGATTGTTTTTCAATAGAAGGTTTAGGTAGAGAAACAGCAGTATCTCTAAATGTTCCATTTAAGGCACCAAGAAAGAATTTGGATAGTGTAAAGGTTGAAAAAGTAGACGAGATAAATGGATTAAAAGTAGATATTGAAGCACCAGATTTGTGTTATAGATACATAGGTAGAGTAGTAGAAAATGTAAAAATAGGACCATCTCCAGAATGGATGCAAAGAAGACTTAGAGCATGTGGTGTAAGAGCAATAAACAATATAGTAGATATTACAAACTATGTAATGTTAGAATTAGGTCAACCAATGCATGCTTTTGATATAAATTCAATAGAAGGAAAGCACATTTATGTAAGAAGAGCAAAAGAAAATGAAGAAATAATAACATTAGATGGCGAAAAAAGAGTATTAAACACAGAAAATTTAGTTATAGCAGATGAGAAAAAGCCAGTTGCAATAGCAGGTGTAATGGGTGGAGAAAATTCAGAAATAGAAGATACAACTTCAACTGTAGTATTTGAATCTGCTGTATTTAATGGAGCAAGTGTACGTTTAACAGCCAAAAGTGTTGGTTTAAGAACAGAGGCATCTAGTAGATATGAAAAAGGATTATCTTCAGAAAATGCATTAAGAGCAATAAACAGAGCAGTAGAGTTAGCTGAGCTTATAGGAGCAGGAACAGTAGTAGACAAATGTATAGATGTATATCCAACAAAACAAAAAGTAAATGAAATAAACTTTGAACCAGATAGAATAAATGCTTTACTTGGTACAAACGTAAGCAAAGAAGAAATGATAAAAATATTCGAAAGCTTAGAAATAAGCTTAAATGGAAACAAAGTTATAGCTCCATATTTTAGACCAGATTTAGAGCAATTAGCAGATATTGCAGAAGAAGTGTTAAGAATATATGGTTACGATAAATTAGAGACTACATATGTAAATGCAGAGACTACATTAGGTATAAAAAATAAAAAGCAAAGATTAGAAGATAATTTAAGAAAAACATTGGTAGCGAAGGGATATTCAGAAGTTTGTACTTATGCATTTATAAATCAAAAAGATTTAGAAAAGTGTAATATAAAAGAAGGAAATGTATTAAATAATACAATAAAAATAAAAAATAAATTAAGTGAAGATTACACAATGATGAGAACAACAACTTTACCTAGTATGATGCAAACAGTTGCTACAAACTATACAAAGAAAAATAAAGATGTAAATTTATTTGAAATTGCAAGAGTATATACAGATACAGAAAGCAATATAGAAAATGGAGAAATACCAGAAGAACCAACAGTTTTAAGTTTAGCAGTATATGGAGAGCAAGAAGATTTTTATACAGTAAAAGGAATAATAGAAAATATACTAGAAACAGCAAATATAAAAAGATATGAGATAGAAAAAGAAGATACAGATGTTTCAATGCATCCAGGAAGAACTGCAAAAATAATGATAGGAAAAGATGCAATTGCAACATTTGGAGAAGTTCATCCAACAGTATGCAAAAACTATGGAATAAAAACAAAAGTATATTATGCAAAAGTTGATGTAGATAAGTTAGTAAAATACTCAAAAGAAGATAAAAAATATGTTCCTGTACCAAAATATCCAGCAGTTGAAAGAGATATTGCAGTAATTGTAGATGAAGATATTGAAGTAGGAAAAATAGAAAAAGTAATAACAAAGAAATGCAAGAAAATATTAGAAGAGATAAAATTGTTTGATATTTATAGAAGCGAAAAATTAGGAGAAAAGAAGAAGAGTATTGCTTTTGCGCTAACCTTTAGAGCACAAGATAAAACATTAACAGATGAAGAAATAAATGGGGCAATGGATACAATAATCAGCGATTTAAGCAAAGAACTAAATGCAGAATTAAGGAGATAAATGTCAGTGGGGACGGAGCTTTTTGACACAAACTAATTTAAAAATTGTGTCAAAAAGCTCCGTCCCCACTGACATTTACTGACATAGCCACTTTTCTTATTGCATAGAGTATTTTGTTAATTTTTCTAAATATAAATCTTTTTCATCTAAATTTCTTTCGTATAAATCTTGCATAAGTACATCTTTGGGCTGAGTTCCGTCCATAAATCCAACTGTTACAGTATGTCCTTTTACAGATTGTATCCATATAGGCTTTGTATTATAAAACACATCAATTGGTTTATTACTTCCTAAAATTTCTGTTAATCTTTCTTTATCCATAAATAGTACCTCCTATTATTTACTTGTCCAGTCATTATATGTATATCCAAAATTTGAAATAATATGAATAAATGTTGTATTTTTAAAAATTTTCTAATATAATAAATGATGAACATATATTGTAGGGGCGGACGAATCACGCCGCCCGTAGAAAAGAGGTTATACAATGCAAGTAATTTATAAAAATAATGTTATAGATGTAAAAAGAGGAACTAAAGTAGTAGATTTATTAGAAAAAGAAATTATTAAATCAAAACAAACTGTTATTGCTTGTAGATTTAATAATGAAGTAAAAGCTTTAGACTATCAAATAAATTCAAATGGAAAAATAGAACTAATAGACTTAACAAGCAAAGATGGTATGAGAATATATACTAGAGGACTTATATATATAATAGGAAAGGCTTTTTCTGAAACATATAAAGAAGCATTACTTACAATAAATTATCAATTGTCACATGCAATGTTTTGCGAAGTAGATAATATGGAAGTAACAGAGGAAATGATTTCAAAAGTTAACGAAAAAGTAAAAGAAATAGTAAGTAAAGATTTGCCAATAATAAGAAAAAGTATGACCAAAGAAGAAGCAATAAAGTTTTATGAAAAAGAGAAAACTATAAAAGGAAAGCTACAATTAGATGCTGAAAATGACAAAAATGTATTATTATATTATTGCGAAGACTACTATAATTACTTTTATGGTGTAATGCCATTATCAACAGGTTGCATAAATATATTTGAAATAATGAAATATAAAGATGGATTTTTAGTTAGATATCCAAATAGAGAAAATCCAAAAGTATTGCCTGAGCATAAAGATGGAAAAAAATTATTAACAACACTTAGAGAATACGATAACTTGCATAAAGTATTGAATGTTGACACAGTATATAAACTTAATAAAACAGTAAGAGAAGATAAAATAAACGAATATATTTTATTAGATGAGGCACTTCATGAAAAGAAAATTGCAAATATTGCAGATGAAATTTCTAAAAGAGACAAAGTAAAAATGGTACTTATTGCAGGGCCATCATCATCAGGAAAAACAACTTTTGCAAAAAGGTTAGGATTGCAATTAAGATTGAATGGATTAAAACCAGTAACAATATCAGTGGATAATTATTTTGTAGAAAGAGAAGAAAATCCAAAAGATGAAGATGGAAATTTGGATTTCGAATGTCTAGAAGCAATAGATATTAAATTATTTAATGATCATTTAAAAAGATTATTTAATGGAGAGGAAGTAAAAGTACCTACTTTCAATTTTAAAACAGGACATAAAGAATATAGGGGAAATACAATGAAATTAGCAAATGATGAAATTCTTGTAATAGAGGGAATTCATTGTTTAAATGATGAGCTTACAAAAGAAATACCAAAAGAGCAAAAATTTAAAGTGTATATAAGTGCATTAACAGTTTTAAATATAGATTATTACAACAGAATATCAACAACAGATACAAGATTAGTTAGAAGAATTGTAAGAGATTATCAATTTAGAGGCTATACAGCTTTACATACACTACAAATGTGGGATTCAGTAAATAGAGGAGAAAAGAAAAACATTTTCAAATATCAAGAAGAAGCGGATGTAATGTTTAATTCATCACTAATATATGAATTAGGAGTATTAAAAGATTATGCAGTTCCATTATTAAAGGCTATAGATAATACAAATCCAGAATTTTCTGAAGCAAAAAGATTATATAAAATGTTAAGATATTTTAAGCCAATACCAGCAAAATTAGTACCAAATAATTCACTTTTAAGAGAGTTCATAGGAGGAAGCGTTTTTGAAGAATAGAATATTTACAAAAATAGATGAAGAATTTGTATGTGAAAATTGCGGCAATAAGGTTTCAAAACTAGGATATACTTGTAGAAACCATTGCCCAAAATGTTTGCACTCAAAACATGTAGATATAAATCCAGGAGATAGGCAAGAAGATTGCCATGGATTGCTAGAACCTATTGGAGTGGAAATAGATGCTAAAAAAGGCTATGTAATAGTATTCAAATGTAAGAAATGTGGGCAAATAAGAAAAAATAAAGCGGCAAAGGACGATAATATAGATTTAATAATAAAATTATCTGCACATAAGACTTGTTAAATAGAATGAACTTTAGGGGACAGTCTTAAAAGTTCACTTGCAACTGAATTGAAGTGAACTTTTAAGACTGTCCCCTAAAGTTCATAATAGAATCGTGTAAAATTTTTATTTCACACGATTCTATTTATATTTCCGTTTGTATAATCTTTTCCCTCTAATCTGTTACCAGTTTTTATTGTATCAATTATATTTTTTATTTCATCAATACTCTCATCCAAAAAATCCATTCGAACATAACTTAAATTAAATTCATTGTGAGAGATAGAAGTAGTTTTGCTATTGTAAACAGTAGTTATTGTATCAATATTATCAGGAACAATTTTAAACAAAAATCCTAATCTATCTTTTAAATAATATGATTGTTTTTCACAATTTTTATTGCAAGTAGATAAACAATGATTAGTATGACCAATTAAGCAATAATTAGATGTCATAAGAGGTAGCTTTCCATATACAATTAGCTCAAAATTTGTACTCCCTGAATTATTAAGCATATCTAGAATTGTTTGTTTATCTAGCTCTGGAGATAGTGTGATTGTATTTAAACCTAAATTTTCTAAAAAAGAAGCGGTATTTAAATTCATAACATTTAAAGTGTAATTTCCGATTATTTCTAAGTTATAACTACGAACAAATTCTAATTGACTTATATGTGAAATTACAAAGCCCTGAATGTTAAAGCTATTTACAATATTATCTAATTTTAAAATATGCTTTAAATAGTTATTTCTAATAATAGTTGGCATATAAATATAAACATCATATAAACTACACAAAGTGTTTAGTAGATTTTTATAATCTTGATTTATGAAATATTTAAAAGGTATATATAATCTATCTAAATCTAAATTAGAATAATCAGCATCTAAAATTAGATTATTTAACAATGCACAATATTTTGGGATATGAATCGCATTGCTTTGACATTTGTAGGGGTCGGCGTCCCCGACGACCCGTTTTTGTAATGTTCCTTTTGTATTTTCTTTTTGCATATTCTTCTAACTTTTCTATTGCATTTCTTCTTAAATCATTTAATGCAATATTGGGTATAAATAAATTATCATCTAAATTTAATGTAAGATTATTAAATTCAAATTCAGTGTTACCAGTTTTGGTAAGTTGTTCTATAATTTTATTTTTTGTAACAGGAGATTTTTCAGCGATTTCAGGAATCATTTCAGATTCTAAATTTATATTACAACCCTTATATATGCCAGAATTACTAGTTACATTAAATAAGATAGGTGAGTTTCTTTTAATAGTAATAGTTCCATCAATACTAATTTTTTTATATTCATATCCATTAAAAGTTTTTTTTGCATCCAGAGACAACAATTTATCAACAGTTTTAAAAACAGTATCATTTACAGAAATATTGCCTTTTAATCTACCAATTTGGACAATGTCACCAATTTTTGCGGTTTTAATATTAGAGCCATTTAGTAATAGTTCGGAAACATTATAATTATTGTTTTCTTTTTCTACCTGAATAGTATCTCCAATTGAGATACTATTTTCTAGTTTTAATTTTATATAACCTTTTTTTGGATTATAAGAAATTATTTTACCAAGAGTTAATCCCATATGGTTAGGCTTTTGCTTATATATTAAGTTAGTGTTTGGTTTGTTTGATAGGTGCCCATCAGAAAAACCACCTCTGTTAAACACTTGCATAAGGTCTTGATTATCTTTTTTACATTCTAATTGTGTGTGTTGTTCTTTACTATTTTCATATTTTAATTGTTGTAGGGGCGAGCATTGCTCGTCCACTTCCTCATATACGCTATTTATTGCCAAATCTAAATATTTACGATATATTCTAGTAACAGTGGCAACATATTCAGGAGATTTTAATCTTCCTTCAACTTTTAAGCACTTGATACCAGCATTCACTAGTTTAGGCAAATATTCAATTCCACACAAATCTCTTGGACTTAAAAGATGACCTTTATCAATGCTTTTTTTAGATGAATCTAATAATTCATAAGGAAGCCTACAAGGCTGAGCGCATTTTCCACGATTTCCGAGAACGACCACCAATACTACTTGAAAGCAAACATTGACCAGAATATGATATGCATAGTGCACCATGTACGAAAGCTTCTATTTCAACAGTAGAATTTTTACAAATATATTCTATTTCATCAAAAGAAAGTTCACGAGATAAAACTACTCTTTTAAAGCCTAGTTTTTCTAATTGTAAAACTCCCTCTAAGTTATGTACAGTCATTTGAGTACTAGCGTGTATTGGTAAGTTAGGAAAGTTTTTAATAAGATAAGAGCTAAGACCTAAATCTTGAATAATAATAGCATCAATACCAAATTCATATGCTTTTTTTGCAATGTTAACGGCATCTTCAAATTCTGTATCTTTAACTAAAGTGTTAAGAGTTAAATTAGTTTTTACATTTCTAAGTTTTGCATAATCAATAGCCTTTTCTAAAGTATCTATATCAAAATTAGTTGCGCTTTGCCTAGCATTAAACATTGAAGTGCCAAAATATACAGTATCTGCACCATTTTGAACAGCAGCAACTAAACAATCAAAATCCCCAACAGGAATCAACAATTCCACATCTTTCATAAATTAAATCTCCCAACCGAAAATATTTTGTTTTTATATATTTACTTATATAAATTTACTAAACTATATTGTAACACAAAATAAAAGAAAAGCATACTATATATTAAACAAAAACAAAAGGAGGGGAAACTTATGCCAGAAGAAAGAAATTGCGGATGTGGATGCAACAATGGAGGACTATTTGGAGGATGCGGTGGAGACTGCTCAATATTATTCTTTATAATAATATTCTTATTATTATTCACAAATTGTGGATGTGGATGCGGAAGAAACTAATAATACTTATCAAAAATGAGATTGAATTTAAATTCAATCTCGTTTTTTTGTTGATTTTTCAAACAAAACCAACAATTACCAACAAAAAAAGACATTATATATATTGACTTGTTTATTTTGATAATATATACTGTAAATGTATATATTTATACAAAAAAATAAATAAGGAGGCATAAGTTATGAAATGGCAACAACATACAGCGTTGCGGTAAAAAACTCATTAGCATAACAATGATAATAATTATAATATATACAATAATAAATCCGTTAATATATACAAAAGTATATGCAACAAGAGATTCAAGTGAAAACAATATAGAAAATATAGATGAAAGTTTATACCCAGGCTATAAAACATTATTACAAAATTTAAAAGCAACACATCCAAATTGGACATTTACACTACTTTATACAGACTTAGAGTGGAGTAAGGTTATAGAGGGAGAAACAACACATGGACATAGTTTAGTACAAGGGAAAGCAGGCGAATGGCTATGTTATGATTGTGCAGGAATAGGATATGATGGTTCAAGTTGGGTTTGTGCATCACCAGTTGCTACTGCATATTATTTAGACCCTAGAAATTTTTTAACAGAAGAAAGAATATTTCAATTTGAGTCATTATCTTATGTGCCATCAATACATACAGAAGCAGGAGTTGAAGCAATACTTAAAGGAACATTTATGAGTAACATAAAAATGAGTACATACTATGGAAATGAAACTTTTGGAGAAAAAACATTTGCACAAGCAATAATGTATGCAGGAGAAGTTTCAAAGGTAAGTCCATATCACATTGCTTCAAGAATAAAGCAAGAAGTAACAATAGGTACAAATCCTAGTCCATCAGTAAGTGGAAAAGTAGCAGGATACGAAAATGTATTTAATTTCTGTAATATAGGAGCATCACCAGGAGCAACAACAGAAAATCCAAGTGGAGATTCAGTTATAAATGGACTAATATATGCAAGAAATAAAGGATGGACTAATCCTGAAATAGCAATAGTAGGTGCAGCAGAATGGATTGGACGATATTATATATCATTAGGACAAGACTCATTATATTTACAAAAATGGGATGTTACAAATGCTGCGGGGTGGGGACTTTATAATCATCAATATATGACTAATATACAAGCACCAGCTAGTGAATCAACATCAATATGTAGTAGTTATAGAAAGATGTTTGGAGATTTAAGTAGTACAAGTTTTAATTTTATAATTCCAATGTACAAGCATATTCCAGCAACAATATCAAAATATCCTAGTAATGATATAAGTGGTGTTGGAGAACCAATGAAAATAGTTTTAAACATAGGAGTGTATTTAAGATCTGCTCCAGGAGTTAAATTAAATTCAGACAAGGCGTATCCTTTCGGAACCATAGTATCAAGAATAGAAAAAGGAACTACAAAGATTGATAATTATTATTGGGACAAAGTTGTAACACCAGATGGTAGAGTTGGTTATATGGCAAGAGGAACAGATAATACAGCATATTTAGAGTTACTAAATTCTAATCCAATACCACCGACACCACCAGTATCAACAGAAAAAATAAAATTATATGAAGATGAAAAGATAATAAAAACAATACCATCGGCAACATTAGCAGATGTAAAAGAAAAATATTCAGATGCCACACTAATATCTGGAACAGAAAATTTGGCCACAGGTGCAATAATTTCAATAAATGGGGTAGAATATACTGTAATAAAACTTGGAGATATAAACAAAGATGGAATGGTTGATGCAAGAGATGCTTCAAGAATATTAAATTATGCTGTTGGTTTATTTGAAATACCAGACAATTTATTGTCTGCGGCAGACATAAATAAAGATGAAGCAGTTGATGCAAGAGATGCTTCAAGAATATTAAATTATGCTGTTGGAAATTATTCTATTGTTTTATAAAAAGCAAATTATAAGAAGTGTAGGGGCGAGCATTGCTCGTCCATATACTCTTTAAAAATAAAAAAGAAAGAAGGAAAACGAATGAAGAAATTATTAACTACTGTATTATTTATGCTACTATTACTAGGAATTAGCACAATATCTTATGGTGCAATAAGTGCAACATCAAAAACAGTAAATTCTGGAGAAACTGTTACAATATCAGTTAGTTCATCAGAAACATTAGGAGCTTATGCAATTGAAGTTACTAATAATGGTGGATTAACATTTGTGAGTGCAAATCCTCCATCAGTTGCTGCTGCAAGTGGAACCAAAATTACTGGCTCAGCTACAAGCGGAGTTACTAGCTTGGGAAGTTTTACTTTTAGAGCACCAACTGTTAGTAAAGATACGAATTATTATGTAAAAATTTCATCAACATTAGCAGAAGGAATAGCTCCAAGCTTTACAAATTATCCTTTGACAACGGCAACAGCAACAATAACTGTAAAAGCACCACAAGTATCAAATCCAACTCCAACACCAAGTCCTAAACCAACCCCAACACCAGTAACATTAACATTTTCAAGTGCAAGTGGAACAATGTATACAATAGGTAGTGTAAGATTTAGAAGTCACTATGATACTTCTGATAATAAAAACATTATACAAACATTAAATAAGGATACTGAAGTTACAATAACAGGTAAAGCTACTGGCTGGTATAGAGTAACATATAATGGAAAAACAGGCTACATTTCAGCAGATTATTTAACAGCAACAAAACCAGAAGTAAAGCCATCAGCTGAACCTAGTGCACCACCTTCAACAGCACCAGAAGAACAAAAATCAAATGATTCTAGCTTAAAAAGTTTATCTATAGCTGGAGTAGAAATGACACCAGCATTTGATTCAAGAATATTTAATTATGATGCCAATATTTTAGATACAACAGTAACACAAGTAGAAGTGTTGGCAGAAGTTAATGATGAAAAAGCAAAATATGAAGTTATAGGAAATACAGATTTAAAGAACGGAGAAAATATAATTTCAGTTGCAGTTACAGCAGAAGATGGAACAGTTTCAAGATATGATATTAAACTAATAATAGGTGTAATAGAAACATCAAGCCCAGAACAAACACCAGTTACTGCACCGGAGGCAAATCAAAATTCATTAAGTAAGAAGCAAATAGCAATAATTGCAGGAATTGCTGTAGTAGCATTACTAGTTATAATTTTGTTAATTAGACATTTTAGAAAAAATGATGATTTAGATTTTGGAGAAACAGATTATTCATTCTTAAAGAACGACGAAGAAATACAAAATAAAGAAAAAGATAGAAAACAAGAATTTTTAGATGGATTTGATAATAATGATGATGACAGAAGAAGGGGCGGAAAACATTTCTAAAAAATGAAATACACTAAAGATAATTATAGATGGGCGCATGAAAAGCGCCCAATTTAATTGGGGGGGCAAATAATGAATAATGATAAAATAACAATAAGAGGTGCGAAAGTACATAATTTAAAAAACATAAATTTAGAAATTCCAAGAGATAAGTTAGTGGTGGTAACAGGTTTATCTGGTTCTCGGAAAATCATCATTAGCATTTGATACATTATATGCAGAAGGTCAAAGAAGATATGTGGAAAGTTTGTCTTCTTATGCTAGACAATTTTTAGGTTTAATGGAAAAACCAGATGTAGAACTAATTGAGGGATTATCTCCTGCAATTTCAATAGACCAAAAAACAACTTCAAGAAATCCTCGTTCAACAGTTGGAACTGTTACAGAAATATATGATTATATTCGTTTACTATATGCAAGAATTGGAGTGCCTTATTGCCCAAATTGTGGAAGAAAAATAGAAAAGCAAACAATAGATCAAGTAGTAGATAATATTATGGAATTAGAAGAGGGAACAAAAATACAAGTATTGTCTCCTGTTGTAAGAGGAAGAAAAGGAGAATACAAGAAATTATTAGAAGACTTTACAAAAGAAGGATTTGTAAGAGCAAGAATAGATGGAGAAATTGTAGAGTTAACTGATGATATAGAAATAGATAGAAAGAAAAAGCATAACATAGAAATAATTGTTGATAGATTGGTCGTAAAGCCAGAAATAAGAAATAGATTAGCCGAATCTGTTGAAACAGCAATGAAATATGCAAATAGCTTAGTTTTAATAGATGTTGTTGGAGATAAAGAAAAACTATTTAGTGGAAATTATGCTTGTCCAGATTGCGGGATTAGTTTTGAAGAATTAACTCCTAGAATGTTCTCATTTAATAATCCAATGGGAGCATGTCCAAAGTGTACAGGAATTGGTTATTTAATGAAAATGGATGAAGATTTGATAATCCCAGACAAAAATAAAACTTTATATGATGGTGTAAAAGCATTTGGCGCAAGTACTATGAAGCGTGGAGATACAATGGCAAAAATGTATTTTGAAAGTATAGGAAAGCATTATGGAGTAGACATTTCAGTTCCAATAAAAAAATTACCAAGAGAATTTTTAGATAAAATATTATATGGAACAGGCTTAGAAAAAATAGACTTTGAATATGAATCTGCTGCTGGAATTAGAAAATTCACATCTCCATTTGAGGGTGTAATTCCAACATTACAAAGAAGATATAATGAAACAAAATCTGCAGGAATGAGAGAGTTCTACGAGATGTACATGAGTAATAGCCATTGCGATGAATGTAATGGAGCAAGACTAAAAAAAGAAGTTTTAGCAGTTAAAGTTGGAGATAAGAATATAAATGAATTAACAGATATGCCAATAAATAGAATCAAAGACTATATAAATTCATTAAACTTAAGTAAAAAAGACCAAATGATATCAGAGCAAATTTTTAAAGAATTAAATCAAAGGCTACAATTCTTAATGGATGTGGGATTAGAGTATCTAACGTTATCACGAGCTGCAGGAACTTTATCAGGAGGAGAAGCACAACGTATTAGACTTGCAACTCAAATTGGTTCTGGCTTAACAGGAGTGTTATATATACTAGATGAACCAAGTATAGGATTACATCAAAGAGATAATGATAAATTACTTGCAACTCTTAGAAAATTAAGAGATTTAGGAAACACCTTAATAGTAGTAGAACACGATGAAGATACAATGTATGCAGCAGATCAAATAATAGATATAGGTCCAGGAGCAGGTGTGCATGGGGGAAATGTTATAGCACAAGGTACTGCAGAAGAAATTAAATTAGTACCAAATTCTATAACAGGGCAATATTTAAGTGGTAGAAAGAAGATTTTAGTTCCAAAGCAAAGGAGAAAACATACTAAAAAAGCAATAGAAGTTATAAATGCTACACAAAATAATTTAAAGGGAGTAAATGTAAAATTTCCACTTGGCTTATTTACTTGTGTTACAGGTGTTTCAGGTTCAGGGAAGAGTACATTAGTAAATGAAGTTTTATATAAATATATAGCAAAAGAATTAAATGGGTCTAACGAAAAACCTGGTAAATGTGATAAGATTGCTGGTATAGAGAATATAGATAAAATAATTAACATAGATCAATCTCCAATAGGTAGAAGTCCTCGTTCAAATCCTGCAACATATACAGGTGTATTTGATATGATAAGAGATATTTTTGCTGGAACAAACGAAGCAAAACTAAGAGGCTATCAAAAGGGAAGATTTAGCTTTAATGTAGCAGGTGGAAGATGTGAAGCATGTTCAGGAGATGGGATTTTGAAAATAGAAATGCACTTTTTACCAGATATTTATGTGCCTTGTGAGGTCTGTAAAGGTAAAAGATATAATCATGAAACTTTAGAGGTAAAATATAAGGGAAAGAGTATCGCAGATGTACTAGATATGACAGTGGAAGAGGCATTAGATTTCTTTAACAATATACCAAAAATAAAACAAAAAATTCAAACATTGTATGATGTAGGACTTGGATATATAAAATTAGGACAACCATCAACAACTCTTTCTGGTGGAGAAGCACAAAGAGTTAAACTTGCAACAGAATTATCTAAAAGAGCAACAGGAAAAACTTTGTATATATTAGATGAGCCAACAACTGGATTACACATTGCAGATGTACACAGATTAGTTGATATTTTACAAAGGTTAGTTGATACAGGAAACAGTATAATAGTTATAGAGCATAACTTAGATTTAATAAAAACGGCAGATTATATAATTGATTTAGGACCAGAGGGTGGAGATAATGGTGGACAAGTAATAGGAGTAGGTACACCTGAACAATTAGTAAAAAATGATAAATCATATACAGGGAAATTTTTAAAGAAATATTTGTAGGGGCGGACCCATCACGTCCGCCTGTTTGTCTGGAATATGTACAAACTTTAATAGTATCTCCATAAATAAGTATACAACTTATGGAGATACTATTAAAATTTTAATAAAGTAAAAAATTATTTACAGTTGTTATTTCTGTTATTTTGATTTTCATTGTTGTTATTTTCATTATTTCTGTTGTTTTTGTTTTTATTTTTTTCCATTTCACAAGCACCTCCTTGCTCAAAAATAGTATGGATTATTTTTTTTAATTTTATGTATTATTTACAAAAACATTTGAAAAAAATTCACAATAATATATAATGTTGAATATAAAAGTAATAGCGAGGAGAGGAAAAATGGTAAATCAAAAATTATTGGAATTTAATAATTACATAAGAGAAAAAAGAGTTGCCGTATTGGGAATTGGTGTAAGTCATATTCCGCTAATAGATTACTTATATAAACATAGTGCAAATGTAACATTATTTGATAAAAATAAAGAAATAGATAAAAACATAATAAACAAAATAAATGATTATGGAATGAATTTGTCTTTAGGAGAAAATTATTTAGAAAAATTAAATAATTTTGATATAATATTTCGTTCTCCAAGTATAAGGCAAGATATACCAGAAATAGTAAAAGAGCAAGAAAGAGGAGCAATATTAACTTCAGAAATAGAATTAGTTGTAGAAATATGTCCAGGAACTGTTATAGGAGTTACAGGTAGTGATGGAAAAACAACTACATCAAGTTTAATATATGAAATATTAAAACAAAACAATAAAAAATGTTATTTAGGTGGGAATATAGGAGTACCATTATTTACAAAGTTAGATGAAATGGATGAAGAGTGTTATGTTGTATTAGAGTTAAGTAGCTTTCAGTTAATGACTATGGAGGTTAGCCCTAAAATTGCAGTAATAACAAATGTTACGCCAAATCATCTAGATATACATAATTCTTATAATGAGTATATTGAAGCAAAAAGTAATATATTTAAGTATCAAGACAAAGAAAGCATTCTGGTTTTAAACTATGATAATGAAATAACTAGAAGTTTCGCAAATAGAGCTAATGGGAAAGTGGTGTATTTTAGCAGTAAAGAAAAACTGGATAATGGCATAATTGTTGATGATGGAATAATAAAAATAGCTGAAGATGGTTTAAGAAGACATATATTAAATACTAAAAATGTGAATTTAAAGGGAATTCACAATTACGAAAATATATGTGCTGCAATAGGAGCAACTAAGAGTATTTTAGAAATCGAAAAACAGGTAAATCCAATAAGTGAATTTAGAGGTGTGGAGCATAGGTTAGAATATGTTAGAAAAATAAATGAAATTAAATGGTACAATGATTCAATAGGCACGAGTCCAACCAGAACAATAGCAGGATTAAATTCATTTAATGAAAAAATTGTGTTGATAGCAGGTGGCTACGATAAACATTTGGATTATGAACCATTGGCAAAACCAATAGTCGAAAATGTATCTTCTTTAATACTATTAGGTCAAACGGCAAATAAAATTGAGAGTGTAGTAAGAGATGAGTTAAAAAATCAAAATAGAAATATTCCAATATATAAAGTGAGTTCTTTGGAAGAAGCAATAATTATGGCAAAACAGGTTGCAAAATTAGGAGAAATTGTACTGTTTTCTCCGGCAAGTGCAAGTTTTGATATGTTTAAAGACTTTGCCCAAAGAGGAAATAAATTTAAAAAAATAGTTCAAGAAATGTAACAATTTTTAATTTTCCTAAATAATATATAATACAATATTAGATAGTGTAAAGTAATTTATGAAAAAATGCTTTGTAGGGATCGACGCCATCGTTGACCCGCAACTTCAAAGAACTATCTTAATTTAGGAGGTATTTATGTATTATCAAAATTATGAAGATTATATGAGATCGGTTTTAGGTTATGCAAATAATGAACCTAACTATACATACGATAACAACAACTATTACCCAAGAATGGAGCAACCACAATTTAATAATGATCTAGATCAATTTTATCCAGAAGTTTATAAAATAGTAAATCCAGTTGTAGAAAATGTTTGTAACAAAAATAGAGATAAACAAATAACAGAGGACTTAGTAAGAAGTATGACAGATGAGGTATATGCTAGTGTTGAGACAAATGCAAAATTACAATTAAATGCAGAACCAAAGCAAGAATTAAAAAATGGAGATGTTAGAAATCCTAATGCAAAACCAGAACCAAGAAGAAAAAATTTTTTATTAAATGATTTAATAAGAATACTTATATTAAAAAATTTACTAAGACCAAGACCACCTGTTAGACCTCCATTTCCAGGGCCAAATCCAAGACCTCCATTTCCAGGAGGGCCAGGACCTAGAACTCCAATAATGTAAGAAAAAATGTATAAATTCCTCCATTTTAGGTAATAATAACCAAAGAAATGGAGGGATTTTTATGAAAGTAGATCAATGTATGTGTAAAAATGTTGTATGCGCAAATCAAGATACAACAGTAACAGATGTTGCAAAGCTAATGTCTGATAATCATATAGGGTGTGTTCCTATATGCGATTTTAATAAAAATGTTATAGGTGTAATAACAGATAGAGACATAACTTTAAGAACAGTTGCTTGTGGTAAGGATGTTAATACAACAAAGGCAAGTGAGATAATGACAACAAAGGTATATAAAGTAAATCCAACTGCAGAGGTATCAGAAGCGAGTAAAATAATGTGCGATTGTCAAGTCAAAAGAGTACCTGTAATAGAAGGAAACACATTGGTTGGAATAATAACATTAGGAGATTTAGCAAATAATAATGATGTAAGTGCTAATGAGGTATGCAATACAGTAGAAGGAATTTGTAATTGCAAAAATCATCAAAATAATTCATAATAAAAAAGAGTGTCAGTGGGGACCCACTGACACTCTTTTTTGACTTGCCTCCATTAATCAAGGGAGGTGGCACGATAGTGTTGGAGAGTTTTATGCATAAATCCATACATAATTCATATAATAAATATAGGTGATAAAAATTGGTAATAGACATGGGGTATTGGACAAGAGTTCTAAAAAGAATAATAATAGCTATAGTTAGTATAATTGCAGTTTATTTTGCGTTTAAATTGGCAATATTTTTTATGCCTTTTTTAATAGCGTTTATAATATCACTAATGATAGAGCCTATAATAAAAAGAGTTGTAAAGAAAACAAAATTAACTAGGAAAACAAGTGCTATAATAGTTTTACTATTTGTATTTGCAATCTTGATCGGACTAATAATTTGGGGGATTGCAAGCGCAATTTCTGAAGCATCAAATTTATTACAAGGATTAAATGGCTATATAGAAAAAGGCTATCAGAAAATACAATGGCTTATAGATAATATGGATTTTGAAAAAATAAAAATTCCAGAACAGGTATATGGAATTATTCAAAATTCGTTAGGAGATTTTTTTGGTACAGCATCTAATTGGGTAAGGGGAGTGTTAACATCATTTTTAAATGGTTTAACTCAAATACCAGTAATAGGTATATATATAGTAATAACTTTACTTGCCACATATTTTATATGCACAGATAAACTATATATATTAGATCAGATGGAGCATCATTTGCCCAAAATGTGGATAAAAAAACTAAAAATTCATCTAAAAGAATTAACTAGAACTTTAGGAGGATATTTAAAAGCAGAAGTCATACTGATAATAATATCATTTATAGAAGTTTTAGTAGGATTATATATATTTAAATTTATTGGATTGAATGTGCAATACCCATTGCTTGCGGCTTTAGGAATTGGATTTGTAGATGCTTTACCAATACTTCGGGTCTGGAACTGTTATGATACCTTGGGCAATAATATCAGCAATAAATGGAGATATAAGTTTGGCAATAGCGCTATTAGTTTTATATGTAATTGTACTAGTAGTAAGGCAATTATTAGAACCAAGAATAGTAAGTGGTCAAATTGGAATACATCCAATATTTACTCTAATCGCAATGTATACAGGATTTAAATTCATGGGAGTAATGGGATTACTATTAGGACCGATAGTACTAATAATATTAAAAAATATATTTGGAACACTAATAGATAAGGGAGTAGTAAAAACAATATTAGATAGAGGGTAAAAATAGCCATCTAGAATAAATATATATTATTTTTAATAAAACCTTCGAGGTTTCACGGGTTATCCGGTAGCCGTGCTGCTCAGGCTTTTATAAAAAATAATATATATTTATTCTAGACTACTCTACTAGTTTAATACATATAAGTTTGAAAAGTAATTAAAATGTGTATATACACTACTTTATTTTACAATATGTCACCAAGAAATCAGAATATCATAAATAAATACAACATATTGACAATGTATTTATAATGCGTTAAAATGAATTGCGAAAAGAGGTGATATTATGGCACAAACTTTAATTAACTTCAGAATAGATGAACAAATAAAAAAACAAATGGAACAAATATGTAGTGAATTAGGAATAACGATGTCTACTGCGTTTAATATATTTGCGAAAAAAATGATACGTGAAAGAAGAATACCGTTTGAGGTTTCGGTTGATCCATTTTATTCTGAAAGTAATGTAAGAGCAATATCAGAATCTATAAAAGAATTATTAAATGGTAAGGTAGTGGTAAAAACAATGGAGGAATTAAAGGAGTTAGAGAATGAATAATATTGCTTTTACCAATAAAGCATGGGAAGAATACTGCTATTGGCAATCATAAGATAAGAAAACACTAAAAAGAATAAATTTATTACTGGAAGATATACAAAGGAATAGCTTTATAGGAGTAGGAAAACCAGAGCCGTTAAAAAATAATTTTAATGGTTTTTGGAGTAGAAGAATTGATGAAACCAATAGATTAGTTTATAGAATCTATAAAGAACAAATAGAAATAGTATAATGCAAAGGACATTACAAATAGTATATTTGCAAAACGAATAAGGGGCGTATAATTGCGCCCCTTATATTGTTTTAATGTATTTATGTAATTTTATAATAACAAAAGTTCTTATTATAAAAAATGCACTAAAGAAAATAAATAAAACAATCAAAGAATTAATATTATTAAATATATTAGCAAAAATAATAATCATGATTAGTCCAAAGCCTCTACCTATATTTAATACTAATTCTATAAACCAAAAATAGTCTACCTTATAATCTGGAATAGTAATGTTTTTAAACCCATTAAAAACAATAGCATTTCCTTCGATGTTAGTTAACACATCTCCTATAGCTATAAGTAGCTGGTAAATTATTATTAATATAGTTGTAACTTTTAAACTTATTGGTATTGTAACAAAAAATATTAGAAACATTATTGGTAATACAATTTTAGGGTAGTTATTACAATTTATTTTTTTCTCCGCAAGTATTGCTATAAATATACATATAAGGGATATTACACTTGAGAAAAAACCAATGTTTCTTTCACTAAAGATGTTATTGTATAGTATTAATGTGCTTAACATTTGAATTACACCACCATTAGTTAAACCATCACATATACTTTGGAACCCTAATAGTTTAAATAGTTTTTTATTTTTAATACTTTTCATAGATTCCTTTAGTCTTATAGGATTACAATTAATATTAGTGTTTTGTATAGTAAAAGATAAAGCAAAAGATATAAGGGTTATAATAAATAAAATTATAAATACTGTATAATATGAGTAATCTTCTATAATGCTTCCAAATAAAGTTGGAAAGATTAAAGCTGTTATATTATATAGAACAGAATCGTATGTAAAATATTTGTTAAAATTTTCTTTATTGTTTATATCGTAAATAATAATTTCATAACTTGTCCAATATAGGCATTGGCTTAGTGCATAAAAAAGTGCAAATAAATATATGTAGTTTATAATATTTCCTTTTGAAATAAGTAGAGTTAAAGAAACCATAAGATTAGTAAACAATGAAAATCTATATATTTTTATTACTCTGTTAGATTTTATGAATTTACTTACGATATATCTCCACAGAATATGTGATAGGTAATATATAAGATAATATACAGTAACTGTTATTATATTGCCATTAGTAATTTTTAGAAAATAAATTCCTAAAAATAATGTGTTAAATAAAATTAAAACTTCTTTTATGCTATGTGTTAATATTAAATTTTTCCATTTATTCATATAAATAATACTCCATTGTTTTTTAAATTATTATATCATATAAATAAAAGAGATAGTGCTTTTTTTATTTATTTTTAGAAATACTTAGTAAAATTACCAAATAATAGTTGACATATACGGAAATGCGTTGTATAATAATATGGCGTTTAGATTTGCGATGAAGCGAAATGTGGCTACATCCGTATGGATGGAGGGAACTTTCGTGGAGTATGTCTTGGCTTAGACCAGGCGGATAAGTTTTAGTAAAAGCACTTATCCCTAAGTACAAAAGAATTGTAACTTAGGTTTTAATATGGTTATAAAAGAAACACCAGGGTGCGTTAAAACTTTTGCCAGTCGATACGCAAAATACATTGATATTTTGCGATTCATCTTAATTTTAAGGAGGGAAACAAAAATGGCAAAATCAAACAATTTAGTTGGAAGTGAAAAAATTAGAATAAGACTAAAGGCTTATGACAATGTTGTTTTAGATCAGTCTGCTGAAAAAATAGTAGATACTGCTAAAAGAACAGGTGCAAAAGTTTCAGGACCTATTCCATTACCAACACAAAAAGAAGTTGTAACAGTAATTCGTTCTCCACACAAACACAAAGATTCAAGAGAGCAATTTGAAATGAGAACACATAAAAGAGTTATTGATATACTTTACCCAACACAAACAACAGTTGATAGTCTAATGAAATTAGATTTACCAGCAGGTGTGGATATAGAAATCAAACTTTAATTTGAACTAAAAGCAAAAACCAAGCTGAGAGTAAAAATCAGCCAATAGTTAGGAGGAAAATTTAAAAATGAAAAAAGCAATTTTAGGAAGAAAAGTTGGAATGACACAAATATTTGATGAAACAGGAAAAGTTATTCCAGTAACAGTTATTGAAGCAGGTCCTTGTACAGTAGCTCAAGTAAAAACAGTAGAAACAGATGGATACAATGCTATACAATTAGGATTTGTAGATGTTAAAGAAAGCAAATTAACAAAACCAGAAGCAGGACATTTTGCAAAAGCAAAATTATCTCCAAAAAAACATTTAAGAGAATTCAGATTAACAGATGCTTCTTATAATGTAGGAGATGAAATAAAAGCAGATGTATTTGCTGCAGGAGAAATGGTTGATATTCAAGGAAAAACAAAAGGAAAAGGTTTCCAAGGCGTTATTAAACGTCATGGTCAACATAGAGGACCTATGGGACACGGTTCTATGTATCATAGAAGACCAGGTTCAATGGGACCAACATCAACTCCAGGTAGAGTATTTAAAGGTAAAAACCTTCCAGGTCATATGGGATGTCAAACAGTTACAATACAAAACCTAGAAGTTGTAAGAGTAGATTTAGACAAAAACGTAATATTAGTTAAAGGTAGTGTACCAGGAGCAAAAGGTGCAATACTAAAAATAAAAGATGCTGTAAAGTCAGTAAAGTAGTAGAAAGGAGGAAATAAAGATGCCTAAAATAGATGTTTATAATATAGAAGGAAAGAAAGTTAGCGATGTAGAATTAAGTGAAAGCGTATTTGGAATCGAACCAAATGAGGCTGTAGTACATAGTGTATTAGTAAATTACATGGCTAATCAAAGACAAGGAACACAAAGTACAAAAACAAGATCAGAAGTATCTGGTGGTGGTAGAAAACCTTGGAAACAAAAAGGAACAGGTAGAGCAAGACAAGGTAGTATAAGAGCTACTCAATGGATTAAAGGTGGTATAGCTTTAGGACCAAAACCAAGAAGCTACAAATACACAGTTAATAAAAAAGAAAGAAGATTAGCAATAAAATCTATGTTAAGTTCAAAAGTAATTGAAAATGAAATAATAGTTTTAGATGCTATACCTTTCAAAGAAATAAAAACAAAGAATATGGCAAATGTATTAAACAATTTAAAAGTTGAAGGAAAAACATTGATAGTTTTACCAGAAAAAAATGAAAACGTACAAAAATCAGCAAGAAATATAGAAGGAGTAAAAACAAGTTTAGTAAATACAATAAATGCTTATGATTTATTAAAATACAAAAAACTTATAGTAACTATTGATGCTGTTAAAAAAATTGAGGAGGTGTACGCATAATGAAACCAGAAGATATAATTATAAGACCTATAGTTACTGAAAAAAGTAACAATGAATTACAAAGTGGAAAGTATACCTTTGAAGTAGCAAAAAAAGCTACAAAAATACAAATTGCAGATGCTGTTGAAACTTTATTTAATGTAAAAGTTTTAAAAGTAAATACAATTTCAATGAAGGGAAAAGAGAAAAGAGTTGGGGTACATGTTGGAAAAACATCTGACTGGAAAAAAGCTATAGTAACTATAGATACAAACCCAACAGAAAAAACGTATTTAGCAAAAGGTGGAAAGACTGTTAAAGTTGCTAAAAAATATAAAGATTCAATAGAAGAATTTATGGGAGCTTAAGCCCACAAAAAATATCTGGAATAAACCAGGAAAATAAAAAAGGAGAGAATAATTATGGGAATAAAACACTACAGAGCATATACTCCATCAACTAGAAACATGACAGTTTCTACATTTGAAGAAGTTACAAAGAAAACTCCTGAAAAGTCTTTACTTGCGACAAAGAAGAAAAATGCAGGTAGAAACTCTTATGGTAGAATAACTGTTAGACATCAAGGTGGAGGAAACAGACAAAAATATAGAATAATAGATTTTAAACGTAAAAAAGACGACATGACAGCTACTGTTATTGGTATAGAATATGATCCAAACAGAACTGCAAATATTGCTTTAATTCAATATGAAGATGGAGAGAAAGCTTATATATTAGCTCCAATAGGATTAAAAGACGGAGATAAAGTAATGTCTGGAATAAATGCAGATATTAAACCAGGAAATTGTATGCCAATAGAAAGTATACCAGTTGGTACTATGATACACAACATAGAATTAAATCCAGGTCAAGGTGGAAAATTAGTAAGAGCTGCTGGACAAGAAGCTCAATTGATGGCTAAAGAAGGTGCTTATGCACACGTTAGACTTCCATCTGGAGAAATGAGATTAATACTTGCAAGATGTAGAGCAACAATAGGAACAATAGGAAATGCTGATCAAGAAAATATTAAATTAGGTAAAGCAGGAAGAAAAAGACATATGGGAATAAGACCAACAGTTAGAGGTTCTGTTATGAACCCAGTAGATCACCCTCATGGTGGTGGTGAAGGTAGAGCTCCAGTCGGTCACGCAGGACCAATGACACCTTGGGGTAAACCAGCACTTGGATACAAGACAAGAAAGAGAAATAAACAATCAAATAAATTTATCGTAAAGAGAAGAAAATAATTTAATATGTAACGAAACATATTATAAATTGTAGGGGCACCGCTTGCGGGAATACCGGTTAGGTTATGACACCGCTGTGCCCGACAAAACAATATCAATCCTAAAAAGAAGGAGGAAACAAAATGTCAAGATCACTAAAAAAGAAACCATTTATAGCAGAGAGCTTACTAAAAAAAGTAGAAGCTATGAATGAATCAGGAAATAAAGAAGTTATAAAGACTTGGTCAAGAGCTTCAACAATATATCCACAAATGATAGGGCACACAATAGCTGTTCATGATGGTAGAAAACATGTTCCTATCTATATTTCAGAAGAAATGATAGGACACAAATTAGGTGAATTTGCTCCAACAAGAACATTTAAAGGTCATGCTGGGGAAAAAACAACATCAAATAAATAAAGGAGGTAAAATAAATGCCAGAAGATACAATATTAGAAGCTAGAGCAGAATTAAAATATGCAAGAATTGCTCCAAGAAAAGTTAAAATTGTTGCAGATTTAATTAGAGGAAAAAATGTTGATGAAGCTTTAGCAATTGTTAAGTTTACACCAAAGGCATCATCTGAAATAGTTGAGAAATTATTAAAATCAGCTATTGCAAATGCTGAAAATAATTTTGGTTTAGATAGATCAAAACTAGTTGTTAGCAGTATCTATGCAAACCAAGGACCAACATTAAAAAGAATAAGACCAGCAGCAAAAGGTTCTGCTGTTAGAATAAGAAAAAGAACAAGTCATATTACAATAGTTTTAAGAGAAAGTAATTAGTAGAAAGGAGGATTTTAATCAATGGGACAAAAAATGCATCCACATGGATTAAGAGTAGGTGTAATCAAAGATTGGAGCTCAAAATGGTATGCAGATTCTAAAAACTTTGGTGATTACCTTGTAGAAGACCAAAAAATTCGTAAATATGTAAAGCAAAAGTTATTTGTTAGCGGAATTTCAAAAATAGAAATTGAAAGAACAGCTAAGTTTGTTAAAGTAAATGTATATACTGCAAAACCTGGATTAGTAATAGGTAAAGGTGGAAACCTTGCAGAAATATTAAAAAATGATTTAAGCAAAATGATAGGAAAAGAAGTAAATTTAAATATAGTTGAGGTAAAAGGAATAGACACAGATGCACAATTAGTTGCTGAAAATATTGCTAATCAACTAGAAAGAAGAATATCATTTAGACGTGCAATGAAACAATGTATGCAAAAATCAATGAAAGCAGGAGCGTTAGGAATAAAAACAGCAGTATCAGGAAGACTTGGTGGTGCTGATATGGCAAGAACAGAATTCTATAAAGAAGGTACAATACCACTTCAAACAATTAGAGCAGATATAGATTATGGATTTGCTGAAGCTGATACAACTTATGGAAAAATAGGTGTAAAGGTTTGGATATATAAAGGTGAGGTTCTTCCAACTAAAAAAGCAAAAGTGGAAGGAGGAGAAGAATAATGCCAGTAATGCCAAAAAGAACAAAATATAGAAAAATGCAAAAAGGTAGAAATAGAGGTAAAGCCTCAAGAGGTAACGTTGTAAATGAAGGTGAATATGGAATACAAGCATTAGAAGCTGGACTTATAACAGCCAATCAAATAGAAGCAGCACGTATTGCAATGACACGTTCAATAAAAAGAGGTGGAAAAGTTTGGATTAAGATATTCCCAAATAAACCTATTTCTAAGAAACCAGCAGAAACACGTATGGGTAAAGGAAAAGGTGCTACAGAATATTGGGTAGCAGTTGTAAAGCCTGGTAGAGTATTATTTGAAATAGCAGGTATTAGTGAAGATGTTGCAAGAGAAGCTTTAAGACTAGCAGCTCACAAATTACCTATAAAAACTAAGTTTCTAGCAAGAGAAAATAGTCAAGGTGGTGATAGCAATGAAGATGAATAAAATAAAAGAAATGTCTTCAGAAGAGCTAGATAAGGAATTACAAGAATTAAAGCAAGAATTGTTTAAATTAAGATTTAGTCTAGCTACAAATGGGTTAGATAATCCAATGAAAATACCTCAAGTTAAAAAAGATATAGCAAGAATAAAAACAGAACAAAGACAAAGAGAACTAGCTAAATAAGAAAAATCTCGATATGTACACGACACTTCGTGTCGGCACGAATCAAGGAAATTTAACCTTGTTACTTCGGAAAATTTAAAATTTTCCTTCGTAATAATAAACGCTAATAGAACTAATATATAAACAATTAGGAGAAAGGAGATAATCTGATGGAAGAAAGAAATCTTCGTAAAGTTATGATTGGTACAGTAAAATCTAATAAAATGGATAAAACAGTTGTTGTATCAGTTGCAACCAATGTAAGACATCCGATATATAAAAAGATAGTTAAAAGAACATATAATTTAAAAGCACATGATGAAGAAAATAAATGTCAAATTGGAGATAAAGTAAAAGTTATGGAAACAAGACCTCTATCAAAAGATAAAAGATGGAGAGTTGTTGAAATAGTTGAAAAAGCAGAGATTAAATAAAAAAATTCGATATGTATACGATGTTTAGCATCGGCACGAATCAAGGTAATTTAACCTTGTTACTTTGAAAAATTAAAATTTTTCTACGTAATAATAATTTGAGATAAGGAGGAAAACTGAAAATGGTACAACAACAAACAAAGCTAAAAGTAGCTGACAACACTGGTGCAAGAGAGATTATGTGTATTAGATGTTTAGGTGGATCACATAGAAAATTTGCAGGAATTGGCGATATAATAATTGCTTCTGTTAAAGATGCTATACCAGGTGGAGTTGTTAAAAAAGGTGATGTAGTAAAAGCAGTTATAGTAAGAACTAAAAAAGGTGCTAGAAGACCAGATGGTTCTTATGTAAAATTTGATGAAAATGCAGCTGTAATTATACGTGATGATGGAACTCCAAGAGGAACACGTATATTTGGACCTGTTGCAAGAGAATTAAGAGATAAAGATTATATGAAGATACTATCTCTTGCTCCAGAAGTATTATAGTAAACGAAATAATGTAGGGAACGACGCCCTCGTCGTTCCGGTGGAACAATAATAAACCCAAAATAAAAAGAGGTGAAAATTTAATGAAAATAAGAAAAGGTGATACAGTTCAAGTTTTATCTGGAAACGATAAAGGGAAAACTGGAGAAGTTTTAGAAGTTATACCAAAATCAGAAAAAATTATAGTAAAAGGTATAAATATTAGAAAAAAACACGTTAAACCTAGAAAACAAGGTGAAGAAGGTGGAATAATATCTGTTGAATGCCCTATACATAGCGCAAAAGTAAATGTAGTATGTTCAAAATGTAATAAACCAGCAAGAATAGGATATGAAATGGATAAAGATAAAAAAGTTCGTGTTTGTAGAAGATGCGGAACAAAATTAAAATAGGAAAGGAGGAGAATATAAACAATGGAAAAATTAAGAGAACAATATGAAAAAGAAGTTATACCAGCTTTAATGAAAAAGTTTGAATATAAATCTATTATGCAAGTTCCAAAACTTGAAAAAATAGTTATAAATATAGG
>CAOKHH010000010.1 GCA_948468225.1 uncultured Clostridia bacterium | reverse complement strand
ACACACACACATTATGTAGCCTAGAAACTGAAAAAATAAATAAAAACATAGATAACACAATATTTATGTGTATTTTTTATACACATTAAATATTGTGTTTTTTTGTCGTAAGGAGGAATACATATGCAAAAGAAAAAAATAATATTGTTGATTATATTAGCATTGATAATTATAGGAATATTGGCACTAATATTTATAAAACCAAAAAGAATTTCACCAATGCAAATGATTGCAACAGCAGAATATTCAACAACAATAGAGAAAATAGAATATGACATAACAAATGCAGTGCAAGAGCCATCAAAGATAGTACCTACAATATCTGCAGGAATGATACCAATAAAATATGAAAATGGTTATTGGAAAATAGCTGATAAAAACAATTGGTACGATTATTCAAAAGGCCAACCAGCATACATAATGTTAAACGACGGATACTATAAATCTGAACTAGAACAAGGTATAACAGATGACCAATTAGCATCAAAACTTGTAGGGGCGGACGCCTCTGTCCGACCGAAAGATTTAGGTACTATTTATATGTGGATACCACGTTTTGCATATAATAGTAATGGTGAAATTATATACATAAAGAACTGTTACACAGTAAGTGGAACTTGGAATTTACCAGAAATGTTTACATATAAGATAGAAAATGAAAGAATACCAGATTTATCATTAGCTGGTGTATGGATAAGTGTTGATATACTTGATGACACGAATGGAATAATAGATGAAATGAACAATGAAGAGGGAATATATGGCTTTATAGCTAACACAAAACCAAGGCAAATAACAAAAGGAGACATATCAATAATTGCAGGAGTACAGATTAGCTCCATAATTGATGATGTATCAAATACTAATCGTATAATTTTACAAATAATAAACACAAATGAAACAGAGCCAATAAAATCAAAAGCATACTACAATGAACAAGAAGAAAAAATTAAAATAGAAACTACATATACCAAAAATGGAATAGCAAGAATATTAGATGAAAAAGGTAATGAATTAAAATTTACAGAAGAAAATGGAATAATATATGCAGATACAGGAGATAAAGAATTATATGATTCAACATATTCATTTATAATAATAGATATGGAGGGTAATATACGAAAAGTAATTGTATCAGGAATAATACCAAAATGCTATGGAAAATTAGTGACTAATTATCAGTGTAATGCAGATGGAGAATATTATGATTTAAAGTGGAGAATTTTCTATAAAGATAAAAAAAATATATATTTGATAGCAGATGACTATGTACCATATAATAATTTGCCAATAAGTGCAGGCGGAACAGCTTTAGCAAAACAAGGTAATTATAGTGCAGAGTTAACACCGGTAATAAATGAGTATACAGGTTCAGAGTGGATTATAAAAAATACAGATGAAAATGCAATAAAATGGTTAAATTGGGTAACTGCATATCCGGATAGTACTAATACTAATATAAAAGCAACAACATATATGATGGATACAAATATATGGGGAGAAAAGTTTGCAGGAAGTGAAGCAGAATATGCGATAGGAGGACCAACATTAGAGTTATTTTGTGCATCATATAAAGTAACACATCCAAATAGATATATAGAATTCGATGGTAATTCAAGTTCAGTCGGCTATCAAATGATATGGGATAGTAATCCTGTTATTCATATAGGGGAACTACCAACAGATGAGTTCAATAGTATATATGTAAAAAGTGATGTTTCTCATGCATCAGGTATGTGGATTGGATCTCCAGTAACAGGTGCTGATACATTTATTCTACGATCTCATTCAAATGGAGATTTCCATGGTACATATTATAATGCTTATGGAACGCGGAAATATAGGATTTCGACCAATAGTGTGCTTAAATGAAGGAATAGAGTTACAAAAAAATGAAATTGTAGAAGGAGAAGAACAAACATATAAAATTATTTCAGCATTAAAAGCAGAAGCAAAATATGATGAAGTGGAACGAAGTATAGATATAAAAGTAATACACACAGAATATGGAATAAAAGAAATACTAGATACAGATGGAACTATATTAAATACTAACTCATTAACAGCAAATAAAAAAATAGAAAAAGAAGGAGATTATGTATTTACAGTAATAGATAATAATCAAAATGAGATAAAATTAAAAGTGAAAGTAAGATTCCCATTTTTTGCAAATGGTGTAACAGCAAATATGTATGGGGCAGAAGTAAAAGGATATGTATGCCCTGTTTCGGAAGAACTTAAAGGTACAGAAAATGAAATGAAATGGAGAATATTTTATGCAGATGAAACTAATATATACTTAATAGCAGATGATTTTGTACCAAATGCAAACTTACCAGCAACAAGCACAGAAGCAATAGTGTCTGGAACAGAATTAAATAAAAGAGGAACATATTATGCAAATTTTGCAGATATAGTAGGTTGTTATTCTGGAAGTGACTGGATAATAAATAATAGAAAAGCTAAAAAAGTAGCTGATAAATGGATAAAATGGGTAAATAAATATCCAGATAGCACTAATAATAATATAAAAGCGGTAGCGTATATGATAGATACATTAGCTTGGAGTAAATTCGCAGGAGAGAATGCAGAGTATGCAATAGGAGGACCAACATTTGAAATGTATTGTAAATCATATAGTAAAACACATGAAATAGGAATAGAATGTGAACAGATGGATGAAAATGGATATCAATTAAAATGGAGTAATGGTTCATATACTAACTATTTAACAAATGTTCCAGTTGTAAAAGAATTAAATAATATATATATGAATGATACTACTAAAGCTAGAGGATATTGGATTGCATCTCCACATTATCAGTCTATTTATGTTGGAGCTACGGATTATACACTTAAGTATTTATCTGGATATTATTATTATGATTATTATACTGATTTTGGTTTTCGACCAGTAGTTTGTTTATCATCTGATGTACAACTAAAAGAATTATCCAATAAAGTATATGGAATCCAATAAAACAATAAAGGAAGGTAAAGATTTTCTGCCTTCCTTTATTGTTTTTATAAGTATATATGATATAATAATTAGATGAGGAGGGAATTATCTATGACCATACTAATAAAAAACGCTAATCTTATATCAATGGATTCATCTAGAGAAAAATATGAAGAAAATATTGATATACTTATAAATGATAATATTATAGAAAAGATAGAAAAAAATATAATATCTGCTAATGATGCAAAAATAATAGATGCAACAGGGAAAATAGTAATGCCAGGACTTATAAACACTCATTCACATTTGCCAATGAGCATATTTAGGGAAACAATAGATGGATTTGGATTACAAGAGTGGTTAAAAGAAAAGATTTGGCCTATAGAAGATAAATTGACAAGTGAAGATATATATGATGCAACATATTTATCTTGCATGGAAATGATAAAAACAGGTTGCACAACAATAAATGATATGTATTTTATGACAGATTATATAATAAAGGCGGCATTAAAGACAGGAATAAGGTTACAAACAACTAAAACTTTAATGAGTTCATCATCAGATTCTGCCAAAATTAGATTAGAAGAATTAGAAAAACTAATGGATACGTATAAAAATGAAGAGTTAATATCATTTAATGCAGGTATTCATGGGTTATACACAACAAATGAAGAAGATACGAAAGAATTTATTGAATTTGCAAAAAAGAATAATATGTTGGTACATATGCATTTTTGCGAAAATTCTCAAGAGGTACAAGATATTAGAAGAAATTATAATGTAGATAGTCCAATAGAGGTAATAGAAAAGTATTTTACAAAGATTCCAGTAATATTAGCACATAGTGTTAAATTAACGGATGAGGAACTTGAAAGATTATCTAGATTAAAGAATGTTTCTGTATCACATTGCCCTATAAGTAATTTAAAACTAGGATGTGGAGTAGCAAAGATTCAAAAAATGGTAGATGGCAAGATAAATGTATCACTTGGAACGGATGGGCAAGGTAGTGGAAGTAATTTAGATATGTTTGAAACAATGAAATTTACCGCATTGTTACAAAAGGGTATAAATGAAAATCCAAAGAATTTACCAGCTTTCGAAGTACTAAAGATGGCGACAATAAATGGAGCTAAGGCATTAGGATTAGATGAAAAAATAGGTAGTATAAAAGAAAAAAAAATAGCAGATATAATTATAATAAATACAAATACAGAAGTAATGCAGCCTGTAAATGATATCTTTTCAGATATTGTTTATAATGCAAAGGGAACGAATGTAGAAACGACAATTGTAAATGGAAAAATATTGATGGAAAATAGAAAAATAGAAGTCGAATAATGTCAATAAAAATAGTTTTTTATGATATTGCAAGTTTTACTCAGTTGTGCTAGAATAAAGGTAAATTTTGGCAAAATATTATATAAAGGGAGAATACAAGATGAAAAAAGTAAAATTTGAGTTAACTAATCCACAAAAATCTATATGGCTAACTGAGAGGATGTATCCCAATATGCCCATTGAAAATATTTGCGGATCTGTTTTTTTTGAAGAAACAGTAGATTTTACTGCACTAGAAAATGCAATAAATTTATTTGTTGAAAAAAATGACAGTTTTAGGATAAAACTTTTAAATACAGAAGAAAAAGTGCAACAATATATAAGTGATTTTGTTCCATTTAAAATAGAAAAATTAAATCTAAAAGATGAAGATGCTGTTGGAAACCTTGAAAGAGAATTGGCTTCAAAAGTATTTCCAGTTACAGAAAATTTACTTTTTGAATTTAAAATGTTTGAATTTCCAAACGGAAATGGTGGTTTTACTATAAATGCACACCATATAATATCAGATGCATGGACAGCTGGTCTTGTTGTAAATGAAATAGTAGATTTCTATGCTGAATTTTCAAATAAAAAGGAGAAAGAAGAAAAAGATATACCATCTTATATAGATTATATAAATTCAGAAAAAGAATATTTAGCTAGTGATAGATTTAAGAAAGATAAAGAATATTGGGAAAATATATATACAGAAAATTTAGAAGTAGCTAAAATTCCAAGTATTAAAGAAAGAGTAGTAAAAAAGATAGATTGTAGCTCAAACAGAGTTCAGTTTAATATACCGAAAGATATAATAGATGAAATTAATAAATTATGTGCTGAAAAGAAAGTTTCTATATTCAATTTCTTTATGGCGATTTTCGCTATTTACTTAGGCAAAGTATCAAATATGCAGGAATTTGTTATAGGAACACCAATTTTAAATAGAGCAACTTTTAAAGATAAACATACAACAGGTATGTTTATTAGTACTGTTCCATTTAAGATTTGCTTAGGAGAAGATAATAGTTTTAATAACTTTATTACAGGTATTGCAAAAGATTCACTTAGCATGCTTAGACACCAAAAATATCCATATCAATATTTATTAGAAGATTTAAGAAAAAAAGATAATTCTATACCAAATTTATATGATATTTTAATATCATATCAAAATGTAAGAAGTGAGAAACAAACTTCAATAGTGCCATTTCATGCTAGATGGATTTCAAATAATTGTTTATCTGATGGAATGAATATACATTTATATGATATGAACGATACAGGTAGCTTAGATGTTGCTTATGATTATGTTTTATCTAGATATGATGCAAGTGATATAGAAGATATACATAAAAGAATAATACACATAATAAAGCAAGTACTAAAAAATAATGAAATAATGCTTAAAAACATAGAGATTATAACTTCAGAAGAAAAGCAAAAAATTGTGAATGATTTTAATAATACTGCTTTTGAATATGATAAAACAAAAACATTATCAAAATTATTTGAAGAGCAAGTAGAAAAAACGCCAGATGCAGTTGCGCTAGCGTTTGGAAACAATTCTATGACTTACAAAGAATTAAATGAAAGAGCTAACAGTTTAGCATATTATTTAAGAAGCAAAAATATTGGAAGAAACGATATTGTTGGAATTATGGTTAATCGTTCATTAGAAATGATTGTTTCTATTCTTGCTGTTTTAAAAAGCGGAGCTTGCTATATTCCAATAGATCCAGAATATCCTCAAGATAGAATAGAGTATATGTTAGAAAATAGTAAAGCAAAGTTATTATTAACTTTTGAAAAGTTACAGAATAAAGTGGATTTTGAAAGCAAAGTATTTGTGGAATTAACAAATGAATTATATAATTCAAATAAAAATGATTTAGATAATGTAAACGAGCCAGAAGATTTAGCATATATGATATATACATCTGGGTCTACTGGAAAACCAAAAGGGGTTATGTTAATACATAAATCTCTATCTAATCTTGCAAATTATTGCAACAATTATGTTGAATATTTAAAAAATCCTATATATAGAACTGTTGTATCTGTTACTACAGTTAGTTTTGATATATTTATATTTGAAACTTTAATTTCTCTACAAAGAGGGTTAAAGTTAGTTATTGCAAATGAAGAAGAGCAAACAATTCCAAGATTATTAAATGACATAATTGAAAAAAATAATGTAGAAATTATTCAAACAACACCTTCAAGAATGCAATTACTAGTTAATAATATTGATGATATTCCAGCTCTTTCAAAACTAAAATTTATAACACTTGCAGGAGAGCAATTACCAATTTCTTTAGTAAATGAATTAAAAAATATATGTTCACCTGTTATATACAATGGATATGGACCTAGTGAAACTACAGTATTTTCAACATTAACGGATGTAACAAATCATAGCAATATAACTATTGGACATCCTTTAAATAATACACAAATTTATATTTTAAATTCAAACCTAGAAATTTGCCCTGTAGGAGTTACAGGAGAAATATACATATCAGGAGATGGAGTTGGAAAGGGATATATAAATAATGAAGAATTAACTAAAAAAAGTTATTTAAAAAATCCATTTTCTAAAGAAAATAAAACAATATATAAAACTGGGGATTTAGGCTATTACTGCCCTAATGGAGAGATTATGTGCTTAGGAAGATGCGATAATCAGGTAAAAATTAGAGGGCTTAGAATCGAACTTGGTGAGATAGAAAATGAGATTTTAAGTTTTGAAGATATTGAAAATTGTATTGTGGTAAAGAAAGTAGATAATGAAGAGCATGAATTTTTATGTGCATATTTTATCTCAAATAAAGATATAAACATAGATAATCTTAGAAATAATATTCAAAAAAGATTGCCTAAATATATGGTACCTCAGTATTTTGTGAGATTAGAAGAAATTCCATATACACCTAATGGAAAAGTAGATAGAAAAAAATTACCAATGCCAAGTATTGAAAACAGAAGAAGAGAGATTGTTCTACCTAGAAATAATACAGATGAATTGCTAATTAAAAATTTAAAAGAAATTTTAAATGTTACTAATATAAGTATTGAAGATTCCTTCTTCGAATTAGGAGGAGACTCATTATCTGCTATAAATTTATGTACAAAAGTTTATAGTGATTTTAATGTGCAAATTTTTGTTAAGGATATTATAGATAACCCACTTGTTAAAGATTTATCAGATTTAATAGCCTCAACAGATAAAAAGTTTAAAAGCAATAAAATACAAAAAACAGATAAGTCAGAGTATTACCCAGTATCATCAGAACAAAAAAGGATATATTATTCTACTAAAAAGATATCAGAAGAAAATTTGGTATACAATGTTTCTGGAGCATTAGTTGTAGATTCTATTTTGGATTTAGAAAAAGTAAAAAACACCTTTTTTAAGTTAGTAGAATTACATTCTAGCTTTAGAACACGTTTTGTTGTAGAGCAAGAAAATTTAGTGCAAGAAGTATTAGATTTTGATATTGTAAAAAAAGACTTAAATATAAGTAGTTTTAATGATACAGAAGAAAATATGAACAAAATAATTAATAGTTTTCCAAAGCCTTTTGATTTAGAAAAAGCTCCATTATTAAGAGTGAGTGTATGTGTTTTAGATAACAAAAAAACTTTAATATTATTAGATACACACCATATTATAATGGATGGAGTTTCTTTAAATATATTAATGAGAGATTTTTGCAAGATATACAATAATGAAGAAATATCAGAATTAGAATTTAGCTATGTAGATTATTCTGCTTGGGAAAATAACTATATTAAAAGTGAGGAAATAAAAGAGTATGATAAGTATTGGGCTTCTGTATTTCCAAATGCAGATATACCTACATTAAATTTACCATATGATTATCCAACAAGTACAAAGAAATTTAATGGTGATAAGATTTCTTATAATATGAAAAGTGATGTATTTAAAAAGTTACAGGATTTATCTAAATCACATAAAGTTTCAGAATATACATTATTTATTACAGCGTTATATGTGCTTTTATACAAATATACATTACAAACTGATTTGATTGTAGCTAGTCCTTTGGCAAATAGAAACTTAGAAGAGTTTCATAATGTTATTGGTATGTTTGTGAATAACATTGTACTTAGAAAAAATATAGATACTTCTAAATCTGTTAAAGAGTTATTAAGAGATGTTCAAGATACTGTTAATGATGCTTTATCAAACCAACCTTACTCATATGAATTAATTTCTAAAAAGGTAAATAGTAATCCATCATTACTAGATGTAGTTTTAACATATCAAAATATAAAAAAAGATAAATACGAAATAGCTAATGCTAATTTAGAACTAATTCCTGCAGATACAAAAACCTCTAAATTTAATATATGGCTTGAAATAATTCCAGATAGCTATACATTTAATTTAGAATATAATTCTAGTTTGTTTAAGAAGGAAACTATTAAAAGTTTTATTGAACATTATGTATTTATATTAGAGCAATTTATAGAAAATGTTGATGCAAAAATTGAAGATTTAGAAATAATAACACAAGACGAATTAAAACTTTTAGAAAAATTTAATGCAACAGACGGACCTATTAATGATGATACTGTTGTTTCAATATTTGAGGAGCAAGTAAAATTAAATCCAAATAATATAGCTGTTATTTGTGAAGACAAAACTCTTACATATAAAGAATTAAACAAAAAAGCTAATAGTTTAGCACATTATTTAATAAACAAGGGTGTTGGAAAAAATGATATTGTTTGCATAATGACAAATCGTTCGTTAGAAACTATTGTATGTATGATGGGAATTTTAAAAGCTGGAGCTGCATTTTTTAATGTAGATCCAACATATCCTACTGAAAGAACAAAGTATTATTTAGAAGAAAGCAAAACTCGCTATGTATTAACACAAAGAGAGTTGAAAGACAGAGTAGAAACAATAGAAAATTGTATTGAAATAGATTTGGATATTGAGAAAATATATGGTAAAAATTTCAGTAATCCAAATGTAAAAATTGATAGAGAAGATTTATCATATTTAATTTACACTTCAGGTTCTACTGGAAAACCAAAGGGAACAATGTTAAATCAAGTAGGATTGGCTAACATGGTAAAAGCTATGACTTTGGTTTTAGATTACTTAAAAGAAGGTAACAAACATTGTATAGCTTCTGTAACTTCTACACCTTTCGATATATTTGTATATGAAATAATTGTGTCATTAACTCACGGACTAAAAATAGCTATGGCAAATAATGCAGAGCATAGAAACCCTAAACTTTTAGATGAGTTAATAAGAAAATGCAATGTAGATGTAATGACTGTAACACCTAGCTTAATGAAAATAAATTATGATAATAGAGAGGAAAATACTGCCTTAGCCCAAGTTAAAAATATGGTATTTGGGGGAGAGCCTTTACCAGAAAAATTCGTAAAAGATTTAAAGGCATTAGCAGATGATATAACGATATATAATATTTATGGACCTAGTGAAATAACTGTACTTTCTAATGTTCAAAATTTAGATGGAGAAACTGAAATTACAACAGGACCTCCAATAATGAATACACAAATTCATATACTAGATAAAAATATGAAAAGAGTTCCTATTGGTGTTGTCGGAGAAATATATATTTCTGGTATACAAGTAGGTCTTGGATATATTGGAAAACCAGAGTTAACAAGTGAAAAGTTTTTAGATAATCCTTTTGGAACAGGAAAGATGTATAGGTCTGGAGATATTGGAAGATGGACGTTTGATGGTAAAGTTCAATGTTTGGGTAGAATTGATCATCAGATAAAATTAAGAGGATTGAGAATAGAGTTAGGCGAGATTGAAAATTTAATGTTAAACATAGAAGGAGTATCATCAGCAATAGTAAATAAAATAGAAATGGATGGTAAAGAATTTTTATGTGGATATTATGTATGTGATAATGATGTTCCAGAAAATGCTGTAAAAGATGTCCTTCGTAAAGCTCTACCTCCTTATATGGTACCTACATATATTGTAAAATTAAAAGAAATGCCATATACAATTAACAGAAAAGTTGATAGAAAAGCACTTCCATTACCAGAGCTTAATAAACCTATTGTAAATAGCAAGGTTAATATAGAGGAATTGACAACCGATGAAGAAAAACTATTGCAAATATGGAAAAACATATTAAAAATAGAAGATATTGATATAAACGATAATTTCTTCGATATAGGAGGAGATTCAGTTTCTGCAATTAATATGCAAATTGAAGCTGTTAAGTATGGTCTTGATTTTGAATATAGTGATATATTTACACATCCTACAATTAAGGAATTATCAAAAAGAGCAAATCGTTCAAATGAAGAATATATAAAGAATTATGATTATAGCAAATTTAAAGACATTTTAGAAAGAAATACTGTACAAAATTTAAAATCAATAAAAAAGGCAAAGGTAAATAATATTTTATTAGTAGGATCAACTGGTTATCTTGGAGCACATATAGTAGATTCATTTATGAGAAACAATAAAGGAAACATATATTGTTTGGTAAGACCTAAAAATAGTGTTGATATAGCAAAAAGATTAAAAGATACTTTAGAGTTTTATTTTGGAAGTAGATACGAAAATGAAATTTCAAAAAGAATACATGTTGTGCATGGAGATATTGCAGAAGATAATATAGGATTATCTAAAGAAGATTATGAAATGTTAGCTGATAACATAGATGTTGTTATCAATTCTGGAGCATTGGTTAAACATTTTGGAATAAAGAAGAAGTTTGAAGAGATAAATGTTAATGGAACTAAAAACATAGTTGATTTTTGCCTAAAAAACAAAAAAAGGTTATTACATGTTTCTACTATAAGCGTATCTGGAAATGGAGAAAAAGAAGAAACTGTTGTTGAAACTTTAGAAAATATTAATGACAAAAAAATATTTAAAGAAACAGATATTTATGTTGGACAAGACCTAAAAGGAGTATATTCAACAACTAAGTTTAAAGCCGAATTATTAGTTTTAGAAGCAATTTCTAATGGACTAGATGCTCAAATATTAAGGCTAGGAAATATAGTTAATAGATATTCAGATGGAGTATTCCAAATGAACGTTTCTGAAAATGCATTTGCGAAACGTATAAAGTCATTTGTCGAAATAGGAGCGTTTCCTAAATATTTATTACAGCATGCAATAGAACTTACACCTGTTGACTTAGCAACCGAAGCTATAATAAGAATATTAAATCATAGTAGTAATTGTAATGTTTTTCATATATATGATACTAAGTTATTAACTATAAAATTACTTATGCAAACGCTTAAAGACAATTTAAACATAGATATGTTACCTGTTTCAGATATTATGATGAGGGATATTTTAACTGGAATACTTGCTGATAATAATAGAAAAAATATTTTATCTGGAATAATATATGATTTAGATGATAATAAAAATTTAATATATACATCAAATATTAGGCTTAATTCAAACTTTACGGAAAAATACTTGAAAAACTTAGGGTTTAAATGGAAAAAGATAAACAAAAAATATATAATAAAATATATGAATTATTTAAAGAAAGTTAATTTTATATAAAGGAGAAAAAAATGGAAATATTTAATGTACAGTTTTATCTACTAATTATATCAATAGTGTTAATGATAATGTGTTCTATTTATCTTATTAGGCAAAAGGAGCGTAAACAGTTACAGTCTATATTCATAGCTAACTTAGCTTGTACACTAATAATTTCAATAGGAGTACTATTGCAGATAGTATGTAGTACTGTATTTGATGTTCCACCATTTCTATTTGAAAATTTTATATATATTGGTACATGCCTTTTCCCAGTGTTCTTTTTACTAACAAGCTTAGTTTTTGTAAATACTAAGCTTACTAAACCTGGTAGAAATATGCTTTTGTTTATAGTTCCAATAGTTTCTTTAGTAATTTTATGGACTAATAATTATCATCATTTATTCTATCAAACTTATTCTTTAGACTTAAAAGAAGTTACTTTTGGATTATATTTCCCGATACATACAGTGTACTCATATTTATGTATACTAGTAGCAATATTTATTTTAATCATATATTCTATTAAAAACTCTGGCTTTTTTTCTAAACAGTCATTGTTAATTTGCATTGGAGCTGCTATATCATTGTCTATGAATATTTTATCAACACTTGGAGTCTTCAATACATCTGTATATACTACTCCTATATCTTTTTCAGTAGCAGTATTATTTATAGCTTTAGCTATTTTTAAATTTGACTTTTTAAAAGTTACTCCAATTGCACTACAAAAAATTGTAGATAGAATATCTGATTCATATGTAGTTATAAGTGAAAAAAATATAATAACTGATTTTAATCAAACCTTTTTAAGTACATTTGGCGGAAAACCTACAGATGTAAGAAATAAGGATTTGTTTGCTCTTATAGAAAAGCATAGTGAATTGAATATAGATTTGAAAGTATTAAAAGAAGCATTAGAAAAAGCAAAAAAAGTTAAGGAAACTGTAATAATAGAAAAACATTTTTCAAAGATAAACAAATATTTTCATATTGAAATAAATCGTATTGAAACAAAAGGAAATTTCTTAGGAGTACTTATTCTTTTTAAAGATGTTACTCAGCATAATATAGATATGCAAACAATTAAAAATAACCAAGAGGTACTTGTTGAGCAGGAACGTTTGGCATCATTAGGTCAAATGATAGGTGGAATTGCACATAACTTAAAAACTCCAATAATGTCAATTGCAGGAGCGGCAGAAGGGCTAACGGATTTAATTAAAGAATATGACTCATCTATTGGAGATAAAGATGTAACAGAACAAGATCATCATGATATAGCAAAAGATATGCTAACTTGGGTAGATAAAGTAAAGGATTATACGGCATATATGTCAGATGTTATTACAGCAGTAAAAGGACAAGCGGTTACTCTATCAGAAGAACAATCTGTAGATTTTACAATAGAAGAACTTGTTAAGAGAATAAATATACTAATGAAACATGAACTAAAAAATGCTTTAGTTACTTTAAATTCAAATATTGGAATATATGAAAAAACTGAATTAAAAGGAAATATAAATAGTTTAGTACAAGTTGTTAATAATATGATATCTAATGCAATACAAAGCTATAATGGTAAACCAGATCAGAAAATAGATATGAATATATATAAAGAAAAAAGTAATGTGATTATAGAAATAGAGGATTATGGCTCTGGACTTCCTAAAAAAGTTCAAGATAAATTATTTAAGGAAATGATAACAACAAAAGGAAAAAATGGAACAGGTTTAGGATTGTTCATGTCATATTCAAATATACGTGCTCATTTTAATGGAAATATTACATTTAAAACAGAACAAGGAAAGGGAACAACTTTCTATATATCATTGCCATTAGAATAAATTTATAATAATATGTAATCTCGAAAATATATAAAAAAATAAAATTACTTGGCTACATTACAAAATTGAAGAAATTCTAATTTGATTTTATGGCACCCTTCCACGACAAGCGTGAACTCTTTCCATAAAATCTTCATAAGAATTTCTAAAATTTTTTCATCTGCATTCGTAATTTTATTTTTTTATTATATTTTCTGTATAAACAATTTATTATATTTTTCCACAAAAGTCTTGATTTTTCGCTAATTTATACATATAATCAACTTAGTCATAAATAAAAATTAGAAAAGAGAGGATTTTTATGAGAAAAGGAATTGTACAAAATGAAAATTCACAATATAAAATAATTGCTGTTGATGATGATCCAGGTGTTATAGACACATTGTCAGTATTTTTAAAAAGATCTCGGATATAATTTAACAGGAATTGTGAACCCTGTAGAAGCGGTAGAAAGAATAAAAAATGAACATTTTGATATGTTAATTCTAGATTTTATTATGACTCCTATTCATGGAGATACAGTGGTTGAGGAAATAAGAAAGTTTAACAAAGATTTGTACATATTATTATTAACTCGGACATAAAGATTTAGCTCCACCACTTGAAACTATTAGAAGATTAGATATTCAAGGTTATTGTGAAAAGAGTGATAAACAAGATCAATTATTATTATTGATTGAATCTGGTATAAAATCTATTTCACAAATGAACATGATAAAAGATATAAATGACGAATTAAAAGATACATACGACCAATTAGAAAAGGCATATATGGAAAGTATTCAAACACTTAGATATACAGTAGAGGCAAAAGATGCATATACAAGAGGTCATTCTGACAGAGTATCTGAATATTCAGTGTTAATAGGTAGGAAATTAGGTTTACAAGATAGCGATATTAGATTATTACAAATTGGTGGATTATTCCACGATATAGGAAAAATTGGAGTACCAGATAGCATATTGTTAAAGGAAGCAAGGTTAACAGATGATGAATATTCACAAATAAAAAATCATCCATCTATTGGTGCACATATACTTTCAAATGCTACAATTTTTGCAGATATAATTCCAATTGTAAAGCATCATCATGAAAAGTATGATGGAACAGGTTACCCTGGAAGATTAAAAGGAGAAGATATACCATATTTAGCTAGAATTGCAGCAATTGCAGATACGTTTGATGCTATGACATCAGTAAGACCATATAGAAAAGCATTGCCATTAGATATAGTAAAAGAGGAATTTAAAAAATATTCAGGAACACAATTTGATCCAGAAATTGCAAAAGTTTTCTTGGAAATATTAGAAACAGAATATGAAAAAATTGAAAAAATACAAGAAAAATACCCATCATAAATTTAAAATAGAGAGGCGGCTGCGTTTTGCAGTCGTCTCCCATTTTGAGTTTGTTACTTCGTTAATTAACCGTTACTTGTTACACGTTTGAGAATTTCCTCATAACCTTTGCTTACATCACCGAGGTCCTCGCGAAATCTGTCTTTATCCAACTTTTCTCCGGTCTTAATATCGACCAGTCTGCATGTGTCGGGGGAGATCTCATCGCAGAGAATAATTTGACCTGATGAAATGCGCCCAAATTCCACTTTGAAATCAATGAGTTTTACACCCAGTCTCTCATAAAACTCGGACAGCAGTATGCCGATGCGAGCAGTATAGTACTCAATTAAATTGAGCTCTCTCTCGTCCTCAATCAAGGTTTTTTCGGGAAGTGCAAGAATGGTTTTTCTGTCTATGGGCGGATCGCCAGCAGAGTCAGATTTGAACGTAAATTCTACGAAAGGTTCATCAAATTCAAGACCATCTTCGCACTCATAGCGTTTGCAAAAGCTACCGGTAGCAACAAATCTGCAGATTACCTCCAACGGTATCATTTCTGCAGCCTTAACAATTTTGGAAGACTTATTGCTTCCCTCGCACACATAATGCGTAGGAATGCCGTTTTCCTCCAAAAACTTAAAGGTTGCAGAAGAAATCTGGTTGTTTGCGACTCCTTTGTTTGTTACCACGTCTGTCTTTGCGCCGTTGCCTGCCGAAATTCTATCTGAAGCTTCCAGCTCCAAATAGTCAGGCGAGTTTGTCGCATAGACATTGTTAGCCTTTCCTGCATGAATTAGATTTTGCCGTGTAATTTGTTCTAACATAACAAATCCTCCTAAAAAATAATTTGGAGAAAAATCTCCATAAATGGCATTATACCATGAATTTGATTATATTTCAATATTTCGCCTTTTATATTGCATATTGTAGGGATGAAAAATTTTGTCCTGCTGACTTATACTCTTCATATTGTTTCATTGCATTTTTTAAAGTCTCTTTATAAACCTTAGAATTTGTTTTAAATTTAACTCTGCAAAAGGCCTGAATTAGAGTAGAATTGATTATTTCACGGTTGTATTGAATAATATCTGGACTTATAACTAAAATTTTATTTTTAGCAATTTTATAATAATCTTCTTTTAAAAATTCTATTTTATAATCTTCTGGTGCAAATTTTAAAATATGTCTTACAAGTTCTAAAGATTCTTCTAATTTTTCTATTGCAAGTTCTGCATATAATTTTTGTATAGCATGATTTATAATTTCTATGTTATCTAAATTTTTATGGCTTTTAGGTAAAACTAATTCAAATTCAGAGTCTTTTTTTGTTAATTTTATTGAATTAGAGGTTGTATATTTTATATTTAATTTATAACTATTTCCTAAAATAGCGATTGTTAAATATGATTTACATGTAGATTTATTTTCAAAATTTAATACCTTCATAATAAAGCCCCCCTTATGCGACAAAATATTCGTAAAAACTTTGTTCGTGAATATGTAACTAATTTTACATCTAAAAAAATAATATGTCAATATATTTTCCAAAAAAATGTTTGCAAGATATGATCGCAAAAAAAGGAAATCCCCTAAGCATTAACTGCTTAGAGGTGTTTACAGATTATACAATTTGCCGAATTTCGTAATGCGTTCCCATAGGAACAAATTCAAGTTTTTGAGTAGCAACAACATCACCAATATCTACTTGATGGGTAGCTATAATGAGTATTTTGCCTTTACAGTATTCCTTTATAAAATTTAGAGTTTGAAGCGTTATTGCATCATTCAATGCATTTGTTGCTTCGTCAAAACCAATAATTTGAATGTCATCGGTTAAATTATAAAGGAGTCTTGCAATTGCAAGTCGCTGCTTTTGACCAGTAGAATAATTATAAAGCTTAGAGTTCTTGAGGTAGCCTATTATGTCATTGCTCTTTTCGAATAATTCCTCATATAAATGAAGACCCTTTAAAATAGAAAATAGTTTTTCCTCATCAACCTCTTTGCCAAAAGTAAGCTCCGACAAAATGTCATTGCTTCCAATTTTTCCATCTGTTTGATGCATAATGGTTTTTATAGAACCATCACCGTTAGAAATAGTTTCAAACCTAAGGTCGAATGAATCAAACCTTATATAATTTGTTACCATCTTCATTAAGGTGCTTTTGCCAGAACCAGTAGGACCCACAAGCAAAATTGTGTCATTAGAGTTAAATGTGAGTTCATTTAAATTCTTAAGCAAAAATGGTGTTTCGGTGTTTATTGCAGAATATTGCACTGCAAATTTGGGAACTATAACCCTCGATACACAAACAGAAGAATCAGTGTTTTTGCCGGTTTCAGCATCATATACAGTTATGATTTTTCTAAAATCATCTTCATAGGACTTGATATTCGTTTTTATATCAAGTAAATCTTCAATGTGGAGAATAATTGTGCCTGTTGAACCTACAATAGATGAATAGATAGTCATAAGAGAAATAATGCTTAAGACGATTTCAAAGTTTACATTTTCAAATCCAACCTCCCAAATTTTAATTCCAATAATCGAAATGGTTGCTATACAATTAAATAAACTATCGGAAATATTGTAAATGTCGAATTTGCGGTGCATAGCTTTAGCGTTATGAAAAAGCTCTTTACTTGCAGAAATGTAGTTGTTAATCATATACTTTGAATGAGTTTTGTCTAAAGGTTCGATATTCAAAATATCATTAAGCAATACAGCCTGCTTTTGAGAAAACTTTTTATCAGATTTCCAGTAAGTTTTTCTATATGTACTTCTTTTTAAAGAAAAGAATACAGAAAATGCTATTGAAATGACTATAATCGTTATAAACAATATAGTATGTTTAATTTCTACAGCACTTACTAAAAGGAATCCCAAAAAGCTAAAAAGCATTAAGCCTAAATCGATAATACTATTGGGTAGGTTAGTTTTAAAATCTACTATTTTAGTTATATACTGTTTGCAAGAGCGAAGTATTGTACTAGATGGCATAATTTCCGAAGAATTAGTTTCTTCATTTTTATACCAAACTTTACCACGGACAGCAAAAAGTATATTAGTAGAAGTATTGTGAATGAACAACTTAAAGGTTTCTTCGAAAATGTCTTCAATGCTATTTTGCAATAGGCGAAAAAGTGACCGTAAAATGTCACGGCAGTAATAGACTGCTATAAATAACAAGCCGATTACAATGTTACCTAAGGAGATTTGGTTTTTCCCAAGTTGTAAAGCAAAAGATAATCCCTGAAATAAAATGGACGAAATAACGTACATTATAGTTTTCAGTATAGCTTGTCTTTTGACTTCGTTGGGAATCCTCATTGTTTCATGATGTATAAACATAAGATGCCTTCCTTTCATAATTAGCACAATCCATAAACATTCCTTATATAAAACTGGTACATTTATATTATACCACAATTGTAATATTATGTAAATTTTAAGTTTAGAATTAGATTTGCATAAAAAAACCATAATTACACAAAATATGTAAATCAAATACATATTTTTAAGTGGAGGTTTTTATAATATGAATTCAAATGAATATAAAATACTTAATATAAAAGGAGCAGTGCTAGATAAGAATCAACTAGAAACATATATAGAAAAAATTGCTGCTGACCATAATTTACAACACTTTTCTAATAAAAAGACCTACCCAATTCCAAGACTTAAAGATAATTTTAAGTTTATAACAAAAACATATAATATATTAAATGAACATATAAAAGTAGGAATAGATATAAATCCAGCAGGGGAGTGGCTTTTAGATAATTACTATGTCATTGAAGAAAGTGTACAAACAATAATAAAAGAAATATCTCTTAAAAAATATAAAAGACTTATTGGTATAGCTAATGGAATGTATGCCGGATTTGCAAGAATATATGTGTTGGCTCAAGAAATAGTTGCATATACAGATAGTAAAATAGATTATGATAATTTAAAGTATTGCTTACAAGCATATCAACAAAAGAAAACTCTAGGGATGGAAGAAATATGGAGTTTATCTTTGTTTTTGCAGATTGCAATAATAGAAAACATACGTAATATTTGTGAAAAGATATATTCATCTCAAGTACAAAAGTATAGAGTAGAAAATATCGTAGAAAGATTAGTTGAAAAGAAGGATTATAAAAATCAAAAATATAGAGCAAATAATAGAGAACAAAGCAAAGACATATCTTATAAAGAGATGAAATATCCATTTATTGAATATATGGCATATAAATTGAAAAAGTGCGGAAAAAATGGGATTGCGTATCTTAATATTTTAGAAGAACAAGTTAATAAAATGGGAACCAGTATAGGAGATGTTGTAAAAAGAGAACATTTCCTTATTGCTACATCTAAAGTATCAATAGGCAATAGTATAACAAGTTTAAAAGAAATTGGAAGATTAAATATATTAGATATATTTGAAAATATAAATGGTGTTGAAGTTGTTTTAAGTGAAGATCCTGCAAATGTTTATAGTAAAATGGATTATAAAACAAAAGAATATTATAGAGCTAAAATTGAAGAAATATCTAAGAAAAGTAAAATTTCAGAAATTTATATAGCTAATAAAGCACTTGAATTAGCAAGTAGAGAGAGTAATAATCCGAAGGAAAGACACATTGGTTATTATTTAATTTCTAAACGGAATAAATGAATTGTATTTGAGTTTACAATTAAAACCTAAGAATATAAGTAACAATTCTTTTATATATAGGGCATCTATTTTTATAATACCTTTAATATTTGCAATATTAGTAGGCTTGAGCTTAAGAAGATTTAAACTAAAAGCAATATCAATAATAATTTCAATACTTATGTATGTTCCTCTTACAGAGATTTATGTTCAAATAATAAATTATATACTAACTAAATTTACCAAAGCAAAACCAATTCCAAAATTAGATTTATTAGATGGAATTCCAGATGAATTAGCAACATTTGTAGTAATTCCCACAATTATAGATAATGCAAAAAAAGTAAATGAACTTATGGAAAAATTAGAGATTTATTATATTGCAAATAAGAGTAAAAATATATATTTTGCACTTTTAGGAGATGCAAAGGCAAGTCAAAATGAGAAGGAATTATATGATGCAGAAGTTGAAACAGCAGGGCTAGAAGCGGTAAAAAAATTAAACGAGAAATATAAAACCGATGACTTTCCAATATTTCATTTTTTATATAGAAATAGAGTTTGGAACTCATCTGAAAAATGTTATTTAGGCTGGGAAAGGAAAAGAGGATTATTAAACCAATTTAATGATTATTTGATTAACCATATGAATTCATATAATCAAAAGGCAGAACACAAAATTGTAGGGGTCGGCGTCCCAGACGACCAGAGAATTAAAAATCATTTCAGAACAAACACTATTGCAAACGGAAACAATATTCCTAAAATTAAATATATAATAACCTTAGACTCAGATACGAACTTAGTTTTAGACTCTGCATTTGAACTAATTGGTGCAATGGCTCACATTTTAAATAAACCAGAATTAGGAGAAAATAATGATGTGGTAGTTGAAGGACATGCTCTTATGCAACCACGAGTCGGAATAGATTTAGAATCTTCACATAAAAATATTTTTACTAAAATTTATGCAGGTTTAGGAGGAGTGGATTCGTATAGTAATGCCATTTCTGATATCTATCAAGATAATTTTGATGAAGGAATATTTACAGGAAAAGGAATATATGATTTATCTATTTTTTATGATGTGTTGAATAATACATTTCCTGAAAATACTGTTTTAAGTCACGATTTGCTAGAGGGAAGCTATTTAAGATGTGCATTAGTAAATGATATTGTACTATTAGATGGGTATCCTTCAAAATATACAGCTTCAATGTCAAGAAATCACAGATGGATAAGGGGAGATTGGCAAATTATAGGCTGGCTGAAGAAAAATAATCCACTAAATGCTTTATCTAAATTCAAAATATTAGATAATTTAAGAAGAAGTTTAATACCAGTATTTGCATTTGTAACAGTATTATTAGGTGCAATTATTAGATTTATAGACAAAATTGATGAAAATATTGTAGGGGCGGGACTCGTGTCTGCCCTTGCCATAGCTATATCATTGGTTGCAATTACAATGCCTACAATTATAGATATACTCAATTATATAGTATTTAAAAAAGATGTTCAAAGTGGATTTATAAATGCATATAGAAGCTTTGAAGGAAAAATAAGCATGTTTAAAGCAAGTATTTTAAGAGGAATATTAGAAATTATGCTTCTACCACATAAGGCTTATGTGAATTCAAATGCAATAATAAAAACAATATACAGAATGAAAGTATCAAAACAAAATTTGCTAGAATGGACAACTGCAGAAGAAGCAGAAATTCAAGCAAAAACAGATATATTATCTTATTATAAAAATATGATAGTCAATTTAATTTTTGGAGTTTTGTTTATATTTGCTTTTTTAAAAACCGAAAGTATTATATTGTCTATATTAGGAACACTTTGGCTAATTGCACCTGGAATAATGTGTTATATTAGCAAAGAAAAGACTAGTACTACACCAAAAATAAAAAAGGAAGATACTGATTATTTATTAAATTTAGGTAAAAAAACATGGGAATTTTTTGAAAATTTTATAAATGAAGAAAATAATTTTTTACCACCAGACAATTATCAAGAGGACCGTACAGAAAAAATTGCACATAGAACATCATCAACTAATATTGGATTAGGATTATTGTCGGTAATTGCTGCAAATGATTTAAAATATATAGATAACGATAAATGCTTAGAATTGCTAGACAAAATGCTAAATGTAATTTCATCACTTAGTAAATGGAATGGACATTTATATAACTGGTATGATACAAAAACACTACAACCACTAATGCCTAGATATGTTTCTTCTGTTGATAGTGGAAATTTCGTCCGGCTATATGTATGTTTTAAAGCAGTTTTTGTTAAATGAAAAAGAAAACTCAGAGTACGAAAATCTAGATAATATGATGAATATAGTAGATAATATAATTGATAATACAGACTTTTCTGTGTTATATGATTTTAAAAAAAGGCTATTTTCAATAGGTTTTAATGTAGAAGAAAATAAACTAACAGATTCATATTACGATTTGTTGGCATCAGAAGCAAGACAAGCAAGTTTAGTTGCGATAGCAAAAAAAGATGTTCCAACAAAGCATTGGAATAATTTAAGCAGAACACTTACAACTTTAAATAAATATAAAGGATTAATTTCTTGGTCTGGTACAGCTTTTGAATATTTAATGCCAAATATAAATATAAAAAGGCATGTTGGAAGTTTACTAGATGAATCTTGCAAATTTATGATAATGAGTCAAATTGAATACACAAGAAAACTTGGTATTCCTTGGGGAATATCAGAAGCGGCATTTAATTTAAGGGATTTAAATTACAATTATCAATATAAGGCTTTTGGAATACCATGGCTTGGGCTAAAAAGAGGTTTAAGTGATGATTTGGTTGTTTCTTCTTATGGTTTAATATTAGCTTTAAGTGATACTCCACAAGTTGTAATAGATAATTTAAAAATATTAGAGAAAGAAGATATGTATGGGAAATATGGTTTTTATGAATCAATAGATTATACAGCTACTAGACTAAAATATGGAGAAAAAAGTAGCCCAGTAAAAACATATATGGCACATCATCAGGGACTTATATTGTTATCAATAGATAATTTTATAAATAATAATATTTTGCAAAAGAGATTTAGCAAAAATCCAGAAATTGCAGCAGTAGATATTTTATTACAGGAAAGAATGCCAGAAAAGGCGATAATAACAAAAGAGAAGAAGGAAAAGGTTGAAAAAATAAAATTAAAGCAACATGATAATTATACAGTAAGAGTGTTTAACAAGGTAAATGAAGGGTTAAATAAATCGAATATAATATCAAATGGAACTTACACAATTTGTATGAATGACAAAGGAGATAGTTTTAGTAAATGCAATAATATATTGGTAAATAGATATAAGCAAACATCAGATTATGGGCAAGGAATGTATTTTTATATTAAAAATATAAATTCAAAAAGAATATGGACAAATTCGTATGCTTCATATTTACCTAAACCAGACAAATATACTATACAATTTGCACCAGATCATAATAAAATTATGAGACAAGATGGAGGAATAGAAACTACAACAAAAATAACAGTTGCTCCAAATGATAATCTGGAAATAAGAAGATTAGAATTAAAAAATAATGGAAATACAGAAGAAATTTTAGAGGTAACTTTTTTCTTGGAACCAGTAATATCAACAAAGGAACAAGATTATGCACATCCTGCATTTAACAATTTATTTTTAACTTATGAAAAAATAGAAGATATAATACTTGCAAAAAGAAAGCAAAGAGATATAAAAAGTAAAGATATTTATGTTGGAACTTGCTTATTTTCAGAGGATGAAGTTATAGGTGAATTAGAATATGAAATAGATAAGGAGAAATTTGTTGGAAGAAATAATATAGGACTTCCAGAAACAGTAGAAAAATCAAAGCCACTAAGTAAATCCTTAGGATTAGTTACGGATTCAATTATAGCTTTAAAGAGAAATGTAAAAGTGCTACCCGGAAAAAGTGTTACATTAGACTTAATAGTAGGTATATCTGATGAAAGAGAAGAGTTGCTAAATACTTTGGCAGAGTATAAAAACACACAGAAAATAACAGAAACTTTCGATTTATCTTTTGCAAGAACAGAGGCGGAAAGTATATATTTAGATATAAATAGAAATGATATTGAAACCTATCAAACAATGCTTTCATACCTGATTTTTAAAAACTCAACAAAAAAATTAGATTTAAAGCAACTTCCTAAGAGACAATATAATCAAAGCGAATTATGGAAATATGGAATATCTGGAGATTTACCAATACTTTTAGTAAGAATTAAGGATATAAATGATATATACAATATCTATGAAGTTTTAAGAGCATATGAATTTTTTAGAGTTAAAAATATCAATATAGATTTGATTATTTTAAATGAAGAAGAATATATATACGAACAATATTTAAAAGAAGAAATTGAAACAGCAATATTAAATAGGCAATTAAGTTTCTTAAAAAACAGAGGTATATTTGTATTAAATTCAAAAGAAATACAACAGGCAGATATTGATTTAATAAAATTTAGGGCAAATTTAATATTAGATGCGCAAAAAGGTGAAATAAAAGAACAAATAGAAGAAAAAGAAGAATATTATTTAGATAATCAAGTAAATATAGGATTAGAAGCAAAAGAGAAATTTGTATTAGAACAAGCCCAAAGTGTTAATATAGAAAGCTTAGAAGAACTTAAATATTACAATGAATATGGTGGTTTTTCAGATGATGGAAAAGAATATAAAATAAAAGTAAATAAGGAAAATAATACTCCAACAGTATGGTCACATATTTTAGCAAATAGCAAGTTTGGAACAGTTGTAACAGATAATTTAGGAGGGTATACTTGGTGTAAAAATAGCAGATTAAATAGAATAACAACATTTTCAAACAATCCATTAACAGATGTGCCATCTGAAATAATATATTTAAACAACAAAAAAAATGGCAAAGTATGGAGAATAGGAAATAAGCAAAAACATGATTTATATATAACTTATGGTTTTGGATATGCAAATTTTAAGGCAATAAATGATGGAATTTTGCAAGAATTAAGTGTTTTTGTGCCAAAGGATGACACTGTTAAAGTAAATTTATTAAGATTAAAAAATTTAGGCAATGAGAAAAAAGAATTAAAACTAGTATATTATATCAATGTATGTATGGGAGAAGATGAGATAAATTCTAATGGCTATATAAATATAGAAAAAAATAATAATGTGATATATGCTAAAAATTTATATAATGCATTAGAAGAAAATGCGGTTGTATATGTTGCAACCAGTGAAAATATTAGCTCTTATACAGGCAACAAAGACTTTTTTATTGGAAATAATACAATAGAAAATCCAGAGGGATTATATAAAGTTTCTTTAGATAATCAAAATAGTTTAGGTGAAAAAAGTTGTATTGCTGTTGAAATGAATATAGAGCTTGAAGGTTATGAAGATAAAACAATTTCTATTAGTTTAGGACAGGAAGATAATTTAATGGATGCAAAAGATATAGCATATAAATATTCAAATATACAAAATTGTAACGAAGAGCTTAAAAGTATAAAGAATTATTGGTATGAAGTTTTAAACAGAATACAAATAAAAACTCCAATAGAATCTATAAATATAATGTTAAATGGTTGGATAGTATATCAAACTATAAATTCTAGAATTTGGGGGAAAACAGGATTTTATCAATCTGGTGGAGCCACTGGATTTAGAGATCAATTGCAAGATACTTTGGGACTAAAATATTTAAACCCAGAACTAATGAAAAATCAAATAATATTACACGCAGCCCATCAATTTATTGAAGGAGATGTTGAACATTGGTGGCATACAGAAACTAAAAGAGGAATTAGAACTAGGTTTTCAGATGATTTATTGTGGTTAAGTTTTGTAACAGCAGAATATATAAATACATTTGATGATTATTCAATTTTAGATATTAAAGTACCATATATTGCAGGTGATGAACTTGCAGAAAACGTAGATGAGAAATATGACGTTCATTACGAAAGTAATGAAATAGGAACAATATATGAACATTGTATAAAAGCAATAGAAAAGTCTTTGGATTTTGGAACAAATGGATTGCCTAAAATTGGTTCTGGAGATTGGAATGATGGGTTTAATACTGTAGGGAATAAAGGGAAGCGGAGAAAGTGTATGGTTAGGATTTTTCCTTTATGATGTTTTAAATAAGTTTATTCCAATATGTAAATTTAAAAATGATGAACAAAGAGCAAAGAAATATGAAGAAATAAAAGATAATTTAAAAAATGCTATAAATAAGAATGCTTGGGATGGAAGATGGTTTAAAAGAGCATTTACAGATGATGGAGATGCCTTAGGAAGTATAGAAAATGATGAATGTAAGATAGATAGCATATCTCAAAGTTGGTCTGTAATATCAAATGCGGGAGATAATGATAAAAAATATATTGCAATGGACAGTTTAGAAAAGCATTTAGTTGACAAAGAAAATGGAATAATTAAGTTATTAGATCCACCATTTAACAATGGTAAGTTTAAACCAGGTTATATAAAAGCATATTTACCAGGGGTAAGAGAAAATGGAGGACAATATACCCATGCGGCAATATGGGCAATAATTGCTTTCACAAAGTTAGGGTTTGGAGATAAAGCAACAGAATATTTTAGAATGATAAATCCAATAGAACATTCAAGAACAAGGGAAGCGGCAATAAAGTATAAAATAGAGCCATATGTTATTGCAGGAGATGTATATGGAGCAGAAAATCTTGCGGGCCGTGGAGGATGGAGTTGGTATACAGGTTCTAGCAGTTGGTTTTATACAGCAGGAATAGAGAATATTTTAGGTTTAAAAATAGATAAAATGTATTTAAAGATAGAACCTTGTATTCCAAGTGATTGGAAAGAATTTAGTATTAAGTATAGATATAAAACTAGTATTTATAATATAAAAGTAAAAAATTTAAATTCAAAACAAACAGGAGTAGAAAAGTTTATATTGAATGGGGAAGAAATTGAAGAAAAACAAGTAAGGTTAGTTGACAATGGGGGCATAAACGAAATTGAAATTATTATGTGACAAAACTATAAAAAATAATTTATATTTATTCTTTAATGATATATAATTTAATAATTCATTGTAGGGGCGGACGCCTCTGTCCGCCCGTATATAAAATGCTAATCCGTAAAGATTTTTGATAAATTTTTGTAAAAAAACTTGTGTAAAAAGTATTATTATGATATAAAATAGGTAAATAATAAGTCTTAGTACTGAAAGGCGGGATTTTTTTGGAACCAAATAATAAGGAAGATAAAAAAACTATTCTAATAGTAGATGATGAAAAGCCGATTGTAGATATACTAGTGTATAATTTACAAAAAGAGGGCTATGATACTTTAGAAGCAAATGATGGAGTAACTGCCGTAGATATTGCAATAAATCAAAAACCAGATTTAATACTATTAGATATAATGCTTCCCAAAATGGATGGATTAACAGTTTGCAAAAAAATAAGACATACACTTAATGTACCTATACTAATGTTAACAGCAAAGGATGAGGAAATAGATAAAATATTAGGATTAGAATTAGGGGCAGATGATTATATTACAAAGCCATTTAGTGTAAGAGAATTGATGGCTAGAATAAAAGCTAATTTGAGAAAAGCAGATTTATCAGGAAATGCTGATGCACAAGAAGCAGAAGATGAATCAAATACAAATAAAATAAAAGTTGGAGCGTTAACTTTAGATTTAGATAAGTTTGAAGCAAAGGTTGGAAACGATGTTATTGATTTAACTGTAAGAGAATTTGAAGTTTTAAAATTCCTTGCTAATCAACCAGGACAAGTTGTAACAAGAGAAACTTTATTAGAAAAAGTTTGGGGATATGAATATTATGGAGATATAAGAACTGTTGATGTAACAATTAGAAGAATAAGAGAGAAAATAGAAAAAGATACATCTGCTCCAAAGTTGTTAATAACAAAAAGAGGAATAGGTTATTATATAGCAGCAAATAAATAATTGTATGGATGCATGATAATTATCTATGGGGTGCTTTTCATGCACCCCTAAATTTATATATGATAAAATATTGTGTATGTAGGGGCGAGCATTGCTCGTCCGTTATTTCGAATAAATGCTCAAGAAAGAAGGATGTTGAATTGTTTAAAAATATTCAAATAAAAATAATACTAGTGTTAGTTATAGTTGGAATTGTTGTAATATCAGGGATAGGATTTTTTTCAATTTCAACAACTAAGAAATTAAAAGATAATATAGTAGAAAAAGAAGCGATTGAAACACAAATAAGACAAAATGAAATATTATTTGTATCTCGGAGTATCTCTATATACTGTTATTTCTATTATGGTTGGACTGTTTGTAAATAAACATATAGTAAATCCTACAACAAAACTAATTAAGAGTGCAGAAAAAATTGTTTCAGGAGATGCAACTAAAACAAATGAAAAGAAGAAAAACGAAATTACAGATTTAACAGATGCATTTAATTATATAAGTGTAGAAATGAAACAAAATTTAAATGAAGCAACTAGGCAGAAAAAGCAAATGGAAACAATTCTTTTGCATATGACAGATGGAATAATTGCTTTTGGAATAGATGGAGATATAATACATATAAATCCGGCAGCAATAACTTTTTTAGGATTAGAAAAAGATGATAATACTTTCGAAAAGATATTTAAAAAATTAAATGTAGATATAAATATGGAAAAAGTTATATACTTAGAGAATTGGACATCTTCTGAACAAAAAGTAAAAGTTGGAGAAAGATATATAAATATGTTTTTTGCTCCATATAAAGACGAAAATGATAGACCAGGTGGAATGATAGTAGTAATTCAAGATATAACAGAGCACGTAAGGCTGGATAATATGAGAAAAGAGTTTGTTGCAGATGTATCTCATGAGTTAAAAACACCAATAACTTCTATTATGGGTTATGCAGATACCTTATTAGAAGGTGAATATGAAAAAGAAATACAAGATAAATTTTTAAATGTAATAGCAACAGAAGCTAGGAGAATGGCAAAATTAGTAAGTGATTTACTTACATTATCAAGATATGATAATTCGAAAACTTCTAACGAAAAAACAGAGTTCGATTTAGGAGAATTAGTAAAGAAATGTCAAGAAAAATTGCAGATAGAAATAGGAAAAAAACACCAAGAAGTTGAATGCTTTGTTACAGCAAATGTTCCACCAATTTTTGCAGATAAATATGGAATAGAAAGAGTAGTATTAAATATATTAACAAATAGCATAAAATACACAAAGGAGTTTGGTAAGATAAAAATATATGTAGGATTTGTTTATAATAATGCATATATAAAAATTATAGACAATGGGATGGGAATTCCTAAAGAGGATTTAAACAGAATATTTGAAAGATTTTATAGAGTAGATAAAGCACGTAGTAGAGAGCTTGGTGGAACTGGTTTAGGATTATCTATTGCAAAAGAAATATTAGACCAAAACAATGGAAGTATAGATATAAAAAGTATTGTTGGAGAAGGAACAGAGGTTGTTATACAAATACCAACAAAACAATAGAAAGTTATTGATAAATTTAAATGAGTATTATATAATATAATGGTGTTTTAGAAAGAAGGGAATATACTTATGATAAAAGTTAGTCCAGAAGTAAAAAATATATTTGAATGGATTTTATGTGTAATAGTAGCAATTATTTTAGCATTACTATTTAGACATTTCGTAGGAACTCCAACTGTAGTAAATCAAACATCAATGACAACAACATTGATGGAAAATGATAGATTAGTATTAAATAGATGGAATAGAACTGTAAATGGTGAATTAAAACACGACGATATAATAACATTTGAAGCACCATCAAATAGTGATGTAAAAATAGCAGATTTAAATAATCCAGTTGCAACTTACGATTATAATCCTACCAATTGGTGGGAAAGATTTAACTATTACTTTCTTGAAAATGGAAAAATCAGTTATATAAAAAGGATAATAGGGATGCCAAATGACCATATACAAATAAAAGATGGAAAAGTATATAGAAATGATCAAGAATTATCTGAAGATTATTTACCAGAAGGAATGACAACACCAGCAAATGGACCATATACAGATATAGTTGTTCCAGAAGGTTATGTATATGTTTTAGGAGACAACAGAAAAGGTAGCAAAGACAGTAGAATGTTTGGATGTATTCCAATAGATAAAGTAGAAAGTAAAGTTCTTTTCAGATTTTGGCCACTTAATAAGTTTGGAAAGGTAAAATAAAATGAATTTTGAAAACATTATAGGAAATGATAACAACAAAGATTTATTAAATGAAATAGTAAAAAGTAATAGTGTTTCACATGGGTATATGTTTTTGGGAATATCTGGTATTGGAAAATCCTTATTTGCAAAGGAATTTGCAAAAGCAATTTTATGTGATGAAAAGATAGGATGTAATAAATGCAAATCATGTATAGAATTTGACAGTTTAAATAATCCGGATTTTCAGCTAATTGAACCAGAGGAAAACAGTATAAAAATAGAACAAATAAGAAAAATGAATAGCAAAATATATGAAAAACCAATAATATCAAAAAGAAAAGTATATATAATAAACAATGCAGATACAATGACTTTAGATGCACAAAATTGTTTGTTAAAAACATTAGAAGAACCACCAGAATATGCAGTAATAATACTGATTGGAACAAATGAAAATATATTTTTGAATACAATAAGATCAAGATGTGTTAAAATAAATTTTAACAAAATAAGTGATGGAGATCTAAAAAATATATTGATAAATAAATATGAATATGGTAATGTATCAGAAAATATGTTAAAATTGTTTTCTGGCAGTTTAGAAAAGGCAATAAATTTAAAAGATAAAGAAGATATTTATACAGAAATTGAACAGATATTTAATAATATAGAAAATATTAACATAATAGATTTGTTAAACAAAAAAGAAATAATAACCAAAAATAAAGAAGAAATAACGAACATTTTAGAATACATAAATGTATTATTTTTTGATAAATTAAAACAAGCAAATAATAAAAACTGTTACATACAGGCTATTAAAGTAGTTGAAGACACAAAAGATAGAATAAAGAAAAATGCTAATTTAGACATGACAATAGACAATTTATTTATAAATTTGTGGGAAAACATAAATATGTAGGATCCTGTATCGATTCGCAAATCATAGGGGCGAGCAAAAGCTCGTTAGTACTCCAAAGGAATACTTAAACAAAAAAGGAGAGTAATAATGAAAAATATAGTGGGCGTAAGGTTTAAAAAACCAGGGAAAATATATTTCTTTGATCCAAATAATTTTACCATAGAAAAGGGAAGTTTTGTAATAGTTGAAACTGTTAATGGATATGAATACGGAGAAGTTGTTATTGCGAATAGACAATTGCCAGAAGAAAAGATAGTAAATCCATTAAAAAAGGTTATAAGAATAGCAACAAACAAAGATATAAAGCAATACAATGAAAATAAAGCAAAAGAAAAAGAAGCATTAAAAATATGTCAAGAAAAAATAAAAAAGCATAATTTGGATATGAATTTAATAGATGTAGAATATAAATTCGATAACTCTAAAATCTTATTTTACTTTACTGCAGATGGAAGAATTGATTTTAGGGAATTAGTAAAAGATTTGGCTGCTATATTTAAAACAAGAATAGAATTAAGGCAAATTGGAGTAAGAGATGAAATAAAAAGATTAGGCGGAAATGGAATGTGTGGTAGAGAACTTTGCTGCTGTTCTTTCTTAGGAAATTTTGAAACTGTATCAATAAAAATGGCAAAAGAACAAAATATTTCTCTAAACCCATCTAAGATATCTGGAAATTGTGGAAGACTAATGTGTTGCTTAAAGTACGAACAAGATGTGTATGAAGAAAAACTAAAAAGACTTCCTAAAATAGGAGCAATAGTAAAAACAGAAGATGGTGTTGGAGAAGTTTGTGGAGTAGAAACTTTAAAAGAAAGAATAAAAGTAAGGTTAACCGATGCAGATGACATTTTCTATAAAAGATATGATGTTAAAGATATTAAAATAATAAAAGATGCAGAAGAAAAAGATGATATAAAAGTAGATAATCCAGAAGACTTAAAAGAATTAGAGAACTTAGAAAAACTAGAAAAAATGGATGGCAATAATGAAGACTATTAAATCAAAAACATATTATAAACGCTGTAGGTGGCGATTTTAATAGCCAGTTAATGATATAAAATTTAAAGGTGGTGAGATAAATGGCATATAAAATAACAGATAAATGTATAAGCTGTGGTGCTTGTGCAGCAGAATGTCCAGTTGGTTGCATATCACAAGGCGATGAAAGATATGTAATAAACAAAGAAGCTTGTATAGAATGTGGAACATGCCAAGGTGTTTGCCCAGTTGGTGCGCCTTGTCCAGCAGAAGAATAATAAACAAAGAGAGAGGGTGGATAACCCTCTTTTTTTGTTTATTAAGTAATAAAAACATATAAGCCGCATATAAATCTTATAAGTTGAGTTTTAGGAGGTTTATATGTTTTTAGTTTTTAATAAAGAAAAAATAATATCTTATATTATTGCGATTTCGGCTGTTGCAATGCTTTTTGTTTTCACAACTGGAATATATTCAAATCAAAATAAAGAAAATATAGGAGTAGAGGTATCAGCAAATACAGCAAAACAGCTACCTGTATATTCAGTAGATACAAGTGAAAATAAAATTGCATTAACGATAAATTGCGCTTGGAATGCAGATGATATAGATTTAATTTTAGAAATATTAAAAAAACATGATTGCAAAGTAACTTTTTTTGTAGTTGGAGATTGGGTTACAAAATATCCAGATGCAGTTAAAAAAATTCATGATGAAGGACACGAAATTGGTAATCATTCAGATTCACATCCACATGTTAATAATATGACTCTTGAAAGTAATATTGACCAAATAAAAAAGTGTAGTGATAAGGTTGAAAAAATTACAGGTGCTAAAACAAAGTTGTATAGAGGACCGTATGGGGAATATAACGATACAGTAATAAATGCAACTAATAAAACAGGACATTTAGCTATACAATGGTCTATTGATAGCTTAGATTATAAATCGTTAACTTGTGAACAAATGTGGGAGAGAATTGAACCCAAACTTGCAAATGGAGGAATTATTTTAATGCACAATGGAACAGAAAATACAGCTTTAAGCCTTGATACTCTTTTATCAAATATAGAATCAAAAGGTTTTAAAATTGTTAAAGTTTCAGATTTAGTATATTCAAATGATTATACTATAGATAACAATGGTATTCAGCATAAAAAATAAAAAAGATGGTAATAATATACACTTATAGGAGTGGTTTATATGTCTTTTATAGGTGTAATAACAGATAAAAAGAATGAAAATGATATAGCAAAATGCATAGGAAACAGTTTTAGTCAGAAAAATATTAAAGAAAATGTAATAATTATAAATAATAAAAATATAAATAATATAAAAAATATTAAATTTGATTCACTATTGATAAATAAAAAATTGATAGGTAAATCAGACGTTGTAAAAAAGCTTTTGTTTAATTCAAATAATTTAATAGTTAATTCAGATATAGATACAGGATTAGATATACTAAAACAAACCAATTCTAATATTATAACATACGGGTTTAATCCAAAATCTACAGTTACGGCATCTAGCCTAGAAAATGATGATGCACTAATATGTATTCAAAGAAATATAAAAAATAGTAATAATAATATTGTAGAACCACAAGAAATAAGAGTTGCAAAAATGAATAAAAATAACAATCCATATATTATTATGGGAGTGGAAATCCTTACATTACTATATGATACGTAGATCTATTTAGAAAAAATTAACATTTTATGTAGACAAAACCAAAAAAAAGTAGTATAATTGAATTATTAAATGGGTAATTTTTCAAAAGTTTAAACAATAAAATAGAAACACAATAGATAAAATAAAAAGGGAGGAAAAGAAATTGGTTACAAATTATTCAGATAACAACTACTTAGTTTTAGTAGGAAAAATTACAAGTGAAAAAAGTTTCAGTCATGAAATTTATGGAGAAAGTTTTTATAGATTTAATTTAGAAGTTTCTCGTTTAAGTGGAAATGAAGACATCATACCAATCACAGTATCAGAAAGATTATTAAATGATTTAAATTTAGAAATTGGAAAAAAGGTTGTTGTAGAAGGGCAATTTAGATCTTATAATAGTTATGAAAATGAAAGAAATAAACTTGTACTTACAGTTTTTGCAAAAGATATAATTGATTATAATGAAGAGGAAGAAGAAGACAAAACAACAAGTACAAACGAAGTTGTTCTAAATGGATACATATGCAAAAAGCCAATATACAGACAAACACCGTTTGGAAGAGAAATTGCAGATATTCTATTAGCAGTAAATAGAGCATATAATAAAAGTGATTATATACCTTGTATAGCTTGGGGAAGAAATGCAAGATTCTGCCAAAATTTAGAAGTTGGAACAGAAATAAAAATTGTAGGAAGAGTTCAATCTAGAACTTATGAAAAGAAATTCGAAGATGGAACTTCTGAAACAAGAATAGCATATGAAGTATCAATAGGTAGTATGGAAATAGTAAACAAAGATGATTCTGAAGTGAAATCTGAAGATGAACAAGTTGGTTAACTTTTTTGAATATTACATAGATAAAGTATCAGTGTTTTGATTTAATCTTGACACTGGTATTTTTTTGTTGCATAAGAAAAATCGATTTTTAAATTGATATATTGCACATTGTAGGGGCACCGTTTGTGGGAATACCCGTTAGGTTATGACACCACTGTGCCTTTTTTTGTATAAAATCATATAGATATGTAGAGAATAAAGTATAAGGTTAAATTTGCTAGAATTATTAGTCAAAATATTGTTAATAAATAACAGTTATGATATAATTTTAAAAAATACGAAAGAGGGGTTAAAAATATGAGTGAAAAAACAGATGGAGAGAAACTAAAAGAAGAATTATTTAATTCAAAAAAGAATGGATGGGAAGTAGCAACAGAAGAAGAAAAACAAAATATATTCAAATTTTGCGATGAATATATGTACTTTCTAGACAGAGCAAAAACAGAAAGAGAAGCTGTTGAATTCTCAACAGATATTTTAGTAAAAAATGGTTTTAGAAATATAGAAGAAGTAAATTCGCTAAATGTAGGAGATAAAGTTTTTTATATAAATAGAGATAAAAATGTATATGCAGCAGTTATTGGAAAAGAAGATTTGGAAAAAGGAATAAATATTGTAGGAGCACATATTGATTCACCAAGATTAGACTTAAAGCCAAATCCACTTTATGAAGATACAGGATTTGCATATTTAAAAACACATTATTATGGTGGAATAAAGAAATACCAATGGACAACAATACCACTTGCAATACACGGAGTTATAGTAAAAGCAAATGGAGAAAAAGTAAAAATAAATATAGGAGAAGCAGAAACTGATCCAATATTTACAATAACAGATTTATTACCACATTTAGCACAAGATCAAATGGAGAAAAAACTAAAAAATGGAGTAGATGGAGAAGCGCTAAATTTACTTATAGGAAGTATTCCATATGATGATGATAAAATTTCAGAAAAAGTAAAATTAAATATATTAAATATTTTAAATCAAAAATATGGGATAAAAGAAGTAGACTTCTTAAGTTCAGAAATAGAGTTAGTTCCTGCATTTAGAGCAAGAAGTTTAGGTTTTGATTCAAGCATGGTTGCATCATATGGACAAGATGATAGAGTTTGTGCTTATACTTCATTAAGAGCAATACTAGATGTAGAAGTCCCAGAAAAAACTGCAGTATGTATATTAGCAGATAAAGAAGAAATTGGAAGTGTAGGAAACACAGGAATGGAAGCAAATGTATTTGATACATTTGTTGCAGAATTATTAAATAAATTGGGTCAAAATAAAGCGAATATGTTAGATAAAGTATTTTGCAATTCAAAAATGTTATCTGCAGATGTTGACGCAGGACTTGACCCAATATATGCGTCTGTATCTGAGAAAAATAATGCATCAATGCTTGGAAAAGGAATTGGAATGTGCAAATATACAGGTTCAAGAGGAAAGTCTGGAGCATCAGATGCGAATGCTGAGTATGTAGCAGAAATAAGAAAAATGTTAGAAGAAAATAATATATTATATCAAATTTCTGAATTAGGAAAAGTAGATGTTGGCGGAGGTGGAACAATCGCATATATATTTGCTAATAAAGGAATAGATGTAATTGATTGTGGTGTTCCAGTATTATCAATGCATGCACCATATGAGGTTACAAGCAAATATGATGTGTATTCTGCATACAAAACATACAGAGCATTTTTTAAATAAAATTTTTGTTTATAAATAATAATCATACATTCAAAATATGAAAATAAAAAATCTTCCACACCCTTAAACGCGGTCTAATGTGAAAAATATGGTAATATATTGCTACGAAAAAATGGCTATCTGCTGTTAAATATACCAGAAGGCGGGTGTTCGATTTTTGATTTTATATTTTGAATGCCATGTTATTAGAAATCATGTAGGGGCGGACGGCTCTGTCCGCCCGCATCTAAAAAGGAATACCACAATCAAAAGGAGAAAAAGATGGAAGATAAACAAGAAATATTAGATATAGCAAAGAATTGTTTAAATTGTAAGCATAAACCTTGCCAAAATGCTTGCCCAATGAAAACAAGAGTACCAGAGTTTATAGCAAAAATAAAGGAAGAAAAGTTTGATGAGGCATATGATATTTTGCTAGAAAACAATACATTCAGTAATATATGTAGTACAATATGCCCACAAGAGCAACAATGCGAGGGAAGTTGTGTAAGAGGAATAAAAGGAGAGCCAATGCCTATTGGAAGGTTAGAAAGATTTGTAAATGCTTGGGCAAAGGAAAATAATTATACATATAAAATGAAGCAACAAAAAGAAATGTCAAACAAAAAAGTAGCTATTGTAGGGTCTGGTCCAGCTAGTATATCATGTGCAATAGAACTTGCAAAGATGGGAATAAAGTCTGTTATATTAGAAAAAGATGAAAAATTAGGTGGTATACTAAGATATGGAATTCCAGATTTTAGATTAAACAAAGATACATTAGAGCATATACTAGAAAATGCAAAAAGTATGGGAATAGAGATGAAGACTAACATAGAATTGGGAAAAGACATTAATTTAAAAGAATTACAAGAAAAATATGATGCAGTATTTTTAGGAATAGGGGCTGAGACTCCTAGTACATATAAATTAGCAGATGAAGAGTATTCTTCTATATATAAATCAGATAATTTTTTAAAAAGATATAATGAAAAAGATTTTATACAAAATTTAGGTACAACAGTTGTAATTGGTGGCGGAAATGTAGCAATGGATTGTGCAAGAACTGCTGTAAGAATGGGAGCAAAAAAAGTATATGTATTATATAGACGTGCAAGAGAAAATATGCCAGCACGAGATATAGAAATAGCTGAAGCGATGGAAGATGGGGTTGAGTTTAATTACACAACAAAGGTAATAAAAGCTTTTGGAGAAAATAAATTAACTCAAATAGAGTGTATAAAAACAGTAGTAGAAGATGGAAAAGCTGTCGATGTAGAAAATAGTAATTTTAAAATGGATGTAGATACAGTTGTATTTGCAATTGGACTTACACCAAATGCAAAATTACTAGAAGAACAAGGAATAGAAACAGATAGAGGATTAGTAAAGATAGATGAAGATGCTATGACTTGTATTAAAGGAGTTTTTGCAGGAGGAGATTCAACAGAGTCAAAATCTAGTGTATGTAGAGCAGTTGCAGCAGGAAAGAAAGCGGCAATAGGCATAGAAAAATATTTAAAATAATGTATATTTATATTTTATGACTCTTTTGAAAGACTCTTTTTTGTAACTAGCGCAATACAAACCAAACAAAATGCTATGGCTATCCAGTTAAAGTTATTATTTACTGAATGGCTTTTTTGTGTGCTATTAAAAACAGCAACTAAATCTAAATTGAAAAAGCTTATATATTTTAAAGCAATATAAGTATAAATTGCACTAAATGTACCTTGCAAAAACTTTCCTATAATATACGGCTTAATAGAAATATCTGTTTTTGATATAATTCCTAAAACTTGTAGTAAAATAGAAAGTCCGCCGAATCCAAGTAAAAATGAACAAATAATAACATTTGTAGAAATATACTTTGTAGCAATTAAGGAAACATTTTTAACACCATTAGTAAGTTCTATAATTCCACTAAGAAATGCAGTAATAAAATCTGTATCTATTTTAAGGGCATTGCAAATTGGATAAAACGGAATAGCTAAAATTTCTAAAACCCTTGTATTATTTAGTATAGAAACAATAACAGAAAATAATACAACAAATCCACCAATCATAACAACATTAGAAATAGCACTAGAAATACTTTTAGATAATATTTCTCCCAAGTTTGCAAAATTGCAAGGAATTTGTTTTTGTATGTTGGTAAATGCTTCCACATTATTGTAGGGGCGGGCCTTGTGTCCGCCCGCGTATTTCTTTTCCAAAATCTAAAGACAATACCTACACTAATACAAGCTAAAAGATGTGATAAAAATAATAAAATTCCAGTTCGTGTATCAAAAAATAAACTTATACCAACAGTTCCAATAATAAAAAGTGGACCAGAATTATTAGTAAAAGCAAGGAGTCTTTCTCCTTCTTCCTTTGTACAAATACCATTTTGTCTAAAATTGGTTACAATTTTAGCACCAATTGGGTACCCACTAATAATACCCATAATAAAAGCAAAAGCTCCAACTCCTGGAACATTAAAAATGGGTCTCATAAATTTATTTAAAACTTTACCTAAGACTTCAATAATGCCAGTATAGCTTAACAATTCAGTTGCAATAAAAAAAGGTAAAAGACTTGGTAAAACTGAATTAGCAAAAAGAGATAATCCGTTCTTTTGCAGCAGATAAATTACTTTTGGAAAACACAACTAAAAATATAGTGAATAATACAAAAGTAATTGGAATAATTAAATTTTTTAATCTAACAAAAACAAAATTAGTTTTACTCAAAATAAATCACCTATTTAATTTATATGAGGGAAAAGTAAAAATAATTCATACGAACCCAGCCTAATGGGTGATTAAAATCGTTCCTACTTGAAAAATATTCCAAAAAGATATATAATAAATAATACTGTGTATAATATAATACAGTATTATTTTTCTTTATATGGAAGGTAGGGCAAATGGAAGAACCATTATTAAAAACGTTACCAAATTTTAAGAAATTTAAATCATATATAAATGATGTTAAAAATAATGTTACACCAATTATGTTATCAGGTTTAACTGATGCGGGAAAGGTACATTTTTCATATGCAACAAAGTTTTATGCAGAAAAGCCAATTTGTATTATTACGTATAACGAAATTCAAGCTAAAAAGATAATAAAGGATTTAAATTTATATGAAGAAAATGTATATTATTTTCCCAAAAGAGAAGTATTAAATTTTGATTATTTAGCAGAGAGTAAAGAAAACATATATAATAGAATAGAGTGCTTAAATAATATATATAACAAAAATGCAAAAGTAGTGGTTACAACAATAGAAGCAGTGGAGCAACCAATTATACCAAAAGAGATATTGTATAAAAATATATTAGATTTAAAAGTATCAGATACTTTTAACTTAAATGAATTAAAAGAAAAACTAATGTATTTAGGTTATGAAAGATATGATTTAGTAGAAAGTAAAGGTCAGTTTAGTGTAAGAGGTGGAATTGTAGATATTGCAGTATCTCAAAAAAACGGAATAAGAGTGGAATTTTGGGGAGATGAAATAGATTCAATAAGAACTTTCGATATACAAAATCAAAGGTCAATAGATATGTTAGAAAGTGCTTTCATTTATCCTGCTTGTGAGTTTGTTTTGGAAAATAGTTTAGAGAGTACAGTAGATAATATAATTGAAAACGAAACAGAGTATTTAGAAGAAGATATAGAACTTATAAAATCTGGAGATTATATAAGCAAAGTTAATAAATATTTTAATAATTTTTATTCTAAAACTCAAACAATATTAGATTATTTGGGAGAAGATTATATAGTATTTTTGGATGAAGCGGGAAAAATAAAAGCAAGATCTGAAAATATTGAAAAAGATATAAATAGTGTAGTAGAGAATTTAATTGAAAAGAAAAAATATGTACCACAAGCACTTACATCATATATCGATTATATAAAGTTTATAGATTCAATAAAGAAAAAACAGATAATATATTTAGAAAAACAAGATATTGGATTTGTAGATAAACAAAGTATGCATGCAAAAAGAAACGGATATAGCTTTAGCTATAGGGAGGTCAACTTTTTTCGCAGTTCAATGGATTTATTGCTTGAGGAATTACAGAAAGCAACAGAAAAAACAGTAATAATATTAGCGGGAAATGAAAGCAACGTAGAAACAGTAGTAAATCTATTAAATGAAAAGAATATAAAGACAACAACAGATGCCGAAAATTTTGTAGGGGTCGGCGTCCCCGACGACCCGCACTCTATAAGGAATACCGAAACATCAAATGACATATTAGTTATTCCTGGATCAATGTCTAATGGATTTGAATGTTACGATTTTAATCTAATGGTAATAACAGTAGAAGAAATTTTTGCAAAACAGAAACGTAGGGGCGAGCATCGCTCGTCCGCTTTCAAGCAAGGAGAAAATGTAGTATTTGCCGATTTGAAAATTGGAGATTACATTGTACACAAAACTAGTGGTATAGGACAATTTGTTGGTGTAAATACTATAAAGGCTGATGGAGTAACAAAAGATTATATAAAATTGAAGTATAGGGGAGATGATATACTTTATGTTCCAACAAATAGTTTAGACAATGTTAGAAAGTATATTGGGTCAAATGATGGTGCTCCTAAATTAAACAGACTTGGTAGCAAAGAGTGGGAAACAACAAAAGCAAAAGTAAAATCAAATTTAAGAGAAGTTGCAAGAGAATTGATTGAATTATATGCTAAAAGGCAAAAGTCAACGGGTTTTGCCTTTTCACCTGATACTCCTTGGCAAAAACAATTCGAAGATAATTTTCCATATACAGAAACTGCTGATCAACTAAGATGTATTGAAGAAGTAAAAAAAGATATGGAACAGTCTAAAACCATGGATAGACTTTTATGTGGAGATGTTGGATATGGAAAAACGGAAGTAGCAATAAGATCATCGTTTAAGGCATGTATGGATCAAAAGCAAGTTGCATATTTGGTTCCAACAACAATACTTGCAAATCAGCAATACGAATCTTTTAGAGACAGAATGAAGAATTTTCCAATTAGAGTTGAGCTATTAAATAGATTTAGAACAAAAAAACAACAAGAGGCAATTATTAGAAAATTAAAATTAGGTGAAATAGATATAATAATTGGAACACATAGATTACTTAGTCAAGATGTTGAGTTTAAAGACTTAGGATTACTAATTATAGATGAAGAGCATAGGTTTGGAGTAAAAGATAAAGAAAAAATAAAACAAATGAAGACTAATGTTGATGTATTAACAATGACAGCAACACCAATTCCAAGAACCTTACATATGTCTATTGTTGGAATAAGAGATATGTCTGTTATATATGAGCCTCCACAAAATAGAATTCCAGTTCAAACTTATGTGTTAGAATATGATGCAGAAGTAGTAAAAGAGGCAATAACAAAGGAATTAGAAAGAGATGGGCAAGTTTTTTATTTGTATAACAATGTAGAAAATATAGATAAAAAAGCAAATGAAATAGCAGAGCTTGTACCAGAAGCAAAGGTTGCATTTGCACATGGTCAAATGACAGGGAAAGAATTAGAAGAAATAATGCTTGATTTTATAGAAAAAAGAATAAATGTAATTGTGTGTACAACAATATTAGAGTCTGGAATAGATATTCCAAATGCAAACACAATAATAGTTGAAAATGCAGATAGACTAGGTTTAGCACAGTTATATCAAATAAGAGGAAGAGTTGGAAGAAGCGATAAACAAGCATATGCATATGTAATGTATAAAAGAGATAAATTATTATCAGAAGTAGCTGATAAAAGATTAAGAGCAATAAAGGAATTTACAGAATTTGGTTCAGGTTTTAAAATAGCTTTAAGGGATTTAGAGATAAGAGGTGCACGGAAGTTTACTTGGAGAATATCAGCATGGACACATGGAGCAAGTAGGTTACGATATGTACTGTAAGCTATTAGATGAAGTTGTAAAAGAAATGCGTGGAGAACAGGTTGAAATTGAAATAGATGTTCAAATTGATATAAATGTATCAAGTTATATACCAGATGAGTTTATAGAAAATAGTGCTCAAAAAATAGAAGTATATCAAAATATAGCATTATGTAAGACAAAAGAGGACATACTAAATGTAACAGATGAAATTATAGATAGATATGGAAAAATGCCAGATGAGGTAGAGAATTTATTAAAAATAAGCGAAATAAAGCAAAAGTGTAGAGAGAATGGCATTTTGAAACTAGCACAAAAAGGAGAAAGTATAGTTGTAGAATTTGCACCAGAATTGTTTGATTATACAGTAATAGATAAGTTAGTTCAAAAATATAAAACAAGAGTAAAATTTTCACCTGCGCAGAAACCATATGTGACATACAAGTTGCAAAATACAAAAAGAATAATTGAAGAAATTGAAGAATTTTTAAAAACTCTATAATTGTTTTTATTATATTTTATTTTTAACAAATTATTATAATATTGTAGAGGCGGGCCCTGTGTCCGCACGAAAAAATCAATTACAAACATTGTAGGGGTCGGCGTCCTCGACGACCCGAAATAAAAAGAAAGGAAAAAAGCCAATGCAAGTAATAACCAGTAAAGATAATGAAATAATAAAAAGCGTAAAGAAATTAAAAGATAAAAAATTTAGAGACCAAGAGCACAAATATATAATAGAAGGAATAAAGTTAATAGAAGAAGCAATAAAAGAATCTGCACAGATTGATACAGTTATTGTGTGCGAAGATTGTGTAAAAAACGAAGAAATAGATTCAAAGCTATTATATGAAGTTGCAAAATATAATTGCATATATGTAAGCGAAAGAATATTTTCTCTAATAACAGATGTGAAAAATCCTCAAGGAATACTTGCAGTAATAAAAAAAGAAGAAGAAAAAGAGCAAATAGATTATAATGAAGATTTGATAGTAGTATTAGACAAGGTACAAGACCCGGGAAATTTAGGAACAATTTTAAGAACAGTAGATAGCATTGGTTTAAAGCAAATAATTGTAGCAGAAGGCTCAGGAGACATATTTAATCCAAAGGTGGTTCGTTCAACTATGGGTGCAATATTTAGAGTAAAAGTAAAACTAAGTCAAGATATACAAAAAACAATAAGTGAGATAAAAAAACATAAATTTAAAATAGTATCAACCTCACTTGCAACAGATAAAAGCATATACGATATAGAATATGAAAAATCAGCAATAATAATTGGAAACGAAGCAAATGGAGTGTCAAAAGAATTGCAAGATGCATCAGATGAATTAGTAAAAATACCAATGCTTCGGAAATACTGAAAGCCTAAATGCATCAGTTGCAACAGGAATAGTACTATATGAATACGTAAGGCAAAAATTGGGGAAATAAGCAAAGAGTATATTGCAAAATTTGCAAATTACCATAAAATATGTTAAAATAAAAAGCGTATCTACGTTAGGATACGGAGTTCCAATCTGTGAATAAAAATTTTTATTTTAGGAGGACTGATTTTATGAAGACAACAACAGAGCTGGAAATCAAAATCACTGGTGGACGGATTGTTAGCACTGAGGTTTCATCTGATGGCGTTTGCAAGCTGACTGTGGAGGTCGAGGCTAAAGCCGAAGAGAAACCGAAGGATGTTCCTTCAAAAAAATAACACAGCAGTTGGAACATAGTTCTCATCTGGTGGAGCTACATAAGCATCCTCTGGTTTTTCTACTTGTTTTAAATTTTATATGTAATACTTTTTTCTTCTAACAGTTTAAAATTACAACTTAAATCTTTATAAAACCTTGACATTTTGCTTTTACTAGATTGTGTTACTATATTATACAGTATAATTATTATGTTTTGGTTTCGGAGAAAATAAAGGTGCAAAATAATAATGTTCTTCAACAATAATTACAACTCCTATATATGGTCTTTTCTGATTTTTATTATAGGCAATGTGCTTATCAAATTGACTTAAATAACTGATATAGTTATCATCTATAATATAAAAATTCAATTTTCCTAATTTTATTTTTTGCTCATTTTTCATTTTTTCCCTCCAACTTATAAAATATTATGTTATTTGCAAAAAAATATGGGATACTTGCAATAAGTACCCCCATATTTTTTCTGGAAACTCGTTTATAGCTTAAACTAAAGGCTCGTTTCTAACCTAATGTTTAATAGAATATTCGTTTATAAAATTTGTATTTTAAAGGCTCATATCTAGCCTAATGTTTAAGTGCACTATTTATGAAATAAATCAAAGGTATGTGCAACCTAGTTTATTTGATAAATTACTTTATCAATTTTAGTATATTCATTATACATTATATTATTTACAAAAGCAAGAAATTTTAGAAAAACAATAGAAAAATAGACATATAATATTTGCATTGGCTCTATGCCATTTATATAAGAGTTTTTCTATACTAAAACAACACAGCAGTTGGTACATAGTTTTCATCTGGTGGGTACACATAAGAATCCTCTGGCTTTTCTACTTGTTTTAATTCACTTATTTCAATAACAGGAATATCTCCGTGGTAATCTCCTCTTGTTATAGTTCCTGTAATTTCTATCCAAGTTTTATCTGGTAAATTTGTAGCATCTTTGCAGTTGCATAAGAAACCAACTACTAAGGTTTGTAAATCAGAGCTAATTATCATATCCCTAGCAATAACAAATTGCACGCTTGTAAAATCTGATACTCTATAAATATAACCAGTGCACTTAATTTTTTGCCCAACATAATCATCTAAATTATCATGTACAGTTTTCAATATATTTGTGTAATTATTACTTTCAACAACACATATGTCAGGTTCTGGAATGGTATCATTTACTTTTACAGTTTGATTAAATATTCTATAAGCAGATATACCAAAAAATATAATCACAATAACTGCAATAAAAATGAATAATATTTTTATTAAATTATGTTTATTTAAATTAACATTACATATAAACATTTAAAAGCCTCCCTAAAATAAAAATTCTTTTTAAATTGTATGTATAATTGTTGCAATATATGATAGATAGTGATATATTAAGAAAGTAAATTTTGAAAGAGAGGTTATATAAATGGGATTAGTCAGTAAGATTTTTGGAACATACAGCGAAAAAGAAGTTAAAAGAGTTATGCCATTAGTGGCTAAAATAAACAAATTGGAAGATTCCATATCTAAATTATCAGATAGTGAGTTAAAAAATAAAACTGTAGAATTTAAAGATAGACTATCTAAAGGAGAAACTTTAGATGATTTATTACCAGAGGCTTTCGCAGTTGTTAGAGAAGCTTCAAAAAGAGTACTTGGCATGAGACATTTTGATGTACAATTGATAGGTGGAATTATTTTACATCAAGGAAGAATTGCAGAAATGAAAACAGGTGAGGGAAAAACTTTAGTTGCAACTCTACCTGTATACTTAAATGCACTATCAGGAAATGGTGTCCATGTAGTAACAGTTAATGATTACCTAGCAAAAAGAGATAGTGAATGGATGGGAAAATTATATAAATTTTTAGGATTATCTGTAGGGCTTGTAATTAGCGGAATGGATGGGAACAAAAAGAGAGAAGCATATAATGCAGATATAACTTATGGAACAAATAATGAATATGGATTTGATTATTTAAGAGACAATATGGTTATATACAAAAATCAAATGGTACAAAGACCATTAAGCTATGCAATAGTTGATGAGATAGATAGTATTTTAATTGATGAAGCACGTACACCGTTAATAATATCTGGTACAGCAAATGAATCATCTGCACTATACAAACAAGCAAATGACTTTGTAAAAAGATTAAAGGCTAAAACTTTAGTTGAAGAAGATGTAAAAAATGAAGAACAATCAGAAGATAACGAAAATTATGATTATATTATAGACTTAAAATCTAAGTCTGCAACATTAACAGCAAAAGGTATAAAAAAGGCAGAAGAACACTTTAGATTAGATAATTTAAATGATATAGATAACTCAACTCTTGTACACCATATAAATCAAGCATTAAGAGCACATGGTATAATGAAAAGAGATATAGACTACATCGTTAAAGATGGAGAAGTGTTAATAGTAGATGAATTTACAGGAAGAATTATGTATGGAAGAAGATACAACAATGGTTTACACCAAGCAATAGAAGCGAAAGAAAATGTTAAAGTAGCAAATGAATCAAAAACACTTGCAACAATAACATTCCAAAATTACTTTAGAATGTATGGTAAATTAGCGGGTATGACAGGTACAGCTATGACAGAGGAAAGCGAATTTAGAGAAATATATAATTTAGATGTTATAACAATACCAACAAATAAAGAAATGGTAAGAAAAGATAATAATGATGTTATCTACAAAAATGAAAATGCTAAATTTAGAGCAGTAGTAGAAGAGATTAAACAAAGTCATGCAAAAGGTCAACCAGTGCTAGTTGGTACTGTTTCAATTGAAAAATCTGAAAAAATAAGTGCAATTTTGAAAAAAGAAGGAATAAAGCACGAAGTATTAAATGCTAAATATCATGAAAAAGAAGCTGAGATTATTGCACAAGCAGGTAAATTTGGTGCAGTAACAATTGCAACCAATATGGCAGGTCGTGGTACTGATATTATGCTTGGAGGAAATACAGAATATTTAGCAAAACAAGAAATGAGAAAAAAAGGATATTCAGATGAAATAATTGAACTTGCAACAGCACACAATGAAACAGATGATGAACAAATATTAAATGCAAGAAAAGTTTTTGCAGAATTAGAAGATAGATATAAAAAAGAAATAGCAGATGAAAAAGAAAAAGTAATAGCTGCAGGTGGGTTAAAAATAATTGGTACAGAAAGACACGAATCAAGAAGAATTGATAACCAGTTAAGAGGTCGTAGTGGACGTCAAGGAGATCCAGGAGAATCAAGATTTTATATTGGACTTGATGATGACTTAATGAAAATATTTGGTGGAGATATGGTAACTAGTGTTTATAACAAACTTGGTGCAGATGAAAATATGCCACTACAATTAGGAATTTTATCAAAAGCAGTAGAATCAGCACAAAAAAGAGTTGAAGGAAAGAATTTTAGCATAAGAAAACATGTACTACAATACGATGATGTTATGAATACACAAAGAGAAATTATATACAAACAAAGAAGAGAAGTTTTAGATGGTGGAAACTTAAAAGGTAGTATTTTAAAAATGATTTCTACAACAGCAGAAATTATCATATCAAATTATTTTTCAGGATTAGAAAATAAAGAAGATTTAAACAAAGAGGGCTTGCTTTCTGAAATAAAAATGGTATTTGGAATAGAAAATTTAGAAACACTTGAAAGCAAGAAATTAGATGAAGAAAAAATAGTAGAAGAATTAAAAACAAAAGCAGAGGAAAAATACGCACAGAAGGAAGCTGAAATTGGAGAAGAAGAATTAAGAGAACTAGAAAGAGTTGTAATGCTAAAAGTTGTTGACCAAAAATGGATGGATCATATAGATGCAATGGATGAACTAAAAGATGGAATAGGACTTCGTGCATATGGTCAAAAAGACCCAGTAGTACAATATAGAATAGAAGGTTTTGATATGTTTGATGCAATGATATCAGATATAAGAACAGATGTAGTAAAAATATTATTAAATGTTCATAGAAAAGATCAAGTACAAAGAACAGAAGCTGCAAAAATAACAAAGGCAAGCATAGAAGATACAGTAGAAATGAATATGGGTAATGGAAGTGGAGAAAAGGCAAAGAAAGAACCTGTAATTTTAGATGGACCAAAGGTAGGAAGAAATGACCCTTGCCCTTGTGGTTCGGGTAAAAAGTACAAGAATTGCTGCGGGAAATAGACTTAAAACCAATAGTTTGAAAGTGATTTCAGTATGTGAAAAGATGGTGCTAAAAAATAATTTGTCACCTAAAATATAAAATTAAAGCTGAAATATGCTGAAAAATAAGGAGTGTATCCAAAAGAAAAGGGATGACACTTCTTTTTTTATATCTAAATTCTAATTTAAAAATTCTTGTTTATAAATGAGGTAAAATAAATATGTAAAAATTGAGGAGGGATTTATATGAGTAAAATTAATGTAAGAAAAAGAGGAAAAGTTTATGAGTATTTTTTTGAGGGGGCAAAAGTAAATAACAAAAGAACTAGAATTACAAAGTCAGGATTTAGAACTCAAAGTGAAGCTTATGAATATGGATTAAAAGTATATAACGATTATATCAATGGAGAAATAACTCCTAAAGAATCTCAAATGTCTTATTCAGATTATCTAGATTATTGGATGAAAGAATATTTTGAAATAAACTATAAATATTCAACAGCTAAGAGATATTTAGAAACATTTGAGACAATAAAGAAAGAGCTAGGAAAATATAAGTTATGTGCTATAACTCCTTTTATACTAAATCAAGCATTATTAAAATTGTATCAAAAATCAAGTTCAAAAGAATCTTTAAGAAATTATCAAAAAGTTATAAAAAGTTCGTTAAGGGATGCAACAAATTATTTTGGATTTATAAAAAGTAATCCAGCAGGAGATTTGCAAATTCCAAGAGTACTATCATTTGAATTAAAAAAAACAGTTTAAATCATGTTTATTCACAAGAAGAAATTGATAAGATTTTAACAAGATTTAAGAAAAATGATACTTTTACTTGTGCATTTTTGACAGCTTGTTATACTGGAATGAGAACAGGAGAGGTATTTGCATTAACATGGGATGATATTGATTTAGAAAAACGAATAATAAAAATATCTAAAACAGTATATTCAAAGTTAAAAGACAATACTGGTAGATGGTTTTTAGGATTGACTAAAACAGAGGGAAGTTGTAGAGAAGTTTATATTTGTGATACTTTATACAAAGTATTATATAACTATAAAAACAAACAAAATGTATTAAGAAAAAAGTATGGTAGTAAATATAGGAAATATTATTTAGAAGAAATTAAAAATAAATATGGTAAAATAGTTGAATATAAAATAGTTGAGAGTAAATATAAAAGAAAAAATAATGCTGAAATGGTATTTACAAATAGAGACGGCTCATATCCAGGAACAGATATTATTAAATATCCATTTAAGATTATACATAAAGAGCTTAAAATAGAAAATTGTAGATTTTATGATTTAAGAGGAAGTTATGCAACAAGAAGTTTAAGAAATGGAATAGAAATAAAGGATGTCGCTAAAATTTTAGGACATAGTAATATTGAAACAACAGAAAACTATTATATATCAAGTACAAAAGAATCTAGAATAGAAGCAAATACAGCTTTAGAAAGTATAATTCAGTCTGATGTTATAAATGAAATAATAAAATTTGAATAAATTTCACCAAAAGATTGATTCTTATTTATATATATGATACAATACAAATGTTCGCAAAAATTAGAGGAGGTTTTTGGATGGATAATGCAAATAGAGATATTCTAATATATCAAACAGATGATGGATTGACAAAAATACATGTTAGAATTCAAAATGAAACAGTATGGTTATCTCAACAACAAATGTCAGAACTATTTGGGACTTCAAGAACAAATATTATAGAACATATAAATAACATTTATTTAGAAGAGGAACTTGATAAAAATTCAACCTGTCAGAATTTCCGACAAGTTAAAAAAGAAGGAAATAGAAACGTTTCAAGAGAAATTCCTTTTTATAATTTAGATATGATTATTTCCTTAGGATATAGAATAAAATCTAAAATTGCTACTAATTTTAGAAAATGGGCAACAGAAAGACTAAAAGAATACATGATTAAAGGTTTTACTATGGATGATGAAAGACTTAAAGGAAATGGTGGAGGAAATTATTGGAAAGAATTACTTGCTAGAATTAAGGATATTAGATCATCAGAAAAAGTATTATATAGACAAGTCCTTGATTTATATGCAACAGCAGTAGACTATAATCCTAAGGATGAAAAATCAATTGAATTTTTTAAAATTGTTCAAAACAAATTGCATTATGCAACTCATGGACATACTGCATCAGAAGTGATATATAAAAGAGCTGATTCAGATAAGCCATTTATGGGATTAACAACTTTTAGAGGTGATATTCCAGTGTTAAGTGATGTAGTAATTGCAAAAAATTATTTAAGTGAAGAAGAATTAAAAGTTCTAAATAACTTAGTATCAGGATATTTTGACTTTGCTGAGATACAAGCAATAAGGCATAATCCAATGTATATGGAAGATTATATTAAACAATTAG
>CAOKHH010000009.1 GCA_948468225.1 uncultured Clostridia bacterium | reverse complement strand
ATGTTTTTATTTTTGTTTTTAGTTTCTAGGCTACATAATGTGTGTGTGTGTGTGTACAGCCATAAGGGTTCTAGCGTTTAGCATTGTTTTTGTTCTCCTTTGTTTGTATCTACGCATATTATACATATGCCGAGTATGTTTTTATTATATATTACCTACCTTTAAAATTCAACATTTTTTTTGAAATTTTTTATATGAAATTTCTGGCAAACAAAAAATATGGGAGCTATAATATTTTTTATAGCCCCCATATTTATTATTATTTTTTCACCTACTTATTTATATCTCGCAAGTGATGTTGCGATTCACATTTTAAAATAACAGATATAAAATATATATTATAACTTATTTTATTTACAAAAGTCAATGATTATATAAAATTTATCTCATATATATCTTTTCTATTAGTGATATTTTTATCTCTTTTGGTTCTAATACTTCTATATCTTTATTTTCTAAAACTAATCTTGGATTAGTTTCTGTTAGTAATTCTAATTTTTCTTTACCTATATATTTTTTTAGTTTAGATAAGATTTCTGGCATTTGGGAATAAATAGTTCCAATTCTATGTGCATCTGTACCTAAAAAATGTATCATATCATTTTTTAGTAATTTTTTTACAAGTATTTGTGCTTTTTTCCCATACTGACCAATAAAACTTCCAAAATTTGATTGTATCAGCACCCCTTTTTCAATTAGATCCTTTACTAAATTTGGATTTTTCCAAACAAAGCTATATCTCTCAGGATGAGCTAATATTGGTATAAATTTATTTTGTAGCATGCTATAAATAACATCATATAAATTGTTTGGTTTTATATTAAACGGTAATTCAAATAAAACATATTTAGTATTGTTAATAGAACAAGCATCACAAGATTTTATAAATTCATTTATTAGATCTGAAAAATACATTTCATTACCTAAAACTAAATCCATATTTATTTTATTTTCTTTGAGCATTGCTTTAATTGATTCAAGTAATTTTGTTCTGTCTTTAACATTAACCTCAAAATGATTTTGAATATAGTGTGAGGTTAATATTACTGTATCAAATCCAGTTTTTTTAGCTTCTTTTAATAATTCTAATGCTTCTTGTGTACTCTTTGCCCCATCATCAACATTAGGTAATATATGTGTATGAAAATCTATCATTTTAAATTCCCCTTAATATTTAAAATTACTTTCCTCTAAATTTGTTTCATTCCATAAATTTTCATCATAGTCAAAGGATTTTTTTCTTTTACGTTTCTTTTTAGAAGTTGAACCATAATAATATGATTGTTCATATCTTTTTGCATCAACTGGTATTTTATTTAATACAACTCCAAATATTTTACCACCTACATTTGTTATTCCTGTAATTACTCTTTGCAAATCTTTTTTCTTTGTAGCTTTGTATGCTGTAACCACTATTGTAGAATCTGCAGCCCTTGTAAGTATTAGAGAATCTGCAACTAATTGACAAGGTGTTCCATCTATAATTATCATATCATATGCTTCTTTTATTTTATCTAATAATCCCAGCATTCTAGTTGAGTTTAATAATTCTGATGGGTTTGGTGGTATATTTCCTGCTGTCATTATATCTAGATTTTCGATTTCAGTTTTTTGTATATAATTATTTAAATATGTAACTTTCTTTCCATCTTTTTCTTCACCTACCCCAGATAAACAATTTGAAAGTCCTGGAGTTGGTGAAACACCAAATATAGAATATTGTCTACCTTTTCTCATGTCTGAGTCTATTAGTATAACTCTTTTGCCGTTTTGAGCAAATGTTGTTGCTAAGTTTGAAGATACCCAACTTTTTCCCTCACCTGGGAATGTTGATGTTACTAATATTGTTTTTGCTTCTTTACTTGTATTCATAAATTGTATATTTGTTCTTAGTGTTCTAAAAATTTCTGAAATTGGAGACTTTGGATCTTTACTGACAATTAACTCTTTTTTCATTATTTAACACCTCTCTTTTTCTTTTGCATTTCTTCTTCATATACTGGTATAGATGCTAAAACAGGCACGTGATAAACATTTTCTATTTCTTCTGCTGTTTTTATTGTTGTATCTGTCATATTGTCTATCAATACATAAAATACAGATATAACAAATCCAATAACAGCAAAAATCAATATATCTCTTTTTAAATTTATATTAGATGGAGAATCTGAGTTTTCAGCTTTATCAACTACTTGGACGTTATCTATATTGTAAATACTCTTTACCTTTTCCATAAAAACTTTTGCAATCTCATTTGCAATTTTAGTTGCATATACTTTGTTTTCGTTTGTTACTGTTATTCTAATTATTTCTGTATTTTTCTCAGCAGTTACTTTTACATTTTTTCTAAGCGTTTCTTCTTCAATATCAATACCTAAATTATATATAACTTGCCTTAAAACACTTTTACTTTTTACTAGTTCACTATATGTTGAAACTAATTTAGAGTTAATACTTAAATCTGTTGTTGTTATTGAACTATTGCTTATTGTAGAATTGCTATTGGTTGATGCTAAAATTAATGTTGTTGAAGAACTATAAACAGGAGTTACAAAATACTTAGAATAGCCTACTCCCATTGCGATGAATAACGCTATTATCAATATTATTCTTATCTTTTTGTTCCAAAACATCTTGCATAATTCTTTTAAATCTAATTCTTCCATTTGTTCTCCTTATTTAATTTATTTTTTTAAAATCACCATATTATCATTATAGCATATTTTTCCAATTATGTAAACATAATTTTGATTTTATGTAAAGTTTGCAATATGTTAATGAAAAATTCTAGTTTTGCAGTCTTTAAATTCCTCTGTTTTGCTAAAAACTAACCAGTTGATTAAGTTTGGTACTATACACACAATAATTGCTTTTAAAATGAAATCTAAAATTAAATTAACATGTATAAAAGATGCTAGTTTAAAAGAAATTGCTGTATTTATAGCAAAAACTCCTATATATAAAATGAATTTTTTAAAGTATTTACTACTGTTAGTTTCAAATCCATACTTATGTATTAAATATGGGTCACACCATGAATAAGAAATCAGTTGTGCAATAGCTGTTGCTATAAATATTCCAGCAACTCCACATAATTTACATAGCACTATGGAAAGTATTATATTAGAAATTGCCCCTATATATGGTGTTATTTTTCCTTTCTCAAAAAGTCCTAATGTTACTCTATAAGTATATGCAGGATTTCTTAAACCTTCAATTAAAAAGCTAATTGCCAAAGCCACTGAAACCCCTATTTCTAATGTGTATGTTTGTCCTAACCAAATTGATATAAATGGATTTAATAAAACAATAAATGCTATTGCTGAGAAAGAAAATACAATATAATTTATAAATGTTATTTGATAAAATACCTTTTCTTTTTGTTTTGCTTCTCCAACAGCATTCAAATTTCCAACACTTGCTGTAACACCATTTAAAGCTGAAAATATTATTGATTTTATTGAATTTATAATTAAAATATAATTAGAGCATAACCCAACTGTATCAACATTCACAAGCGTTGATATTAAAATATTATCTGTTCCATTCATAATAATTGCGCCAAACTTATATATAACTAATGATTTAACATTACTGAATATTGATTTTTTCTCTGTTTTATTTAGCTCTTTAACATTATTTTCTTTTAAATATGGATATAATTTATTTACTTTAATTGATATTATAATATTTTCAATTAGTGTTGTTAAAACTTGAATTATTAAATATACTATAAAGTTTTTTGTTAGTATTAAAAATAATACAAGTATTATGCTTTTTATAAAATACACAATACTATCTATATTATCTATAATGCTCTGTTTTTGATAAGCATATATTATTGATTTTTTATATGTAAAAAAATATGATATTGTTGTATTTAATAAAAACAACAAATATATAAATACTAAATTTTCTTTAATATTTGGAGTATCTTTTACTATTAAATTTAAAAATGGTATTACACACAAGCCTAACAAAAATATAATAATACCTATTATGTTATAAGATTTCTTATACAAACTCATTAGGCTCTTAATTTTATCTTTATCATTTTCCGCAACAGGCTTATACATATTGTATATTATAGCCGTTCCTATACCTAATTCAGTAAATGACAATATTGTTAGTATATTTGTAAATAATCCATTTACTCCTAAATACTCTGTATTTAAAGTTCTTATAAAAACTGTTTGAACAATAAATGCCATTACTTTATTTACTATTTGTACTATTGCTCCTGCTTTTACATTTCTTATTGTGTTTTGTGTTCTTGACTCTTCCACTACTATCTCCTTACAATCATTTGTTAATTACTCTCTTTAATATATCGAATTTATCTTCTAAGTTAATATCTTCATTTGAATTTTTTAGTTTATTGATATCTTCTATTGAAATTTCATTATCTACTAATTTTATGTATGAACAATTTTTTAACCAAGTATCATATGTTGACTTTATTTTATGATTTGCATTATCTATAACTAAACATGGCGTGTTTGTAATATAGCAAAATATCATTCCATGTAATCTATCTGTAATAACTATCTCCTTTGATGCTACTTTTTTAAGTAGATTCATTAAATCATTATACCTTGTATCATATGTAAATTTATGCCCATCTATATATGTATCAAAATATTCTTTTTTGTCATCCTTAACCATATTTAAAATTTGATTTTTTAAACTATCATCTATACTTTTTTCGCAATCTTTCCTAAAACATATGCCTATATCTTTTCTTATGATATCTTCTTTTGAAATCTTTCCCTTTAAGTACATAACAATATCTGGTGTAAGATAAATTTCCCTATCTGCAAAATATTTTTTCATAGCTTCAAAAGAAACTTTTTCTCTTGCAAATAATACTAAATTATTATTATGTAAATATATTTTCTTTGTTCTTTTTAGTGATTCTTTCCCTTTAGTCCAATCATCAAACTCTATTGTTTGCGGAAAACTAATTATTTTATTATTTTTAAATTCTTTTACAACCATTCTTCTAGCTTCTTCTATTCCATCATATCTATTTGACATATTCCCCCCACCTATTAGGGTTATTATATCATTTGGTTTAATTATCTTTTTTATAACTTTTATATATGCATAAGTTTTCTTTGACGGAACTTCTATAATTTCATAATTTTTTAATTGCTCTTCCAAGAATAACTTTTGTGCATAAGTAATTGCAACATCTCCGAAATTGCCATAATCTGCTGAGATAAAGATATATGCTTTATTTTTATTACTATTCTCTAAAGAAATATTTTCGACATTATATTTTTTTAGTTTCCACTTCATTTCTCTATACATATAGGCTAATTTTATATACATTTTTGTATTTTTCAAATTCATAGTTACCTCTTTTTTTAGATATTTCTTTGAAGATATGGGTTTACATAGGACCGACCCCTACAGGGCATTTTTACTTTATACTATCTTTTATTAAGTTCTTATATATAAATCTTAATTTAATTCTGTTTCTTAAAGAAACCGCTTCTTTGTTGCTATTTACTATTTCCTTTAGCAATCCATTAGTATTGTTTTGATCTATATATTCTTTCAATTTCTTATCATTTACTAAGTTCATACCTATTAAAAAATTTATCATAGTATTAACATTTTGCTTTTTTAAACTAGGATATTTTTCATCTAGAAATTTATATCTTTCATAAACTGCTTTGTAATAATCAATATACATACTAGTTGATTTAGTTGCAAGAATGCTTCCCTCTCTTTGAACATAATAATATTTAGCATCTTTTCCAATTACAATTTTTTCACTGTTTGAAATCAATTTATATGTAGTTGCAACATCTTCCATTTTCATATTTTTAGGGTATCTCACATTTTCAAATAAACTTTTTTTATATAATTTATTCCAAGCAAAACTTTTTAGTAAATCATTTTTTAAAATTTCCTTTAACGCTTGTTCTTTCTTTAAAACTATTCTTTTGCTACTTATATCATAATCTATAATCTTCTTATCCTCATTCCAATATCTAAAAAAATTGCATACAGATATTTCAGAGTTTGTTTCATTTATTAGATTATATAAATATTCTAGCATACCCTCTAAAATATAGTCATCTCCATCAACGAATGCCAGATATTTACCATTTGCTATTTTTATTCCTGTATTCCTTGCTTCAGATAGCCCTGAATTTTCTTGATGAATAACTTTTATTCTATTATCTTTTTTTATATATTCATCACATATCACACAACTTTTATCTGTTGAACCATCATCAATAAGTATAATTTCAATATTTTTATATGTCTGATTTATTATAGAATCAACACATTTATTTATGTATTTTTCTACATTATATACTGGAACAATTACACTAATTAAATCATCATTCATACATTGTTTTCCTTCCTAAATTTAATTTTAAAGGCAAGTCTATTAAAAAATTGGTACACATATAATTTAAATAATTGCTTTTTTGTTAATATTTTTTTAGTCTTTTGTAATTCCTTAATTTTATTATTTATGTAAGTTTTGTATCTCTTATAATCTTTATCTCTCTTGTTAAATTTTAATCTGTATTTTCCCTCATATAACTTAAATAGATATAAATAAACTACTTTCCTATGTGTTTCTTCATTGTATAATTTATTATCTTTTAAAATGCTGTCTAAAGTAAAAAAAATAGTAAACCATTTCATATTATTAAGATTTTTGCTTAACGAATTATCTAAACTTCTATAAAAATAGCATATTTGATTAGAACAGTTTATACTATTTATATATTTTAAATAATTAAAAACGAAAAGCAGATCTTCACACATAAAAATATCATTATTAAAAAACAGATTATTTTTTAATATAATATCTCTAATAAAAAGTTTATTCCATAAATAGCTACCATAGCTATTAAAAAGGATTTCATACTTATCTCCATATGTTAGTTTTAAATTTTCGCTCTCCATTATTTCTGTAATATATTCATCTTTAAATTTTTTATATTTGCAACAAGCAAGTCCATTATTTCCATCTAGCAAACTTTCTAGTAGAACTTCTAAATAGTTTTTTTCTAAAACATCGTCAGCATCTACAAAGCATATATAGTCACCAGTTGCTTGTTTTAATCCGAAATTTCTTGTACTTGCTACTCCAGAATTTTCTTTTTTAAAATATCTTGTCCTATCATTTTTCAACCTATATTGTAAGCAAATGTCTTCACTATCATCAGTAGAGCCATCATTGACTAATATTAGTTCATAATTAGAATATGTTTGCTCACTTACACTATCTAATGTATCTTTTAAATACCTTTCAGCATTATAAATTGGTACTATTATCGAAATTAACTTCTCCATTCTCTACACCACCTATATTTTTCTGACGATTAAAATCGTCCATACATTTCGGGCTGACGTGATGGGTCCGCCCCTACATCCTTATCATCTTCTTTTTCTTCTAAAGCAGAAAAGTATATTAAAAATATATTTAAAGCTGGTCTAATTATATACCATTCCATAAGTCCATAAATTAGTAGCACAAAAATTATATTTACAATAGTTTTATCTTTTATTTTATTACCCTTTGAAACTCCTTTGTAATAAATAAATCCAAAGAAAAACCACGCTAGTATTCCAAAATTTATTAACATTCTAATATATACATTATCTAATGTATTAAAATAATATACACTATTTCCAATTATATTTATATCATAATTTTCTAAAAATATCATTTGCAAATATATTCTTCCGCTAAAGAAGCCGTCCATTCTCTGAGCTAAGTATGAACCTAATTCATATTGCTTTGTTATGTATATAGAACTAAACGTTAGTAAAATAAAGATAATTGCTATAGAATTAGCATTTAATATATATTTTTTAGACTTTTGTTTGTTTCTCTTTGATAAAAATATTTGAGCAATAAACATTATTACAAATACAATTATAGTAATTTGTGATGATCTAGAACCTGCCAAATTCAAAAGATATAATACTGTTCCTGTTAAAATTATAAATACCATTTTGTTTATATTTTCTTTTTTTAAATATATATATTCGAAAAATGCGGACATAATAAAAAATCCAAATGTATTAGGGTGATTAAATCCAAATGAATATCTAATTTTACCGCTTCTTTCAAAATATAATGTTTCAACAAGATTGTTTGAATATGCAAACAAAATAAAAATAAGTATAATTACTTTGCCTATTAAATCTTTTTTTACAATATTTTTAAAGTTTACTCTGAGTGATGCAATAATCAAAAGTGCTAATTGTAGTAAAAGACTATCATCAGTTTTTATAAAACTGAATATAGCAATAGAAACTGACACTATGCACAAAATCCATTTTTTTATATTTGCTTTTATTGTTATTAGTGTTAAAATTGAACATATCATCAATATAACTATTGAAATATTTATAAAGTCTTTAGAATATTGGGAAACATTTATAACATTTCTTGTATATGTTGCAAATTCAATTAAAAATATTCCAATTATAAATAACTGTTCTATTATATTTATTTTCCCCTTTTTCATGTTTCACCTACTCTTACTATAACTTTTGAATTTCATCATAAATTCTTTTACAATTATTTTGATCCATGTTTTCAAAAAATTTATAAAAATTTTCTTGATAATTATTAAAGCATTCGTTATTATTCAAATATTCTAATAGGTTTCTTTTTAAATCTTTAAACTCCAAACAAACTGGTCCAAATCCATCTTTTCCTTCATCATAATACCCTTTAGAATAATGTTCGTTTCTGTATTTTGTATTATCAAACTGATAATATATTACATTTTTATGCATATATGCAAAATCGAAATCCACACTAGAATAGTCTGTAACTAATAGTTTAGATTTTTTTAACAAATCTTGAACATCATATTCTTCAAAACTTGCAAGAATTACATTATCTGAAAATGTTGTAAATTCTTTTAAAAACTTTTGCATAATTATATGTGGGTAAAAAATAATTTTCATATTATTTCTTTTTGCTGATTCAATTATATCTTTATCATTTAATATTTTCATATAATTATCATAAAAATCTGTCCCAAATAAACTAGTATTATATTTTAGCCATTTTCTCCATGTTGGCATTATTAAAATATAATTTTCATTTAAATTAACTAATTTATCAAATCTTGCAAATCCAGTAAGTTTAGCAGTATTATTGCTATATCCATATTGTTTAACTATGTATTTTTGTTCTTTAATAGTTGCACAAGTAATTAAATCTAATTTTGTTCTGCTTTGCAACATATAATTGTTAAAATTCTTAGTAATACCATGCTGCAAAAAAACTTTTTTTCCTTTTAGTTTAATAATTCCATATCTATTTAATCTATAATATAACTGCTCGTTTGGTGAAAATCCCATAATTTCTGCACTAATCATTTTTTTAGCATATAAAAAATAAAAATAGTGTTCTTTTGAACGATATTCTACTATATCCTCTGGCTCTATTTTTTTATAATCTATACTATTTTTGGTAATAACATATTTTACTTTTTGTTCTGGGTGATTTTCCTTCATATATTTATAAAACCAATACCCATTATCTCTTGCATCTATGCCTCTTTCAGAAATTAACCAAGTATCAATCATTTTACTTTTTTTCATTAAAAAATATAATTTATAATAACCTAAAATTATTAAATCTACAATACTTTTAAAAATAAATTTTATCTTATTCATATAAATCACCAACATATTCACAATAATAATTTTCTAAATTTTTAGCTTCTTTATTTATATCATAACCATAGCCTGAAACCATTTTAGAATAATCTTTTCTTTCATAGTTAGTAAATTTATTACAAGCCTTCATCCAAATTTTAGGACTTTTTTCTAATTCAATATATTTAATAATATCTGTAACTTTAGCCATATTAGGAACTCTTGTAGAACAAACGCAAGGTAATCCTGATGTTTGAGCTTCAATTAAAGCCATTCCTAGTCCTTCATATAATGATGGAAACACAAACACATCCATTGCTTGATAAAGTTCACTAATATCATTTCTTAATCCTAAGAATATTACAGCTTCGCCTAAGTTCATCTCTTGAGCTTTTTCTCTTAACCTTCCTTCTAATGGGCCTTGTCCAATAAGCATTAGTATTGCTTTACTATTTTGCTTTTTGATTTCAGAAAAAATGTCTATTACAAAGGTTTGATTTTTTGTTGTTACAAATCTTCCAACATTTCCAATTACAAAAGCATCATTGTCAATCCCTAATTCTTTTCTCTTTTCTTCTCTTACTGATTCATTATATTTAAATTTTTCTACATCTATTGCATTTTTAATAATTTTAACTTTTCCAGATTTATATATGTTATCTCCAAACTGTGAAATTGCCGCTACATCTGAACATGAAAAATATCTATTTGCAAAAGTTTTGCTAAAATGTTTTAATAAGTTTTTTATCCAGTTTCTTTTCCATTCTCTTTTATCATTTATTATTGCAGAATGGCTATGAGCAATTCTTATTGGCACTCCCGCTCTCTTTGCCACATATAAAGGAAAAACTGATAATGTATTTATATTTGAATGTACTATTTTATAATTATTTTCTCTAAAAACTTTTTTTAACTCTTTAATATATTTAAACAACTTTTGATAAGGAGGCACAATTATAACTTTGCCTCCTAAACTATTTATCTCTTTATAAGGTATGTTAATAGAATCTGCATCACAAATAAAATGGAATTGAAATTTTGATTTATCTATATTTCTATAATAGTTCATTATTGATGACTCAACTCCGCCACCTAACCATTTTCCCATTATTTGTGCTACAATAATTGGTTTGTTTTCCACCATATATTAACCTCTTTCTTTGGTAAATTATTCTATACTGCTCCCTCTTTTTTAAATATTACTGAAAATGTTTTAAATAAAATTATTGTATCTTCCTTTAATGATTTCTTTCCATTATATTCTAAATCTAATTTTAATCTTTCTTTAAAAGTTGTATTACTTCTTCCTGATACTTGCCAAAGTCCTGTTATACCTGGTTTAGATTGTACTATGTATCTATAATAATTTTCCATATCTTCTTTTTCTTTTAATAGATATGGTCTTGGTCCAATTAACGACATTTCTCCTTTTAATACATTTATCAATTGAGGTAATTCATCTAAACTTGTTTTTCTTAAGAAATTACCTACTTTAGTTATTCTAGGGTCATTTTTCAATTTTTTATTTATTTCATATTCTTTTTTAGCATTTTTATCACTAGCTAAAAGCTCGTCCAATTTTTTATCCGCATCAGGTACCATTGTTCTAAATTTGTATAATTTAAACGCCTTACCATCTTTGCCTATTCTCATTTGAGAATAAAAAATATTATCTTTGGATTCCTTTTTTATAAATAGAGCTATAAGTAAAAATAATGGTGCTAAAAATATTAAACTTACACTTGATATTACCACATCTGCTGTTCTTTTTATAACTTCATAAGATTTTAATTCTATTAAACTATTTTCTGTATTTTTCATTTGTAATGGCAATATCTCATTAGTTGCTATACCAATTTGATTGCTCATTTTTAACTCCATTTAATATACCTCCATTAAAATCTACCAACTCTATTATACCTCATATTGGAATATTTTTCAAGCAAAAGTATACATTTTATGTAAATTTTGGTATGCAAAAAATAGAGATGTTTTTAACATCTCTAAACATTTTATTTTCTTCTTACAAAACTACTTAACACAATAGAAACTACTCCTACTGATATAGCAATTATTCCTAAGTTGAAGAAGGAATTTACTATTGAATTTATTAAATCTATTATGCTCGCAGAAAAAGCTTGGTTTAATATCAAAATATTATGAACTCTATCTTTAATTAGAAGCTTTATAGCAATATCAATAACACCTACTGTAAGGAACATTATTCCTATTGTATTCACTGTTTTTAATACTTTTTGGTTTATAACTATAACCAACGCTAATAATATTACTATCAAGCCAATTAGCACTATTTTTATATTTGGTAATAATAATTGTATTTTTGAAAATACACTAGATATTTCTTCTATAGACTCTGCGGAATATATAATTTCATCAATATACGTTGTAGCAATAGAATCTTCAAATATTTCTATTGCTTCTCTTTCTTCTTTTTCTGGTTGTCTATTGTTTTGTTCTAAAATACTATTTATTCTGTTATCTAGTGTTTGAACAATACTTTCACTATCTATACTTACACTTGTTCCATCATACATTGCACTAATTACCATATTTATATCTTCAGTTACTTTTTCTTTATCATATAGATCATCTAAAATACTCTCATCTAAGCCAGATTGCATAATATAATTTTTAAATCCATCTTCTATGCTATAATATATTTTCTCATAATAATTATTTTTTTCTAGTAATCCTATCATATATTCTTTATTAAAAATTGTATTTGAAAATATTTGTAGCAATGATAATAGGAGAACGCAAATTATTAGAAAGAAATTTATTATAAATATAAATATTTTTTTTACCATATTTCCTCCATTTATTGTATATATTGTTCATCTACTAACTTTGAATAAGTAATAAATCTATTTTTAGCATGTCCTATACTGTTTACTGGGTAGCAAGTATAAAGCATTAGTTTTTCTTCATCTCTTGAAATTTCTATGGCATCTAACCTATTTTGCTCTACAACTCTTGTCTCATAAACCTCGTAAGTGTATATTCCATAGCTAGTTTCCATTATTATTTGAGCTCCATCTTGTATTTGTGGTAATTCTCTTAAAAATCCCTTTGTATTATGTCCCATACAAACAATAGAACCTCCCTCTCCTGGGAAATAGCTTCCACTAGAATGTCCTACTCCATATCTTAATATAGATAAAGTATCTCCGTAATATAAGTCTAACTCAATATTTAGTGATGGTATTTTTATTTTTCCATATTTAGTTCCATATTCTGGATAATTTTTTAAATTCTTTGTTTCTAAATCTATTTTCACTTCTTGCAATATCTTTTTATTAGTATCAACTGAAACCATATCAATTAGTGAAATTGCCCTACTAATTGTATCTGAAAAAAGTATATATACAAGTGCAAAGATAATTATTATATATAGAAAAGCAACTATTATGCTTTTAATAGTTGCCACTATACTGCTTTTTATATTTCCTTTATTAAACATTTGCCTTTTTCTTTCTGTATATAGTTGTAGCAACGGCAATTATTGCTATAATTCCAACGCTTCCTAAAACAACATATAATGTATTATCTCTTCCTGTTTGTACAAATTTATTATTATTTTGTATTGAAATTGATTCAACTTTTTTACCATCTTTGTATATTTCTACTGTTTTATTTTTAGAATCATAAGTTAAAGTTGCTCCAGTTATTGCTGCTGCCTCTTGAGCTAATTTTATAACTTCATCTTTGTTAGCTTTACTTAATTTAGTTAAATCAGAAACTCCTGACGCATTCATAATAGCTATTATTTGATCTGCTTTGCTCATTATTCTGTTTGCATCACTATCACTTACTGGATTTTCTGAGAAATAACGTTTTACTTTTAATATATCTGAAGAAGATAATTTAACTTGTTTTCCTGCTATCGTAAAAGTTTTTGATGCATACGCAACTAAATCATCTGTTGATGTTGCCTTTGCAACTGTTGTACAAATTACTAATACTAATAAAAAAGCTGATACTATTTTTAATACTTTTTTCATATTTTCCTCCCAAATTTTAGTTTACAATAATATTATATCATCTTTTTCTAAAAAATCAATATATTTTTCAAAATAATTGAAGTTTAGGCAATTTTTAGTAATTGTTTTGGTAAATTTTAGTGTATTTGCGCTTGGTTTTATGTATACTTTTGTTGTAATATCAACTTTTTTCAAGCGGAAGTGATGGGTACACCCCCTACATTGTTATTTTTGCTACAAAAAATCCCTCATAAAGGTTTGTTGGTAATACACATATAGTTCCATCTATAGTTGTAGGAAGTAATGGAATATCTTTTAATAACTCTTTTTCTATTGGAACTATTTTTGCATTTTCCTTAGATAATACTTTATTTAGCACATATTCATTTTCGTCTTTTAATATGGAACAAGTTGAATATACTATTTCTCCTCCAGGTTTTAATATCTTTAATGCTTTTCTTAACAATTCCTCTTGCACTTTTATAGACCTTTCTATTAACTCTTTTGTGAAAGTTTCTGATTGTATCTTTTCATTAAAATTTAATGTCCCGCTTCCGCTACAAGGTGAATCTAGTAAGATTTTATCAAATGAAAAGAAATTATCTAATTTTCTTGAATCCTCTACCATTACATTTGTGCCCTTAACACCTTGTTTTTCTAAGTTGTATTTTAATCTCTCTGCTCTTATTTTATTTTTCTCACAAGCAGTAATCATAGCTTTATTATCTGATAAAGCTGACATTTGAGTTGTTTTTCCACCGAGGAGCTGCCGCCATATCTAATATATTTTCCTTTGGTTTTGGATTAAGTATAATTGGTGGAATCATTGAAGATAGGCTTTGTAGATATATTTCTCCGTTCTCATACATATCTAATTTTTTTATATCATTTTCCTTAGCATTTTCTATTATTAAAGCATCTTTATACCAAGATATTTCTTTATATGTAATACCTACTTCTGTAAGTTTTCTTTTTATCTCTTCTATATTCGATTTTATAGTGTTTACTCTTAAAGTCACTACTCTCTCCTGAAAGCCATCTATTATTTTATTTGTAAGGCTTTCACCATATTGTAAATTTAACATCTCACTAAAAAAAATAGGAATTTTTTGCATATATGTTGCTCCTTTGTTTTAAAAAGTAGTCTAGAGGCTAGTCTAGACTTTTACTGAATGTGAATGGTTAGTCTTTCTTATAACTTTAGCTGAGAAGCAATACAAATTAAGTAATCAGTATGCGAATGGCATTTTCCTACTCTAAATTCGTATTCTTTTTCCCCAACAGTTACGTGAACATTTAATATTTTCGAAAGCAATTTCAGTCCCAAGCCATCAGAGTAAAAACAGTCAAAGCATATAGCGTTAGCTACATCAGCAAGACTTATCTCCCGGTTCTCAACAGCTTGTAAGCATACATTCGTTTCTTTATCCTCTTCGGTTAAAGGTAAAAATGTAGGGCCTGCTCGCTTGCTCTCTTCTGGTGCAGAAATGATAAATCTACCATCCCTTGATTTAGTATTAGGCATAATAATACCCCCTAGTCTTGCAAAAATTGTAAATTACATAAGTTGCTAGCCCAACCTATAAGGATTTAATTATACTACAATTTTATGTTAATTACAAGCACAAAAATACAGGGATACATTTTTTAATGTACCCCCCATCTTTATTAAGTTTTGCTTTCAAATTTTTCTTTATTTTCTTTTGTGGTCCTATCTGTATGCTTTATTGAACTTATTCTCTCTCTATACTTATTCTTAAATTTACTGCTTTTCTTTGCTCTTTTTCCTCTACCCAAACTCTTATTTATTGAATCTTTTATTATCTCTGATAAGTCTCTTTCTTTTTTGTGTAATTTCTTTCTTTTAGTATCAACTTTCTTTTTAGCCTTCAATTTTGAACTTAATAAAACATATTGTGTTTCTGTTTGTTTATTCTTGAATTTCAAATCATTACATATAAATTCCATTATTGTTTTAGCAATTTCTTCTGTGTCATGTCTTATATAACCATTCTCAATTCTGGCTATATCTTTTTTAAGTACACTTACACCTAATTCCTTTATTTTTGCTGTATCAACATCAACAATATCAGAACCTTGCTTATTATATTTTCTGACATATTCTGGCACTATTTCTCCTACATTTCCTAAGCAATAATCAATTATATTTTCTCTTGTATGTTCTGTTATTGCTTTAATATGGTCAGATACTGAATAATTATCTGTTTGTCCTGGTTCTGTCATTATATTGCTTATATAAAATTTTATTGCTTTACTTTCTTTTATTGCTTTTGCAACACCTTTAATAAGTAAGTTTGGAATTACATTTGTATATAAATTTCCGGGGTCCAATGATTATTGCATCTGCATCAGATATTGCCTCTAATACACCGAGGAGCTGGTCTACAATTTGATGGAGTTAGATATATTCTTTCTATTTTTGTTATTTTTTCATATACTATTTCAGATATTTTATTTTTCTCTTTTACAACTGTACCATCTTTTAATTCTGCACAAATTTCCATTTCATCTAAAGTTACTGGTAAAACTTTTCCTACCATTCTTAAAACTTTGCTTGTCTTTTCTATACTATTTGTAAAATCTCCATATATATTTTGCATTGCAGATAAATATATATCTCCAAAAGATAAATTTGCTAACTTTCCGTTTTCGAATTTATAGTTTAACAAAGCCTCCATATAATCTTCATGATTTGATAATGATATCATACTTGTTTTTATATCTTCTATTGGTTTTAATTCTAGTTCTCTTCTTGAATCTGTTGCAATTTCTCCATAGTCTGATACTGTAACTATTGCCGTAATATTATTTGTGTATTTTTTTATTCCCCTTAAAACTGTATTTAAACCAGTTCCACCACCTATTACAACAACCTTAGGTCCTTTTTCATATACGTTTTTATTGAATATAAGTGAATTTATATTTATATCATTGTTTCTTTCATTTGCTTCAACTAATATTTCTAAAGTTCTTTTTTGAATAAATACTAGTCCTAATACTAACAATACAAAACCAATTACAAAAGGAACTACAATTTCAACTATTTGGCTTATTGATGATATTTCTGTTGTAGTTAAAACTTTAGAAAATCCAAAACATGTTAAAGCAACAGCTACAATTATTAAAAATATCCATCTTTTTATTTTTGTACTTTTCTTTAACCATTTTAAAAAACCTTTCATTTTATCAATCCCTTTCCTTTCTATAGTGTTCATTCGGGCTGTCGAGGACGCCAGCCCCTACAAATAATTATTCACTCTTCATTATTCACTATTAACTCGGCAACCGCTTCATAGCTAATCTTCCGCCTATTCTCCAATAATTTCAATTTCTGGTTCTATATTCACATTAAATTTTTCATATATTTCATTTTGAACATATTTTATTAGATCTAATACATCTTTTGCTGTTGCATTCCCCTTATTTACTATAAATCCAGCATGTTTTTCTGATACAAGTGCATCTCCTATTGAAAATCCTTTAAGTCCTGCTTCATCTATTAGCTTAGAAACTATTACTCCATCTTTTCTTTTAAATGTGCTACCAGCACTTGGCATATCTAATGGTTGCTTTTCTTTTCGAGATTGCATATTTTCATGTATTTTTTGCTCGATTTCTTTTATATTTCCTTTTAGTAATTCTATTTTTGTTTGTAATATAATGTATTTTTCCTTTGTAAATATACTTTTTCTATATTCAAATTCATGTTCTTCTTTGTTAATTGTTTTTATGTTTCCATCTAGATCCATATATGTAGTACTTACAACAATATTTCTCATTTCGCTACCATATGCACCTGCATTCATCCTTATAGCTCCGCCAATTGACCCTGGAATTCCTGCTGCAAATTCTAATCCTGTATATCCCTTTTTCCCCATCTCAATTGCAATCTTAGGCAATGGCTCTCCAGCACCTAATGTTACATATATTTTATCCTCTTGTTCTTCTGTTTCTATATTTTTTATGTCTGGTCTTAAAGTAATTCCTCTAATGCCATTATCTTTTACAAGCATATTACTACCATTTCCAATTATTTGTAATGGTATATTATTATTTTTTGTGAACTGTAAAACATACTTTATATCTTCTATATTTTCTAATTTTAAATATACATCTGCTAGTCCTCCGAATTCTAAAAGACGTATGTTTTTTCATTGGCTCATTTTTAAATATTTGATTTTGGGTTATTCTTTTAACCAATTCATCATATATTTTATCTTTTTCCAATATGATTCTCCTTTTCACATATAATATCATATCATTTTTATTCATTTTTTACAAGTATTATTCTGTTCTTAATGCATTTACTGGGTCTTTTTTAGCTGCCATTTTTGCTGGTATAAAGCCTCCAAGAAGTATTAACACAACACTTATTATAATTAGTACTATTGCATGCATTGGATTCATTTGTGCTACATTGTCTAAATCTGTTAAATTCTTTAAAACAATATTTATTGGCTCTAATAGTAATCTTGCGATGCCTATTCCTATTAGTCCAGAACATATACCTATTATAAATGTTTCTGCGTTAAATACTCTTGTTATATCTTTCTTTCTAGCTCCTATTGCTCTTAATATTCCTATTTCCTTTGTTCTTTCAAGTACAGATATATATGTTATTATAGCAATCATTATTGAAGATACTACTAATGATATTGCTGAAAATGCAATAAGAACTATTGTAATTGCATCCATTATACCACCTGATAATGTTGTAATTGTTTCTGCATAGTCTGTATATAAAATTTTATCATCATCTGATTTTCCTTCATTATATTTGTCTAAATACTTTAATAACTCTGCTTTTGTATCAAAGTTCTTAGGATATACTTGTATTAGAGCCGGTGTTGTATCATCTCCTAAATAGCTTAATATATTATCTTTTACCTTTGTTCCCTCTTCTGATGTTAAATCAAACTTTTCTCCTGTTAATACATTATAATCTTTTTCCCTCTGTTCTTTTACAACTGCTGAATTACTATTTTTCTCTATTAAATATGTCATTAGTTCTTCTTTATATGTAAATCCGTTTCCACTGTACTCAGCAAACTTATTTCCTTCTTTTCCTCTTATAATTCCACTTACTTTTAGAGTTACACAATTTTCATTACTATATAATTCATCATAGTTTGTATTCATTACAAAGAAGTTTCCCATATTTTTATATAAATCATCATTTAAAACAACTTTAAATTCTTTTCCAACTATTTCTTCAAAACTTATTGTGTCTTCTACTGTATAGCCTAAAACTTCAAATATTGTACTATCTAATTTATTTTTCGTATCTATCAATAGTAATAAATCTTCTTTATTTTCAGGCATTTTTCCATATATCAATTCGAAATTATCTTCTATTATTGTATCTGTTCTAGAGCTATCAATTTGCTCTGGTAATGGGAAAAACATATTATCTGCATTTAATAGTTTTGTTGTTTCTCCTACTTTTGATAGTACATTTAATTTTGTTGCTCTCATATAGCTTATTCCGCCAATCCAGTCTGGATTTATACTATCTATGTATTCTTTATATTCTTTAGTTATATTATTTACATGTATCATGTCTTTCATTGTTGTTTGTGGATATATAACTTGCTCATCTGGATATGATTTTTCTTCTGTCGTTTCCCCCATCATATTCATCATATCTTCTTCACTAACATTCATTGCTTGTTCTGATATAACTATTGGCATTTGGCATAATGTATCTTTTTCAAATTTATCTATTTGTATGTCAAAACCATTTGATAAAGACAATATAAGTGCAATTCCAATTATACCTATGCTAGATGCAAATGCAGTAAGTAAAGTTCTTCCCTTTTTTGTAATTATATTTGAAAGTGATAACTTAAGTGCTGCAAAAAAATTCATTGATGTCTTTTTTAATTCATAATTACTTTGATTCTCTTCTGTTTTAGATATTGGATTAGAATCACTAATTAGATTTCCATCTTTAAACTCAACAATTCTTGTAGAATAAGTTTTTGCAAGTTCTGGATTATGTGTTACCATTATAACTAATTTATCTTTTGCAATTTCTTTTATTAGTTCCATTATTTGCACACTTGTTTCTGAATCTAGTGCACCGTGTTGGCTCATCTGCAAGTATAACATCTGGATTATTTACTAATGCTCTTGCAATAGCAACCCTTTGCATCTGTCCACCAGATAATTGATTTGGTTTTTTATGGGCATGGTCTTTTAATCCAACTCTTTCTAATACTTTCAATGCTCTTTGTTTCTTTTCCTTTGAAGAAATTCCACTTAGTGTCATACACATTTCTACATTGCTAAGTACACTAATATGGCTAATTAAATTATAGCTTTGAAAAATAAAACCTATACAGTTATTTCTATATGCATCCCAATCTCTACTCTTAAATTGCTTTGTAGATTTTCCATTTATTATTAAATCTCCACTATCGTATCTATCTAGTCCACCTATGATATTTAATAATGTAGTTTTCCCACTACCACTTGGCCCTAATATTGATACAAATTCATTTTCTCTAAATTCTAAGCTAACTCCTTTTAATGCTTGTTGCTCGAAATCTCCTGTTTTATAACTTTTTGTTACATTTTCTAATTTTAACATATGTCTCATCCTTTCTATTTTTGGTATTCCTTTAGGGTTCGGACGAGCAATGCTCGCCCCTACATTTATTGCGGGCGGACACAGGGCCCGCCCCTACAATTTTCTATTCCACGTATCTTGCAAAACTTATTCTTCTTGTATATTTATTTGCTTCAATTAGTTGCACTTTCATTTTTTGTCCAATTTTTAATACTTCTTTTGTGTGTTCTCCAAGTAAGCTTTTTGTTTCTTCATTATAAATATAATAATCATTTCCTAGGTTTTCAAACCTTATCATTCCTTCTATGGTATTATCTAATTCTACAAATATTCCAAATTCTGTAATACTTGATATTACTGAATCGTAAATTTCTCCTATTTTATCTTGCATATACTCTGCTTTCTTTATGTCTTCTGCCTCTCTTTCAACTGTTGTTGCAATTTTTTCTCTTTCACTAGAAGTTATTGCGTATTTCTTAGCTTGTCCTAAATATTTTTCTCTTACTTTTTTATCTATATTATAATTACAACTTAAATATTTTGAAATTACTCTATGAATAAATAAATCTGGATATCTTCTTATTGGAGAAGTAAAGTGGCAATAATACGAACTCGCGATTCCGAAGTGTCCAAGGTTTTCATCTTCATATCTTGCTAATTTTAAAGTTCTTAAAACTAAATTAGATATTACTTTTTCTTCTTCTGTACCATTTATCTCCTCTAACACACTTGCAAAGGCTTTAGGCGTTACTCCATTTTTATTTGTTTTAATTTTATAACCTAAATTGTGTAAAAATTTATTTAATTCATCTACTTTTTCAATATCTGGTACTTCATGAACTCTATATATAAATGGTGCTTTTAAAATACAGAACTTTTCTGCTATTTGTTCATTTGCAGTTAGCATAAATTGCTCTATTATTTCGTTTGCAACAGTTGTATCATATCTTTTTACATCTATCGCAACTCCTTCATCATTTAATATAATTTTGCTTTCTGGTAAATTCAAATCTAGGTAACCAGCATCACATCTTCTTTTCTTTAATATCTTTGCGAGTTCCTCCATAAGTTCAAACTTGTTTGTATATTCTCTATATTCTTCACATACTTTTTCATCTGATTTTTCTAGTATTTTGGTTACATTTGTATACGTCATTCTTCTTGTAACATTTATTACTCCCTTGCACACCCTAGATGAAATCACTTTTCCTTTATTATTTATTTCCATTATTATAGATAATGTAAATCTGTCTACACCTTGGTTTAAACTACATATTCCATTAGATAGTTTTGTAGGCAACATTGGTATAACTCTATCAAACATATACACACTTGTACCTCTATCTTTTGCTTCTTTATTTAATAAACTACCTTCTTTTACATAATTGCTAACATCTGCAATATGAACACCTAATAAAAAATTTCCATTTTCTTTTTTCTCTATGCTAATTGCATCATCTAAATCTTTTGCATCTTCTCCATCTATTGTGAAAATTTGCTCTCCTCTAAAATCTACTCTATTTATAATATCAGCTTCATCTATTGTATCACTTATATGTTTTAATTCTTCTTCTATTTGCTTTGGAAATATATATGGCAAGTCGTATTCTTTTATTACACTCATCATATCTACACCGTGCCTCATCTCTATTTCCAAGTATCTCTTTAATTATTCCCTCTGCATTTTTCTTATTCTTTGGGTACTTTATTATTTCTACAACTACTTTTTGATTATTTTTTGCTTTTCCTATATGTTTTTTAGAAATAAAAATATCTGTACTCGCTTTCTTATCATCTGGTACAACAAATCCGAAGTTTTTACTCTTTTGAAATGTACCTATTATTTGATTTTTCATTTAAATCTCCTTTTATTAAATATATAAAGGGTGCTTTTAGAGCACCCCTATACTATTTATTATTTACGAAATTACTACATAGCATACACAATAGCTAAAACCATTGTAAGAATTATGAAAGAAACACCTAATATAATTGTACCTCTTTTCATTTTTCCTTCTTTTGTTCTACCTTTATTTTTTTCATAAAAGCTATTTTGTGCTCCACCTACAACTGCTCCTGAAGCTCCAGCATCATCCTTTGATTGCTTCATAACTAATACTATTAAAGCCACACAAACAACTACATAAACTCCTATTAGTATATTTTTTACTATTTCCATTATAAATACCTCCTAAGTATTTTCTCTTTAGCTATGGTGACCCCTACGGGAATCGAACCCATCACTCAGCCTTGAGAGGGCTGCGTCTTAACCGCTTGACCAAGGGGCCAAAATCACTATATATTTATATCATTTATTTTTATTTATGTCAATATTTAGGTAAACAAAATTTGTATTGCATGGGCGTTCATTTATTACTTTTGTTCTGGCATGTATAATCCCTTGGCGACAATATCTATTGACTCTACATTCATTGTTGTTAATCTTTCTATTTCTCTTTTACATTTTGATTTAAAATCATGAAGTGCTTGTAAAATATTAAATCCATATACAATCACAACCTCTAAATAAATGCACATTCCTTCTGGATAATTATCTATTCTTACTTTGTTTGTTTGATGTATTGCTGGGGTTTTCGTTGCTAGATATTCTATTATTTGTCTAAACACTGTATCTGATATCTTAAAATTTCCCAAATAACTAAATGTAGGTCTTATTATTGATTTTTCTGAAATGTATGGCTTTGAATTTTTTCCTTTAGATTTAAATACTTGTAGTGGATCTAAAAGGTAACCAGAAAAATCTTTTCTTATTTCAAATGTTGGAACTGGTATTACATGTTTTCCTTCTGTTTGTCTAATTCTTCTAGCTGTTTGCATCTCCTCTTCTGTTGCAACATCATTTATATACACAGTTTCACAGATTTTAGGTAATCCTAAATTTTCTTGAATTTTTTGTACCATTCCATCTGAAGTTCCTAAAATCAATATGTTATCAGCTTTTAGTTTTCTTAAAGTTTTCTTTATTTCAAATTGTTCTTCTGGTCGCGAAAATAAAGCTTTCTTTACTGTTTCTATTTTAGTTGGTGCCTTTTTTGCAGAATTTCCAGCAACAACTTGATTGTCTTTTATAAGTAATCCATCATCTATTATAAAATTTACACCCTTTTCGCTAGCTACCATCTGCGCTCTATAACTTTTCCCTGTTCCAGATGGTCCAACAAAGGCATATACTTTCATTTTAGGATCTACTATTATTATTCTTGGGTCTAGTAGCATAAAATTCCCCCTTCTTCAAAAAACGGGGTGACACAGGGCCACCCCCTACAATATATAAATTGGACGAGCAATGCTCGCCCCTACATTTCTTTTAAAATTAAATAACTTCATCAATTTTAACATCCCTAACGTGATCAATCTTTTCCCATCTTGTATCTGGTTTTATTAGTGATTTTACATTTATTATTATCCAAGAACCCAAGAATAAAGGATAACACAATAACCCTTTTATCATAGGTTTTATAGGTCTTTTATCTACTGCTAAAATTAGAAGAGCTGTTGCTATTGGCATAAGGAAAGTTGCTCCTAAATATCTTGCATAATTCCAAAGAAGTGCTGATGTTGTCATTCCACTTGCTAAGTATATTATTAAGTTTACTATTAGTAGTAAGAATGTTATAAGCATCATTGGTATTCCTAGAATGTATAAAAATCCGTCAAAGTTCATTAGTGTTTTATTTGTTTTTATTCCTTTTACTAAATCCTTTGTGTACAATTTCATGCATTGTAGATGTCCAACTGTCCATCTAGTTCTTTGTTTCCAAGATTGACTAAATTTAACTGGTTGTTCATCATAAACTATTGCATCTGTTGCCCAACCTAATTTTCTTCCTTTTGCTATATTTATCAATGAATACTCAATATCTTCTGTAAGGGTCTTTGTGTCCCATCCACCTTGTTGTTTTATTAAATCAAATCTAACCATAAATCCTGTACCATTTAATAATGGTGATAATCCTAAATTATATCTTGCTAAGTGATAAAATCTATGCATTGTCCAATAAAATATCGCATACCCTGCTGTAATCCAACTGTCCGTAGGATTTTTGATATCTCTATATCCTTGAACAACATCTTCTCCTTGACAAAGTTTTCTATTCATTGCTGTAGTAAAATTTTCATCTACTATGTTATCTGCATCAAATACAAACATTGCATCATAATCAGCATTTTCTTCTATTTTTTGAGCCAAGAACCATTGCAACGCATACCCTTTTGTCTTTTTTTCTTCATCGAATCTTTCTAATACTATTGCTCCTGCATTCCTTGCAATTTCAGCAGTATTATCTGTACAGTTATCTGCAATTACATATACATCTAATAGTTCTTTAGGATATTTTTGTTTCATTAAACTGTCTACTAAATTTTTTATGACCTCTGCTTCATTGTGAGCTGGTATAACTGCCATAAATTTGTGGTTTTTCTTTACCAACAATGGCTTTTCCTTTAATTTTATAAGTGAACAAACACTCACCATTATCTGATATACCCAAAATATTGTTATAATCCAAACCAACGCTTGTTGAAGCATATATAGATATTTCATCAAATTTACCTCTTTCTTTTTTAAGTATGGACGAGCTTTTGCTCGCCCATACACATTCTACATTACATATTATATTATACTATTATATTCGGCAAAATTCAACATTGTTTGTTATTATTTTATTCTTCTATGTCTTTTTTTGTTAAGTTTATTCTTCCCTGTGAATCTATTTCATATACTTTTACTGTTATTTCGTCGCCTTCTTTTAGTACATCTTCCACATGTTCTACTCTTTCTTTTGATATTTTTGATATGTGTAGTAATCCTTCTTTTCCTCCACCTAAATCAACAAATGCTCCAAAAGGCATAATTCTAACAACTTTACCTAAATATATTGCACCTTCTTCAATCTCCCTTGTTATATCTTCTACCATTTTTTGAGCCTTTTTTGCTCCTTCTGAATCTGATGAATAAATACATACTTTTCCATCATCTTCTATGTCCATTTTTACACCAGTTTCTGCAATTATTTTATTTATAACTTTTCCACCTGTTCCTATAACATCTCTAATTTTATCTGGATTTATATTCATTGTTACAATTTTAGGTGCATATTTTGATATTTCATCTCTTGGCTTATCTATTTGTTTTAACATTATTTCATCTAATATATATGCTCTTGCCTTTTTTGTTCTTGCAAATGCTTCTTCAATAATATTATATGATAGCCCATCCACTTTTATATCTACTTGTATTGCTGTAATTCCATTTTTTGTTCCACCAACTTTAAAGTCCATATCTCCAAAGAAATCTTCTAATCCTTGTATATCTGTTAGCATAACATATTTAGAATCATCATCTGGATCTGTTACTAATCCTGTTGAAATTCCTGCTACTGGATTTTTAATTGGCACACCTGCATCCATTAATGCTAATGTACTACCACATATACTTGCTTGTGATGTTGAACCATTTGAGCTTAATACTTCTGATACAACTCTTATTGTATATGGAAATTCATTTTGAGATGGTATTACTGGAACTAATGCTCTTTCAGCTAAAGCACCATGTCCTACTTCTCTTCTTCCTGGTCCACGTGATGGTTTAGCCTCTCCAACACTGTATCCTGGGAAATTATAATGATGAATATATTTTTTTGATGTTTCTTCATCTAAGCCATCTAATATTTGTTCTTCACTAGCCATACCTAATGTTGCTATTGATAATACTTGAGTTTGTCCTCTTGTAAATAATGCGCTACCATGTGTTCTTGGTAATAATCCTACTTCGCAAGATAATGGTCTGATTTCGTCTAATGCTCTTCCATCTGGTCTTTTGTGTTCTTTGTATATCATCTCTCTAACACATTTTTTCTCCAATTTATATACACTATCTGCTATGTCTTGTTTTCTTTCAGTTGCAATTTCTTCTCCGTATTTTTCTATTACATATGAAGTTATGTCTTCTGTTATTTTATCTATGTTTTTATCTCTATCAACTTTTTCAACAGCTTGTACATCTACATACATTCTATCTTTAAAGTTTTCTTCTATTTCTTTATAAAACTCTTCATCTACTCCAAAAGATTTATATTCGAATTTTGGTTTTCCTATTTCTGCTTTTATTTTTGATATAAATTCACATATTTTTTTGATTTCTATATGTGCAGTTTTTATTGCCTCTAACATTGTTTCATCTGGTATTTCATCTGCTCCAGCTTCTATCATGGCAATCTTTTCCATTGTTCCTGCAACAGTTAAAGTTAATCTACTTTTTTCTCTTTGCTCTAAAGTTGGATTTATAATTATTTTATCATCAACATAACCTACGGCTACTGAACCTGTTGGTCCACCAAAAGGTATATCTGATATGGAAAGTGCTGCAGATGATCCAATCATTGCACAAATTTCTGGTGAATTATCTGGTTCAACAGATAAAACTAATGCTTCAACACATACATCATTTCTAAAATCTTTTGGGAATAATGGACGAATTGGTCTATCTATTACCCTAGACACTAATATTGCTTTATCTGTAGGTTTTCCTTCTCTCTTTGTAAAACTTCCTGGTATTTTTCCAACAGAATATAATCTTTCTTGATAATCTACTGATAATGGGAAAAAGTCTATTCCCTCTTTTGGCTCTTTTGAAGCTGTAACATTAACTAAAACTTCAGTTTCTCCATATTTTACAAGTACACTTCCATTGGCTAAACCTGCCATTTTTCCTGTTTCTAAAGTTAAAGTTCTTCCTGCTAGTTCCATTGAATAAGTTTTAAACATAAAAATTCCTCCTAAAATAATTTATTACATTTAGAAATACTTTTTTAGATAGAATCACTTACGAAAAAATTTATTCATATAAACCTTTTCGTAAGCAATCTCATCTAAATAGTAGTACTTCTAAATTATTAACAAGATTAAAATTACATATAACATTAAGGGCGCAATTAGGTTTGAATAACAGGTATTCCTAACCGATTGCGCCCCTACTTTTCTTATTGCGTAGGAAAATTATTAAGATTTTTCCGAAGCAACAAGGTTAAGTTTCCTTGATTCGTGCGGTTGCGAAGCAACCTATACATCTGCGAAGCAACTTTTCTTATTTTCTTAAATTTAATTTTTCAACTATTTCTCTGTACTTGTTTAGGTCTTTTTTAGCTAAGTAGTTTAATAAATTTCTTCTTTTACCAACCATTTGTAATAATCCTCTTCTTGAGTGATTATCTTTTTTATGAACTTTTAAATGTTCTGTTAGTTCATTGATTCTTTCTGTTAATAAAGCTATTTGAACTTCTGATGAACCAGTATCATTTTCCTCTCTTTTAAATTGATTGATAATTTCTTGTTTTCTTTCCTTTGTCATTTTTTAATCCTCCTATTTAATTTTATATGCCTTAAACTGAACATAAGTAGGTTTTTTTCTTTATGCTAAGTATAAGGTAATTTTTGATACTTAACTATTTTACTACATATTTTTAAATATTGCAATATTTTTATGCAAATATGCAAAAATTTAATATATCTTGATCTAGTATATATTTACCTATGAGTTCTCAATGTCGATTGTGATCATATTTTGCTATTTTTTACATATTGACATTCGCAAAATTTTGGATTACACTTTCTTATGAAATATATATGTATATATTTTTTGTTACGGAGGATGAAATATGTTGAATTTTGCTTTATGTGATGATAACTTAAACATCTTAAATAAAATTTCTAAAATGCTAGAATCAATTTTTATAAATAACAGTTTAGATGGTAAAGTAGTTTTTACGGCTACAGATGCTGAAAGCATTTTAACATATTCTAGCGAAAACAATGTAGATGTATATATTTTAGATATAGATTTAAAATCTAATATAAGCGGATTGGATTTGGCAGCTAAATTACGTGAACACAACAAAAACGCTTATTTAATTTTTACAACAGCACATTTAGAATACATTATGTTAGCATATAAATTTAAAACGTTCGATTATCTTGCTAAACCTATTACTATAGAAAGACTAGAAGAAACCATTTTGCGTTTATTTGATGATATTAAATGTGATTCTAAAAACAACTATATTAGTATTGGCACTTCTTCTAATATAATAAATGAAAACGACTTATATTGTATTAAAAAGCAAGGTATGAAATTAATTTATTGTACTAGAGAAAGGTCTTATGAAACTTATAGTTCTTTTAATAAAATTGAAACTTGTCTTCCAGAAAACTTCGTTAGATGCCACAAATCCTATATTGCAAACATCAATAAAATATCTAACATAAACAAAAATACTAATATTATACAATTCGATAATTTTACATTTTGTTCAATCGGTCCAAAATATAAAGTAAATTTAATGGAGGTTTTAAATAATGGAAATATTACAAGCCATTTGGAATGCATTAACAGTTGAAAATGAATTTGTTGCTAAAATACAAGGAATTCCTTTAATTTTTGTTGAAGCTTATGTAACAATGCTTTTATTTACAGCAATACTTAATATTAACTCAACTAAAAAGCAAAAAATATTTTATGTATTATCATTATCAGCAGTATCGCTATTATCTCAATATATAATTCCTGTATCATACAATTCATTTGTTAATGTAATAGTAGCAATATTACTTATGATATCTATATTTAGATTAAGTATTCTTAAATCTATTATTGCTTTTACAGTACCATATTTTATAATTGTAATTTCAGGTTCTTTTTTTATGAATTTATATACAATACTATTTAATTGTCCACCAACCCAAATAATTTTAATACCAATATATAAACTTACTTATTCATTGATTCTATATACTACTATGTATTTTTTATCAAAATTTATTAAGAAATTTGAATTTAATATATCAAGTATAAGTGAGTTTAAGAAAAATAATAAACACATACTACTTATAAATTTTATTTTAGGTATAATTTCAATTATAATTCAATCATATTTAGCTGTGCTTTATAGTAATTCTTTATCACTACCATTAACTTTATGTAATTTGCTTGTATTACTTTTATATTTTGGTATTAGTTTTTATAGTTTATCTAGAACTGCAAAATTAGAAGAAACAACTAGAGATTTGGATGGAGAAAAATTAGTTAATAAAAGTTTAACAATTTTGCATGATAATATTAGAGCATTTAAGCATGATTTTAATAATATTGTTCAAGCAATTGGTGGATATGTTTCAACAAATGATATGGAAGGTCTTAAAAAATATTATTCTCAACTTCTAAATGATTGCCAAGGTGTTAATAATCTAACAGCTCTTAGTCCAGATGTTATAAATAATCCTGCAATATACAGTATTCTTGCTTCTAAATATCATAAAGCAAATGAACTTGGTATTCAGATTACTTTAGAGGTATGTTTTGATTTAACACAATTATCTACACATATTTATGAAATTACAAGAATTTTAGGAATACTTTTAGATAATGCAATAGAGGCAACTTTAGAATGTGAAGAAAAAATTATTAAAATAAATCTACGAAATGATAGTTCACGCCATAAGAATTTAATAGTTATTAAAAATACATATTTAAATAAAGATATTAACATAGACAAAATATTTGAAAAATCTTATTCTACAAAACCAAATAATTCTGGAATTGGTTTATGGGAAGTAAGGCAAATTTTAAGAAAGAATCTTAATACACTAGATTTATTTACAACAAAAGATGATACTTTCTTTACTCAACAATTAGAAATATATTATTAGGAAAAAAGAGGTATTCTAAAAATAGAATACCTCTTTTTTATTATCGCTAAATTAATCTTTTTTTATTAAACTTGCTGGCATTTTTGGTTGGTGTAAAGCAAAAAATATATAACAAGCACTGTTTGTTGATGCAGCATATTTTTCTGCTATTTTTGCTAAAAATTTAAACATTTTTCTTCCTCCTCTTTTGTTTTTATATATAATAACAATGCTTACCGGTATAACATTGCATATTACCTTATATTTCGTTTTTACAATATTCCTCATAGCCGTATTTATTATTAGTCAATTTATACATAAATCTAGTTATTGCTAAAGTTTGTATTAAGCTACCAAATATACACATATTTGATATAACACTATTTTCTATAAATACTCCAACTAAAAGAGTAAGTGTTAATGTTATATATGACATTATTTTCTTTGTTTTTCTTACCTTTTTACTTATTATTGGAACATTTTCTGTATCTGCTGGTGCATATAGTTTTATCATCCACATACTAAATACCCATACCAAAAGAATAAATATTATTTTTGAAATTGGACTAAAAACAATTACTTTGCTTAACATTACATTTCCACAATAAAATAAAGTTGTTCCTACTATGCATCCAATGTGTGTTTTTAAGTGAAATCCTCCTGAAAACATTCTATATGGTGTAATTATTAAAAATGCTAATATAGATAATTCTAAAATTCCTAGAAGATATGCTATAAGTAGCATTATAAAAGTTTTCGGAACCTCACCTATTACTAGTTGTAAACCATAATTTATTACTTCAGCTCTTTCATCTGTTATTTCTGGCATACTTTTTCTAATCTTTTTTGTTAGAAATTCACAGATTTTTTCTATCATTTGTAACCACCTCTAACATACGGACAAGCATACGGACGACCAATGCAATGTCCCTATAACTGTTAGATTTATTTTATACTTTTCATTTCCAATTTTTCGTTTTTATATGCGTATAACAAAAAAACATATATGAAAAATATATTTTTATTTTTCATATATGTTTTTTTACATTTTTATAAAATTTACATAATTTAAATTGTTTCAGTATTGTCATCATCAATGTCGTTGTTGTCATTATCTACTGGTAATGTTTCATCATCATTGTTATCAGCAATATCATCATCACTTGTTGGCAATGGGCTTGGACTTGGTGAAAATGTTGGCTCTGGACTTGGACTAGGGCTTGGAGTTGTTGTTTGTTTATCTTCTTCATAATTTTCTATATCAATTACATTATTTCCATATTGAAGATAAAATTTTTCTTTTCCCCCAATTGTTTCAGAATATATTCTATCGAATTCACAAACTGCTAATAATTTTCCATTTAAGTTTATTATTCCATATTTTCCATTTTTACAAACAACAATTCCTTCCATGCTTGGTACTAATAAAATGTTTTTACTGTTGTTATTATTGTTTCTATCTTCTTTATTAGCTATATATCCAAATTCATCCCATTCAAATCCAGATACTAACTCTCCTTCTATATTAAATAATCCCCAATTATTTCCTCTCTTTGCTGGTATAACAGTGTTGTATAATAACATTGAATTTCCTATATTATCATTAGGGAATAATGATGCATTTATTCCTAATTCATCAAACTCAACATATAAGTTTCCACCTAAAGCATCACCAAATTCATCTAATATACCTTTTTTATTATTTCTCTCTACATAATATAATTTTTCTATACCATCAAATAATTTAATTTCGTCATATTCTAATTTTATTTTCTGTGATCCATTGTTGTCAACAACTCCATATTTATTTTCAGCTTTTACTATAAATTGTTGTAAAATTTCAACAAAATCAATTTCATCATATTTTATATCTAAATATGTTTTAGTTCCATCTAATGAAATAACTCCATATTTAGCATTTTTATTTGATTGGTTATTCTCTGTTTCTGTATCTGATACAACTAACATTCCATATAGAATTGCTTTTTTATTATTAAACTTATTATCTAATTCTTTAACATTTGTATATTTATTTTGTTTTGCATTATCATTATATTGTTCATATAATTTTTGCAATGTGCTTATATCTATTACATTTGTTTCCTCATTATATGTGATTGCTAAATTACAACCTATCATTAAATCTGAAGCTAAACAATATAATTTATCGTTATTTTTTCTTACTGGCTCTTTAATTTCAAATTCAGAATACAAAATATTGTTATCGTTTAAAGTCTTTTTAATTGTATTTTTTCCTAATTCATATACAACAATTTCATCTTCCGATTGTAAATAACATTTTGATTTATCTTGTGTAAATTCTTTATATCCTCCCTCATAATATCTATAATCTATTAAGTTTGCTATATCTTTCAAAGATACATATATTTTCCCATTCTCCATAAGAAATGTGTCTTGTGTAAAGTTCATACCATTTCCATTTACTAACAATTGCAAATTTTTAGGCGCCATACTACTGTATAAAACTGAAACTACTAACAATATTAACAATAACACTACTGATATTATTAGTCCGATTAAAATATATTTTTTTGCATTTGAACTGCTTTGTTTATTATTTGAACCTAAATTATTTATTTGCATATTTTTTCCTCCTATTCTTTTGTGTAACCATATTTATTGTAAAATTCGTTTTTAAAATTTAATAAATTATCTCTCTCAATTTCTATTTTAACCTTTTCCATTAGATTAGTCAAGAATCTTAAATTGTGTATAGATAAAAGCCTAGCACCTAATATTTCGTTTACCTTTATTAGATGTCTAATATATGCTCTAGTATAGTTCCTACAAGTATAACAATCACATTCATCATCTAATGGATTCCAGTCTTTTTCATATGTCGCATTTCTTACAACAATTTTCCCCTTAGAAGTTAGGGCTGTTCCATTTCTTGCAATTCTAGTTGGTAATACACAATCGCACATATCAATCCCTGATAAAACCGCTTCTATCAAATAATCTGGTGTTCCAACTCCCATTAAATACCTTGGTTTATCTTTTGGCATTAAAGGCGTTGTAAAATTTAATATCTCCAAAAATTTCTCTTTTGGTTCTCCTACACTAATTCCACCAATAGCATACCCTGGTAAATCTAATTCTATTAAGTCCTTAGCACTTTGTTCTCTTAAGTCTTTGTAGAATCCTCCCTGTATTATTCCAAATAAGCCTTGTGTTTCTATAGTTGTATGTGCTTCTTTACATCTTTTAGCCCATCTAGTTGTTCTTTCCATAGATTGTTTTGTATATTCATATGTTGATGGATATGGACAACATTCATCAAATGCCATAATTATATCTGCACCTAAATTTTCTTCTGTTTTCATTACAGATTCTGGCGAAAAGAAATGTTTACTTCCATCTAAATGAGACTTAAATTCTACTCCTTCTTCGTGTATTGTTCTTAAATCTCCTAAACTAAAAACTTGGAAGCCTCCACTATCTGTAAGTATAGGTCTATCCCATTTCATAAATTTATGAAGTCCGTCCCGCTTGTTTTACTAGTTCACTCCCTGGTCTTAAATATAAATGATATGTGTTAGATAAAATAATTTCGGCTTTTACCTCTTCTTTTAATTCCTCTGGGGTTAATGATTTTACAGTTGCTTGGGTTCCAACTGGCATAAATACTGGAGTTTGTATATCTCCATGAGGTGTATGGATTACGCCTCTTCTTGCTCCTGTTTGCTTACATTCGTGTAATAGTTCATAAGTTATTGCTTGTGCCATTTTGTTTTCTCCTTTTATAATATTATCATTGCGTCTCCGAAGCTAAAAAATTTGTATTTATCTTCTACCGCTTTGTTATATGCTTTTAATATATATTCTCTTCCTGCTAATGCTGATACTAGCATTAGTAGTGTTGATTCTGGTAAGTGAAAATTTGTAACCAATGCATCTATACATTTAAATTTATAACCTGGGTATATAAATATACTTGTATCTTTTTCTATTTCTTCTACATATCCATTTTCATTCGCTACACTTTCTAATACTCTACAAGAAGTAGTTCCTACCGCTATCACTCTTTTTCCATTTTTCTTTGCATTATTTATTTTTTCTGCCTCATCTTCTTTTATATAAAAATGTTCACTATGCATTTTATGTTCTTCTATATTTTCTACCTTTACTGGTCTAAATGTTCCTATTCCAACATGTAAAGTTACTTTTGCAATTTCTATTCCTTTTTTTCTTATTTGTTCTAATAATTCTTCTGTGAAATGTAATCCTGCTGTTGGTGCAGCACTAGAACCTAGATCTCTTGCATAAACAGTTTGATATTTATCTTTTTCTTTTAAAGTTTCCTTTATATATGGTGGTAATGGCATAAGTCCAATTTTATCTAATATTTCATTAAATATTCCATTATACTTAAATCTTACTTTTCTGTTTCCACCATCTACTATTTCTAGTATTTCCGCTTCCAATAATCCATCACCAAATGACACCTTCGCTCCTGGTAATAATTTTCTGCCTGGTCTTACCATAACCTCCCAAATGTCACCTTCAATTTGGTTTAATAATAAAAATTCAACATTTGCTCCTGTTTCCTTTTTACCATACAATCTTGCTGGAATTACCTTTGTATCGTTTATAACTAAACAATCTCCTGGATTTAAATAGTTTATTATATCTCTAAACACCTTATTTTCTAAAGTTTTCTTTTCTCTATTTAATACCATAAGTCTTGCTTCATCTCTTTTATCATAAGGATGTTGTGCAATTAGTTCTTCTGGTAATTCGTAGTTAAATTCTTCTAGTTTCATTTCTTTATTTCCTTAATCCTTCCTATAACTGATTTTCCCATTGCTCCTATTTCTTCAAATATGTTATTTGGTTCATTTATAAACTCTACTTCTTCAGCATTTTTAAAATCGCTTTCATGAGATGGTTTTAATTTATATACAATTTCATCTAAACCTATGTATTCATTGGTTTTGCTGTCCAAAATTTTCTTTGTCATATAATCTTTGTACCAATCTTTTAATCCTATAAGGGGTTGATGTTTATAGCCATATACTTCATTATCGTGTAATGCTGGTATATTATAACCATATTCAATTAAGTTTCTTTCTAATGAATGTAGAAATTCGTGTAAAAATACTTCTTCTGGGAAAGTATTTAAATATGGATTATACTTATATGCATAACTCTTAGAATTATCATTAGGTAATCTTATATTAGAAAATCCTATTCCATAATAATCCATACCCCCAAGCCCAATCCAATCATATACTGGAATTTCTTTAGTCATATCTCCTAACCTTACAGCAACAAATATATGATCATATTCATCTTGTTCCATATAATTTTTAATTATATCTTTAACATTTACAGGGTCAACATAGTAACCATGTTCTTTATCGTAAGAAATAGAAGTTATTGGTTCATCTATTTCTATAATTTTATAGTCTATTGACATTTTATTATCTGATATTTGTTTACATGAACTTTTTAATCTTTGCATATTATCCTTCATTATTTCTATATCTTCATTACTCATAGAAAATTTTAGTCTTTGTTCAGTGCCATCTTGATTTATTACCACATCTATATTTTTAAATATGAAGCATACCATATTCCAATTAGTATCTGTTTTAGAAGTTCCTTTTTCTAATTTAAAGTCTGAAAACCAAGCCGTTCCTTTGCAATTTTCTCCATTTCCACCTAATCTAAATGCAATATCTACAGTTTCCTTATTTCTTGAATTAAATATAAATTCTATTTTCTTCCAATCATTTGTTCCTGTGACACTTTCAGATGCATATACTGTATCTGCTAAACATATTTGTGCACCTGAAGCTGATATTTCTTTTTCAGAAACCACATTTTCTGTTTTTACCATACAACTAACTTTATATGAAGTATTTTTTTCTACATTAACTGTTTTGTAAAACATTGCGTCATTATACTCATCTGAGTGCATTTTATAACTATACGAATTTGAATATTTAACTTTACCGGTCTCTTTCAAACTCTGTGGTATTTAAATTATATTCTGCTTTCGAAAATTCATTAAAGTAGTTTATTTTATATACTTTGTATAAAGCAATTAGTGCTACTATTACGAATATTATAAATATTAGTGAACCTATTTTAGATACAATACTAGACTTTTTACTCATCTATTCTATCTCCTATAAAAATATATTTCGATTTGAACAAACGGGTCGCCTAAGGTCGCCGACCCCTACATTTTAATTATTCACTCTTCATTATTCACCATTCACTAATATTGTCTCCCCCAAACAACCATTGTGTTTGCTTTCTTTCCACAGCATACACAAGTGTCACTTAAATGCTCTTGATTAAATGGTATACATCTTGAATGTGCTCCTGTTAGTTCTTTAATTTTATCTTCACATTCAACATTACCACACCACATTGTTTTTACATATCCCTGATTTTCATTTATATTCTTTTGGAATTCATCTAAATTTGTTGCTACTGTTGTTTTTTGCTCTAATCTTTCTTTACAAGTATTATACATATTTGTTTGTATTTGTTCTAATAATTCATCTACGTTTTTATCTAATTCTTCTATTTTTACTTCCTTTTTCTCTAACGTATCACGTCTAACAATTGTTGCAACACCATTTTCAATATCTCTTGGTCCTATTTCTATTCTTATTGGTATTCCTCTCATTTCCCAATCATTAAATTTATATCCTGGTGAACAATTATCTCTTAAATCAATATGTGCTCTAAATTTTTCATTTAATTTATTATAAATCTCAGTTGCCTTTTCTTCTACTCCTTCTTTATGCTGTGCAATTGGAACTACAACTACTTGTATTGGTGCAACTTTAGGTGGTAGTTTTAAACCTCTATTATCTCCATGTGCCATTATAACTGCACCAATTAGTCTTGTACTTATTCCCCATGAAGTTTGATATGCGTATTCTTCTTTGCCCTCCCTATTTTGGAATTTTATTTCAAATGGCTTTGTAAAGTTTTGTCCGAAATAGTGTGATGTTCCTGCCTGAAGGGCTCTTCCATCATGCATTAAAGTTTCAACTGTATATGTTGCAACTGCTCCAGAGAATTGCTCTTTAGGTGTTTTTCTCCCTTGTAAAACTGGAATTGCAAGTAATTCTTCTATTACTTCTTTATATGTATCAAGCATTTTCAATGTTAGTTCTTGTGCTTCTTTTTCTGTTTCATGTACTGTATGACCTTCTTGCCATAAAAATTCTCTTGAACGTAAAAATGGTCTTGTTTCTTTTTCCCATCTTAATACATTACACCATTGGTTTGTTACTATTGGCAAATCTCTCCAAGAATTTACCCATTTTGAAAACATTGTTGAAAACATTGTTTCTGAAGTTGGTCTTATGCAAAGTTTTTCTTCTAATTCTTCTTGTCCTCCAATTGTTACCCAAGCTACTTCTGGTGCAAATCCTTCAACATGATCCTTTTCTTTATTTAACAAACTTTCTGGTATCAATACTGGTAAATATATATTTTTTACACCTATTTTTTTGAATTTTGCATCTGTATATTTTTGTATATTTTCCCATATTTCATATCCATATGGTTTTATAGCTATACATCCTTTTGTATCTGTATAGTCTGCTAAGTCTGCCTTTAATACTATATCTGTATACCATTTAGCAAAATCTTCTTCTATATTTGTTATATCTTTTACAAAATTATTGTCCATCATTATCCTCCTCGTTTTTATTTATAAATTCGTCTAATACTATTTGTTCGTTTTCATCTATTTTATAACGCGGTAGCTCCGGCAGTTCATCTAAAGATGATATACCAAACATTTTTAAGAATTGATTTGTTGTTCTATACCCCATTGGTTTTCCTGGCATATCAAGTTTTCCTGCATCTTCAATCAATCCAAATTCAAGTAATTTATAAATAGTTCCATCTACATTAACTCCTCTTATTGCCTCTATTTGCGCTCTTGTTATTTTAGGATTGTATGCAATTATTGATAAAGTTTCCATTGCTGCCGTAGATATTGTTGGCTTTGCTCTATTATCAAACAATGGGTAAATATAATCGTAATATTCTCTTTTAGTTGTTAGTTGATAACTTTTATTTATCTTAATAATTTCAATTCCTCTATTTTGCGTAATATATTCATCTTGCAATGTATGTACTATTCTTTCTAAATCCTCTGCACTTATTTCTAAAATAGACATTATTTCTTCTTGCTTTACCTCTCTACCTGCCGCAAATAGCATTGCTTCTATTACAGATTTTAATTTTTCTATTTCCATTTACTTCCTCTTTCTTATGTTTAATATTTACATTATTACATTTATTTCTATTCGTGTCAATAATTTAGTTAGTAGCAAGTTTATAACTCTGGACTTTTATCTGTAGCCTTATCTATATGTTCCAGTAGTTCTTTTGACATAATACTAGTTTCATCTACTTTTAATCCTTGCTCCATTAACTTTTTCATTCTTTCTGGACTTACATGTTCAAATACTCTTTGTTTCTTTCTATAAACATATATATCATAATCTCCTTTGTACTTATTTAAAATGCACATTGAATACTGTCTCTCTTGCAAAGATTGCTTATATATATCTTCATCCCTATAGCAATTTATTACATATGGAAGTGTATCATATTTCCATCTATTTAGGCACTTAACAAAAGTTGATCTAACATATGCAATTGCTTCTACATACCCCTCCTCTTCTTGTAATCCTTCTAAAAATTTCTCATTTCTTAATAAAAACTCCAAAGCATCTTTCAAATTCATACTTTTTGCTTGTTCTATCAATAATTCAATATCATCATCTTTATAGTTCTTTCCTTCTTTTTTATAACCTATTTTTTTGTCAAGTTCTTCTATCTCTTCGTCTTCCAATCCATCCCAAAGAAAAGTTATCGGTCCAAAGTAATCAGTTCTTTTGTTACTATGAATATTGTTTAAATCTAATTGCAAATCTAGCCTTATAGTTCTTCCATCTTTTAAGTGAGCAATATTATACATATGTGCCCCATTTCCTTCATCTTCTGTATATAAATCTACATCTAAATCAATTTCTTTTGCTACTTTTTTAAATAAACTTGATATTGAAGTACATATTAAATTTCTTTTTTCTGTTAAAAATTCTTCATTGTTTATTTCTTTATTTGATAACATATATATTTGTCTTTTTGTTTTTGAATTTCCAAAATAATATTCTGGATTAAAATTTTTGCGTTTACCAATATATATGTATAAAAATCTTAATGTTTCTAATTCATTTAGCCCATCTGGCATACACTCTCTTATCTCTTGTACAAGTTGTTTTACTCTCATAATTCCCACCTAATTTATAAACTCAGCAATTAAATCATATTCTTGTCTTTGAATAACTTTACATTTTGTAAAACTACCAACATCTACTTTTTTAGTATTTTTTATGTATACAATCCCATCCATGTCTGGTACATCCATTCTGCTTCTCCCTATATAATATTTACCATCGAAACTTAAATCCTCAATTAGTACTTCTAAGGCTTTTCCTACATATTTTTCTAAATTTTCATTTGAAATCTCTTGTTGAATTTTCATTATTTTATTGAATCTGCTTTTTTTAGTCATAGGATGTATTTGTTTCTTTAACCTAGCAGCAGGCGTTCCGTCTTCTTTAGAATAAATAAAAGTTCCTAGTTTATCAAATTTTGTTTCCTTTACAAAATTTAATAACTCTTGAAAATCCTCTTCAGCTTCCTCAGGAAAACCTACTATTAAAGATGTTCTTAATATCACATCTGGTATTTCTTCTCTTATATGATTTATTAGTTTCTTTATTGAATTACCATCACTTTTTCTATTCATTCTTTTTAAGACTTTATCTGATATATGTTGAATTGGTATATCAAAATATTTACATATTTTAGGGTTATCTCTTACTAATTTTATTAAATCTTCTGTTATTGTTTCTGGATATGCATATAAAAATCTAATCCACTTAAATTCCTTTATTTTACTTAGTTTATCTAATAATTCTGCAAGTTTAGATTCTCCATATAAATCTATTCCATATTTAGTAGTATCTTGTGCAATTACTATTATTTCCTTGTAGCCTTTCTTTGCCAAAATATTTGCTTCTTCTAGTATATCTTCCATTTTTCTACTAACATATGGACCTCTTATATATGGTATTGCACAATATGTGCATCTATTACTACATCCTTCAGCAATTTTTAAATATGCAGTAGTATTTCCTGTGGTTATTACTCTTTCCATATAATCTAAACAATTTGTTGCTTTATTTTCTTTTTGCTTTATTTTTTCTTCTACTATTTTCCATAAATTTTCATATTCATCTATGGATACAAACAAATCCACTTCTGGCATAGCTTTTTTTAATTCTTCTTTATACCTTTGCACCAAGCAACCTGTAGCTATTAAAAATTTACATTTGCCCGTTTTTTTATATTCACTCATTTCTAATATAGTATTTATTCCTTCAACTTTAGCAGATTCTATAAATCCACAAGTATTTATAAGTATTATTTCTGCATCCTTCGGATTATTTACTATTTCATAATTATTATTTTTAAATAAACCTATCATCATTTCTGTATCTATTAAATTTTTAGAACATCCCAAATGTACAAATCCTATTTTCATATAATTCTCCCACTTTTATCATTTTTAATATTAGGTATTTATTATATCTCATTTTATTGCATTTGAAAAGTAATTTTATGTTAATTTTTACGAATTTAACAATAAAATACATCTTATATGACAAAACTTGTTTCATCACATAAGATGTATTTGGTTAGAATATATTTATATTTTACCAACCAGTTCTTGGAAGTTTTGGAGTTTCTGGTTCTTCTGGTATCTTTTTATTTTCTACAATAATTTCTTTTTCTTCGTCCAAATCAATATTAACCTCTATTAGCTCACTACTAAGTTCATATCCTTCTATTGTTTCAATTTCTTGTAAATAGTATAATCCTGGTATTAAATTATTTATTTCAATAAATCCACTTTCATTTGTTTCTATATTTTCATACACTATTTCTTTATTTGAATTTAACAAATTAAATTTTACTTGCGATAAAGCATTATCATTTTCATCTTTCTTTTTTATTATTAGCTTTGTTTTATTTTGAGGATAACTAATTGGTAAATTTTCAGGTTTTATTTTTGTTGTTTCTCCAGTTAACACATAACTTTGCAAGTCTTTTATTGATGATGCTCCAAAAAGTAATGGATATGATGGTACTTTAACTTGAGCATTTATTGTAAATTCACCTTCTGTTATTAAATAGTCTAATGGTAATAATATTTTAAACTCTTTACAATTTTTAAATTGTGTTATTTTATTATTTTCTAAATCTGTTATAAATGTTCCATTAGGTACATTTCCTTCTAAATCTATATTAAATTCTGAAATTTGAGTTGAAGAATCTAATGTTATTTTTTTTGATAAAAATCTATTATCTATTTCGTCTATTGCCCATTCAGAGTGTATTAGAGTTAAATTTGGTGCTTCTGGAACTTCTTTAGAAGATTTGGCTATTTCAACAATATTATACATTGCATTTATAACTTTTTGTCCTTCCTCATTAGTAGCTGTAACTTTATCTCCTACATCTCCACTTGCTTCCCAATTTTCTAACACATAAAATACAGCTAATTTTGTTGCTGCATAAGATTCATATTCATTTAATCCTTGTATTTGTTTGTATGGGTAACCATTTTTTATAACTCTCCAAACAGTCAATTTTTTATTATTCTCAGTGGAATCTGTAAAATTTTCATCTATATAGTTTTCTACAACTTCAACACTATATTCTCTATCAGTTGTAATTCCACCTTTATAATATTCTACACAATATGCAGGATATTTATTATTGTACAATGTGTAATATATGGTTAAATCTTGTCCCCAATAGTTTACACCTATATAATCTAAATTTTGTTCTGCTTTTAGCAAAACACTATCTCCAATTTTTGCATCATCCACAGCAAATACAGATGATGAAATACAAAGTATTTGTAATACAATCAATACTATTGATACTAGTCTAATTATTTTCATTTCTATCTTACCTTTCATTATTTTATCTTTCAAACCTCTATTGCCTGAACACATCTCCTATATTCTGGTTGATTCTCAACACAAGTTATGAGTGTTATTCTGTTATCATTTGTGTTTTGCAGATATGTCCAATCTGTTTCATCTATTATTACATTTTTTGCAACTTTGTATCTTTTTATTTCTTCATCTTTTTTGTATATTATCTCATCACCTAAATTTAAATTTTTTATATTTTTAAAATAACTTTCCACACCAAATCCTCTATTATGTGCTGCTAATCCAATATTTCCGTTTAACGTACTAGTTTTTGTAAAATGACCTACATTTCTCGCAATAACATTTTGACTTGTTCCTTCTTCTATATTGGCTTCAAGATTTATTGCTGGAATTTGTATTTTCCAAATAGGTAATTTGTGCTCATTAGGTGTTATATTCTCTTCTATATTTTCTTCTGTGTTTTCTATGTTAATTATTTCTTCTTGTGTGTTATTTGTATATACCTTATTTTTATTTACTTTCAAACAAATTACACTTATAACTACATATATTATTACTGTTATTGTAAGTGTAATTATTTGTACATTTCGCTTTGTATAAGTAATCACACTTTTTCCTCCTAGTAAATTTATAGTCTAGTAAACTGTACTAATTTGCAATGTTAAATTAACAAAAAATACAGTTGTGCAAAAGAAAATAAGCACAAGAAAAAAACATATACAATACTGTATAAGAGAAATTTGTAAATTATATACAGTTTCTAAACTATTTTGGTAACATTTTTGGGAAATCTTAAGACTTTACTTTAGAATAAATTTTTTTGAAAAAAATTTTTTGAATTAATTCGTTCTCATTCTACAACACATTTCTACATTTGTAAAGAAATTTTACTCGACAAAATATTGCAGAATAAGACAATTTGTCAATTTAGAATATTTTGTAATATGGGTTTTCTTTTTGTAATTATTATGTTATAATTTTGAATATTCTAGTGAATAGTACAAAAATCTTCGATTTTTGAAGGAGGAAAACAAAATGAAATTATCTTCGGATAATGAGATTTTGGCTGAAAATAAAGCTTTAATTTTATATATTTTAGATAAGATAAACAAGCCTATATCTAATGACGCCCTACTACAATTAGTTCTAAGTATAAATAATATGAACTATTTTTACTTCCAGCAATTTTTATTAGATTTATTGGAAAACAAATATATTATAAATTACACTAACGAATTTAATGAAAATGTTTACGAAATAACTAATGAAGGTAAAGAAACATTAGAATTAGTTAAAGATATAATTCCTGGTATTACTAAATTTAGAGTTGACAATGAATTTAAAGAAAATTTAGAAGAAATAGAAAATTCATTATCTATTAGTGCCGATTTCATTCCTCACTCTGAAACAGATTATAGTGTTAAATGCAAAATCGTTGAAAATAATAGGACTTTATTTGAGATTACTACTTTTGCAGGTTCTAGAGAGCAAGCAAAAAAAATTGCAGATAATTGGAAAGAAAACGCAACACAAATTTACCCAGAGCTATTAGACACGTTAACAAGAAATTATGAAAATTAAAAATATTTTTATAAACTAATATATAAGGCAAATTATAATAATATTTTTTATGAGTTCGACCCTGAGTCATTATGTCTTAAAACCAAGTAGAGTGTGTCACTTTAAGTTTGTTAAGTGCTAGGAACGACGAGGGCGTCGCTCCCTACATAAACGCCTTGGAGAACGGAATAAAAAATATTATTATAATTTGCCTATAATTATTTTTTATTAAAATTTTATTTTTTCTTCAATCCAATTTTCTAAATTATCTATTTTTACTCTTATTTGTTCCATTGTATCTCTATCTCTTATTGTTACACTTTCGTCGTTTTCTGTTTCAAAATCTATTGTTATACAATATGGTGTTCCAATTTCATCTTCTCTTCTATATCTTTTTCCTATACTTCCTGCTTCATCATAATCACACATAAATTTCTTTGATAATTTCTCATAAACTTCATCTGCTTTTTCACTTAATTTTTTAGATAATGGAAGTATTGCTACTTTATATGGCGCAAGTGCAGGATGTAAATGTAAAACAGTTCTAGTATCTCCTTCAGCTATCTCTTGTTCTTCGTATGCATTACAAATCATTGCTAAGAATATTCTGTCTACTCCAACAGCTGGCTCTACACAGTATGGCACATATTTTTCATTCGTTTCTGGATCCAAATATGTTAAATCTTGTTTAGATGCTTCCATATGTCTTGATAAATCGTAATCTGTTCTATCTGCTATTCCCCATAATTCTCCCCATCCAAATGGGAATAAAAATTCTATATCTGTTGTTCCTTTACTATAGAAAGATAACTCTTCTTTTGAATGTTCTCTTAATCTTAAATTTTCTTCTTTAATTCCTAGATTAGTTAACCAATCTTTACAGAATTTTTTCCAATATTCATACCATTCTAAATCTGTTCCTGGTTTACAGAAGAATTCAAGTTCCATTTGCTCAAATTCTCTTGTTCTAAAAATAAAATTTCCTGGTGTTATTTCATTTCTGAAAGAACGACCCATCTGACCTATTCCCATTGGCATTTTTCTTCTTGTTGTTCTTAAAACATTTTTAAAATCTACAAACATTCCTTGCGCAGTTTCTGGTCTTAAATACACTTCAGACTTTGCATCTTCTGTAACTCCCATAAATGTTTTAAACATTAAATTAAATTTTCTTATTTCAGTAAATTCCTGTTTACCACAATTAGGACAAACAATATTATTTTCTTTTATATAGTCAACTAATTGTTCGTTTGTCCATCCATCTAATCCTGAAATATCTTTTCCTTGTTTAAAGCCCCACTCTTCTATTAGTTTATCTGCTCTATGTCTAGTTTTACAAGCCTTGCAGTCTATTAGTGGATCTGAAAATCCTCCAACATGACCTGTTGTAACCCAAACCTCTGGATTCATCATAATCGCAGCATCAATTCCTACATTATATCTATTTTCTGTTATAAATTTTCTCCACCAAGCATCTTTAATATTTTTTTTAAGTTCTGCACCTAATGGACCGTAATCCCAAGAATTTGCAAGTCCTCCATATATTTCAGAACCAGGATATACAAATCCTCTATTCTTGCATAAAGAAACTATTTTATCCATTGTTATATCTTCCATAAAAAAATCCCTCCAAACATTGTGTATATTATATCAAATAAGCATTAAAAGTCAAGGAATTTATATGCTACATGTATTACATTTTTTGCATTTGTTTTACAAATATTTTCGGATTGTTACAAAAACATTACAAACCAATTTCTAAAATATTACATTTATATATGTTATGTAACCAATATTTGTTTACATTTATATTTTTGTGTATAAGTTGTGGAAACTGTGGATAACTTTGTTAATAACTTCATCTGTTGACTTTTGTGTTCTTAAGTTATAAACAATTAAATTTAGTTACTTTTTTATGCAAACTTTTTATTTATTATTTTTATTATTTATGTGTACTGTATATCTGTTCGTAGCTTCAAACATATTTATTAACTCTTTACTACATTTGAAATGGATTGGCTATTAAGCAATATATTATCAATACAATTTGTGTAATTATAATTGTTGGAAATCCTATTGTGAACTTTAATTTTTTTGTCTTATGTCTGAATTTATACATTCCTATCATTGATCCAATTCCACCGCCTAGTAATCCTATAGAAAGTAAAGTCCCCTCTTTTATTCTCCATTCATTTCTTTTAGCTCTATTTTTATCTATATACATTGCTAAAAATCCTACTAAATTTATAATTAGTATATAACCTATAATAATTAGTATTACTTTATAATTCATATTCATTCTCCTTATATATTTTTTATATTTATTATTTTACTATTATAATAGATAAAAAGCAATATATTGGGCGCAATCATGCGCCCCTACAAATATACAATATTTTAATTTCCCTTATGTTATAAAAATTATTTTCTATAATAGTTGACTTTTGTATGAATTTGTATTAGAATATTATAGTATTTTATGGAAATATGTACTTTATACGAAACTTCTCCCCGGTAGTTTCATATAAATGGTCATATATTTTAATATTTTATTTTATGAATGGAGGGTATTTATTACCATGAATAATACTACATATAGTGCAAAAAAAAGTGATATACAAAGAAAATGGTATATAATTGATGCAGCAAACAAACCATTAGGTAGAGTTGCTACAGAAGCTGCAAGATTGCTTAGAGGAAAACATAAACCAACATTTACACCTAATATAGACACTGGTGACCATGTAATTATATTAAATTGTAAAGATGTTGTTTTAACAGGAAAAAAATTAGATCAAAAAGTATATAGACATCATTCAGGATATATTGGTGGTATGAAAGAAACTACTGCTAGAGTAATGATGGATAATAATCCAGAAAAAGCTATGATGCTTGCTATAAAAGGCATGTTACCACATAACTCTTTAGGAAAACAAATGCTTACTAAATTAAGAGTTTATGCAGGTGCAGAACATGAAAATCAAGCACAAAAACCAGAAGTTTGGGAATTTTAATTATAAGAGAGGAGAGATTTTACAATGCCAAGAACAGCAAAAAAATCAGCTGAAAATATAGTATTCTTAGGAACAGGTAGAAGAAAAAGTTCAATTGCTAGAGTTAGATTAGTTAATGGTACAGGAAAAATTACTGTTAACGGAAAAGATTTAGATGAATATTTTGGTGTAGAAACATTAAAAGTTATAGTAAAACAACCTTTAGTTGCTTCTAACACATTAGATAAATATGATGTTATTTGTAAAGTAATTGGTGGTGGAATTAGCGGTCAAGCAGGTGCTATAAGACATGGTATTTCAAGAGCATTACTTGAAGCAAATGGAGAATACAGACCAATATTAAAAGCAAACGGATACTTAACAAGAGATGCTAGAATGAAGGAAAGAAAAAAATACGGACTTAAAAAAGCAAGAAAAGCTCCACAATTCAGCAAGAGATAGAAATTTCAAAACTCGAAAGTTTACACTTTCGAGTTTTTTTAATGCTCTTTACCTTTTTGATTATCATTTTCTTGTTGTTTATTGCCTCTATTATACTGACTTAATATTTGTGTCTCTCCAATTCTATATTGTTCCATTTCTTCTGAACTCAATTTCACGCTATCTAAACTTGTAGTTTTGTTAGCTGTTTGTTCTCCCCTTCCTTCTGGTAACATCTGTGGTTGTTTTCTAAACTTATCTTTAAAAAATGAAATAACTTTACTAAAAACACTCTGTTGCTTTTTTTGTATTTCACTTGGCAATTTTTCATATTCTGCCATATCTTTATCAGGCATAAGTGTGGTTCCGTGTATTTTCAAAATTATCTATATAATCTCTTCCTCGCATTTGTATTGGTAATCTTTGAAACTCTACTCTTCTACTTGCTCTTTGAAATGCATCACCATATAGCTTTGCATTTTCTTCATTCAAGTAAAAATACCCTCTAGATACTATAAGTCTTCCTAGCCCTTCACTTTTCCTAGCTACCTCTTCTGATGCTCCTAATTGCATTAAATTATTTGCTTGCATAAAATATCCTGGATGTGGTGCAATATATCCTTTATCTAATAATTCTTGATTATAAAACACATCACTATTACATTTTTCTTTTAAACAAAATTGCCTAAAAGTAGGATCTAATAAAAATTCATACTCTTGTGTGTTTCTATTATTATCAACTATTGGAATTTTTACTAAAGATACAGCATGTCTTAGTGCATTTGATAACCAACCGCTTTCAACCTTTTCTCTATCAGCTTGAGTCATTGGAATACTACCTATGCACTCACCCATATTAAAGGCTCTTACATCTAATCCCATTTTACTAAGCAATTCATAATTCACACATTGAGTTGGTGCACATTTTGCAAGCATACTTGATGTTATTGCAGATTCTGGCGTATCTTTAGTTGCATAACTTCTTGCATTAAATGTAACCCAATCTAAGAATATCTCTGCTTCTTTTGATGTTATTCCTTCATTTGTTCTACCTGAAGTATAATCCTGTAATTTATTTTGTATTACTACTAATTCATCAATATCAAACTCAGGATTATATGGTATAGTATCATATATATATTCATCTTGGCTTGTTATTTCTACTCCTTTGTATCCCATTTTTATCTCCTTTATCTTTAGCTTAGAAATAAAATATTATATAAATTCCTTAGAATCTATAATATTTCCCTCGATATCTTTTAAAATTATATTATTCTTTTCTATTATTAAATAACTATTTTTTGTATTATCTTTAGGAAATGTTATAGATCCCGCATTAACACAAATTACGCCATTTCTTTCTTTTATAAATCCTGTATGAAAATGACCATATACAAGTACATCTATTTCCTCTTCTGGTAAATTATCTATGTTATTTTTATGCCCATGTGTGAATAAAAATCTTTTTCCATCTATATTCATTTCTACCGAGTTTTGTAACTCAAATTCAGATATCATCTCATCAACTTCTGCATCACAGTTACCTTTTATTGCAATAATGTTTTCTTTTAAACTATTTAAAATTTGGCAAACTCCTGAAGGATTATATTCCTCAGGTAATGGATTTCTTGGTCCATGATAGTATAGATCTCCTAATAATATTAACTTATCTGGATTCTCTTTCTTATATATTTCCTCTATTTTTCTCGCATAATATAATGAACCATGTATGTCAGATATAACTAATAATTTCATTTTTAAAACCTCCCATTTAAACTAAAACACAAACGTATGTGGTAATAATTCTTGTAATGTATATTTTTTTACTTCGTTCTTTTCTTCATCATAAGTATATATTTCAAAATCTGGTTTGCAAAACTCACTCATAAATTCTCTGCAATATCCACAAGGTAATGTTTCTTTATAAAATTTATCTTTACTTTTTTTCCCAATTATTAAAATTGATTTAAAAGCTCTTTCTCCATCTGAAATTGCTTTTGCAAACGCAACTCTTTCCGAACATATTGCTTGTATTCCTTTATTTTGTATATTGCAACCTGTATATACTTTTCCATTAGCAGTAACTAAAACAGTTCCAACCATATAGTCTGCATATGGTATCCATGCGTTTTTTGCAACCTGCTTTGCTTGTTTTATCATCTCTTCTATATCCATTTACAACACCTCTTATATAGATAATATATAATATTATTCACTTAATTGCAAGAAGAATTTTTAATAAGTATTCCCTAGATACACAGTCTCTATCGTTGACTTTTTATGTAATCTATGATAATATTTATACGTTCACTTTTGAAGAGATTTATATCTCAATATCAACCTTATAAGGAGGATTCACTATGAGTAACGACCAGATGAATCAAAAGAGTTCAGGCTCCAAATTAGCGCTATTGCGCCAGCAGAAACCTGTTCCCACAGAAGTCGACATTGCAAACGCAATCGACGGCTTTGCCGCTTCAATTGACAGTAAGGCTTTAGCAGAAACAATCAAACGGAATTCTGCTAGTGTAAACCTTATTATTGATCGTAGTGGCTCCATGGATGGAACTTCTTCAGCAATTTCGTCGGAAATAAACGGATTTGCTGAGAGGCAAGCAGTGAAAGCATACACAACTCTTGTGTCTCTTACACTGTTTGATGATGAAGTTCTTCCGCAATTCGGCAAACTTAATGCAAAGGATTTTAAACCTATTTCTCCTTGGCCTTGTCCTGGAGGAACAAACATCTATGATGCTTTGATTAGCGCAATCACGCCAATCAAACCAACAGACGCAAACCACCGTTTACACTTGGTTATAACCGATGGTAAAAATGGAGATAGTTGTCATTCACAAGAAGAAGTACAGAAATTGATTACAAGCAGAATTAACTGCGGTGAGCACATTTTCTTGCTCTTCAATGATGATTATCCCAATTCCGCTAAAGACTATGCCTTATCACTCGGAATAAATCCGAATAATGCTGTAAACTTTAATCGCTACGGAGATGGAATAAAAATAATTTTCCAAACGATTGAAGACTTACTGGACGGACTTCGTGTAAATGGGGCAGTTCCTAAGGATTGGGCAAAGGCAATCCAAGCTCATGCGGCAAACCCTCAGGCTATTAAAGCCAGAGAAACACATTACTTAACCGGCAAATAGCACTTGTTTTCTGAATGCTACCCAAGCAAAGCTTCCAAACTTTGCTTGGGCAGTGTTAAAGAAAAACATTTGCTTTGGACAGGAGGGATAATATGAATCCTTATGAAGTTTTAGGTGTTGACCGAAACGCCAAAGCCAAAGCTATTAAAAAAGCTTACCATGCGCTTATTCACAAATGGCATTCTGATCACTTTCAGTTTGCTACTAAGGCTGAACAGCAAGCAGCCCATGCTAAAACGCAGGAAATTCTTGAAGCTTGGGATTTGATTGGAACCCCCAAAGCTCGTGCAGCTTATGATGCAAGTAATCCTGTTTTTAGCAGTGTTTATGAGCATTATGCAAAAAAGCACACTTCGGGTAAAAATGCTACATCTCAACCAGACTCTTCTGATGAACTCGAGATGGAGAAAAAGCGGCAAGCCGTTTTAGCATTTCTAAAAGAAGAATATCAACAAAAAGACGATATTCTTGACATGTTTGCTGAACTTGCTACTAGGGCGCTTAACAATGATTTTTCGGATGAAGAATATGTTGAAACACTCGAATTACTGCTTAAAAAGCAACGTTCTTGTGTTAAAACCATTCAGGGAATCATAGAAGCCTCAGAAAAGAAGCATATTACTGGGCTTGAGTTCAATTTTAAGCAAGCTCAGGAAGTAATTGATGAGTTGACTAAACTCGGCAAGGAAACGCCAAAAACGTTAAAACAGGCTCACTATGTGGAGGAAACTCGGGTACTAACCGAAAAAATCCATGAACTGATGTCTGGTCTTGCTGATAGGGTTAACTCTGTAACCAGTTTCAATCTTTTGTACAAAACGTGGGAATTTAGCGATGACAATCAATTAAATTCCGTTCGTGAAAGCCATAGGAAAGAAGCTGGTGCTTTGTTAGAAGACATCGAGTGGATTCGAAAAACGGCATCTCAGCGCAATATTGAGGTAGGAACGGTAGAGTTATCTAATTATTGCCATAAAACCCTCGGCGAGTGCAAAAACCTCGTTGAGAATAGCAATAAAAATCTTAGTTTAGGGTTAAAAGCCTTACGCAACAAGTTTTGGAAAGAGGTCTGCGAGTATTCCACAGACAAAAATGATCAAACGATATTCAAGGGTATAAATTATCAGTACAATTACTGCAAGGGAGCATTTATATGCCCTCCAAATGTACAAGGAATTGATAATGGTGCTCTTCATTGGAATCACTTTGATTCAATCTCTATTCCAGAAAATCTCATCCTTAGAAACTCTAAGGTGGAATTGCCATTTGATGGCAATGTTAAAAAACTTGTTATTACTTTTGACACACATTCGCAAATTGTTGACACTTCCGGAATAAACCATGGAGTGATAACTCGTGAAGGTGAATACATTTGTGTACATTCTAGTAATACAATATTTGGTATACCTACCTTCGCATTTGTTGATTCTAATGGTGTATACGCCTACGATGAGAAAAGTTTACCTTCGCTCTATGGTGTAAAAACCTTGGAGGAATTGGAAAACTCAAACCGCTCTTGGCTTGGTTACCCACATTGTGAGATAGACAGACTTAAGATTCACCTTTGGTCACAAATTGCAAAAAGGATTCCTGAACCAGATGTTCTTGCTTTTCGTTTCTGTTTGTTTCTGTATGTTTCTTAAAGTGTATATTTT
>CAOKHH010000008.1 GCA_948468225.1 uncultured Clostridia bacterium | reverse complement strand
GTTGGTAGAGCGCTCGGCTGTTAACCGATAGGTCGTTGGTTCGAGTCCAACTTGGAGAGCCAGAAAAAAGAAGTAGATAAAATCTACTTCTTTTTTTATGCTATTCAGGACTCGAACTAATGACCTATCGGTGTTATAGCTTTAGCTATTAACTGATGAAGAAACGACCGCGCCCAGTGGGCGAAACAGGGAGTTTATGCTGGAAGGAGTTGGACTTAGAATCCAACTTGGAGAATCAGAAAGACCCAGATAAAATCTGGGTCTTTCCTTGCTTTGTACTAGTCCATATATACAATGGAATATCCTTTTTCAAAGGGCTTATCGAATATGCGCTGGGCTCTTTCGACAATTGGAAACCAATATGTCGGAGGATGGTTTCCAGTAGATTTACCAGTGTCCTGAAAACCTGCATATATCCCTTTTTCAAGTTGCTTCCCGTGAATTTTGTAGAATTCTTCGGGATTTTCAATTTGAATAGGGGCGCCGAGTTTGCAATCGAACAGGGTTATTTTTCCGGTATCATCATCCCTCCTAAGAATCTCAGCGCTTTTGGAATCTTTGCTGATCACAATTCGATAACTAGCACTCATAGTAATTTACCTCCTATAATTTAGCAATAAAATTTTGTGTTCGGAGGGAAAGCCCTCCGAAATGACGAAAGGCAATTCCTAATGGAATTATGGAAATATTATAGCATAATTCACATAAAATAGCAAACAATGCTATGCTTTGAATAAAAATTATAATAATCTAATTGACAAAAGAACTAATGTTTGATAACATATAACAAATATAAAAAATGATTTAATAAAAATTTAACTTATAAAGAAATTTTATAAAATCAAAACAAAATAGTAGAATATTTACAAGGAAAGTGATATTATGAAAAAAGAAATTGTAAAAACAGAAATGAAAGTAAAGGACAATTTAGTTGGAATAATGAGAGTTGGCGATATTGATTATATTTCATTAACTGATTTAGCTAAATATGAAAATCCTAAAGATCCATCAGGTGTTATAAGAAATTGGATGTCTAATAAAGAATCCTTTGCTTTTTATAGTTTATGGGAAGAATTAAACAATAATAATTTTAATTCAGTGGAATCCCACAGAATTAAAATTGATGAAGTTGGATTTAATTGTTTTACAATGATACCTAATCGTTGGAGAAAGGATTTTAATTCTATTGGTATTATTCCAAGTAGTGGAAAAATAGTATAGGAACATATGCTCATCCAGATTTAGCATTTGAATTTGCAAGTTGGTTAAATGTAGAATTTAAATTATCTTTAATTAAAGAATTTGAAAGATTAAAACAAAATGAAAGCTATCAAAATAAAATAGAGTGGTCTGTAAGTTTTGATAATAAAGATTTACTAGTAAACTAAAGCAATATAACATTTTAAAATTAAAGTTATAAGATTTAATTGGATTGCAGAACAAGAAAACGAATATATTAAAGAAGTAAATAACTGGGGAGAGATAGGGAGAAACTTTTAAGTAAAATGAAAGTGTAAATAAAAGTGATTTGTTAGGTGATAAGAATGAATGATTATTGTATGATAGAAACTGCATTTAGTAGTATGGAAGAATTAAATTTAGTTGTTGAAAAATTATTAGATGAAAAGTTAGTTGCTAGCTGTCAAGTGGTAGAAAGTAACAGTTATTGGAATTGGAATAATACACGTGAAAATGCTCATGAATATATTTTAATTATGAAAACAAAAAAGAACTTTACAAGTAGTATTTATAATATAATTAAAGATATTCATAGTTATGAATGCTTTGAATTTGCAATATTTGAGTTATCAAGTATAAATGTTGATTATTTAAAATGGATAGATAAAGAAACAAGTAAATAAAAAAAGCTATATTAGGAGATGATAGGATGGAATTATCTAAAAGACCAATAAATACTTTATTTATGCTTATGTCATTAGATGGAAAGATAAATAGTGGTGATAGTGATGAATTAGATGTTGATAGAGATTGGTGTAAAATAGATGGAGTAAAAGAAGGGTTACATCAATACTATGAAATTGAAAAAACAACTGATTGGTATTCATTAAACACAGGAAGAGTTATGGCAAAAATAGGTGTTAATGAGAGAATTGAAAAACCACAGAAAGTAGATTGTAGATTTATAATTATAGATAGAAAGCCACATTTAAATGAAAAAGGTATAGAATATTTATGTAATTGGGTTGATACATTATTTTTAGTTACAGACAATAAAAGCCATCCTGCATATAAATTGATAGATAAATTTAACAATTTAAAAATACTTTATTATAACAAAATAGAGTTGGTAAAAATGATGGAAGATTTAAAGGAAAATTATGGTGTAGAAAGAATTACAATTCAATCAGGGGGAACTTTGAATTGTGAGTTCTTAAGAAAAAACTTAATTGACTATGTAAATATTGTTATAGCACCAATATTAGTAGGAGGTGCAACTACAAATACTTTAATAGATGGAAAAGCTATATCAACAGTAGAAGAATTAAATAAATTAAAAGCACTAGAATTGGTAGAAACAAATGTATTACAAGATTCATATGTGCAATTAAAATATAAGATATTAAATTAAGAGACAGTTTTATAGGAGGTATAAACTATGAATTATACTTTTAGACCATGCACATTAGATGACTTTAATTTTTTATTTAAATTGAAAAAGCAAAATTTCAAATTATATGTAGAGAAGTATTGGAGCTGGAGTGATGAAGAACAAAAAAATATATTAAAAGAGGATTTAAAAGTGCATTTAGAGCATAAAAGAATTATATTATTAAATGATAAACCAATAGGAATATATGTTACGCATTTTACAGATAATGGTGAACTATATATAAATGAGATAAGTATACTAAAAGAATATCAAAATAAAGGAATAGCTACTGATATAATAAGTAAACAACTTAAAGAGAATGAAAATAAAGGAATAAGAACGATACTACAAGTTTTTAAGAATAATCCTGCAAAGAAATTATATGAAAGATTAGGTTTTAAAGTTTATAATGAAACAGAAACACATTATCAAATGGAAAAATTATAATATAAAAATAATGGGAGGGTAATATATGCAATTAGAAATATTAAATAATAAATTAAAGGTAGTAAAATTAAATACAAATGAAACAGTGCCAGAAATAGTTTTTAAGCAAGAATTTTATTCTATTACAAAAACTGATGAAGAATTATCTATTGTAATAGATGAAGATATAAATGTTCAAAGTGATATTGTAGAATATAATTGGAGAGCAATAAAAATTGTAGGAACATTAGATTTTGCTTTAATAGGAATATTATCACGAATAAGTACAATACTTGCACAAGCCGAAATTAGTATATTTGCAATTTCTACATATAATACAGATTATATTTTAGTGAAAGCAAATCAATTAGAAAATGCAATAGAAGTTTTAAAACAAAATAATTATGAAATTATATAAAGTTAAAAAGGGATAACTTATATGGAATTAGAATTAATTAAAAAATTAGATTACTTTAATATATATGCTAATTTAGGTTTTCAAATTGATGGGATAGATAAATTTAAAAATTATAGTATTGCATATCACAATAAAATTAAAGATTATTGGTATAACTTTATTACAGACATAAAAGCAAATACCAAGGAAGAATTTGATAAAATTATATTAGAAGCAAGTAGCAAAATGAAAGATAAAAATAGAGATGTTGCTATTGCTGTATTACCTTATATGAAAGAAATCTATAATAATAGAGAAACTTTTTTTGATGATAGTTATGAATTAGTTTCAAACGAAGTATGGCAAATTTTTAATAGCTTTGAAAATTTAGATAATATTGTTACTAATTGCTTTTTAAATGTAAAATTAGAGAGAACAACAGATATGGAATTATATAGTGAAGAAATGATAAAAGCATATCAAACAGGAGATAAAGAAGATCCTTATGGAGATTTAGACACAGTTTATAAAGAAGTTTATGAGAACTATAAAAAACTACAGAATGAATATACATATGAATTTTATTTTGCTAAAATAAATGATGAAATTGTGGGAGTTACAAGTAGCATATGTGATAATGAGATTTATGGAATATATGGATTAGCAGTAAAAAAAGAATTTAGAGGAAAAGGAATTGGAAAAGAAATTATAAAACAGCAATTACAAATGTGTGAAAATAAAAATTTGAAATTAGCATTTTTACAAACAGAAGAGGGATATTATCCAGCAGATATGTATAGAAAATTAGGATTTAAAGATGTATGTACAGAATATTATTATATAAAAAAGTTTAGAGAACTAATTTTATAAAGGAGTAAGCTAGTATGAACTATGAAGATAAAAAAATTGTAGGAATTATTGCGTCTAATGTTGAGTCAGCAGTTGCATTAAATGTAATTGGTCATTTAGCGATTTCAATAGGAAAATACTCTAATGGAGAGATAATGGGAAAACCAGTAATAACTGATAAATCAGGAATAGAACATTTGGGAATAAGCCAATTTCCATTTATAATAACAAAGGTAAAAGCAGGAAAATTAAAAAATGCTATAGATATGGCTAAAAGTAATTCAAACTTATTAGTTGCAGATTATCCTAAAGATATGTTAGATACTAGAACAGATAACGAATTAGTAGAATCAATTAGTTCAAAAGAAAATGATAAATTGGAATGTTTAGGTGCAGTTATTTATGGAAATTCAAAAGATGTAGATGAAATCACAGGTAAATTTCAATTATGGAGAATTGATTAAAAATCAATAGTAAAGCACTTGATAATGAATAATTGCAAGTGTTATGTAAATATGATATAATATAGATATACTACGTATATTTTGCTATTTCGCATTGTAATGTGAAGGAGGAACAGAAAATGGCAACAAATGAAAGTCAGTTAATAGCAGTAAGTCCAGAAGAACAGTTACTTTCAAAGCAGGCAATCCAGTTACCGCCTAAAGAGCGGTTACAGTTATTGCTGAAAGCAAAGCGTTACCCCATAGTAAAAAAGAGAACATCAGCAGAGGCACAGATAAAAGAAATGATTAGTTTCTATAATCTTTGTACTCTTATGCTGGTGAAGTTTTTTCCAAACGAAGAGGCTGAAGCAAACTACATTGCATTAACAGTAATGGAAATAGAAGCAGAACAGCAAAGTACGAGTCTGCCTATTTCTGCGAAACTGTCAGAAGCTTTCAAACTTGTAAGAAATTACGAGGAGTTTGAGAGAAAAATAACAGCTATTCGGAATTTATTTTGGCAGTACAGTAAAGACTTTCCAGAAGTATTTGAAGAATACAACTTGGAAGATCTTGCTGGGGAGAGTATACTGGATATGCTGGGCAGAGGAAGGTATATGGTAGAGACTGGCCATTCGGCAATGGAAAAAATTTTGAAACGTTGGGAATTACTTTAAGAAAACAAAAGGCGGGGAAAATCCCCGCCTTTTGGTGTTACTTTTCTAAGTAATTTAAAGCTCTTTTTATACCAACTTTATAAGAAGATTTATGAGAAGAATTTAAGTGAATGGTTTGAATGTCTAAAGTCATATTGGCCTTTTGCGATTGTAATGGAACAAAGCCATCACCATCTAGATTAAGTATAACATCTAAAAACGGTAATGCAATGGCTTCTGGGTCGAAATTCCAAAAATCATACAAAAAACTTACTATTCCTGATTTTGCAGTAATATTAATGAATTTGTCTTTATTGATTTTACTATAATCAAGTTGTTTAAGAAATGAGGAGTCTTCTCGTATAATTTTGTCGGCCATATCTCCGTCAAATATGTTGCTATAGAAGTTGTATAAATCTTTTCCATATTCCCAATTAAGTATTTTTTTAGGAGAAAGAAATTCATACATTTTCTCTGGCATTGCAAGAATTGTACCACCATATGCAGAACTTATATTTATCATCATATTGTAATCGGTATCAGATAAATAGCTAAGCATTGCAATACTTATTGTACTTCCTTTGCTGTGGCCAACGATGAAAACACAAGAATATGTTTTTCGAAGATCCTTTACAATGCTAGCTAAGTCTTTTGCTACTAAGAACGGATCGCTAAAACTACGTCTAAAAGCAGATAAAACATAATTGGATCTACTGTCGACGTTGTAAGCTGCTATTTTCTCAGCAGTATAAAAGTCTTCATAATATTCTGGAGTAAGCACAATAACTGTATCTGTTGCTCTGATTGTACCGCAAGTCCAAGCGGTAATATTTTCTCTTTGCCAAGTCAATTGTTCTTCTTCTTGAGCTTTCAGCTCGTTTTGCAAATTCCGATTAATCTTATTATTGTTATACAACCATAAGAATATTGCAGGTAAAAGTATTAATAGTATTTTAAAAAAAACAATTAAAAACTTATACAAGCACCGAAACATTTTGCTAAAAAAATTACTCATCTAACACATCCTCCTTAAATTTATTCGGAGGAATTCCTCCGAAAATAGTGTAATCGAAGAGATTAAATTTGAACATAACTATTATAGCATTTTTTTGTCGATTTATCAATATATATAAGTTTTAATAGTTGATTTTGTAGACATAAAATTTAATAAAAATTATTGGAAATAATTTACAAAATTACAAATTTATGGTATAACATAAAAGTTCTTAAAATTTTAAAATCTAGGAGGAAAAACAATGGCATCTATGGTTATCAACACAAAGGCTGGTTCGGTTGAACTGGCAGAAAAGGCAATTTTGGCGGTGACTAAGGAAGAATTGAAGTTAAATCTTCAGTCGGCACAATCGTTTTTAACGAGAATTCAGGCGAAAGTTGAACAGATGAATCTCAATTCTGAGCAGGGCAGAAACGACTGGAATAAGGCGTTCGTCGCTTTTGAAGCTCAAATTCCAAAGGCGTTAGTTCCGGAAGTGAAAAGGGAACTGGAAAAAGGACTTGCTCGAATTAAATCGCTGATGAAGCCGGAAAAAACATGGGATTTATTGCAGGAAATTTATTGTGCGTTAAATTACACAGTACATAACCTCGAAAAATCTTACTCCTGATTAGAAACGCTTATTATTTTAAGTGTTAACGGCAGACTTTATGTCTGCCGTTTTTCTATACTTATATAGATTTACAAATTAGTATATAAATGCTATAATTATATTGTTTAATTTAATCCCTTTGGGTCTAGTATTCGGAGGGAATCCTCCGAATAAGTTTAAGGAGGAAACAGTATGTCTATTACCAATTTAGAAGAGTTTAAAACCGCTTGGGAAAGGTATGCTCAGGAAAGAGAGAAGAGTCGGAAAGAAAAGCTACGTAATGAGCTGAAAAAATCATTAGATGCTGTTGATGGAGCAAGAGAGTTCTTGTTGAAAAAATTGGAATCTAATGGCATTGCGATTAAGGCTTTTCATAAGTCTGAGCGTTCAAGCATAATTGCGACAGCTTTATCAAAAGGTCTTTCTTTCGGAAAAGTTGAAGCCCTTTTGTATGTTGATATAAGCATTGCAGAAGAGGGGCTAAAAGCCTGTAAATCTCAAACAGTAGAAAAGGTGTATGCCGAGTTACTGAAAGAAGATATAGCTTACAGCGCCTATGGGGGAAAGAAAAAGTGGGATGAGCTTTGCAAATTATGCGAAAAATTCTTAAAGTAGCTAAAACTTGGTAATCATCAAACAAAAAGGGCACGCAGTTAACACTGCGTGTCTTTTTTGTTTGAAGTCAGATAAACTTATATAAAGTTGATAAATAAGGTAAAATGATGTAAAATATATGGTATAGGCAATAAGCCTTTTATATATATGTTTCCTTTGGTAATACAAAATAATAAGGGGGTTACATAGTTATGCGATTTAACCAAGGCAACACAAACCACACGGCAGAACTGAAATTTTAGGAGGGAACGATTTATGAAGAAGACTATTAGGCGGTTTATCACATTGACTTTTATAGTTTTTGTGATTATGCAAGTGCCTTTGATGGCGTTTGCAGCACCAAGTATTCCGGAAGCAACTAGCGATTTTTACGTTAATGATTTTGCGGCTGTATTTTCGGAAGAAGAAAAACAGGCTCTTATGGATAGGGCGGTTGAACTTTCCGATGCTACTGATGGGATACAGGTTGTAATTACTACGGTAGAATCACTTGATGGTAATACAGTAGAGGATTATGCAAATGCAATGTACAATCAGTATGAAATCGGCAGAAATGATATGGGGTTACTCATATTGTTATCAACAGGCGACCGGAAAATTCGGGTAGAAGTAGGTAAAAGCATGGAAGCCTATTTCAATGACGCAAAGGCAGGTCGGTTTATAGACAATTATGCTATTCCAAAACTCAAAGAAAATAAGTTTAATGAGGGTTTAATATCCTTACAAACCGAAGTAATCAATGAGATTGGAGTAAGCATTAACAATGTAAACACACCTACAGAAGCTATGCAACCCGAAGAAGAGAACCCAGTTAGTAAACCAATTGTAATAAATTGGGGCGCTATAGTTCTTATTGCTGCAGGAATTGTAATTATTGGTATTTTTGTATTTGTAGTAATAATCAGTTACAAAAAAACCAAGAAAATTCAAGAACTCGAGCAAAAAATGGCAAAGCTTGTTGATGATAATGAGAAGGCAAAGATTGAAGCAGAACGCAGAGTTAAGCTGGCAAAGTCATATAATGACGATTTATACAGTCAATTAGAAAAGCTTAAGACAGATAAATCTGCTCTAACTCAAAGCCTTAATGCACTTAAGGATAGGTATGATAGAGTAAATGCTCTGTATCCAACGGCGGATGAAGATGTAACTCGAATGATTGAAAATGAGATTCGAGAGCATGATATGGAAGAAGCGGCAAAGGCAGATGATATTGTAAACAAAGTGTTGCAATTAACTGCTGATAGAAGCATAATTCCCAAAATACAGCAAGCGCAAAGAGCGTACAATGCATTAAGCTACCATCAAAGGCAATATGCTAAAGCTGATGTAAATAAGCTAAATGATTTGTATAAACAGTCAATGAAGTTACAATACCAGTTTTTGGCATCTGAAGCCACCTCTAAAATGACAAGAATTATTGCTGGGATTACTGTAGGTAAGGAAGTCGATATTGATAAACTAAGCAGAGCAAAATCTGCTTATGATAATCTGGAATATGCGGCAAAGCAATATGTTGACAAATCTATTCTTGATAAGGTTTCTATGTTGCTTTCACAAGCTCAAAGAGATAAAAAAAGGCGTGAAGAGCAAGAAGAAGCAGAAAGAAAACGCAAGGAAGAGGAGGAACGTCGCAAGAAGCGCCAGCAAGAGGAAGAAGAGCGCAGAAGAAATTCCAATAACCACAATGGATTTGGCGGAGGGTCAAGCGGTGGTTTTGGAGGTTTCGGCGGATTCGGAGGACACTCTGGAGGAGGAGGTGCATCTAGAGGTTTCTAAACCAACTAGAATGCCTAAGAATCTTTAAACAAAGAAGAGATGACATGCCTTTATTTAGGTATGACATCTCTTTTTGTTGTTGCATAGGAAAATAAGAATACCCCCATTGAAATTGTGTACACACATTTTCAATGAGGGTAGAAATTTTAGAATTTAAAAGCTTGACTTATGAATTCAGAAGTTTACTATTGGAGCTTGTTGCGCTCCTGCGTCCGCTTCAAAGTATTCTTCTGCAGTAAATCCATTCATGTTTGCAATGATACTGGAAGGGAAGACCTTAATTCGCTTATTATAGATAGCCACAGTCTCATTGTACTGCTGACGAGCTACATTTATGCGATTTTCAGTTCCTGCCAGTTCATCCATGAGAGCCGTAAACTGAATATCTGCCTTTAAATCCGGATAGCTTTCCTGTATAGCGAGAAGATGAGTAAGAGCAGAAGACAATCCATCATTTGCCTCTTTAATTGCTCCGAGATCTCTGCTGGAAATTGCGCCAGACAGTTTAGATCTTGCATCAGCAATCTCTGTGAATACTTGCTCTTCGTGAGCAGCATACCCTTTAACTGTCGAAACAAGGTTGGGGATTAAATCACTTCTCCGTTGTAAAGTGGTTTGAATCTGACCAGCCTTTAAGTTGACATCCTCATGCAACTGCACAAGGGAATTGTTTGTGCCAATTCCCCAAAATAAGAGAATAACCAGCACAGCCACGACTACGATAAGAACGATGGTACCTTTTTTCATTGAAGTACCCTTCTGCATGTAAAAATTTTCATTCATTGTGAAAACCTCCTATAAAGTCTTGTTGTTTTTTACCTATGATTGTCTACCTAGAGGCACCACCACCTCCAAAGCTTCCGCCACCAAAACTACCGCCACCAAAACTACCACCACCAGAGCCTCCACCAAAGTCGGAGTCACCTATAGAATCAAAAATGTCTGCTATAAGTTCAAGAACTTCCCCATCAGTGAGATAGTTAAGTACTATAAGGATTATTATAACAACAACAATCGCTGTTATAATCCATCCCCAAGGGATTTTGGTAGGTTCTGGTGCAGTAATACTGTCGTCAACGCCATCAATTGATACGCCAGCATCAGTTGCAATGACATTGATAACAGCTTGCACGGTTAACTTGGTTGCGTCAACATACTCATCGTTGTCTCTGTGTGGAACAAAGTATTTATCAAGAATACGACCACACTTTGCATCGTTGAGTATGCCTTCGAGTCCTTTTCCAATCTCCAAGCGAACACGATTGTCCGACCGGGATATTAGAAGCAGAACTCCATTGTCCTTATCTTTCTTTCCTATTCCAAGTGAGTTAGCGACTTCTATGCTGTATGTTTCGATGCTATTATCTAAAAGACTTTTAACTGTTATAACAGCAAATTCAGCACTGGTTTGCTTTTCAAGGTTGATAAGCATAGTGTTTATTTGTTGTTCAACAGATTCATCAAATAGATCATCATCGTCATACACATAAACGTCTTTTTTCACCTGTGGGATAGGGATCTTTTCTGATTTTAACGAGAAGCCTGTTAAAAAGAAGAGTTGACTTCCTAATATCAGGAGTGCAATTAAAATCGTTAAAGATCTCCGCTTTGTCATCTTGTTTCACCCTTTCTAAAATTTGATGGTTGTAAAAGTTTACAATATAAATTATACCATAAAACCGCATAATATTCAAATTTATTTAGAAATAGTTATGTCGAAGTTTCCTATATAATAAAAAATAATTCAAGTAGAAACGAAAAGTTCTTCTTGAATTATTCATTTACTTATTTAAAAATATTTTTTCTACATATAGTTTGTTTGCAAAAGAATTAACTACGTTTATTAAGATATAATGTTCTTTAGTAACTTTTTTACTACTATTATTTGGTTCAATGCAAAAGGTAGTATATATAGCATTTTCTAATTCTGTGCAGAACCTGTTATATGCTTTTTCAACTGGAACTGTTTTTATAGCAAGTGCAATTAGTTCTTTTACATCGCTTATACTATAAACTTGCTTTAAAATGCATATAACAAAAAGTTTAGCTATATGTGTTTTATTATATTTTTTTCCATTTGGAGAATCTAAGATACCTTGTTTTACATAGTTGTTAATCATAGTTTTGGTTATAATTTTATTTTCCTTGTTATTATCATCTTGTATATAATTTGCTAAATAATCTTCCAACAAAGTAACTAATTGATCTAGATATAGAGCAATATTAGGTAATTCCTCCCATCTTGGAATACGAAATTTAGTAATGGCAATAAGTGTTGAATCTATTGAATTGTTCATAATATTCACTCCTTACGAGTATAATAATATCATAATCTGACAGTTTAGTCAAATGGTTGACAAGGTATTATATATATGATAATCTAGTATTCAATACTAGATTATTTAAAAAAAGAAAGGATATAAGTATGAAAAAAGATATAAAAATGTTTAATAACATAAAAGAATTATTATATAATTCTGTGGAAAAATACTCAAATAATATTGCTTTTACAACTAAAATTCAAGTTGGAGATAAAACTGAATATAAAGAAACTACTTATCAAGAATTATTAGAAGATATAAATTGTTTAGGAACAGCATTATATGATTTAGGTTTAGAAGAAGCAAGAATTTCAGTAATAGGTAAAAATAGATATGAGTGGGCAGTTTCACACCTTGCTAATTTACTTGGAGGAATTGTATCAGTACCATTAGATAAAGGCTTACAATTAGAAGAATTAGAAAATTCACTAATAAGAAGTAAAGCAGAAGCTATCATATTTGATGAAAAGCATAAAGAAAATATAGAAAAAATTAAGGAAAATGGAAAGACAAATATTAAATATTATATTTCAATGAGTGAATTAGATGGATTTGAAAATGTAAATAATTTAATTAAAAAAGGGAAAGAACTAATTGAAAAAGGTAACAAAGATTATATAGAAAAACAAATAGATTCAGATAAAATGGGAATATTACTATTTACATCTGGAACTACATCACAGTCAAAGGCTGTAATGCTATCACAAAAAGGAATTGCAACAAATATATATGATATGCAATTAGTAGAAACTTTTTATACTGATGATGTAAATATAGCATTTTTACCATTTCATCATGTTTTTGGCTCAACTGGAATGCTTGTTATGCTTGCCTGTGGAGTAAAAACAGTTTTCCCAGATGGGTTAAAGTATGTTAAGAAGAATTTAAAAGAGTATGGTGTATCAGTTTTCATTGGAGTACCAATACTAATAGATAAAATATATGAAAATGTAAATAAAGAAATAAAGAAACAAGGAAAAGAAAAAACAGTAAAATTAGGAATAAAGATTAGTAATTTTTTGCTTAAACTTCATATAGATATTAGAAGAAAAATCTTTAAAAGCATAATAGATGGTTTAGGCGGAAGAATGAGATTTATAATATCTGGAGGAGCACCACTAGATAAAGAAATTGCAAAGAAATTTTCTGAATTTGGAATGCATGTAGTTCAAGGTTATGGTTTAACCGAAACATCACCTGTTATAGCAGCAGAAGGAGACAATTTTGTAAAACCAGGTTCAATAGGAAAACCTATGGAGCATGTAGAACTTGAAATTGTAAATAAAGATGAATCAGGAATCGGGGAAATTAGAATTAAAGGACCAAATGTAATGCTTGGGTATTATGAAGATGAGGAGAGAACTAAGGAAGTTTTAAGAGATGGCTGGTTCTATACGGGAGATTTAGCTTATATTGATAAAGATGGATTTATATTTATTACTGGAAGACAAAAAGATATGATAGTTTTAAAAAATGGAAAAAAGGTTTTCCCGGAAGAATTAGAGATACTAATAAATAAACTTGAAGAAGTAGAGGAATGCTTTGTCTATGGCATGCCAGAAAAGGAAGATAAGAACGACTTTAAGGTATCTGTTAAAGTTGTATATAACGAATCTATTGTAAAAGAGAAATATGGAGAAATAACAGAAGATGAGCTTTATAAAATGATATGGGCTAAAATTAAAGAAATAAACAAAACATTACCACAATACAAATATATAAAGAATATGATTTTAACAAAGGAACCACTAATTAAAACTACAACAAATAAAATTAAAAGAAATGAAGAAATGAAAAGAATTGAAAAATAATACAAATAATGGTATAATATATTATGTAATCTTTTAGAATTTTCCTATTACGAGGCATCTTGGGAAATACTAGAAGAAATAAATTTTTGGAGGAAAATATTATGCTTAAGATTAACAAAGAGGAATTGTGCGAGAGCTTGGCATATGCATTGCTAAATGATGTAATTATGCCTACTTTAGAGGCAAACCAGTGTATCAACTTCTTTGTAGCAAAATCTCAAGAAGGTAGAAACATCTGCACCTTAAGATGTAATACCGAATGGGAAATAAATCCCAATAAGAGTGAGGTAAATGTTATAAAGGGAATGAGAATCACGAGCGAAGTTTTGGAAACGGCTGTTAAGCTGATACGTGAAAGCTACGGCGCAGCCAAAATAGAAGATATTGATTCCGAAACAAAGATGTACAGATTCGAGGCGTAAGCAAATCCTTAAACTTAGGCGAGTCACCGCATTTGCGGTGACTTTTTTTGTAAACTATTGCAAAAGATATATAAATAAAATATAATACTAAAGAATAATGTATTGTATTATAAGTAAGTTGAATATATAGAAGGCTTTATGAAAATAATATAATAAAATAGGAGAGATTAAAAATGATATCACAAATAATAGTGTTAATAATACTTATAGGATTAAATGCTTACTTTGCTGCTACCGAAATAGCGTTTATAACATTAAATGATGTAAAGGTAGAAAAGCAGGCAAAGGAGGGGAATAAAAAGGCAAAACAAATTTTAAAAATGTTAAAAGAGCCTAGCAAATTTTTAGCAACTATACAAATAGGAATTACACTTGCAGGATTTTTATCTAGTGCTTTTGCATCAAATACTTTTGCAGATAAGTTAGCACCAATATTAAATAGTTGGATACCGGCATTAAACATAGAAACTTGGAATACAATATCAATAGTTGTAATAACAATTATATTATCATTCTTTACTTTGGTTTTTGGTGAATTAGTTCCTAAAAGATTAGCTATGAAATATTATGAAAAAATATCATATTCAACAATAGGAATAATAAAAGTAATATCAATTGTTACTGCTCCGTTTGTAAAATTTTTAACAATGTCAACAAATTTTGTTTCGAAGATATTTGGAGTTTCTGAAAATGAAGAAGAAATTGTAACAGAAGAAGAAATAAAAATGATGGTTGATGAAGGAGAAGAAAAAGGAACAATTGATGAAGAGGAAAAGGAATTGATAAATAATGTGTTTGAATTTAATGATACAATTGCTTCAGAAATAATGACACATAGAACAGATATATTTGCAATAGATGTAAAAGCAAATGTAATAGAAGAATTAAATGAGTTAGATGAATATAAGTATAGTAGAATACCTGTTTACGAAGAAACAATAGATAATATAATAGGTATATTATATGTTAAAGATTTACTAAAAGAATTTGCAACAAAGAAAGAGGTAAATATAAAATCTTTAGTAAGAGAAGCGTATTTTATTCCAGAATCTAAACCTATAAATGAGACATTTAAAGATTTGCAAGTAAATCAAAAACATATGGCAATCGTAATAGATGAGTATGGTGGAACTGCAGGGTTAATAACAATGGAAGATATTTTAGAAGAACTTGTTGGAAATATATTTGATGAATATGATGATGAAAGAAATGATTATGAGAAGATAGATGAAAATACTTATTTAATAAGTGGTAGTGTTAGTTTGCATGAACTTAAAAAAATATTAGATATAGATGTACCAGATGGAGATTATGATACATTGTCAGGGTATCTTTTAGAATTGTTAGGAAAATTACCAGAAAATGAAAGTGATACAGTGATAGAAACTAAAGAAGTTACCTATAAAATAGAAGAGTACGAAGATAAAAGAATTATGTGGGTAAAAGCTTGCAAAAATAATGAGAAAAGTGTTGAAGAATAATAACAAAAGAATACATTAAAAAGTTTATCAAGAAAATACAAATAATGTTTGACAAATAGTTTTCGTTATGATAAATTGTTAAAGTAAAAATATAAATAAAAGGAGGAATAATTTTGGAAGAAGAAGTAAAAAGTGGATTTGATTTTAAAAAGTACCTTCCAATTATAGGAATTGTATTAGCAGTTATTATACTAATAATTATATTAGTATCAGTATTAGGTGGAGGACCTAAAAAAGCAGTAAAGAACTATGTAAGTGCAATAAATAAATCAAATGTTTCAAAAACAATAAAATCTATGGATTTAAGAGGAATGTATGCTTGGAGAAATACAAGCTTTAAATTAAAAGATTTTTCAGATGAAGATTATGATAAATTTATTGAAGAATACGAGGATGTTGATGACAGTATATTAGAAATGGCAGAAGCTAGCCAAGAAAAATCTATGGAAAAAGTTTTTGATAATATTAAAGATGAATATAAATCTTATAAAGTAAAAGTTGAGAAGATCAAATCATCAAAAAAATTAGGTAAAGATTTATATTTGGTAAAAGCTAAAGTTTCAATAGTTGCAAAACCAGAAGATGAAGAAGAACATGAAGAAATAGATTCAGCAAGTATTACTGATTTTATAGTATATAAAAACAAAATAATATCTACAGATTTATCATTCTAATAAAAAATAATGTATGGGCGCAGACTAGCGCCCTTTTAATTGCTCTTTTACTATAATCAAAAAAATTGATAATACCTATTGCCAAGAAAAATAAAAAGTGTTACAATATAAACTATAATTTAAAAACTATAATAAAGGACACGATAAATAAAGTAAAATCTTTAGAGAGCCAAATGTATGCTGAAATTTTGGTAGAATAATAATTTATTTATTATCACCTTTTAGTTGCTTAACTGAAAAAATTGTAGTAAGCTAAGCCGTAATCTATGCGTTAAATGAATTGGAGTGAACTTATTATTTTTAAGTTAATTTAGGTGGTACCACGGAAAAATAGATTTTATAAAAATCCTTCGTCCTATTTCGGATGAGGGATTTTTTGTTTATAATGCTAATTTCGGACGACCAATGGTCGCCCCTACGATAAACATATTACAAATGTGTAGGGGCACCGTTTGTGGGAATACCACTTGAGTGGCACCACTGTGCCCAATAAATTTTGAAGGAGGAAGATTTATGTCAGAAGAAAAGAAAGATTATGGAAAAACATTGAATTTACCAAAAACAGATTTCCCTATGAGAGCAAGTCTACCAGAAAACGAGCCTAAAATACAAGAAAAAGTATTTGAAAATGGGTTGTATGAAAAAATATTAAAGAAAAACGAAGGAAATGAGCCTTATGTATTACATGATGGACCTCCTTACGCAAATGGAGAAATTCATATAGGGCATTCTTTAAATAAAGTATTAAAAGATACTGTAGTAAGATATAAAAATTTAAGAGGATACTATACTCCATATATACCAGGATTTGATACACATGGATTACCTACGGAAAAAAGAGCTATACAAGCATTAGGGTTAAATAGAGATGAAATAGGTGTATCTAAATTTAGAAATACTTGCCGTGATTTTGCATTAGGATTTGTTGAAAAACAAACAGAAGGGTTTAAAAGATTAGGAGTACTCGGAGATTGGGAACATCCATATATTACTTTACAACCAGAGTTTGAAGCAAGACAAATTGGTGTATTTGGCGAAATGTATAAAAAAGGATACATCTATAAAGGATTAAAGCCAGTATATTGGTGTACAGATTGCGAAACAGCACTTGCAGAAGCAGAAATCGAATATGCAGACCATAAAACAACATCAATATTTGTAAAATTTGAGGTAGAAGATTCTAAAGGATTATTTGATAAAGAAGATACATATTTTGTAATTTGGACAACAACACCTTGGACATTACCTGGAAACGTAGGTATAACAATAGGTGGAGATTACGATTACAGCATAGTAAATGTAGGAAAAGAAAAATACATAATAGCATCTGCATTAGTTGATAAGGTAATGAGTCAAGCAGGAATTGAAGATTACAAAACAGAAAAACAATTTAAAGGATCAGACTTAGAAGGTATAATGTGTAAGCATCCATTTATAGATAGATTATCAAAAGTTGTTTTAGGTAGTGACGATACAATACTTGTTGAATTAGATACAGGTACTGGTGCAGTTCATACGGCTCCTGGATATGGTAAAGAAGATTATCTTTGCGGATTAAAAAATGGATTAGATATAGTTGTAACAGTTGATGGAAAGGGATTTCAAACAGAAGAGGCAGGAATAGCTGCAGGTTTAAGATATGATAAATCAAACGATAAGATAATAGAATGGTTAGAAGAAAATAATTATCTTCTACATAAACAAGTAATAAATCACTCATATCCACATTGCTGGAGATGTAAAAATCCAATAATATTTAGAGCAACAGACCAATGGTTTGCATCTGTTGAAGGATTTAGAGAAAAGACATTAGAAGAAATTAAAAAAGTAAAATGGATACCAGCTTGGGGAGAAGATAGAATTACGGCAATGGTAAAAGATAGAGCAGATTGGTGTATATCTAGACAACGTACTTGGGGACTACCAATTCCAATATTCTATTGCGAAGAATGTGGAAAAGAATATATAACAGATGAAAGTTTAGCAAAAATCCAAAAAATATTTAGAGAAAAGGGCTCAAATGCTTGGTATGAAATGACAGAAGAAGAATTGATGCCAGAAAATGCAAAATGTGAATGTGGACATACACATTTTAGAAAAGAAACAGATATAATGGATGTTTGGTTTGATTCAGGTTCATCATACGAAGCGGTTCTTGTTGAACGTGGATTACCACCTGCAAATATGTATTTAGAGGGAAATGACCAATATAGAGGATGGTTCCAATCATCAATACTTACATCTGTTGCAACAAAAGGAGTTGCACCATATAAAGAAGTGCTAACACACGGATTTGTAATAGATGAGCATGGAAAGAAAATGTCTAAATCTTCAGGAAATGGTATAAGCCCACAAGATATAATAAAAGAATATGGAGCAGATATATTAAGATTATGGGTTTTATCATCAGATTATAAAAATGAAATAAGTTTATCTAAAGATATATTAAAACAAATAACAGAAGTATATAGAAAAATAAGAAATACATGTAGATATATTTTAGGAAATATAAACGACTTTGACGTAAATAATCCAGTTGCTTATGAAGACCTAGAAGAAATAGATAAATTTGCATTATTAAAATTAAATGAGTTAATAAGAAAAGTAACTAAGGGTTATGATGAATATGAATTCCATACAGTATATCACGATATAAATGAATTCTGCGTTGTAGATATGAGTAATTTCTATTTGGATATAATAAAAGATAGATTATATACATCAAAACCAGATTCTACAAAAAGAAGAGCTGCACAAAGTACGATGTATGAAATATTACAAGCGTTAGTTGTAATGCTTACTCCACTTGTATGCTTTACAGCAGAAGAAATATGGAACTTTATGCCACACAAAAATAATGAAAATTTTGAAAGTGTAATGTTAGCAAAATGGCCTAAAGAAAATTCTAAATATGATAATAAAGAATTAGAAGAAAAGTGGAAAAAAATAGTTGCTCTAAAAGAAGAAGTTGCAAAAAAATTAGAAGAAGCAAGAGCAGAAAAGATAATAGGACACTCTTTAAATGCAAAAGTTATATTGACAGCAGAAGGTGACGAGTATACTTTCTTAAAAAGTGTAGAGAAAGAACTAATAGCAGTATTTATAGTTTCAGATTTAGAAATAGTAAATGGGGCAAAAGATATAAAAATAGAAGTTGCAGGTGGCGAAAAATGCGAAAGATGTTGGATGTATTCTGAAACTGTTGGGCAAGATAAAGAAAATCCTACAATATGTCATAGATGTAGTGAAAATTTAAAATAATTATATTATGGAACTTTCAGGGACAGTCTTAAAAGTTCACTTGCAACTAAATTAAAGTGAACTTTTAAGACTGTCCCTGAAAGTTCTTTTTGACGAAAAAACATAAAATATTGTTTTAAAATAATAAATAATGTAGTATAATAATACTGATTTTGTCTAATATTGTAAATAGGGGTGACAAATAAATGGATGATTTATATTATGACTTTACTATGAATAAAAGGCCAAAAAATAAAAGAAATAAAATTTTATTTATAATTTTTTTAATAGTTGTAATAAGTGTAGTATCGTTTAGCACATATCTAGGAATAGAATATGCTAAGAGTAACGCAAAAACACAAGAAAATATTGAAAATGGAAGCAATAGTGAAACAACCCCTGAAAGCAAAAATGATAATTTGTCAAATGAAGAAATCAAATCAATTCCAAAGAGAATTCCTATTTATACAGAAGCTGGAATAGAAAAAATGAATAATGTATATTCCTCTACACCTGAAAACAAAAGAGTTTTCTTAACTTTTGATGATGGACCATCTAGCAATATAACACCACTAATATTAGATGTATTAAAAGCAAATGATGTAAAAGCAACTTTTTTTACATTGGGAAGTAGAGTAGTTCAAAATCCTGAACTCGTAAAAAGAGAGTATGAAGAAGGACATTATATAGCAAACCATGGTTATTCTCATGTATATTCAAGCATATATGCAAGCAAGAATACCCTATTAGATGAGTACAATAGAACTGAAGAAGCTATAAGAAGTGCTATAGAAGTACCAGAATATTCATCACATTTGTTTAGATTTCCAGGTGGATCTGTTGGTGGAAAATATAATAAAGTCAAAAAAGAATATAAAAAGTTATTAGCTGAAAATCAAGTTTTTTATGTTGATTGGAATTGCTTAAACGAAGATGCATCTGGAAACAGAACTAAAGAGCAATTAGTACAATATATTAAAGAATATTCTGAAAACAAGAATAGCTTGGTAGTGCTAATGCATGATGCGGGAGATAAAATATTAACTTATGAAACATTACAAGAGGTAATTGATTATTACAAGGAGAACGGATACACATTTTGCAACTTTTATGATGTGATTGAATATGAAGAAAAATAGTTATATACGAAAGGATGAATTTATGCAAATATTAAACAAAGCTAAAAAATCAATATTTTTTATACTAATGATAATATATGAAGAAATTATTTTCTCCATATTTGCTTTTAAACAATTTCCTCAAACAATAATTTTTATTGTTTTATTTTCAATTCCGATAGGTATATTACTTGACATATTAACGAGTTGCTTAAAAGAAAAAGTAAATAAAATTATTTCGTATATAATAATTGTGTTTTTTTGTATACTATTTTGCGCACATTTTGTATATAACCAAATATATCAGTCATTGATATCAATATATTCATTTCTTAATGGCAAGCAAGTATTCCAATTTTATGAAACAATAATAGAAGTTATAAAGAGTAATTTTTTTGTAATAGCATTATTTATATTACCTTTAATTTTATTTATTGTTCTACATAAATTTAGAAAAATGGATTTTAGAAAAACTTCTTTAAAAGAAAAAATTATAAAATTGATTATATTTATTTTGATACAAGTAAGTGCCGTTTTAAGTATAAATATATGGAATGGAGAAGGGATATACCAAAATAAAAATATATATTATAATTCTAATTCTTTACTAATGACAGCAAGAAAATTTGGAGTATGTACTTCTATGCGTTTAGATATAAAGAGGTTGATGTTTAAAGGCAATGATAAAGAAACAATAGAAGTTATAAGCAAGATTTTAGAACAACCTAAAAAAGAATTAGATGAAATGACAGAATACAATATATTAGAAATAGATTTTGATACTTTAGCTGAAAATGAAAGAAACTCTACGATTAAAACTATACATAAATATATAGGAACACAAATACCAAGTGAGAGAAATGAATATACTGGAATTTTTGAAGGAAAGAACCTAATTGTAATAGTGGCAGAATCTTTTTCTAATATAGGAATAAGAGAAGATTTTACGCCAACGTTATACAAATTATATAACGAAGGGTTTGATTTTGAAAATTTTTATACTCCATTATATCCAGTAAGCACAGGAGATGGAGAGTACATGGCAGATACATCACTAGTACCTAAAGAAGGAATTTGGAGTATAGCTGAAATAAGAAACAATTATATGCCATATTCATATGCAAATGTATTTAAGAAAATGGGCTATTCAACCAATGCGTATCATGACCATTCATCAACTTATTATGAGAGAGATAAATATATGCCTGCGATGGGGTATGATTCTTTCCTTGCTGTTGGAAATGGATTAGAACAAAGAATGGATTGCAACCAATGGCCAAATAGTGATTTAGAAATGATTAAAGTAACAACTGACGATTATATTGATAATGATAAATTCTTGGCGTACTATATGACAGTTAGTGGACATTTAAATTATTATAGAGGTGGAAATGCTATTGTAGATAAAAACTGGGACATAGTAAAAGATTTACCATATACAGATGAAGCAAAAGGTTATTTAGCAACTCAAATTGAACTAGATAGAGCAGTTGAACAACTAATAAATAGTCTAGATGAAAAAGGAAAATTAGAAGATACTGTAATTGTAATAACAGGAGATCATTATCCATACGGATTAGAAATGAGCCATATAAATGAATTATCTGCATATGAAAGAGATGATACATTTGAGAAATGTAATATGCCGTTAATAATTTGGAATTCTACTATAAAGACTCCAATAAAGGTGGAGAAAGTAGGAAGTATTTTAGATGTTTTACCAACTGTATTGAATTTATTTGGAGTAGAATATGATTCTAGGCTTTTAATGGGAAGAGATATACTATCAAATAGTGAACCTTTAGTTGTGTTCTCTGATGGAAGTTTTATTACAGATAAAGGAAAGTACAATGCAATAACAGGTGAATTTATTCCAACAGATGAAGATGTGGATAAAGATTATATAGAGAGAATAAGTATAATAGTTGAAGGAAAAACACAAGTATCGAGGTTAATATTAGAAAAAAACTATTATAATTTAATTAGGGAGTATTTATAAGAGCAACTTTACTAAAAAATAGTTGAAAAAATACATAATATAGTATATAATCATAATATTGCTTTATATTACAACAATATTATATATTTATTACAATTGTGTTAATAATATTGACATATATAATTTATAGAATAAAATATATAACGAAGAGGCTATATATGAGAATTATTAGTGGAAGCGCAAGAGGTACAAAATTAGTAACTCTATTAGGAGAAAATACAAGACCCACATTAGACAGAGTTAAGGAACCTTTATTTAGTATAATTCAAAATGAAATTTTGGATTCGTCAGTTTTAGATTTGTTTTCTGGAAGCGGAGCATTAGGAATAGAATGTTTAAGCAGAGGGGCAAAAATAGCAGTGCTTTGTGACAAAAGCAGAGAAGCCATAGAAATAATTTCTAAAAATATAGAAAAAACAAGATTACAAGAAAGCTCAATTGTAATAAACAATGATTATATTAAGTGTTTAGAAATATTAAAAAATAAAAATATGAAATTCAATTTAATATTTTTAGATCCACCATACAAAACGAATTTTGCAACAGATGCATTAAAAAGAATATTAGAATTAGAGTTATTAGCCCAAAATGGAATTGTTATAATAGAAACAGATGAAGAAGAAAGAAATATAGAAGAAATTAAAGAAATAGATATAAATATAGATAAGATAAAAAAATATGGAAGAGTAAAACTTATGTTTTTAAGTCGAAAGGGGTAAAACAATGGAAATATTCACATTATTAGAAACTTTAGAGGATATACTAGAAAGGAGTCGTTCGGTACCGTTTTCTAGTAAGGGAATTGTAGACAAAGAAGAAATATTAGAATTGATAAAAGAAATAAGGTTAAAACTTCCTGATGAATTAAAACAAGCCAAATGGGTAAAAGAAGAAAGAGTACGAATATTAGAAGAAGCTCAAAAAGAAGCTGATGATATAGTTAAAGAAGCAGAAAATAGAATTATAGCAATGATAGATGAACATGAAATAACAAGAAAAGCTTATGAGCAAAAAGCTCAAATTATAGAAACTGCAAATGAAATGGCAAGAGAAATCAATAGAGGAACAAAAGATTATGCAGATGATATATTAGAAACACTTGAAGGAAGAGTAAAGGGCATAGAAGATGTGCTAGCAGATACAGTTACAGAAGTACAAGTGATTTTAGATGAAACTTTAAAGCAAATAAAAAAAGATAGAAGTGAGTTAAAATAATTTTTCTGGAAGTCAGGAATTTGGAAGTCACAGGACAAAATATGATTTCCAAATTCCTGATTTTTTGATTTATAATAAATATATTGCAAATACTGTAGGGGCGAGCATTTCTCGTCCGAAAACGAAAGGAATGAAAAATATGGCAAAAAGAAGAAGCAAAAAGAAAAGTAAAAATAAAGTAGCAAATATAGATTTAGAAGTTATTGTTCTTATAATTTCAAGTATAATTTCAGCAATACTAATATATGGAAACCAAGGAGATATTGGGCATACTTTAAATAGCTTTTTAGGCGGAGTTATAGGTTGGATTAAATATTTAGTGCCTATGGCGTTATTTCTAATGGCTATTTATCTTGTATGTGAAGATAAAGAATATATAAACAAAAAGTTTTTGCAAATATTAGTAGTATTAACATGTATTGCAATTGTTATGACAATTATTCAAATGCCAAAAGAAACACTTAAAAACGGTGAATATTGGGATGTAGTAACAAATGGTTATAAGCTAGGAACACAAAACAAAGGTGGGGGAGCTTATGGAACAATGATTGCTACACCTTTAGTAAAACTAATAGGAATACCTTGTACAATTATACTAATTATAGGAATAGGATTAACATTGGCCATTTTTGTGTTAGGATTAAAACCATCAGAAATGTTAGCAGATGCTGTTGAAAAAACCAAAGATAATAGAGAAATGAATAGACAAAATAGAGAAAAAATTAGACAAGAAAGAGAAGAATTAAGAGAAAAAAGAAAACAATTTCCAAAAACTATATCAGAGGATATATTAGATGATCAAATAACAATAGATATAAATGATACAAATAGTAAAATAAAAAAATATGAACATGGACCAGATGATTTAAATACACTTGGAGTAGAAAATGTTAAATCTAAAAAACGCTCAATTGTGCCAGATATAGGTCCGAGCGAAGAAATAGAAGTGCCAGTAGAAGAAACAAAAAATGTAGAAGAGAATTTCTTTAAGCAAGAAGAAGAGACAAAAGAAGATAAAACAAAACAAGTATTAGTACTAGAACATACATTAACAGTAGAAGACGAAAATTATGAATTTCCACCATTAGATTTAATGAAGGCAGGAGAAAGTAAAGGCAGTACAGAGAAAAAATCTTTGGCTGAAACTGCTAATAGATTAAATAGAACATTGTATAGTTTTGGGGTATCAGCAAAGGTAGAAAAAGTTTCAGTTGGCCCTGCAATAACTAGATATGAACTAAAACCTGCAGAAGGTGTTAGAGTTAGTAAAATTGCAAATTTAGCAGATGATATTGCTCTAAATTTAGCAGCGGAAAGTATAAGAATCGAAGCTCCAATACCAGGAAAACAAGCGGTAGGAATAGAAGTTCCAAATAAAGAAAAACAAGTTGTACATTTAAGAGAGATAATTGATACAGATAAATTTAAAGATGAAAAATCAAAACTAGCATTTGCACTAGGTAAAGATGTAAGCGGAGATGAAATTGTTACAGATATTGCAAAAATGCCACACGTGCTAATAGCTGGTTCTACTGGATCTGGTAAGAGTGTGTGTATAAACACATTGATAACAAGTATTATATATAAAGCAAAACCAAGTGAAGTAAAACTTGTTATGGTTGATCCTAAGGTAGTTGAATTGTCTGTATATAATGGAATACCACACCTTTTGATACCAGTTGTAACAGACCCTAAAAAGGCTGCGGGAGCACTTGCTTGGGCAGTTCAAGAAATGGTTAATAGATACAAATTATTTGCAGATAAAAATGTTAGAGACATAAAAGGCTATAATGAAGCATTAGAAAAAGAGGGTGGCGGAGAAAAATTACCACAAATAGTAATAATAATAGATGAGTTAGCGGATTTAATGATGGTTGCAGCAAAAGATGTAGAAGATGCGATTTGTAGATTAGCTCAAATGGCGAGAGCAGCAGGAATGCACTTGGTAATTGCAACTCAAAGACCATCTGTTGATGTAATAACAGGTATAATAAAAGCAAATATTCCATCAAGAATAGCATTTGCGGTTTCTTCACAAGTGGATTCAAGAACAATATTAGATTCTGTTGGAGCAGAAAAACTATTAGGAAAAGGAGATATGTTATTTTATCCATCAGGGGCATCAAAGCCTACAAGAATACAAGGAGCTTTCATATCAGACAAAGAAGTAGAAAGCATTGTAGAATTTTTGAAATCTAATGGAGAAGTTACATATAGTGATGATATTTTAGAAAAAATTGAGAAAAATAATAGTACAGATAAAGAAATAGATGAGGCTGATGAAGATGATGATACAGATCCATTTTTAACTGAAGCTATTGATTTAGTAGTAGAAACAAGACAAGCTTCAACATCTTTTATACAAAGAAGATTTAAGGTTGGCTATGCAAGAGCTGGAAGAATAATGGATCAAATGGAACAAAGAGGAGTAATATCAGGTTATCAAGGAAGTAAGCCAAGAGAAGTTTTATGGAGTAAAGAAATTTTGGCAGAATTAAAAATGGCAAAACCAGTTGAACCCCAACCAACAGCTCAACCAACTGAACAGACAGACAATGCAAATGAATAAATGTAGGGGCACCGCTTGTGGGAATACCACTTGGGTTATTACACCGCTGTGCCCTTGATAAATTTATATACCAAAGAAAGGAATAGCAAATGACAAAGAAGGAAGATATATTTGAAAAACTTAATATAAAAGATTACAACAACTATTTAGAAGAAATACTAGAAACAAAAGAGTTCTCAAGTGATACAAAAAACTTCCTTCTTTCTATGTTATATAAAATTGAAGCGGCATATAGTGATTTTTCGTTAGTAAAAAACTTAAATAAAACTCAAAATGATTTTGTAGAAGAAATAATCGAAACTTTAAAAAATAATTGCCAAAGACTAGAGCTTGTGAAACCATTAGATGAAAAGTATGAAAAACTTTTAAAGAATCCAGAAAAATGTATTGTAAATAAAGAAAAGAAAGAAATTATATCAATATATAATGAACAAGCATTATTATATGCAATTTTTAAATTGACAGATAAGGAATATAAATTTAAAAATAGTATACTAAAATGTGTATTAGAAGAATTACTAAATACTGGTAAAAATATAAGCAAAAAAGAAGTAATAAGAGATTTTGATGGATGGGCATGGAATATAGAAAAAAATCAAATAGAAAGCATAGAACATAATTTAGTCTTTCAAAACATACAAATGCTTTATTCTGGAGATTTCGAAGATGAAGAACAATTAAAAGAAATTCTAAGTAAAACATGCAAAAAGGAAGATGCTCAAGTCTTTTTCATATTATTGTGTAAAATAGCAGTAAGATTGTATTTAAATAAACATAAAAATCAAAAGGAAAAATTTGAAACAGAAAGAAAAGAAAATGAAAATAAATTAAGAGAATTAGAAGATAAAACGAACTATTTTAAAAAGATTATATCTAAAAAAAATAATTTAGAAAAAAGACTAAAAATGATAGATAGTTGTTTAATAGATATAAATATATTAAAAAAAGAATTTATAAAAGCAAATAAGACCTTACCAGAAGAGAAAAAAATACTTAGCATAAGCAATTTTGAAGATAGAATACAAGAAGAAAAAAAGCAAATAGTATGTGATATACAAAAATTAAGTGAAAAATTGTTACCGCAAACATATACAAAAGAAAGAAATCAAATAATAGAAATATTAGAAATTTTAGAAGTATTAGATGATAAAGAAGACTTATATGAAAATATTTTATTGTTGCAAGAAAAATTCATAAAAGGAATGCAAGAAAAGATAAAACAAGCTCAAACTCGAAAAGATGTAATGAGTATAATATATCAACTTAGATATTATAAATATTTGCCATATAAAGATGTTCAAATAAAAGACGTAAAAGAATTGCGTAAACTAATATATAAAGTAGAAGAGATGATATATAATATGGCATATAAAATGAATATAATAAATCCAATTAGTATAAATGAAAAAGTAAATAATGATGTTGTAAGAAAAATTTTAGATACGAATATTATAGAACTAGAAAATATAGAATTGCTATTTAAAGCAGAAAATTATCAAATAACATTACAAATATTTGATGAGGAAAATATAGAAAAAATTATAGAATACAACACAATAGAGGGATTGATTGCAAGAATGAATAAAAAATTCAGATTATTTGTGAAATGACGTAGGGGTCGGCGTCCTCGACGACCCGTAAATGTAAGGGCGACCATTGGTCGTCCGATAATGAATAGTTAATAATGAATGGTGAAGAGTACAAATCTCTTCGAGATTTGAAGGAGGTACATATGAATATAACGTTTTTAGGTGCTGCTAAAACTGTAACAGGATCTAACTTTTTAGTAGAAGGAGCAGGAAAAAAATTTTTAGTTGATTGTCGGAATGTATCAGGGACAAGCAAAGGAAGAAATGCAAAATGAAGCTGAATTTGCTTTTAATATAGAAGACATAGATTTTATGCTACTTACGCATGCACATATTGACCATTCTGGAAGAATACCTAAATTATATAAAGAAGGTTATAGAAAAAGAGTAATTGCAACAAAGGCAACTTGCGATCTATGTTCTATAATGCTTCCAGATAGTGGACATATACAAGAAGTTGAAATTGAGTGGAAAAACAGAAAAAGGTTAAGAGAAGGAAAAGAGGAATTAGAGCCATTATATACAGCCGAAGATGCAGAAAAATGTATGGAATTATTTGTACCTATAAAATATGATGAGATAATTGATATAGATGAAAATATAAAAGTAAGATTTAATGATGCAGGGCATATGTTAGGTTCTGCAATAATAGAGGTTTGGATAACAGAAAATGGTAAACAAAAGAAAACTGTTTTTACAGGTGATATTGGAAATAATGATATACCACTTTTGGATTCTCCAACAATGATAGATGATACAGATTTTTTAGTAATGGAATCAACTTATGGGGGAAGGTTACATTTAAGAAATGATGATAAAGCATCACTATTCTTGCAGATTGTTTCAGAAACATTGGACAAGGGTGGAACAGTTGTAATACCATCTTTTGCAGTTGGAAGAACACAAGAAATATTATTTGAATTAGATAAATTGAAGGATACAGAAGGGCAAACAGAAGAATTTTATAGACAATACAATAAATTGATGAAAGCACCAGTATATGTTGATAGCCCACTTGCAATATCTGCAACAGAAGTTTTTAGAGAGAATATGGATTTATTCGAAACTGAAGTAAGAAAAAGGATTGAAAGCGGAAATAATCCTTTGGAATTCCCAGGATTAAAGTTTACCAGAACTGCAGAAGAATCAAAAGCGTTAAATGAAAGTGATGAATCATCTATAATAATTTCTGCAAGTGGAATGTGTGAAGTAGGGAGAATAAAACATCACTTGAAACACAATTTGTGGAACCCAAATAGTACAATATTATTTGTTGGTTATCAAGCACCAGGAACATTAGGAAGAAGCATAGTTGAGGGAGCAAAAAAGGTAAAAATATTTGGAGAAGAAATTGCTGTAAATGCAAGAATTGAATATATTGAAGGCTATTCAGGACATGCAGACCAAGAATGGCTAATGAATTTTATATATTCATTTATTCAAAAGCCAAAACATATCTTTTTAGTACATGGAGAACCAGATGGCCAAATTGCTTTAAGAGATAAAATATTGGAAAAAACGAATATTCCAGTAACAATTCCAAGTTTAGGTGAGACTTATAATTTAGATGAAACAATTGATTTAGTATCAAAAATAGATGTAAAAGACAAATATAAATATGTAAGATTAGAGATAATTGAAAGATTAGAAACTTTAAAAGAAGAAATAGAAGATATGGAGTCTATTATAAAAGAAGAAAAACTAACAGAAAATGCGCAAGATGAAGAAATAGCTAAATTAAGCAATAAAATAAAACAATTAGAACAACAAATTGTAGATATAATAGAATAAATATTGTAGGGAACGAGACCAACGTCGTTCCGTAATAAAACAAAGGAGAAATATATATATGAATAAATATTTTAATGATGCAGTAATAGGAAATGGAACAATAAGTGCTAGTTACTCAAAAAATGGGGAGTTATTAAGACTATATTATCCTACAATAGACTATAAACAATTTATAAATTTTTTTAATGTGGGTATAAAAGTAAATGATTCAAACATCATATATACGCATAAAGATGTAAATAATTTATATAGTCAATATTATGTAGAAGATACAAATATATTAAAAACAGAAATTTTTAATACATATTTTAGATTAAGACTAATGCAAACAGATTTCTGTGCGGTAAAAGAGAATGTTTTAATAAAGAGATATAGATTCAAAAATGAAAATACAATAAATTTAGATTTAAACTTTTTAGTTCATTCTAAGCTATTAACAGATAATAATAATCAAGTAAGTGGTTACAAGAAAGATAACTTATTATTGCAATATATGCATGATTATACATTGGCAGTTTTTTCTAAAAATGCGATATCAACTACACAAATAAATAATTCAGATGCAAACATACAAGATGGTGTAGTTTGCGGAAAAGATTATATTGGAATGTCACAAGACTCAAGTATTAGTTATAATTTGGGAACACTAAAACCAGGAGAAGAAAAAGAAATTGATTTATTTATTTATATAGAAGATGCAAAAAATAAATCTTTGATTTCAACTAATACATCAAGAATAAAGAAATTAGACTTAGAGAAGGAAGAAGAACAAGCAAGAAGATTCTGGAGAAAATATGTAAAAGATCATGATGGATTAAAATTAGATTTACCTATAACAGAAAAAAATATTAAAATACAAAGAATATATAAAAGAACTATTCTATTATATGCATTATTGACAAATAATCAAACAGGAGGAATATCCGCAGCAGTTGAAGTTGATGAAGATAGAACAAATTGTGGTAGATATTCATATTGTTGGCCAAGAGATGCAATATTTATAACAGAAGCAATGGATTTACTAAATATGAAAAAAGAAACTGAGAAGTTTTATAAAAGTTTTTGTAAAAATACACAAAGCAAAAGTGGTAGATGGGAACAGCGTTTTTACACTGATGGAACATTAGCGCCTTGTTGGGGTTACCAAATAGATGAAACTGCAGCTGTTGTATATGGAGTGTATAATCATTATTTAAAAACAGAAGAGGTTAAATTTTTAAAAGATAATTTAAAGATGTGTGAAAAGGCAGTTCATTACTTAGAAAAATATGTAAATAATGTGCTGGAAGGAATTGACGAGGATTATTTAAGTTACGATTTATGGGAAGAAAACGAAGGAGTACATACATATTCATTAGCAACAATATTTGCAGCATTTGAAGCTTTTATAAAAATATACGAAATAATTAAGCCAGAATATAAAGAAAATAGAATAAAATTGGAGCAAATAGAAAAAAGAACGATAGAAATAGAAAAACTACTAAGAGAATTAAAAGGTTACATATTAAAGAATTTTTATGATAATGACAAAAAAACACTAATAAGAAATAAAGATGGAAAGATAGATATAAGTTTATTAGGTACAGTAACGCCATTTAAAGTGTTTGAGCCTAAGGAGAAAAAAGTGTTAAATACAATCGAGAGAATAAATATGACATTAAGAACATATACAGGTGGGTATTTAAGATATGAAAACGATAACTATATGGGAGGAAACCCTTGGACAATAGCAAATCTTTGGCTTGCAAATTATTATATAGAAGCGGGAGATAAGAAAAAGGCAAAGGAATGTTTTAATTATGTAGTAAATTCTGCAACTGAAATGGGATTTATAGCGGAGCAAATAAACAATCAAACTATGAGTCCCGCTTGGGTAATTGGATTAGGTTGGGCACATGCGCTATTTGTAATTGTGTTAAAAAAATTATATATGTAGGGGTACCGCTTGTGGGAATACCTGTTATATGTGACACAACTGTGTCCAATATTATTTATATATAAAAATAATTGTTTGGAGGCAATATGGCGAAAGTAAAAACAGTATTTGTATGTAATGAATGTGGTTATGAATCTGCAAAATGGCTAGGTAAATGTCCAAGTTGTAATTCTTGGAGCACATTTGTTGAAGAAAAAGTAGTAAAGAGCACAGATTCAAAATCTGCACCAATAAGAAATGTTACACCTACTCTTTTAAAAGATGTAGAAAAAAAAGAAACTACAAGAATGAAAACTAATTTTGAAGAATTAGATAGAGTTCTTGGGGGAGGATTTGTAACAGGATCATTAGTACTACTTCGGTGGAGAGCCAGGAATACGGAAAATCTACTCTAATACTGCAAATATGTGATAAATTAAAAGCAGATGGAAGAGTTTTATATATATCAGGAGAAGAGTCTGCAGAACAAATAAAAATTAGAGCAGATAGACTAGGAATAAATAATGACAGTTTACTTTTTTTAGGAGAGACAAATATTGATATTATAGAAAATGCAATAAATAATATAAATCCAAAACTAGTTATAATAGATTCGATTCAAACAATGTATTCAGAAGATGTTACAAGTGCTGCTGGAAGCGTTAGCCAAGTAAGAGAGATAACAGCAAGAGTAATGAAAATTTGTAAACAAGCCAATATTACAACAATTATAATAGGGCATGTTACTAAAGATGGAAATATAGCAGGACCTAGAGTATTAGAACATATGGTAGATACAGTGCTTTACTTAGAAGGAGAAAGGTATTTTTCATATAGAATATTAAGAGGAGTAAAAAATAGATTTGGTTCTACAAACGAAATAGGAATGTTTGAGATGCAAAATGAAGGAATGGTTGAAATTAAAAATCCATCATCAATACTAATATCTGATAGAGAAGAAAAAATATCAGGTTCTATTATAGTTGCGAGTATGGAGGGAACAAGGCCTTTACTTATAGAATTGCAAGCTTTAACATCTCAAAGTGTGTTTGGAATACCTAGAAGAAATGCTAATGGAATAGATTATAATAGATTAACTTTATTAGTGGCAGTTTTAGAAAAGAGAAGTGGACTAATGTTAGGAAATCAAGACGTGTATTTAAATTTAGTTGGTGGAATAAAAGTAAACGAACCTGCACTAGACTTAGGAATAGTGCTTGCAACAGCATCTAGTTTTAAAAATGTTAGTATTCCAAAAGATGTAGTAGCGATAGGTGAAGTTGGGCTAACGGGAGAGGTGAGAGCTGTTAATCTAATAGAAAAAAGATTAAAAGAATCTGAAAAACTTGGATTTAAAGTTTGCATAATTCCAGAAAGTAACAAAAAACTATTGAAAGATAATTATAAATTAGATATAATAGGTGTGAAAAATATACGAGAAGCAATGAAACACTTAGGATTAGTTTGAAGATAATTGATTTTATGAAAGTAGGGAATTTTGTGGCAGAAAATGTAAATAAAGATGATACTTTAATAGAAATTTTAAAATTGATTGCACCTGGAACAGATATAAGAAAAGGTTTGGATAATATTTTGAAATCAAAAACAGGAGCACTAATAGTAATCGGAGATTCAAAAGAAGTATTAGACTTAGTTGATGGGGGATTTTTCATTAACGAAGAATATACACCATCAAGGTTATATGAACTTGCAAAAATGGATGGAGCGATAGTTTTAAGTAAAGATTTAAAAAAAATATTATATGCAAATGCTCAAATAATACCATCGCCAAATATTCCAACAAAAGAAACTGGAACAAGACATAGAACTGCAGAACGTACCGCAAAACAAACAGGAGAAATAGTTATAAGTATATCTCAAAGAAGAAGTATAATTACGGTATTTCAAGGAAATTTTAGATATACAATGGATGAAACATCTAAAATAATAACAGAAGCAAATCAAGCTGTTCAAACACTTGAAAGATATAAAAAAGTATTAGATACAAAAATGGGAATGTTAAATGAATATGAATTTAATGATATTGTAACGCTAGATAATGTAATCACTTGTATTCAAAGAATAGAAATGGTTATGAAAATTGCAGATAAAATAAAGAAATTTATATATGAACTTGGTGAAGATGGTCTGCTTATAAAAATGCAGTTAGAAGAACTTGTTGGGGGATTAGAACAAGAAGAGTTGTTAATGATAAAAGATTATATTGCTCCAGGCAAAAAGAGACCACCTGAAAAAGTAATGGAGGCTATTACAAATACACATAGAGATGAATTTTTAGAAGCATCAGAAATTGCAAAATTATTAGGTTATGAAATATTTGATAGTTATGAGGATGTGGCAGTATATCCAAAAGGTTATAGAATATTAAATAAAATACCAAGAATGCCAAATAATATAGTAATAAATCTAGTAAAATCTTTTAAATCTTTCCAACATATTTTAGCAGCTGATATTGATAAGTTAGATGATGTAGAAGGGATTGGAGAGGTAAGAGCAAGAACAATAAAGCAATCTTTAAAAAGAATGCAAGAACAATTTATATTTGACAATTTAATGTTATAATATATAATATAAAGGAAATTTATATTATATACTGTAGGGGTCGGCGTCCCCGACGACCCAAATAAAATACGGTGACAATAAGCATTTTACAAAGGAGAGAATTTTTATGAATAAGAAGAACATAGGTTTAATAATAGTAATGGTAATTATTTTAGCTTTAATAGGTTATACAATAGCAAGTAATGTCGTACATGCAACAAAAACTATAAAAAATCCAATAGTAACAATGGAAATAAAAGATTTTGGAGAAGTAAAAATAGAATTGTACCCAGATATGGCACCAAATACAGTGGCTAATTTTATAAATTTGATAGAAAATCATTATTATGATGGATTAACATTTCATAGAGCAGTAGAAGGATTTATGGTACAAGGTGGAGATAAAGAAGGAACAGGAAGAGGAGAAACTGAAGAAACAATACAAGGAGAATTCTTAGAAAATGGCTATAAAAAGAATACATTAAGACATTCTAGAGGAGTTATATCAATGGCAAGAACAGATTATAGCAATCTTGGATTAACAAAAGAAGGATATAACTCAGCATTTTCACAATTCTTTATAATGCTAGATGATAATACAAATTTAAATGGAAATTATGCTGCATTTGGAAAAGTTCTTGATAATGGAATGGAAATTATAGATAAAGTAGCAAAAGTAGAAGCTATTCAAGAAAAAGAAGAAAGTAGTACAACTACAAGTGAGGAACTAGATATATCACAATACCCAGTAATAACGAAAATGACAGTAGACACTTTTGGAGTAAATTATGGAAATCCTGTAAGACAAGAGGCTTTTGATTTAAATAGTTACTTAATGAAATTATATGGGTTAAGTTTTTAGGAAAATATTGTATATACGGACGACCAATGGTCGCCCCTACAATAAATAATATGTTTTATACCGTAGGGGCGTGCATTGCACGTCCTAATTATTATGAAAGGAATTTTTATGAGGCTTGATAAATTTTTAAAAGTAAGTAGAGTTATAAAAAGAAGGACAGTTGCAAATGATGTTGCAGATGCAGGTCGTGTTATGGTTAATGGAAAGGTTGTAAAACCAAGTTATGAAGTTAAAATAGGAGATAAAGTTCAAATTCAATTTGGAGATAAAATATCAACCTTTGAAATAATAAATATTCCAAAGGTTGCTGGAAAAAATATAGAAGAAATGATAAAAATACTTTAACTTATAGCAGTTGCTTTAACAACTGTTCTAGAACCAGCTACATTATTACAAGTAAGAAGTGTTATTTGTTTTTCACCATTGGTGTCTTGATTTATACAACTATTGTCATAGGCATCAATGGTGTATTTTTTTGTTACTTTGTATTCTAAAGGATTGCCAGATGCATCATAAATGGTTATTAAATCCTCCGTTTCTAATAAATTGATTCTGCTAAAGAAACGATAATCGTGATAATTATGTGCTGCAATACAAAGGTTTCCTATTTCATTAGGCATTGGACCATAAAAACGACAAGCTGCAATTTTCAGTAAATCATCACTTACATCAGATAAAATAGGATATATAATTTTCAACTTTTTAATTTCAATTAGCCCAATAATAAAAGGCTCTTCATCCTGAGTTTCAACGACATTTGTTTCATAGTTAGAATTGCTAGAATAAAGTAAGTTAATGTTATAATTAGAAAGCAATTGCCTAGATAGACTTTCTTTTTTCTTTGTAGTATATAAGTTATATAAATAATATGCGGAGCAAGCTATAATAATTAAGATAGATATTGTGAATTGATATTTAAAAAAAATAAGAATTTTCTTTTTTTTCTTATTTTCTTCTCTTTCTATTTCTTGATTAAATTTTGAAAATAAAATTTGATTCATAGTAAAAACTCTCCCTAGTGCTTATTTTAATCAAAATAAATCAATTTATACAAAATTCAGTTGCAAAACAAAACACCAGATTTAATTCAAAATCTGATGTTTGTTTGCTAAGGGATGTGTGACGAGGTTTACTCAGTGCTCTTCAATTTATCGATTTGAGCCTGAATGTCACAAAGTTGTTGATTGAGGAATTTCCTTCGCAATTCATACATAGGAAAATCCCCTGAGTAGATAGCTAACCCCGGAAGGTTAAATAGATTATCATGATATAATCGCGAGTGAGCTTCTTCCATTAGTTGCTTGATGTTTTCTTTTGCTCTCTCGAGATTTTCAATATGCTTCCGTGTTGCTTCATTCACTAAAAACACATCCTTTCAAATTTGATAATTGAATTATATAATAAATTCTAGAAAATAGCAAAGTTTGATTAAAAAATGGCAAGAGTATTTTCTTCTTGTTCTATTTTATGATTAAATTTAATCATAAAAGCAAAAAGCTCAGATTTAAGTAAAAATCTAAGCTTCTTGCTTTCGTGAGGAATGCACAATGCAGTTAGAGATGAGAAGAAATGTTGGATTGAAGGCACGCAAGTTCTTCGCTTAAATCCGCTCGCTCTGCCATAAGCTTTTCTAATTCAGCCTTGTGGTCCCTCGAAGAGGAGTGCATGCAGAGTGAATATATATGTGCACTCTTTTTCGCAATTGCCTCGTGAAGTCTTTCTACCTCATTCCGCATGTCTTGTACTGTCATAAGAAAAAACTCCTTTCTAAATGTAATAATTTAATTATACAATAAAATTAGAAAAATAGCAAAAATTTAACTTAAAATGGTAAAAGGGTGTTGCAAAATATACATAATGTGATATAATATAATAACTTGACCCACCATCATAGGCAGAGCCTGTGGGTGAGGTCCCCAGAACCTTGTTGTGGTTCACAATAAAAGCTTTTTAGCAATAAATTAAAGAAGGGAAGAAAATTAAATGAGTTTAAAGATTGAAAAAACAGAACAAAAAAATGAAGTAAAATTAGAATTTAGCATAGAGGCAGAACTTTTTGATAATGCAATAAAAACAGTTTACAACAAAAATGCTAAATACTTTAATATACCAGGATTTAGAAAAGGTAAAGCACCAATGAATATTGTAGAGAAATACTATGGAAATGAAATATTTTATGAAGATGCCTTTAATGAAGTAGTACCAGAAATATTTGATAAAGAAGTGAAAGAAAATAATTTAGAGGTTGTTAGTAAACCACAAATAGATATAGTACAAATGGAAAAAGGAAAAGACTTAATATTTACAGCAATTGTTCAAACAAAACCAGAGGTAAAACTTGGTAAATATAAAGGTATAGAAGTAGAAAAAGTTGAGTATAATGTATCTGACGAAGATGTTGAACATGAATTAGGACATATGGCAGAGAAAAATGCAAGATTAGTTACAGTAGAAGATAGACCAGTTGAAAGTGGAGATATCACAGTAATAGATTTTGAAGGATTTGTTGATGGTAAAGCATTTGAAGGTGGAAAAGCTGAAGGACACGAATTAACAATAGGAAGCAATACTTTTATTCCAGGATTTGAAGATCAAATTATAGGAATGAAAATTGATGAAGAAAAAGATGTAAATGTTAAATTCCCAGAAAAATATTTTTCAGAAGAATTAGCAGGAAAAGATGCAACATTTAAAGTAAAATTACATGAAATAAAGAAAAAAGAAATGCCAACAATAGATGATGAACTTGCAAAAGATGTAAGTGAATTTGATACATTGGCAGAATTAAAAGCAGATATAAAATCAAAATTAGAAAAAGAAAATGAAACAAGAGCAAAATACGAAACAGAAGATGCAGTTATAAAAGCTGTTGCAGAAAATACTGAAATTGATATTCCATCAGGAATGATAGATACAGAAATAGAAAATAACATACATGATGTAGAAAACAGATTAAGTTATCAAGGTGCAACATTAGATCAATATTTAGCTATGATGGGAAAAACAATGGAAGAATTTAAAAATGAATACAAACCACAAGCTGAAACAACAGTTAAACAAAGATTAGTATTAGATGCAGTAGCAATTGCAGAAAATATAGAAGTAGAAGAATCTGATATAGACGAAAAAATAAAAGAAATGGCAGAAAAATATGGTAAAAACGAAGATGAAATAAAAGGAAATGAGCAATTAAGAAATTACATAAAACAAAATACTAAAGTAGATAAAACAATAGCATTTTTAGTAGACAATTCCAAATTCAAAAAAGCCAAAAAAGCATAATGTATGGGCAACGTGCTCACACCAAATGAATAATTAATTGTAGGGGCGGACGAATCACGCCGCCCGTACCCAAAAGGAATACCTAAAAAGGAGGAAAGAACCAATGATAAACAATAGTTTAGTACCTTATGTAATTGAACAAACAAGTAGAGGAGAAAGATCTTATGATATATTCTCTAGATTATTAAAGGACAGAATTATATTCTTAAGTGAAGATGTAAATCAAGCAACAGCTAGTTTAGTAGTTGCACAAATGTTATTCTTAGAGTCTGAAGACCCAGACAAAGAAATTCATTTTTATATAAATAGCCCAGGTGGATCTATTACAGATGGAATGGCAATATATGATACAATGAATTATATAAAATGCCCAGTATCTACAATATGTGTAGGTATGGCAGCTAGTATGGGAGCATTTTTATTATCAGCAGGAGAAAAGGGAAAAAGATTTGCTACACCAAACGCTGAAATAATGATACACCAACCACTAATCGGTGGAGGAGGAATTACAGGTCAAACAACAGAAATAAAAATTCACGCTGAGCATATGGTAAGAACTAGAGAAAAATTAAATAAGATTTTAAGTGAAAGAACAGGAAAACCATTAGAACAAATAGAAAAAGATACAGAAAGAGATAACTTTATGACAGCACAGCAAGCACTAGAATATGGACTAATTGATGGAATAATGGACAAAAGAGCATAATTCAAAAGAAAAATAAAGAAAGGAATGTTAATTTAATGGCAAACAAAAAAGAAATTTCTCAAGGTATAAGATGTTCTTTTTGCGGTAAAAGTCAAGAATTAGTTAAAAGAATAGTTGCAGGACCAAGTGTATATATATGTGATGAATGTATTGAAGTATGTAATAGCATATTAGAAAATGAAACTTTTGAAGATGTTGAGTATGAAGATGTGAAAAAGGAAAAAATACCAACACCAGCAGAAATAAAAAAGATATTAGATGAATATGTTATAGGTCAAGAAAATGCTAAAAAAACATTATCAGTAGCTGTATATAATCATTATAAAAGAATAAATAATGAAGAAGCTATATCAGATGATGTTGAAATTCAAAAGAGCAATGTATTACTTATTGGACCTACAGGCTGTGGAAAAACAGAACTTGCAAAAACATTAGCAAGAATATTAAATGTACCTTTTGCTATTGCAGATGCAACAACACTTACAGAAGCAGGTTATGTTGGCGAAGATGTTGAAAACATTTTACTAAAACTTATTCAAGCAGCTGATAATGATATAGAAAAAGCAGAAAAAGGTATTATATATATAGATGAAATAGATAAAATATCAAGAAAATCTGAAAATCCATCAATAACAAGAGATGTTAGTGGTGAGGGAGTACAACAAGCATTACTTAAAATAATAGAGGGAACAGTTGCATCAGTTCCGCCACAAGGAGGAAGAAAACATCCACATCAAGATTTCTTACAAATAAATACTAGCAATATCTTATTTATTTGTGGTGGAGCTTTTGAAGGATTAGATACTATAATAAAAAATAGAACAGGTAAAAAATCAATTGGATTTGGTGCTTCAATAGAAAGCAAGAAAGATATAGATAAATATAAAATACTTGCAGATATGTTACCACAAGATTTATTAAAGTTTGGTATGATACCAGAATTTATTGGTAGATTACCAATAATAGCAACATTAGAAGAATTAGACAAAAATGCTTTAATAGAAATAGTAACAAAACCAAAAAATGCTTTAATAAAGCAGTATAAGAAATTATTTGAACTAGATGATGTTGAACTAGAATTTGAACAAGGCGCATTAGAGTTAATTGTTGAAAAAGCAATAGAAAGAAATACAGGAGCTAGAGGATTAAGATCAATAATTGAGGACACAATGAGAGATATAATGTTCGAAATACCAGGAAATAGCAAAATAGAAAAATGTACAATAACAAGGGAAACTGTTGAAGGAACAGAAGGACCAAAACTAACAATAAACGAAAACAAAAAACCAAAAGACACAATAAAAAAGAAGAAACTATCTTCAACAGAGAAGAAAGATGATAAAACAGCATAAAATATATGAAAATGGTTGCGTATCATGCGACCATTTTTTTAATTGTGGGTGCTACTATTGGTCGCCTGAGTAGTGTTGCAAAAGAAGAAATCTTGTGATATAATGTTAACATAAATTTCATAAGGAGGCTGAATCATATGTCGAAGAAGAAAAGAGCTCAACGGAAACAGGAAAAGGCAAATTCTCCGGCTAATAAGGCAAAACAGGCAAAGAAGCAGTACTACGCTTCATGGGAAGCAAAAGATGATTGGCGAACAAAACAGGCTCGCAAAGAACAACGGCAAATCAGAGAACGGTCATCACAGGGAGTTCCTGGAGAGTGCCCGCTTGCAGGATGGGAAAAACCTAGTGCTGAAAAGTGCGATGGATGTACATTAAAGTGTCATGCTTTAAGACCCAAAGACTGTCCATTGTATCCTTTGTTAAAGCCTAGCAGGGAAAATTGTCAAGGGTGCGACAAAACCTGCTCCTTAAATCGCTGATAATTTTCAGCGCGTTGTCCTAGCAAAGTAATTTGTTGGGACAATTTTTTTATGTTTTCTATACTTTTTAATATTTATATGATATAATTGCAAACGAAAAAAGGAGAGATATATATGTCTTTTATTATAGGAATAGATGGACCAGCAGGAAGCGGAAAAGGAACAATGACCAAAATACTAGCAAAGAAATTTAATTTAATACATATAGATACAGGAATAACATATAGAGCAGTTGCTAAAGCTGTATTAGATAATAATATTAAACTAGATGAAAAAGAAAAAATAATTGAACTTGCAAAAAATATTGATATACAAATAGAAAATGAGGAAAATGTAGACAAAGTTTTTCTAAATGGGAAAGATATAACAAAAGATATAAGATCAAAAGAAGTTACAGCTATTGTTTCTCAAGTGTCTTCAATAAAAGAAGTTCGTTTAATTATGGTGAAGTTACAAAGGAAATTAGCGGAAGGTAAAAATGTAATAATGGAGGGAAGAGATATTTGTACATATGTATTTCCTAATGCAGATATAAAAATATACCTAAAAGCCTCATTAGAAGAAAGAGCAAGAAGAAGATATGAAGAAAATCAACAAAAAGGCATCAATATGTCTTATGAAGAGGTTTTAGAAAATATAAAATTACGTGATGAAAACGATATGCACAAAGAAATAGGTTCATTAGAAATTGCAAAGAACAGCATTGTTGTAGACACAACAGGTTTTGAAATTGAACAATCAGTAGAAAAATTATCAAAAATAATAGAAGAAAAAATGAAAAACATGTAGGGAACGACGCCCTCGTCGTTCCGTAGAAAGGATTTATTATGAAAAGAAAAATAGTTAAAGCAGTTGTTAGATGGTTTATGAAAATATCTTTTAGAATAAAAATGATAGGAAAAGAAAACATCCCAAAAGAAGGGGCTTGTATAATTTGTTCAAATCATAAAAGTTATTTCGATCCACCAATGTTGGTTGCATTTAATAAAAGACATGTAAATATGATAGCAAAAAAAGATTTGTTAAAAAATCCGATAATGGGTTGGCTTTGTAAAACGTTTGGAGCTTTTTTAGTTGAAAGAGATGGAAAAGATATAGAAGCAGTTAAACAATCTTTAAAAATCCTAAAAAATGGAGAGATATTAGGAGTATTTCCAGAAGGAACAAGAAATGGAATGGCTAAAGGAGAAAAAGTAAAAAATGGGGCAGTACTTATGGCAATCAAATCAGGAGCACCAATAGTACCAGCAGGAATAAAGGGAGATTACAAATTATTTAGAAAAGTTACAATGACTTATGGAGAGCCAATATATTATGATAAAAGTAAAATAAATCAACAAGATAAAGAAGAAATAGATAAGTTAACGGATGAACTAATGAATACAATAATTAGTTTGACAAAATAATGTATTTGATATATAATATATAATTGCTGTTAATGATGAGGGCAACCCCTCATCATTAAACATTAGAAACGTAGGGGCGAGCAAAAGCTCATCCAAAAAGGGGTAAAAGAATATGAATAACAAAAATATTAGAAATGTAGCAATAATAGCACACGTTGACCACGGAAAAACCACATTAGTAGATGCTTTATTAAGACAAAGCGGAACATTTAGAGAAAACGAACAAGTAGAAGAAAGAGTAATGGACTCAAACGACTTAGAAAGAGAAAGAGGAATTACAATACTTGCCAAAAATACATCTGTAATGTATGGAGATATAAAAATAAATATAGTAGATACACCAGGACATGCTGATTTTGGGGGAGAAGTAGAAAGAGTATTAAAAATGGTTGATGGTGTTGTACTATTAGTTGATGCTTTTGAAGGAGCAATGCCTCAAACAAGAGAAGTATTGAAGAAATCCTTAGGCTTAAATTTAAAACCAATAGTTGTAATAAATAAAATAGATAGACCAGGTGCAAGACCTTTAAAAGTAATAGATGAAGTTCTAGAGTTATTTATAGAATTGGGTGCAAACGATGATCAATTAGATTTCCCTGTTGTATATGCTTCAGGAAAGCAAGGTGTTGCAAAATTAAATTTAGAAGATGAAGCAGTAGATTTAAAATGTTTATTTGAAACAATAGTAAGTACAATAGAGCCACCAAAGTGTGACCAAGATGGACCAATGCAAATGTTAGTATCAAATATAGATTATGATGAATATGTTGGAAGAATTGCGGTTGGAAGAATTGAAAGAGGAATAATACAAAATGGAATGTCAATAGCAGTATGTAAAAAAGACAAAACAGAAAATTCAAAAATAACAAAATTATATACTTATGTTGGGCTAAAAAAAGTAGAAGTTGAAGAGGCAAAAGCAGGAGATATAGTAGAACTTGCAGGCGTTCCAGACATAAACATAGGAGATACAATTTGCGACATAAATAATCCAGAAAAAATAGATTTCGTAGATATAGATGAACCTACAGTATCAATGACATTTAGTGTAAATGATGGACCTTTTGCAGGACAAGAAGGGCAATTTGTTACATCAAGACATTTAAGAGATAGATTATTTAAAGAATTAGATAGAAATGTTAGTTTAAGAGTAAAAGAAACAGATAGAGCAGAGAGCTTTGAAGTTTCAGGTCGTGGAGAATTACATTTATCTGTATTGATAGAAACAATGAGAAGAGAAGGATTTGAATTATTGGTATCTAGACCAAAGGTTATATTTAAAGAAGAAGATGGAAAAAAATTAGAGCCAATGGAAAGATTAGTTGTAAGTGTTCCAGAAGAATTCCTAGGAAATGTAATTGAGAAATTAGGAAAGAGAAAAGGCGAAATGCTTAACATGGAGCCTACTGGAGACGGACATACAAAGGTAGAATTTAGAATTCCAGCAAGAGGACTAATTGGTTATAGAACAGAATTTATGACAGATACAAAAGGTAATGGAACTATGAATAGTGTGTTTGATGGATATGAAGAATTTAAAGGCGAGATATCTTCAAGAACAAGAGGAACAATAGTTGCATTTGAAAAAGGAACATCTGTAACATATGGTTTATATAATGCGCAAGACAAAGGTGAATTATTGATAGGACCTGGTGTAGATGTTTATGAAGGTATGATAGTTGGATTAAATTCAAGATCAGAAGATTTAGCAATAAATGTATGTAAAGAAAAGCACTTAACAAACACAAGAGCTTCAGGATCAGATGATGCACTACGTTTAGTACCACCATTACAATTCTCATTAGAAAAAGCAATAGAATTTATAAATGATGATGAATTAGTTGAAGTAACACCAAAAAATATTAGATTAAGAAAGAAAATATTAGATACAAAAACAAGAGAAAGAATGGCAAGAAGATAATAGGTGTTGCACATTCGTGCAACAGTGAATAGTGAAGAACGAATAGTTAGTAATGAATAATTGTAGGGCGCATGAAAAGCGCCCTATATTTAAAAGTATATTGCAAACACTGTAGAGGTCGGAGTCCCCGACGACCCGCCCTTCGAAGGAATACCCAAGAATAAGGAGAAAATAAATGAACAAAATCGAGCTACAAAAAATAAAGGAAAAAGCATTAGAGGAACACATTCCAATTATAATGGATGATACCTTAGAAGTAATACAAAGAATATTAGAAGAAAGAAAACCAAATAAAATATTAGAAATTGGTACTGCGGTAGGATATTCTGCAATATGTTTTAGTGAGTTTTTAAGTGAAAATGGAAAAATAGATACAATAGAAAGAGATTTAGATAGAGTAAAACAAGCAAGAGAAAACATTAAATTAACTGAAGTAGAGGGCAAAATAAATATTTATGAAGGCGATGCAGTAGAGATATTACCAACTTTAAATGAAACATATGATATAGTGTTTATTGATGCTGCAAAAGGTAAATATCCATTTTTCTTAAAAGAAGCAATGAGAATGATAAATAAAAATGGAATAATTATAGCAGATAATGTTTTATATAAAGGCTATGTAATGGGAGATTATAACAAACATAAACAGCGTACTGCCGTAAGAAATTTAAGAGAATATATAAAAGAAATAACTGAAAATGAAAATATAGAAACTGAAATTTTAGAAGTGGGGGATGGACTAGCAATAAGCAAAATAAAATAATTTTAAAATTAAACAAATATTAGTATTATTTGTTTTTTTAGTACATATTATTTTATATTGGTTTTGTTGGTATATGTGCAATCCAAGATAAAACTGTGTCAAGAGCATATATAGAAAATATAATTTTTACAATAAGTGATTGTATTAAAACAGGGATGTTCTTAATAATTCTTTTATTTAGATTCTTTTTAACAAAAGGATGTAAATGATTTATAAATAAAATTGCAGCAATTCCCCAAACAAAAGAGTATGCAATAGATATTCTACCATTTAGATTAAAGAAACTATTTGTATAATCCCACCAATGAGCCATGAAAGCTCCTTCCATAGCAAAACTAACGAAATACTCTAATGCAGAAAATATAACAGCTGAAACAAAGAATAATTTTATAGAACTTTTTTGATATCTTCTAAGGAATATTAGTAAAATAAGTGCTCCATATCCATAGATAGGACAAATTGGCCCAAAAAGGAAACCTCTTTTTACAAAATGACCATTGTTATAAATAGCAAATAAAGTTTCACCAATCCAACCTAAAAAAGCATATATAAAAAAATATAATAAATAACTCTCAAATTTAGATAATCTATTTTTCTTATTTCTATTTTTGTAAATTCCTTCCATTAAATTTCCCCCATAAAATTCAATTCGTATAATGTACTTGTGCTCTTTTAATTAACAACATTTATAATATCAAAAAATAAAACAAAAGTAAATAACTTATATTGATTATTTATATCATATATTATATAATAATTATATTAAAATTTAAGGAGGAAAATTATGAAAGAAAATAATCTTATAACAAAAACTTTCTTTTGGATGTTCCTTGGATTATTAGGGACAGCAATAGTTGCGTGGTACACATATTCAACAGATTTATTAGGAGATATAATAACTAGTGAAGGTTGGCCTATAATTTTAATTGCAGAGATAGTTGTAGTATTATTGTTCACATTTTTATTTAGAAAATTGCCACCAGTGATAGTTCGGAATATTATACTTTGTATATTCAATGATTAACGGATTATCTTTATCTGTAATATTTGCAGTATTTGAAATTTCATCAATAGCATATGCTTTTCTTGCAACGGCAGGACTATTTGGAGTATTAGCTTTATATGGTTATAAAACTAATAAAGACATTAGCAATTGGAGAACTGTATTATATGCAACTTTGATAATTGGTTTAATTGTAAGTTTGATAAATTTATTTTTAGGAAATGAAGTAATAGATATAATACTAGATTGGGTAATTTTATTTGTGTTCTTTGGATTAACAGTATACGATATGAATAAAATTAAACAATTACAAGATGAGCCAGACTTAGACCAAAGCAAACTTCATATATATGGTGCAATGGAACTATATTTAGACTTCATAAATATATTTATAAGAATATTATCAATATTTGGAAAAAGCAGAGATTAGTAAAAATAGGGCGCCATTAGCGCTCTATTTTAATGAATAATGAAAAATAACTGTAGGGGCGGGCCCTGTGTCCGCCCGTTAATTAACAATTAGAGGAGATAAAAATGTACGAAAAATTTAAAATAGATGAAAAAATAGAAAAATTATCATTAGAAGTAGAAGAAGAACTAATTGATATATTTAAAAATATAAATAGACAATGTGAAATAAACAGTATGAAAGTGTTAAATGCATTTCAAGAATATAATGTTTCAGAAATGCATTTTGGAACTACTACTGGGTATGGATATGGAGATATAGGAAGAGATACAATAGAAAATATTTTTGCAAGAATATTAGGTGCAGAAGATGCAATAGTTAGAAATCAGTTTATATCCGGAACACATGCCTTAACAGTTACATTATTTGCAATGCTAAGACCAGGAGATACACTTTTAAGCATATCAGGAAAACCATATGACACATTAGATGAAGTAATTGGTTTAGTTGAAAATAAAAGTTCTTTAAAAGCACATAATGTAAACTATGAGCAAATTGATTTAGAGAATAGTAATTTCAATATTGATGCAATTAAACAAAGAGTTTCAAAAAACGATATTAAGTTAATAACTATACAACGTTCTCGTGGCTATGCTTTAAGGAAAAGTCTACAAGTAGAAGAAATAGAAAAAGCAATAAAAGCAATAAGAGAAGTAAACAACACAGCAATAATAATGGTAGATAATTGTTATGGAGAATTTGTACAGGATAAAGAGCCACTAGAAGTTGGAGCAGATTTAATAGTGGGGTCGCTAATTAAAAATTTAGGTGGAGGAATTGCCCCTAATGGCGCTTATGTTGCAGGTAAAAAAGAGTTAATAGAATTAGTTGCTGAAAGATTAACTGCGCCAGGACTTGGAAAAGAAGTTGGACCAACATTAGGAATAAATAAAAATTTTTTACAGGGAATTTTTATGGCACCAAATGTTGTTGCAAGTAGTTTAAAGACTGCTATATTTGCTAGTAGAATGATAGAAAAATTAGGATATAAACCAGAGCCACTATATAATGAGAAAAGAGCCGATATAGTTCAAACTATAGAATTCGGAGATAAGGAAAAACTGATAAGATTCTGTCAGGGAATACAAATGGGATCACCTATAGATTCTAATTCAATTCCAGAACCTTGGGATATGCCAGGCTATACGGACCAAGTTATAATGGCGGCGGGGGCATTTACTGCGGGATCATCAATAGAACTTAGCTGTGATGCACCAATAAGACCACCATATGTTGCTTTTCTACAAGGTGGGTTAACATATGAGTATGGAAAGTTGGGGGTTCTAAGAGCAATACAAAATATAAAATAGGAGAAGAATAATGAATGTTATTGTAATAGGCGGAGGGCCTGCTCGGAATGTTATCAGCAATAAGTGCGGCAAAACAAGGAGATAATGTTACTATATTAGAAAAAATGAATAGCTGTGGAAGAAAACTACTTATAACAGGCAAAGGAAGATGTAATATAACAAGTAGTTTAAGTATGGAAGAATTCATAAAAAATATACCAGGGAATGGTAAGTTTTTATATAGTGCATTTGAAAACTTTACAAATACAGATATTATACAAATGTTAGAAGCAGAAGGAGTAAAAACAAAAAATGAAAGAGGAAACAGAGTGTTTCCAGTATCAGATAAATCTCAAGATGTGTTAAATGCGTTATTGAAAGTATTAAAAAAACTAAAAGTAATAATAAAAACAAATACAAAAGTAAATAGAATTATTGTAGAAAACAATATTGTTAAGGCGGTGGAAACCAACGATGGAAGATTATATGCAGATAAAATAATACTTGCAACAGGAGGAAAAAGTTATTCTGCGACGGGTTCTACTGGAGATGGATTTGAGTTTGCAAAAAGACTTGGACATACTGTTACAGATTTAAAAGCATCCTTAGTACCTTTGGAAACTTATGAGACAGACTTGTGTAAAAATCTTCAAGGATTAAGTTTAAAAAATGTAGTGGTTAAAGTAAAAGACATTGACAAGAATAAAATGATATATGAAGATTTTGGAGAAATGATATTTACACACTTTGGTGTATCTGGTCCTACAATATTAAGCTCATCAGCTATTATTTTAAGATATAAAAATATAAAAGAACTACTAAAAAGTAAAAAAATTAAACTATATATAGATTTAAAACCTGCACTCACAGAAGAACAGTTAGATTTAAGAATAAGAAGAGATTTTGAAGAAGTAAAAAATAAACAATTCAAAAATAGCTTAGACAAGTTATTACCTCAAAAAATGATTGAAACAGTTATAATTTTAAGTAAAATAAATGAAAATAAAAAGGTTAATGAAATTACAAAGGAAGAGAGAACAAGACTTCTAAAAATATTAAAAAATTTTGAAATAACGATAAAAGATTTTAGACCAATAGAAGATGCAATAATAACAGCAGGTGGAATTGATATAAAACAAATAAATCCAAAAACAATGGAATCAAAGCTAATTAAAAATTTGTATTTTGCAGGAGAAATAATAGATGTGGATGCATATACTGGCGGGTTTAATTTGCAAATAGCTTATTCAACGGGGTACACAGCAGGAATGCATGCTGTGTAGGGATGGACCCATCACGTCCGCCTGTTTACCATGTGCGTTAGAAAGGAATAGTAGATATTTATGGAATTTAAATTTAAAACAATAAGAGAAAATACAACTGCACAAATTGTTGAAAAAAAATCTAAATTTATTGCAAACATATTTTATATAGAAACTATTGAAGAAGCGGATAAAATAATAAAAGAGACTAAAAAGAAATATTATGATGCAAGACATAATTGCTTTGCATACATATTGGAAACTGGGGTCGCAGAAGGTTTGCTTGTAAAATATAATGATGATCGGAGAACCGAGTGGAACGGCAGGGGCACCTATATTAAATATAATAGCAAATGAAGGGTTATCTAATGTATTAGTTATAGTTACAAGATATTTTGGAGGAGTTTTACTAGGAACTGGTGGGTTGGTTAGGGCGTATTCAGAGGCTACAAAAGAAGCGTTAAAGTTAACAAACTATATAGAAAAAGCAAAAGGGTATGCTACAGAAGTAGAAATAGAATATAATGATTTGGAAAAAATAAAATATTATTTAAAACAGAGAAATATAAAAATAGTAGATATTAAATATAATAAAACTGTTATTTTGACAATGGAGGCAACAAAACAAAACTTAGAAGATTTTAAAAATAATAGTAAAAATATGAATTTTAAAATAATAAAACAGAATATTTTAAAAGAAAAAAACATTGAAATATAAGTCAAAAACGAAAAAAATAGAAAAAATTTCCAAAAAACTATTGCAATACTATTAAATTTGTACTATAATCTGAATTGTAAAATTTTTACAAATAATTACACATTAGAGGAGGAATTATTTTGAAAGAGAAAATAACAGTTTTAATTGCGGATGATAATAAAGAGTTTGCAAATACTCTTGTGGATCATCTAGAACAAGAAGAAAACATGGAGGTAATTGGAGTAGCAAAAGATGGTGAAGAAGCCTATGAAATGATTAAGAACACACAACCAGACATAGTATTACTAGATGTTATAATGCCACATTTAGATGGTTTAGGTGTTTTAGAGAAAATAGGTAGTTCAAACATAACTAAGAAGCCAACAGTTATAATGATATCAGCAGTTGGACAAGACAAAATAACACAAAAAGCTATAAACTTAGGTGCAGAATATTATGTTGTAAAACCATTTGATATTGAAATTTTAATCCAAAGAATAAATGAGATAAAGTATTATCAACCAGCACAAGCAAAAACAACATTTATAAATAAAGAAATAAGAGCGCCATACATAGAAATAAGCAATACAGATAAGAAAAATGAGGGAGCTCTTGAAGCATTAGTTACAAATGTAATTCATGAAGTAGGTGTTCCAGCACACATAAAAGGCTATCAATATTTAAGAGAAGCAATAATGATGGTAATTGGAGACATAGAAATGATAAATCAAATAACGAAATTACTATATCCAGAAATTGCTCAGAAATATCATACAACACCAAGCAGAGTAGAAAGAGCAATACGTCATGCAATAGAAGTTGCTTGGTCAAGAGGACAAAACGAAACTGTAGAAAGTATATTCGGATATACTGTATCAGCAGCAAAAGGAAAGCCAACAAATTCAGAATTTATAGCAATGATAGCTGATAAATTAAGACTTGAATTAAAGAGTGCTTAGAAAAGTAATAAAAACACCTTTTATTTATTGATTAAAAAAGAATAAATAAAGGTGCTTTTATATTATTCTACAAAAAATTCCCATTCCAAAATTTAACAAAATATGATAGTATAGAAAAGAATATGGAGGGAAGAGAATATGGAAATAAAGGAATATCAGTTAATAGATATTGATAAAATTATAGTTAACCCAGAAAATCCAAGACATAATCCTGTAATAAATTTAGATGAAACATTTATAATGCAACAATTGGTTACTAATACTAGAGAAGCAAATGCAATGTATAAACTAATTACAGATATATTTAAAGATGGTTGGTATGCCCAATCTATTATTACTGTAACTTACGATGAACAAAAAGATAAGTATGTAGCTTGGGATGGAAACAGAAGAACAACAGCATTAAAAATATTAAAATATCCCCAATTATTAAAAGTATTTAGTAATTTTAATCATTCTCAAAAGATGGGAATACAAAATATGAGTAAAAACATAAAGGATAATTCTTTTTTTCAGATACCTTGTTATGTTTCAGATTCTTTTGATGATTGTAAAGGATATATTAAGAATATTCATACAAATGATACAGGAGCATTAAGATGGGATACAGCAGCAATAAAAAGATTTGAAGAGAAATTAGGAATTAAAAATATATTTGCTCAATTACAAGGTTATTGTCCAAAGGCATTTTCAAAAGTTGGAAAAGATTTTCCAGTAAGTAAGTTTGAAAAGATAGCTTCTACAAAGATTGGAAAAGAATACCTAAATATTGAATTTATAGATAATACAGTAACTTGTTTATCATCAATAGAAGATTTAGAGGAAAAAGTTTCAAAGATTATAGATGATATAAATAATAACATTGTAAAAACAGAAACTGTAAAAAATATAAGTAGTATAAAAGCGTATTTATATCCAAAGATAGATGATAATCAACAAAGTATTTCTCAAAATAAAGAGTATAACATAAAAGAAGATAATTTGGATAATAAATTGGAAGAGAATTTTGAGCAAGCAAATATGTTTGAAGGAAAAAATAGTAATAATATAAAACAAGGAAAATCAAATAATATTTTCGATAATTTGATGAATAAACTAAAAAGTAATAGAAGTAATGAACAAATAACTAATGAAAATAATAATTCTAGATTGATAAGAAAAAATGATGATATTTTATTTAAGAATATAGATATATCTAAAATGAAAGAAGATAATGAAAGGTACAAAGGAATTAAAGATTTATGTTATGAGATAAAATATTTATCAAGTTATAATCAATATAGAAGATTTCCAATATCGTATTGTTTTTTAATTCGTGCACTATTAGAGCAATCTGCTATATATTTTTTAATAAATAAGGAGAAGTGGGATAAATTAGTAAAAAGTAATAATAACAGAGATTTAAGATTAGAAAAAATAATAGAATGTATTTCAAAAGATAAAAATAATCTTATAGATAATGATACTATATTAAGATGTTGGGAAACTTGTTTTAATTCAGAGGGAACTAAAAACTATCTGGATTTGGTTATACATCATCCTTATAAAATTATTGCTAATACAGAGTCAATTAAATCAATTACAGATATGGGGATGTTTGCGATTATACAATATTTAATAAATGGTTAAAATATTATTGTATATTGTAAAGGCATATGATTATGCCTTTACAAATTCATAAAAAATATTAAATAAAAATTAAAAAAAGTATTGACAAAATAATATGCATATATTATAATCTAAAAATGTCAGAGGTAATGCAGGTGTAGTTCAATGGTAGAACCCCAGCCTTCCAAGCTGGCTACGTGGGTTCGATTCCCACTACCTGCTCCAAAAAATAAGTAATACAAATGTATTACTTATTTTTTTGTATTAGGAAAGTTCGACATTTTCGTTGATATATTGCAAATGTTGTAGTAGTCGACGCTCTCTACGACCCGTTTGTTCTTGAATTTTACATAATTGTATGATATAATCCCGTATATACCTTTATAAAACCTTTCTACAATTAAAGGGGGTAACACTAATGAAAAAGGTTTTAGCGACAGGGCTTAATGGAATGTATGAAACTACTGCAAACCTGGGCTCTATGTACTGTTTTAGCCGAATGCGGAAGAACATGGATACTCATTGTCATTCTAACTGGATTGATGCCATCGAAAGGAATTTTGTAGATGATGACAATCTGAGTTTGCAATCATTTCCTTCCATTACCAACACTCCGCCGGATGTGATGGTAGAAGTTTCGGCGATACTTTGTATGTCGTGTCCCAAAATAACTAGAGAAGCTCTCAGCATTGCGGAACACTACGGTATTCCCATTGTTGTGACATCAACTGGGATAGACGCGGATGGAGAGAACTCAGCTGATATGCAAAGTTATGCAAACCTCCAAATTATGGAGATGATAGCACAAACAATGGTAGTTTTCTACTGCGAAGACGATAAGCGCTTAATAGATGCGCTGGAATTCGTTTTATCAGAAAAAAGAAGCGTAGGGCTTCATACGGTAAAAGACCTGGACTAAAAGCAAAGTAAACCAACTATTTTTATAATAGGAAGTTATGGGACAAGCTGATTTATCAGTTTGTCCCTTTTTTTGAAAAATATTGTTGCATATACTTGAAAATTATGGTATAATTCTAAATTGTAATGCAATAAAATATTTATTGTAGTCCTTACTCAAGAATATATCTTGGGTTATATATCCAAAAGGAGGTGAAAGATAATGAACAAATACGAAAGTGTTGTCATTATTAATTCAAATTTAGAAGAGCAAGGAATTAAAGCGTTAATTCAAAAATTTTCTGATTTAATTAATTCTGATGGTAAAGTAGAGTCAGTTGAAGAACTTGGAACAAAAAAATTAGCTTACGAAATAAAAAAACAAAAAGAAGGATATTACATAGTTATAAAATTTGAGGCTAATCCAAAACTAATAACTGAACTTGAAAGAATTTATAGAATAGCTGATGAAGTTATGAAATTTATTGTAGTAAAAGAAGAAGAATAGGGCCTTATAGAGAGGTAGGTAAAATTTATGAACAAAGTAATTTTAATGGGAAGATTAACTAGAGATCCAGAAGTAAGATATACACAAACAAATAATACTCTTGTTGCAAGTTTTAGTTTAGCAGTTAATAGAAGATTTGCTAGACAAGGAGAAGAAAGACAAGCGGATTTTATAAATGTTGTAGCTTGGAGTAAAACAGGAGAGTTTTGTAGTAAATATTTTAAAAAAGGTCAACAAGTAGCAGTAATCGGAAGAATCCAAACAAGAAATTGGGAAGATGAGAACAAAGTTAAACATTACATAACAGAAGTTGTAGCTGAAGAAGCTTATTTTGCCGATAGTAAGAGAGATGGAGAAACATCAAGTGATTTTGCAAATACATTTGGAAATTCTGTATCAGAAAGTTCTGAATTTGCAGTATCATCAGAGGATGATTTACCATTTTAAAAAATAACAATGGGGGTGAATATAATGGCAGATAAAAAACAAAATAATAAAAGAAGAAATAATAATAATGGTGATGAAGATTTTAACCCAAGATTTAGAAAAATGAGAAAAAAAGTTTGTACACTTTGCAGTGACAAAAACTTTGTATTAGATTATAAAAATCCAGATCAATTAAAGAAATTTATAAATGATAAGGGAAAAATCTTACCAAGAAGAGCAACAGGTGCTTGTGCAAAGCATCAAAGAGATATAACATTAGCAGTTAAAAGAGCAAGACATATTGCTGTATTACCATATACACAAAACTAATTTAAATATTGTAGGGGCGCATGATTGCGCCCTTTCGTTCTCATATTTATATATTTTTATAAAAAAATTTAAAAAAGTATTGACAACTTATATAAAATTTAGTATACTAATCAAGTCACAAGAAATGGGCGCATAGCTCAGCTGGTAGAGCATCTGCCTTACAAGCAGGAGGTCATA
>CAOKHH010000007.1 GCA_948468225.1 uncultured Clostridia bacterium | reverse complement strand
TTACTTTTAATGGCTCTTTTCTAACTTTGTTTGCTGATTTTGCAATTCCTATTGCACCTTCAGCTGCAGCAAAACTTTCGTGTCCTGCTAAAAATGCGAAGCATTTTGTTTCTTCTGATAATAGCATTGATGCTAAATTTCCGTGACCTAAACCAACTTTTCTATCGTCTGCAACAGAGCCTGGTATACAAAATGCTTGTAATCCCTCTCCTATTGATTTAGCTGCATCTGCTGCCTTTTTATCTCCTTTTTTTATTGCTATTGCTGCACCTAATGTGTAAGCCCAGCATGCATTTTCAAAACATATTGGTTGAACACTTTTTGTTATATCATAAGGATTAAATCCCTTTTCTTTACAAATATTTAGTGCATCTTCAAAATCTTTTATTCCGTATTTTTCCATTACTGGTTTAATTTGATTAATTCTTCTTTCATAACTTTCAAATAATGCCATTTATTTCTACCTCCTATATTATTTATTATTATGGTTGATACGGAACGACGAGGGCGTCGTTCCCTACACATTGTAATGTAAACAAAGCAAAATTGATATATTACTATTTGTTTACTTTTCTGTAAACGAATCAAAAACGAGTAGTACTAGGCAAATTATAATAAAAATACCGGAAATGTACATTTGTACATTGAGGATTTTTTATTATAATTTAACGACGTAATACGAAGTTTTTCATTCGTTTACCCCTATTCTTTACGTGGATCTATAACTTTAACAGCTTCATCAAATCTACCATACTTTCCTGCAGCCTTTTCTATTGCTTCTAATGGTTCCATTCCTTTTTTGATGTTTTCCATCATTTTGCCTAAGTTTACATATTTGTATCCTATTATTTGATTGTCTTTGTCTAATCCTATGTCTGTTATGTATCCTTCAGCTAATTCTAAGTATCTTGGACCTTTTGATAATGTTGAGTATATTGTTCCAACTTGGCTTCTTGTTCCTTTTCCTAAATCTTCTAGGCCTGCACCTATTGGAAGTCCTCCTTCAGAGAAAGCTGATTGTGTTCTTCCATATACTATTTGTAAAAATAATTCTCTCATTGCTGTGTTTATAGCATCACAAACTAAGTCTGTGTTTAATGCTTCTAATATTGTTTTTCCTACTAATATTTCTCCTGCCATTGCTGCAGAATGTGTCATTCCTGAACATCCTATTGTTTCAACTAATGCTTCTTGTATTATTCCTTCTTTAACATTTAATGTTAATTTACATGCTCCTTGTTGTGGTGCACACCAACCAATACCGTGTGTTAATCCTGAAATATCTTTAATTTCTTTAGATTTTACCCATTTTCCTTCTTCTGGAATTGGTGCAGGTCCATGGTCTACTCCTTTTGCAACTGGACACATTTCTTCTACTTCTTTTGAATAAATCATTTTTATTGCTCCTTTCATTTTACATATATATTTTTTAATATTAATAACATTATTTTATTAATAGGCTTTCTCCTGTCATTTCTGATGGAATTTCAACTTCCATTAAATCTAACATTGTTGGTGCTAAATCTGCAAGTTTTCCTGTTTTTAGCTTATAATCTCTACCTACTAATATTAAAGGTACAGGATTTGTTGTATGTGCTGTATGTGGCTCTCCTGTTGAATAGTCTACCATTTGTTCTGAATTCCCGTGGTCTGCTGTTATTAGTAATGTTCCTTGTTTTGTTTCAACTGCTTCTACAACTCTTGCAACACAAGCATCTATTGTTTCTAATGCTTTAATTGCTGCATCGAAGTTTCCTGTATGCCCAACCATATCTGGGTTTGCATAGTTTAATATTATGCAATTATATTTTTCGCTCATTATTGCATCTACTACTTTATCTGTAACTTCTATTGCACTCATTTCTGGTTTTAGATCGTATGTTTCTACTTTTGGTGAAGGTACAAGTATTCTATCTTCTCCAGGATATTGTTTTTCTTCTCCACCATTAAAGAAGAATGTAACGTGTGCATATTTTTCTGTTTCTGCTATTCTTAATTGTGTTAATCCTAATTTACTTACATATTCTCCAAATGTATTTTTTATTTCATCCTTTTTAAATGCAATATTTACATTTGGTAATGTTTCATCATAATTTGTAAAACATACATAATATAAATTAAAAATCTTTTTTTCGAACTCATTAAATTCTTTATCTACAAGAGTTCTTGTTATTTCTCTTGCTCTATCTGGTCTGAAATTGAAGAATATTACTGAATCGTTATTACCAATTGTTGCAATTGGTTCATCTCCATTACAAATAACTGTTGGAAGAACAAATTCATCAAACACTTCTTTTTGATAAGAATCTTCTATTGCCTTTATTGCACTTCCAGCCTTTTCTCCTTCTCCAAATACTAGTGCTCTATATGCTTTTTCTAGTCTTTCCCATCTCTTATCTCTGTCCATAGCATAAAATCTACCTATTATACTAGCTATTTTTCCAACACCTTTTTCAGCCATTTTCTTTTCTAATTCTGATATATACATTTCTGCTGATGCTGGTGGTGTATCTCTACCATCTAGAAAGCAATGTACATATACATCTTCGAAGTCTTTTCTCTTAGCAAGTTCTAATAAAGCATATAAATGACGTATATGACTATGAACTCCTCCATCTGATAACAATCCCATTATGTGTAGTTTTGAATGATTTTTCTTACAATTCTCTATAGCTTCTACAAGTTCTGGTATACTAAAGAAATCCCCATCTTCAATTGATTTTGTTATTCTTGTTAATTCTTGATACACAATTCTTCCTGCCCCAATATTTGTATGTCCTACCTCCGAATTTCCCATTTGTCCATCTGGTAAGCCAACATCTAACCCACTTGTATGTATTTGTGTGTTTGGATTTTGTTTCATTAGTTTATCTAAAGTTGGTGTATTTGCTTGTTTTACAGCATTTCCGTCATCATTTGTATTTATTCCATATCCATCTAATATCATTAGCATTGTAAGTTTTTTATCCATAGTTATATTATTCCTCTTTTCATTATTTATAATTTACTATTTTGGCGAATTCTTCTGCATCTAAACTTGCTCCTCCAACTAGTCCTCCATCTATGTCACTCATTTCGAACAATTCTTTAGCATTAGATGATTTTACACTTCCACCGTATTGTATTATAACTCCATCTGCCACTTGTTGTCCATATTTTTCTACAATTTTTTCTCTAATCCATTTTATACTTTCGTTTGCATCTTCTGAAGTTGCTGTTTTTCCTGTTCCTATTGCCCAAATTGGCTCATATGCTATTATTATTTTTTCTAAATCTTTGCTATCTACTCCCTCTAGTGCTAATTCTGTTTGTTTTGTAATTATTTCTTTTGCAACTCCTGTTTCTCTTTGTTCTAGGCTTTCTCCAACGCAAACTATTGGTTTTAAGTTGTAACTTAAAGCTGATTTTATTTTTTTATTAACTGTTTCATCTGTTTCTGCAAAATATGCTCTTCTTTCTGAGTGTCCTATTATAACATATTCTACACCCATTTTGCTTAGCATATCCCCAGATATTTCACCTGTGTATGCTCCTTTTTCTTCCCAGTGCATATTTTGTGCTCCTACCTTTATGTTTGTTCCTTGTGTTTGCATTAATACATAGAATAAGTCTATATATGGTACACATACTATTACTTCGCTATCTGTGTCTTTTACAAGTGGTGTTAGTTTTTCTATTAATTCTATTGCTTCATTTGGAAGTTTATTCATCTTCCAGTTTCCTGCTATTACTTTTTTTCTCATATGAATCATCCTTTCTTTTTAGGGTTTGCCTTCGAAGTGTGGGCGAGCAATGCTCTCCCCTACGTTTAATTTTTTCATTTTGTAGGGGCGACCATTGGTCGTCCGTTCCTTCTAAGCGTGGGCACGCTAACGGCGAGCCCCTACAATTTTAATACCCGAGTTTGAAAAAGAATTAGTATAGTGCTAGGCATTTTGAATGAGAAATACTGGAAGCGTACTAATGTACGCTGAGGATTTTCTCATTCAAAAAACGTAAGCAATATGCTGATTATTTTTCAAACTCTTGCAAGCATTCGATTCCTGGTAATGTTTTTCCTTCTAAAAATTCTAGTGATGCTCCTCCTCCTGTTGATATATGTGTCATTTTGTCGGCTAGACCTAATTTTTCTATGGCTGCTGCTGAGTCTCCTCCACCTATTATTGTTACTGCATTGATATTTCCTAGTTCTGTTGCTATTTCTTTTGTTCCTATTTCATATTTAGAAAATTCGCATACTCCAAGTGGTCCATTCCACATTACAGTTTTTGCTGTTTTTAATATTTCTTTAAATTTAGCTATTGTATCTGGTCCAATATCTAGTCCTTCCCATCCATCTGGTATTTCTTGTGAGTGTACTATTTTATTTTCTGTATCGTTTGAATATTCTGTTGTTATATTTGAATCTATTGGTAATACTATTTCTACACCTTTTTGTTTAGCTTTTTCTAATAATTCTCTTGCTAAATCTAATTTATCTTCTTCGCAAATTGATTTTCCTATTTTATGTCCCTGTGCTTTTAAGAAAGTAAATGCCATACCTCCACCAATTAAAAGTTTATCTACTTTTTCTAATAAGTTTTCTATAACAGCAATTTTATCTGATACTTTTGCTCCACCAAGTATTGCAACAAATGGTCTTTCTGGATTTTGTAATGCATCTCCTAAGAATTTTATTTCTTTTTCTATTAAAAAACCTGAAACTGCTGGTAAAAATTCTGCAACTCCTGCTGTTGTGCTATGTGCTCTATGAGCTGTTCCAAATGCATCGTTTACGTATATATCAGCTAAACTTGCTAATTCTTTAGAGAATTCTTTGTCGTTTTTTTCTTCCCTTGCATCAAATCTAACATTTTCTAGTAATACAACTTCTTTTTCTTGCATATTTGCTACAAGTTCTTTTGCACTTCCTCCTACTATATCATTTGCTAATTTTACTTCTCTTCCTAATAGTTTGCTTAATTCTTCTGCTACTATTTTTAATGAGTACTTTTCGTTTACTTCTCCCTTTGGTCTTCCTAAGTGTGAGCAAAGTATTACTTTCGCATTGTTATCTATTAAGTATTGTATTGTTGGAATAGCACCTTTTATTCTTCTATTGTCTGTTATTTTTCCAGTTTCTAAATCTTGTGGCACGTTAAAATCACATCTTACTAATACTTTCTTTCCGCTTACATCTATATCTCTAATTGTTTTTTTCGCCATAAAGTTACCTCCTAAAATTTAATGCAGGCGGAGCAAAGCCCCGCCCCTATAAATAATTATTTAATATTTTTCAAATTACCCTCTTGTTGATATATATCTTGCTAGGTCTACCAACTTATTTGAATATCCCCATTCATTATCATACCAAGCTACTAATTTAACAAATGTATCTGTTAGGGCAATTCCTGCTTTTGCATCAAATATTGATGTATGGTTGTCATGTATAAAGTCTGATGATACAACATCTTCATCTACATATTCAACTATACCTTTTAATTCATTTTCAGATGCTTTTTTAACTGCTGCACATATTTCTTCATATGTTGCAGTTTTCTCTAAATTACATGTTAAATCTACAACTGAAACATCTATTGTTGGTACTCTAAATGCCATACCTGTTAATTTTCCATTTAATTCTGGTATTACTTTTCCAACTGCCTTTGCAGCACCTGTTGATGATGGTATAATATTTGCTGCAGCTGCTCTTCCGCCTCTCCAGTCTTTTTTAGAAGCTCCATCAACTGTTTTTTGTGTTGCTGTTGTTGAATGAACTGTTGTCATTAAACCATCTTTTATTCCAAAGTTATCGTTTATTATTTTTGCAAGTGGTGCTAAACAGTTTGTTGTACAAGATGCATTAGATATAACATTCATACTTGGATCATATTTATCATTATTAACTCCCATAACAAACATTGGAGCATCTTTTGAAGGTGCACTTATAATTACTTTTTTTGCTCCTCCTTCTAAGTGAGCACTTGCTTTTTCTATTGTTGTAAATACTCCTGAACATTCTAATACGTAATCTACTCCATTTGCTCCCCAAGGAATATTTTTTGGGTCCATTTCATTATATACTTTTATTTCTTTTCCATTAACCATTAACTTTTCATTTTCGAATTTTACTTCTCCATTAAATCTACCATGAACTGTATCATATTTAACCATATATGCCATATAGTCTGCTGTTATAAATGGATCGTTTATTGCAACAACCTCTACATCTCCCTTCTCCAAAGCTGCTTGGAATGTTAAATTTCCGATTCTTCCAAATCCGTTAATTCCTATTCTTATTGACATTTTATTTCCTCCATTCTGATACATATAAATTTTGTATCTTTACAAATTAGTCTTTTCAAGACAATGCTATTTTATACCAAAAAAGAATACTTGGCAAGTATTCTTTTAAGATTTTTATATAAAAAATAACAAAGCAATATGCTGATTAATTTTTAGATTTACCGAATGAGAAAAAGCTTTGTAATTTATTCCAAGTTCCAACATTCTCCGATGTTTGTCCAACTGAATATTGTATTTTTGCACTTGGCATAAAGAAATTTCTAACCTTTGTCCAGAAACCTATTTTTGCTGGTAAATTTCCTTGAGTTAATTTAAATTCAGTTCCAATTTCTGTTTCAGTTCCGTTATTTATTCCAGTATTAGCAGTAATTCCATTTCCTGCTTCTACACCATTTTCTAAATTAACTTCAACTCCACCATTTATTCCAATATTGTTAATTAGTTCTCCTCCATTGTTTATATTTCCTAATTCTTTATATAAAATGCCCTCATTATTATTTATGTTACCTGCTAACTCAATATTGTCTAAATTTTGTGTTTGATTTAATCCACCAACAGTTCCTAAGTTTGTATACAAACCTCCTCGATTTTGATTTACATTGTTTGCATTATTTGTGTATAACTGTCCGTTCGCAACCGAATCCCAATCTAATGTAATTCCTTGCTCAATGTTTCCTGCATTTTGTGCATCATTTCCTTCTTCAAAATATTGTGATATTAAATCACTGAATGCATTTTCTATATTATCACTTATGTTATCACAATTATTTGAATTTAGATTTTCGTTTGTTTCTCCTTTCATTTTACATTTCCTCCTTCGTATATTTTTAATATTTTAACATTCTTTTAACAATAGCTAAATCAGATTCATATTTTTCTAGCTCTCCATTTACAACTTGGTATGTTTCTTCTCCTTTTCCCATTATAACTATAAGGTCACCTGATTTTGCATTTGTTATTGCTTTTTCAACAGCAGTTTTTCTATCTGGCACTATTTCGTATTTGCTTTGATCTTTAATGTGTAATGCAATATCTCTACATATATCTTCAACTTTTTCATCTTGAGGGTCAAGAGCTGTTATATAGATATAGTCTGAATTATCTCCAACTATTTCCCCAAAATCTTTTCTTCTATTATATGCCTTACTTCCATGTGTTCCACCTACTGATATTATTCTTTTATCTGGATAATCTAATTTTAAAGATTCATATAATTTTGTGTAACTTAATCTATTGTGTGCATAATCTACTATTACAGTTACTCCATCTCTTTCATAAGCATCCATTCTACCTTTAACATAAGTTTTTAAAAGTCCTCTTTGTATACTATCATCATCTACACCTAATTGTTTTGCCAAAGTAATTGCAGCTAATGCATTTTCAATATTAAATCTTCCTAACATGCTTATTTTAAATCTATGATTATAATTGAATTTTTCGCTTATTGCATCAAATTCAAATCCTTTTTCTAATTTCTTTACATTTTTATAGTAGTAAGTAGCCGTTGTATCAGTTCCATATGTTAATAATTCTTTACCTTTGCACTCACTACATACAACATCAAAATAATCCATATTTTTATTTACTATTGCTCTTTTTGAGTTTTTCAACAATTCTATTTTACAATGTAAATAGTCTTCAAATGTTGGATGTTCAACATTGCTTATATGGTCTTCAACTATATTTATAAATATTCCATTATCAAATGTTACTCCATAAGCTCTATCTCTTTTATAACTTTGTGAGCTTATTTCCATTGTTGCATATTTGGCTTTTGTTTGCTTTGCTTCATAGAAAAATCTTTGTAAATCTATTGGCTCTGGAGTTGTATTATGTGCTGGTTCATCTGTTATTCCAGTATAATATCTTATTGTACAGCTTAATGGTGTATCTGACTTTGTGTATTCATCAAGTATATTTTTTATAAACATTGTTACAGTTGTTTTTCCTTTTGTTCCTGTAATCCCTGTTGTAATTAAATCTTTAAATGAATATTCATAAAATTCTGCAGCAACAATAGCCATTGCTTTTTGTATATCATTAACTATTATATATTGTAAATCTACATCTTCAAATTTTTCTTCAGAAACATATATAGTAGCACCCTCACTTATTGCTTGGGTTAAATATTCTGGTTTATAGTGTTTTCCTTTACAAAAGAATATTGTGTTTGGTTTTACGCTTCTTGAATCGCAAGATACAAATTCTATTTTTGTATCATCATTACAATTCTTTTCTCTTAATATTTTTTTATCTTCTAATAATTTTATAACTTTTTGTGCTGTTGTCATAGTAAATTACTCCTTTGATAAATGTAATTATTTTATTAAACAATTGTAATTATATCATTGTATTTTTTTAATGTAAAGAAAAATTTAATTTATTTCTCCCTCTAGTAAAAGTTCATTTAATTTAAGTATCTTTACATTTTCTATTTTGTTCTCTAAAGTGCTATTTTTAGGTACTTTAACCAATATATAATTCTTTGTATGACCTTCCGTATAATCGTTGTCGCTTTGTTCAAATAATACTGTTGTTTGCTTTCCAATATATTTTTCCATAAATTCTTTTTCGTTTTTATCAGATAATTCTATAAGAATATTACTTCTTTTCTCTTTTATATTTCCATCAATCTGATTTTCCATTATTGCCGCTTTGGTTCCATCTCTTTTAGAATATTTGAATATATGCATTTTCATAAATTTTATTTTACTTAAGAATTTATAGGTTTTGCTAAATTCTTCTTCTGTTTCTCCAGGGAATCCAACTATTATATCTGTTGTAAGTGCAACTTCTGGATAAGCATTTCTTATTAAGTTAACTATATTTTCAAATTCCAAAATTGTATATTTTCTGTTCATTCTTTTTAAAGTTTCATCACATCCACTTTGTAAAGATAAATGGAAATGGTCACATATTTTTTCTAATTTTGTTAATCTTTCTAAAAATTCCTTAGTTATTATAGTTGGCTCTATTGAACCCAAACGAATTCTTTCAATTCCATCTATTTTATTTATTGCTTCTAATAAATCAATTAAACTTGTTCCATCTTTAAAATCTTTCCCAAAAGACGCTATATGTATTCCAGTTATTACAACTTCCTTTATTCCATTTTTTGCAATGTTAGTAATTTCTTCTACAACATTTTTAATCTTCCTACTCCTAACCCTTCCTCTAGCATAAGGAATTACACAATATGAGCAAAATCTATCGCACCCATCTTGCACCTTTATTACTGCTCTTGTTTTATCTGTATATGTAGTATTACCAAATTCAACAAATTCTTTTTGCCCCATTACATCTGTTATAAGCATACTACTATAATTTTCTACGCACTCTACAATATTCCCTTTTTCGTTATTTCCAAGAACCATGTCTACTTCTTCTATTTTTTCTAGCTTTTCTTTTGCAACTTGTGCATAGCATCCAACAACAACTAATATAGCATTTTTATTTTTGTTTTTTGCTCTTCTAATTATTTGCCTTGACTTTTTATCTGACATATTAGTAACTGTACAAGTATTTATTACATATATATCTGCTTTTTCTTCAAAATCTACAATTTCATAATTTGCTTCCATAAATTTTTGTATCATTGCATTTGTTTCGTATTGATTTACTTTACATCCGCAATGTGTAAAATGCTACTTTTTTCATAATTTATTTCCTCCGACCACACAATAATACATCATTTGTTGTATTTTTGCAATATATGAATATAAGAAAAGTGTCTTCGCAAATATGCACAAATCAATGAAACTTAACCTTGTTTCTCCGGAAAAATCGCAAGATTTTTCCGGAGAAATAATAAACGGGCGGACACATTGCCCGCCCCTACATTTATTTATTATTTTTTATTTCCATCTAGCATATCTAAATTATCTAATGCTTTTCCTGTTCCTAGTGCCACACAAGATACTGCATCATCTGCTACTATAACATTTATTCCTGTTCTTTCTTGAATTAGTTTGTCTAATCCATCTACTAAACATCCTCCACCTGTTAAGTATATTCCTCTGTCACTTATATCTGCTGCAAGTTCTGGTGGTGTTTTTTCTAATACACTGTGTACCGCATCTATTATCATATCTGCGGGTTCTTTTAAAGCTTCCATCATTTCACTTGAATGTATTGTTAGAGTTTTTGGTAATCCTGTGATTAAATCTCTACCCCTTATGTCCATTTCTGTATCTTGTATCTTAGGAAATACACATCCTACATTTACTTTTAAATCTTCTGCTGTTCTTTCTCCTATCATTACATTGTGTTTCTTTTTTACATATTTTACTATATATTCATCAAATTTATCACCAGCTACTTTAATAGATGTACTAACTACTGATCCTCCTAATGCTATTACTGCTATATCTGTTGTTCCTCCACCTATATCCACAATCATATTTCCACAGGCCCTAGATATATCTATTCCAGCTCCGATTGCTGCTGCTATTGGTTCTTCTATTAAATATACTTTTCTTGCTCCTGCTTGTGTTGCTGCATCTATAACGGCTTTTTTTTCTACTTCTGTTACTCTTGAAGGGATACATATCATTATTCTTGGTGCAAAAACAAATTTTCCACATACTTTATTTATAAAATGCTTTAACATTTTTTCTGTAACAGTATAATTTGATATAACACCATCTCTTAAAGGTCTTGTTGCAACTATATTTCCAGGAGTTCTACCTAACATTCTTCTTGCTTCTTCTCCAACAGCTAATACCTCGTTTGTTGCATTATTTACAGCAACAACTGATGGTTCTCTTAATACTATTCCTTTTCCTTTAACATATGCTATAACTGTAGCAGTTCCTAAATCTATCCCTATATCTTGTCCAAACCCAAACATCAACATCGGCCCTTTCTTTTTATTATATCATTACAATATTATTACAAATTTGTTACAATTATATTACACATTTATATAAATAGCAAATGTTTTTTATGATTTTTTTAAACATATTTTTTTACAACTACTATTTGCTTATTCTTTCTAGTGTTTCCTTCTATTTTATCTATTTCAAATTTTCCCTTTCCTCGTATTACTAATATATCTTTTTCTTTTATTTGTTTATCTATTCTTTTCTGTTCCTCATAATTTATAAACACTCTTGAATCTAAAATTATTTCATTAGCTTTTGTTCTTGAAGTATTACTTAATTGTGCTACAACGCTATCTAATCTTAATGATGGAACTATTATTTTAATCTCTTCTTTTTTTATTTCAACTTTTTTTAAAAGATTTATATCTACAATATCTATTTTCGATTTGCTAAATCTTGTTAGACCCTCTAAATTCGTTTTTATATATTCAGATATATCTTTACTTACTATAATATCTGCTCCATTGTTTTTAACTATTATATCTCCAAATTTTTCTCTTCTTACTCCTAGTTTCATTATTCCACTTAAATAGTCTTTATGTTGATACTCACCTATATTACTTTTAGGTAGTTCAATCCTTACTATTTCCATATAGTTTTTGTAATTTTCCTCAACCATTTGTATGGTTAATTTTTTAGGGTATATTATTAGCATTACTCTACTAGCTTCACTATACCCGCCAAAAAATACGAAATTACATTCTATTGTTTTTAATACTTTTTCTACTATATTTTTTTGATATAAATCTAAAAAATCTGTCGTTGTTATTACATTTCTTTTATTACAAAGTTCTATTTTGTCTAATAATTTTGATACTAATAACTTTTCTTCTGGTTTTGAGTATTTCTCTAATATTTCTGATTTATTCATATTAACTTTAATTTCCTCTTAAACTATTTACATATCCATTTATGTCAAATGGCACTAATCTTTCAGGTTCTCCGTAATCTTTTCCAAAAGTATCAACTGTAACACTTTCTATAACAACAGTTTTTTTAGGTCTATCGTTTGAACCAGTTTCTACTTTTCCTATTTTTTCTATTATGTCTATTCCATCTATTACTCTTCCAAATGGTGCATAAAGCCCATCTAAACTTGGTGTATCTTCTAACATTATGAAGAATTGAGTTGCAGCTGAATTATAACCTTCTGTTGTCTTTCCATAATAAGTATAATCTCTTCTTGCCATAGATATAACACCTTTTGCATGTGTTAAATTGTTTGTAAAATTATTTTCAGAAAACTCTCCTGGTATTGTAAAATCTGTTTCACCTGAACCTGTTCCTGATTTATCTCCACCTTGTATCATAAATCCATCTATTATTCTATGGAAAGTCAATCCATCATAATATTTCTCATTTATTAAGCTAATAAAATTTTTAACTGTATTTGGTGCAATATCTGGGTATAATTCAATCTTTACTATTCCATAGTCTTTAATTTTCATTGTAACAATTGGATTTTGCATTTCTTCATCATTATTCATATCTTCATTCTCCTTATTTAAATCATTTTCTTTATTCCCTATATTTTCTTTATTTTCAACTTCTTGGTTAGAAATTGGATTATCTTGATCTGCTCTTTCTTTGTTATTGTTCCAAAGTACCAAACCTGTGGCAACAGCAACAGCCATTAGTACAATTAAAACAATAACTAGATATTTTTTCTTTCCAGATTTTGTTTCGTATGTTACGGTTTTATTTGTGTTGTCATCCTTATTCATTTTTATTCCTCCTTTATTTTACGGGCGGACACAGGGCCCGCCCCTACAAATTTAATTTCGTTAAAATTACATGCGCTCAGGCATTTCCATACCCAGTAACTCTGCTCCAGTTTTTAGCACAGTTCCTACAGCATAAGTTAAATATAATCTTGCATCTTGAACTGCTTTTTCATCTGTTATTATATGGTACCCATTATAGTAATTGCTAAAACTTTGAGCTAAATCTATTAAATATCTTGATATAATTGATGGCTCGTTTTTCTCTGCTGATTGAATTACAACGTCACTAAATGAATATAATAACTTAATTATATTAAATGCTTCTTTTTCTGTTATTTTAGAAAAGTCCACATCATTTATATTTGGTATATACCCAGCTTTGCTTAATACACTCTTTGTTCTTACATATATGTATTGTATATATGGTCCTGTTTCTCCTTGGAAATTTAATAGCATATCCCAATCAAATATTTCGTCTTTAATTCTGCTATTTGATAAATCGTTAAATATTATTGCACCTACTCCAACTTTTCTTGCTACTTCGTCTTTGTCTTCTAAATCTGGATTTTTTTCATTTATTATATTTTTAACTTTCTCTATTGCTTCGTTTAATATATCTTCTAATGAAACTGAATTTCCTTTTCTAGACCCTATCTTTTCTCCATCTTTATCTACAACTAGTCCAAATGGAACGTGTTCGCATTTTTTTACATAATCTCCATATCCCATTAATTCTACAACTTTAAATATCTGGCTAAAGTGTAGTTTTTGTTCACTTCCAACTACATAAACCATTTTTTCAAAATTATATGTTTTTATTCTATCTATTAAAGCTGTTATATCTCTAGTTGCATATATTGTAGTACCAGCAGAAGTAATTACTATACAAGGTGGCATTCCGAACTCTTCTAAATCAACAACTTGTGCCCCTTGTGATTCGACCAATAATTTTTTTTGTTTTAATTCTTCTACTATTGGATCCATTTTATCATTATAATATGCTTCTCCATTATATGAATCAAACTTTGCATTTAATAACTTATATGTTTTTTCATAATTTGCTAAACTTAAAGACCTTAACCATTCCCAAGTTTTTTTAGCCTCTTCATCTCCATCTTCAAGTTTTTTGAAAGCCTTTCTTGCTAAGTCTGTCATTTCTGGATTTTCTTTTTCTTCTTTGTTAAATCTTATATATATTTTCAAAACTGCATCTATTGTATTTTCTTCTAAATTATATTCTGATTTCCATAACTCAAGTCCAGCCATTACCTTTCCGAACTGTAATCCCCAATCTCCTAAATAGTTTATTCCAACTGTATTATATCCTAAAAAACTATTTATTTTATATAATGCTCCACCTATAACTGTTGAACGCAAATGCCCTATATGAAATGGCTTTGCAATATTAGGAGATGAATATTCTATTACAACATTTCTTTCCTTTCCAATATTTACTGAACCATATTTTTCTTTTTTGCTATCTACTTCTGTTAATACCTCTTTTGCAAGTGTTTGTTTGTTAATATAAAAATTCAAATATCCACCTTGAATTTCTATTTTTTCTAATATGTTTGTATCTATAGTTATATTTTCTTTTATTTCATTTGCTATCATTGGTGGTGCTTTTTTTAGTTCTTTTGCTAGTTTGAAACAAGGAAATGCGAAATCACCTAAATCACTATTGGGTGGTATTTCTATATAATTCACTAATTCTTTTTCATCTAAATTTATAGATGTAGCAATTGCCTTTGCAATTTCTTCTTTTATATTAATCATCTTTTTCTCTCCTTTTCACAGACGAGCAATGCTCGCTCCTACGGTTAGAAATATATTCTATCATAAAATTTTAAAATATGAAACATTTTTACTCGTTTTGTTGCATATTTTTTCAAAAAAACAGGATGTATTTAACCTAACACCCTGTTTTAATTTTGATATCAATATTTACATAATTATTTATTTTAATTTTTCTATTTCTTCTTTTGTCAATCCTGTTACAGACATTATATTTTCTATAGTAAATTTCTGCTTTAACATTGCTTTAGCTACTTTTTCTACTCCTTGTTTTATTCCGTCATCTAGTCCATTTTTAAATCCTTTTTCTATTCCCTGTTGTAATCCTTTTTCTATTCCTTGTTTTATTCCGTCATCTAATCCATTATCATATCCATATTTTTCTATTGATTTTGAATCTCTTATATACTTCTCTCTTAAATGTGCTAAATACCTTTCATGCTCATCTGCACTTATTTCTTCTAATACCTTTTTGGCTTTTTTTATTGCTTCTTTATTTTCGCTGCTCATTCCTATCATCTCCATCTTCTCTGGATTTTCCAAAAATGTTAGCCATTCTTTTAATTCTTTTCTTGCTATTCCCTTATCTTCTTTTATTTTTGGTATTTCTATTATATATATTTCTAATACATCTGTCAATATGACAGATGTATATTCTTCTTCTCTTATTTGCCATTTTGTGCAGAATTTAGGTATTTCTTTTAATTCATTTATTTTAAAATTTGCTATCAATATTGCTATTGTTTTATGTAATTTACTATAGTCTTCTCCTGCCTTTAATTCTTTTGTATACAATTTGCTCCAATAATATAACATTCTCTTTTCTATATTACTTTTTTTTGCTACTTGCATTTCTATATCTACATTTATATTTTCATTTAATTTCGCATATATATCTACTATTCCTAGTTTGTCATCTAATAAATCCTTTTCTAATAGTTTACTTTCATTTAGTTTTATATCTTTTATTTCATATGTTATTATCGTTTGTAACATTTGTTTTGTTATCTCTTCATTACCTATGTGCCCAAATATTCTTTTAAATACATAATCGTTTTTGGGGTTCAATAATTCTATACGCATCACTTCTTTCTTTTGTTTATTTTTTACTTCATTGGAAATTTTTTGGCAGAATTGCCATTAGACTTAATTTATTGATATCAAAATATGTTAAATTTTAGCATATTATTTTTTATCTTGCAATATATTTTAATTTACAAAAATTGACATTTTATTACCATTTTTCAAATATATAAATTACTAAACTAGTAGAGTAGTAATAAACCAGTTATATATTATTTTTTATCAGAGCTTGAACGGCAACGGATTCCCTAAGAGCTCTCCAATCGCTTGAAAGTCCATAAATATATAACTGGTTTATTACGGCTTAATTACACATCTATTATATTTACCGCTTCTATTTGCTCTTCTTTCTTATTATGCTCTATAACATCCATTAAAGCGTTTACTGTATCTATTGCTGTAAAGCATGGAATTTTGCATTCTACTGCTGTTCTTCTTATTCTAAATCCATCTCTACTTTCTTCTTTTCCCTTTGTTGGTGTATTTACGATAAAGTTCAAAATTCCTGAATGCATTAACTCTAATATGCTGTTTTTACCTTCCCATATCTTTTCTATCATCTTTACTTTTACACCATTTTCTTGCAAATATTTTGCTGTACCCCCAGTTGCATATATATTAAACCCTCTTTGTTGTAGTTTTTTAGCTATTGGCAATATTTCTGGCTTATCTTTATCTCTTACTGTTATTAACACATTTCCGTTTTCAGGTATCTTCATTCCGCTTCCTACAAACGCTTTGAATAAAGCTTCTGAGAAGTCTTTTGATACACCAAGCACTTCTCCTGTTGATTTCATTTCAGGTCCTAAACTTGTATCTGCATTTTTTATTTTTTCAAATGAGAATACTGGCATTTTTATTGCTATGTATTCACTTCTTCTATATATTCCTGTTCCATAAGGCATATCTTTTAATTTCTTACCAAGTATTACATTTGTTGCAATATCTATTACTGGTAGGTTTGTTACTTTACTTATGTATGGTACTGTTCTACTAGAACGAGGGTTTACTTCGATTATATATACTTGTCCTTTGCAAATTATAAATTGAATATTTAATACACCTATTACGTTTAATTCTTTTGCAATTTTTTCTGTGTATTCTATTATTGTTTTTTGGTGATCTTCAGATATATTTTGTGTTGGATATACAGATATACTATCTCCTGAGTGAACTCCTGCTCTTTCTAAATGTTCCATTATTCCTGGTATTAAAATATCATCTCCATCACATATTGCATCTACTTCTAACTCTTTTCCTAGCATATACTTATCTACTAGTATTGGATGTTCTTGTGCTATTTTGTTTATTTCATTTATAAACATTTCAACTTCTTTGTCGTCATATGCTATTGCCATACCTTGCCCACCTAATACATATGATGGTCTAACCAATACTGGATACTCTAAATTGTTTGCAACCTTTATAGCCTCTTCTACTGTATATACTGTTTCTCCCTTTGGTCTTGGTATACCACAATTGTTTAGTGCATCATCAAATTCTTTTCTATCTTCTGCTCTATCCATATTTTTTTCTGATGTACCTAGAATTTTAACTCCCATTTCTGTTAATGCTTTTGTTAGTTTTATTGCTGTTTGTCCACCAAATTGTACTATTGCTCCATATGGTTTTTCATTTTCTACTATATTTTCAACATCTTCACTAGTTAGTGGCTCAAAGTATAATTTATCTGCTATATCGAAATCTGTACTAACTGTTTCTGGGTTATTATTTACTATGATTGTTTCGTATCCTGCTTGTTTTAATGCCCATACTGAATGAACACTACAATAGTCGAACTCTATTCCTTGTCCAATTCTTATTGGTCCTGAGCCTAATACCATTATTTTCTTTTTGCCTGTATCTATATTTGCTTCGTTTTCTTCGTCATAGCTTGAATAATAGTATGGTGTTTGTGCCTCAAACTCTGCACTACAAGTATCTACCATTTTAAAATTAGCTATAATATTATTTTCTTTTCTCAATTTCTTTATGTCCGCTTCTGTAGTTCCTGCAAAAGTTGCTATTGTTTTATCTGTATAACCTAATTCTTTTGCTCTTCTTAAAATTTCTGGTGTTAATTTTTCGTTAGATAGAGTTTTTTCCATATCTACTAAATTCTTTATTTTGCTTATAAAGAACTTATCTATTGTAGTTATATGATGTATATGCTCTATTGTTAATCCTCTTCTTAACGCCTCTGCAATTACCCATATTCTTTCGTTTGTTATATTGTTTAATTCTTTTATTATTTCTATATTAGTTAATTTTTCAAACTTTGGCATTTTCATGCATTCTATATTTTCTTCAAGTGAACGTATTGCTTTCATAAGTCCTGCTTCTAGGCTTGGTGCTATTGCCATTACTTCTCCTGTTGCTTTCATTTGTGTTCCTAGTGTTCTTGTTGCTGTTAAGAATTTTTTAAATGGCCATTTTGGTATTTTTACTACTACATAATCTAACACTGGCTCAAAGCAAGCATAAGTTTTTTTGGTTACTTCGTTTTGTATTTCATCTAATGAATATCCTATAGCAATTTTTGTTGCTACTTTTGCTATTGGGTAACCTGTTGCTTTTGATGCTAATGCTGACGAACGGCTTACTCTTGGGTTTACTTCTATTACTGCATATTCGAAACTATTTGGATTTAATGCAAATTGCACATTACATCCACCTTCTATTTTTAAGGCTGATATTATCTTTATTGCTGAGGTTCTTAGCATTTGATATTCTTTATCTGCTAATGTTTGTGATGGTGCAACTACTATACTATCTCCTGTATGAACTCCAACCGGATCAATGTTTTCCATATTACATATTGTTATACATGTTCCTTTTGCATCTCTCATTACTTCGTATTCAATTTCTTTCCAACCTGCTATACATTTTTCTATTAACACTTGGTGTACTCTAGATAAATCTAATCCATTAGCTGCCGTTTCTTCTAGTTCTTCCATTGTGTAGGCAATTCCTCCACCTGTTCCACCAAGTGTATATGCTGGCCTTACAATTACTGGTAACCCAATTTCTTTTGCAAAGTCTAATGCGTCCCCAACATCTGTTACTACTTTACTTGCAATACAAGGCTCTCCGATTTCTTCCATTGTGTCTTTGAAGGCTTGTCTATCTTCGGCTTTTTTTATTCCCTCAGGTGATGTTCCAAGCAATGTTACATTATTTTCCTCTAAGAATCCAGTTTCTGCTAATTCCATTGCTAAATTTAATCCAGTTTGACCACCTAAGTTTGGTAGTATACTGTCTGGCTTTTCTTTTTTTATTATTTTCATTAATGTTTTTACTGTTAATGGCTCTATGTATATTTTATCTGCCATATGCTTATCTGTCATTATTGTTGCTGGATTTGAGTTTACAAGTACTACCTCTATTCCTTCTTTTTTTAGTTCTGAACACGCTTGTGTTCCTGCATAGTCGAATTCTGCTGCCTGACCTATAACGATTGGTCCTGATCCTATTACTAATACTTTTTTTATTTTATTGTTTTTTGGCATTTTTTTGCATCTCCTTATTTTATACGGGCGGACACAGGGCCCGCCCCTACAATATTATTTGTTATTTTTTATCATTTTTATAAATTTGTCGAATAGATATTCTGAATCTTGTGGGCCTGCACATGCTTCGGGGTGAAATTGTACTGTCATTATATTTTTGTTCTTATATTTTAGCCCTTCTACTGTTCCATCGTTTAGGTTTATGTGTGAAACTTCAGCTATTTCACTATTTATTGAATCTTCTACTATATAGTATCCATGATTTTGTGAAGTTATATATACCCTTCCAGTTTCTAAATCTTTTACTGGATGATTTGGCCCACGGTGTCCATATTTTAATTTTGCAGTTTTCGCTCCTGTTGCAAGTCCCATAAGTTGATGACCTAAACATATTCCAAATATAGGTTTATTTGAATTGTATAGTTTTTTTATTGTTTCTATTTCTACTTCGCAATCTTCTGGATTTCCTGGTCCATTTGATAACATTATTCCATCAAATTCATCCACATTTATATCAGTTGTACTTGCTGGAAATACTGTTACTGTACAGTTTCTTTTTACTAAGCATCTAATTATATTTTCTTTTGCTCCATAATCCATTAGGGCTATTTTAAATTTTTGCGGGTCGTCGGACGAGCAATGCTCGCCCCTACAATCCCTTACAGTATATGTTTCGTTACAAGTTACCTTATCTACCAAGCCTATTATTTTTTCATTTCTTATCTTTTCTATTATTGCATCTATATTTTTTATATCATCAGTTAACATTCCTTTCATTGTTCCAGCATTCCTTAATACTTTTGTTAACTTTCTTGTGTTTATTTTAGTTAGTCCTGGAACTTCGTTTTCTACTAGGAATTCATTTAATGTTTTTTCACATCTAAAATTGCTAGGTAATGGTGCAAGTTCGTGTATAAATATTGCACTCATCCACATTTTTTTAGATTCGTAATCCTCTGGCATTATTCCATAGTTTCCAATTAAAGGATATGTTAAGCACATACCTTGTCCACAATATGATGGGTCTGTAAATATTTCTGTGTATCCTGCCATTGATGTATTAAATACTACTTCACATATAGTATCTTTAATATAGCCAATTCTTTCTCCTTCAAATACATCACCATTTTCTAATACTAAATAGCCTACCATTTTTCTTCCTCCTACAATGGGCACAGTGGTGTCGTAACCTAACGGGTATTCCCGCAAACGGTGCCCCTACAACATTAAAAAAATAGAGATTGAAATACAATCTCTATAAATAATATATATAATCAAAACAATTAGAAACAAAAGCGCCATTGAATTTTTCTTTTATTGATTTTGTTGCTATATGTCCTAATTTCATCTAAAATACCTCCAATTTTGACACTTATGTTTAAATTTCACTTGTAATATTATAGCATAATATATTTTTTATGCAAGAGGTTTGGAAGAAAAATTTTATTATATTTTGAAGAAAAAATATATTTCTTTTTATTTTTATATCAATATTTTAGGTTTTTTGATTTATTTTTCTACCTTGACTATTTTACACATCTATATTAAAATGTACAAATAATAATTCTAAAGTTTGGAGGTTTTTATTATGAATTATATTATGATATTTAAATTTTTAGCTTTTTGTTTGTCATTTTTTGGATATTGTATATTTATTAATTATAAATTTAAAATAAAAAAAGAATTCACCGCCATAACTATGGTATCTTGTATTTCAATTATCATGACTTTTGCAGGAATACTAAATATTTTAAGAATATGCCAAATTATTATATATTTAGGTGGTTTTCTTCTACTAATTTACACCTTTAAACAAAACAAACGAGTAAATTATCTAAGCACTACCAATATATTGTTTTCTATATTAATATTATATTTCGCAATAATATCAACTAAACTGCATTTGTTTGAATACGATAATTTTTCTCACTGGGCTTTGATAGAAAAAAGCATGCTAAATTCAAATATGTTACCTAATTTTTCAACTAATTATATTATGTTTAAATCATATCCCCCTGCAACTGCTTGCTTTATATATTATTTTTGTAAATGTGTTGGTCAAGCCGAAAGTTGTTATATTTTTGCACAAATTTTTATATCTTTAACAGCTTTTTTTACTATGTTTACTTGGATAAAAAACGAATCAAAGTTAAAAATCCTACCAGTTTTTATACTTCTTATATCAGTATTTGTAATTACTACAAACACATCATATTCCTTTTATGAATTATTAGTCGATCAAACATTGACTTTAGTAGGTATCGCAAGTATTTTAAACATATTTTATAATAAAAGTAATTTCAAACAATGTTTTTACCTAAATATTATATTTTCGATGTTTTTAATACTAATAAAAAATAGTGGTATATATTTCGTTATTATCAACTTTATTGCTTTATTATATTTTATTCTAAAATCAAAAACGTTTACTAAAAAACAAATATTGAAATATATGCTATTATCAGTTTTAATACTTATATTCACTTTGCTTATATGGAAGCAACATGTAAAATATGTTTATGGTTCAGAAGCTATATATTCTAAACATTCAATGTCTGTTTCTGCTTACATTAGTGAATTCAGAAGTAAGGATAATAATGATATAAAAAAAATAGTAAAAAATTTTGTTCGAAAATCCATAAAATTTGACAGCAACAATATAAGTATTAAAATATTATTATATATTAATGTAACATCGATTTTATATTGTTTATATTGTAGCATCAAAAATAAGAATATAAAATCGTTCTTTAATAATTTTAAATACACATTTGCTCTTGATTTAATATACTTAACTTATTTATTAAGTTTACTTGGTATGTATTTATTTTCTATGCCTACCTCTGAAGCTATAACATTGGATGGTTTTGGGCGATATAATTTTACAATAGTTTCATATTTATTGTGCTTATATACCACCGGAATGACTTATTTATATTATAAAAACAATGAATCAACAAACAAATTTATAGTAGTTCTAATTTTAATTAGCATATTTTTTACTACACACTTAATTATTCAAAATAAAAATAATAAATGCTTTATTGGTGTAGATTACTATTCTGGTTCTGCAAAAGAAACATTCGATTCAATACTGCAAAATAAATCGATTTCTCCAAATGAAAGTTACATAATTTATGCACCAAAAAGTATTACTTGTGGCTATCTTTCTCCTTTGGCTAATTATATGCTATTAACTAATAGAAAAACTATTATTGAATCAATTTCAGAAGACATAGACACTACTCCATATAAATTCTTTATTGTATTTGATGAGGATGAATATATAAAAAATTATTTCGTATCACAGAATATTCATTATAATGGTATTGGAATATATTCCATTAATTAGTAAGCAATAACCGCACGTTTTACGTGCGGTTATTGCTTACCCTAAATTTATACTTTTTTCTTATCTTCTACATAGTTATCTATTAAATATAAATAATCTTTGAACTCTATAATTTACAATAAATATTATTGTATCAACTACTATTTTTACTAATATCTCTGGTATTCCTATAAAATTGCATAGTATCGATACTAATGTTGAAGAAACTATGATTTGTATTATACATAATGCATAATATTTTAAAATTGTGTTTTTAACATTATTTTTACTGTTAAACGAAACCTTTTTATTTAACGTATAATTTACAAGCGAAGATATGACTCTTGCTATTACAGTTGAAATTACTATTAAAATAGTCTTACTATTTTTAATCGGCAATGTCAATAATAATATCTGAAATAATGTCAAATCAATGATACATGAAATTACAGATACTAAAGAATATTTAAAAAATGAATTTAATATTCTCCAATAAATCAATACTGAATCTTTAAATGGTCTAAAATGTGTTTCTTTATTATTATTCATATATACTGTTTCAATTTGTACTTCTACAATATTTACTTTTTTTAATATGCAGTCAATTAGCATATTTGTTTCATACTCAAACCTATCTCCCTCTAAATTTATAAGTTGATTAAATAAATTCTTCGATATGCCTCTAAGCCCTGTCTGAGTATCTGAAATTTTAACTCCATACAATAACTTGAAAAAGTTTGATGTAGTCTTGTTTCCAAATTTGCTTTTAGGTGGTACATTATTAGATTCAAAATCTCTACAACCTAATATTAGTGAATCTTTATTCTCTTTTAATGAATTTGCAACATTTATTACATCTTTTAATAAATGTTGTCCATCAGAATCTACTGTAATAACTCCTAAGCAATCGTTGTATGCATCATTACTTTGTAAATATTCCAACCCACTTTTAATAGCTTTACCTTTTCCTAAATTTTTTTCATGTTCTATAACAATTATATTTTTCTCTTTAATAGCTTCAAAAATAGTATTGAATTCAGTAGCACTTCCATCATTTATAACAATAATGTTTCTAAAATTATTATCTATTAATTCATCAATATATTTGATAAATTGGTGTGATGGATTTAACGCTGGTATCATTATTATAATTTTTTCTTTATCTAATTCTAATAACACTATTACGCTCCTCTTTATCGTTTATTTTTTTAATAACTTTCTTGCTTTTTCTAAATCCTCTTGATTATCAATTTCAAACCACATATTTTGTTTACATATTGTGGTACATTATATAATATATCATCTCTTGGTGTTCCTTCTTCTAGAATCTCTCCATTATACCAAAAACTTTTTCAAGGAAATTATCAAATACTATCTTTTTTTATCTACTTTACAAAATATTGAAAATATAAGTCCCATTATATGATTTATAACTCTCTTAATTATTGATTTCATTTTATCCCTTTCTTAAATGCAACTAAATTTGCAAAATTATTTATTCTCCCATAACCTTCTTTATCTCTTCTTTTGCATCATCAACGGATTTATTATCTGGTATTGTAACATATAATGGTTGGCTTCCCATTGAATATGTCGTTCTTGTTGCTGCTTTTCCATCTAACGAAATTGTTTTTATTGTCCAATTTGGCATATCTTCTAATTGTTTTTTTACAAGATTGCTAATCTCGTTACTGTCTATATTTGTATTAAAGCTACCAGACATTGCATCAAGTATACTGCTATATTTGGTTAATATTGTTTTGCTATTCATTACTTTAGTAATAACAGCCTCTATAACCTTTTGCTGATTTTTTATTCTTTGATTATCTCCATCTGAAAATGCGTTTCTCTCTCTGCTAAACGCTAGAGCAGCTTCTCCTGATAAGTGATTATTTCCTTTAACAAATCTATGAACTTGCTTATATTCCCAAGGATCATTTACGGTAAAAGCAAAATCTGAATATACATCGATGCCACCTAGTGTATCTACAAGTTTAATTACAGTTGAAAAATTAACTCTTACATAATAGTTAATATCTATTCCTAAAAAATCTTCAACAGTTGTTACAGTTTCTGTTATTCCATAAATTCCTGAATGTGTTAGCTTGTCCTTTGCTTTCTTAGAATGTAATGTTACATAATAATCTCTTGGTATAGATGTAAGTAATATTTCATGTGTATCCAAATTTACAGTAACCAGCATATTAGCATCGCTTCTTGCAACCTTGTTTATGCTTCCAAATACATCTATTCCACTAATATATATATTAAATGAACCATTTTTTATATTATACTTCGTATTAGCGTCTTCTATTGTAGTCTGTGATTCTATTTTGTGAGTTTCAGTTAATATTCTTCTTGTATTCTCTTTAAAATTTTCAATTTCTTCTGATAACAAATCATATTGAGAAGAACTTAAAAGAATTGCATCAATATTATTTTCTAATAAGTCATTTCCTAATTTTATAATATCTTCTTCTATTTTTATTTCGCCATGCACTTTATTTTGTATCTTATTTTTTACATCATCTTCTAATAAGAATGTATATATATCTTTATCTGCTATATCTTCTATTCTATTATATGTACTATTTTTATTTACTATAACATAATAATTCTCAACTTCTGCAATTTCAGCAAACATTTTGCTTAAAAAATTCATTGTAATATCAATATAATGATTTGCAACAAGAGAAACTGAAGATACAATAACTATTATAAAAAAGCATAAAATATTTAACTTAAGGGTTTTATGTTTTTTTGTTATACCTATTACTAATAATATAGCAAAAAGCACCATAACTATTGATATTGCAATTACAAAAAATGATGGTAACATATTAGTTTTCATAATAGAAGTGTACAGTCTAGCCAATACTACTAAAAAAAGTATTGCTATTATTATGAAAAATACTCTTAATTTATTTTGATTTTTTCTAGCTTTTTTACCACTATTTTTATTATTAACACTATTTTGCTTATTGTTTTGTTTCTTTGTCTTTTCTCTAGTACTCATAAAAACTCCCCCTATTAGCATAAATATATTGCTTTTATTTTAACTTAACATATCTTCACTTAAAATTGTATCTTCTTCAATAAATACTTTAGCTTTTTTTCCTATTACTTTATCTATGTCAGATGGGGAAATTCCCACACCTGGTCTTTTAAATGTTAACATTTCTTCTGTTATTATTTCTCCACTATTTATATTTTTAGCAGAAACTATAGATCTTCTAGCATTTAATCTTGCTGTGCTTTCTGTATTTAAACATTTTAAATCATAACTTCCTCTAATTTTATCAATAAACTCAATGCCCTCTATGATTTTCTTAGCGTCCTTTTCATCCATTGCATGGTAATGGTCATTTCCTTTTAATGTTTTATCTAACGTGTAATGTTTTTCTACAACTATTGCCCCTAAATTATATGCTGTTTTTACAATATCATAGCATTCATCAGGTTTTGTATGATCTGAGTACCCAATTATTAAATCCTTATATTTTTCTTTTAAACTTACTATTTTATTTAAATTTGCATGTTCATATGGAGTAGGATATTCTAAAACACAATGTAATAAAACAATAGGCTTGTCATTATGTTTTCTAATTGCATTAACTGCATTATCTATTTCATCTAAGTTTGAAGCACCTGTTGATAAAAGTATAGGCTTGTTCTTCTTAGCTTGATACTCTATAAATGGTAAATTGCTTAAATCTGATGAAGATATTTTGTATACATTCATCAATTCATCTAAATAATCTGCTGATTCAAAATCAAAAGCGGTTGATAAAAATTCTATACCTATTTTCTCACAATATTCACTTAATTCTTTATATTCTTTATATCCAAACAAATCGAACTTTTTAAATAATTCATATTGTGATTTTGTTGGTTCTTCTTCTATATTCCAATAATATGGTGAATCTTTTGCTGCTAAAGTTTCTGCCTTATATGTTTGAAATTTAACTGCATGTATTCCAGCTTTTTTTGCTTCATCTATCATAAGTTTAGCCGCTTCCATTGGCGTTATATTCATTTTTTTTGCAATATCATAATAATTTACTCCTATTTCTGCAATTAAAGTAAACTTTCCCTTCATCACTCTTTCTATAATTGTACTATTTTTCATAATTATTACCTCCTAAAATTACTTCTATTTCATTTTTTAACCCATCTTTTAGGTTACATTTTAACATTAAATCTCTCATTTCTTTTCTTATATATGGTGTATTTATTAACCAATTTAATGTGTTTTTTATTGCATCTTCAGATACATCTGTTCCTAATCCTAAATTTAAAAATCCATTATTCATTTGTGCAAATGAATGTAATTTTTCTCTTTCATTCTGCGCCAGCACTATTGATGGCACACCCAATACAGCAAGTTCATATATAGTCCTTCCTTGTGATGTGAATGCAATATCTGCGTTCTTCATATATTCACTAATGTTTTTTACATCCTTTATAATCCTTATATTTTTTTCAGGCATGTCCACAATTTCATTTTCATTAGTATACCCTATTCCTAAGACAAAAGTAAAGTTAATCTTAGAATAATCTGATTTCTTTATTAAATCATATATTTTTTTGGTCAAATTAGATGGATCAGTTCCTCCAAATAGAACTAAAACGTTGTTTACTTCATTTGAAAATTCTTTAGGGCTACTTATTAAAAATTCTTCTCGTAATGAAACATATTTTTCTCCACTATATATTTTTTTATCAATTCCATCATCTTTATATAAAGCATTTATTGTTGCGTCTGCATATTTTGTTCCTTCCCCTAAATCTTCTATTGTTACAACTCTATCAACTATTTTCTTAAGTTTCTTTATATATTCAGCTGAAGTATCTAAACAATCATTTACAACTATATCTGGTTTATATTTTTTCAAGAATTCAAAGAAATCATTATCATCATTTATTGTAGTATATTTTAAATTGCTAGATTTTATTTTTCTTAATCCTTCTTTATATTTTTCGTTAGTTACAATTATCACATCATTCCCCGTCAAGTTATAAGCTAGATTTAAGCAATGATAAACATGTCCCATACCTAGTTTTTTATAGCCATCACATCTTAATACTATTTTCTTACTTTTTAGCATGTTTTCACATACCAGCCAATCAGACATATTGTCTATATCAATCGCTTCTTCTTCCGGTATTTCGCAGACTGATATTTTAGGTCCCAATCTATTATCTTTAGAAATGAATTTTCTTTTAGTTATAAAAAACGCTCCTGCCTCTAGATAATTTGGTGGTAATTGCTGTCTGTTTAACCTTTTTTCATATAAAGGATAGAATCCATCTTTGTTTTTGCTCCAAGCCAAATGAGGTTTGTTTATAACACTTATATATGTATCATATACTGATTTACGAAAATCATTTATAGCATTATCTAGTGTACTAATTTTTAACATAGGTGAAGTAGTTTGTAATGTTATTACAATATCATACTTTTTATTTAGCATTTCTTCAGTTTTTTGTACAGCATCATATATTACTGGATCTAATGTTGTTTTATCATCTGATAGTGTATTATCTCTATTTATTACAATAGCTCCATATTGTTTTACTATATATGCTATTTCTTCATCATCTGTTGTTACCACCGTATCTGTTATATATTTAGAATTTATAGCATTACATATTGCATAAGAAATTAAAGGTTTGCCATTCATTAATCTTATGTTTTTCTTTGGTATTCCTTTTGAACCACCTCTTGCTGGGATTACTGCTAATATATTCAAATTTTATCCACCTTTCAATTACATCTCTAGATTTTAAATTAGTTTTTCCTTCTTAATAATTTTTCTTTTATCATATTTCTTTCTTCTTTTCTTAATACAATGAAAATATTTACTATCATTATTGTTATAACTGTTATTGCACATACTAAAATTAAAGAAATCCAACCATCTATTTTAAATATAGATTTATATATAAATCCTATGGCAACAGATACTGCTATTGCAAAAATATTTAAAATTATATATTTATACAATTCATACCAACGTAATTTTAATAATTTTGTTGCATATGGAATTAGTACAAACAAATTTCTAAATATAACTAATGTAATACTTACACCGGCTATAGCATATAATCCTAAATTAGTAAATTTAACAGCTAAATATGTCACACACAAACTTATAACTCCTGTAATTATAACACTTATTGCTGAAAGTTTCAATTTATTAAATACAGTAAAAATATTAAATACAACATACATAACAGAACTTACTAAGCAATCTAGTATTGTTATTATTCCTACATAATACATTAGTTTTAGCTCTTCACTATTTGTTATACCCAGCCACAACATATATAATTTATCGGAAAAAGCAATAATTACAGCATAAACTATGGCATTGATAAAAATAAGGATTCTTATTTCGTTCTTTACATTTTTTACCAATTCGTTTTTTTCTTCCTTACCATCATTTGCATATGAAATAACTAATTGTGGCATAATTGCTGTTGTTATAGTTGATATTAGTGTAAAAACATAATTAGGTATTATTTTTACTAATGACAATGTTCCCATTGCGGATGCATCTATTAGTATATTTGATAATAATAAATCTAATTCGCTTAAAGCCATAGAGCCAATTCTACTAACAGTATTCCAAATACCAGAAAAGAACAATTCTTTAACACTTTTTTTATCAAAATGCTTTTTATTAAATTTTATTTCAGGAATCAGTTCTCTTGTATATTTTATACTAACTATCGTGTTATAGGTTGTACTTATTATTGTAGCAACACCTACATAAAGAATATATGGGTTCAAAAAATAATATGATATAAATAGAATTACCGCTTTTATTATATATGATTTTATATTCAACTTTGCAGATAAATCAACCCTATTTTTCGCAAATGTTGCTATTTGATATACTCCTCCAATTAAACCTATAAAGAAATTTATAAACAATAATGCCCATAGTACTTTTATGTCTACTATATGCTGCTGTGGTACATCTACTAACTTTTCCAAAAATAAAACTACACATATAGCTGGTATTAGTAATATTAAGCAAATTACAATATTTGATAGCAATACTGATGCAAAATATTTATTCGCACTTTCATAATCACTTTGCTGAATCTTAATTGTAATAAATCTGCTCGCCATAGAATTAATTGCTAGTGAAACTAAAGAAGCATAATTAACAAAATCATTCCCTAATGCAACAAATCCATATACTTCTTTTCCAACATGATTAACTATGTAAGGAGTTAAGAAAAAACTTATAATAAAATTAACAGCAAAAGCTATACAATTTGCTATTATATTTATTGTTAAACGTTTATTATTCTTATCCATCAAATCCTCCTATTCTATATTTCTGTACCCACTGGTTTCCCAATGTAATTTTATTATCGCAAAATTCTATAGCATCTATCGCTGTTGAAAAAGCAGTAATACATTTTTCAACTGATATATTTTCTATAAAGTTTAATATTTCAACAGGAAAACTATTATTTAGAATAATATAATCTTTTGATATCTGCTTATAATCAATATCATCTCTTGGATGAGGTTTAATAATAATTTTTTCATTCATATATGTATCTATAATATACTTATACATATCTATTTGCTGTTTTTTATCATTTAAGAATCCATCTTTATATAGCGGTTGAGTAAGTAGCAAAGAGGCTTTTGTATTTTTAAATTTTAATTGTTCATCAAAAAAAATATTTATAATTTTTTCTTTTTCATTCTTTTTTAATTTCGCAAACATTTCTTTTCTTGGAATTTCTATAAACTTGTCCTTAAAAAAAACATCTATGCTATCTTTTGAATTTACTTCAATTGTTTTGACATATTTCGAACTTCCAAATGAACAGGTTAAATCATTTATTAGTATTTTTACTCTATACTTTAAACTATTAAAATCTTCTTGTCTATATATATTTTTATAACAATTTAATCCATCTTCAATAATATTATAATTTATCTTTGACATTCGTAAATATATTCCAATAATAGAACTATCATTAAATATGTATATATCTTTTCCTTTCAAAAAATCAAAGTTATAATATGTTTTTATCATATTCTTTAATAAAATTCTTCTTTTTATAACATTTTTTGTTTCAGGTAATTTTTCTCGTTCTTCTATATCATTATAGTTAAACAAATATATATTATCAAATAAGTTGCTTTCTTTTAATTTTTTATATACCTTGTTTATATCTTTTAATGTCCCATACAATACAATATCATTTTTTCCATTTTGTTTATTAACTATATTTTTTACTAATGTAATTAAAACATGATATTCTGTATGACATATAAATATTTTTTTCACATTAACACATTCCTTTTTCTATATTTTTGTTGTACTATAATAAACCTTATAAATAAACTTTATAATAAGAAAAATATTAAAATCATTCTTTTGGTATACAATGAAAGTGTTGCACCATATATAAGCAATAAAACTCTTATAAACTTTATTGTATTTTTATATTTAGTGTTACCAATATCTCGCCCCAAAAAAATATTTTTCTTTGTAATTATAAATATATAACCACCTATTGCTAAAAGTCCAATTATTCCAAAATTATATAAAAAGTCAATATAACTACAATGTGAGCACTCTGCTCCCCCTAAATATCTTGTATATAATTCTTTTACTGTCATATCATTTCCAAACAAAACATTTCCTATTGGTCTATTAAATGAGCCACTAATAAATTCTCTTATTAAAGGCAATCTTCCCGAAGATATTCTATCCCAATCTCCTTCTATAACTTTTTGTTTTAAGAATCTTAATCTATTTATCAGACCATCTCCGCTATTTTCATCACTATCATCATCTTTATTGTTAATTTCTACTGTTATATTATTTCCCTTATTAGAATTGTTTGTATTGTTTTGAAAATTTGTATTTGGAATTACCTTAATTACACCAAGCATTAAAATTGTAATTAAAGCAATAATAGCCCTATCTTTTATTTCGTAACGAATCTTTTTTCTTTGCATAATTACATAAAGTATAAGAATCATAGCAGTAGCAATCAATCCTGTCATACTAACAGTTGCTATAATTGCATTAAACATAATAGCAAAGCTTAAAATTACAAACCATTTATATTTTATATCTTCCTTTAAAAACAATAAAGATATAATCCCTAAATTTATAAACATACTCATGAAATTAGGTTCATACGTACCTTTAAATCTATATGAAATTTTTTCTCCCTCATATTCTGGGTAAAAATTATTAGTACAAACTCCATATAATATACTTCCTAAGGTTGCAAAAACAATAGTTAATAATATCTTTTTTATAAATGCATTCATTTCTTCAGTATCTTTTATCTTTATACTCATAGAAAGCATTAAGAACACAAAGATATTAGCCATTGTTATTACAACTTCTAAGCTTAATGTTTTATAAGTAATGATTCCTACAATAAATGATATTATAAAAAATATTGAAATTCCAATATGGTATTTATTAGGCTTAACTTTATTTTTTATAATAAATATAAGTGACTTTATTATTATAATAACCATCACAATTCTTGATATAGAGCCCTTTAATATATCAAGTATTAAAACCTCGTCAAAAAAAGATAAGAATAAATAAATAAGTAATGTATCTTCTATACTTGCAAATATAACTTCTGCTGAGATTAGAATCATAAATATAATTGCAAACACATTATTTACATTAAATAATCCTATTCCTAGAATTAACTCAATTAGTATTCTTATATAATTATTAGTTTTGATTAAACTTATTATGTCTTTGACCTTTTTCATTTATTTTCCCCTTTTGTATAATTTAATAAATATATTTGGGTATTTCATAATATAGCCCTGAATTTTTATTTTTATATTTTTACTTTTGCTTGGTATTTTATATATTTTATTTTTCTTTACTATATTTATAATTTCTTCTAAATTTTCTTTAGAGCTTCCATATGCAACAGGATTTTTTAATAATGATAATGCAAAATTTGAAATTCTGTTTTTTAAACATTCATAACTTTTTTTATCTTTAATTGTTTCTGCAAAATTAGTAAGTTTATCTATAATTATTAAATAACTTTCTACCCAATCATTACTTTTTATTATATTTGTTGTAATACTGTTATCTCTTCTTCTGTATATATAAAAAACTATATCATAATATTTTACTTTTTGAGCATTTATAATTACCCTTGGTGAAAATTCCTCATCTTCGAATTTTAAATTCGGCATAAATAACTCTTGTTTTTTTAAGTATTCTAATTTATAAATTTTACACCATGCCATAGGAATAAATTCTTTATTTTGGCACATAGAATAAAAATATGTATCTCCATCCAAAACTTCCGTTGAATTTCTTTTAATTTTATTCGCACCGGTTTCTATGTTAATGTCAGTTTCAAATATTTCTTTTAAATTCCCCTCTATGATATCCAAATCATCTTTTATCGCTTCATTAACCAATTTATTTAAACTTTCTGCAACAATCATATCATCACTATCTAAAAAGCATATATATTTTCCACTAGCTACATTTATTCCTGTATTTCTAGATTCACTTAATCCTTTATTTTTATCATGTTTTATTATTTTCAAATTTTTTATTTCTTTTTCATTAGTATATTTTTCTATAAATTCAATACTTTTGTCATTTCCTCTATCATCTACACATATAACTTCAAAATCATTCAAATTGCCATCATATATTGAATCTAAGCATTCAGTTATATACTTTTCCACATTATATACTGGCACAATTATACTTAACTTCATAATAAATCCTCTCTTTAATTATCTTATATTTTCTAATTACCTAAAATTTTTTCCTGCAATTTCACATATAATTTTAATGGAAATATTATTTTTAGTAAAGCACAATTTAAGAATATTTTTTTTCTAAATGGAAATTTACTAAAATCTATATGTATGTTTTGCTTTTTTAACTGACTTTTACAAAAATTTATATTATTTAATATATCTTTATTTGAATATTTATTTCTTATTAAATCAAAGTTTTTGCTATAAAGCAGGTGTTCTACCATTCTCTGAGTTACTGCATTTTCGTAATTATTTGGAATTTGTTTACAAAATTCACTATAAGTTTTATCATAAAAAGATAAATCTTTTTTTGCTGTATTTGAAGCCGAATTTTGATTTTGAAAATAGTTATATACACATTCATCTATATATACTACCTTTTTTGAAAAAAAAGCTACAATAGGAATTACTGGCAACTCTTCACAATTTCTTATATCTTCAGGATATTTCAAATTGTTATTTACAAATATTTCTCTTTTCATTAGTTTTGCCCAAGAGCTTATTGTCATATATGATATACAAGTTTCTTTATTTATATTTTCGTCTTGAAATATGTTATTATATTTCACTTCTATTTTATCACTATCACTTTTAGCTATGTAATGGCCTGCTACTACAAAATCTGCTTTTTCTTCTATTACAGGATGCATCAATTTTTTTGTTGCATCTTTCTCATACCAATCATCTGAATCACAAAACATTATATATTCAGATGTTGCAAGTTCTATTCCTTTATTTCTTGAATATGATACACCCATATTTTTAGAATTTTTATTTAATATAATATTGTTATATTTTTTTTCATACTCTTCTATTATTTCTTTAGATTTATCTGTTGAGCAATCATCTATAACTATTATTTCATTTACCTTATATTCTTGATTTACCAATGAATCTAAGCATCTTTCTATATATTTTTCAGAATTGTAATTAGGTATTATTACAGATATTGTTTTCATTTTCCCCTCCTAGCTTCCCTTATGCATAAATAAACCTTTAATTAAACCTACTATTGTACCTATACCATAACTTATATGTAACATAAAAAATATAAAAGGTAACAACAAATATTGTATATTAAAGCCATTATTTTTAATTATACTTACTAAATTAACTATATTGAATAATATATATGCACCAAATAATAAGTATGTAAATATTGGCATACCTATTATTGCTAAAATGCTACTAAAAATAATTCCCAAGACAAATAATAATGGTATAAAATGATATAATGAAAAACACTTTGGACAATATTTCATAGTAATTCCAATCCATTTTCCATTAGCATACTTTTGTTTTATCATTCTTTTTAAAGTATTTCTAGCATGATGATATGAAATAATATTAGGAGAAAGTAAAAATTTATATCCTTCTTGTCTCATTCTATAATGCATTTCATTATCTTCTGTTCTAGCTAAGTTTTCATTATATTTTCCAACCTTATCAAAAACCGTTTTTCTATACATTGCATGTGCTAATGTTTTCACATACTCTCTTTTATCTGTTCTTCTATATTTAGCAATTCCACTACCAAATAAAGATTGTTCTGCTATAAGTAAAGTTTTTTGCCATTGAGTATTATCTGATGTAACACTTATTCTATGTCCACCAACAATATTTTCTCCCTTTTCCAATTCCTTTACATTTTCTTCTATAAAGTTATCTGGAAATGTTGAATGTGCATCAACTCTAAGTATCGCTTCTCCTTTTGCTTCTTTTAAAGCAACGTTCCACCCTGCTGGCAAAATTTTCTTAGGATTATCTAATACAAGTATTCTATTAAATTCATCGTCATACTTTTGTTTAAAATCTAACATTTCTTTTTTAGTTTCGTCTGTAGAATTACTATCTACAAAAATTATTTCTATTTTTTTATGCTCGTATGTTTGATTTCTTAAACAATCCAGCGAAGATTTTATTACATTTTGTGCATTATATGCAACAATTATAAAACTTACTATCATAAATTACCTCTACTCTATTTAAAATACTGTTTTAACACATATTTTTAAGTCTTCTAATATATTAAATTTCTTTATATATTCTAGATTCCATTTCATTTTTTCTGGCAAAACTCTATTTATATAAATATCATCTACTTTTTCGCCTTTATTTAAATACTCAGTAATTATTTCATCTTCATTTTTATATTCTATACTTGCCCTAGATGTTATACCCGCTCTCATAAGCAATGTTGCCTTCATATCATCTGTATATTTATCTACATATTTTTTTACTTCTGGTCTTGTACCAACAAAAGACATATCTCCTATAAGAACATTTATTAGTTGAGGGAATTCATCTAGTCTACATTTTCTTATTCTTTTCCCCACCCTTGTTATTCTTGGATCTTCTCCTATTGTTACTAAACTTCCTTTTTTTTCTGCATCTTGTACCATTGTTCTAAATTTAAATATTTTAAATATTCTTCCGTATTGTGTTATTCTCTCTTGTTTAAAAAAAACTGGCCCTTTTGAATCTAGTTTAATTGCAATAATCATAATTAAAAAAAATGGAGATAAAACTATTAGTAGTATTAAAGAAAGTATTATATCAAATAATCTTTTCAATATCAAACTTATTTTTTTAGAATTTAGAATATCATAATATTCTTTTACTTTTTCGTTTTTTAAATTTTCTGGTATATCGTTCCAATTTTTCAAGATTGGTTAGTCTCCTCTCTATGGTTAGCCTTCGGAGCACGGACGAGCAGTGCTCGCCCCTACAATATTATCTTTCTAAAATTATCTATTATATAGTCTACTTGTTCGTCTGTAAGTTTGCTATATAGAGGCAGAGTTATTTCGTTTTTATAAAAGTCATATGCATTAGGATAATTTTTAATGTCAAATCCTAAATTCTTATATGCTGTAAGTATTGGTAATGGTTTATAGTGTACATTACAAGCAATTCCTTGTTCTGCCATCTTTGTAATTATTTCATTTCTTTTTTCTTCATTTATTCCATTTACTCTTACCAAATATAAATGCCCTGATGATATATGATTATCATCTTTATGATTTAATAATTTAACAGGCAAATCTTTAAATGCATTATTATATTTTTCTATAATTTCTTGTCTTCTTTTTAATAACTCTGGGTATCTTTTTATTTGAGCTAAACCAATTCCTGCACTTATATCTGTCATATTGCATTTATATAATGGTGCAACTATATCATATTCCCATGCACCCAATTTGTTCTTATTTAATGCATCTTTAGTTTGTCCATGTAAAGATAATAATTGATATTGTCTATATATTTCTTCATCATCTAGTCCTTCTTTGTTTTTCCATACTGCTGCTCCACCTTCTGCAGTAGTTAGATTTTTTACTGCATGGAATGAAAATGTAGTAAAATCCGCATATTCTCCTGCCATTTTGTTATCTTTTTTTGCTCCTATTCCATGTGCACTATCTGCTACAACAAGTATTCTTCCATATAGTTTTTGTATATCATTGTTAGGTTTAAATATATTTTTCTTTTCTTCTACTATTTTATATATTTTATCGTAATCACATATAATTCCAGCTATATCTACTGGTATTATAGCTTTCGTTTTTTCAGTAATAGCATTTGAAAGTTGTTCGTAATCCATCTCAAAAGAATCTTTTTTAGTATCTACTAGAACGATTTTTGCACCCACATGTGCTATTGGACTGGCAGAAGCAGTATAAGTATACGCTGATGTAATAACTTCATCTCCCTCTCCTATTCCTAATATTCTAAGAGTTAACTCTAATGCAGCTGTTGCAGAATTTAAGCAGACCGCTTTTTTTGTATTACAAAGTTCAGCTATTTTCCTTTCAAATTCTTTAGTTTTTGGTCCTGTTGTTATCCATCCTGATTTTAACGCTTCAATTACTTCATCAATTTCATCTTGACCTACATCTGGTGGTGAAAATGGTATGTTCATTTTGATTGCTCCTCTCTATATGTTGGTATAACACTTTTTACATTGCTTTTTATTTTCTCCATTGTTATGTTTTCATCTTTTATTGTTTCATCCCACACTTTAAGCTTTTCATCTAACTCTTCTACTGTTATATTAGATGGTTTTGCTATATATATCTTATCATGTTCTGTTGTAGTTAATCCTTCTTCTGACATTAGTAATTCTTCATATAGTTTTTCTCCTGGTCTAAGTCCTGTAACCTCTATTGGAATATCTACATTAGGTTCTAATCCAGATAATTTTATTAAACTTACTGCTAAATCATAGATTTTTACAGGCTCGCCCATATCTAATACAAATATTTCTCCGCCCTTAGCATAAGTAATTGCTTGTAAAACAAGTTGTACAGCCTCTGGTATTGTCATAAAAAATCTAGTAATTTCTTTATGTGTTACTGTAACAGGTCCACCTTTTGCTATTTGTTTTTTAAATAATGGAACTACTGATCCATTGCTTCCTAAAACATTTCCAAATCTAACTGCTACAAATTCTGTATTGCTCACTTTATTTTTTGCTTGTATTATCATTTCACACATTCTTTTTGTTGCACCCATTATGTTAGTTGGATTAACTGCTTTATCTGTAGATATTAGCACAAATCGCTTTACATTAAACTTATCGCAACAATTAACAACATTATATGTTCCAAACACATTATTCTTTATTGCTTCCAATGGATTTCCTTCCATTAAAGGGACATGTTTGTGAGCTGCAGCATGAAATACAACATATGGATGATATTTTTCAAAAATATGCTCCATATTCTTTTTGTCTCTAATACTTGCTATTACTGCATCTATTTTTATATCTTTATATTTTGCTTTTAATTCCAATTCAATGTCATATAAGCTATTTTCATATATATCTAAAAGAATAATTTCTTTAGGTCTAAATTTTACTATTTGTCTACATAGTTCTGAACCAATAGATCCTCCTGCACCAGTTACCATTATAACATTATCTTGAATCAATTTTGAGATATTATCATTATCTAGTTTTATAGGGTCTCTGCCTAAAAGGTCTTCTATTTCTATATCTCTTAAACTTTGTAAAATATTTTTTTCTTCAATTAAATCTTGAATTCCTGGTAATATTTTTAGTTTTAATCCTGTTTCCTGGCATATAGATAAAACTTCTTTTCTACTTTTTGCTGATATGTTTGATATTGCAAAGAAAATAATATCAACATTTTCTTCTTTACAAACTCTTATAATATCATTTCTATCTCCTAAAATCCTTACCCCTCTGATTTTGCAATTTTTCTTCTTTTTATTATCATCAATTATTCCTACTATATGGTATTTATTAGTTAGTTTTGATTTTATATTTTTTACTACATCTGTTCCAGAATCTCCAGCACCAATTATAAGTAATCTTTGAGGCTTAGTTTTCTTATTTGTTTCATTCTGATTGGATAACACAAGTCTTATTACACCTCTATATAAAACCATTAAAATTCCTATAAAAATTCCAGCTAATAAGTTTTCTTTTGCTGGCAAAATTTGTAACTTAAAAACATAATCTAAACCAGATATAACTATACAAGAAAGTATACAAGCAAAAGCATAGGTTAAATATTCTTTTACGCTCTCATACATCGTAATGTTTTTGTATACTCCAAATAGATTCAAAAACGATTCATAAACTAATACTGATACAATGATTGAACTAAGCATTCTTCTATCTATAAAAACATCAAAATTCACATATATATCTTCCACAAATATTCTAGTTAAAAAATATGAAAAAAATATTATGCAAATATCTATAAGTAATAAAAATACTTTTGAATATTTTCTGAGTGACCTTAAAAATTTCATTTCTACATCTCCATAATTATAATAATTTTAATATTGAAAATTATACTTTTATTATTATATATAAAAGCATGGCATTTTTCAACATTTTTTCGTATATTTATGAATTTTTTTCATCGCCTATATTTATCTTTTTGTCTATTATGTATTGTGGTCTATTTTTTGTTTCATCATATATTCTTGCAATATATTCAGACATTATCCATATTGATAATAATTGTACCCCACTAAACAGTGTTATTGCAACCATTATAGATGTCCAACCTGCTGTCAAATTGTTTAATTGAAATATATATGAAATTAAAGAATATATTAGTATTAAAAGTGATACAATTATTGATATTATTCCAAGGCCTCCAACAAGTTTTAAAGGTTTAGTCGAAAAACTTATTATTCCATCTGCTGCAAGTTTTAGCATTTTCTTTAAAGGGTATTTTGTTTTACCTGCAAATCTTTCCTTTCGTTCATATTCATATGCTGTTTGTTTAAATCCTACCCAGCTAAATAATCCTCTTAAAAACTTATTGTGCTCTGGCATTGAATTTACAACATCTATAACCTTTTTGTCTACTAATCTAAAGTCTCCTGTATCTTTTGGTATTTCTACATCTGATAATGCATTTAATGTTTTATAAAACATTTTTGCTGTTAAAAGTTTAAATTTAGATTCGCCAACTCTAGTTTTTCTTTTTCCATATATTACTTCATTTCCCTGTTCCCATAATTTTAACATTTCTGGTATTAGTTCTGGTGGATCCTGTAAATCTGCATCTATTATAACTACTGCATCTCCTGTTACATATTTTATCCCTGCAGTTACTGCTGCTTGATGTCCAAAGTTTCTTGAAAATGATATTATTTTTACATTCGAATCTTTTTTAGAAATGTTTTCTAATATCTCTAATGTTTTATCTTTGCTTCCATCATTTATAAATACAATTTCATATTCATAATTTTCTATATTTTTTAAAACTGTTGATACTCTATTATAACATTCTTCAGCAACCGCTTCTTCATAATACATTGGTATTATTACAGATATTTTTTTCATATATTTTCCCCTTTTTGAACGGACGAGCAATGCTCGCCCCTACGTTTTTTTACGAATTAACACAAATTTTTCACAGTGATACATTATTTTTGTAATTGTTGTACAAACCATTTTCCTGTTTCTGACAATTCTTCTTCTAACCAATCTGCTGTTTTATTAGAACTTGATGATATTATTGATGAAGTTTCTTGTTTGTTTGATAAATTCCAAATTACAAAGCTTATATTATTTTCATTTAATAAACTCATCCATTTTTCTGCTTGGTCATAATCTATTGCTCCATTTCCTGAAGCATCACATATGCTAAATTCTGAAACAAATATTGGCAATTTGCTATCTATTGCTTGTTGTGCTTTATTTCTTATCCAATCTGTATGTGTTGCTGCATAAAAATGTAATGCATACATTATATTTTCATACCCTTCTATTCTATCTTTTGCTACAACATCTACATCTTGTGACCAAGTTGGAGTTCCACATATTATTATTGAATCACTATCAATTTTTCTTATTTCTTTTATTACATCTTCTGCGTAAGGTTTTATATCTTTAGTCCAAGTTACATTTCCGTTTGGTTCATTACAGATTTCATATATTATATTTTCGTTATCTTTATATTCGTTTGCAATCTCTTTGAAAAACTCTATTGCCTGAGTTTTATATGTGTTAGGATTACCATCTGATAAGATATGCCAATCTACTATAACATATAATCCAAGCTCTGTTGCATAATTTATTCCTTCCTTCACTTTATTATGTAATTCTTTCGTATAGCCAACATTTGGATCTGTGTACATTGCAAGTCTTACAACATTTATTCCCCATTCATCACGCATAAATTCAAATGTGTCTTTGCTTACATATTGAGGAAACCATTGTAACCCATGTGTACTTACACCTTTTAATTGCATTGTTTCTCCATTTTTATCTACTATATTCGTTTCTTTTACACTTAGTTTTCCGTGAATACCTACTGGAGTATTAGAGATTTCTTTATTCTGTTCATTATTGTTTTGATTTATTTCTTCGTTTGTACTATTTTCTGAGTTTTCAACAGTATTATCATTGCTTTCTTCATGTGGTGCTGTTGATTTTGTTTGATTTACAAGTATTACAATTCCCGTTAATATTACAATTAGTACTATTGCTGTAATTACCTTTTTCATAAATGTACCTCCTTTTTTCTAGATAATTCTTCGAAGCTACGGGTCGTCGAGAACGCCGACCCCTACAACATTTTATTATATTGTTATTTTATATCATTACGTATGTTTTGTAAACACTATTCAATGTTTTTTCGGAACAAACGGGGCGACACAGGGCCGCCCCCTACATTGTTTTTTTCTCAACTATTTGAACAATATCAGAAACATAATCTCCAATAATTGGTATATTTAGCAATATTATTTTTTGTAATATATATATAAGTATTGCTGTTATCAGGGTAACACCTATTCCTATTCCAACCCCTCTTGCAATCCCTGCTATTAAGTTTCTTTTTAATATTTCCTTTTTATTTCCAAGTATATACGTTATCTCCACAATATTTGATTTTTCTAAACTCTCACTTATTTTATCAATTTTATTCTTCAAGTCTTTTAACATAAAAAATCACCCAATTTTAGTTTGGATGATTTTTCTATTTATATACATTCTTTTGTTTTTACTCTTCTTGTTTTATCGTCTCTTCTTCGTTTACTTTTATTTCTAATTCATTTATTAAACTTTGCAATTTTTCTAAATCTCTTCCTATTAACTTCCAATCATTATTTTGACTAGATTCTTTTAGATTATTGTTTGCTTTTATTATTTCCTTTACTAAATCTTGTACAGTTTCTGTATTTTCTACCGCTATTTCTATTGCATACTGTGAGAAAAGGTTTGTTAAAGCCTCTTCTAGGTTATTGCCTATTGCCAATTTTGTTCCAGAAGCCACTACTACTTTTTTTAGTCTTGGCTCTTGTGTTTCATTAAGCATCACTTGGTAAATTGGCTCTACATATAACAATGTATTATCTATTGGTACAATTATCATATCTCTAGTGATTCTTGTTCCTGTAACATTTATAGATGCAATTTCCTTTGATAACTTTTCATCTTCTTCTATTTGTGTATCTAATTGATTTGGTCCTAATACATTGCTTCCTTCTTTATATTTATATAAAGTTAATTTTGCCTTTGTATGATGATTATAAGTTCCTACTAAATACGATACTATGCTTTGCTTTCCACTTTGAGTATATGGAACAACTAATCCTAGTTTGGCTCTGTCTGAATCTAGCGTTTTTACCACTGTATAATATGGCTTTATTGTATTAGCTGTATTATTTTGTGAATTAGATAAACTTTGATTTGCAATCGCCCACACATCATCTGTTCTATATAACACTTCGGTTTGTACATCATGATATAAAGATATCATTCTTGCTTGAATGTTGTATAAATATTCTGAATAAACTATATGTTCAGAAATATCTTCAGGAATTTCTTCTTCAACAAATAATGTTGGATACATATTATTGTACGACATTGCAATTGGATCTGTCTTGTCAGTTAAATAAAATTTAACTGTTCCATCATAAGCATCAACCAATACTTTTATAGAATTTCTTATATAATTTATTCTGCGTTTAAATCCATCCACCTCTATTATAGTTTCTTGAGAATATGGATAATTATTTGAAGTTGTGTATGCATCAATTACCCATACAAGTCTTCCATCCTCTGTAATTACCATATATGGATTTGTATCATACATTAAACTTGGCATTATTGTTTTTACACGATTTAATATATTTCTATTTATTAAAATCTTACTATCGCTTGTTACATTTGTTGAAAAAGATAATTTTAAATTTCCTTCTGATATTCCTAAAATCAACCTATCCCAAAAATTAAGTTTTAACCCAGCCTTACCATCATAGGCATTTTCTGTGTTAGTTGTATTTGTTGTAGGGTAATCGTACTCTAAAGTATTTTTCGCATTTGTTACAACCATTTCATCTGTTGACATTCCAAAATATATTCTAGGTTGATTTATTTTTATTTGTTCATCTGATGAATCAAATTCCTTTTGTATATAATTTATATCTCCTAATTCACCAGTAGAAACTGCTGATGTAATAACCGCTCCATAACCGATGTGTATATTCATATGTTTTACTATTGTATGTTCTACCAGTAGCATTGCTAACTATCTCTCTTGGTGTTACATAAACCAATGTTGACTTTTCGCCAATATCATATAAACCTATTTTTGAATTTTTATAATTATAATAGCCTAAATTAGTTTGATTCATTTGTAAATTTTCTAATGTTGCATCTTTTGTTATTAAGTTTACATTACTTAATACTTTTCTATAATCTTCAATTTCATTTTTAGTTATTGTATCGCCTTTATCCAATTCAATCTCTTGTAAATCAATTCCATATGCTTTCTTTGTATTCGTTAAATTATAAGATATATAATCTTTTTGTTTATCTAATTTGTTTTGATTAACATATAATAAATCAAATGCAATAATTATAACAAACATAATTATTAAATATATTGGTATTACAAACAGTGCTATTACAAGTTTTTTAGTTTGAGATTTCTTGAAAAATCTAATTGCAAAAAATACGCAAATTATTATTAAAACTGCAAGTATTCTATAACCCCATAATTTTATTGTAACCTCTGAAAATCCCGCTCCTAGAAGGGTTGTCTTTTCGCTATTTGCTAAATCTAATATACTTCCATAAAGTATGTCTTGTGTTTTTACAAGCACTAAACCAGATATTGCAATTGCAACCATCATTATGTTTACCATCAATTGTTTTATAAGAGTACTTTTCTTTAATGTTTCAGGATTTATTCCTTCTGAAAAATATTTATTAAATGTTACTATATAATATACTGCTATGTAGATTGTAATTGCTACTATTAGAACTATTATATAAATCAATACAAACTCTATAAAAGGTTTTTGAAACATATAATATCCTATATCTAAATTGAATATTGGGTCTGTTTCCCCAAACCATCCGCAATTTAGTACAAGCATTACTTTTTTAGTTAATATATCTGAAATAAACATTGTTGTAATTATACTTACAATGAAGGCTATAGATTTGTTTGGTAATTTAGGTAAAGCTTTCTTTTCTTCATCAAAAAACTTCTTTAAACCTTTTTTTGTTATTTTTGCTGCTATATAGAAACTAAAAAATATAACTGCAAAATTTATTAAACTACAAATTGCTTTATAATATATATTTCTTGCAAACACATCTGTATATTGTTCTCCGATTTCTAGAACTGCTAAATATTGTCCTCTAAAAGATATGTAGCAATATAGTATATATATAATCAAAAATGCTAAAACTAACAACATTCTTTTTTTGCTTTTCTTTTGTTTCTCTACTTTTTGTGTTTCTACTTGCATTTCCTTTCCTCCTATATTATTGCGTTAACAAATTCTTCTGAATTAAATATTTCCATATCATCAATTTGTTCTCCAACACCTATAAATTTAACAGGTATATTATTTTCTGAAACAATTCCTAAAACAACTCCACCTTTCGCCGTTCCATCTAATTTAGTAAGAACAATTCCAGTTAAATCTACAGTTTCTTTAAATGCTTTCACTTGCGAAATTGCATTTTGTCCTGTTGTTGCATCTAACACTATTAAAATCTCTTTAGCGCAATCTGGAAGTTCTCTATCTATTACTTTTTTTATTTTTAATAATTCATCCATTAAATATTTTTTATTGTGTAATCTTCCTGCTGTATCACAAATTAACACATCTGCATTAGTTTGTTTTGTTTCCTTTATCGCATCAAAAATTACAGATGCTGGATCTGAACCTTCTTCTTTTTTAACAATCGTTGCTCCGTGCTCTTTTAGACCATATTTCTAGTTGCTCAACTGCTGCTGCTCTAAAAGTATCTGCAGCAGCTATAACTACTTTTTTTCCATCTTTTTTTAGTCTGTTTGCAATTTTCCCTATTGATGTTGTTTTTCCTACTCCATTAACTCCTACAACAAGGATTACAGATGGTTTTGTATTTAACTTCATTTCTTTTTTTTGCTCTTCTAGTATTTTCACCATTTCTTCTTTTAAAGTCTTTTTAACATCTTCTTGCTCTGTAATTTTTTCTTTCTTTATTCTTTCTCTTAAGCTTGTTATTATTTTAGTTGATGTTTGGGCACCAATATCTGACATTATCAATATTTCTTCTAATTCTTCTAATAAATCTTCGTCCACTTTTCTAAAATTGCTAAATACATTGTTCATTTTTTCACTGAATGAATCCCTAGTTTTTCCTAAACCATTCTTTAGTTTTTCAAAAAATCCCATAAGTCACCTCATATATTTTTTCACAATATAATAAGTATACCATAAAATTCCTCAAATGTATATATTTATTGATTAAAAAACACGGACGACCAATGGTCGTCCCTACGGTGTTCCTTATTCATATTCTTTATTATAATCCGTATCTTCATTTTTTTCAGTTTTCTTATTTATAAATTTGCTTATTCTTTCCATTAAATCTGGTACATAATCTAAAAGTTTGTCTAATGCAGATGAATGTGTTACAGGTATTAGTTTTACACCATCTTCTCCAACTATTAAAAATGCTACTGGACTTATACTAACTCCTGCTCCACTTCCTCCACCAAATGGCAACCTATATTGTATTTCTTCTTGATTTTCTCTTTTTGTGTATCCGTCTAATGTTTCCCCTTTAAATTCACTTCCACCAGCAGCAAACCCAAATTTTACTTTTGATATTGGTATTATCACTATCCCATTACTTGCTTCAATTGGGTCACCTATAATAGTATCTACATCTATCATTTCTCTAATGCTATTCATAGCTGTTAACATAAGACCTTCTATTGGATGTTCGTTTAACAAAATAATCACTCCTAAACAATAATTTTAATAATATACTTATAATATTTACCAATTTAATGTCTATTATACCGTTTAAAATAATCTTTAATGAATTTTTATTGTTATAATTTGGAATTATTAAATACTTATACTTCTTTTCATCATATCTTTTTATAACTTTACCTAATGCCATTGAAATTACTATTGATATAATAGCTATTAAAAATGTTGTTAATAATACATCTTCCGTTCCTAATTTTAGTTCTAAATTTAGTTCTTTTAAATTTATATTTAACCTTTTTAATATATCCATATCTGTTTTTGCACTTTTCTTTTTTTCTTTAATAGATTTACCACTTAAAATTTTATTTTTTATATGTTCTATTTTTTTAGAATTTTTTTCACTTTTTAAATAATTTTCATCTATATTTTTATTAAATATTTTAATTTTATTTAATATATATATACTAATTGACATTTCAAATTTCTTAATTATTGGAGTTTTTTCAATTTCATTAGATAATTCTAATTTATTTATAGATATCCTTAAATTAGATAGTATAACAACTAACACAAATAGCACTATTAAAAACAAAAAGCAAAAAACTAATACCATATTTACCCTCCAATATAGTATTAGTTTTTCCAATTTATTCTTATTTAAACATTATTCAATTTCATTATTTTCAATTGATTTGTTTACATTTTCTATCGGATTTCTTTTCCTTTTTTCCACTATTATATCTCCAAACAACTCTTCCTGAGTCGCCGTAACCTTACTTCTTCTAGATAATTCTAGCAATCCAGAAAATGCAGTTACCACTTCTTGCTTATTGCATTTACTTAAAGTAAATAGCTTATTAAATACAAATCTTGGTTTTCTAATAAGCTCTCTAAATATATCTTTAACCTTACTTGCAACAGTAACATTTTCTATAACTGCTATTTTTTCTATATTTTCCTTATTTTTATTTATTTTGTTTTTATTTTTTTCTACTAAGTTCTTGTAATAATCTGCGAGGATTTCTTTATTATATTCTACTTCTAATTTTTGTTTTGGCAATTCAATTTTGTCTGGTAATTTATAAAATCTTTTTGAGTATATTTCATACATTTCTTTAAATTTCTTTGATATTTCTTTATATTTTTTATATTCTATTATTCTTTCTAGCAATTCCTCTTCTGTGAGTTCTGCCTCATCTTCAGTTGTTTTAGGTAATAAACTTTTAGACTTTAAATAAAGCAATGTTGATGCCATAATTAAAAATTCACTTGTAATTTCAAGATTGTAACTTTCTAATTCATTTATATATTGTATATATTGATCTGCTATATCACTAATTTTTACATCATATATGTCCATTTTATTTTTATCTATTAAATGGCATAATAAATCTAGTGGTCCTTCAAAATTATCTAGTTTTATAGCATATTTATTTGTTTCTAATGTTAATATATTGTTTGCCATATTCTCTCCTCTTTACTCTATATATTGCCCATTGCTATATCTATTGTTTCTAACATATAGCCCTTTTTCATTAAAAATTGCTTTAATTCAATTTCTTCCATTGTAGAATTCTTTTTATTTATAATATTTGTTGCAGATCTTATTTCATATTCTAACAGTTTTTCTTTATTTTTGCAAACATAATCATCTATTAGATTTTTAGATAATCCTTTTGTATATAGTTTGTATGTTAATTCTTTTATTGATAAATTCTTTAAAGCAATATATTCATCTACACTTCTTTTTATATAGTTGTTATCATCTATATATTTTTCTTGTTTTAAATATTCTATAACATCTTCTAACATATTTCCAGTATTTTCAGCAAATTTTTGTCTAACTTCTTGTTCTGTTCTCTTTTTATACAATACATATTTTAATACTTTTGTTTTTAAATTATCATATTCTTCTATTTCTTGCGTTATTTTCATATTATTCACCCTGTTTTTAAGGACGAGCAATGCTCGCCCCCTACAATTTATTCTTCTTCTGATTCTTCATCCTCTTTTTCTTCTATTTCATCTCCAAGGCTTTTTTCAAAGGCTGCAGAAAAATTATCTCTTACTTTCTTTTCTACTTCTTCCATTACTTTAGGATTTTCACTTAAATATTGTTTTACATTTTCTCTACCTTGTCCGATTCTTTCTCCATTATAGCTAAACCAAGAACCACTTTTTTCTATTATGTCTAATGTAACTGCCATATCTAAAACATTTCCTTCTTTTGATATACCTTTTCCATAAACTATATCAAACTCTGCCTCTCTAAATGGAGGTGCTACTTTATTTTTTATTACCTTTACTCTTGCTCTATTTCCAGTAACTTCGCCATCTACTTTTATATTTTCTATTTTTCTTATATCCAATCTAACAGATGAATAGAATTTTAATGCTCTACCACCTGGAGTTGTTTCTGGATTTCCAAACATTATACCAACTTTTTCTCTTAATTGATTTATGAAAACTATAACAGTTTTTGATTTATTTATTACACCAGCTAATTTTCTTAATGCTTGTGACATCAATCTTGCTTGTAAACCAACATGTGCATCTCCCATATCTCCATCTATCTCAGCTTTTGGAACTAATGCCGCAACAGAGTCTACAACTATAACATCTATTGCTCCACTTCTTGTTAGTGCTTCTGCAATTTCTAATGCTTGTTCTCCTGTATCTGGTTGAGATACTATTAAATCATCTATATTTACTCCTAGATGTTTTGCATATACTGGATCTAATGCGTGTTCTGCATCTATAAAAGCTGCTTCTCCACCCATTTTTTGTGCTTCAGCAATTACATGTAAGGCTAAAGTAGTTTTACCAGAAGATTCTGGTCCAAATATTTCTATTATTCTTCCTCTTGGAATTCCTCCAATACCTAATGCTATATCTAGGCTTAATGCTCCTGTTGGAATTGCTTCTACATTCATTTCATGGAATTCTCCAAGTTTCATTATTGATCCTTTACCAAATTGTTTTTCTATTTGTCCTAATGCTGCCTCTAATGCTTTTTTCTTTTCTGAATTTTCTGTACTCATATTTTATCTTTCCTTTCTTTTTCGGGTCGTCAATGGCGTCGTCCCTACAAATTTACTAAACGTTTGTTTGTATTTATTATATATGATAAATTTTATTTGTCAACAGTTTTTTTAAAATTTTTTACATATATTGTTAGTATTTAATAAAGTGGTAAATCATGAATATTATTATTTTTTAATAAAAGCCTGAGCAGCACGGCCGCCGGATTACCCGTGAAACCTCGAAGGTTTTATTAAAAAATAATATATATTTATGATTATAAATTATTTTTTCAAACCTCGATTTTCCAATTTTCTATATTATAGTATAAATTATACCAAGTTGGTGCTATTGACCCTACGATTTTTGAATTATATATCAATATGCTATTATCAAAATATAAACTAATAAATGGAATATCTGTTTTATATATTTCTAATAATTTGTTATATTTTTCTTTTAATAAGTTTTCATCTTTAATCTCATTTATTTCATCTATTATGCTGATTACCTCTGGATTTTGATAATTTGTTAAATTGTTGTCTCCAAAAAACATACTTAAATCTGGTGATATTCCTGTACTCATTTGCACTAACGCAATATCATAGTTTTTATTTTCAATATATGAATTTATTGATGATACTTTAGATATGTTTATTTTTATTCCGACTTCTTCTAGTTGTTCTTTTATACTTTCTGCAACTTTTAGCCTTAATTCATTATTAGAATTTACAATTAAATTAAATCTTAATTGAACATTTCTGTCTTCTATAGTTTTTTGCCATACATTATTTTTATATTGCCAACCATTTTCCTCTAAAATTTTCTTTGATTGTTCTGGATTATAACCAGAACTTGTATTTTCACTTGAATATAACCAATTTCCATAATCCAACGGGTAGTTTGCAACATAATACTTATTATTAAATATGCTTGATACTATTAGATTTTTGTCTATTGCAAAACTTATTGCTTTTCTAACTTCTATGTTATACAATGCTTTATTTTTTGTATTCATACATAAAAAATTAAAATTTCTTCCATAAAAATTTCTAACTGTATAACCTAATGTTCCTATATAGTTTGAATAATCTGGGTTGTCGGTATTTATTATATCTATATTTCCTATTTTAAAATCATTATATGCTTCTCCCATTGTCGAATAATTCTTAACTGTTATTGTTTTTACTTGTACATCTTCTATATTTTCTTTATATTGATTTCTTGTTAATTCTAATTTGTTTTGCTCCATTTGATTTATTTTATATAATCCTGTTCCTATTGTATAATTGCTAGAATTTTGAATTGGGAAAATTAAATTATATTCAAAAAAATCTTCATTATATAATAAATCTAACCTTATTGTATAATTATCTATAATTGTAATTTGTGATATGTTCTCTACATTTACTTTGTATATTGAATTTTCTTCTTGCTTTATTTTATTTATAGTAAATTCAACATCATTTGCTGTAAATTCTTTTCCATTATGCCATTTTACACCTTGCTTTAATTTAATGATATATGAATTTTCTGCTGTTTTAGCCCACTCTGTTGCTAATACTCCTTTAATTTTATAGTTTTCATCTACTGTAATTAAAGAATCATATATCAATTTAGAAATATCTTGTACATTTTTATTACTGCTTATTATTGGATCAAAAGAGTCTAGAGCACTTATTCCTATTTTTAATTCCGTTCTATATATTTTTTCTTCTGCCATTTGATCTATTGACTGTTGTTTATTTGTTCCTTGTTTTTTCACTATTACAATTGCTACTATTATAATTATTATAACAGCTAATAAAAATAGTCTCTTCATTATTCTCTCTTTCATAAACTTCTCCTTCTATTGGATATTTTCCTTAGCAACGGACGACCAATGGTCGCCCCTACGATTTTCGGGTCGACACAGGGCCAACCCCTACACAATTTAATTATTCATTCAATTATTTCTTAATAATTTATATCATAAAAAAAGGTGTACTTTCAAGATAAGTACCCCCTTTTATTTTAAAAATTTTATATTTTATATAAAAAACAGACTAAGGTCTTGCTTCTATTATAAGCTTTATTCCTGTTCTATTTTCTCCTTCTACTTGTACATCAGCAAATGCTGGTATACAAACTAAATCTACACCTGTTGGTGCTACGAATCCTCTAGCTATTGCTACTGCTTTTACAGCTTGGTTTAATGCTCCAGCTCCAATAGCTTGCATTTCTGCTTTGTTACTTTCTTTTACTAATCCTGCGATTGCCCCTGCTACTGAATTTGGATTTGATTTTGATGAAATTTTTAAAACTTCCATTTTTTGCCTCCTAAATTTTTAAATTTTGTTTCATTTGTTACAAACATATTTATATTATATTTTAATTTAATTGTCTATACATTTTTTAAAAATTCATTGTTTTTTCATCGCAAAAAACACTAGTTTTTTTCATTTTTTTACATATTTATTCTATTTATTTCCAATACTTTACAATTATCTTCATTTATTTTGATTACACAACCATTACAGATTGTATTTTTATCTACACTTATTCTATATCTTTCTGGTAATGTTGTTACAAATCTTTTTATTGAAGCACTTACATCCATTCCTATAACAGATTTTTTTGGTCCTGTCATTCCTATATCTGTTATATATGCTGTGCCATTTTCTAATATTGTTTCATCTGCCGTTTGAACATGTGTATGTGTTCCATAGAGGCAAGTTACTTTTCCATCTAAGAAGTAACCCATTGCTATTTTTTCCGCTGTTGCTTCGGCGTGAAAATCCACTATTATTATATCCGCTTTATCTTCTATTTTCTCTATAATTTCTTCTGCTACTAAGAATGGATTTTCAGATAATACATTCATGTCTACTCTACCAATTAAGTTAATTACAGCAATTTTTTTACCTTTACACTCATATATATTATAGCCTTTGCCACAGACTCCTTTTGGGTAATTTGCAGGTCTTATAATATCTTCATTATCTAATAAACTAAATATATCTTTCTTGCCCCAAGTATGATTTCCCATTGTTATAACATTTACACCATTTGAAATTAAATCTTTATAAATATTTGCAGTTATTCCCATTCCTTCTGCTGAATTTTCTGCATTTGCTATTACAAAATCAATTTTCTGATTTCTTCGCATTTGGGCAATTACATCTTTAGCTTTTTTTACGCCAATTTCCCCAACAATATCACCTATTATCAATATGTTCATAATTTCTCCAATCTATATAATCATTTACTATGGGCAGACACAGGGCCTGCCCCTACAATATTTAAATAAATTTAATCTGTAAAACAATAATAATATTTTTTACGAGTTCGACCTTGAGTTGTTATGTCTTTAATTCAAGTAGAGTGTGTCGCGAAAAATTGTTAGGTCGTATCTTAAACGCCTTGGAGAACGGAATAAAAATATTATTATTGTTTTACACGTATATTTTTATTTATACATTTATATCTAAATTCACGCCAGTTAATAAATCTCTATATTTATCTAATACTGGATTAACTTGATTCTCAACAAAATCCACTACTTGATTTTTTGCTCTTCCACATAAATTATCTGGATTTAATACTTTTAATATTTCTTCTTCTGTTAATCCAAATGATTCGTCATTTGCAATTCTTTTTACTAAATCATTTGGTCTACCAAATTCTTTTACTTCTTTTCCAGCTTCCATTGAATATACCCTTATTTTCTCATGCAATTCTTGTCTATCTCCACCTTTTAAAACAGCGTTCATTAAGATTTCTTCTGTTCCCATAAAAGGTAATTCTTGCATCATATTTGTTTTTATTACATTTTCATATACCACTATATTTTTAGTTATATTTCCATATAATATCAATATTGCATCTGTTGCTAGGAAACTCTCTGGAACACATATTCTTTTATTTGCAGAATCATCTAAAGTTCTTTCTAACCATTGTGTTGCAGATGTTATTGCAGGATCTATTGCTAGTGTAATTACATGTCTTGATAATGAGTTTATTCTTTCACTTCTCATTGGATTTCTCTTATATGCCATTGCAGATGAACCAATTTGACTCTTTTCGAATGGTTCTTCTAGCTCTTTTTCGTGCTGTAACAATCTCATATCATTAGCAAATTTTGATGCACTTTGTGCAATACTTGATAACACATTTAATACTCTTGAATCTAATTTTCTAGTATATGTTTGACCTGATACTGCATATACTTTATCAAAATTCATTTTTTCTGCTATCTTTTTATCTATTTGTTTTACCTTTTCTTCATCTTTAAACAATTTCATAAAGCTTTCTGTTGTTCCTGTTGTTCCCTTGCAACCAAGCAATTTCATATTACTTTCAACAAATTCTAATTCTTCTAAGTCTTCTAATAAATCTTGTAACCACAAAGTTGCTCTTTTTCCAACTGTTGTAAGCTGTGCTGGTTGAAAATGAGTATAACCTAAACAAGTTACACCTTTATATTTTAGTGCAAATTCTTTTAAGTTATTTATTACTACAAGCAATTTTTGTTTTATTAGTTTTAACCCTTCTGTCATTAAAATTACATCTGTATTATCTGTAACAAAGCAAGATGTCGCGCCTAAATGTATTATAGGTTTGGCACTAGGACATTTTAAACCAAATTCATATACATGTGCCATAACATCATGTCTACATTCTTTTTCTCTTGCACTAACTACATCATAATCTATATTATAAATATTTGCTTCCATTTCCTTTATTTGCTCATCTGTTATATTTATTCCTAATTCTTGCTCTGTTTTTGCAAGTGCTACCCATAATTTTCTCCATGTAGAATATTTTGTATCACTTGACCATAGCTTATTCATTTCCTTACTTGCATATCTGCCAGATAATGGCGTTACATATATATCGTTATTCATTTTTTCCTCCTATTTTCCTAATCTTGTAATATTTATTTCATTTATATACTTTTGATCATCATATTTTACTGTTACTTTATAATTCTTTTTTGACTTTACTTGGTCTATATTGTTTATTGACTTTTCTCCCCATAGAATTTGATGATTCTTATTTACTATATTAGTTGTATTTACTAATGATATTAAACTTATAACCTGTTGGTCTGAAACTTCATCTCCTATATATGGCATAAAACTACTATTAAATTTTGTTGCATCAGGATTTTCTGTTTTATCTTCATTTGTTACCTTGTCTGTTATTCCTTCTCCATCATAAGAAGTTTTTAGCTTCTTGTAAAAAGGAAACATATTCCAAATTATTGCTATTAGAAGTGCTAAAACAAGTATCAATCCTACTATAACAAATGGCTTTTTTCCTGCATCTTTAAATTTTTTCATACGTATTCCTCCATTTTATTTAAAATATTCAATTCCTGACTCGAAGATTTTTTGGTCTTTGTTTCCTGGGATATTTTTTAATATATTTCTATATGCTCTTTCTGAATGTCCCATCTTTCCTAGTATTCTTCCATCTTTGCTTGTTATTCCTTCTATTGCATAAATTGAATTATTTGGATTGTATGCTATATCATAAGTTGCATTTCCATCAAAATCTACATATTGTGTTGCTAATTGTCCATTTTTTATAAGTTCTGATACAACTTCTTTACTTGCCATAAATCTTCCTTCTCCGTGTGATATTGGAACAACAAATTCATCACCTAAATTTACTTTATTAAACCAAGGAGAAAGTTTTGATACTACCTTTGTTCTTACCATCATAGATTGGTGTCTTGCTATTGTATTAAATGTTAGAGTTGGCATATTTTCATTTGGCTCTACAATGTCTCCATATGGCACAAGTCCTAATTTTATTAATGCTTGAAAACCATTGCAAATACCTAGCATTAACCCATCTTGTTCGTATAAGTGATTATGTATTGCTTGTTTAATTTTTGGATTTCTAAACACAACTCCTATAAATTTACCAGATCCATCTGGCTCGTCTCCTGCACTAAATCCACCTGGTATCATTATTATTTGTGCTTTTTCTATTTCTTCGGCAATTTTTTCTATTGACTCTTCTATATTTTCTGGTTTTAAATTTCTAAATACGCTAGTTGATACAATTCCACCTGCATCTTCAAAAGCTTTTGCAGAGTCGTATTCACAGTTCGTTCCAGGGAAAGTTGGTATGTATACTCTAGGTTTTGCAAATTTTGTATGTGCAACTATGTTCGGACGAGCAATGTTCGCCCCTACATCTAACACGTTTTCTATCTCTGTAAATGCACTTTTTGCCTTTGTTGGGAATACCTTTTCTAGTGGTGCTTTCCAAATTTCAATTAGTTCTTCTAAATCTAAAGTATTTCCTTTTACTTTTATTTGTTTTTCACTAATTGTTTTTCCTAAACTTACTAATTTTGCATTATTTACATCTTCTTTTAATTCAATAATAAAGCTTCCATACATTGGGCTAAATAATTCTACATCGTTGTTTGTAAATTCAAATCCAATTTTATTTCCCATACACATCTTTGTAATTGTTTCAGATATTCCTCCTGCCTTTACAATTGATACTGCCAAAACTTTTTTATCATTTACTAATTTGTGTATTATTTCAAAATTTTCTTTTAAATCTTCAAAATCTGGTAAAAATTCATCTATCATTTTTGTATTTAACATCATAACTTTAGAAGTTGTATTTTTAAATTCGTTAGATACTGCATTATTAGTATCTATTGTTCCTAAACAGAAAGATACTAGTGTTGGTGGTACATCTAATTCGTTGTAACTTCCAGACATACTGTCTTTTCCACCTATTGCTGCAATTTGTAGTTTTTCTTGAGCATAGTATGCTCCAAGTAATGCAGCTAATGGTTTTCCCCATCTAGTTGGATCTGTTTTTAGCTTTTCAAAGTATTCTTGTAAAGTTAACCAAGCTTTTTTATAATCTCCACCAACTGCAACATATTTTGATACAGATTCTACTATTGCCATTACAGCTCCGTGGAACGGGCTCCAAGTAGATATAAATGGATTATATCCATAAGACATAACTGTTCCAGAATTTGTATATCCTTTTAAAGTTGGTATTGTTGCTACCATTGCATCTGTTGGTGTTAATTGATACTTACCTCCAAATGGCATCATAACAGTTCCAGCACCTATTGTGCTATCAAATCTTTCTACTAACCCTTTTTGTGAACATACATTTAAATTTGATAATGTTTGTTTCCAAGCCTTAACAACATCTTTTGTATGTTCTAACATTACCTCATTATCCCTTTTTAAAGCCTCGAAATCTGGGCAAACAACTTCTACTTTTGCATTTTTAGTTGCTCCGTTTGTGTCTAAGAACTCACGGCTTATATCAACTATTTTTTTACCATTCCAATACATTGTTACTCTAGGATTTTCTGATACTTTTGCAACTATTGTTGATTCTATGTTTTCATCTTCTGCAAGTTTTATGAATTTTTCTACATTTTCTTTTGCTACAACAACAGCCATTCTTTCTTGTGATTCTGATATTGCAAGTTCTGTTCCATCTAATCCTTCATATTTCTTTGGTACTGCATCTAAGTTTATTTCTAATCCATCTGCTAATTCTCCTATTGCAACAGAAACTCCTCCTGCACCAAAGTCATTACATCTTTTTATTAACTTTGTAACTTCTTCATTTCTAAATAATCTTTGTATTTTTCTTTCCTCTAAAGCATTACCTTTTTGTACTTCTGCACCGCAAGAGCTTAAAGAATCACTATTATGTGCTTTAGATGAACCTGTTGCTCCACCGCAACCATCTCTACCTGTTTTTCCACCAAGTAGAACTACAATATCTCCCGGAATCGGTCTTTCTCTTACAACGTTTTTACTTGGTGCTGCTCCTACTAACGCACCAATTTCTAGTCTTTTTGCAACATAGCCCGGATGATATATTTCTGCAACTTGACCTGTTGCTAATCCTATTTGATTTCCATAAGAACTATATCCACGTGCTGCTTCATTTGTTAATTTTCTTTGTGGCAATTTATTAGGCATAGTTTTTTCAACTGGAACTGTTGGATCTCCACAACCTGTTACTCTCATTGCTTGATATACATATACTCTACCTGATAATGGGTCACGAATTGCTCCACCTAAGCAAGTTGCAGCTCCGCCAAATGGCTCTATTTCTGTTGGATGGTTATGTGTTTCATTTTTGAACATTATTAAATATTCTT
>CAOKHH010000006.1 GCA_948468225.1 uncultured Clostridia bacterium | reverse complement strand
TGTGTGTGTGTGTGTGTACAGTGCCAATGGTTCTAGCGTTTATCATAATTTAGTTCTCCTTTGTTTTGTTGCGGGTCGTCGAGGACGCCGACCCCTACATATAAATATATACCAATGTGTTTTATATTGCAATATGTTTTATAATTTTTCGCTACAATTATTTACTGCAATAATTGCATAATATTGATTTTAGCCCTATGTTTAAATCAATTTGTCCAATTTTGTAATTTTTGTCTAAATTGATTAACTCTTCTAATATTTTCCTTAATTCCGTTTCTTTAAAATATTCTGATTGTTTTTTATATTTTGTAGTTAGAAACATTTGATTTGGTTTTAAATTCATAACTTCTGCTAAATTTCTACCATACTTTTCTGATAATTTTGATATATATAATTTTTTAAAATGATTGTATAAAGTTATCAATATTTTTTGGACTGGCTCTTTGTTGTATATTAAGCCATCTAGCACCTCCATTGCTTTTTGTGTGTCCTTTTTACCTAAGTTATCTGTTAAGTCAAATATTACTGCATCTATTTTTTTTATACTTAATTTTTCTATTGCATTTTTTTCTATTGTTCCACCTTCGCCTGCATATTCTATCAATTTTCTAATTTCATTTATTAAATCTTGCATATTAGTTCCGCAATATTCCACTAGTAATTGTAAGTCTTGTTCTGTTACATTTACTTTATATGCGTTACATATTGCTTTTAATCTTTTTATTATTTGAGCTGGTTTTAATTCTTCAAAATTGCAAACCACTCCATTTTTTTCTATTGTATCTAATAATTTATTCTTTTCGACCGCTTCTTCTACAAATACTAAAACAATAGAATTATTTATAATCTCCATATTTTCATTTATGTAATCTGCAAGTTTTGTTTCAAACGAACCATCTTTTGAAATAGTTTTTTTCGATTTTTTAAATAAATTCGTATTTTTAGCTATTATTAGTTTCTTCTCATAACCAAAGCTGACAGTTTCTATGTCTGATATTATATTTTGAATATTTGTTTCATCTAATAAAATATAGTTTATTCCTTTTACTAACTCTCCAAAATTACTTTTTATTTTCTTTAATGAAGTTTCTAAAAGAAATGTTTCTTCTCCATATAATAAATATAAACTATGTAATTCTTTGTTCTTTAAATCCGCTTCCAATTCTTCTATTTTCATTGATTTTCTCCTACGGGCCGACCCCTACATTTTTTTGTTAAATATTATAATTTCTCGCTGTATTTTGCTGAATGAGCATGGCAAATTGCTATTGCCATACTATCTGTTATATCATCTAGTTTTGGTAATGTATCCACCTTTAATATTGCTTTTACCATTCTTTGTACTTGCATTTTGTCTGCTCTACCATACCCTACTACTGCTTGCTTTACCTGCAAAGGTGTATATTCGTAGGTAGGTATACCTTTTTTATAACCAACCACTAGAACTATTCCTCTAGCTTGAGCTACATTTATTCCTGTTTTTATATTTTGATTAAAAAATAATTCCTCAACAGACATTGCTTCTGGCTTATACTCATCTATAATTATTGATAAATCATCATAAATTTTGGCTAATCTATATGGAAACGCCTCTCCTGCTTTGGTTGTTATTGCTCCACTATCTATTAGTTTAAATTTATTTCCTTCGTAATCTATTATACTATACCCTGTTATTGCAAATCCTGGGTCTATTCCCAATATTCTCATTTATTCCTCCAAAATATTTGACAAAAATAAAAATCCTATATATAATATATATAGAAAATGTGAACCACAAAGTGGTTGCCTATGAAAAGTTAAAAATAAACCATTTACTCGGCAAAGCAGAATGGTTTATTTTTTTATTGTTGCTTATCTAAAATTATTGCTAATGCAATAATTAAGGCAACGTTTATGATAGCTAAACCTACTAATCCATAGAAAAGTAGATAAATTACTGTTAATAATTCTGTTTCTATCATAAGCACCACCTCCCGTTTCAATCTCACAGTTTAACCTGTGGCTATGTAAAAGGAGGCAACACACTCTGCTTATTCACATTTTCTATGGTTAATACTATATAATATTTTTTACAAAAAAACAAGCGAACATTATAAATTTTATAAAATTCAATTTTAATTTATAATATTATTCTCAACACCTCTGCAACGCTCCAAGCTTGAGCCATTGTTCCTTTAGGTAATTGAGGTGCCTTTGAATCATATAATTCTGATATACTTCCAATCATTCCCTGATTATATAAATCACTTTTAAAAGTTTTATAAGTAGTTTCTATAAATTTATCTAACTCATTTTGTAGTTTTTCCTTTTCTGTTTTTAGCTTTGTAGCTTTTATCATATTTTTATACGCATCGAAATATATACCTAATAACCATACCCAAGTTATTCCCTGATGATAGCTTGTATCTCTTTTATATGGATCTCCTTCATATACTTCAACATAACCAACTTCCCCTTTTGCTAAAGTTTTTAATCCATATTTATTAAGTAATTTTTTTCTAACTGTATCCATTATTTCTTTTGCTATTTCAGAATTTGCATCTATTACAGGATATGTTAAACTCAAGGCAAATAATTGATTAGGTCTTATTTTACTATCTCCTAAAACATCATATAAACACTTTTTCTTCTTATTATAAAATTTCTCATTAAATGCTAATTTTGTTAGCTTGGCTAGTTTTGCATATTTTTTTGCATCTTCTAATTTACCAAATTCCTTGCTTAAATCTTCTAATATTTTTAATGCATTATACCACATCGCATTTATTTCTACTGCCTTACCATTTCTTGGAGTTACAGCATACTCTCCATATTTTGCATCCATCCAAGTATTTTGAGTTTTCTCAGTTCCTGATACTAACAAATAATCTTTATCAACATATATATTGTTATCATCCACATCAATTCCTGTTTGATAACATTGTATTATTTGCACAAGTATATCATATAAATTCTCTTTTATATATTCATAATCTCCTGTATAATTTATATATTTTTTTACTTGTTCAAATAATAATAAAGAGCTATCTACACTATTGTATAATGGTCTATTATCAAATCCAGAATACCCATTTGGAACTAATCCATATTTTATATTTTTAACAAATGTCATTAACACTTCTTTTGCAATATCAAATCTTTTTGTTTTTAATAACAGTCCTTCAAAAGAAATTAGCGCATCTCTTCCCCAATCTAAGAACCAATGATACCCAGCAATTACAGTATGTAGCATAAATGTTGGTCTAAACACAACGAAATTATCTGTTGCTATTATTAAATCTTTTATTAGCTTGTTTTTTTCTGATTTTTGCGGAACGGCGTTGGTCTCGTTCCCTACATTATCAATTAAACCTGTGTCTGAAATTATTTTATCTAATCTTTCTATTTCTTCATCTATTACTTTTTGTGCATCTACTTCATCTATATTTTCTTCTAGTGAACATACAAAAGTTATATTTTTTTCTTCATTTGGATTTATTTTTATATTATATACTCCTGTGACTGCATGATTTTCTTTTGGTTCAAATCCTCTTTTTTCTTCCTCAATATAGTACATATTATTGAAATTATCATTAAAGTGCTCTACATATTCTCCCTCAGAACATTTTATATAAATAGGATGCTCTGAAATTCTATCTACAACTACTTTAACTTTTGTATTATTTATATTTTGCCTAATATTAAAATTATGATTTGAATTAACTGTGTGAAAATCTCTAAAGTTTACTATTGGAGCCAAATTTAAAATTGCCTCATCTTTAGAATTCTTTATTTTATAAAGAATACATACTGTATTTTCTCTATATTTCATACAAATTGTTTTTTCTATTTTTAGTCCATTTACATCAAATTTAAAAGTTGGTACATATTGTTTTTCAAAGTCTAACAAATATTTATATCCATCAGATATATAGTTTTCACACATGTTTGTATATAAATTATAAGTTTTATTATTTATAGTTATACTTTCATCCACTTTAGATAATATTAAATATCTTCTTGCTGGTGGTGTAAGTGGTGCAACTAGTAATCCATGATATTTTCTAGTGTTCGTGCCACTTATTGTTGATGATGCATAACCTCCTATGCCATTTGTTATTATCCATTCTTTATTTATCAATTCACTTAATTCTTTATTTTTTATCATAAGTACCTCCAATAGGTTAATACTACTATTCTTCTTATTTTATTCCTAGAATACTATTTATCTGTTCAAAAACCATGTTTAATGCTACTATATTTTCTCCACCTTGTGGAACAATTATATCCGCAAATTTTTTACTAGGTTCAACAAATTGTTCATGCATTGGTTTTACAGTAGTAAAATATTGTTCTAAAATATTAGATAAAGACCTTCCTCTTTCTTCAACATCTCTCACAATTCTTCTACTTAATCTAGTATCTGAATCTGCATCTATAAATATTTTAATATCCATTAAATCTCTTAATTCTTTGTTTTCAAAGATTAGTATCCCTTCAACAATTATAACTCTAGATGGATTTGAAACCTCTGTATAGTTTTCACGTAAATGTGTTGTATATGAATAAACAGGATGTTTAATAGATTGTCCATTTTTTAATAGTTTTAAATGTTCAATCATTAAATCTGTATCAAAAGCATTTGGATGATCATAGTTTATTTTCGTTCTTTCTTCAAAAGTTAAATCTGGTCTGTTTTTATAATAATAATCATGAGATAAAATTGTTAGTTTATCTTTGTATTTTAAATCTATATTTCTTGCAAATGTACTTTTTCCAGATGCTGTTCCTCCTGCTATTCCGATAATTATTGGGACATTTTCCATATTTTTTGCTCCTTAAAAAAATCTTATATTTTGCATTATACCATAAAGGTTTTGCCATTTCAACATTTGTTTAATCGTACTTTTTTGTAAAATTTAATTGAAGTATATCGCAAACTATGTTATCATAAATTTAGGAGATATATTTATGAAAACACCTAATTATTTTAAAAAAATAATAAATAGAATAAAATTTAAAAAACAATTTTTATTAGATTCACCAAAAGACCTTTATAGTGATTTAATATCTAAGCCTGAAATCAGCAATATAATAAATAATATGCCTGAAAATTTATCTCAAATAGAAAAAGCATATTATTTATATATTGAACTTGGAAAAATTGTTACTTACAACTATAAATTCTATGTTTTAGGAAGAAATGAAGAAATATATAATAGCAATGTTGATGATAGTTATTCAGGAATATGTAAATCCCTTTCAGAATTAAATGAAGAAAAAAGATATGTAGAAAAATCTAGTGAGGAGTTAAAGGAATTTATAAATCAATTTGATAAAGATTCTTTGCGTTTAACAAATTTTAACTTTCTACAAATAAATGAGGATTTGGAATTAGAATAGAAAAAGAGTATTAAAAATATTACCTTAATACTCTTTTTTATTACTATACCAAAAAATTTATTTAGTAAACAACATTACCATATACCCAATATATATAATTAAATATATAATTCCATTATCTCTTGACATTTTATTTTTAGGTGGAATTATTGGAAATAACGCTAATAGTGTTGTTGCGATTATTAGGATAGTCATATCCATATTATAGCTTACATTATATACTATTGGTTTTATTAAACTAGATACACCAATTATCAATAACATATTAAATATATTAGAACCCAAAATATTTCCTATTGCAATATCACTTTTTCCTTTTATTGCAGCAGATACACTTGTAACTAACTCAGGCAAACTTGTACCAATAGCAAGTATTGTTAAGCTTATTATCTTTTCGCTTAATCCAACAATTTTGGCAACATTTACTGCATTATTTACAGTTAAATCTCCTCCAAATTTTAAAGCAATAATCCCTACAACAATATATATTATATTTCTTAAAGTTGAACTTTCTTTTTCTTCTGATTGCTCTACAATTTCATCATTATCTTTACTATCAAATTTTTCTCCTTTAAATGCCATAAATATTGTATAAATAATAAATGCTATAAATAGTGTTATTAAAATTATTGCATCAGGTCTTGATATGTCTTGTCCTATGTTGCAAAGAATTAAAAAAATTATTGTAAAAATCAAGCAAAGTGGAATTTCTATTAGCCTTGTTTCTCTTTTAAATTTTACTGAACTAATTACTGTTGATAATCCTAAAATCAACAACAAATTTGCAATATTACTTCCAATAACATTTCCTATAGCCATATCAGAATATCCATCTAATGCAGAAGTTATACTAACAAATAATTCTGGCATTGATGTCCCAATAGACACAATTGTCAAACCTATAATAATTTCAGGTATATGAAACTTTTTGGCAATTTTACTTGAGCCTTCAACTAAAAAATCCGCTCCTTTTATCAATAAAAAAAATCCCACTATAATCAATAATATTGATTCTACCATAAACAAATTCTCCTCACTCACAAACTGTTTCTTAGTATATCATAAAACCAAAAAAAAGAATAGCCTTTTTGCTATTCTTATACAAAAATTTCTTCTCCATTTCTCGATTGTTCTAAATATTCATATATTTTGTTCCATTCTTCTTTTAATCTTTGACCATTTAGTCCATCTCTTTTTAGTAATTCTAATGCTTTAGATACTGTTTTCATTTTTTCTCGTTCTAAGTTTGGATTGCTTTTTCTATATGCTTTTAAACAATTACCACCTAAATGTTGTAAGTTAAGGTATGCACAAGCCTCTGCTATAAATAAACATCCTTCTAATGTATCTTTATTCTTTTCTGTCAAATTATTTATATCTTCTATGCTTACTTCACCTTTATAAATAGCTTTTCTTTCATCATCCATTTTTGATATATCTTGATGAGATTTTTCTTGTGGATTATTATCTTCCATTTTTATCTCCATGGTATTTTCTTGAATATTTTCTTTTCCTGATTGGTTTGATATCGCATATGCAATTATTTTATTTATATCTACTCCTCCTAACAATGAGTTTGATATTTTTCTCGCATATTCATATCTTCCTTCATCTCTTGCCATTCCGATTATTCTAGATAATATAATATGTTTTGTTGAGTTTGGAATTTCATTATCTAATAACATTTGCTCTGCTCTATATTTTGCTAACGGATATTCTGTTTTTCTAATAGCTATACTTAGTAATTGAGTTTTTACCTTTAGCTCAGCTTCTCTTGTTAAACCTTCAGAGTTTAATAATTCATACGCCATTTTTTCTGCTTTATCATAATTTTTACTTGCAATTTCTACTGATATCAATTTTACTCTTATTATCTGTTTTTCTTCTTCAGTTAGTTCTTCCTTTCTTAACTCTTGTTTTCCCCTTTGTCTTGCCATTTTAAATCTTTCTTCTATAATATCTATATCCACTAGTTTTCTTTGCATAATAACTTTTACAGCTTCTTTAACACTATCATCATTTATTATCTCATTAGCCATTTTTGAAGCTAAATCAAACTTTCCATCTTTTATCAATTGCTCTATAGCCTCTTTTAATAATTCAACACTAATTTCAACTTTTTCATCTTTGTCTTCTGGTTCTACTTTTTCTTTTTCCGCTCTTATTTTTATTCTAAATACTGCTCTACTAGTCATTCCAGTTTCTTCTATTATTTCTGAAACACTTTTACCTTGTTTTAATTTTTCTATTACACTTCTTTCTTCTTCTTTACTATAATATACCATAAAAACTACCCCTTATTATATTTACTAGTATATTCAAACAATATCCTTTTTCGCAATATATTCTATCACACTTTTCGATTTTTGTAAATGTTTTATGTTTACATTTATACTTGATTATTTCATAAGTTTTGTTATTTTTTTATTTTGTACTTGCTACTTTTTAATAAATAGTGTAATATAATGTAATAGAATTTAAAAGTATAGCAATAATTTTTAAAGAAAGGAAATATTGAGTTGTTTTAAGCGCCTGGACAATTTTAAAAAAATTGTTGATGGGAAGTCTTAAGTCCCAAAATGTATTATTAAAAAATAATAGCAATATTATAACAGAAGTAATACAACTTAAGCTTACTTTTAAATTCCTTACATCATTTAAATTGGAGGAATTATTTTATGTGCGGAATAGTAGGATACGTAGGACAAAAAAAGGCAAGTCCTATTCTTATTGATGGTCTTTTAAAATTAGAATACAGAGGATATGATTCTGCTGGACTTTCTACAATAGAGACTAATTCAATATCTAATATAAAAAACAAAGGAAGAGTTAATTCTTTAAATGATATACCTGAGCTTAGTACATTAGAAGGTACTATTGGTATAGCTCATACAAGATGGGCAACTCATGGGAAGCCATCAGTAGTTAACTCTCACCCTCATATGGATAACTCTAAAACTTTTAGCGTTGTTCATAATGGAATTATAGAAAATTACAATGATTTAAGAATATTTTTAACTAACAATGGTTATAACTTTTTATCTCAAACAGATACTGAAGTTATTCCAAATTTAATACATTATTATTTTTCAAAAGATACTAATAATGACGATAAGAAATTTTTAAGAGCAGTTCAATCTGCTTGTAATGACTTTAAAGGAAGTTATGCAATAGAAGTAATATCTTCACTTTATCCAGACAGAGTTATTGTTACAAGAAAAGATAGTCCTTTAGTAATAGGTATTGGTGAAAATGAAAACCATATTAGTTCTGATATACCTGCAATACTTTCATATACTAAAGATTTCTATTTGTTAGATGACAATAACTATGTAGAAATTTATAAAGATCATCTAAATTTCTATAATAGTAATTTAGAAAAAATAGAAAAATCTATAAAAAACATTGAATGGGATGCAACTGCTGCAGAAAAAGATGGCTATGAAGATTACATGCTAAAAGAAATTTATGAGCAACCAAAATCAATTAGAGAAACAATAGGTTCAAGAATAAAATTAGATGCCCCTAGCTGTTTTGATGATTTAAACTTTACTAAAGAATATTTATCTAGTTTAAATAAAATTTGTATTGTAGCTTGTGGTACTGCAATGCACGCTGGAATTGCTACAAAAACTTTAATTGAACACTTATGTAATATACCTGTTGAGGTTGAAATTGCATCTGAATTTAGATACAGAAATCCTATAATAAACGAAAAAACACTTGCAATATATATAAGCCAATCTGGTGAAACTGCTGATACTATTGCAGCATTGAAACTTGCAAAGTCTAAAGGTTGCAAAACTTTAGCTATTTCTAATGTTATTGGAAGCTCAATTACTCGTGAAGCAGATTACACAATATATACTCATGCAGGTCCAGAAATAGCAGTTGCCTCAACAAAGGCATATACTTCACAAGTTGTATTACTTTCTATTTTAGGAATATATATGGCAGAAATATTAGGAACTACAAAGTCTTATGTTTTAGAAGACTTAAAGAAAGAAATTTTTGAATTACCAAACAAAATGCAAACTGTATTAAATGATGTTTCTGGAATTAAAAATTTTGCAAAACTAGTACACAAAGAAAAAGATATGTTCTTTATAGGTCGTGGTACAGATTATGCAGTATCTTTAGAAGGATCACTAAAATTAAAAGAAATTTCATATATTCACTCTGAAGGATATGCTTCTGGTGAATTAAAACATGGTCCAATTGCACTAATAGAAGATAACACAACAGTTGTTTCTGTTATTACAAATGAAGATTTAATGGAAAAAAGTATAAGTAATGTTCAAGAGGTTGCAACAAGAGGAGCAAAAACTTTTGTAGTTACAAATCAAAATATAGATAAATCTAGGTTTGATTATGTAGTAGAAATACCACCTGTAAATAGCTTAATCTCCCCTGCGCTTTCTGTTATACCATTACAATTATTTTCTTATTATATTGCAAAGGAAAAAGGGTTAGATGTAGATAAACCAAGAAACCTAGCAAAATCAGTAACAGTAGAATAAGTATATTTATAAAAATCCCTCAGTTTACACTGAGGGATTCTTTTTGTCAGGTTAATGTAGCGGATTATAATTCCGCCAAAATGGTTTCGCGTTCGTTATCTTCTGGCAAAATCTTCTCTATAGCTTCTTTCAGCCTATGATATTCGAGTGCAGTTTTTCTCATTTGCTTGAGAAGCATGTCATACTTCTCTTTTTCTTCTTTACGCAAACTTAATACTGCTTGTGCGGCTACTTCCCAATAAGGCTCTTTCTTGTTGTGGCATTCTCCGCAAAATCCAGCCTCAACTATGACCTCATCCTCCAAATGTACATAGGATTCACCGCTAGAAACTTCTAACCGTCTAATCATCTTCAATACCTCCAGTAAAAATCATTTCCCAAAGTTATGCCTGATGCCTGACAATCATCAAGTTATATATTTAGACATGCCTTTCGGCAGTCATATGCGTATTATACTTCTTTTCTTAGTTTATGTCAACTTTTTTTGCTATGTTATGATATATTTAAACCATTTTGTTTTTTTATCTATTATGTGATACAATTAGTTTATAACACTTTGAAAGGGGTTTTCTTTATGAAAAAAACAATTTCTTTGGCATGTCGGGGTGGTGGAGTAAAATCTGCTGGTTCTGTTGGTGTAATAAAAGCTTTAAATGAATTAGGATTTACTATTTCACGGATTTCTGGAACAAGTATTTCTGCAATCGTTGCAGCTCTTTATTCCATAGGAACTGATGCAGATATTATTCTTAAGCTCTTAAAGGACTACGTCCTGATTTATTCAGATGCCTCGCGAGTTCGTGGAAGTAACGGTAATTTTAAAATTATTGAAACTTCAGTTGACAAAGCAACTGGCGGCAAATGTTTTAAGGACTGTAATATTCCTATTACAATAGCTGCCTCTCAAGGAAACTTTCTGATTAACACTCCTGTGTTATTCGATAATTACTCGTTTCCGAATCTAACTCTAGGTAAAGCATGTAGAGCTAGTTGTTCATTTCCATTTCTGTATGAAAAGTTTCATTTGGAATACGAAGGTACAAACTTTGCTCTGCTCGATGGTGGTCTTACCTTAAATCCTTATATAAGTAAGGGTAAGAATGAAGTAGCAATACTTTCTACCTACTTTAAAAAGGAAAATAAAAGAGAAAACACACTGTCGCTTTACGCTCCCGCTTGGCAACAAGCAGAAAAAATTGCGGACTTTATTATTAAGCCCGTTATCCCTCTCGGCACTCTTGGAACTCCCGATGACTTGCAAAAGGCATTTGACATCGGTTACCAAGAAACATTGAATTGCTACGCTCAAATCAACTCCATCGTCTTAGGCTAACTAAGATACAAAAAGAACACACTTTATAAGACTATTGTCTAACAAGCGTGTTCTTTTGTTTTTTTATGATTTTTTAATACTATGAAATAATTTTAATTAAATCTTCTAGCCACTCCAATCCTTCACTATCTAAAGAGTCTAATTCATCTATCTTAAAATATTTAATTTCTTCTACTTCTTCTTTTTGTAGTATACATTTATCTATATCAATCTCTTGTTTTATATAATAATTTGTGCAATAAATTTTTTCTTCTGAAATAGGTTGTTTATTTAAAATTTTTAAATTCTCTCTATTTAATTTAACACCAATTTCTTCAAATGTTTCCCTAATGCCTGCATCAATCGTACTTTCTCCAAAGTCCATTTTTCCTCCATGAATTCCCCATTTACCTGGATTAACTCTTTTTTGATTACTACGTTTTTGTAGTAAAACTTCATTTTTGTTATTTAATATTACTACACCAACAACATGCATATAATAACCTTCTGGAATATTATCTAGATTTCGAATTTCTGCATGTGTTAAAACTTTTCCTGTGTTTTTTCCATTTTCATCAACTAATTCGTGCATTTCCATATGATAACACCTCTTCCTAATGCTTAATATTTTATCATAATTGCAAAATTAGTCAATCAATAATATTATTTTATTAAAAGAACACTTTTAATAAAACTAATAAAATTGCCCCAGGTATACCTAAAATTCCAATAAATACTGCAGTAAATACATTTAATCCTATGTGAAAACTATATACTGCACCTATCATGTTAATTATATAAATTAACACTCCTCCAAGTATTGAATTAAATAATATTTTAAAAATTGTTTTTAATGGAATAACTAATAACCTTCCAAATAAAAATAATGTTAATATACAGGCAAAAAAAGTAATTATTACATTTGTATCCATATTTGTCCTCCTCTGTGTATTAACATTTTTATGCTAAAGAAAGGACAAATATTCTAAAAAATTTCGGACGACCAATGGTCGCCCCTACATATTATACAACATCTTCTAGAGAGATTGCGTTTATCATATCTAAAACTAATCCTTTTTGCTTTACTTTTTTTATTAAATAATCCAATTTTGCCTGTAATGATTTAATTTGATATGAATAACAATCTATTAGTTCCCCTTCCGCATATTCAAAATTTTTATTTGCATTTACCAACTCTATTTTTGTTTTTATAATACTCTTTATTAAATCCTTGTCCGTTTCTTCTTTTGTTTTTTCTATAATTTTAGTTTCTTTAATATACTTTTCTATATACTTATCACTCATATTCTTCTCTCCTTTTTTCATTGTATTAGTATTATATTCGCTGAGGTTCCAATTTATGCAAGTTTTCCTTGCAAAATATGCAATTTTATAGTAAACTATTGCTATATATTTTAAAGGAGGTACATTATGGAAAAAGTGTTAATTGGAAAAGTATACAGACATTTCAAAGGAAACTATTATTTTGTAAGAGATGTTGCTCTAGATAGTGAAACTAAAGAAAGAATGGTAGTATACTCGCCTCTATATAATAGAGAAGACTCAATGCTTTGGGTACGTCCTGAAAAAATGTTTTTAGAAACAATCCCAGATAGACCAGATAATGTTACAGGGCAGAAGCATAGATTTGAATTGTGTGAAGATATATGCACTGATTACACAAAATAAACTATGTCTTACGTCGTTAATTTTTCGTAATTACACAATATATTAAATGTTGTAGGGGCGAGCATTGCTCGTCCGTTACCCGTTGGGAATACCTAATGAATAATGAAAGGATGATTTTAAATGATAGATATAAAATTAGTTAGAGAAAACCCAGAAATGGTAAAAGAAAATATGAAGAAAAAATTTCAAGACCATAAAATTGGTTTAGTTGATGAAGTTTTGGAATTAGATAAATTGAACAGAGCTACTAAATTAAAAGGTGATGAACTAAGAATGAGCAGAAATAATTTAAGTAGCCAAATTGGTATGCTTATGAAAAACGGTCAAAAAGATGAAGCAGAAAGTATAAAAAAACAAGTTAATGAAATAAATAACGAACTTGCTGAAAATGAACAATTAGAAGAAAAATATGCAAGTGATATAAAAAATATTATGATGAAAATTCCAAATATTATAGACGAATCTGTTCCTATTGGTAAGGATGATTCTTTTAATGTTGAAGTTCAAAAATATGGTGACCCTGTTGTTCCTGATTTTGAAATACCATACCATACAGAAATTATGGAAAATTTAAGTGGACTAGATTTAGATTCTGCTCGTAGAGTTGCAGGACAAGGTTTCTATTACCTAATTGGTGATATTGCAAGACTTCATTCAGCTGTAATTAGCTATGCTAGAGATTTTATGATTAACAAAGGCTTTACTTACTGTGTTCCTCCATTTATGATTAGAAGCGATGTTGTTACTGGTGTAATGAGCTTTGAAGAGATGGATGCTATGATGTATAAAATTGAAGGAGAAGATTTATATTTAATTGGTACAAGTGAACACTCAATGATTGGTAAATTTAAGGATCAAATTCTTCAAAAATCAGATTTACCATACACAATGACTTCTTATTCTCCTTGCTTTAGAAAAGAAAAAGGTGCTCATGGATTAGAAGAACGTGGAGTTTACCGTATACATCAATTTGAAAAACAAGAAATGATAGTTGTTTGTGAGCCTGAAGAAAGCTATGACTGGTATAATAAAATGTGGTCTTATACTGTTGAATTATTTAGAAGTTTAGATATACCTGTTCGTACTTTAGAATGTTGTTCTGGAGATTTAGCAGATTTAAAAGCCAAAAGTGTAGATGTTGAGGCTTGGAGTCCAAGACAAAAGAAATATTTTGAAGTTGGTAGCTGTTCTAATTTAACAGATGCACAAAGTAGACGTTTAGGTATTCGTGTAAAAGGAGATAAAGGAAATTATTATCCACATACATTAAATAATACTGTAATTGCTCCTCCAAGAATGTTAATAGCATTCTTAGAAAATAATTACAATGAAGATGGAAGTATAAATATTCCAGAAGTTTTAAGACCATACATGGGAAATATTGATAAAATTTGCAAAAAATAAAATTTTGTAGGGAACGACGCCCTCGTCGTTCCGTTTTTAATAATGTATAAGGAGAATAAAAATGCAAGTTAAGAATCCAAAATTTGAAATATCTGCTGTAAGTCCTAAGCAGTATCCAAAATCTAATTTACCTGAAATAGTTTTAGTCGGTAAATCTAATGTTGGTAAATCTTCTTTTGTTAACACTATGATTAACAGAAAAGCATTGGCTAGAACTAGCAGTGAGCCTCGGTAAAACAAGACAAATAAATTTTTATAATATAGACAATTTATTTTATTTTGTAGATTTACCTCGGATATGGATTTAGTAAAATGTCTAAAGTAGAACAGGAAAAGGTTGGAAGCTTTATAGAAGAATACTTATCTACTAGAGATAATATATCCCTCATTGTATTTTTAATAGATATTAGGCATGACCCTACAGATAACGATTTACTAATGTATGATTACATTTTAAAAACTAATTTACCTTTTGTTGTTTTATGCAATAAAGCAGATAAACTTGCCCCTACAAAAGTTCAAACTTATGTAGATAATATAAAACAACAACTTGGAATTTCTTATAGTCCAATTTACCCATTTTCTTCTGAAAAGAAGGTTTATACGGAAGATGTATGGAAAAAAATAGAAGAGTATATTAAATAATACTCTTCTATTTTTTGCTTTCTTGTTTACCTACTATCATTTTTAATGCCTTAGGGCGCTCTACAGTCACTATATGTCCACACCCACAGCATTTTAGTTTAAAGTCTACACCCACACGAGTTAATTCCCATAGTTTGCTTCCACATGGATGTTGCTTTTTTAATTTTACAATATCTCCTATATTGTAGTCCATTTTTGTCCTCCTGTTTTATATTTAAAAAAACGGGCAGACACAGGGCCTGCCCCTACAAAATTCAAAAACAATTTTTTATTCTCTTTTCAACTTGTTCTTTTCCCAATACTTGCATTATTTCATATAAATCTGGTGTGTTTTGTCTGCCAGTAATTGCAACTCTTATTACCATACTTATATCTCCAACATGTCCTTTATATTTCTCTGGCTCTTTTTTAAATTCTTTTACTTCTCTTGCATAGCCATACTCTTCTGCCAAATCTTTCATTTTATCAAACCAAGTTTGTTTATCATCTGATATGTTAAAATATTTTTCCAAGTAGCTTTGTAAAATTTTGCTTATTTCTTGCTTATCATTTATTTTTTGATATTCATAATTTACATTATCAAAAAACCTATCTTCATACATGTATTCCATTGTATTTTTTACATCTGACCATTTTGCTATATCTTTTCTAGGCTTTACATTTCCTCTTTCTATGTTTAATATTTTTGTTGCATATTCTTTATCTTTATCTAATAATTGTTTTAAATCTTCATCATATCTACTTGCCCATTCTAGTGTTTTATTATAAATTTCTTCTGCTGTGTTTTTGCTTATTATTGTTTTTGATATATCTAATAATTTTACCATATCAAAAACAGCACCACTTACTCCCATTTTATTTAGGCTAAGTTCAAATTCATCAATAGATTTATCAGGGTTTTGTCTTCTCCAATCCTCAAAATTTGAATTTGCTATATTTAATAAATATTCCATAACCGCATCTGTTGGAATTCCTTGTTCATGATAGAAACTAACTGCCGCTTCTGGATCTTTTCTTTTACTTATTTTCCTTTTTGATCCATTATCATCTTTCATAATTGTTGCAGTATGTGCATACTTTGGAGGTCTAAATCCTAATGTCTTAAATAATTCTAAATGTAGTGGTAATGATGAAACCCATTCATCTCCTCTTACTACAAGATTTACTCTCATTAAATGATCATCTATTGCATGTGCAAAATGATATGTTGGAAGTCCATCTGCCTTTATTATAACTATGTCTTGGTCATTTTCTGGGAAATCTATGTTTCCTTTTATTACATCATGATGTTTTATTCTTCTATCTTCTCTTCCTTGTGATTTAAATCTTATAATATACTTTTCTCCACTTTTTATTTTCTCTATTGCCTCGCCTACTGGAAGATTTCTATATTTTGCCCATACTCCATAATATCCTGGTCTGATTTTTGCAGCTTCTTGTTTTTTTCTTATTTCATCTAATTCCTCAGGTGTGCAAAAACAAGGATATGCAAGTCCTTTCTCTATTAAAGATTTAGCATAAGCTTCATAAATTTCTTTTCTTTCACTTTGCTTGTATGGTCCATAGTCTCCAATTTCAGTATTTTCACCAGTCATACCTTCATCTGGTATAATACCAAAATCATTTAGGCTACTTACAATTTGTTCAACACCATTTTCGATTTCTCTTTTTTGGTCTGTATCTTCTATTCTTAATATAAATACACCATTTGTTTGTTTTGCAATTTTCTTATCTATTGCACTACCATATAATCCACCAATATGTACAAATCCTGTTGGGCTAGGAGCAAATCTTGTAACCTTTGCACCTTCCTCTAAATTTCTTTCTGGATACTTTTCTTCATAGTAAGATATTTCCTTTGCATTTGGAAATATTAAGTCTGCTAACTCTTTATAACTCATTATCTTTCATCCTCTCCTACACTAACTTTATTCTTTAAGTTTAATTTTTCAGTATTAATTGGTGTACCCAATAGTATATAATCCAATACGTCATCACTCACATGTAAGTTATTTTTTAATTTTTCTCTTTCTTTTCCAAAGTCAATCTTTCCTTTATGTTCATAACTTCTTCTTCTTTTTTCTATTCTTTTTTCAAATCCATCTATAATAACTTTAATATCTTCGGATGAATATCCGAATACTGCAGCAATATTGCTTATGCTTTCTTCACTTTTATAAGCTCTCCAAATATTTTCTAATTCCATTATTGGGTTATCTGTTCGCCTATTGCGTTTAGTAGTTAACTCATATCCCAATTCTTTCAAAATATATGATGCAACCCAATTACCAAATCCTAAATGTGCCGAAATTTTTCTAGTTCGCTCTCCATTATTTCTTTCAGATATTATATACTCTATACTTTCTCTCATTGTTTTCATATCATCTAAAGTTAAATATTTAAAGTCCGAAGCTTCCCTTATTTCAACCCCGTAAGTTTCTCCTAAATATTTGTATGATTTTCCTTGATCAATATCTTCTTTTATTGCTTTTATTTTTCCTATTATTTTATCTATATCATCCACTATTTTTCCCCTAAATTTCCATTATAATTGGCAGAATCATCGGATTACGTTTTGTTTTTTGAAATACATAATCTCTTAAATTATCTTTTAAAGCAGATTTTATTGTTGCCCAATCTTTTATATGTTTTTCTCCACATTTTCTTATTTCATCTCTAACAACCTTTTTCACATCATCCATTAGGTTTTCAGATTCTCTAACATATACAAAACCTCTAGAAATAACATCTGGTCCTGCAATAACTTCTCCTGCCTGATCCATTGTTAAAACTATTATTATCAATCCATCTTGAGATAAATGTTGTCTATCTCTTAATACAATATTTCCAACATCTCCTACACCTAATCCATCTACCATTATCTTTCCAAACGGAACTGTTCCTGTAAGTTTTGCTGATGTTTTTCCTAATTCTAATATTCTGCCGTTTGTAAGCATAAATATATCTTTAGCCTCTACCCCAACTGACTTTGCAGTTTCTGCATGTGCCATCAGTTGTCTATATTCTCCATGAACTGGTATAAAATATTTTGGTTTAACTAATGATAACAATAATTTTTGTTCTTCTTGACATGCGTGTCCTGAAACGTGTACATCTGCTAAAGAACTGTATACAACTTCTGCACCTATTTGCATTAAATCATCTATTACTTTTGAAACAAACTTTTCGTTTCCTGGAATTGGAGTAGCAGAAATTATAACTAAATCATTAGGAGTTATTTCAACTTTTTTATGATCTCCTGTTGCCATTCTAGTTAATGCAGACATTGGCTCTCCTTGACTACCTGTTGTTATAATAACTAACCTCTCATCTGGGTATGACTTTATCATATCTATATCTATAAATAATTCATCAGGAGCCTGTATATAACCCAATTTCTTTGCAGTTTCAATCATATTTATCATGCTTCTACCACATATAGCTATTTTTCTATTATTTTCTATTGCTGAATTTACTATTTGTTGTACTCTATGAACATTTGATGCGAATGTTGCTACAACTATTCTTTTTGTGCAATTTATAAAAAGCTTTTCAAAAACTTGCCCAACAGTCCTTTCAGACATTGTATATCCTTTTCTTTCTGCATTTGTGCTATCTGCAAGCAATGCCAAAACTCCTTTATTTCCAAGCTCTGCAAGTCTTCCTAAGTCCATTCTCTCATCATCTATTGGTGTATAATCTATTTTAAAATCTCCTGAATGTATAACTGTTCCAATAGGTGTATGAATTGCAAACATAACTGAATCTGGTATACTATGGCAACTTCTTATAAATTCAATTTTCATTGAACCTGCATTTATTGTTTGACCTTGCTTTACTGTTTTTAACTTTGTTTTTCTAAGTAATTTATGTTCTTCTAACTTGTTTTCAATTAATCCTACTGTAAGTGGTGTTGCATATATTGGTACATCTATTTGTTTTAAAAAATATGGTATTGCACCTATGTGATCTTCGTGTCCGTGTGTAATAAATAATCCTCTTATTTTATCTTTATTCTTTTCTAAATATGTTATATCTGGTATTACTAAATCAATTCCTAGCATATCATCTTCTGGGAAAGCTAAACCACAATCAACTATAATTATGTCATTTTCATACTCGAATACAGTCATATTCTTTCCTATTTCTAGTAAACCACCTAAAGGGATAATTTTTAAATTACTTGTTTTAAATTTAACTTGCTCTTTATTTTCTTGTTTTTTTTCTTTTTTTATATTTGTTCTATTTTGCGTTCTCCTATAATTATTTTTATATGGCTTTTTAGCCTGTTCTTTTGTATCTACTTTTTCTTCCATCGTTTATCAATTCCTTTCAGTTTTTTCTTATTTATGTTACACTAAAAAAATTAGTTTAACCCTTCATTAAACTAATGATTCTTAATTTATACTTATTTTACAGATTATACAGAAAGCAATAGAACATAATGCTATCATATATTATCAATGTGCAATATACTCCTTTATATATTTTAATATACTTTCCGAACACTTAAAAACTACATTTTTAATGCTTATATGTAAAATCTGATATATACTAAAAAATAACACACCACAATATTTTTAGTATATAAAATATTTTTTCCGAATCACTTATTTTTTATACATAAATCTCTTCTTTACCTTTTTAGGTAACTAATGTAGATATTATATTATGAATTATCGAATTTGTCAATGTTTATCAAAAAGCCAAAACGCAACATATTTTATTAAGGGGTGCAATCATGCACCCCATACCATTTTATATTGTAGCACCAATAATTCCTGCTTCATTTTTTAATGTTGCAACAGTTATGTTTGGAATATTTTGCTTAATAAATGAGCTATCTTCACTATTTATTTCTTCTATCAACTTATCTAATAAAATATCTTTGTAATGTACAAAACTTCCTCCAATTGATATTATTTCTGGATGAAAAATATTGATGATATTTTTTAATCCTTCAGATAAATTTCGTACATATGTGTCTAGTACACTCTCAACCTTATTATATGTATTTTCATCTTCTAATACTTCTCTTATTTCTTTTCCAGTAATTTCTGAATCTAATTTTAATTTTTCTTTTATATCATTTTTTAGTTTTCTCATTGAAGCTAATGTTTCAAAACAGCCATTTCTTCCACAAGTACATTTTTCTCCATTTATGTTTATTGTCATATGACCTATTTCCATTTTCGGCAATACCATTTTTCCATTTAAATATACTGCTCCACCAATTCCCGTTCCTAATGTTAAAAACACCGCATTATCAAAACTTTTAATGCTTCCTATTTCTTTTTCTGCTATTGCAGCACATTTAGCATCATTTCTTAATATTATATCTGTATTAAATTTTGCTTTTAATGATTTTACTATTTCTAAATCTTTTAATTTTAAATTTTCTGCAACAATAATCTTTCCATTTTCGACTATTCCGTGGAGCTGATATTCCTATCAATTCTACATTTTCTTTTCCAATTTTTTTAATAATATCTTCAATCATTTGAATTATATTATTTAATAAAACTTCATTAGGATTTTTTGTTTCACTTATCTTTATTTCATTTTCCTTTTGCAATATTAGTTCATAGTTCTTATTTACAACTCCTATTGCAATATGGCTTCCTCCAATATCTAAGCCTATCTTCATATACTATACACTCTCCTATTGCACTTCATTATTATTTGTACTCTCTGTTATAGGTGTTTCTATTGCAGGTTCTGGGCTATATGTACTTACAACACTTTCCTTAGATTCTACTTGCTCTGGCTTTGGATCATAACTTAATTCATCTAAAACCATTGCTATAGCTATTGCAGCTAATGCTAGCATTGCTATTATTGCAAAAACTAATGTTAATAAGGTTATTCCTTTTTGCTGTTTTAACATAAATTTCTCTCCTTTATTTCGGACGAGCTTTTGCTCGCTCCTACGATAATTATTCATTATTAGTATAATTCTAACAGTTTTTTAGTCAATATCTTTAACCTAAATGTCATTCAAATGTAATAATTTTGAAATGTTTATGTATATTTTTTGCATTTTTGTAAAATATATTAACAAAATATTTTTTTGAATGGAGGTTACTTATGGCTACTGAAAAACATTTAAGATTAACAGGAATATCTGAGGTATCTTGGAAAGATGCAATAGCAAAAACAATTACTGAAGCATCTAAAAGTATAGATTATTTAACTTCTCTTACTGTTTTAGAACAAACAGCTGTTATAAATGGTAAAAAAATTGTTGAATATAGAGCCACTATTGATTTGGCATTCACTATTGATAAGGAACGCGAAGAATAATTTTCAAGATAATTGGCATCTTGCTTCGTTAGACTGCATTTAAAATTAAATCAACGTACCCTAGTACGCCTCATTAATTTTAAATTTGTCTGCCTTGCAATATACCAATTCTTTTGAAAATTATATATATAATGATTTTATATTTTTTGAAAGGAGATTGTTTATGAAACCTTTAGATACAAAAAAAGATTATCAAAATTATGTTGATAAAAAATCACCTAATTCGCCAATTCTTAAAAATTGCTTCAATGCATTTTGGGTTGGTGGATTAATTTGCTCTATTGGACAAATTATAATGGAATTTTGTAAATATAGAGGACTCGATAAAACTTTAAGTTCTACAATTGTTTCAATAATACTTATTTTTATAAGTGCATTTTTAACTGGCCTTAATTTATTTAATAAAATCGGAAAATTTGCTGGTGCAGGTTCCCTTGTTCCAATTACAGGTTTTGCAAACTCAGTTGTATCTCCAGCAATGGAATATAAGTCTGAAGGCTATGTAATGGGCGTTGGAGCAAAAATGTTCACTGTTGCAGGTCCTGTGCTAGTTTTTGGGATATCTGCATCAATTCTTGTTGGAATAGTATACTTAATTTTTAATACACAAGCTATAACTTTAGTTTAGGAGATGATTTTTTTGGAAAAGATAGGTTTACAAACTATTAAATTTAGCAATCCAGTTACTATATTAGAAACAGCATCAATCGTTGGCCCTAAAGAATCTGATGGTCCTATCGCCAAATATTTTGATCAATGTTTGGAGGATGAATTTTGGGGTGAAAAGACTTGGGAAAAAGCAGAAAGTAAGATTATAAAAGAGACTGTTAATATGGCTATAACAAAATCTGGCATTCCAGCACAGAATATAGATTTTTGTTTTGCGGGAGATTTATTAAACCAATGTATTTCTTCTAGTTTTGGTTTAAGAGAATTAAACATTCCATTTTTTGGGATTTTTGGTGCTTGTTCGACTTTTGTTGAAGGTCTTTGTTTAGGTTCTGTATTCATAGATGGAAATGGTGCAAATAACGTTATTTGTGCAGCTTCTAGCCATTTTTGTAGCGCAGAAAAACAATTTAGATTTCCTCTTGAACTAGGAAACCAAAGGCCACCTACTGCTCAATGGACAGTTACAGGGTCTCGGATGCGCATTTCTTACAAAAAATGGTATGGGACCATATATTACCCATATCACCCCAGGAAAAATTATAGATATGGGAATAAAAGATTCAAATAATATGGGAGCAGCAATGGCTCCTGCTGCCCTAGACACTATAATTACTCATTTTAAAGATACTGGAAGAAACCCAAGCTATTATGATGCGATAATTACGGGAGATTTAGGAGCTGTTGGGAAAGAGATTTTAAATGAACTTGCTTTAAGTAAAGGATACAATATGAAAGCAAATTATAACGATTGTGGCGTTTTGATTTTCGATAAAGAAAAACAAGATGTGCATTCTGGTGGTAGTGGATGTGGTTGTTGTGCTTCTGTTTTTTCAGGATTTTTGTTTAATCAATTAAAACAAAAAAAGTTAAAAAAGATATTGTTAGTTGCAACTGGTGCGCTAACTAATGCAACAACTTCTCAACAGGGGGAATCTATTCCTGGCATTGCACACGCAGTTTCTATTGAAATTTAAAAAATAAACTTCGTCTTGCGTTGTTAATTTTAAAAGAAAAATGCTCAATGTACCTACGTACACCTCCGCTTTTTATTTTAAAATTGCCTAGCAATACTCGTTTCTTTTTTAAATTTACTGTTTTAATTTATTATAAATATTAAAATATACAAATAATAGAATTAACTTATTATTGAATCGAGGTGATTTGTTTTGGAATTTTTTCAGAATTTAAATTGGATGATGTTATTAAAATGTTTTGTAGTTGGTGGTTTAATTTGTATTATTGGACAAATACTGATAGATAAAACAAAATTAACTCCTGCAAGAATTTTAGTTACTTTTGTAACTGCAGGTGCAATCTTACGGTGGTCTTGGTTGGTATGAAAAGCTAGTTGAATTTGCGGGAGCTGGAGCAACTGTACCTCTAACAGGCTTTGGTAATACTCTTGCTAAAGGTGCCATAGAAGAAGTTGGGAAAACTGGATTAGTAGGTGCCTTCACTGGTGGAATAAAAGCAGCAGCGGGTGGGATTGCAGCAGCAGTATTTTTCGGTTATATTGCCTCTCTAATTGCAAAACCTAAAATGAAAAAAGAATAGGGACACGTTTTATAACGTGCCCCCTTATTTTAATTTAAAACTTACGCTTTTTTTGCAAGTTCTGCTATTTCTGTAAATGCTTTTGCATCTGATACAGCTATTTCAGCTAACATTTTTCTATTTATGTTTATGTTTGCTTTCTTCATTCCAGCTATCAATTTGCTATATGTTGTTCCATTCATTCTTGCTGCTGCATTTATTCTTGTTATCCATAATTTTCTAAAATTACTTTTCTTATCTTTTCTTCCTACATAAGCATATTTTAAAGATTTCATAACAGCTTGATTAGCCATTCTAAATCTATAATGTTTTGCTCCGTAGTATCCTTTAGCTTGTTTTAATATTTTTTTATGTCTTGCTCTAGTTGTTCTTGCTGTTTTTACTCTTGCCATTTTTATTTCACCTTCCTATTTTTTATTTATTCCTAGTTACCATATGGTAATAATTTTTTGATTCCTGCTTCACAAGTTTTATCAGCATAAGCTGATGGAACTCTTGCAGATTTCTTTTGTCTTTTTGTTTTGTTTGCTAAAAGATGTCTTCTATTAGCAGCTGTTCTTTTTACTTTTCCTGTAGCTGTATATGAATATCTTTTCTTTGCAGCTTTATTTGTTTTTAATTTTGGCATAATATTTTCCCCTCTCTATAAAATTTATTTTTGTGATAAAATTACAAACATGTTCTTGCCTTCTAATACAGGCTTCTTTTCTGCTATTGCAACATCTGATAATTCTTCTATAAATTTGTTAAGTGTTGCTTCTCCAAGTTTTGTATAGTTAAGTTCTCTACCTCTGAATTTAACAGTTATTTTAACTTTACTTCCAGCTTCAATAAACTTTTTTGCATTTTTTGCTTTAAAGTTAAAATCGTGTTCTTCAATTCCTGGTGTTATACGAACTTCTTTTAACTCTACAGTTTTTTGTTTTTTCTTTGATTCTTTTTCTTTTTTGGCTTGTTCAAATTTATACTTACCATAGTTCATTATTTTACAAACTGGTGTATCTGAATTTGATACCATTACTAAATCTAAATTTTTTTCTTCTGCAATTGTTAGAGCCTCTTTTGATGACATTATACCTAACTTTTGTCCTTGCTCATCAATTACTTGTACTGATGCAGCCCTTATTTGTGCATTTATAGGCAATTCTTGTTTTATAAAAAACACCTCCATAAATTAAAAAAATTGACTTTTAAAAAAGCCAATCCACTATAAATAAACTAATTATATTTAGTTGTATTTAACCTTTTTTCTTAACTCGAATAAGGTGAGAAGTGGACGCTTCTTCTTTAAAACATATATAATGATAACTCAAAAATTATAATTTGTCAATATTTTTTGTTATTTTTACCATCATTTTTTTATCATAATAAAGAGTGCATATAATGCACTCTTTATATAAATACTAGATTATATCAAGTATTTTTTAATCTTCATATAAATACAAAGCTTGGATCTTTGATGGGTCATTAAATAATTTTCCGCAAGAAACCGATTCATTCTTAATAAACTCTGAAAGTTCACTACGATTTTTATCATAATTTTCATTATAAATTTCTAATGTATCTTGTGAGCAATAAAACGTTCCGTCAATTTCAACAATCGCCACACATCTTGCATAAGCTTTATTATCATATCCTCCCACTTTGTCTTTAGTATGGAATACCCTTGTGCCATGTTTCATCGAAAAATCTGAGCATTCTGAATCAAATTTAAATGTCCTATAGTTTGACAGCCTATTGTAATATATATTATCTATTGGTAAACAAATATTTCTTGCGTATTTTTCTTTAACAGAGTCTTCGATAAAATAAATTTTTATACTTTCTAATGATATTTCACCATTTGAATTATTTCCTGTACCATATAGCTTCCAAATAGCAATATCTCCATCCAATGCATTAACAAGAACTTTTTTACTTTCTTGCACACCATTTACTGAAAATGTAATAATAGCATATCCTGAAAAATCTTCTTCAAATTTTGAAAATAAATAAACCATGTTATTTGGGAAATTTATATTATCTTTATCATTCACGAATCCCGATGCTTGTACGCTTCCTCTATAATCTACTTCATAATAAGCTTCAATAGATGCATTAACACTCTTTATATCTCCTTGTATATTATCAACTCTAGTTACATTTTGTATTTGTATTTCAACTGGAGTTCCTTTATCAAAGTATTTGTTTGTCTTTATATTTATATTATTTATTCTGTAATCATACTGATTCGAACCTCCATATGCAGTACCATCACCAATCAATTCGATATCTCCATCAAAAGCTTTAGCAAGTCGTTCTGCCTCCTCATTTCCTCCAATCAACTCATATTTACTTAAATCATTTTCAGATTTTTCGCTATTAGTTGTATTTTGACTATTTTGAACATTTTCTTGTGCTTTTTTGTTATTCATAATCATAAATACTATTAGACATATCGCTATTAAAATAACAACTATAGCACTTATTAGTATGATTTTAATACTTCCCTTTTCACTTTTCATCTTTTGTGTTCCTCCTTTTAATTTTTATTTTTTAAAAGTATTTCATTCTAAATAATAACAATAATATAATAACCTGTCAATATAAATTTAACTTATTGATAAATTCAAAATTTCCTCTAATCTTTCTTTTTGATTTGTTAAAAACAAATATCCTATTAGTCCTTCAAATGCAGTTGCATACATATAGTCTTTTAATTCAGCATTTTTAGGTAAATGATGATTTTCAGTATTTCTTGTTCTTCTTACTATGTCTTTTTCATCATCTGTTAACTTATCTTGTATTTTATTTAAAATTTCTGCTTGTGCTTTTGCTTTTACATATTTAATTGACTCTATATGTAATCTATTTGGTTTTAAATTTGTAGTATTTATTAAATATGTTCTTATATGCATTTCATATACTGCATCTCCAATATATGCCCAAATAAGTGGTGACATCATATTTACATCTAATTCTGATTTTGTTGGTTTTATTATATCTTCTAGTTCCAATTTTACCTCCTATTATTTTATATGCTCTAATGTTATTTTTCCTATTTTTCCGCTTCTGAAATCATCTAACACAATATTTGCAACCTTTTCTAAATCGATTCTTCCTCCTGAAATTTTAGCACCTCTTTTATTACCAATCTCCTCCATTAGTTTTAAAATGGTTTCTCTTTCATCTGTTTCTTCTATAAAATCTATCATTTTATATCTTTCTAATAATTGATTTTTATAGCATTTATATAAATATTTTAATAATTGATAACCTACTTCTGTTTTTTCTATAATATCATCTTTTATACTTCCTGTATATGCCAAGTTTAGCCCAACTTCTTCACTTTCAAATTTAGGCCATAAAACACCTGGTGTATCTAAAAGCTCTATATTATTCGCAATTCTTATCCATTGTTTTTGCCTTGTTACACCCGGTTTATTTCCAACTATTGCAGATGTTTTTTTAGAAATTCTATTTATAAAAGAAGATTTTCCAACATTTGGTATTCCGAACTATCATAACTCTTATATTTTTCCCAATTCTGCCTTTCTCAGTAGCAACTTTTAAATCTTCTTCCATTATTTTATTTATTTCTCTTAAAACTTGGTCTATTCCTTTACCAGAATTTGAATCTACAAGTATTGTTGGTATTCCGCTGTTTTTGTAGTAATTAATCCATTTATTATTTTGTTCAACATCTGATAAGTCGCTTTTATTTAGTAGAATTATTCTTTTTTTGTTTTTTGTTATTTGCGATATATCTGGATTTCTACTAGATACTGGTATACGTGCATCTAGTAGCTCTATTACTACATCTATTAGTTTTAAATCTTCTATAATCTGTCTTTTTGTTTTTGCCATATGCCCGAGGATACCAGTTTATATTGGTCTTATTTTGTTCCATTATTATCACTTCCTAACAACTTTATTTTCTCTGAATTGTTAAGTATCTCTAACTGATATTTAGCAATACTACTTAGTATTTCAAATCTTTCTTCTTTACTTTTTCCTTCTTTAATTAACTCTGCATTATGTGATTCTAAATTAGATAATACAGTCAATTCATTTATTGTGGCATAATCTCTAACATTATATGCTTTTTCCAAGTCTGGATTTAATTCTCTCCATTTTTTAGCAGTTGTATTAAACACTGCAACATTTAAAATATCCGCTTCTTCTGCATATTTTAACCATTCTCTATTTTTATAATATTCGTTATCTGGTAATATGTAATTTTTAATTGCATCTATATGTATTAAGTAATTATTTTTTGTCAAAATTCTTTTTACATCCCATTCTCTGTTTTGATTTTCTAGTGTCTTTAGTCTTTCAAATTCTTTTATTAAATAAAGTTTAAAAACAGGGCTAATAGCTGAAGCAAACTCAAAAGCTATATCTTTATGTGCATATGTTCCACCATATTTACCTCTTTTTTCATATATTCCAATAGCATTTGTTTTCTCACACCATTCAGTAATACTAAGAGTAAAAGTATGAAGTCCAGCCTGTCTTCTAAAACCGTCGAATTCGACGGAATTAAAATTCGGATTGTATATTGATTCCCAAGTCCCTAAAAATTCCAAAGTAATTCTATTTCTTAACCAATTTCTTATTATATCATCCGATGTAGATTTTCCTTCCTTAATCTTTGTAAAATCAGAAATACATATGTAATCATTATCATTCATATCTGTTATATTTACTTTAACATTTTGATCTTGTTTATTAACGTATATCATTTAATACCCTCTTTATTCATTTATTTTATCAATCCACCACTACACTTTAATTCATAAATTTTTTTGTTTTCTTTATAAATTGTTTCTGTTCCATTAAAATAATCTAAATCACCTTCAACATCAAATATATATTTGTATTCTCCGCTGTTAAACTCTTTAGGTCCTCTTACTGGAATAGTATCATCTTTTCCAACCATCATTAGGGCTGGTCTTAATGCTTTATCCATTGCTTCCTCACCTAAAGTTTCATCAAGTGTAACACCATGATAATTCATTGCCCAATATGTTTTATTATCTATATAAACAACTTCTTCGCCAATAAATTTAGTACCACCAAAATAAGTATCATGATATACCATATTGTTTTTTCTGTATTCATAATCATTAGAATTTAATCTTGTACTTTTTATTTTTTCAATATTTTCATTTGCATAAGTTTGTGTCTTAGCTTCGATTAAAAAATTTTCTAAATCATTCATTTAACTCTCCTATTTTTTTTATTTAATCTAACTTCTTAGAAATATATAAAAATGGTGTATCTAAAATTGCAATTGCAATTTCTATTATTGATCCTATTGTTGCTATTGATAAAATTGTTCCAATATCAAAAATTCCTACAAATGCTAAAAAAGCAAAGAAATAATTTTCTAAACAATTAGAAATTATCGTTGCTACATTATTTCTTAGCCATAATTTATTAGGATATTTATTTTTTATTTTTGAATATAAATAAATATCTAATTTATTACTTATATAAAAAAGTGATATACTTGCAATACTTGTTCTTAAACTTAAACTAAATAAGTTTTTCATGCTTTCTTGAGCAACATCTGTTACATCTGGTATGTATAATAAACTTATCTGTGTAACTGCTATAAATATAATTATTGAAGCTAATGCATAATTTATAGCTTTTTTTGCATAATTTGCTCCATATTTTTCTGTTAAAATATCTGTGGCTAAAAAGTTAGATGCAAACATGATATTTCCTAAAGATGAAGTTAAACCAAATATATTTATCGTTTTGCAAACAATAATATTAGCAATTATTGTTGCAATACTAATCCAAATAAATAAACCTTCCTTTTTGAATATTTTCTCTATTAAAATTACTGTTGTAAAACACAATATTATAGATATTATTCCTAAAATTATATTCATTTAAATCTCTCCTCATTTTTTTAGTGTAGGTGATGATAACTACATACAATTACCAAATAAAATTAGACTTTATAAATTCACCATTATCAATTAAAATATCTTGTCCTGTAATAGACTTACTTTTAACTGTTAAATAATATGCTAATTCTGCTATTTCTTCTGGTTCTGCCCATCTTTTTAATAGCGTTTCATTTAATACTGCTTCATATAGCTTTTTATCTTCAATTATGTGCTTATTTAGTTCTGTTAATACTCCTCCTGCAGATATGCTGTTACTCGTTGCTCCGTATTTTGCTATTTCTTGCGCTACATATTTCATATATGAAACCACTCCACCTTTACTTGCAACATAACGTGGAAATTCAGCTCCTGTTGTTGCAGAAGCTGATGCCATAAATAACACTGATTTAATATTAGGTTGTATTCCATATTTTTCAGTAATATTTATAGTTCCTTTTAAATTTACATCAATATCATCTTCTGAATTTTGTACTCCTGCATTATTTATTAGAATATCAACATTAGAAATGTCTGGTAAATCGCTATCACATATACTTTGCTGAATATGTGTGTATTTGTTATTGTCTATCTTTGAACTTTCTATGTCAATGCCTATTACTTCATTATTTTCTAACAAAAACTTCTCAGCTACTGCTTTTCCAATTCCATTAGATGCTCCTGTAACAATTACTTTCATTTTATTAGTCCTTTCATATTTTAATTAAAATTTGTAATTGTTTCTATCTGACCTTTCATCAAATTCTCTATCAAAGTCTCCATTTTTATAAAACCAATCTGTCTTTTTATCTTTAGTGCTACCTTTTCTATTTTTGTTTAGTGCAATGTCAACTATAGTTGCCACTGCTAGTATTACTGCTACAAAAGCCATAAATACATTTAATCCGTCTGACTGACTAAGTTGTGTCCCTCCTTGAATTTGTGCAACAGCATTCACTATATCTTTTCCAAAATACCATCCATAAGTCATTGCATACATTATTGCACCTGCAATATTTCTTCTAACTACTAATACTAAACATATTAAAGTAATAAATAGTATCACTATTTCTGTAGTTAAATCTGGCACATTAAATCCTAAGTCTATATTTAAAGACATTGTTACTGCTATAACTACTCTAAATATCCAAAATAATCCTGCAAACATTGTTATTAAATAACTTACTAATGACATGATTTTTCCTCCTTTGTATATTTTATTTTATGTACTTTTTTACTTCGTTTATTATTTTTTCTTTACCTTGTTCTAATGACATTTGCAAATTACATCCAGCAGCTTTTATATGTCCTCCTCCACCGAACAATAGACATATATCTGCAACATTTACATATTCCGTTGAACGAAGTGATGCTTTGTATCCATTTTCAACTTCTCTTAAATATACAGATACCTCAACTCCCTCTATGTCTCTTCCTAATTCAACAATACCTTCATGATCTCCTGTTGAAGTATTGATTCTTTCTTCATCCTCTTTAGTTGTATATGTAAATGATATTTTTCCATTTTCAAAAAACTCTAATCTGTCTATAGCTACTTTTCTTAGTTCAAATGCTTCTTTCGTAATAACCTGAAATACTTTTCTATATACATCTGATATGTTAACACCTTTGTTTAATAAACCTGCTGCAAATTCAAAAGTCTCTGCTGTTACTCCTTGATATTTAAATCCACCAGTGTCTGTAATTATTCCAGCAACTAAACAAGTACCAATATTTTTATCTATTTCTATTCCTAAATATTCTAAAACTGTAACTAATATTTGCGCACAAGCAGGAGAAGCAGGATTTACAAAATTTAAATCTGCAAACATTGTATTTACTCCATGATGATCTATGTTTATAGTTTTATTAGCTTGTTCAAAATAATTTGAAAATCCATTTAATCTTTTCACATCTGAACAATCTAAAACTATACTTAAATCATAACTAGTATCTTTTCCCTCTTTTTTTATTTCTTTTGCTCCTGGTAAAAATGCAAAATTCTTTGGATATTCTGGTATTACTAAATCTACTGTTTTTCCTAGTTGTTTTAAACTATTGTATACTGCTAAGCTACTTCCAACAGCATCTCCATCTGGCATCTCGTGTGTTAATATTACTATATCTTTAGCATTTAATATTTCTTCTTTTATACTATCTAGCGTCATTTTTATGGAACCTCCTTTTTAATCTTCCTTTGGTTTCAAATCTTTTGTAATACTTTCTATTATTGAATCTATTTTTGCTCCATATTCTAAAGATTCATCTAATTCAAACACTAATTCTGGTGTTATTCTTAAATTTATTCTACTTGCAATTTGACTTCTTATAAACCCGTGAAGCTTGTTTTAAACCTGTTAAAGTTTCTTTTCTATTTTTAGAATTTAATATACTTACATAAACTCTAGCATACCTTAAATCTGGTGTTGTTTTTACTTTAGTAACACTAACCATTCCAGTTATTTTACTATTTTGTAACTCAAAACTTATTATATTGCTAAGCTCTTTTTTTAACTCTTCATCAATTCTGCTCATTCGATTACTATTCTTTTGCATTTTATAAAATTCCTTTCTTTTACGGGCGGACGTGATGGGTCCGCCCCTACAAAGTTATAGATATTATATCAAGCTAAATTTTGAAAAGAATTAGTATATTGCTAGGCGGACAAGATTGAAATCAATGAAGCGTACTAAAGTATGTTGATTTGATTTCAATCGAAGTCCAACAACGCAAGATGCTGATTATTTTCAAAATTTTATCTCTTTACTTCTTCCATGATGTATACTTCTAGTACGTCTCCCTCTTTTATGTCATTGTAATCTTCTAGTTGTATACCACATTCATAACCTGAAGCAACTTCTTTTGCATCATCTTTAAATCTTTTTAATGATACAAGTTTTCCTTCATATACTACTATGTTTTCTCTTAGAAGTCTTACTCCTGCATTTCTTGCAACTTTTCCGTTAGTTACATAACATCCTGCAATTGTTCCAACATTTGAAACCTTGAATACCTGTCTAATTTCTGCATTTCCTATAACAACTTCTTTAAATACAGGGTCTAACATTCCTTTCATTGCTGCTTCAACATCTTCAATAGCATTGTAAATTACTGAATATGTTTTTATTTCTACTTCTTCTTTTTCTGCAATTTCTTTTGCCATTGCATCTGGTCTTACATTAAACGCTATTATTATAGCTTTTGATACTTTTGCAAGAGTTACATCTGATTCTGTAACAGCACCAACATTTGAGTGAATTACTTTTACTTGTACTTCATCATTAGATAATTTCTCTAATGATTGTTTTACAGCTTCTACTGAACCTTGAACATCTGCTTTTACTATTAAGTTTAATTGTTTTAAATGTCCTTTTTCTATTTGGCTAAATAAATCATCCAAAGTTACCTTTGCAGTAGCATTTAATGCTTTTTCTCTAGCTTGGCGTTTTCTTCTTTCCATTAAGTGTTTTGCAGTTTTTTCATCTTTTACTTCATAGAAAGTTTCTCCAGCCTCTGGTACTTCTGGTAATCCTATTACCTCTACTGGTGTTGATGGTCCTGCTTTCTTCACAGATTGACCTTTATCGTTTGTCATTGCTCTTATTCTACCTATAACAGAACCAACAAGTATTGTATCTCCAATATCTAAGCATCCACGTTGTACAAGCATTGATACAACAGGTCCTTTTGCTTTATCCAATTTTGCTTCTATAACTGCCCCTTTAGCCTGTTTATTAGGATTTACTTTTAAGTCTTTCATATCTGCTACTAATAATACCATTTCTAGTAGGTTATCAATATTTATTTTTTTCTTTGCAGAAATTGGAACAAATATTGTATCTCCTCCCCATTCTTCTGGTACTAAACCGTATTCCGTTAATTCTTGTTTTACTTTTTCAGGATTTGCTCCTTCTAAGTCTATTTTATTTATAGCAACAACTATTGGAATTTCTGCTGCTTTTGCATGATTTATTGCTTCTATTGTTTGAGGCATAACGCCATCATTTGCGGCAACAACTAATATTGCTATATCTGTTATTTGTGCACCTCTCGCTCTCATGCTTGTAAACGCTTCGTGTCCTGGAGTATCTAAGAAAGTTATTTCTCTTCCATTTATTTCTACTTTATATGCACCTATGTGTTGTGTAATTCCTCCAGCTTCTCCCTCTATAACATTTGTAGATCTTACAGCATCTAGAAGTGATGTTTTTCCATGGTCTACGTGTCCCATAACAACAACTACTGGTGGTCTTGATACTAAGTCTTCTACCTTATCTTCTGTATCATCAAAAAGTATGTCTTCTTCTGTTATTATCTCCTTTTTATGTGCTGTTATTCCATATTCACCAGCAATTAAGAAAGCTGTATCAAAATCTACTGAATTATTTATTGTAGCTAATATTCCATACCCTAATAATTTCTTTATAATTTCGCTACTTGTTTTCTTAAGTTCAGTTGCTAAATCCTTTACTGTTATTGTTTCTGGTATTGTTATATCTGTTAATTGGAATATTTTTTGTTTTACTCTATCAACTTGCTCTTGATTTTTCTTTTTACTTCTTTTTCCTCTTTCAGTAGTTAAATCATAATAATCAAGCATAGAACCTTCATTAAACATATGAGATAATTTATCCGTTTGTTTTAGATCTTTTAACTTTCCTTCATCATAATCATTATTGCTTCTTCTAGATTTTGATGGTTTTTTGTTTGCTTTATTTTCCTCATATCTATTACTTTTCTGCTTATCTATTGCTTTGTTTGAATATTCTCTTACATTTTCTTTTTCTACAATATCTGCTGACATTATATCTTTAATATTCTTTTCAAATCTTTTTTCATCCAATGGTCTATTTCCATTATCTCTGTTAAATGGTCTTCCCCCATCTCTATTGAATGGACGATTCCCGTCTCTACCCAATGGTCTATTTCCATTATCTCTGTTAAATGGACGATTCCCATCTCTATTAAACGGTCTATTTCCGTTATCTCTGTTAAATGGACGATTCCCATCTCTACCCCATGGTCTGTTTCCATTATCTCTGTTAAATGGACGATTTCCATCTCTACCCAATGGTTTTCTTTCTGTGTTTATAGAATTGCTGTTGACATTAACGCTTGCATCTTCTTTCGGACGACCAATAGTTTCCTCTACGTTTTCTTTGGATTCTTCTTTTATTTCATTCGAACGAGTACTGCTCGCCACTACAGATTTTTCTTCTTCTGGACCGTGTGATGTATCTACATCTACAGGTTCTTCTTTTTTAGTTTCTTTCTTTATTCCAAACAATTCACTTACTGTTAGTGGTTTATTTGGTTTATTTCTATATACTATATTAAAATCTTTCTTTCTTTCGTTTTCTATAAATCCTACATTAGCTTTCTTTTCTTCAACAGTTTTTGATTTAGTTTCTTTTTCTACATTCAAATCCGTATTTATTACTTCTCTTCTAATTATTACTGGACTTGTAGGTTTTGCCTTTTCTTCTTTCGGACGAGCACTACTCACCCCTACATTTTTAGCAGATTTATTTAAAAAAGCTTCTTCTAACTTTGCAGCTTCGCTCTCTTCTATTCCACTCAAATGAGTTTTTACATTCATTCCTAATTCTTTAGCCTTATCTAACACATCTTTACTATTTAAGTTTAATTTTTTTGCTATTTCGTGTATTTTAATTTTACCCAATAGTATCACCTCCACAAATTCTTTTTGCAATCTCTTTTGCAAAATTTTCATTTTTTATTGCTATTATTCCTCTATTGTTTTTTCCTATAGCTTTACTTATATTTTCTATATTTCCAAAAACATATATTGGAACATTATTTTTATTGCATATAAATTTCATATTTTTTATAGTCTTTTCCGAGCAATCGTCAGCCACTATAACTAACTTCGCCTTTTTATTTTCTACATTTTCTATTGTTACATCCGTACCAGATACTAAATCTGCTGCTTTTGCACAAATTCCAATTAAGCCATATATTTTATTTGTCACAAATTACACCTCTTAATTTATTATAAAATTCATCATCTATTTTTGTTTCCAAAACTTTTTCTAATCTCTTAGATTTTTTTACCTTTTCCAAGCAATCTATACTATCACATATGTATGCGCCTCGTCCTTCTAGCTTTCCTATTTTATCAATATTTATTATGCCTTCCTTATTTTTTACAATTCTAATTAAGTCTTTTTTTTCTTTTTTTTGATTACAGCCCATACAACTTCTTTGTGGTATTTTCTTCAAGATTTTCACATCCTATTCTTCTGATACTTCTTCTGGCTCTGTTAATTCTTCTTCGTTTTGTCCATTTGCTAATATTTCTTTAAATTGTGTTTCACTCTTTATATCTACTTTCCAATTTGTTAATTTAGCAGCAAGTCTTACATTTTGACCAGCTTTTCCTATTGCTAATGATAATTGATCATCTGGAACTATTACTTGTGCAAATTTTTCTTCTTCATTTATATCTACTGCTAGAACTTGTGCTGGTAATAAAGCAGCTGATATATATATTGATGGATCTTCATTCCACTCTATTACATCTATCTTTTCACCATTTAATTCATTTATAATATTCTGTATTCTTATTCCTTTTTGACCTACGCAAGAGCCAACTGGATCTATATCTGGATTTGTTGAATATACAGCTACTTTGCTTCTGCTTCCAGCATCCCTTGCTACACTTTTTATCTCTATTAATCCTTCATATATTTCTGGTATTTCAAATTCAAATAATTTTCTTACAAAGTCTGGATTACTTCTTGATACCATAACTTGTGGAGTACCTTTTATACCTTTTTCTACATCTACTACGTATGCTCTAATTTTATCATTAACTTTGTAATTTTCAGTTGGTATTTTTTCTTTAGGTAGCATTATTCCTTCTAATTTTCCTAAATCTAAAACAACAACCGCCCCATCTGCTTTTTGAACTATTCCAGTAACTATTTCGCCTTTTCTATCATTATATTCTGAATATATTATATCTCTTTCTGCCTCTCTAATTTTTTGTAGCATAACTTGTTTTGCTGTTTGAGCAGCAATTCTTCCAAAATCTTTTGGCTTTATTTCTATTTCAACTGTATCTCCTATTTCGTATTTTTTACTTTTCTTTCTTGCATCTTCTAAGCTAATTTGTGTAGTATAATCTTCTACCACTTCTACTATTTCTTTAAGTGAATACACATGTATCGCTCCTGTTACTTCGTTTATTGTAACTTTAACATTTTCTAATGAGTCAAAATTTTTCTTATATGCTGTTACTAATGATGTTTCTAATGATTCTAATAAATATGCTTTATCTATCTTTTTTTCTTTAGATAACTCCTCTATTGCTGTTATTAAAATTTCATCATTGTTAACTGTTTCTACTTTTTTTGCTCTTTTCATTGTTTTTTCCTCCCTTTAAAATTTATTTATTATCAAATGCATTATTGCCAATTGTATATTGTTTTTATTTGCGCAATATTTTTTCTATCTATTGATATTATATTTTCCGATTTTATGCCTACATTATCAGCATCAAACTCTATTAGTTCGCCCACATATTGCTTCTGTTTCTCTATTGGTTTAAACAATTTTACTTCAACAATCTTTCCTATATTTTCACTTAAGTGTTTATCTTTTCTTAGAATTCTTTCAATTCCGGGAGAAGATACTTCTAGGAAATATTGCTCTTTTATAAAGTCAGCCTCATCTAGCATATCTGATATGGCATTACTTACTTTTTCGCAATCATTTAAATCTATTCCTGTTTCTTTGTCAATGTATATTCTTAAGTAAAAATCTCTTCCCTCTTTTACATATTCAACATCATATATACTATAGCCTAAAGAGTTTATTGTCTTTTGAAGTAAATTATTTACTTTTTCTTCTATATTTGCCAATATTTTACCTCCTATTTGCAAAAGTTAAGAGTGGGAACTGTTCCCACTCTTTTGTATTTTTTATGCTAGTTAATTATATACTTATTTTTTACTAATTGCAAGGGTTTAATGCAAATTTGTATAAATTTTTAATAAAATATACGGAAATGGCTTCGCCTAAATGTGCATTTTGCTTTGCAAATATGCACGAATCAATAAAAAGCCCCGCATTCAGTATGAACGCGGGGCTTAGAGCGGGTTTAGATATCGTATTTAGCGTACTTCTCTTCAATTGCATTGAAGCAATCACGAGTCATATAAGTTCTGTACGAGGGTTTCGCCCTATTGGAAAATCGCTTTAGCTTAGAAAGAGCATCGTTAACGTTTCCACCCTTACAAACCGAAGCTAAAGGGATTTCTTCCAGCTGGTCACATGAGTAATTATTGTACTCATCTCTATAATAGAAATAAAGTACAAGTTTTTCCTCTTCGACTGTCCAGAGCAGACCAACAATATTGTTCATCTGTCCAATCACCCGCATCCCATAGGGGTTGCCATTGTTCGTATTTGCCATAAACATTCCCTCCTAAGATTTTATGTATACATTATATCAAAATTCGCAACATTATGTCAAGTTATTGTAGAGATGCATATTCTTTTTCATTTATAATTCCATTATTACCTATTAGTGAAGATATTTTTATATTATCTTCATTTATTTTACTTATTACATTTTGAAATTGTGTTTTACACATCAACGCACTTTCATACATTTCTATATCATTAAATCCACTTCTTTTATACTCCTCTGGAACATTTATATTATACCCATTTATGTTTATTCCACAAAAACTTTTTTTATGTATTTTTACTTTTTGGTTTACATTAACTATTATTCCGCTTGCTTGGAAGATAATATTTTGCTACTTCTGATTCATCGAAATCTAAATTTATTATTACATCGGTTTTTAATAGACTTTTCTTTTTATTATTTGTTACCCTCACCATTATTCCAAGTTCATCATATAATTTTTCTTCAAATTGATTAAATACTCCTAAATTTTCTGTCACTATATTTAATATTTTAGCATTTTGAGCAATATTTATTATATTCTCCATATTTATGCTTGTTGTTTTATTAACTAATATAGCTACTTCCATTTTGTTTATTTCTTTATTTTTTTTCATAGCTATATAATCTATAATGTCACCAACTAAATAATTAAATAACCATATTCCATTTAATATATTTAATTCTTGCAAGTTTTTCATTATTATTTCGTTTTTCTTTAATTCATTAGAAATTACTACATTTCTATAGCCATTTCCCATTACCATATCTTTTATTTTTTTACCTATATTTTCTAATACTTTGTCCTTAGATTTACTATCAAAAAAAGCTTTGCACTCTGCATTTTCTCCTAAAGTTTCTATTACCACTTTGTTTTTTACCATTCTTCTTTTTATATTAAGTGGCATTTTTCTCTTCCATTTTGTTAACACATCATCAATATTATCAGTTTTTTCAATATACACAATATTCATATTAGCACCTCGTTTTTACAATTATATTTAAGTGCTGTTAAATTTATGTATAAAAAATAATACAGAACGACGTTGGTCTAGTTCCCTACAGAATTTCTTTTATTTTTTCAATATTTTTGTTAACTGTATCATACCCAGATTTATAGCAATAATCTATTTTTGTTGTTTCTAAAAGTCCTGTTCCATCTGAAGGAATTGTTATTATATAATCACTTATCTTTAAACTTTCCTCAGATACTTTTCTTCCCATTATATCAATAATTTTCATTACAATATCCATTATATTGCTATCTTTCGTTACTTGATCACTATCAAAATCTATGGATATAACTTTATCTGCTCCAAGTTTTTTTACTTCTAATGCTGGTGTATTATCTATGGCGCCTCCATCTAAAAACATATGATTTTTATACTCACACGGACTAAACACAAATGGAAAACTTGAGCTTGCTCTTACTGCCTTTCCAAGACTAATATCTGTTATATATTTTTCTTCTGATTCTCCACTCGGCAATTTTGATGTAAAAATATACTCTTTCGAGTTTGATATATCCACTGCTGGTATTACTATCGGCATTCGCATTTGGCTAAGTTTACTTACTCCCATTTTTAAAGCCAATTTGTTATAAGTTTTTTCTATACTCTCACCTGTTTTTAATCCATTTATACTTACCTTTTTGTTAATTAAAAAGTTACCAATACCTGTTGTAATTGTTGATGCATTTAATTTTGTTATCTCCTTTGCATACTTCTTAAATAATATGTATATATAATATGGAGAATAGCCTAATGCATATAATGATGCAACTAAACTTCCAGAACTTGTTCCACCTATTATATCTATATTTATATTATTTTCTTCTAAAGCCTTTAAAGCACCTGCGTGTGCGATTCCTCTAATTCCACCGCCACTTAAAGCTAAGCCAATTTTCATAATTACCTCCCATTAGATATTTCTTTGGAGACCTGGTCGCCTAAGGCCTCCGCCCTACATTATTAGGCGCAATTATATGCCCCTATAAAATAATTATTCACTATTTATTATGTGTTTAGTCATTAAAATTTGTGAATGTAAACTTCCTTATTTTGACACTTTACATAAAAAATGGTATGATTATAGAGTAACTTTTTATGTGAGTCATCGCTAATCCGAAGTTCTTTACTACAATTATTATTTTGCATTATACATAGTTCTTTCGGATTATGATGCATTAAATTGTTTTGAAGTTGTAGGTACAGCGTTGCTTTATTACTTAAGGAGATTTTTACCATGAAACTGTTTCAAAACTACATCTCTCATATACCTTTAAAGGTGTATGAAACGCTTTTGGGCGAAGGTATCATAACTGGACTTAAATTTCCAGGAACAGGTGCTTCCCCTGAAGAAAATCAGGCATTTATCGATTTGGCTCGGTTTTTGAAGTGTGAGGTCGACAACCACGGCTGGAACGGTATAACGGCTCAGTTACATGATGCTCACTTTTGTGACCACATTACTGACTTTTCTGGGCTGGAAAACTACCTGAATTTGCCAAATGCGTGGAAATATTCTTCACACATTGGCGCAAAACCGCAAAATCTTCCTTCTCGTGAAATTAGTCAGCAAGAGTTTGATGAACTGTTGATAACTAATCTCGAGAAAATCAGAGAAACCATTTTTAGCCTTACTGGGAAACAGCCAATCATTTATGGCGAAGGGCTTTTTCCCTACTACTTTGATCCTCGAACTACAAGTCCCTCATTTATAAATCGGACTTTAAAAAGCAGAGGATTGAGCAATGGTTTAGATGGCTTGGTACTTGACATATGTCATTCTACTATAGCCAGCAAGTTTATGGAAAGGATTAGAACCTCCGGTTCATATACTTTCCACAATTACCTTTATGAGTTGGACACCTCTCAAGTAAAAATCATTCACTTATCCGGATTTTCAAGTACTCCGATTGATTTTAGCAGTACCGATTTTTCGAATGATAACGAACTTGACCCGCATTTACCAAGCAATTTGCAAGACTTTCTTAGCTTGAAAGGATTGTTAATAATATGTCCAAATGTTGAGCAAATTTCTAACGAAATTGCTTATTCTGGGCATTGGGGAAATCCCGTAACTGTATTTGATTACTGCTCCGAGGCAATTTTAACTTGGTATGCAATTACAAATTACTATTACTGCATCGAATCTTTAAGAAAGATTTCAGATTTGATTGCGAACGAACTTCACAAAAACTGCGACAACCTTTACGAAGTGATTGAAACTTGTAGAAAATGCTTTTATTAACATCTTCAAAACAATTATGCCTAGCGCTCTTTGCGCTAGGCTCTTTCTTTTAATTTCTTAGGTTGAAAAAATGCTCATAGTGGTATATAATCCAAATTAGAATAAAGGGGGAATTATTTTGTCTTATATTGAATTTAAGAATGTTAATAAGGAATATACAATGGGAGAGGTATCTATTAAAGCATTAGAAAATACCTCTTTTGAAATAGAAAAAAGCGAACTTACAGTTATTGTTGGACCTAGTGGAGCTGGTAAAACAACTGCTTTAAATATTTTAGGTGGAATGGATACTATAACTTCAGGAAACGTAATTGTTGATGGAAAAGATATTAGTAAATTACATAAAAAGAATTTAACTAAATATAGAAGGGACGATATTGGGTTTGTATTTCAATTTTATAATTTAGTTCAAAATCTAACAGCCCTTGAAAATGTTGAACTTGCTACACAAATTTGCTCTAATTCTTTAAAGCCTAGTTCTGTATTAGCTCAAGTTGGTTTACAAAATAGAATAAATAATTTTCCATCTCAATTATCTGGTGGAGAACAACAAAGGGTAGCAATAGCTAGGGCAATAGCAAAAAATCCAAAAATTTTATTATGTGATGAGCCAACTGGTGCTTTAGATTATAGTACAGGAAAGCAAATTTTGAAATTATTGCAAAATATGGCACGAAATGAGCATATGACTGTTGTTATTATAACTCACAATTCTGCTATAACTCCAATGGCAGATAAAGTTATTTATTTTAAAAATGGTGGGGTTCAAAAAATTGAAAAAAATCCTTCGCCTGTTTCTATTGATACTATAGAATGGTAAGTTGATTATATAAAACACGAAAATATAATGAAAAATGAAGGAGGACAAGTTATGCGTTCAACTCTTATTAAAGATTTTTTCAAAGAAATATATGTAAATAGAAAAAGATTTATTTCAATTGTGTTAATTGTAATGCTTGGAGTTGGTTTCTTTTCTGGAATAAAAGCAACTACTCCCTCTATGAAATATACTGCTAGCAAGTATTTTAAAGACTCTAGCTTTATGGATTTTACAATGAAATCTACTTTAGGTTTTACAGATTCTTCTATAGATATATTAAAAAATAATATTGAAGAAATAGAAAATATCTATCCTGCATATTCAAAGGATATGATTATAAACTTAAATAATTCAGATAAGGTTATAAAAGTATTTTCTATAAATAATGATGTAAATAAATTAAACCTTATAGAAGGGAACTTTCCAGCTAATTCAGATGAAGTTTTAGTTGATGCTAATTTATCTGTTAATATAGGTGACTATATAAATGTAATAGATGATAGTTTTCTTAAAAGTTCTTCTCTAAAGGTTGTAGGTAGAATTGAATCTCCCCTATATATTTCCATTGAAAGAGGTAACACTAATATAGGCGATGGAAAAATATCTGGATATATATATGTTAACGAAGATTTGGTAAATTCAGAAGTTTATACCGATTTGTATATTACAGTTAAAAATCCTAATAATTTCTTAACATATAGTGATAATTATTCAAATTATATAGATTCTATTAAAGCTAAATTAGAAGATTTATCTAAAGAATTAAATGATGATAGATATAATTCTGTAATTGCTACTTATTCTATCAACGGGTCGTTAAGGACGCCGACCCCTACAACTATTCAATACCCAAACACATATATTTTTACAAGGGCTGATAATATTGGTTATTCTGAATATAAAGATAATTCAGAAAAAATAGATGCAATAGGTAAAGTATTCCCTATTATATTCTTTGTTGTATCCGCCTTGGTTTGCTTAACTTCTATGACCAGAATGGTAGAAGAACAAAGGCTACAAATAGGAACTTTAAAGGCTCTTGGGTATTCTAATTTTTCCATCGCAATGAAATATATCGCTTATGCAACTCTTGCAACAATTATAGGAAGTATTTTAGGTGTAATTGTAGGTGTTAATATCATTCCTAGAATTATTGCTAATGCTTATGCTATTATGTATAACTTACCAAAAGTTACATTGTTCTTTAGCTTAGATATTCCAATAAATGCCGCACTTGCATCTTTATTATGTACCTTAGTTGCTACAATATATTCTTGTATTTCAGAAATGAAGCATACACCTTCTATTTTAATGAGACCAAAATCTCCTAAAAAGGGAAAAAGAATATTTTTAGAGAAAATAAAATTTATATGGAATCATCTTAATTTTAGTAAAAAAGTAACTTGTAGAAATATTTTTAGATATAAAAAGAAATTTTATATGACAATTATAGGTATTGCTGGCTGTACAGCACTAGTAGTAACTGGATTTGGTATAAAGGATTCTGTTACCGCTCTTATTCCAAAGCAATTTGATGATATATATAAATTTAATTTACAAATAGGGATTAAAGAAGGCTCTTCTTTAGAAAATGTAAATAATATTTTAGAAGATAATAACGTAAATTATTCTAATATAAAATTAAATAGCGCAGATATATTTGCAAATGAAAATTTAGTTGATTCTTACATTTTAGTTGCAAAAGATTCTGCTACTCTTGAAAATGTTATAAATTTAAAAAATAGAACTACAAAAGAAAAGTTAAATTTAAATGATAACTCAGTTATAATTACAGAAAAATTATCTAAACTTTTAAATGTATCAGTTGGCGACAAGATAAATGTTCCTTTAAATGGAAAAAATTTTGAAATAGAAATTGGTGCAATCGCTGAAAATTATGTTTATCACTATGTTTATATGAATAGCACATTGTATGAAAATTTAACAGGAACACCTTATGAGTGTAATATGATATTTGCTTCTGCAAATATAGATGAATCAGCGCAAAATGAACTTTCATCTAAACTTTTAGAAGATTCTTCTGTTTCAGCAGTTATTCAATTAGATAATTCTAGGCACTCTTTAGACAAAACTTTTGATAGTTTAAATGCAATAGTTTGGGTGTTAATTATCTCTGCCGCAGCACTTGCATTTGTTGTACTTTATAACTTAAGTAACACCAACATTAGTGAAAGAATTAGAGAAATTGCAACAATTAAAGTTTTAGGTTTTTATGATAAGGAAGTATCTTCTTATATCTATAGAGAAAGTACAATTCTAACTGCTATTGGAATTGTTCTAGGACTAGTAGTAGGTTATTTCTTAGAAGGTTATGTTATAAAAACCTGTGAAGTAGATTTAATTATGTTTAGTGCAGATATAAGACCAATTAGCTATATTTATGCTGTTATAATAACAGTACTTTGCACAATTATTGTAAATATATTTATTCATTTCTCTTTGAAAAAAGTTGATATGATTGAATCTTTAAAAAGCGTGGAATAAAATAAATGTCAATGGGGACGGAGCTTTTTGACAGTAATAAAAAATTTTTACTACTGTCAAAAAGCTCCGTCCCCATTGACATTTATTTTATTCTATTTCCTCTAATAGTATCTTTGCAATACAATCTTCTGCAAATGAATTATTATAGTTTATATCTTTTACACTAATTACTTCATTTATATTTTTCTCGATGTCTTCTATTTTGTCACAGTACTTAATATAATTCAAATTTTCAAGCCATTTATAAGACTCAGAAATTTTATGGTTAAAATTTCCAAAAGCAACACAAGGAGTTTCTGTAATTGCTGAAAAAATCATTCCGTGTAATCTATCTGTTATTACTATTTTTGCTGTTTCAAATTCATTAAACTTATCTTCTAAAGCCTTATCTCTTAAATTAGTTGATATATTAATAATTTTATTAACTAAATCCATATCTGTAAACTTACAGTGTTCGAATTTCTCATTAATTAAACTCTGTATAGTTTCTGTATCGTTGTTACTTAAAACTTTTTCTTTATCTGCCCTGAATACTAATAATGCATTAATTCTTTCTTTGTCTGATTTTCTTAACAAAGACATTACTATATCGGGTGTTAAATATACTTTTGCATTATAGAAGTGTTCTTTCATAAAATTGTATGATTTATTCTCCCTTGCCATAATAATTAAATTATTATGATTATTATATATTTCTTTTGAAATTTCTAATTCTTTTCTACCATCTTCTGTGTCTGAAAAATATGCTGTTTGCGGAAATATTATAATCTTATTATTAGGAAATAATTCTATAACAGTTCTTCTGCCTTTTTCTGGCATTACATAAGTATCCCCTATATTTCCACCACCGTGAAGCAATATTATATCTTCATCATTTATAAAACTTTTCGCTCTTTTGGCGCATATATCTAAATAATCTTCTTGCATATAATATATTTTATAGTTTGGAAAATATTTTTCTAATATTTTTTCTTCTGCAACTGCAATTGCATTATCTCCCATATTTCCGTGATGAGGTATCCCCATTACTACTAATTTTTTCATAAAACTCTCCTAATTAATTACATCTTCAATTTGATTTAAATAATGTTCATTTTGTTTATCTTTTACTACACTTCCGTCTATAATTTCTTTCATATATTTTTTGTTTATTTCTTCTTTTTTATCAATATTCTTTATATATAATTCATATTCAATATCAAAATTTCCTAAATCTAAAGCTTGATATCCTTCATTAGATAAATCATAAGCTAGCACTGGAGCAATCGTTCCTAATGCAATTATTATCAGTGTATCCTTTGATTCTTGGCTTAATCTTTCTATTATTTCATCATATTTACTAAATACATCTTCTGAAGGAAAAATTATTCTTTTTATAGATTTCGCATTATCTAATAAATCATTTCCAACACCAATTTGTGTCTGTTCTCCCTCACATATTAATACATCTCTATCTTTCCAAACTTCTTTTAATATATCAAAATATTTTCCCGAATTACTTCTATCTTTGTGTCTAACATATGGCTTCGTTAAATTCGATGTACAATATTCCATATCTGTATTTAAATATTTAATCCAAGTTTCTCTAGTCTTGTCCATGTTTTTAATCCAAAAAGCTTCACTTTCTTCTGTTAGATTATTAAATTCATTAATTACTTCTGGAATAGCAATAATACAATGTTCTTGCTTTGCTTTTAATATTTCTTCTAACCTATCACATAGTTTTGGATCAAGTTCTTGATATTTTACTGTTCTCATAATCAAATTAAATTCTTCGTCTCCAAAGCGTGCTATAGACTTTTTCTCATTTATTAACCTTCTTAAAGATTCTTCTATTTCTAGTATACGTATTTTACTGTCTTTCATTTTTTCTAATAGCTTTTCTTTTTTCTCTAATATTTCTATATTTATATCAGTACTTTCTATTTGTTTATATGTATTAGCACTTGGTTTTGACATTTTTTCTTTTATTTCTTTAGGTAACATCTTTCTTACTTGGTTTAATATCTCACAATACTTTAATGTTTGTGAATAATCTTTTTTTGTTATTGATTCTATAATATACTGAACTGATTTTAAAATAGTAGGAATTTTTAAATCATTACTTAAAACATAAAACCACTTCATATTGTCTAATATATCTATTCTTTCTTCTTTTGTTAATTCATCTGAATCTATGAATTTATATAAAATATAATTCATACTTTTTGCATAAAAAAATCTATAATAATCTAAACAATCATTTTCTTTAAAGTTATTATAAATTATTCTATATGCCTTGTTTATTCCCATAAAGTATGTTTTTGAACAACTTGATGAAATAGAATCAGAATCTCTTAATCTGTAATCATATACTATATCTGGTGTATAATATACACATTTAGATTTCATAAAACAATATGTAGTAAATATTGCATCTTCTGCTGGTAACTTTTCTATAAATCTTACTTCTATATCATCTAGAAAACTTTTTCTGAAGATTTTATTCCATACGCCTGAATTCATTGTATAGAAAGAATTTGTATAATCTTGTATTGAAAGCCTACTTTTGAAATATTTGTCTAAATCGAAAACTGGCTTGTCCCACTTTGTTCCGTCTTCATCCATATTTGTATAATTTCCAACAACATAATCTGCATTGGTTTCTTCGATAAAATTATATAATTTTTCACATGCATCCAACTCAAAAGTATCATCTGAATCTGAAAACATAATATACTTTCCTGTAGCGTTATCTAATCCTGTATTTCTTGCACCTGATAATCCCTTATTTTTTTGATGAATTACTTTTATACGATTATCTATTTTACTATATTCGTCACAAATCTTACCTGAAGAATCTGTAGATCCATCGTCTACTAAAATAATTTCTAAATTTTTATATGTTTGATTAATAGTAGCATCTATTGCTACTTTTAAATACTTTTCTACATTATATACTGGTATTATAACTGTTATTTTATCCATAAAAATCGTTCCTTTCCATAGAGCAATACTTATTATCTTATAAAAAAGTTTCATTATTCTGTAATAATATTATATGCACAAGTTCTAATTAATCTGTTCATTATAGCAAGTCCTAATCCAGATTTGCTCACTCCCTCTATTATTACTAAAGATACATTATATTTGTCTACTTTTCTTAATTCTGTATATATTCTTTTAGAAAACTCTGTTAAGTCATTAATACTGCTTATCTCTATATATTTATCACATTTAATTTTATCTTTGTGCTCTTTAAATCCGATTACACAAACGTTCTTATTTATCTTTATAATTTCATTTATTCTATGTATTTGTTTTTTTTCGTTTGAAATATCTATTAACATACATTTAGTATTAGGTGCATAGTGCTTGTATTTCATACCAGGACTCTCAACCTTTTCACTTTTCTCTACTTTTTCTAAAACTTTACTATTTACTTTAGCACAACCAACTGCATTTATTATATCTTCTTTAGTTATTTTACCTGGTCTTAATATTTCTGGCACTCCATTTATAACTTTAACCACAGTTGATTCTAATCCAATATCTGATATTCCTCCATCTATTATTGCATCAACTTTTCCGTCCAACTCTAATTTTATATCATCTACAATTGTTCCACTTGGTTTGCCAGATACATTAGCACTTGGTGCTGCTATTGGAACTTTGCATGCTTTTATAAATTCATTTGCTATAATATTGCTTGGCATTCTTACTCCAACTGTATCGAGTGTTGCTGATACTATATCTGGAATAATACTTTTTTTCTTTAATATTAATGTAAAAGGTCCGTGGCAAAAAAACGTCTATTAATTTTTGCTCTATCTCATTTTCTACATAACATATTTCATTAATTTGCTTCTTATCTGCTATGTGCACTATAAGTGGATTATCATTTGGTCTACCTTTTGCCAAATATATATTTTTTACAGCATCTGCACTTAATGCATTTGCTGCAATTCCATATACTGTTTCTGTTGGGAATACTATTATTCCATCACTGTTAATAATCCTAGCACTTTCTTCTAATTCTTCTTTATTAATTTTATCTTTCCAATTAAAGTACTTTGTAATAATTATTATCCCCTCTTTATCATTTCATTTTTTGGCAATTGGATATATTATATCCTTAATTTCCCATTTTGTCAATTATATCTATCAATGTATCGTGTAGGAATAAAATGCTTAAACATCAAAAAAGGAAAGAATATTTTTACATTCTTTCCTTTCTATTTTGCAATATTATCTCTCATAAATAATTAATGTTCTTTCTTTTCCCTCATTTTGCAATTTTTCTGGATTTAGTATAATCTCTTTCAGTTTTTCTTTATCTTCAAAAAATGGCTCACATCCATCTGAATATGCACATATGTATTTTACACCAGTTAAATCGACTTTATAAGTATCTACGTAATGTTCTGCTTCTTTTTCTCCTGATAAAACTCCAAATGAAACTTCTTTTCCGTTGTATTTCACATTAGGCTTGTTTCTGTAATCTCTTCTTACCATTACCCTATACTTAGGATTAGACCAGTCGAATTCATTTTCTTTACAATATACGTTATCTAAATATTCTTCAAAATTTCTGTGGTTGTTGATTGTAGTAAACTTTACATTAAAATTCTCGTCTAATAGTGTAATGTGTGAGTCTCCTATTGAAAAGCAATACAAAGTATTATCTTCTATTTTACCACCAACTGCAACACAGCAAAATAAGTCGTTTGCTACATAATCTATTTGTCTATTTTTATTTATTTCCCATATTTCTTGATTTACTTTTTTTACTATTTCCATTATAACGTTTTCATTTACTTCGTCTTCACATTCTGAAATATGTTTTACAAAACTATTTGCACAAATCTTGGCCGCAGTATACGCTCCACTTGGGTTAGGATATACCTTTACCCAAAATTCTACTTCTTCTTTATTTTTAGGATATGGTATTACTTGTCCATAAATAGAATCTCTTGTTACTCCATCTGCTATGCAAAATATGTTATCCTTTGCCAAAAAATAATCTTCTGCAACTGGATTTAAATTATATTCTTTAAATATATTGTTGTCGTACATTTGTGCAAATTTCAATTTGAACATTTTTGTTTCTCCTTTATTTCTAGCGATTAAAATCGCCCCTACATTATGCGGAACAACGTTGTCCTAGTTCCCTACGATTTTATAAATTATATAAATTTCCATCTATACAAAGTTTTGCTCTGCCTGCTGTTTTTTCATCTGATTTTAATGCATTTTCTAAAAACTCTGGATGAGCAACTAAAAATTCTCTCATTGTTCCATCTGGATTGCTTTTGAATTTTACTAACATATCTAATTGCTCTTTGCTTATTATCCCTAAAGATAAAGCCTCATTAAATAAATCATTATCTACTCTTATTATCTCATAAGATTCTATATTTTCAGCTTGTAATTTATCTTTTCCACCTTGCATTCTATCTACAACAGCTATGCTCCATTTAATTTCTGCACCTAAATTTTTTATTGCTGGTATCCAAGCTCTTATGTAGCTAGATGCTTCTGTTATTAAATCTGCTGCGTGTAGTACTTTTTTATTTTCTAAATTTGCTTCTATATTATTGCCTTTACTATCTGTTATTACAGTAGATAAATCTTTAAATATAGTTATATGTGATTTTCCTAATAAATCTGCTATTGCGTAAGAGAAAAACCAATCTCTTCTTTCCCCACCAGATACAAAATCTATTTCGTCTACATTTATATTTTGTTTTATTTTTTCTACCATTTCATCTATTACTGTTTTATATATTTTGTTTGTTCTATATTGTTCCATTGTTTTTTCATAAACTTTTTTAGGCATTTCTTGCTTTTTTTCTTTTTCTGCATCTATGAATTTTAATAATTCATTTGCTTCTTCCTCACTTCCGTAAATAAAATGTGTATTTATAAAATATGGACCAATCTTTCCTGATGTATACCAAAATGGTTTATTTTCTGGACAGATTTTTAATGCTTTTGTTTCAAATAAATATGAAGTTACTTCACTCATTATAATACCTCCTAATAGTTTAATTCCCCATATTGATTGCGGGTCGTCGGGAACGCCGACCTCTACAATGTATCATATCCGTAAAAAAATTTCAACATATTATTTACTTTTTATACAAATAATGATAAAATTTACAAAATACATTTTAAGGAGGAATTTAAAAGTGAATTTATTACTTAAAAATGGTTTTCTAATTGATTATGCAACAAATACTCAAAAGAAAACTGATATTTTAATAGAAGATAATAAAATCAAAAGAATTGATGAAAACATTACGGATTCTGTTGATACTATTATTGATTGTGAAGGATTATCAATTATTCCAGGTATGATTGATATTCATTGCCATTTAAGAGAACCTGGTTTTGAGCACAAAGAAACTATAGAAACTGGAAGCAATAGTGCTGTTAAGGGTGGTTTTACTACTATTTGTCCTATGCCAAATACAAATCCTACCCCAGATAGCACTATTGTTTTGCAACAAATTATAGAAAAAGCAAAACAAGTAGCTAAATGTAATGTACTTCCTTATGCCAGTGTTACAAAAGGAGAAATTGGAGAAGAATTGGTTGATTTCAAAGAATTAAAAAATGCAGGAGCTATTGCATTTTCTGATGATGGAATTCCTGTTGCTAATTCTAGATTTATGAGAGAAGCAATCATAACAGCTAGTAAACTTGGAACTTATGTTGCATCTCACTGTGAAGAAAAATCTGTTGCAGCAGGCGCAATCAATGCTGGACCTATTGCAGAAAAACTAGGTGTTCAAGGTGTTCTTCCAGAAGCTGAAGAAATTATGGCAGCACGTGAAATTGTAATTGCCGAAACTAATCATGTTCATTCTCATATATGCCACATAAGTACAAAAACTTCTGTTAATATGATTAGAGATGCAAAAGCACGTGGAGTTAATGTAACTTGTGAAACTTGCCCACATTATTATAGCTTTACAGAAGACGAAGTTTTAACAAGTGGTACAAATGCAAAAATGAATCCACCACTTAGAACAGAGGAAGATAAAAAGGCTATTATTAGAGGACTAAAAGATGGAACAATCGATTGCATTATTACAGACCATGCTCCACACTCTGAAGAAGAAAAAGCAAGGGAATTGTCTAAAGCACCAAATGGAATTATAGGATTTGAAACAGCTCTTGCTGCTACAATTACTAACTTAATTGAGCCAGGATATATTAATTATTTAGATATGGTAAGGTTAACATCTTATGCCCCTGCTAAAATTTTAGGAATAGATAGAGGCGTTATAAAAGAAGGAGCTACAGCTGATATAACAATTTTTGATCCTAATATAGAATATACTTATGAAAAGGAAAGTATAGTTTCTAAATCTAAAAACACACCATTTATTGGTAAAAAATTAAAAGGACAAGTTGCATATACAATTGTAAATGGCAACGTTGTTTATGCAAGATAAGTTTTACAAGCAAATTATAATAATATTTTTTATTCCGTTCTCCTCGGCGTTTAGGATACGGCATATCAAATTAAAGTGACACACTCTACTTGGTTAAAAGACATAACGACTCATGGTCGAACTCGTAAAAAATATTATTATAATTGCCTACACTAAAACATATTACAAATCTTGTAGGGGTCCGCGTCCCCGACGACCCGCCTACAAAAGCATAACCAAAATAAATATTGAAAGGATGATTTTAAAATGAAAAATGCTATTGATTTATTAATAGAAAAAATTAAGGAAACAAATAACCCAACAGTTATGGGATTAGACCCAAGATATGATATGCTACCAAATTGCATAAAGGAAAAATACCCAGCAAATTTAGAGGGTGCTTGTGATGCTATTTTAGAATTTAATAAAAGTTTAATTGATGCAGTTTGTGATATAATTCCTGCTGTAAAGCCTCAAATTGCATTTTATGAAATGTTTGGTATTCAAGGATTAGAAGTATTTAAAAAGACTTGTAATTATGCAAAGTTTAAAGGTATGATGGTTATTGCAGATATTAAAAGAGGAGATATTGGTACAACTGCTGCTGGTTACTCAAATGCATTCATAGGAAAAACACCTATAGGAGATGAAGCATATTCAATATATGATGTTGATTTTGTCACTCTTAACCCATATTTAGGAATTGACAGTATTAAACCTTTTATAGAAGATTGTAAACAATATAATAAAGGAATGTTTGTATTAGTTAAAACTTCTAATAAATCTTCTGGAGAATTACAAGATTTAAAAACTGAAGATGGAAAAGCTATTTACGAAAAAGTTGCTGAACTTGTAAATTCTTGGGGTGAAGAATTAGTTGGGGAATCTGGATTTAGTTCTGCTTCTGCTGTTGTTGGTGCAACATACCCTATGCAAATAGAAATATTAAGAAAAATTATGCCAAAAGCATATTTCTTAATTCCAGGTTACGGAGCACAAGGTGGAAAAGCTGAAGATATAGCTTTAGGATTTGATAAAAACGGACTAGGCGGAATTGTAAATGCCTCAAGAAGTTTAATGTGTGCATATAAATCTGAAAACTGGAAAGATACTTTTGCAGAAACTGATTTTGCAAAGGCAACTCGTGCAGAAGCAATTCGTATGAGAGATGAACTAAATTCTGCAATTTCTGAACACACAAAATTATTATAATTTTCTAGAATATTAAAAATAAAAATCCTGCTCGGGTCGGACTAAACTTCGTACAAATTCTAAATATTTTTCGTGGCACCCTTCCAAGGCAAGCTTGAACTCTTTCCACTCATAATATTAAGAATTTGTATACTTGTTTATCCTACATTCGCTTCAATTTTTATTTTTATATTTATTGCAAAATTGTATGGACTTGTAGGGCGTCCATCGGTCGTCCGTGCTTGTCCGAAATTAAATTATTATACGAGGAGGAACATTTAATGCCAGTTAATATAAAAGCGAAGTTAATAGAAAAAGAACAATTAAAACCAGACATATTTAAATTTACTATTATCTCAAAAGAAATTGCAGATATTGCAAGACCTGGTCAATTTTTAGAAATTAGAGTAAGCGATCAATTTGACCCATTTTTAAGAAGACCAATAAGTATATATGACATAAACAAAGAAAACTCTACTGTAACTTTTATTTTTCAAGTTAAAGGAAAAGGAACAGAAATTCTATGTAAGAAAAATATTGAAGACGATATAGATGTATTAGGTCCCTTAGGATTTGGAGCTTTTAATCTAGCAGATTATAAAAATATATCAATTATTGGTGGTGGAATTGGAGTATTTCCATTACATGAGTTAGCCAAAATTGCTAAAAATTCAGCAAATGTAAATACTTATTTAGGATTTAGAAGTAAAGATTTTGTAGTGTGCGAAGATGAATTTAATAAAGTTTCTCAAAAGTTAGTTATTACAACAGATGATGGAAGCTATGGAGAAAATGGATTTGCAATTAACTACTTAATAGAAGATTTAGATAAATCTAAAACAGATTGCATTTATGCTTGTGGTCCCTTACCTATGCTTAGAGCAGTACAAAAATTAGCAATTGAAAGAAATATCCCTTGCCAAATTTCTTTAGAAGAAAGAATGGGTTGTGGAATTGGTGCATGTCTTGGTTGTGCAGTAAAAACTGCTGCTAGCCCTAATGATGCGCCACAATATGTGCACGTTTGTAAGGCAGGACCTGTGTTTGACGCGAGCTATGTGGAAATTTAAAAATATATTTGTTTAGCATTTTTTAATTCAGTTGTAGGGAACGACGCCCTCGTCGTTCCGTTAGAAAGGAGAATTTTTATGAATACAAATATAAATTTTGCAGGTATTAAAATGAAAAATCCTGTAACTGTTGCTTCTCGGAACTTTTGGCTATGGAAGAGAATTTGATCAGTTTATAGATTTAAATAAATTAGGTGGAATTATTACAAAAGGTACTTCTCTAAAACCACGTTCTGGAAATAAACCACCAAGAATTTGTGAAACTCCAAGTGGTATGTTAAATAGTATTGGATTACAAAACCCAGGAGTTGAATATTTTGCTCAAAATGATTTACCTTGGCTTAGGAAATTTGATACAGCAATTATAGTTAATGCTTGTGGTAGTTCAATTGAAGAATATGTTGAACTTTGCAAAATATTAAATACATTAGATATAGATGGCGTTGAGCTTAATTTATCTTGTCCTAATGTTAAGGCTGGTTGCTTAGCTTTTGGTATAACATATGAAGGTGTAAAAGAAGTAACAACTGCAGTTAGAAAAGTTTTAGACAAGCCATTAATTGTTAAACTTACACCAAATGTTACAGATATCACTTCAACTGCAAAAGCTGTAGAAGATGCTGGAGCAGACGCAGTATCTCTTATTAACACTCTTCTTGGTATGAGCATTAATATAGATACAAGAAAACCTTATCTTGCAAATAATACAGGTGGGCTATCTGGTCCTGCTGTAAAACCAGTTGCTGTACGTATGGTATATCAAGTAGCTAAAGCCGTTAATATACCTGTTCTTGGCATGGGTGGAATTGTGACTGGAGAAGATGCTGTAGAATTTATGATAGCAGGTGCAAATGCTGTATCTATTGGATGTGGAAATTTTGTAAGCCCAGATGTTAGCATTAAGGCTATAGAAGGAATAGAAAACTATATGGCAAAACATAAAATTGATGATATAAATGATATAGTTGGAACAGTACAAATGAACTAGTTTGAAAAATAATTTATTAAAATTGGCAATTATTATTCTGTTTACGTAAATGCGAAAATATAAAAATAAAAAATCTGCCACACCCTTAAACGCGGTATAATCTGTAGGGAACGACGCCCTCGTCGTTCCATTAAAATATATCACTACGAAAATTTGGCTATCTACTGTTAAACCTACCAGAAGTCGGGTGTTCGATTTTTTATTTTATATTTTCTATTTACTACAGTAATAAATTTTATCTATTTAATTATAAATACAATCCCAATAATAGGAGGAGCAAAAAATGTTCAAAGAATTTAAAGAATTTATAGCACGTGGAAATGTAATGGATTTAGCAGTTGGTATTATAATTGGTGGCGCGTTTCAAAAAATAGTTACATCTCTTGTAAATGACATCATAATGCCAGCAATTTCAGCAATTACAGGAAAAGTAGATTACTCTTCTTTAGCTATAAGAATAGGAGAAGTTTCTATTAACTATGGTAATTTTATAGGAGCAATTTTAGATTTCTTAATAATTGCATTTACAATATTTATGGTAATTCGTTATATGAATAAAATAAATAAAAAATTTGGCGAAGTAAAAGAACAAGAATTAAAGAAAATTGAGAAAAAACTTAAGAAAAAAGGTAAGAAAGCAGAAGTTTCTGAAGTTAAAGAAGAAGTTAAACCTGAACCAACTACTAAAGTATGTCCTTATTGCTTAAGTGAAATAAACTATAAAGCAACAAGATGCCCACACTGTACATCTGAATTGGTTGAACAAACAAAAGAAATTGCAAAATAAAAAATATACAAAAACGGATTGATTTTTAATCAATCCGTTTTCTATTACTATTATCTTTGTTATATTATTTCATTTGTTTCTAAATCAAGTATCATTGTAGTAGTTTCTCCTCCAGCTATTGAATGTACCTCCATATATGTACATACATGATTATCATCATTTAAGTATAAGTCTAATTTGTCTACTGAAGTTGTTTCATACTTGTATTTTGTTTTATCTTTTTGCTCCTGTTTAAAACTTTTCATACTTGAATCATCTGAAGCATCACTTTTATACATATCCAAATTATCAATAGTTTTTAGCATTTTATCTTTTAGATCTTCTTCAGATATATTTATTTTCTCTAATAATTTATCATTATCTATTTCTTCACCTGTTGAAATTTCTATATTGTATATTTCACATTCAAAGTATCCACCAGACTCTGTTGGACTTACCATAACTAATGATAATATTCCATCATTTTCATAATACTCATAAGTTAATCCTTCACAGCTCAAATCAAGATATTGTTTATTATTCATTTCATCTATTATTTTTTCATATTTATTTAATATTTTTTTATTTATCTTTTCTACTTCTTTTGATTCAATATTTATTTGTGGAATTTCATATTCATACTCATGATTGTTATCTGATTTATCTTCAATTTTTACACTTAAATATGTATATACAAGTTCATTCTCATTTGGATTACTATATTTCTTTGATATTTTTAATCTCTCCCCATCCATTGTTTCATTCTTTGGAAGTTCTTTTGGTTTTGTTGATGGCACAGGTGATGGTGTTTCTTCTACTTGGGAAGTAGAGTCTTTTCCTTCCTCTTTATTTTTGTCAACATTTTGTTTCCATATAATTATACCTTCTACTACCACACATATTACTAATAATGCAATAATAATTCCTAAAATTATGTTTTTTTTCATAAAAACATTCTCCTCTCTAAAATCAATTTTTGATTATTATATACGTTTAGGAAATATATGTCAATTTAACATATCTGCTCTAAATCCATACACATGCTTTTCACATTCAGATAAAAAGAATTTATCTGTTTGCCCTGCAATGTAATCTATTATAATTCTTCTTTTGTCTGTATTTTTTAAATATTCTCTAGTTTTACCATTTAAAAAATCATAAAAAACTTTATCTGATTGCTCAGTATATTCATCGATTTCTATTTTATCCAAATAATTGATATTGTTTATTCTTTCAAAATAGGCATCAAATAAATTCTTAAATAAATTCTCTAACACATTATTATTTGCAGTTGCTTCTTCAGATTCATATATGTTTTTGCTATTCCAATGTTTTAATTCCATCAATGCCTCAAATACTTCTTTTGATAATTCTATATGCCTTTTTTCTTGGCTATTTATTATTATATCTTTTACTAATGTATCTACTATTTTTGAATTAGTATTTCCAAGAACTCTTGTTATATAATATGGCAAATCACTTCTTTTTATTGCTCCAACTATAATCGCATCTTCTATGTCTCTTCCTATGTATGCAATTATATCTGATATTCTAACAACACATCCCTCTAATGTCATTGATTTTACTTTTTTACTATAGTTTTCAACATTAACTACATTGTCTAAATCTTCAATAAACTGTTCTTCTGTTTTATCAAAATCTGGTTTATAAACATTTTGTAATATCTCACCATTATGGGCTAATATTCCATCTAGTGTTTGCACGGTTATATTTAAATTCTCTAAATCTTTTAGCACCCTTACACTTTGTGCATTATGACAAAAATAGCCTATACCTTCTCTTTTACATATATCATTTAAAAATTTTTCTCCAACATGTCCAAATGGAGTATGACCTATATCATGCCCTAATGCTATTGCTTCTATCAAGTCTTCATTTAAATTTAGGCTTCTTCCTATTGTTCTTGCGATTTTTGCAACTAATTGTACATGCAAAACTCTATGTGTTATATGATCATTTTTAATAAATGAAAACACTTGTGTTTTATCTATGTATCTTGTGTATCCAAGTGAGTGTATAATTCTATCTATATCTTTAAAAAAATCTGGTCTCATATCATCTTCTTCATCTAATAGTTTAATTGCTTTTTCTGATTTACAAGCATAAGATGAAAGTAATATCTCTTTATCTAACATATTTTGTTTTATCTTTTGTAATCTTTCGTCCATATTTTTTCTCTCCTTTTTTTGGGGTATTCCTTTGTAGTGCGGGTCGCCTAAGGCCGCCGACCCCTACAAATAATTATTCACTATTCACTATTCATTATTCACTCGGCAACCACTTCGTAGCTAATCTCCCGCTATCATATCATATATGTATTAAAAATTCTACAAATTTTACACTTTTTTGCATTTATTGTATTGATATTGCTTCTCTTTTGTGGTATTATTTATAGTTGTGAGTATATTAAAATATACTTTGTTAAAAATAACATTATAGGAGGTTTTTATATGAAATTTGATCAATGGAACAGTTTTAAATGTGGCGAATGGCAAGAAGAAATCAATGTTAGAGATTTCATTCAACATAACTATACACCATATACTGGTGATGATAGTTTTTTAGCTGAAGCCACAGAAAAAACAAAAGAATTATGGAACGAAGTTTTAGACTTATACAAAAAAGAAAGAGATAACGGTGGAGTTTTAGATGCAGATACAAAAACACCATCTGCAGTTAATGCTTATGATGCCGGATATATAAAGAAAGAACTAGAACAAATAGTAGGTCTTCAAACAGATGCACCTTTAAAAAGAGCAATTATGCCTGCTGGTGGTATCCGTATAGTAGAAAAATCTGCAGAAAGCTATGGATTAAAAGTTGATGAAGAAACTGGATATATTTATCATAACTTAAGAAAAACACATAATGATGGTGTTTTCCAAGTTTATACACCAGATATTAGAGCAGCAAGAAGTTCTCACTTAATAACAGGTTTACCAGATGGATATGGACGTGGAAGAATTATAGGAGACTACAGAAGAGTTGCACTTTATGGTGTAGATGCTTTAATTGAAGAAAAGAAATTAGAATTAGATGTTTTAGATGTAGATGAATTTACAGCAGATGTAATTAGAGAAAGAGAAGAAATATCTGATCAAATAAAAGCATTAAACGACTTAAAAGGAATGGCAGCAAAATATGGATTTGATATATCAGTTCCAGCTGCAAATGCTAAAGAAGCTATTCAATGGTTATACTTTGGATATTTAGGAGCTATTAAAGATCAAAACGGTGCTGCAATGAGTATTGGTAGAACATCTACTTTCATAGATATTTATATTGAAAGAGATTTAGCTAATGGTACTTTAACAGAATCAGAAGCTCAAGAATTAATGGATCATTTCGTTATGAAATTAAGATTAGTTAGATTCTTAAGAGCACCTGAATACAATGAATTATTCAGTGGAGACCCAGTATGGGTAACAGAATCTATTGGTGGTATGGGTGTAGATGGAAGAACTTTAGTTACAAAGAACTCTTTCAGAGTATTACACACATTAACAACATTAGGACCTGCTCCAGAGCCAAATTTAACAGTATTATGGTCTAACAATTTACCAGAAGGATTTAAAAGATATACAACAAATATGTCTATCAAAACATCTTCTATCCAATATGAAAATGACGACTTAATGAGACCAATGCTTGGTGATGATTATGGTATAGCTTGTTGTGTTTCTGCAATGAGAATTGGTAAACAAATGCAATTCTTCGGAGCTAGAGCAAACCTTGCAAAAGCATTATTATATGCTATAAATGGTGGTAGAGATGAAAACTCTGGAAAACAAATCACAACAAGATTTGAGCCAATTACTTCTGAGTATTTAGACTATGATGAAGTTATGGCAAAATACAATGTAATGATGGATTATGTTGCAAAAATATACATTAAAGCATTAAATGCTATTCACTATATGCATGATAAATATTCTTATGAAGCATTAGAAATGGCTTTACATGATAAAAATATATTAAGAACTATGGCTTGTGGTATAGCTGGTTTATCTGTTGCAGCAGATTCTTTATCAGCAATTAAATATGCTAAAGTTAAAGTTATTAGAGATGACACAGGTTTAGCTGTTGATTACCAAGTAGAAGGAGACTTCCCTAAATATGGTAATGATGATGATAGAGTTGACCAAATCGCTGTTGATTTAGTAAAAACATTCTTAAGAAAATTACAAAGATATCAAACATATAGAGGTTCAAAACACACATTATCTGTATTAACAATTACATCTAACGTTGTTTATGGTAAAAATACAGGTAACACTCCTGATGGAAGACGTGGTGGAGAACCATTTGGACCAGGTGCTAACCCATTACATGGAAGAGACACAAACGGTTCACTTGCTGTATTAAACACAATAGCAAAACTTCCATACGATTATTCTGAAGATGGTATATCTTATACATTTGCTATTACTCCAAAAGCTTTAGGAAAAGATGAAGGAGACAGAGTAACAAACTTAGTTAATATGTTAGATGGATACTTTGCAAAAACAGGTCACCATATAAATGTTAACGTATTTGATAGAGCATTATTAGAAGATGCTATGGAACATCCAGAAAATTACCCACAACTTACAATCCGTGTTTCTGGATATGCTGTTAACTTTATAAAATTAACAAGAGAACAACAATTAGACGTAATTCATAGAACAATACAAGACAGAATTTAATAATTTGTTATAAAAATTATTAAATTCGTAGGGGCGGACCCTGTGTCCGCCCTATTTTATAGTATAGAGAAAATCATGCTAAATAATTGTAGGGGCGGATGAATCACGCCGCCCGTTTTTATTTTTTGAAAGGATTATTTTTATGGAAAATATAGATAGAGAAAATTATGGAAGAATACACTCAATAGAATCATTTGGTACTGTTGATGGACCTGGAATTAGATATGTAATATTTATGCAAGGTTGTGCACTTCGTTGCAAGTACTGCCACAATCGTGACACTTGGGATGTAAACAGTGGTGAATTAAGAAGCGTAGATGATTTAGTAAACAGAATTGAAAGCTATAAAGCATACATTTTACCTTCTAATGGTGGTGTTACAGTAACTGGTGGTGAGCCTTTATTACAAGTTAAATTTGTAACTAATCTTTTCAAAAGATTAAAAAAACAAGGAATTCATACTGCAATAGATACATCAGGAATGTTTGAAATTACAGATGATATAAAAGAATTGCTAAAATACACAGATTTAGTATTGCTTGATATAAAACATATAAATGATGAAAAATGTAAGGAATTAGTAGGCTTCTCTAATAAAAGAGAATTAGAATTCGCAAAGTATTTAAGTGATAATAATATTAAAATATGGATTAGACAAGTATTAGTTCCAGGAATAACAGATGATACACAAGATTTAATAGATTTAAGAATGTTTATAAAATCTTTAAAAACAGTTGAAAAAGTTGAAATATTACCATATCACGATATGGGAAAACATAAATGGACAAATCTAGGTTATGAATATCTTTTAGAAAATGTAAGACCAGCAAATGCAGAAGATGTAAAACGTGCAAAAGAATTATTAGGATTATCTTAATATTATTGCAAACAGTAAGGGTCACTTATATAAGTAACCCTTTTTATATTCATATATTTTTGCATCTATTATCTAATCGCCTATTTCTACCCCTTCTGTTTCAGATTGCCCTTTATTAACTGATTTATGTTTAACACTTGCCACTCCCTCTCTAAAACTTTTAATTTTACCTGAATAAGCCTTCCCAATTAGTTCCATTTCTTCACTTTCTGAAAGTTCTATACCTTGCAATGCAGCTTCTGCTCTAATATTATTTAATATCACATTATTCCTTTTTTTTGATTTTACACTACTATCTAATTCGCTTCTGGCTCTGTCTGCTCCTATGAACATTAATGCATTAAGAATATCTTCTTTGCTATAGCCTGCCATTCTTTTTATTACATCAACTGAAATTTTATTTGCCTCTTGTGCATTTGCAATGAAACTTTCCAAATCATTAACAATATTTCTAGCTTTTTCCCTCATTTCTATTTTATCCATATATTTCATCTCCCTTAATTTATATCCTCAATATATAAATAATTATAGCATATTTAATTTAATTATGCAAATTATGTAAATTCAGTAATATTTATCATATATCCAATTTAATGGATTATATTGAATATATTCTAAAATTCGTAAGTATTCATCTTCATTTCGTATAACATGTTCATAATAATTTCGTTGCCAAATATTATATTTGCATTTCCTATTCGTTAATCTTTTTATTGTTCCTATTAGTTGTGGAATTTTTTCATTTGTAGGGGTCGGCGCCCTCGACGACCCGTTTTCATTTTCTTCTATTACACAAATCATATGTATATGATTTGGCATAATAATATAATCATTTATTTTAATATTTCTATAAATTTTATTTGTTCGTTTAATATATTCATCTACAACATATCCTATTTGCGTTAATTCTATTTTCGGGTCGTCGAGGGCGCCGACCCCTACATTGTTATCATTATATATAACTTTTGATAACATTTTCTTTCTTCCTTGTGTACACATTGTTATAAAATAATATCCTGGTTTTGAATAATTGTATTTTGGTATTCGTATGTTTTTTCGTTTTGGTAATTCGTTTTTCATTTATTTCCTCCTTTTTGAAACGGGCGGACAGAGGCGTCCGCCCCTACAATTTTTGCAATAATTTTTTGCATGTTTACGCAACGGGTCGTCGGGGACGCCGACCCCTACATTGTTTGCAATTGGTTTTTGAATACAAAAAAATGAGGGCAGATTTTTTATCTTGCCCCCATTTTTTTAACTAATTTAATTACATTTTTCTAAATACGCCTGCTACTTTTCCTAATATTTCACAAGTTGGTACTATTATTGGATCCATTGTACTATTTTCTGGTTGTAATCTTATATGATCTTTTTCTTTATAAAATGTTTTAACTGTTGCTTCTTCTCCTATTAGTGCTACAACTATTTGTCCGTTATTTGCTGTGTTTTGTTTTTTTACTAATATGTAATCTCCATCTAGTATTCCTGCTTCTATCATGCTTTCTCCTCTAACTGTAAGCATGAAACTCTCGCTATTTCCAACGAAGTCTATTGGTATAGGAAATGTATCTGTTACATTTTCTACTGCAAGTATTGGCTCTCCTGCTGTGATTTTTCCTATAACAGGAACTTCTACTAATTCTTTTCCACTATATACTGGTTTTTCTGCTCTAGGCTCGTTATCTGCAAGTCCACCTTTTAATAATTTTAATGTTCTTCCTTTTTGGTCTTCTTTTTTGATATAACCCTTTTCTGTTAATTTTGCTATGTAACCATGTACTGTTGCAGTTGAACTTAATCCAACTGCTTTTCCTATTTCTCTAACTGATGGTGGATATCCATAATTTATAACATGTTTTTCTATAAATTTAAGTATTGCTCTTTCTCTTTTATTTAGCTCATCTGATGACTTCTTTTTCATTTATACATCACTCCTAAAACTTATTTGACAACATAATATCATACAAACAAAGGTATGTCAAACATTTTTTTGTATTTTAAATATGTTTTTTTAAAATATCATATAATTTGTGTATTGGTAAGCCCACTACTGTTGTATAATTTCCATCTATTTTCTCTACAAACATACCAAATTCACCTTGTATTGCATATGCTCCAGCTTTATCTAAACTATCTCCTATTTGTATCCATTTGTCTATTTCTTCATTGTTCATATTTTTTATATATACATTTGTTTTATCGTAATCTATAAATTCTTCGTATTTCCCATTGTTTTCAACTAGCACACATATACTTGTTATTACTTGATGATTTCCTCCTTGTAGTTCTTGTAACATTATTTTTGCATCTTGTTCATCTTTTGGCTTTTCATATACTTTATTGTTTTTTATAACCATTGTATCTGAACCTATAACGATTCTATCTCCTGAAGTTTCCTCAAATACCTTTTTAGCTTTAATATATGCTAATCTTTTTGATTCTTCATCTATTGTTAATCCTTCTTCATGAGTTTCATCTGCATCACTTACAATTACCTCATAATTCTTAGTAAGCAAATTCATCAACTCTTTTCTCCTTGGAGATTTTGATGCTAATATAATTCTCATTTTATCACCTTTTAATTATTGTTTTTTATAAATATAAATTTTTAGTCGTACCATTCTAATTCCCAATCTATAAATCTTACTGTATCCCCTTCTTTTACTCCCATTTCTTTTAGTTTATCTTCTACTCCTAATTGCTTTATAGATTTTTGGAAATAATACATAGATTCATTATCTTCCATATTTACTCTTCCTAATAATCGTTCTATGCAAGGTCCTTCTACTATATATTCTCCTTTTTCTATTCTTACAGTAAAGTCATCTTCTACTTCTTCTAATGTATATACTACTCTTTCATCCACATCAAATATATCTTCTTTTGGTAGTGTTTTTAACACCTCTGCAACGTGTTCTATTAGTTCAGCAACACCTGTATTGGTTGCTGCAGATATCTTAAATATTTCTAAATTGTTTTCTTTTGCAAGTTTTTCTAATTCATTATATAATCCTTCATCTTGCATTACATCCACTTTATTTGCCACTATTATTTGTTTTCTTGTACTTAATTTCTCACTGTATTTTTTTAATTCTGCATTTATTGTATTAAAGTCATCAACTGGATTTCTATTTTCTGAACCAGATACATCTATTACGTGTAATAATAATCTTGTTCTTTCAATATGCCTTAAAAATTGTAATCCAAGTCCTACTCCCTCACTTGCACCTTCAATTATTCCTGGTATATCTGCCAAAACAAAGGAATCTCCATGTTTTGTTTTTACAACCCCTAAATTAGGTTCCAAAGTTGTAAAATGATAATCTGCAATTTTAGGTGTTGCAGAAGTTACCATAGATAAAAGAGTCGACTTTCCTACATTTGGAAATCCTAATAATCCAACATCTGCCAATAGTTTTAATTCTAATATTACTTCTTTTTCTATTCCTTTTTGACCACTTTGAGCAAAATGAGGAGCTTGTCTTGTTGAAGTCGCAAAGTGTGAATTTCCCTTTCCTCCTCTTCCTCCTGGCAATATCAATTCTGTTTGTCCTAGTTCTGATAAATCTGCTATTATCTTTCCTGTTTCTGCTTCTTTTATAACTGTTCCAATAGGTACTTTTACATATATATCTTCTCCGCTTTTACCTTGGCAATGCCCACCAGAACCATTTTTTCCGTTCTCTGCTTTATATTTTTTTGTGAATCTAAAATTTATTAAAGTATTTGAATCTGGATCAACTGTGAAATATACATCTCCACCTTTGCCACCATCTCCACCATCAGGACCTCCTGCCGCAACATATTTTTCTCTTCTAAAAGTTATTGCACCATTTCCTCCGGTCCCCTGATTTTATTATAATTTTTGTATAATCTGCAAACATTATTTATTCTCCTTATAATATATTTTATTGTAACAAATATAAAATATAAAACAAAAAAATCGAATAGCGACATTTCATTAGATTTAACTATAACTAACCCAGCTATCGTAGCGATATATTTCAACGGAACGACGAGAGCGTCGTTCCCTACAACATTACCGCGTTTGGAGCTGTGGCAGATTTTTTGTTTTCATATTTTATGTTTGCACATTTTATATAATTAACCCTACTTTTTGTTTTACATCTAGCAAAGTTTCATTTGCGATTTTCCTAGCATTCTCATCGCCTTTTGTATAAATTTTTCTTATATAATCTTCATTTGACAATAATTCGTTATATTTTGCTTGTATTGGCCTTAGTTTTTCTACAACGGCCTCTGCAACTGTCATTTTAAAATCTCCATATCCTCTACCTGCAAATTCTTTTTCTATTTCCTCATTATTCTTATTTGTAACAGCTCCATATATTTGCATTAAATTACTTACTCCAGGTTTATTTTCTGAATCAAATTTCACTAAATTATCTGAATCTGTTACTGCTTTTTTTAATTTTTTAATTATATCTTCTGGTGTATCATTTAAAAATATTACATCATTTAAATTTGTTGCACTTTTGCTCATTTTTGCTTCTGGATTTTGTAGTCCCATTATTTTTGCACTTGTTTTTTGTATATAAGCTTCTGGAATTTTAAATGTATCCCCATATATTTTATTGAATCTATCTGCTATATCACGAGTTATCTCTAAGTGTTGTCTTTGATCTTCTCCTACTGGAACTAAATCTGCTTGATATAGAATTATATCCGCTGCCATAAGTACAGGATATGTAAATAAACCACTATTTATATTATCTGCATGCTTTGCTGATTTATCTTTAAATTGTGTCATCCTTGATAGTTCACCCATGTATGTATAGCAATTAAGTATCCATGATAACTCACTATGTGCACTTACATGTGATTGAATAAATATATTATTTTTTTCGGGGTCAAGTCCAGCTGCAACATATAAAGCAATAAGTTTTTTTGCATTTTCTCTTAAAATTTCAGGATCATTTCTTACTGTTAATGAATGTAAATCTGCTATCATATAATAACAATCATATTCTTCTTGCATATTTACCCAATTATTTATAGCTCCTAAAAAATTACCTAATGTTAAATTTCCTGTAGATTGAACTCCACTTAATATTCTCTTTTTTTCCATTTGTTATTCATTCCTTCCAAATTTCCAATAATGTAGGTATTATATCATAAATAATGTATATTATCAAACAAAAAAAATAAGACATAGGTCTTATTTTTTATTCTTTATTTATATCTTTTAATAATTCTAATTGTGATATTAGTAGTGATTCTACTTTTGCTTTATATATATCTATTTGCTTTTTCATATCTACTAATTCTTTTTCTTTTAAAAGTATTTCATTTTCCAATTCGCTGATTTTTTCTTTTGCTTCATATTCTGCATTTTTTATTATTTGTTCTGCTTGTTGTTTTGCAGCATTTTTTACTTCATCAGCTGTATTTTGTGCCATTATCAATGTATTTTGTAATGTATCTTCTAGGTTTTTATATTTTCCCATATTGGTGTTTAATTGATCTGTATCTTTTTTTAAATCTGCATTTTCTTTATATAATTTCTCATAATCCTTTGTAATTTCATCAAGGAAATCATCAACTTCATCTACGTTGTATCCATTTAACATTTGCTTTGCAAATTTTTTATTTTCTATATCTAATGGTGTTATCATATTCGATACCTCGTTCTTATTCTATTATTCTATTATTTACTTTTAGTTATTTTTTAACCAAGATACTGATAATTTATTTCTTATTTCTTCTCTTGCCATTTCGTTAGCAATTTCATAGTTGATTGGCGCAACTAAAAATATTGCATTAGAAACTTTTTGTATATGTCCATCTAAAGCATGAACAGATCCGCTAATAAAATCTATAATTCTTCTTGCTATATCTTTATTAACATATTCTAAATTAACTATTATAGATTTTTTCTCTTTTAAATAGTTACATATTTCTTCTGATTGTTCAAAAGTTGTTGGTTGTGATATTACCATTCTAATAGGTTGTGCCTGTGTCATAGGTACAACTTTTCTATTTCTATTAAATATCCCTCTTGATTCTGTTTCTTCTTGTTCCTCTACTTCATTATAATCATATCCATAAACATCATTTTCATTTTCTTCAATATCTTCTGCTCCAGTATCCATTCCAAAGAAATCTAACACCTTATTTAATGCTCCCACTATAAAAACCTCCTAAAATATTTTTTCATTAGTACTCAATTTTCATACTAATAGTATCTTACTTTTTTAAAAATATGTCAATACTTTTTAGCATTGTAATGTTTTTTTAATATTTCTGTAATATTACTGTAACATTTGCTTCTGTGGCTTAGATACTATCTCATCATATAGTGCTACATTTTTCATTTTTCTTATTTCCTCGATAGAATACCCCATATTCTTTAATTCTTCTGTTTTGTAGTTATCTACTATTGTGTAGCTTTTTGTTTCTTTTAGTTTTTTAACTAATATTTTGTCTAAATAGCCAGATCTACTTTTTATTATGTATGGATTATTTTCTTCATCATATATTATGGCTGAATTTGGAACTTTAAGTCCTGTATCACTCCACCAAATTATATCAAAAGATATTTTTCTGTAACTTATTAAATCTTCAACTTTACTAGTTATCTTTAGAACCAATATTACTTCCTCTCCATTTATTATGTCAGATTTATAACTAATTGTTGCTTCAACTTCATCTTTGTTTGATAATCTTATTTTTACTTTCTGTCCTACCTCAGCATTTAGTGCAGCATCTGTCATCATAACTGTTGCAATATAACATTCAAAATTATTTATTACTTTCCCTTGTTGGTCATTTGTTGCTATAATTTGTCCAGTTTTTAAATTTAAATCTTCTAATAATTCTTTAGTTATATTCTCAAAACTTGCTGGTGTTAATACACTTTCATGTCCATCTACTCTATATGATACAATCCCACTAGTTGGCGCCGTTACATATTCTGTTGTTTGCGCTAATTTTGCTTCATACATACTTCTTTCTTCATATAATTGATTTATGTATGAACCAGAGGCACTCTTTTTTCCTATAATTTTTGATTTTTTTGTTAAAGATGTATTTATATCATTTTTATATTCTCTTATTTTTCCAGTATCTGAAGAACTACTTAATGTTTCAATTTTCTCTTCTATTTGCTTATCTAAAGATCTTATATCTGCTGAAGATATGTCTGTTTGTTTTCCTAATGCTTCATTTATTTTATTATCTATTTCTTGTATCTGGCTAGTTATTTCTTCTTCGCTATTATTATAATATCTAAATACAGAATCTCCTTTAGAAACTTTTTCTCCTTCTGTTTTTATTTGTACTATACCATTTTGATAATTATTTCCTTTAATTACACTCTCTTCTCTAATTAAATAACCTATAGCTGACTCTTCTAATGATACATTACCATATTCGATAATAAATACATCTGTTGGAGATTTTATTAAACTTATAATTGCATATAATATATATACTAATATTACTATGCCTGCTAGAGCAATTAAAATATTATATTTTTTATTATATTTCTTCTTTTTTCTTTTGCTCAATAATTTCATTCCTTTCGTCAAAAATCTTCGATTTTTATACAACGCCTTCGAAGCATGGGCGAGCATTGCTCGCCCCTACAGTGTTTGCAATATCTTGCTTATATTTTCTTCAAGTGGCTCTAATCCATCTAACCATATTATTTCTTTATTTTTTCTGAACCATGTTAGTTGTCTTTTTGCATATCTTCTTGATTCCATTTTTATTTTTTCTATCATTTCTTCTTTAGTCATTTTTTTATTAAAATATTCTAAAACTTCCTTGTAGCCTAGTCCTTGCATCGCCGTTTGAAGATTGCTATATTTTTTTATTAGTGCTTGTACCTCTTCTATAAGCCCGTTTTCAATCATTATATCTACTCTTTTATTTATTCTATCATAAAGTTTAGCTCTATCCATATTTATTGCAAAAACAATATATTCATACGGCACTTCATTTTTCCTTGACTCTATGTTTTGCTCTGTTTTTGTCTTTCCAGTTTGCTTATATATTTCTAAAATTCTAATTATTCTTTTTTTATCATTTGGACTAATAATTTTCATTGCCTCAGGGTCTATTTTACAAGCTTTTTCATATAATTCTTGCAAACCTCCATTATCTGCTTTTTTATTCAATTCTTTTCTATATTCTAAATCTGTTGGAATTTCTTGGAATTCAATTCCATACACTAACGAATCTATATATAACCCTGTTCCGCCAACCACTATTGGTGTTTTATTATTTTTTATAATTTCTTCTATGCAATTTATAGCATCCTTCTTATATTGAGATACACTATATCTAGTTTCTGGAGATATATTATCTATCATATAATGCTTAATATTTCTCATTTCTTCTTTAGTAGGCTTAGCAGTACCTATAGTCATATCCTTATAAATTTGCATTGAATCTGCTGATACAATTTCTCCATTTATCTTTTTTGCTAATTCTATTGATAATGCTGTTTTTCCAGATGCCGTTGGTCCTGCTATTACAATTACTTTTGGTTTCATATTTATCTATCCTTTATGTGCAGACGAGCAATGCTCGCCCCTACGTTTTATTTATTTTCTGTTGAATTTTCTTTCTATATCATATTTTGTCATTTTAATTGCGGTTGGTCTTCCATGAGGGCAAGTAAATGGATTTGGTAACACCAATAATTTTTCCATTAAGCTATCAACTTCTTCTTTAGTTAATGCCATTTTTGCTTTTACAGATGCTTTACATGCTATTGTTGCAATAAATTTATCTTCTTTTTCTTGTCTTGCTGTAAGAGCAACTGTATCTATTTCATCTAGTATATCTAAAAATAATTGTTTTGTGTCTAAATCCATGCAAATATTAGGAACTCCAGTAAGTTTTATTGTGTTATCCCCAAATTCTTCTAATGTGAATCCTGCTTTTTCAAACATTTCAACATTTTCCCTAACTATGTCCATTTCTTTATGTGTTAATGTTATAACATCTGGTAATAACATTAGTTGTGAATCTTTTTCCATTTGACTATAAAAATTCTTTTTAATTTTCTCATAGTTAACTCTTTCATGTGCTGCATGTTGATCTAAAATATACATTTCATTTTCTAATTCTATTATTATGTATGTTGAAAATGCAATTCCTATAAATTTATAATTAGGCGTTTTAATATATTTTTCAGTTTCTTCAAAAACAGATAAGTTTTTTCCATTCTCTAATTTTAGACCCACTGTGTCTATTTTTTCTACTCCACTTTCTTCTACTGTTGTTTGTGGCAATTTCCCAAATGTTCTTTCATACATTTCATCAAAATTATTTTTGCTATCTATTAAGGTATCTTCTGGTACTGAATACTCTATCTTTTCCTTCATTTCATTTCTTTTATTTAAAATCTCTGTCATTGCATCTACTTGTTCTTCTGTTGGAGTTTTTATTTCTTCTATTTTATCTTCTTGTATGTTGTTTGTTTTTTCCAAATTTTTATTTTTATACAATTCTCCAATTATATTTTTTGGGTCTTCAACTTCTATTTCTTCTTTTTTCCTTTTAAATAAATTTATGAAATTTGGCTTTTTTTCCTCTTCAATTTTTTCTTCTGCCCTTATTTCTTCTTTAGGCTCTATCACTGGCATTTTAATAGTATTTTCCTTGTCTTCAGTCTCTGGCTCTTTGCTTGTATTTTTAACTAATTCTTCACTTAATAATGATTGTTTTATAGCTGAATATATTGCCTTAAAAATTTTCTGATCTTCTTGAAATTTAATTTCTAATTTTGCAGGATGAACATTTATATCTATTTTACTAGGTGCAATTTCTATATTTACTACTATAAATCCAAACCTTCCTATTGTAAGTAATCCCTTATATGCCTGTTCTACAGCTGATGATAATGTTGCATTTTTTACATATCTTTTATTTACAAAGAATATTTGGTTTGCTCTATTACTTCTGGCTATTTCAGGTTTTCCAACAACACCAGTAACTTTTACATCTTCATATTCAAAATTTACTGGCACTACTCCATCAGCAATTTCTTTGCCATAAATACCATATATAACATCTTCTAGATTTCCATTTCCAGAAGTTTGTACTATTGTTTTTCCAGAGCTTATCAACTTTATTCCTACATTAGTATTTGCAAGCGCAAGCCTTGTTACTGCATCTTCTATGTAACCGAGCTTCTGTGAAATCCTTTTTTAAAAATTTATATCTTACAGGTGTATTAAAAAATAAATCTGTTACAGTTATAGTAGTTCCAACAGGGCAACCTGTTTCTCCTTTTTCTAATACTTTTCCACCTTCTATTACTATTCTATAACCTACTTCTGTATCAGGAGTTCTTGATATCATTTCGATATGTGAAATTGCTGCAATACTAGCCAATGCCTCACCTCTAAATCCCATAGATGTTATATTTTCCAAATCATCTGTAACTCTTATTTTGCTTGTAGCATGTCTTTCGAATGCATATTCCATGTCATCTGGCATAATTCCTTTTCCATTATCTGTGATTCTAATATATGATATTCCCCCATTTTGTACTTCAACTGTTATTTTGTCTGCCCCAGCATCTATTGAATTTTCCATCATTTCTTTTACAACAGAGGCAGGTCTTTCTATAACTTCTCCTGCAGCTATTTTATTTATTGTTAAATCATCTAATACAACTATGTTTCCCATTATTTTTCCCCCAATTTATGTTAGCAATTATCATTTGTACAAATTATATCATTAAATATTATTTTTTTGTATAGGTTTTAATAAAAAAAATGTCACTTTGTTTATAATGTATTTAAACCTACTATGTTTTTGCCTAATTGTCTAGCAGTACAAAAAATGTTAATATTTGTAAGTGGAACAAAATATTTGTAGAGTATAAAAATTGTTCGAATGGGGGCTTTTATAATGGATGAATGGGGTAGTGTAGATTTAAAATTAGATAATTTCTTAAAGGAAAATAATATAAGTAGATCTAGTTTATCTCGAAATGGGCAAATCTACTATAAGCAACTTTTAAAATATTGTAACAACGATATGCAAAAGGTTGATTTAAATTTACTAGCACGAATTTGCAAAACTCTTAATTGTGAAATTGGAGATATTATTACATATAATCCTCCAAAAGCTAATTAAATATAGCTTTCTTGACACATTTTCTTAAAAAAAACATATCATAATAATAGGTTGTATATATACTTCCAAATATTTTTAAAAGGATTTGATTTATATGGATTTTAACAAAGAAATGTGCCCAGTTGTTAAGGTGGATGGATTTATTGAGAAAGGTAAACAATTTGATATAGATATCAATTTACCAGAAGATGAAAGAAATGTAATATTTGGTGTAATAAAAGATTGCTATAAAGATCCAGTTGAGGATGCTGTAGTTAAACTAATAGAAGTTTGCTACGAGTATGGAAAAGAAGAAAGAAAACCTGTTTCTCACACTTTTACAGATAAGAATGGTGAATTTGTTTTTGGACCACTTTGTCCAGATAAAACTTATGAAATTCTTGTATGGGTAAACAAAGTACGTCACGTAAAACTATGTGCTGAAGGAAAACGTTATGGAAAATGTTTAAAAGGTGTAGATATAGATTGTTGCGATTTTCCAAAGCCTCCTTGTAAACCTGATAAACCAGAAAAAGATTGTAAATAAGAAAAGTGCTTAGGTGGTGTGAGCGGAACGATGAGGACATCGTTCCCTACATCACTATTTTCACAAATGGCGCCTCTACAATAATAATTTTTCGTCATTTGAAAGCATTGTAAATATTCTCATTTTTAATTTGTATTTTTTATTCTCTTGAATTACCAACACCCACAAATATGCTAAAATTAGCACCATTCCAATATTCTGTACAAAAAGAATTCCAACACATGATACTATAGTTAATATAATAATTAGTATATTGGATAATTTATAGGCAAACATTTCTGCCTCTTTTGAGTTTGTTGCAAGTTGTATTATGTATTTTAATATTCTTCCTCCATCTAATGGATATAATGGTATTAAATTAAATAAGCCAATTAAAATATTCGAATATATAATTTCCTCTTCCCAATTATTATAAATTCCAAGTATAACAATAATTGTATTTACTAATGGTCCTGCCATTGCAATTATTATTTTTTTTGCAATATATTTATTACTATAATCTTCAAAATTTATTGACACTCCAAATGGCATTATATCAATTCCCTTTGCTTTTAGTCCCAGCAAAATTCCTGCAACTAAATGACCAAGTTCATGTACGAGTGCAAATACCATTAGTATTGTATATATTCTTATTTGTTTTGTTAAATAAAATATTATTGCAAATACAAATATTTGCAAATTTATTCTTATTCTCATATGACACATCCTTTTTATATTCAAATTAAATGGGCACAGTGGTGTCATAACCTAATGGGCATTCCCACAAACGGTGCCCCTACATTCATATTCCTAAAATTAAACTAGGATCTACATACCTTCCTGATTTTCTAATTTCAAAATGTAAATGCGGTCCTGTTGCATTTCCGAGTTTGACCAACTTCTCCTATTTTTTGTCCTTTTTCAATAACATCTCCTTTATTTACATATAATTTACTGCAATGCCCATATATAGTTAATATGTCATCTTTTTGTATTTGAATACAATTTCCATAGCCTCCAATTTCTCCAGATGCAGTAACTTCTCCCTCCAAACTTGCAATAATTACAGTGCCAGTATTTGCTGCAATATCAATTCCAACATGATATGGAGATACAATTGGCTCAGTTTGCTCTCTTTTCCCAAACCTTGAAGTTATTTGTCCAACAAGAGGATTCATCAATGAATAATTTTGTTTTATATCATTTGCATCTATTTGCATTTGTGTTAGATTATTAGCAACCTCTACCACTTCATCTTTTGTAGATGCACCAGCCAAATTTTGTGCATCTGTTGCATTAGGTTCATTTTCAGTATCTTCTGTTATATTATTTTCTGTTTGCAAATTATCTGTATCTTCTTGATTTTCTTCCGGACGAGCAATGCTCGCCCCTACATCATCCTCTTTTTGTTTAAAATATGGTAAATTTTCTATATAATTTGATGCTTTATAATACAACTCCTGTACATTTATATCATATGACAAAATCTCATTTGTTTTATCTACCACTTCTTTAGAAAATATAAAATTAAAATTTTTTATTACATAATATGAACAATACAAAGATAAACAAATAACAATTTGAATTATCATTTTTTTAAGTACATATTTCCTGTTAGACACGGGAACATTCACTGTTTTACTGGTTTGTCTTTCAGAATTCTTTCTTCTATAATAAATTTCCTCCGCCCTTCTTAATTTTTCATCTGCAGAAATTGCCCTATCAATACTCATAAAAAAACACCTCTTCCTTTGTTCATATACTTTTAATGTATATGTTATGAATAGATGTTTTATGAATATATGTATAAAATAAATAATAAATATTTTTACGAGTTCGACCATGAGTCGTTATGTCTTTAACCCAAGTAGAGTGTGTCACTAAAATATGTTAAGTCGTATCATAAACGCCTTGGAGAACGGAATAAAAAATATTTATTATTTATTTTATACATATTATTTAAATTATATTTATTACTAAAGCAATAAACATTACAATACTTGCAATCTTCATTGCCTTATATTTTCTCTCCATATTTCTATTACTTTTCTTGCTATTTTTATATTTTCTTTGATTTTCTATATTAGAAATATAATTGCTAATTACCATTTGGGCTTCTTTTACTATATAGTCTTTTGGCTTGTCTATTTTTTGTGTTTGTTTTTTTAAAGTATCATTTTTTATATGCTTTTTTAAACACTCTATTTTTCTTTTATCTCCCTTTAATATAACAATTGCCTCTTCAACTAGATTAGATGGCAAATCCTTCAAAACCACAATATTTCTTAATTCATCTTCCATTTGTACCTCCTAGAAAATTAGTTTATACAATATATGTATATATAAATTTTTGCCAAAAACTTCTAGGTTATACATTTATATATTTATAACATTATATATTCCACTTGATACAACATCTGCCATCTTCATAACCAAACTTAAAGATGTATTTTGCAAGAGCCTAAAATTGCATTGTGGTATATTAACATTTTGGGATACTATTCCTTTTATGCTTAAATCTCCAACATAATTTATTCTTTTATTTAATGCCTTTCCTAAATACATTCCTTTATTTTCTACAATGATTTTTCCAATATTATCTTTTTTAGATATTGCTGAATCTACTGCTATTACAAGTGGATTACTATACTTCTCTTTTATGTAGCTAATAGTTTCATTTACATTATTTGCACATATATTTTTATCTAAGTGACCATAAACTTCTATTTCGTTAATATCTCTAAATAAATATCTTAGTTTATAGCCAACAATAGGTCCGAAAAGAGTCCCCTGTTATTCTATCTGTTCCAACACAAAAAAATATTATTTTGTCATATTCTTTTTTTCCTACTTGTTTTTGTAATTTATATGCGAAATCTTGTACAAAATTATCATATAACTCTTTCTTTGTTAACATATAATCTCCTCAATTCAAAAGGGTTTATGCGTTGTTGGTGGAACCACGAGGGCGTAGTTCCTACATGGGTATTCCCCCCTACAATATATTTCTAAATTATATGTTATTATTTTATTTTTATTCATTTTTTAGCTTTGAAATAATTATATTCACATTTTGAGATTTACTATATTTTTTTATTATATCTTCTGAAAATCCTGCAAGTTCATTTGATATTACAATTGTTCTATAATCTTTGTTTACTAACTCTTGTATTTTCTTATCCGTATCTTCCCCATCTTCTATATCATACACATCTAAACCAATATTTTTGAAAATTTTAAAACTGTTGGTATCTTCCTTTAATTTTAACCAAGAAATCTTCATCTACATCACCAATTTTATTTTGTGTATTTTTTTGTTTTGTTATACGGATTTTATTTTACTTGCCATGCAAGCAATGGATAGCCATGGTTTAACCCTTGTGTATCTTCTATAAAAGCGTTATCTCCATTTATTAAATTTAATTTATCATTATCTGTTTGCCACGCAAGTATTGGGTAACCATCATTTATTCCTATATCTTCTTTCCAATATTCTTCTCCTAAATCTGTTACTTTTTGCTTTAATTCATCCGAAGTTACGGCTGTTGTACTATCCTCGGGAACACTACCAGTATATATTCCCTTTTCAGCTACTTCCTCTAAATAATAGTTCTTATTAAATTTCACACTTGAATATGCCATTCCTGCTATTCCACCTTTTTCTTTAGCCTCTATTGTGCCTATATTATAATTAGATTTCATTTCATGCCCATTAGTACTTGTAGTTACACCAACAATTCCACCATTTCTTATTGCATCTGATTTTATAGTACCCTTGTTATAACAATTAGCCATTGTTTTTCCAGTTCCTGCTATTCCCCCAAAACCTTGTCTTCCATTAACATTATCATTTACATAGCCTGCATTATAACATTCTTCTACAGATGTTCCGACACCAATAATTCCTCCAACTGTATATTCTCCAACTATTTCTCCTATATTAAATGATTTTGATATTTTTATATTTTTTTCATAACGTTCTGAAGCCTCTCCAACAATTCCTCCAATCCAATATCTTCCCATAATTTTTCCTGCATTATAGCAATTAGTAATATTATTTTTGGTATATGCACTATTCCTGTAATAACCTACTATTCCGCCTACTGTATTTTCTGTAGTCATTACATTCCCTATATTATAGCAATTGCTTATATTACCACTAGTTTCGAATCCAATTATACCACCCACTGTGCCATTCATAGCCATTATATTTCCTGCATTATAGCAATTACTAACATCTCCGAGAAATATTCCCACAAATCCCTCCTACACGGCTTTTTCCACTTACTTCTGCAGAATTAAAGCAATTTTCTATTTTACCGTTAGACAAGGTTCCTACAATTCCGCCTATATAATAATCGCCTGTTGTTACTAACTTAGAATTTTTTATTCCTAAATTTTTAATTGTTGCAGAAAGACAAAATCCAAATAAGCCCTGATATTCATCCGTAGAATTTATATAGATTCCACTAATTGTATGTCCTTTTCCATCATAATCTCCATAAAACACACAATTATCAGCATAATCTCCTATTGGTGTCCATAATTCTGCATCTTCTGCAAAAGTTATAGCACCAGTTTCTTCATCTATAGTATATTTTCCTGCATTCATTTCTATATCTGCTGTTTGTATTACTGTTATTCCTTTAAAATCATTTCCTGCATTTACTTCGTCCCTAAATTCTTTTAATTTTTTCAAATTTGGTATTACATATATTTTTAAACTATCCACTTTTAAAGTTATTTCTTTTAAGTTTCCTAAGCTATCTATTACTATATATTTATATGTTCCATTTCCTAATAATTCTGTATCTATTGCTATATTTGAACTTTTACTTAACACTTTTCCATCTTCATTTATTACTTTTTCTATTTCATTTGTCTTTTGTGTTACATTTATTGTTATTGTTAATTCTTCTTCATTTAATGTTGCTTTTCCTTTTATTGGCTCTAGTTTGTTCGTGCTTACTATTTTTAGTATAGTGCGATTGGTGTTTGAAATGTCGGTTATTTGCGGAACGACGGTGACGTCATTCCATACAAGGTTTGCAATATAAATTTCAATTATTTCTGTATTGTACAATGAGTCGTTGTTTGCATTTGTTGCAATTGTGTTTGAAATAAATCCATATTTATTATCTTCTCCTTGCATGTTGTTTACTTTTGTGTTTACTTCAGTTGCATTTGATAATGGACTATATTCTATCCATATTCCGGCTAAACTAAAATCTATTTTTTCTGTTTGGTATGTGAATATTTCTGGTATTGTATATGTTCCTGCTACACTACATGATTGTTTTATGTATATAATTTCTCCTTTATCATTGTATGCAAATCGTGGTATATACATGTAGATTGAACCGCGGGCGGACAGAGGCGTCCGCCCCTACATTTTTTGATGCTAATTGTCCTTCTGTTATTTCTCTTTCTATTTCAGATTTGTAATACCCATCGTTTAGCATCATATATGCAGGTTGTCCTTTTGAATAATTATACCAATTTTCATTATCTTTAGTTGTTATTGCCCAATAGCCATTTTCATATTTTATTGGTATCATTCCTGCTGATAGAGTTGGCATTATTTCAGATGGCTCTTGTACTGCATTTGTTATATTATATTCTGTCTCTCCAATTGTTGTTGAATATTGCGCTGTTGCAGTCCTTTGCATTGGTGTTATTTTGTTTGATTTTGCAAATACTAGTGCTACTATTCCTATAATTATCAATATTAGTATAATCAATAATATTATTTTTTTCTTTTGCATATAGTTTCCTCCTTTATGGGCAATTAAAATCGCCCCTACGGTTCATAATAAATTTATTACACAAAAAAAACACAATATTTAATGTGTACAAAAAATACACATAAATATTGTGTTATCTATGTTTTTGTTTATTTTTTTAGTTTCTAGGTTACATAATATATATATATATATATATATGTGTGTGTGTGTGTGTGTGTGTGTGTGTGTGTATG
>CAOKHH010000005.1 GCA_948468225.1 uncultured Clostridia bacterium | reverse complement strand
TCCTCGGCTACATTACAAAATTCAAGAAATTCTAATTTGATTTTATGGCACCCTTCCGCGACAGGCGCGAACTCTTTCCATAAAATCTGCATAAGAATTTCTAAAATTTCTTCATTTGCATTCGTAATTTTATTTTTTATATATTTCATACAATACAACATATTGCATATTGTAGGGGCGGACGCCTCTGTCCGCCCGAAAAATGAAAGGAGAAAACAATGTCTTTTTCAACAGATTTAAGAGAAGAATTATTGAATCAAAAAGTATGGGATTCTAAAAGCAGTATGAAGCAAGCTGAGCAAATAGATAGAGTTTGTGTAAGAGAGGCTTTTATAAAAACAGGGTTTATAAATAATCCAAATAAGGATTATCACTTAGAAATATTGCTAAAAACATTAGAGAAGGCAGAAGAAATAAGAGATATATTAAGTAAATACTACATAAATTCAAAAATTATAACTAAAAATAAAAACTATATGATATACATAAAAGATGGGGAAGAAATATCTAAATTTTTAGCTTTTATTGGTGCAAATACAGCAATGTTAAAGTTTGAAGAAATACGAGTTATAAAAGAAACAAAGAACAATATAAATAGACTCGTAAATTGTGAAACAGCAAATTTAAACAAAACAGTAAATGCCGCAGTAATGCAAATAGAAGATATTGATTTGATTAGAAATAAAAAATGCTTTGATGATTTACCAATTGGATTAAAAGAAATTGCACAAGCCCGAGAAGAAAATCCAGATATGACACTTGAAGAACTAGGACTATCTTTAGCAACACCAATAGGTAAATCTGGAGTGAATCATAGATTAAAGAAAATACATGAAATAGCAGAGGAATTAAGAAAATGAGAGGAATATATATACATATACCATTTTGCAGGCAAAAATGTTACTATTGCGATTTTGTATCATTTGCAAATAAAGAGGAATTAGTAGGAAAGTACATAAATTGTTTAAAAAAAGAAATTAAAAATACACTAAAACCTAAAGATAAAATAGATACAATATACATTGGTGGTGGTACTCCATCTGCAATTGATAGTAAATTCATAAAAGAAATATTAGAAGAAATTTATAATGTAGTAGGAATTGACGAAAATAGAGAAATAACAATAGAAATAAATCCTGGAACTATAAATAAAGAAAAAACAGAAGATTATAAAAAAGCAAAAATAAATAGAATAAGTTTAGGGTTACAAACTACTAATGATAAATTGCTTAAAAGCATAGGAAGAATACATAATTACGAGCAATTTAAATTTGCTTATGATTTAGTAAAACAAGCAGGGTTTACAAATGTAAACATAGATTTAATGCTTGGATTGCCTAATCAGAGTTTAGCGGATTTAGAAAAAAGTTTAAAGAAAGTAATAGAATTAGAGCCAACACATATTTCTTTATATTCACTTATATTAGAGGAGGGTACCAAACTACAAGAGTTAATAAATAATAACAAACTAGAATTGCCTTTAGAAGATGTAGAAAGGCAAATGTATTGGAAAACAAAAGAAATATTAGAAAAAAACGGATATAGACATTATGAAATATCTAATTTTGCTAAGATTGGTTATGAGTCAATCCATAATAGTAATTGCTGGAAACAGCAGGAATACTATGGACTTGGAGTGGCAGCACATTCATACATAAATAATATTAGATATTCAAATATAGAAAATTTGGAAAAATATATACAGTATATTGAAAATTCTGAGTATAATAAAATAAAAGAAATTCACGAAATACAGACGAGAGAAACTAAAGCAAAAGAGTATATGATGCTAAAATTAAGAACATTAAAAGGTGTAGAGATTAGAGAATATAAAGAAAAATTTCAAGAAAATCCAATATTTATATATAGAAAAGAGATAGAAAAACTAACTAAACAAGACTTAATTGAAGTAGATTTAGATAATATAAAGTTAACCAAAAAAGGTTTAGATTTTGCAAACGAAGTTTGGGAAGAGTTTGTATAAAAAGAAAATACCCCGCAGAAACTAATCTGTGGGGTTTAAATATGGGGTTGCTCGGGTTTAAGCAGTTAAGTGATTGATTAATCTTCTTTTGCTTGAGCAATCATTTCGACCAATCTTTCTTTGTCTGACTCAGCAAACATTAAAAGTCTATCATCAGCTGTGGTAGTCCAAAAATATGGAATTACAGGTCCGACTTGACTTTCCATAACATCTATACAGTCATCAAATGTTTGACCATCAATAGAATCTGTACAATCATCAAAAGTTTGACCATCATAAAAATTAGGAAAACTCATTTCGATTGTAATTGTTGAAGAATGAGAATCTTCTCCTTGAAGGACTTTCATGATGTTCTTTAGGGCAAGTGCTATATTTTCTTGCTCTGCTTCTGATAAAGCATATTCTTCCTCTGTTTCTGATGAAGCATCAGAAGAATCTTCATTTTTTTCTTTTGCCCATTCAGTTGCACCATCGAAATGACCTGGATAGAAAACAATGTCGCTGACACAATTTCCCCATCTACCTTCAATAACTTGATTTACTACTACCCTAGCCATACATTGCTGTATGTCATCTATATTTGCATTAGGATAATAGGGTTGGGATGCTCCAACTTCGTGTAGAACAACTCTAGTCAAAAGAACAATTTCACTATCAGCTACAGGAATAATGAAATCTTCATATACCTGATCTTCTAATAGCGACATAACGAAGTCTTCATACACTTGCTCTTCCAAAGAAGTTGCTTCCGAAGCAGAATCAGTATTTTCTACATAGTCAGCAGATTCAATATCTTGAATTGCTGCAATGATTTCTGAAGTTTCAACAGATTCCTCCGTTTCAACTAGCTTTTCTATTTCTAGAATACTATTTGCTTCAGGTATGCTTGTGCTTCTGGTAGTTGTTTGCTGTTCTGTATCAATTGGATTTGCCAAATCGATACAAGCAGTTTCTGCTTTTGCTACCTCTTGAGAGGTATTTCCCCGAGAGAGGAATAAAAGTGATATTGATATAACGATTAAAACTGCAAAAACAAGTTTTAAAGCGCTACTTTTACACTTGAATTCCTCCATAGACTTAAGCCCCGTGTTGTTGTTTTTTCTTCTTGCCATTTTCTATTTTCCCCTTTTTGTTATTTGATGGCAATGCCACCATAAATAATATTATAATATATATTTTTTTTAATTGCAAATATTTGGAAATAGAATATGTAATAAAATTAGAAAAAACTAATACAATATAATGAAAACATATTGCAAAACAAGGAGGAAACACATGAATAAAAAGAATATAAGATCAATCATTGCAATTACGCTAGGAGTAATTACAATGATATTTACAGTTAGCATATTAAATTCAAAAAATATAAAAACATTGCCAGCAAATGCGACAGTAGTAAATGAGGGCGAAGGCTTAAGTAACAAAAAGATTGGTTGGGGAATAAAAAGAAATGATAATCATTCTCAACCAGATTTAGGAGCAAATAATAAAAAACTTATAGAACAATATAATGGAATAGCAATAGGAAATAGCGAAGAAAAAAATGTATATTTGACATTTGATGAAGGGTATGAGGCAGGGTATACTCCTCAAATTTTAGACACATTAAAAGAAAATGATGTAAAGGCTACCTTTTTTATAACTGCACACTATGTAAATTCTCAACCAGACTTAGTAAAGAGAATGATTGATGAAGGACATATAATAGGAAATCATACAGTAAATCATTATAGTATGCCAGATTTAACAGATGACAAAATTAAAACAGAAATACAAGATTTACATACAGCTGTATATAATAAATTTGGTTATGAAATGAAATATTTAAGACCGCCAATGGGAGAATATAGTGAGAGAACGTTAGATAGAATACAATCACTAGGCTACACTACTGTTATGTGGAGTTTTGCTTATGATGACTGGGATGAGAAAAAACAAGATAGAGCCCAATATGCAAAAGAAAAAATATTAGGAAATGTGCACAATGGAGCTGTAATATTGCTACATGGAAATTCTAAAGATAATACCAATGTTTTAGATTATTGCATAAAAGAAATAAAAAAATCAGGTTATGTTTTTAAATCTTTGGATGAATTTAAAAAATAGAGATAATGCATAAAATGACCACTTTTGGAAAAAATAAAGGAAAATTATATATTTACTAAAGGTGGTTTTATTTATGCTAAATAAGATAAAGTTAATGGAAAAACAAAAGAAAATAATGGTAATATTATTGATATTATCAATGACATTATATTTATCATATAATATTTTCTTAAGAGAAGAGAGTTATGGATTATCTAAATATGGTTCAAGAGGAAGCGAAGTAACTCAAATACAAACTAAATTAAAAAGATGGGGCTATTATAATGGTAGTATTGATGGTATATATGGAAGTCAAACTGTATCAGCTGTAAAATGGTTTCAAAGGAAAAACGGATTAACAGTAGATGGAATTGCTGGTACTAAAACTTTAAATGCAATGGGAATATATACTTCACAAAATAGTTCATCAACAACAAATAATTCATCAGATTTAAATTTATTAGCAAGAATTGTATATGGAGAGGCAAGAGGAGAACCATATTCAGGGCAAGTTGCAGTTGCTGCAGTAGTTTTAAATAGAGTAAAGAGTTCGTCTTTTCCAAATACAGTCGCAGGAGTAATATATCAATCTGGTGCTTTTGATGCAGTAAGTGATGGACAAATAAATATGACACCGAATGCAACTGCTAAAAAAGCTGCACAAGATGCCATAAATGGGTGGGATCCTTCATATGGAGCAATATATTATTTTAATCCAAATACTGCAACAAATAAATGGATTTGGTCTAGACCAATGACTGTTACAATTGGAAATCATAGATTTTGTAAGTAGGGAACGACGCCCTCGTCGTTCCATGCAGTAAATTATCCGCAAATTAGTTTTCCAATTTGCTCAACAGTTCCTGCCCCAACAGTTAGAACAATGTCATTTTCTTTGCAATTTTGCTTAATATAGTTAGAAATATTATTAAAATCTGAAATATATATAGCATCTTTATTATAAAGAGTATTGATTCTATTAACTAATGTTTCAGAAGTTATACCGTAAATATTTTTTTCTCTAGCTGCATAAATATCTGTAATTATAACATGATCAAATGAATTTAGTACATTTGCAAAGTCGTCTAATAAATTTAAAGTTCTACTATATGTGTGTGGTTGAAATATGATCCAAGATTCATTATATTTTTTGTTTTTCATAGCATTTGCAGTTGCTTGTATTTCTGTTGGATGATGAGCATAATCATCAAAAACATTAAAATTATTATAAGTGCCAACGTATTCAAATCTTCTATGTGCACCTGTGAATTTTAGTAAAGCATTTTTTATATGTGGCCTAGAAATTCCATAAGCATCACATAAGCACATACAAGCTAATGCATTAGAAACATTATGCATTCCAGGAACATGTAACCTAAATTCACCATAATATGAACCATTATGATAAACATCAAATCTTGGAAATCCATTATCATCAAAAGAAATATTTTTAGCAACAAAGTTAGCTTTTTGATTTTCTAATGAATATGTAACTGATTTAGCATTACTAAATTTGCGTAAATCTAAACAATTAGAATCATCTGCATTTAGTACAAGCAAACCATCTTTTGGAAGTATTTTGACATATTTTATAAACGCATTTTTTATATTTTCAAAAGTTTTAAAATAATCCAAATGGTCATTATCTATATTTAAAATAATTTGAGATCTAGTAGAAAATTTTAAGAAACTTTCTACATATTCGCAAGCCTCTAAAATAAAATATTCACTATTTCCAATTCTATAATTTCCATCTATTTGTTTTAACATTGCACCAACTTGAATTGTTGGATCAAGTCCAGCTTCTATAAAACATAGGGAAACCATAGAAGTTGTTGTTGTTTTACCATGTGTACCAGAAATTCCTATGGTATCATAATAAATTCTAGTTATAAGACCTACAAAATCTCCTCTTTCAATTATAGGAATATTATTTTCTTTGGCGGCAAGTAATTCTGGGTCGTTTGGATTTATTGCAGCAGAATAAACAACAAGTTTTGCTTGTTTAACAACTTCAGGGTTACTGCCAATAAAAACAGCAATGCCATTTTTTTGAAGTTTATCTGTAATTTCACTTTGAGCTGCATCAGAGCCAGTTACAACAACACCCCAGTTGTGTAAAATTTCTGCGATTCCACTCATGCTAACTCCGCCAACGCCAATCATATGTATATGTTTATATTTTATAATATTTTCTAAATTCGAAATATCCATAATATAACACACCTTTCTACAAAAAAATATTATATACTTATTTCTACTTTTTTTCAATACAATATAAAATATTTTTAGTTATATAGGAAAATTGCCAACTCCGTGCGGAACGACGAGGGCGTCGTTCCCTACAATATATAATATTAAATTATTAAAAAAAATGTTAAAAAGAAAAAAATATATAATAATTGTAAAAACTAGAAGGAAAAAAGTTTTTTTTGGCGAATAATATAAATAGTACATAAAATATATGTACAATTTTATTAAAACTTTGGAAGGCGGTGCACGTAAAGATGCAAATAACAGATGTACGTTTAAGAAAAGTAAATTCTGAAAACAGAATGAAAGCAGTTGCTTCTGTAACATTTGATAATGAATTTGTAATTCATGACATAAAAGTTATAGAAAGTCAAAATGGATTATTCATTGCTATGCCAAGCAGAAAAACTCCAAACGGAGAATTCAAGGATATAGCTCATCCAATCAATGCTGAAACAAGAGAGAAAATTCAAAAGGCTATATTAGAAGCTTTTGATGCTCCTGAAAGTGAAACAGCAGAAGAATAGTCTAATTTTTAATATATAAAAGGCATCATTAAAGATGCCTTTTTTCTTGTGTATATAAAAAAATAAAAAAAGTTTTAAAATTTATATTGATATTTATTTGATAATATTGTATGATTATAAATATTAGTATAAAATCGTGAAAGGAGTATTTCCGTATGAAATCACATATAATAAAAAAAGTTGCTATAATTTTTTTATTAATGATAATAATAATTGGAACAGTACAAGTTTTTGCAACAGATAGTGTAGATAATGAAGCCGATAATTCAGGTACTGAAATAATAAATCAAGAAACAGCTGGACAACTTGTTAAAATGAAAACGCATGTAAACAAAGAAATTCAAGAAAAAATTGATTTATATGGCTCAGAGGCCTACGGAATGACAGCATATATATTGGGAAAAATTCGATTATATAGTATACCACTTTGCTTTATAGGAATTGCAGTTGGAGCTATATTCCAATATGTTATAGGAATAAGAAAATTAGATTTAAGAGATAGAGGATTAAGACTAATTGTTGCATTTGTAACAATATTAGTTATATGTCAAGTATTACCACTTATTTTTGCAATTGTAGTAAGAGGTTGGAGGGGTTAAACAAATGAAAGTTTTATTTGCAGTTAGTGATGAAAATATTTCTGAATCAATAGTTAAAGAATATCAAAAAATGTATAAAGAAATATTATCATATAAAAATGTATATTACTTTAATGCAATAATAAAAGAATTACAAAAAGATAAAAGCTATGATAGAATTGTTATAAGTGAGGATTTAGAGCCTTTTGCAAGTAATAATTATGATAGCATAGATAAATTTATATTCGAGAAATTAGATAATATAAGTGATGAAGCAATTGATCCTACAGGAAAAGAAACAGAAATAATTTTAATTACTACGGAAAGAAGAAATTTTGAGGATGGAATGCTTCTAAAATTCTTTGGAATAGGAGTATATAATGCACTTATAGGACAAGATAAAAGCATAGAGAATGTTTGCGAACTAATAAGAAAACCAAGAACAAAAAAAGAAGCGAAACAATATTACAAAATAGATTCAGATGATGTTAACTATCAAACGGAAAGTGAGAATGATGTTAGTGAATCAGAAATTCAAAATATATTATCACACTACAAAAAATTAGGAAAAAATACAGAGAAATATACAGATAGTTTTAATAATATAATTTCGCAATATAATGATGCTCAATTAAAAATAATAATAAATTTCTTACCAGTAGGAGTAAAAGCAGTTTTAGAAGCAGAATCTCCTAAATATCAAGAATTAGTTATGAAATCTGGAAAGAATGTAAAAAACAATAAAAATAATCAACCTCAGTACACACCAAAAAAGATAAATAATTATAATACTACAGAAGTAAAACAACAAAGTAGTAATGTAAATGTAGATGAAATAAAAATAGATATGTTAGAAAATAGGTTAAATGCACCAAGAATGACAAAGCCAGTTGTAATACCAACTGAGTTAGAATCAACGGCAGCAAAACGTGTTACAAATATTACAAAAATAGGACCTGAACTTAATCCTGAACCTCAAATAGAACCAAAACCTGTAACAGTAGAAATAGAAGAAGAGGAAAATATTGTAGCTACTCCAAAAAAAGGTAGAGGAAGACCTAGAAAAATTCAACCAGAAAATGTTGTAGCTACTCCAAAGAAAGGTAGAGGAAGACCTAGAAAAGTTCAACCACAGGATGTAAATTTATTTGGACTAGATGAAGTAGAGCAAAAACAAGAAGAAAGTGTAAATTTATTTGAATTAGAAACAGAGGAAAGACCAGTTGTAAGTAATGAATTTAGCAATTCAATTATAGAACAAAAGATAGTACAACATGTTGATTTATCAAATTTACTTACAAGAGAAAAGAAAGTAGTTTCATTTGTTGGGACAACTAAAAATGGAACATCTTTTATAGTAAATAATTTAGCAGAATTATTTTCATCAATGGGAATTTCTACTGCTATATTAGATATGACACAAAGCAGAAATGCATATTATATATATACAAAAAATGAAGAAAAACTTAGAAATATTGCTGAAAGATGTATAAATAATTTAAGAAGCAATATCCCAGAGGGAATACCAGTAAATAAAAATTTAACAGTATATACTGCAGTACCTGGAAACAATCAAAACATTGAAGATGTAGAAAACATATTAACAACTCTTGTACAAAATTATTCATTAGTACTTATTGATTGTGATTTTGAAACGCCAACAGATTATTTCTATAATTCACAAGAAATATATTTAGTACAAAGTATGGATGTATTAACAATACAACCATTAACAGCATTCTTAAGAGATTTAAGAAATAAAAATGTTTTATATGAACAAAAAATAAAAATAATTATAAATAAAGAACAAAAGGTAACAGGGTTGTCACCAAAAGTAATAATCGGTGGAATGGCTTTTTATAATGATCCAACAATGTCATTTATGACAGAATTGTTTGATAGAACAACAGTAAAATACACAACTATACCATTTGAGATGCAAAATTATTTAGCATATTTAGAATCTTTAGTAAATTGTAATATTACATTAAAACCATATACAAAATTATTTAATGCTAAGTTAAAAGATTTAGCAAATATGGTGTATCCACTACTTGGACAACAATTCGGAAAAAGAGCATTTTCAAAAAATTCAATAAATAAACCATACTAATAAACGAGGTGATGAAAGTGGGAATAGAACTATTGATAATAATATTATTATCATTGGTCTTATTAGTACTAATTTTATATAACTTGTCATTAAGCAAAAAAATAAAAAAATTCAATAGTATAAACGAAACAATAAAAGGACTAAATATAGTACAAGATTTTATGAATACAATTGGAGAATCTACATCAGTGGATGACAAAATAAATAAAATAAACGAAATATTACTTGAAAGGTATGGTGTAAAATACTCTACAATAGTAGTATTTAATGGTGCGGAATATGTTATAAGAGCAACAAATGTAGATGACAAGCATTGGGATACATTAAAAAATCTTCATAAAGAGGAAATTTTTAAAGATAGTATTACAACGGCTAAAGCCAAATATATTACAATAAATAAAGATACTGAAAAATTACCATATCAAAAAATGGAGTTTGGAAGAGCGAAATCTGCAATGTTTTTCCCTTTATATATAGACAATGTATATATAGGCTATTGGATAATAGAAAGTGGAACAATGCATGCGTTTGATAATATGGATACAACTGTATTAGAAATAGTAAAAGAAAATATAGTTGCAGTTTTAAAAAATGTAAATTATCAAAATACTATGGAAAATATACATAGAAAAGATAAATTTACAGATTTATATTCAGCAGAATATCTGTATGGTAAAGGAAAGAAATATATAGACCAATATACAACATCATCAATATGTATGTTTAAAATAACAAATATAGAAGAAATAAATGAAAAGCTAGGAAGAAAAGCTGGAGATGATGCTATTATACAAATGAGCAATTTGGTAAAAAAGAGCATATCATCTGAGTATTTATTTGTAAGATATATGGGACCTAAGTTTGTAATTGTATTTTCTGGTGTTGATATGGAAGCTGTAATTGGTTTTATAAAAAATGTAAAAGAGAGTGTAGAAGAATTAGAAATAAGAAATGTAAATTCAAAAGCTAAAACTAAGTCAAAAAGTACAATGAGTCCAATATTAAATGTAGTTCTATCAAACTATTATAAAGGTACAGGATTAGAAGAAGTAAATAAAAAATTAGAAGAATATTTAGATAGTGCAGACATTGAAGAAAGCGAGATAAATTGTATATAGAAAGGAGATTAGTAGAGAATGAATATGGATAGTACAATGAAATTTAAGTTAGAAAATGATAGTAATACAAGAACAAAAGAAATATTAAAAGCAGTATATGAAGCATTAGTAGAAAAAGGCTATAATCCAATAAATCAAATTGTTGGTTATATATTATCAGGTGATCCTACATATATAACAAGCCATAATGATGCAAGAAATCTTATTAGACAAATAGAAAGAGATGAACTTTTGGAGAAACTAGTTAAAAATTATATAGGGTTAGAATAATGAGAAAATTAGGAATAGATTATGGAGATAGCAGAGTTGGTTTAGCTATAACTGATGCTTTAGGAATAACAGTACAAGGACTAGAAACAATTCATTACAATGGCAATGATAAAGTTCTATTAAAAAGATTAGATGAAATATTGAATGAATATGAAATAGATACATTTGTTGTTGGAATGCCACTAAATATGAATGGAACGGCTAGCACAAGAGTAGATGTTACAAATGTTTTTTTGCATAAACTAAAATGTAAATATAATAAAATAAAGATAGAAACAATTGACGAAAGGCTAACAACTGTAGCGGCTCATAAAGCAATGAATTTTTTAGATGTAAATAAGAAACAAAAAAGAAATATAGTAGATACAATATCTGCTGAATATATACTAGAAATGTATATGAAAAGGAATAACAACAAATAATAATTAAAGAAAACAAGATATTAACATTGTATAAAATACAATTTTAAATAAAAATTAAATATGTGAAAGGAGAAAAAATAAAATGAGTGATGAAACAAACAATCAAGAAAATATGGAGGAAGAATTAGATAATATAATTGTATTAAATGATGAGAATGGAGAAGAAGTACAATTTGAATTCTTAGATTTAATTGAATTAGATGAGGAAGAATATGTTGTATTATTGCCAGTAGAAGAAGATGAAGATGCTGAAGGAGAAGTAGTAATATTAAAAGTTGAAGATACAGAAAACGAAGAAGAAGAATCTTATGTAAGTGTTGATGATGAAGATACACTTAATAAAGTATTTGAAATATTTAAGGAAAAATTCAAAGATGAATTTAATTTCGTAGATGAAGACTAAAATATTAACAAAAAACGGATTCTAAAATCCGTTTTTTTGTTGTATTGAAAGGAAATAAATATGGATGGAATAATAATCATAAACAAACCAAAAGGTTATACATCACATGATATTGTAAATAAAGTAAGAAAAATATACAACACAAAAAAAGTTGGACATACAGGCACATTAGATCCGAATGCAACAGGAGTTTTGCCGATACTAATAGGTAAAGCAACAAAATTATCAAATTATTTAACAGAGCATAATAAGCAATATATTGCAACATTAAAACTAGGAGAAAAGCGAGATACAGGAGATTCAGAAGGAAATATTATAGAAACACAAAATATTTCGAATTTCATAGGGACGCATACTAGCACCCACATAAAACAAGTACTAAATACCTTTATAGGCAAACAATTCCAAACTCCTCCAATATATTCTGCAATAAAAATTAACGGAAAGAAACTATATGAATATGCAAGAGATGGTAAGGCTGTAGAAGTTCCAAAAAGAGAAATTGAAATATATGATATAAGCCTAAATAGTATAAAAGACTCGGAAATAGAATTTGTAGTAGATTGTTCTAAGGGTACATATATTCGTTCACTTTGTGAAGATATAGCAAAAAAAATAGGCACGGTTGGATATATGAAGGAACTAAAAAGAACAAAAGTAGATAAATTTGATATAGAAAATTCTTATACTTTAGAAGATTTGGAAGAAAATAAAGAAAATGTAAAAATAATATCAATAGAAGAATTGTTTAAATATAATGAAAAAATTATACTAGATGAAGAAAAATTAACTTTATTTTTAAATGGTGGAAGAATAAGGGTGGATACATCAGATATCGTAGGGGTCGCGGCCTTAGGTGACCCGCCAAAAATAACAAGAATCTACAATTCACAAAATCAATTTATAGGAACAGGAATTATAACTAAAAATATATTAAAAAGAGATATAATAATATAATAGCACCAAATAAGCACCTTATAAATAAAATATAATAAGGCAAATTTTAAAATTAAAATTTGTTAAATATATTTTAAAAGAGGTGCTTAAAAATATGGGTATAATTGTACAAAAATTTGGTGGTAGTTCAGTTGCAGATACAGAAAAATTATATAACATATGTAAACATATAATAAAAGAATATAATGAAGGAAAAAAAGTAGTAGTAGTAGTTTCAGCACAAGGAAAAACAACAGACAGGCTAATTACAGAGGAAAAAGAAATAACAGAAAATCCAAATCCAAGAGAACATGATTGTTTAGTATCTGTTGGAGAACAAATAACAATATCAAAATTGGCTATGTGCCTAAAAGAAAAAGGTTATAATGCGATTTCATATACAGGATGGCAATTACCAATAATAACAGATAGTGTATATGGAGGAGCAAGAATAAAGTATATAGAAACAGAAAAAATAAACAAACAGCTAGAAATGGGCAATATAGTTATAGTTGCTGGATTTCAAGGAGTAAATGAAATAGGAGATATAACTACACTTGGAAGAGGTGGGTCAGATACAACTGCAGTAGCATTAGCAGCAGCATTAAAAGCGGATAGATGTGATATATATACAGATGTAGATGGCGTGTATTCATCAGATCCAAGAATTATAGAAAATGTAAAGAAATTAGATTCAATAACTTATGATGAAATGCTAGAACTAGCAAGTTTGGGAGCGAAAGTTTTACACAATAGATGTGTTGAAATTGGAAAAAATTATGAAGTACCAATAAATGTAAAATCAACGTTTGAAAATAATTCCATAGGTACAAGAGTTTTAAATCATAAAGATTTAGAATCTTTATATATAACAGGGGTTGCAAAAGATGATAATATAACAAGAATAACACTAATAGGATTAGAAAATAAAATAGGAAGAACTTATAAAGTCTTCAAGCTACTTTCAGATAATAAAATAAATGTGGATACGATAGTTCAATCTGCTGGTGAGCACACAGTAAAAAATATATCTTTTACTGTAAAAAATACAGAAACAAAAAAAGTATTAAAAATTTTAAATGAAAACTTAATAGAACTAGGAGCAAAAGAAATAATATCTTGTGATAAATTATCAAAAATCTCTATTGTAGGAGTTGGAATAGTTAATAATCCGGGAGTTGCAGCAAAAGTATTTGAGGCATTATATGAAAACAATATAAATATGCATATGGTTAGTACATCTGAAATAAAAATATCTGTTTTAGTAAATAAAAAAGAAGCAAACCTAGCTTTAAAAGCAATTCACGATAAATTCTATTGATAAATATATTGTAAAAATTGGCGTATTTATACGCCAATTTTTTTTGTAGGGGCAGGCCCTGTGTCTGCCCAGAAATATTGTATAATAAACTAATATTTGAAAATAATATAATTAAATATGTAGGGAACGACGCCCTCGTCGTTCCGAAACTTCGAAGAACTATCTAAAGAGAGGAGAAATTTATTATGAAAGAATTTTTAGGTATTGAAAACGTAAAAGCATTGCAGGTTATAGACTCGAGAGGAAATCCAACGGTACAAGTGGAAGTAATAACAGAAGGTGGATTTTCTGGGATTTCAATGGTGCCATCAGGAGCATCAACAGGAAGTTTTGAAGCGGTAGAACTAAGAGATAATGCACAAGAATTTATGGGAAAAGGCGTAACAAAAGCAGTGAATAATGTAAATACAAAAATTGCAGAAAAATTAGTTGGAATGAACATATATGAGCAAAGAAAAATAGATAAAGCACTAGTTGAGTTAGATGGAACACATAATAAAGGTAATTTAGGAGCGAATGCAACACTTGCAGTATCTATAGCAGTAGCAAGAGCAGCTGCAAATTCTTTGGGGCTAAGCCTATATAATTATATAGGCGGAATAAATGCGAATGAATTGCCTATACCTATGATGAATATTTTAAATGGAGGAAAGCATTCTGACAATAATATAAATATTCAAGAATTTATGATAATGCCGATTGGAGATAAAACGTTTTCTGAAAGACTAAAAATTGGGGTAGAAGTATATCATATATTAAAAAAAGTATTAAAAGAAAAAGGCTATTCCGTGGCAGTTGGAGATGAAGGAGGGTTTGCACCAAACTTAAAAAGTGAGGAAGAAGCAATAGAATGCATAATAGAAGCAATTAGCAAAGCTGGTTATAAGCCAAAAGAAGATGTATGTATTGCACTAGATGTTGCAAGTACCGAAATGTATGAAGAAGCAAAAAAAATAGGAAAAGATGGGTATTATTTTTGGAAAACAGATGTATTAAAAACAAAAGAAGAAATGATAGAATATTTGGAGGAGCTAGTTAATAAATACCCTATTATTTCTATTGAGGATGGACTTGCAGAAGAAGATTGGGAAGCATGGGAATTATTAACTCGAAAGTTAGAAAATAAAATACAATTAGTCGGAGATGACCTATTTGTAACAAATTCTGAGAGGCTAAGCAAAGGAATACAAAAAAAGATAGCAAATGCAATATTAGTAAAGCCAAATCAAATAGGAACACTAACAGAAACTTTAGATACAATAGAGCTTGCTAAGAAAAATGGCTACAAAACAATAATATCACATCGCTCAGGAGAAACAGAAGACACTACAATAGCAGATTTAGCAGTTGCAATAAATGCGGGACAAATAAAAACAGGAGCACCATGTAGAACAGATAGGGTTGCAAAGTATAATAGGCTACTTAATATAGAACAAGAGTTATTGTAAAAAAAGATAGTGATTTTGATGAACATCTTCGGAAAGCTATGGAAGCTTTGTTACGACATGATGTGATGCAGTTTCGCAAGATGAGAGATTCACTGAATCCAAAGTACAGACAAATGGCAGAAGATATCAGAAAGGCAGAATTAAGCAAATATGACTTTTAATTCCTAAAAAACAAGCATACGATGAAAACAAAAGGCAACTCTATTTTAGAGTTGTTTTTTGTTTATATAACACAAAAATAATTGTAAATTTTCGGAATCAATACTTGACTTTTTGTAAAACAAATAGTATAGTGTATTACATAGAAAATGGGAAAAAGCAATGTGAGTGCTACCACTTTACATACACAGTTTTACTGTGAGAATGGAGGTGGTGCTATATGGTAGAACAAACTACACTAATGATAATACACTTACTTTTTTACGGATTAGTAGGAATATCTATTATAGCATTTGCCTTGATTATTGCAATAGTAGTAATTTTGAGCAAATAATAAAAGCACCACATATGCTCTGCCAAGCTTTGTGGTGTTTTCCAATATTTTTTTGGTAGCACACATTTTGTGGCTCTCATTTTCTATACTTATTATACAATACCTTTTTTGTTTTTGTCAATATGAATACAAAATTTGCATTTGTATTATTGTAATATAATCATAAATATAGTATAATATAAAAGTATATGGGGATGTATTTGGTTTCGACAGATATTTAGAAGTATTGATGGCGAGTGGTGGAATCTTGCTTGGCCACCTAAAAAATGTAAGAAAATAAGTAAACGCTAATAACGAAGAATTAGCTTACGCTGCCTAGGTGCGGCGTCATCTTATTGTAAAGCCCCACAGTTACAAATAAGGTGTCAAATTAGTGGGAAACGAAGCTACTTTTTCCTTGAAAGTAGGGGGTAATTTAAAGGATACTGAAAATTATAGTTTGTTTATTAACGATAATTTGAGGGAATGCAAAGAATAAACTATACTCGTAGAAGTTAATATGGAAAAGTATTTGGACAGGAGTTCGACTCTCCTCATCTCCACCAAATGTGAGACTAACGTCGCAGTGAAAAGTTTGATTTTTTCATTGATATATTGTATAATTCGGGCGATTAAAATCGCCCCTACAAAAAAACATATTGCAAATCTTGTAGGGGCGGGCTCTGTGTCCGCCCGTTTGTTCCTATTCATAAAAGCAACAAAAAAGCTGTAACCAATATTGATTACAGCTTTTATATTTTTGCTATTTTATCTTTCCTTAGGCTTTACATCAGAGACCGTATCTTCTTCTTTTGATGCAACGGAAAAATCAATGTCATATTTTTGACTATTTCTAAAATTACTTTCTTTAGAAATTGATTTACAAACTTCTGATTTTAACTCATTTGTTAAAGTAGCTAAACGTAATTTTTCTTCTGATTTTTTTTCAGGATCTTTTTCATCTTCTACTACTCTCTTTAGAGCGTTTAATCCTGCTACATATGATACAATATCTTCAGGAGAAGTATTAGTGTATTCTTTAATTAACTTTTTTTGTTCCTCAATAAAAAAGGTTAAATGTTCTTTTTCTGAATCTGTTTTTGCTACTTTTAAATCATTTTCAAAATTTAAAATTCTATTTGCACATTCAATTATAATATCAAATTTTATATCAATTTCATTATTCATATCTAATCACTAATCCTTCCTAAAAAAACATATATTTATATTATAGCATATATTATCTAAAAAATCAAAATTATGGTAAATTTCAATTGACAAATACAACTTTTTAATAGATAATTATAGTATGTTTCTATAGGGGATTTTTGTCGATTTCCCTTTGCAAAATAAACATAAGAAAAAATTTGAAAATGTACTAAGGAGGAATTAAAAATGTTTGTATTCAACAAAATAACAGTAAATCCACAATTACCAGAAAGAATTAAAAAATTATCTGAAATCGCGAATAATGTATGGTGGGCATGGAATACTGACTTTTTAAAATTGTTCAAAACAATTGATATTGATTTATGGGAAAGATGCGAAAAAAATCCTGTAAAATTCTTAAAATGTGTAGATCAATCAAAATTAGAGAGTGTATCAAATTATTCGGAATTTTTAAAAGAATATGATAGAGTAGTTGAAAATTTTGAAAGTTATATAAATAGTAAAAATACTTGGTATAATAAAAAATACCCAAATGGTAAAAATAATTTAATAGCATATTTTTCAGCTGAATATGGTTTAGATGAGATATTACCAATATATTCAGGAGGACTTGGAATTTTATCAGGTGACCACCTAAAATCTGCAAGTGATTTAGGGTTACCTTTTGTTGCTGTTGGATTGCTATATAAAAACGGTTACTTTTGGCAAAAAATAGGAGCATTTGGAAATCAAGAATCAGAATATAAAAATTTAGATATATCTAATTTACCAATATTACCAGTAAAAACAGAAGATGGGCAAGATTTAGTAATAGATGTAGATTTCCCAGAAGACAAAATATATTTAAAAGTTTGGAAAATAAATGTTGGAAGAATAAATTTATATTTATTAGATTCAGATATAGAGAAAAATAGAGAAGAGTATAGAAATGTTACTTTACGTTTGTATGGCGGAGACCAAGAAATGAGAATAAGACAAGAGATTGTTCTTGGTATGGCCGGTGCGAAATTACTAAAAGTATTAGGATTAAATCCAACTATATATCATATGAATGAGGGTCATTCATCTTTCTTAGTGTTAGAGGTTATAAAAAATATAATGCAAGAAAAACAAGTATCATTTAATATTGCAAAAGAAATGGTAACAGCAAAGACAGTATTTACCACACATACGCCAGTTCCAGCAGGAAACGACATGTTCCCATTAGATTTAGTTGAAAGATATTTTAAAGATTTTTGGCCAAAATTAGGATTATCAAGAGAAGAATTCTTAAAACTTGGAATGAAACCAACAGAAGAGTTAGAAAGCAAATTTAATATGGGAATCCTTGCACTTAAAGTTGCAGGAAAGAAAAATGGAGTTAGCAAACTACATGGAGCAGTTTCAAGAGAATTATTTGGAGATGTATGGCCAAATATTGCTGCAAATGAATCTCCGATTACTTATGTAACCAATGGAGTTCACACATGTTCATGGTTGGCATATAACTTAAAAGATTTATATAACAAATATTTAGATCCATATTGGCAAGACGAAATACACAATCAAGATACATGGAAAAAGATTGAAAATATACCAAATCAAGAATTGTGGAATGAGCATAAATTTAGAAAAGAAAGATTATTACAATTAGTAAAAGAAAATATTACAGAAAGATTAAAACGCAATGGAATGAGCTATGAACAAATAAAAGAAATAACATCAAAATTAAATCCTAATGCACTAACAATAGGATTTGCAAGAAGATTTGCAACATACAAAAGAGCAACTTTGATATTTAAAGATTTAGAAAGAATAACACAAATACTAAATGATGAATCAAGACCAGTTCAAATAATATTTGCAGGGAAAGCACATCCAGCAGATAAAGAAGGACAAGACTTAATAAAATATATAAATGAAATTTCAATGATGCCACAATTTAAAGGAAAAATATTTGTATTAGAAAATTACAATATGAATATTGCAAGATATTTAGTATCTGGTGTAGATGTATGGTTAAATAATCCAAGAAGACCAATGGAAGCATCTGGAACGTCAGGACAAAAGGCCTCAATAAATGGAGTAATAAACTTTAGTATACTAGATGGATGGTGGGCTGAAGGTTATAATACAAAAAATGGTTGGGCTATTGGAACAAATGCGGACTATGAATCTTATGAGTCACAAGATTTAGCAGATAGTGATAGTTTATATAATACGTTAGAAAACAAAATTATACCAATATATTATAATAAAAATGAAAAAGGAATATCTGACGAATGGGTAGAAATAATGAAAAATTCAATAATTTCTACAGGAGCAAGATATAGCACTTCTAGAATGGTTATAGATTATGTAGAAAACTTATATATGCCATTATGCGATTTAACAAACAACTACTTTAACACATTAGAGAAAGTTACAGAATATAATAAATTTAAAGAAGAGTTGTATTCAAATTGGAACGATATAGAAATTACGCAAATAAATAATTTTAATAACATTACAATAAATGCAAGAGAAGAAATTGAAGTTGTATGTAGTGTTAAGCTACCAAATATATTACCAGATAATATAGAAGCACAAGTATATTATGGAAAAGTTATGGAAAACGGAATATTAGAAAATATTGGAATAGTGCCAATGACACTTACAAGCTCAAATGAAGAAGAAAAAACATATAATTATGAAGCAAAAGTAAAATTAGTAACTGGTGGCGATTATGGTTATACATTTAGAGTGATGCCAAAACATGAAATGCTACTTGACAGTGCTAACTTAAATTTGGTAAAATGGATTACAGCGTAAAAATATGTAGAAATTTGTAAAGAGGATGTTTAAATTATGAGAAAAACAAAAATAGTATGTACAATAGGTCCAGCTTCTGGAGATGTAGAAGTATTAAAAAAAATGATAAAAGCAGGAATGAATATGGCAAGAATAAACTTTTCACATGGTTCATATCCAGATCAAGAAAAGTTTATAAATGCAGTAAAACAAGCAAGAGAAGAATTAAATATGCCTGTGGCTTTAATGCTAGATATGCAAGGACCAGAAATAAGAACAGGAAAATTAAAAGAGGCACCAGTATTCTTAGAAGAAGGAAATAAATTTGTTTTATATAACGAAGATTGCGAAGGAGATGTAAATGGTACATCTGTAAGCTACAAAAACTTATATCAAGATGTTAAAGTAGGAACAAAAATCCTTATAGATGATGGACTAATTGGAATAGTGGTAGAAGAAGTAAAAAACAAAGATATATATTGCAAAGTAGTAGAAGGTGGAAAATTAGGAAGTAGAAAGAGCATAAATATACCAGGATGTTCTGTAAAATTGCCTAGTTTAAAAGAAAAAGATATACAAGATTTAAAGGATGGAGTAAAAGTAGACTTTGAATATGTTGCTGCATCATTTGTAAGAAATGCACAGGATGCTTTAGATGTTAGAAAAGTGCTAGATGATAATGGTGGACAAAAAATAAAAATAATAGCAAAAATAGAAAATCAAGAAGGAATAGATAATTTTAAACAAATACTAAAGGTAGTAGATGGAGTTATGATTGCTCGTGGAGATATGGGAGTTGAAATACCATTAGAGCAAGTTCCTATAGTACAAAAGTATTTCATAAAAGAATGTAATAGAGCAGGAAAGATAGTTATTACAGCTACACAAATGTTAGAATCAATGAGTAATAGCCCAAGACCAACTAGAGCAGAGGTAAGCGATGTTGCAAATGCAATATTTGATGGAACAGGAGCGATAATGCTATCTGGAGAAAGTGCAATGGGAAAATACCCAATAGAATGTGTTGAAACTATGAATAAAATAGCTGATGCAATAGAAGGCTCAATTAAATATTGGGGTAGGTTTAAAAGAAGAGATTATGATTTATCACAAGTAACAGATGAATGGAAAGTAAATTATGCTATATGTAATTCAGCATTAACAATGGATGCTAAAGCAATAGTTGCATATACACAAACAGGAGATACTCCAAATTTATTATCAAGTTTATTGCCATCTTGCCCAGTATATGCATTAACAGAAGTAGAAAAAACATACAAACAACTATCTCCAGTTTGGGGAGTAGAGCCACTTCTATTTGAGAAACAGGATGATGTAGAAACAGTATTAAAATTGGGAATAGATAAACTGTTAAAAGATAAAAAATTAGAAAAAGGAGATTTAATAATACTAGCAGGAGGACCTGGAATAGAAATAGCTTCAGCAGATGATGGAATAAATAGAATGATAGGTAGAGCAATCAGAATATGATTGTAGGGAATAGACCAACGTGGTTCCATTTACACTGTACCCAAAGAAATCATAATTGTAGGGGCTGGCGTCCTCGACAGCCCGTAAAGAAAAAGGAGATTATAAATGAAAAAGGCAATAACAGTTCTTTTATTATTTTTAATGTTGTTTTCAGTATGTACATGCTCATTTGCTACTGAAGCAGGAGCTTCACCGTTACAAGAAGTATCAACAGGTGAAAAAGTGCAAGTAAAGGCAAAAGTAGTAAGTGCTGGAAAGTCTTATGTAAAAGAGGAAGCAGAAGGAGTAGAAAGAACATTACAAGATGTAACTTTACAAATAAAAGACCGGAAAATATAAAGGGCAAAAGGTAGATACTGTATATGTATTAACTTATGATATGGATAATAAAATAGTTGGAAATGAATTAAGTAAAGGAAACACTGTAATTGCTCAAGCTACAATAGATGAAGATATAATTGCAGAAGTTACAATACATGAAGTAATAAGACAAAACTACATATTATTGATGATTTTAGTATTTTTTGCAATAATATTGGCAATAGGAAAAAAACAGGGTGTAAAGGCAATATTGGGATTGATAGTAACAATATTTGCAATATATTTTATTATGATAAAAGGAATATATGCTGGAAAAAATGCGATATGGTTATCTGTTGGAACTTCAGTTGTAATAATAATATTAACATTTATAATAATATCAGGATTTAACAAAAAATCAATAACGGCGGCAATAGGAACATCAGGAGGAGTTATATCAGCAGGAGTTTTAGCTGTTATATTCAGCTTATTAGCAAAAATTTCTGGTGTAACAGAAGAAGCATTATTTTTAGCTGTTGCATCAAAAGAACTAGTATTTAATTTTAGAGATTTATTTTTTGCAGGGATTTTAATATCAGCGTTAGGTGCTTGTATGGATGTTGGAATGTCAATTGCATCTGCACTAGATGAAATAAAACAAAAAAATCCAGATATTACTTGGAAAGAATTATTGAAAAGTGGTATGAATATTGGTGGAGATGTTATAGGAACAATGACAAACACTCTTATACTTGCCTACGTAGGTGGATCGTTAACGCTAATACTATTATTTATGGCATCAGATATGTCAATTGGAGAAATAATAAATAAAGAAACAATAGCAATAGAAGCAGTATCAGCATTAGCAGGAAGTATGGGAGTAGTATTTACAGTACCAATAACTTCATTAGTTTATTCATTATTAAACAAAAAAAGAACAGTATATGATAAAAAAGCAAAAAATATTTTTAAAGGCAAAAGAAGTTTGAAATTATAAGAAAAGTTTCGATATGTACACGATGCTTTGCATTGGCACGAATCAATGAAACTTAACCTTGTTATTCCAGAAAGTTCTGGCGAACTTTCATCCATAATAATAACTAAAAAGCATAAAATCAATAAATATATATTGACTTTATGCTTTTTGTTTGTTATACTATTATAGTTAAAAATCACACGCATTATTTAGTTTAAGATTGTGCCTAACAAAATGGTGTTCTTAAATGATTAAAATTTTGCGGAGGAAAAACAAAGAGGAGGAATTTAAAATGGCAGTAGTTGCAATGAAACAATTACTAGAAGCAGGTGTACATTTCGGACACCAAACTAGAAGATGGGAACCAAAAATGGCAGAATATATTTTTCAAGCAAGAAATGGTATCCATATAATCGATTTACAAAAAACATCTAAGAAAATTGATGAAGCTTACAAATTTATGAAAGAACAAGCAGAAGAGGGAAAAACAGTTTTATTTGTAGGAACAAAAAAACAAGCACAAGAATGCATAAAAGATGCAGCAATTAAAAGTGGAATGTTCTACGTTGACCAAAGATGGTTAGGTGGAATGTTAACAAACTTTGGAACAATTAGAAAAAGAATCGACAGATTAAAGAAATTAGAAGAAATGGAACAAGATGGAACTTTTGATGTATTACCTAAAAAAGAAGTAATACAATTAAAAGGAGAAATGGAAAAACTAGAGAAAAACTTAGGTGGTATTAAAGAAATGACAAAAATACCAGATGTTATGTTTATAGTTGATCCTAAAAAAGAAAGAATAGCTATATTAGAAGCTAGAAAATTAAATATTCCAATAATAGGTTTAATAGATACAAACTGTAATCCTGAAGATGTTGATTACCCAATACCAGGAAATGATGATGCAATAAGAGCTGTAAAATTGATTACAGATGTAATGGCGAATGCAATTATAGAAGGAAGACAAGGAGAAACAGTAGAAACTGTTACAGAAGAAATTGCGCAAGCTGTTGAAGCAGCAGAGCCAACAGATATGGAAGAAGTTGCAGCAGAAACAGCAACAGAAGAATAATTATATTATTTATTGTAATTGTTGTAGGGGCGGGCCCTGTGTCCGCCCGTTATTTTTTAAAATATATTTTAGGAGGTATTTTTATGATAACAGCAGAATTAGTTAAAGAATTAAGAGAAAAAACAGGTGCAGGAATGATGGACTGCAAAAAAGTTTTAACAGAAACAGATGGAGATATGGAAAAAGCAGCAGAATTATTAAGAGAAAGAGGAATTGCAAAAGCTGCAAAAAAATCAGATAGAATAGCAGCAGAAGGTTTAGTATATACTTATGTAACAGATGACAAAAAAGTTGGAGCTGTTGTAGAAGTTAATGCTGAAACAGATTTCGTTGCTAAAAATGAAGAATTTAGAACATTTGTTGCAAATGTTGCTGAACAAGTTGCAAAACAAAATCCAAAGGATGTTGAAGAGTTATTAAATCAAAAATCAATTCAAGAATCAGACAAAACAGTTTCAGAAGTATTAACAAATAAAATAGCAACAATTGGAGAAAATATGTCTATAAGAAGATTTGCAAGATTTGAATCAACAGGACTTGTAGAAAGCTATATACATGGAGATGGAAAAATAGGTGTATTAGTTAACTTAAGCGCTGGAGATAGTGAACTTGCAAAAGATATATGTATGCAAATAGCAGCTGCACGACCTGAATATTTAGATAGAGAATCAGTTCCAGCTGAAGCTGTTGCTAAAGAAATGGAAATATTAAAAGCGCAAGCAATGAATGAAGGAAAACCTGCTGAAATAGCAGAAAAAATGGTTCAAGGAAGAATTGGAAAATTCTATTCAGAAATATGCTTGTTAGATCAACCATTTGTTAAAGATCCAGATATGAAAGTTCAAAAATTAGTTGAAAGCAAAAATGCTAAAATAGTTGAATTTGCAAGATTTGAAAAAGGTGAAGGAATAGAAAAGAAACAAGAAAACTTTGCTGAAGAAGTTGCAAAACAAATGAATCAATAATTAGATTGTAAATATGTTGTATAATATAGAAATATATTGCAAATCATAGGGGCGTGCATTGCACGTCCATTTTTAAAATCAAGAAAAAATTTCAATTTTAAAAAAAATATAATTGGGAAAAATATATTTGTGATAATAAATAAAAACGAGGTTTATTATGAAAAATAAAAAAATTATTCCGATTATATTTTTTTTGTTAGTAATACTAATGTATGTTACTAATATTACTGCAATTCCAAATAATGTAATTCTATTTAAAAATGAAGAATTAAATTTAGGAAATATTGCAGGAGTAACTGCAAATATAAAAAATAATAAAACAGATTATAATGTAGTACAAACTGTATCTACTACAGATAATATTGAAGCATCCAAAGAATATACAGTTGAATTAAGTTTATTTAATGCAATTCCACTAAAAGAAGTGAGTGTTAATGTTATTCCAAAAGCAACAGTAGTTCCAGTTGGTAGTACTGTTGGACTAAAGCTATATACAGATGGGGTATTAGTTGTTGGAATGAGCGAAATAAATGGAGAAAAACCATATGAAAAAACAGGAATTGAAGAGGGAGATAGAATTATATCTTTGAATGAAGAAACAATTACTTGTACTGCAGATTTAGTACAAAAAGTGAACGATTCAAAAGGAAACGAAATAAATATTAAATATGTACGAGAAGGAGAACAATATCAAACAAATATTACTCCAGTAAAAACAACAAACAATGAATATAAGTTAGGTTTATGGGTAAGAGATACAGCAGCAGGGGTTGGTACTGTAACATATTATGAGCCAAAAACTAAAAAGATTGCAGCGTTAGGGCACCGGAATATTAGATATAGATACAGAAAAGCTAATAACAATTGCAAAAGGAGAAATAGTATCAGCGAATATATTGTCAATTGTAAAAGGGCAAAAAGGAACACCACGGTGAAATCAGAGGAACTATTACAAACAATAGTGCAATAGGACAGGTTACAAAAAATACAAACTTAGGAATATACGGTGTAATTGATGATGTAAGCAAATTAAATATAGATACTTCAGAAGAAATGGAAGTTGCATTAAGAAACGAAATAGACATAGGCAAAGCAACAATTTTATGCAGTTTAGAAAATGGTGTAAGAAATGAATACGAAATAGAAATAAAAAAGATTTATAAAAATAATAATTCGGATAATAAAAGTATGTTAATTGAGGTAACAGATGAGAAATTATTAGAAAAAACAGGGGGAATAATACAAGGAATGAGTGGATCACCAATAATACAAAATGGCAAGTTTATAGGAGCAGTAACACACGTTCTTGTAAACAATCCAAAACAAGGCTATGCAGTATTTGCAGATATGATGATAAAAGAAATGAGAGCAGTAAATTAAGAAAGTAAATGGGACAGGGTAAATTAAAATATTTTTACCACGTCCCATTTGTTACTATTTTACTTTTACATATTCTATATCAGACTTTTTATATTCTTCAGGTTTTAAACCTACTCTAGTTTTCATATATTGTAGCACTAGTATAAATGCAACAAAGAAAGTAAGTCCTAAAATTATCAAAGAACTAGATGTAGAGAAATGGTCTAATATAAATGATGCGATTTGCAATATAATTGTACTAAAAATACTTATAAGTAGAGATCTTGCAGAAAATATTTTGCTACTAATTTCTTTTGTAGAGAAACTATTTAAGTATTTGTCCATTAAAGTATGATATGGTCCTTTACATATATAGTGAATAGAGTAAAGTATTAAAATAATGAATATTGAAGAACTATTGCCAATCAATCCTACAATACCAGCAGATATAAATAATAAACACATACTCATACTAAAAAAAGCTAACATTTTATTTCTAAAATGGTTATGGAACCATTCTTGTTTTCTAGAAGAAATACTTGCAATAGTTTGATAAATAGCAGCAATAATTCCAAAATACTGAGCTGGAACATTCAAATCTACAAGTAAACTACTTCTAAGAGTTGAAGATATATTTAATATACTATAAAATAAAACTGAAAAGATAAGTAAAGCACGAAGTCTTCTAGATTTAAAAATAAATTTAAACGAATATCTTATGTCTTTAATATATTCTTTAATTCCTATTATAGAATATTCATTATCTGTATCCAGATTAGAATTAGAATCAGATACATTATTATCATCATCAAAATTAAAACATATTATTGCAGATATAATTGAACAACCTATACAAAAATACATGGGCAAAAATGGATTGATAACATAAGAAAATCCTGCAATTATTGATGTTAGTCCATCTGCAATGTACCATAGTGAAGAACCTTTGGCATCTATTCTTGCAAAGATGTTTCTTTTCTTTTCACATGTGGGAATAGAGTTGTATAATAAGGAAGATTCACATAATTCTTTAAAACTATAACCTAAAGCCATAACAAAAAACGAAATAAGTATATGAGAGAAGCTATTGGCTATTATAATTATATACACACTAAGTGCAACTAGAATGTTCCCAGCAATTAAACAATTCTTTTTACCTAATTTATCAATAAGAATAATACAAATAAATTGTACAAACATTTTAAAAAATATGTAAAATGAATCTGCAGATACTACTTCTCCCGCAGAGAAATTTTTAACTTGGGTTAAGAATAAGAAACTTATAGAATAATAGAAAAGTAAATCCCAAGAGAACATTTTATAAATCGGAAATAATTTCATATTTGTTTTTGATTTAAACATAAAAACCCCCATATCTTTTGTGAAATTTTGACAAAATATCTGATAAATGAATTATATATTAAGAAATAATTTTTTGCAAATAAAATTGACAAACATTTAAGATATTGATAATATAATGGAAAAGGAGACTAACTATGATTTTTTATCCAAAGAAATATTTAAATAATATTTTAGAAATAACAAAAGACTTTTTAAAAGAAAATAATATAAAAGGATTGATATTAGATATAGATAATACTTTAATAGATTATGATAAGAATATATTAGAAGGCACAAAAGAGTGGTGTGATGAAAATAAAGCAAATGGCATAAAAATGTGTATATTATCTAATACAAACAAATTAGAAAAGGTAGAAAAAGTGGCAAAAAAATTAGATTTACCATATCTATATTTTGCTCATAAACCTTTTAAAAAGCGGATTTATGAGAGCAAAAGAGTTGCTACAATTATCTGAAGAAAATATTGGTGTTGTAGGGGACCAAATATTTACAGATGTAGTGGGGGCAAATAGATGCAAGATGTGCTCAATATTAACTAAACCAATAGATAAAAGAGATATACTAATAACAAGAATAAAAAGACCACTTGAAAAAATGGTAATAAAATCTTATCTAAAAAGGAGAGAAACTAGATGTATATAGGAGATGTACATATTTTAACTTATGGTATATTTTTAATTATCGGAGCAATTGTCGGACAATTTATAGATTGGATGAATATAAGAATTGTAGAAAACAAAAAAATATTTTCAAAAGATATTATAAAAAGTAAGCTAAAAATAAATAAATTTACAATAATTTTAACAGTTTCTTTATATTTGACAGTTTTATATAGATTTGGAATAAAAGAAAAATTACTAGAAAACTTAGATCTTATAAAATATATGATACTAATTCCTATACTAATATCAATAATGATAATTGATTTCAAAGAAAAAATAATTCCTAATAGATTAACATTTACATTATTCGAATGCGGAATTATATTTACTTTCATTTATGGAGCAAATAATTTATTTGTTGCAAGAAATTATTTGTTAGGTTTAATTGTTGGCGCTATGATTTTTGGGATTATAGCAATTTTGGGAAGAATAATTGCAGGGAAAGAAGCAATGGGTCTTCGGAGATGTTAAATTATTAGCAGTATTAGGACTATATTTTGGAGTGGCTCTAACTATATCAGTATCTATAATTTCATTTGTTGTTGCGGGTATTATAAGTTTAATTGTTATGAAATCAAAAAAGAAAAATAAAAATGAATATATATCTTTTGGACCGTTTATGGTAATTTCAGCTTTTATATGTATTATAATTCCAGAAAAAACAATTATATCAGTATTATTAACAATATTTACTTTAGGAAGATATAAATAGCAATTAACAATAATATTTTTATTTGTTCTCCAAGGCGTTTAAGATACGGCTTAACTAACTTTCGTGACACACTCTGCTTGGATACAAGACATAACGACTCAGGGTCGAACGCATAAAAATATTATTGTTAATTGCTATAAAACGAAAAATGAAGGAGGGGATTTTTTGAATTCTAAAATTAGATTTTTAAGAGAACAACTAAAATCACTAAATCTAGAAGGAATGATTGTATCAAACCCAATTAACATAAGTTATTTAATAGGGATTGACAAAAGTTCTGAAGGAACACTGCTAATTACAAAAAGGGAAGTAATATATATAACAGATAGTAGATATATAGAAGCTGTAAATAATGTAATAACAATTGCTGATGAAATAATTGTAACAGATGTTAGAAATATATCAAAAGAAGAATATGAAAATTTCTTTATGTTTTGTGAAAATGTAGGGTTTGAGGAAGACTATGTAACATACAGTGAATATAAAAGAATAATGCATACATATAAAGTAAATAATTTAGTAGAAACAGAAAAGTTAATAGAGAAACAAAGAATTGTTAAAACTGAGGAAGAAATAGAACTTACTAAAAAGGCATGTCAAATAACAGATGAGTGTTTTAATCATTTATTAAAATTTATAAAAAAAGGATTAACAGAAAAACAAATTGCTTTAGAAATAGAAAGATATTTTAAAGAAAATGGGGCAGATGATATATCTTTTGAACCAATAGTAGCATCAGGGAAAAATTCATCAATGCCACATGCAGTACCAACGAATAGGAAAATAGAACCAGGAGATATTATAACTATAGATTTTGGGTGTATTTATAAAGGTTATTGTTCAGATATGACAAGAACAATATTTGTAGACTATGTAAAAGAAGAATATAAAAAAGTATATGATTTAGTGTTAAAAAACCAAGAGTTAACATTAAAAGAATATGCAGAAGGAAAAAATTCAAAAATAATAACTCAAATGGTTGTAAACGATTTCAAAATAAATAAATTTGATTTAGTACACGGATTGGGACATGGAACAGGATTAGAAATACACGAATTACCTTTTATAAATACTAGAAAAGAGCATATATTAAAAGAAAATATGATTGTAACAGATGAACCAGGAATATATATACCAGGCGAATTTGGAGTTAGAATAGAAGATACAGTTTTAGTAGGAAAAAAAGGAGGAGAACCACTAACCAAATCTGATAAGAATTATATTATAATTTAGAATACATGTAGGGAACAGACTAACGTCAATCCGCATATATCACTGTGCCCAACTTTATTCATAATAATCACATAAAACACTTGCAATTTATGGTAATGTATAGTAAAATATAACAGATAATGTATGGGGTGCAGAATAGTACCCAAATAATTTAAATAAATGGAGGAATTTTTATGGCAGAAGTATATATGGCAGGAGATGTTAGAAACGGAACAACATTTGAGTTAGATGGTTCAGTATATAAAGTTGTTGAATTTCAACATGTAAAACCAGGTAAAGGAGCAGCTTTTGTTAGAACAAAGTTAAAAAATGTAATAAATGGTTCAGTATTAGAAAGAACATTTAACCCATCAGAAAAATTACAAGGTGCAGAAATAGAAAAGAAAGAAATGCAATATTTATATGCAGATGGAGATTTATATTATTTTATGGATAATGAAACATATGAACAAACTCCACTTAATAAGGCAGATTTGGGAGATACATTAAAATACTTAAAAGAAAATATGAATGTAAAAATATTGTCTTTTAAAGGAAATGTATTTGCAATCGAACCACCAATATTTGTAGAATTAGAAGTTAAATATACAGAACCAGGATTTAGTGGGAATACATCAACAGGAGCAACTAAACCTGCAGAACTAGAAACTGGTTATTCAATCAATGTTCCATTATTTGTTAACACAGGTGATGTTATTAGAATTGATACACGTACTGGGGAATACATGGAAAGAATATAAGGGGAGATTAGCTACGTAGCGGATACCCAGTGAATAGTTAAGAGTGAATAGTGAATAATTATTTGTAGGGGCGAGCATTGCTCGTCCGTAAATTTTATATAAACAGGGAGGCGCAAAATGTCAGATATAACAAATAAATGTAAGCAAATTATGAAGGAATTGGAAGACAATATACAAGATTCTAACAATTTAGAATTTGCAAAACAACAAGTATTTAGTTTATTAGAATCATTTTTAGAAGAAATTGAAAGTATTCAAGAAACTGCAGAAAAGAGAGTAGAAAAGCTAATACAAAACCAAGCAGAACTAGATAGAAGATTGTCTACAATAGAAAAAGATATATATGAAGAAGAGGGAGATTTCGAAATATCTTGCCCATATTGTAATCATGATTTTTTAGTAGACTATGATGAATTAAAAAATGAAATAGTATGTCCAGAATGTAATAATACAATAGAATTAGATTGGAACGAAGAACATGATTGTTCTTGTTGCCACGGAGATTACGATGATGACTGTGACTGCGAAGACTGTGATGATTGCGATTGTGATGAATGTGATGATGACTATGAAGATGATGATAACGAAGATATGTAACTAACATAATTTAATGGATTGACGGCTTTGCCGTCTTTTTTTAATGTGAAATGCAAGTGAGGACCTGTTGTTGCACCATTTGTTGGATTACCTAAAGAATCTTTATAGGGATTTTTATAAACACCATATACATTCTTAGGGCCGACTGTAGCAACCATTTCTCCGAGCAGATACAGTTTGACCAACATATACTAAAAATGTAGGAGAAATATGGCAATACATAAAAGAAAATCCATTATTTCCTTCAACAATTACTGTATACCCGCCAGAACCATTAAATCCGTACATAAGTTACAATTCCAGAGAGGGTTGCAAATATTGGCGTACCGCTCATTTGCTGCAATATCTAATCCTGAATGGTAACTTGATGCACCAAGTGTTGGTTTTTGCCTTGATCCAAAGTAATAAGTTATATTATTACAACCGCTGGGTAAAGGCCAACAGAATTCACCATTTGTATTATTAGAATAAGATAGAGTATTTGAATTCGGATAAAACATGAGAAATACAATTAAAATACAAATTATAAAAAATATAATAAAATAAGAATAAATAGATGGAATTCGATTAAACAATTAAAACACATCCTTTGAAATAAAACAAATTAGAATATAAAATAAAAGAAATAAATTTGGCAGGGGTAGAAGGATTCGAACCCTCACAGGCGGTTTTGGAGACCGATGTGCTACCATTGACACTATACCCCTATGTATAAATAATATATGATTTAAAATACTAACATAGTATACAATGTAAAAAACAAAATATCAATAGAATTTGAAAAAAATATTAAAAAAAATAAAAAAATTGCTGTAAACTATTTGCTTTTTTTTAATTTATGATATAATGATAAAGCATTTTGAAAAAAGTTTTCAAATAAAATATATAAATCTTAAGGAGGTTTTTTTATGAGTCAAAAGTATGTATACCTTTTTAGTGAAGGTAATGCAAAAATGAAAGAGTTACTTGGAGGAAAAGGAGCTAACCTAGCAGAAATGACAAGTTTAGGATTACCAATTCCACAAGGATTCACAGTTACAACAGAGGCTTGTACACAATACTATACTGATGGAGAAAAAATTTCTGATGAAATTCAAGAACAAATTAATTCTGCATTAGTAAAATTAGAAGAAATCACAGGAAAAAAATTAGGAGATGAAACAAATCCTTTATTAGTGTCTGTTCGTTCAGGAGCTAGAGTTTCTATGCCGGGTATGATGGATACAGTATTAAATTTAGGATTAAATGACAAAGTATTACAAACAATAGCTGCAAAAAATGAAAGATTTGCATATGACAGCTATAGAAGATTTATTCAAATGTTCAGTGATGTTGTTATGGAAATACCAAAGCCATTGTTTGAAAATGCTATAGATGAAATGAAAGCTAAAAGAGGAGTTAAACTAGATACAGAATTAACAGCAGCAGATTTAAAAGAATTAGTAGAAACATTTAAAGGAATATACAAAGCACAAAAAGGTGTTGAATTCCCACAAGATTCAAAAGTTCAATTAAATGAAGCTATTAAAGCCGTATTTAGAAGCTGGAATAACCCAAGAGCTATAACATATAGAAGATTAAACGATATACCAGGAGATTGGGGAACAGCTGTAAACGTACAACAAATGGTTTTCGGAAACATGGGAGAAGATTGTGGTACAGGTGTTGCCTTCACAAGAAATCCAGCTACAGGAGAAAACAAATTATTTGGTGAATACTTAATGAATGCACAAGGTGAAGACGTTGTTGCAGGAATAAGAACACCACAACCAATAGATACATTAAAAGAAACAAATGCACAAGCATATGAAGATTTCGTAACATATTCAAATAAATTAGAGAAATATTTCAAAGATATGCAAGACTTAGAGTTCACAATTGAAAGTGGAAAATTATATATTCTTCAAACAAGAAACGGAAAAAGAACAGCTAATGCAGCATTAAAAATAGCTGTAGATTTAGTTTCTGAAGGAATGATAGATGAAAAAGAAGCAGTTTTAAGAGTTGAGCCAAAACAATTAGACCAATTATTACATCCAAATTTTGATGCTGCTGCACTAAAAGCTGCAAAAGTAGTTGCAAAAGGTTTAGCTGCATCTCCAGGTGCTGCTACAGGTAAAGTTGTATTTACAGCCGATAGAGCTGTTGAATTACACAAAGCAGGAGAAAAAGATTTAGTATTAGTAAGACTTGAAACATCACCAGAAGATATCGAAGGTATGGTTGTATGTAATGGTGTTTTAACAGTAAGAGGAGGTATGACATCACACGCTGCCGTTGTTGCTCGTGGTATGGGTACTTGCTGTGTTGCTGGATGTGGAGATATAGTTGTAAATGAAGAAGAAGGATATTTCACATTCCCAGATGGAAGAAAAGTTACAGAAGGTGAATTTATATCACTTGATGGATCAACAGGTAATGTTTATGGAGAAAGAGTAGAAACAGTTGACGCAACAGTTTCTGGAAATTTCGCAACATTAATGGGATGGGCAGATAAATATAGACAATTAAAAGTTAGAACAAATGCTGATACTCCAACAGATGCAAAACATGCATATGATTTCGGAGCAGAAGGTATAGGATTATGTAGAACAGAGCATATGTTCTTTGCACCAGATAGAATAGCAGCTATTAGAGAAATGATAGTTTCAAAAACTGCTGAACAAAGAGCAAAAGCATTAGCAAAAATATTACCAATGCAAAGAGGAGATTTCGAAGGATTATATAGAGAAATGAAAGGTTACCCAGTAACAATCAGATTCTTAGATCCACCTTTACACGAATTCGTTCCACACGAAGATGCTGATATAGATGCATTAGCAAAAGAAATGGGATTAACATTTGAAGAACTAAAAAATATAGTAGAAGGATTACACGAATTTAACCCAATGATGGGACATCGTGGATGCCGTTTAGCTGTAACATATCCTGAAATTGCAGAAATGCAAACAAGAGCTGTTATAGAAGCTGCAATAAATGTAAATAAAGAAGGACTAAATATAGTTCCAGAAATAATGATACCATTAGTTGGAGAAATAAAAGAATTAAAATATGTAAAAGATGTAGTTTGTAAAACAGCAGACGCTGTAATTGCAGAAAATAATGCTAACTTACAATACCATGTTGGTACAATGATAGAAATACCAAGAGCTGCATTAACTGCAGATGAAATAGCAAAAGAAGCTGAATTCTTCTCATTTGGTACAAACGATTTAACACAAATGACATTTGGATTTAGCCGTGATGATGCTGGTAAATTCTTAGGAGATTACTACGATAAGAAAATTTACGAATCTGATCCATTTGCTAAATTAGACCAAACTGGTGTTGGAAAATTAGTTGAAATGGCAGCAAAACTTGGAAGACAAACAAGACCAGATATAAAACTTGGAATATGTGGAGAACACGGTGGAGATCCAGCTTCAGTTGAATTCTGCCATAAAGTAGGATTAACATATGTATCTTGCTCACCATTTAGAGTTCCAATCGCAAGACTTGCAGCAGCACAAGCAGCAATAAAAAATCCAAGAGCATAACTTTTAAAAAGTTGTTATATATATAATAATATATATATGTGGTGTAAATATATATGGGCCAGCTATTTAACTGACCCACATATATTATTTACACAAATAAATTTAAGGAGGAAAAAAATGAAAAAATCAACAAAAATTATTATTGCAGTAGTATCTGTTTTATTAGTAGCAGCAATTGTTTTTGCAGTATTATACTTTGCAACAGATTTATTCAAAACTAAAAACCCAAAGAAAGCATTTTTTGAAAATTTGGAAAAATATGCAATAGGAGGAGGAAGCTTTAATTATTCAGAAATGTTAGAAAAAGCAAAGAGTAAACAAAATAGCACATTCGAAGGAAATGGAAAAATCTCTATGAACATTGAGCTTGGAGAAGATTTAATTGATGAAGAAACTGAGGCTATATTAAACATAGTAAACAAAATGGAAATAAATTATGAATCAAAATCTGATCCAAAAAAATTTAAATTCAAATATGACAATGAATTTAAAATATGATGGAAACGATGTTGGAACAGTTGAACTTCTTGTAAATGAAACAAAAATTGGATTTAAAGTAAAAGATATTACAGATAAATATTTAACTATTGATTTGGAAGATATGTTAGACAGTGAAACTTTAGATAGTTTAGATTTAGATAGCTTAGATTTAGATAGCTTAAAAGGAATATCTGAAGAAAATATGAATGAAATTATGGACTTATTAAATGTTAGCGATGACCAAATAAAAGCAATTACAGATATAGTAAAAAAGGCGTTAGATGATGCTATACCAGAAGATAAATTCTCTAGCCAAAAAGAGAAAATAACAGTAAATGGAAAAGAATTAAATACAACAGCATATACTGTTAAAATTTCTGGAAATGATGCAATGGAATTCTTAACAAATGTATTAGAAGCCTTAAAAGAGGATGATGATATATTAAGCCTAATCGTTGATAAAGTAAATAAACTTGTAAAAATATCTGGAGAAACATCAATGAAAATAACAAAATCTCAAGTTAAAACTTTATTAAATTCAATGGTATCTGAATTAGAAAATACAGAGAGTGATGATGATAGTACATATAAAATTACTTTATATGTAGATAAAGATCAAACAGTTAGATTAGAATTTGCACAAGATAGTAATGCAATTACAATTGACTCTATAAAAGATGGAGATACAACAAACGCAGCATTAAAAGTTAAAATAGATGGATCAGAAATGACTATATTAAATGTTGAAGAAACTAAAAAAGGTGATAACAAATATTCAACAAAATTATCTACAGATATACAAGGAGTAAAAATGGAATTAACTCTTGATACAGATTCAACAGATTCAAGCGAAAGAGTAAACATGAAATTCCATGCTGAATTATTAGATCAAATGAAAATAACATTAAATTTGGAAGCTGAAGCAAAAGAGGCATCTGTAAAAATTGATAAATTAACATCAAGTAATTCAATTGATGCTCAAAATATTCCAAGTGATGAACAAACCAAAATAACAACTAATGTAGTAAATTACTTAGATAAAAATATTAATACATTAAAAAGTATTGCAAAAGACCTTGACCTTGAAGAAGATGAAGTAGAAGAACTTGTAGAATATTTAAAAAGCGGATTATCTTCACAAATGCCTGTAGAACTACCAACACCAGATGAAGGTAATGAAGCAGCATAAATAATGAATAAAACAAAAATGCACATTTATATGTGCATTTTTTTGCTGGATTGCACTACTCTGCTCTTTTGTTCTGAAATAAATTTAATTAAACAGTTGATAAACAAATTTTAATAATATATAATTAACTCAATTTAAAAGAAAGAAGGTATTATTATGTTAAAATTAAATTTAGAGAATACTGGAATTAAGGAAGAAGAAATATTAAAATATGCAGAACAAGTAAAAAATATACATAACAATATACATAGTAAATCAAATGATGAGCATGAATTTTTAGGATGGATAGAGCTACCTACAAATTATGATAAGCAAGAGTTTGAAAGAATAAAACAAGCAGCTAAAAAAATAAGAAATGATTCAGAAGTTTTTGTAAGTATAGGTATAGGTGGTTCATATTTAGGTGCAAGAGCTGTTATAGAAGCACTTACAAATACATTTGGAAGTAAAAAACCAGAAATACTATATGCAGGAAACAATATGAGTCCTAACTATATAAATGAAATGATAGAATACATTGGAGATAAAGATATATCTATAAATGTTATATCAAAGTCTGGAACTACAACAGAACCTGCAATAGCATTTAGAATGTTTAGAGAGTTATTAGAAACAAAATATGGTGTAGAAGAAGCAAGAAAAAGGATATATGTAACAACAGATAAAGCAAGAGGAGCATTAAAAACACTATCAGATGAAGAAGGCTATGAAACATTTGTTATACCAGATAATATTGGTGGAAGATATTCAGTATTAACAGCTGTAGGACTACTTCCAATAGCAGTCGCAGGAATAGATATAGATAAATTGATGGGGGGAGCAAAGGCTGCAGAGGATAAATATTTAGATGAAGAATTAAAATATAATGAATGCTATAAGTATGCAGTTGCAAGAAATATATTATATAACAATGAAAAGACTACAGAAATATTAGTTAGTTATGAACCTAAAATGCATTATATGATAGAATGGTGGAAACAATTATATGGAGAGAGTGAAGGTAAAGACAAAAAGGGAATATTTCCAGCAGGAGTTGAATTTACAACAGATTTACATTCATTAGGTCAATATATACAAGATGGAAGAAGAAGTTTGTTTGAAACAGTAATAAATATAGAAAAACCTTTAGTAGATATAACAATAAAATCTGATGAAGATAATTTAGATGGATTAAATTATTTATCTGGAAAAACATTAGATTATGTTAATAAAAAGGCAATGGAAGGAACTATAAAAGCACATGTATCTGGTGGAGTTCCAAATATAATGATAAGTATAGATGAATTAAATGCTGAGACTATTGGAGAATTGATATATTTCTTTGAGAAAGCATGTGCGATTTCAGGTAATATTTTAGGAGTAAATCCATTCAATCAACCAGGGGTAGAAGAATATAAGAGAAATATGTTTATATTATTAGAAAAACCAGGTTATTAGAAGTTCGAAAAATAATCAGCATATTGCTTACGTTTTTTAAATGAGAAAATCCTCAATGTACAAATGTACACCTCCGGTATTTCTCATTTAAAATGCCTAGCACTATACTAATTCTTTTCAAACTTCATTTGTGAATTGAAAAGAAATGTGAATAATATATGTGTAGGGGTCGGCGTCCTTAGGCGACCCGAGCTTCAAAGACATACTAAAAAGGAGAACTCAAAATGAATAAAAATTATAACAATAAAAAAACAAATAAGCCATTTAAAAAACAATATGAGGAAAGCAAGGAAAAAGAGTCTAAAGCATATGAAGACATAATAGAGGGAAGAAACTCAGTGTTAGAATTACTTGCATCAGATAGAGATATAAATAAAATACTTATACAAAATGGAGAAAAACATGGCTCAATAAACAAAATAATTGCAATGGCGAAGGAAAGAAGAATAGTCATAGTAGAAGTAGAAAAAGCAAAATTAGACATGATGTCTGAAACTAAAAATCACCAAGGAGTTATTGCAATAGTTCCACCTTTCAATTATTGCGAGGTACAAGATATATTAGATTTAGCTAAAGAAAGAAACGAAGATCCATTTATAGTTATGTTAGATGGAATAGAAGATCCACACAATTTAGGCTCAATAATAAGAACAGCAGAAACTGCAGGAGTTCATGGAATAATAATACCAAAAAGAAGAGCAGCAAGTGTTAATGCAACAGTAAGTAAGACCTCAGCAGGTGCTGTAGAGCATATGAAAATTACAAGGGTTAATAACTTAAACGAAACAATAAAGTATTTAAAAGAGCAAGGTCTTTGGGTAATTGGAACAGATATGCAAACAAATACAGAATACTATAATCAAGACTTAAAAGGACCAATATGTATTGTAATAGGAAGCGAAGGATTTGGAATAAGCAAACTTGTGAAGGAAAACTGCGACTTACTAATAAAAATACCAATGAAGGGAAAAATAACTTCACTAAATGCATCAGTATCAGCAGGAATTGTAGTATATGAAGCAGTAAAACAAAGAGGGGCGTTTGAAAAATAATTAGCATATTACGTCGTTATTTTAAATCAAAAAATGCTCAATGTACTAAATGTATACCTCCGCTTTTTTGATTTAAAATGCCTAGTACTATACTAATTCTTTTCCAAACTTGGTTTGTACCTAAAAAAGAAATAGTAAATAAATAAAAAAACAATAATAAGAAATAAAACAATGAATGCAAATGGAAAAATTTTAGAAATTCTTATGCAGATTTTATGGAAAGAGTTCGCGGTAATCGCGGAAGGGTGCCATAAAATCAAATTAGAATTTCTTTAATTTTGTAATGTAGCCGAATTGTTTTATTTCTTATTATTGTTTCTATTTATGTATTTTAAATCATTTTTTATACTAAAATTTCTTTCCAGTAATACGTTCATATGCTTCGATGTATTTTGCAGTAGTAGTAGTTATTACATTTTCTGGAATTGGTTTTGGATTTTCTGCAGTCCAATTGTTTTGTTTTAACCAATCACGCAAATATTGTTTATCAAAACTTTTTTGAGACTTACCAACTTCATAATCACTTGAAGGCCAAAATCTACTAGAATCTGGTGTTAAAACTTCATCTCCTATACATAAATTACCATTTTCATCTAATCCAAATTCAAATTTCGTATCTGCAATAATAATTCCTTTAGTTAAAGCATAATCAGCACATTTTTTATATATTTCAATAGTTTTATTTTTAACTTCGTTTGCTAAATCTGCTCCGATTAAATTGCAAACTTCTTCAAAACTAATATTTTCATCGTGCCCTTCAGCTGCTTTTGTTGTTGGTGTAAATATTGGTTCAGGTAGTTTTTGAGATTCTTGTAAACCATCTGGTAGTTTAATTCCACAAACTGTACCTGATTTTTGGTAATTTGCCCACCCGTGATCCTGTTATATATCCTCTAACAATACATTCAATAGGAAGCATTTTTAGTTTTTTAACAAGCATACTTCTTCCTTCAAATTCAGGTAATTGGAATTCCTCTGGAAAATCCTTTAAGTCAGTTGAAATAACATGGTTTGGAATAATATCTTTTATATAGTCAAACCAGAATGCTGAAATTTTATTTAAAACTTTTCCTTTATTTTCTACCTTAGTTGGTAGTATAACATCAAAAGCAGATATTCTATCAGATACAACTAACATAAGTTTATCTTCATCTACTTCATAAATTTCTCTAACTTTTCCGCTACTAATTTTCTTCATAATAAAACCTCCTACATTTGCTTTAAATATTCTTCATAACCTATATCATGTAATTTATCATTTTTCTCTAAAACGGATTTTTTCATACTTGCTTTATAATCAATCAATTTAGACTTTAAATCTGGATTTGCAGTTCCTAAGATAGAAGCTGCAAGAATTCCTGCATTTTTTGCACCGTTTATAGCAACAGTTGCAACAGGTATTCCTGATGGCATTTGAACTATAGAATATAAAGAATCAACACCATCTAAAGTTTTTGATTTAATTGGCACGCCTATTACTGGAACAGGAACAAGTGCTGCAAAAATACCAGGTAGATGAGCTGCTCCTCCAGCACCTGCAATAATAACTTTAACATTATTTTCTTTTAATTCATTTGCATACTCAAATGCTTCTGCAGGACATCTATGAACGGATAAAACAGTTATTTCATAACTTATACCAAAGTCGTCTAAAAACTTAGCAGCATCCTTCATAATAGGTAAATCAGAATCACTACCCATTATAATAGCAACATCAACATTTTTTTTCATAATTATTATTCCTTTCAACTATATATTGATTATTTTTTAATCTTTGTACATTATATTACAAAAAAATAGATAAAACAATCACATTTACACAAAAAAATATATGTGATATAATTCTAAAAAAACTTTGAAAGAGGAAAAAGTGTTGGAATTAGAAGGACAAATTGTAGAAATAATATACAAAAATGATGTTAATAGTTACACAATAGCAGTATTAGATACCGCAGATAAGGAAGAGATTACAGTTGTTGGGTATTTACCATTTATAGATATTGGAGATAGTTTAAAATTATTTGGTAAATATGTAGAACATCCAGATTATGGAACACAATTTAAAATTGATACATTTGAAAAGGTAATGCCTAAAACATTAGGAGCACTTGAGAAATACCTAGCTGGTGGAATAATAAAAGGAATAGGACCTGCAACTGCAAAAAGAATAGTTGATACATTTGGAGATGAAACAATTTCAATATTTAAGTATGAGCCTAGCAGATTAGCTCAAATAAAAGGAATTTCTGAAACAAGAGCAGTAGAAATTGCAGAAGAATTTAATGAAAAATGGGAGATGTGGCAAATTGTAGGATTTTTAGAAAGATTTGGTATTGGTGCATCAAACAGCCAGAAGGTATATAAAAAACTGGGAGTAAATGCAATAGAAGAAATTGAGAAAAATCCTTATGTGTTATTAGATATAACTTATGGTGTTGATTTTAAGCAAATAGATAAAATGGCGATGGATTTAGGAATCGCAAGTGATAATGATAAAAGAATAGAAAGTGCTATAAAATATAGTTTGGCAAATAATGGAAATACTTGTGTCATAAAAGAAAACCTTATAGTGTTTGTGAAAGCTCTTACAAATGCAGAAGAACAAAATATAGAAAATTGCATAATAAACTTAAAGGGAAAAGAAGAAATAGCAGTAGAAAAAAGAGGAGAAGAAGAATGGGTATATTTATATTCATTTTATAAGGCAGAACAAAACATAGCAGAAAAGCTGATTACATTAAATTCTTCAAAAAACATAAAGAGAATAGGTAATTTGAAACAAATTCTAAAAATTCAAGAAAGAATGTTAAAGAAAGAACTTTCAGATAAACAGAAAGAGGCAATAGAGCAAGTTAATGAAAATAATGTTTCCGTAATTACAGGAGGCCCCGGAACTGGAAAAACAACGATAATAAAGTTTATAATAGAGATGTATAAAGAGAAGAAGATGAAAGTAGTTTTGTGTGCTCCAACAGGAAGAGCAGCTAAAAGAATGACAGAAACTACAGGAGAAGAAGCAAAAACTATACATAGATTGTTAGAAATAGGAAAGATAGAAGAAGAAGGAAAAATTGCAAATGTAGATTACGACATAGCACCAATAGATGCAGATGTTATAATAATAGATGAAATGTCTATGGTAGATGTATTTATAATGAATTATCTATTAAAAGGTATATATTTAGGAACAAAACTAATATTTGTTGGAGATAGCAATCAGTTACCATCAGTTGGTCCTCGGAAATATATTAGAAGATATAATAGAATCAAAAAGAATTCCAACAGTTACATTAAATAAAATTTTCAGACAAGCAGCACAAAGTAAAATAGTATTAAACGCACACAATGTAAATAATGGAAAAGGTTTTGTTAAAAAAGAAGAGTTAGAAAAAGAAGAATGGGAGAATTTAAATGATGACTTCTTTTATATAAATGAAGTGAGTCAAGAGAAAATACAATATAATGTAGTGTCTTTGTGTAAAGAAAGATTAAAAAAATATGGAGATTATAATTTCTTTTCTGATATTCAGGTGTTGACACCAACTAAAAAAGGAGCACTTGGAACTAAAGAATTAAATAAACTATTACAACAATCTTTAAACCCAGAACATGAATTCTCCAAACAAAAACAAATTGGAGATAGGGTATTTAGAGTTGGAGATAGAGTTATGCAAATAAAAAATAATTATGACATAATGTGGGAGAAAAAAGATGGAGAGCAAAAATTTGGTTCTGGTATATTTAATGGAGAATTTGGAATAATTAGTAATATAAATGAAGAAGAAAAGCAAATAAAGGTAGTTTTTGATGATGAAAAGGTTGCATGGTATCAATTTCAAGATTTAGAGCAATTAGAACATGCATATGCAATAACTATACACAAATCTCAAGGAAGTGAGTTTGATGTTGTACTAATAGTACTATCACAATCAGCACCAATGCTACTTACAAGGAATTTATTATATACAGGAATAACAAGAGCAAAGAAAATGTTAATTGTAATTGGAAGTAAAAATATAATAGAATTTATGATAAAAAATACAGATAGCAAAAAGCGAAATACTGGACTTAAATACAAGTTATACGAATAGAATTTAAATGAAATCACAAAATAATATATATTTATTCTTAGTATTAACATATGAACTAATTCTAAAATTTGCCTTTATATGAAAAATGTGCTATAATAGAATGTGCGACACGAAAAAATATCAAAGGAGAGGATAATTATTTTTAGGAGAGCAACAATATATTATATAACAAATACACTAAAGATAACAGTTGTTGCAATGGTTTTGGTATTTATAATGTTTATATCTAAATATAAGCCAATGTATAAAGTAACAATAGGGGAAGAAACAATTGGCTATGTAACAAGTAAAGAGAAAGTAGAACAAATTGTAAATGATTATATAAACACACAAGATGAAAATATAGCATTTATAGAGGTAAAAGATTTACCTAAATATGAACTAAATTTAGTAGCTTGGAAGATGGAAGATTCTACTAACAGTGTTTTGCAAAAAGTAAAAGAAGAATCTTCTGTAACATATAAATTATATGCTATAAAAGTGGAAAATGAACAACCTCAATATGTATCTACATTAGAAGAGGCAAAGCAGGTTGTTGAAGAATTAAAAAATGAATTTGCAGGCGTATTAGATTTAAAAATTGGTGTAGAAGAAATATTTACATCAGATTTAGAAAACATACAATCTATAGATATGTCAGTTGCAAAGGTTAATTTAGACACAGAGATAATATCTAATTGTGATAGTATTATAGATGGAATAATATTATCTAAGCCAGTTTCTGGAGTTGTAACATACAGGTTTGGACCAAGATGGGGAAGAAGTCATCAAGGAATAGATATAAGTGCAGCTACAGGAACACCAATACACGCTTGTAGTAAGGGAACAGTTGAATTTACAGGCTGGTATGGCGGATATGGAAATTTAATAATAATAGACCACGGAAATGGTATTAAAACATATTATGGTCATTGTAGTAAAATATGTGTATCAAAAGGTCAAGAGGTTACGAAAGATACACTAATTGGACTTGTTGGTTCAACAGGAAATTCAACAGGACCACATTTACACTTAGAAATAAGAAAAAACGGAGTTGTACAAAACCCACAAAATTATTTATATAAATAAATTTAATAAATATATTGTAGGGGCAGGCCCTGTGTCTGCCCGCTAATAATAAACAAAGGATGATAAAAATGTATTTAATAGTAGGACTAGGAAACCCGGAAGCGGATTATGCAAATACTAGACATAATATGGGATTCAATGTTATAAATGAACTCGCAAAAAAATATGAAATAGATGTTACCAAAAGTAATTTTAAAGGTTTATATGGCTCTGGCATGATAGAAGGAAAAAAAGTAATTTTGCTAAAACCACAAACTTTTATGAATTTAAGTGGCGAAAGTATATTAGCTATAAAAAATTTTTATAAAATAGATTTGGAAGATATATTAGTAATATATGATGATATAGATACGGATGTACGGAAAAATAAGAATAAGAAAAAAAGGAAGTGCTGGCACTCATAATGGAGTAAAATCCATTGTGCATTGCCTTTTAACCACGGATTTTGCAAGAATAAGAGTGGGGATAGGAATGCCAACTGTTGATGTTCCTTTAATGGAATATGTTATAGGACCAATAGATGAAGAAGATAAACAATTATTAAATGATGGTGTAAGTAAAGCTACTCTTGCTGTAGAAGAGATTTTAAAAAATGGGATTGATATTGCAATGAACAAATTTAATTAGTAGGGGCGACCGTTGGTCGTCCTTAAAATAAGAAAAAAAGGAAAATGTAGGGGCGATTTTAATCGCCCGCAAATGGGAGAGAAATAGAAATGTACGAGATAATAGTTAATAAGCAAGAAAATGTAAAAACAATAATATTATTAGAAAATGGAACTGTAGTTGAAAAGTACGAAGAAAGCGAAGAAAATGCTAAAACTGAAGGAAATATATATTTAGGAAAAGTTCAAAATGTTTTACCAGGAATGCAATCTGCTTTTATAGATATAGGAGAAAAAAGAAATACTTTTATACATTTGAAAGATATATTGCCTAAGATAGATGTTAAATCCGTAGAGATGCAGTCTAGCATCCAAGAACAAAATAACAATTTAAAAAACATAAAACAAATAATAAGCATAGGTATGCCAATATTAGTGCAGGTAAAAAAAGATAGCACAAATAAAAAAGGGGCGAGGGTATCTACACATATAAGTTTACCAGGGAAATACATAGTGTTTATGCCAAATGCTGAATTTATAACTGTGTCACAAAAAATAGAAGATGAAGCAGAGAAAGTAAGATTAATAAGTATAGTTAAAAAATTATTACCAAAGGGAAGCGGAGCAATAATCAGAACTTCTAGTGAAAATAAAGATGAAGTTACTTTAAAAAGTGATATTGATAAATTATTAAAAGAATGGAAAAAGATTGAAACTGCAAAAGATACAGCCAAAGAATTCCCAACATTATTACATAAAAATGATGGAATATTAAAAAAATTATTTATAGATATGATAGAAAAAAAGATAGATAAAGTTATTGTAAATGATAGCGAAAGTTATGAAGAAATTGTAGAAACCCTAAAAGAAATAAATAATTTAAGTATAAAAGTGGAATTACATAACAATCAAGATTTAATAGAAGAATACTGTTTAACTTCACAGATGGAAAAGATACAAAATAGAAAAGTTTGGTTGAGATGTGGAGGTTTTATAACAATAGATAAAACAGAAGCACTTACTGCAATAGATGTGAATTCAGGGAAATATATAGGTACCAAAGATTTGGAACAAACAGTATATACAGTAAATAAAGAGGCAACAAAGGAGATTGCAAAACAGTTAAGACTTCGAGATATTGGTGGAATAGTTGTAATAGATTACATAGATATGAAATTGTCTGAAAATAAAAAAAGAATAGAAGAATTACTTGAAACTGAGCTAAGAAATGATAGAAGCAAAACTCAAGTAATTGGTTTTACTAAATTAAATCTTTTAGAAATGACAAGAAAACATATTGGATTAAATGAATAATGTTTTGTATTAAAACTATAGTAGATGATATATATAATTTTTTAAATGAACGGATGTGGGGACCGACAAATTATAGGCTGTAGCAGAAATTACGAAAGTAAATTTCGGCATACAGCCTATTATGCAGTTGGGAGTGAATTTAAAAAATTATATATATTAGCTATTATAAAATAAGTACAATTTTAACAAAGAAAACTCCCTGACCCCAAGCGGGGGAGGGAGAAAGTTAAATTAAATTACATAATCAATTCACATTCAAACATTGCCTCATGCATTCTTCGATTTCTTTAGCCCATTCTTCATCTGACATATAATCAAATTCAACGGGCTTTTCCAATTTCAAATCACGACTGAATTTAAGGAAGTAGTGTCTGAGTTGACCACAAAGCGGAGTAAGTGCTACTGATCCGTTAGCGATTCCTTTTTTTCGACGCATAAGTGAGCCAATGAAATATGGATCGCGAGAACCAAGTTGATATTGCAACCAGCACTCTGTGTCGGCAGACAGATAGTCAGCACCTTTAATAAGAGCCTTGTGTTGCACAATGTTTTGAGATTCTTCAAACATTACCTCATGAATCTTGTCGGCAAGGAATTTAGGAACTTTGCTATAAATGTTGTCCTCAAGTACCTTATCCTCAAAGAGTTCACATGCTCCCCTAAGACCTTTGATATAGTCTTTAATAGGAGAAGGAAGGTCTGTTGTCCAGGCTTCAGCTACATCATGGAATATACCCATAAAGTAGCGCTTGGTTGCAAGAACTTCATCTTCAGGATGTTCCTCCAAACTCATAAAATACGCCAATACAGCGGTTGAGTACAGGTGCCCAAGAATTGTGCAAGGCTGTACATAGCCGAGTTCACACCATCTAGTATGGTGGCGCAAATAAGAGTCCGAAATGAATTGCAAAAGCTTGAATAAATCGCCGTTAGGATTTGCCACTTCTTTAAAGCCAGGAATGTCATGGTACTTTACCATGTCATCAGCAACGTAATTGGACTTTTGATCATATTTGCTGGGTTCACACTTTGCGTGCAACTGCAGTAATTCAATCTTCGTTGCAATTGCGGTGGCTGCCTTAAAGATGTGTTCTTCTCTAGTCCCTAAAGACTCGCATAAAAACTCGGAAAATGCAGGATCTACAATTTCAGAGATTTTGCGTTTTGCTGCTTTTGAAAATTCAGAGGGGGAAATGTTTCCCATTTGAAAAATTTCAAGATACTTAGCTTTCGGAGTGTTGAAAACCACATAGGTTTTCTCAAATGCCCTATAAAGAGCATATTTCGGAAAGCGAGTCCAATCAATGTATTCTCCTGCTTCTTCAGCAAAACATGCCAAGATGTAGCAAATTATGCTGTTTAAACTCTGCTTTGCCATCTCGTTAAAAGAGTCATCCGAAACAGCGTCGGTCCATCTTTTCAGCCGGATAAGACGCTTCAGCATCTCGATGATTGCCTTGATTAGCTTGTAACTTAATTGTAACATAATAGTTACCTCCTTGAAAATTTTGTATTCCTGCATAAACAATAGATGTCACGCAAGGAAGTGGTTAAAGTTATACATATATAATTATATCACTTTTTTATGTATACTTCAATATTTTGGAAAAAATAAAAATGGTCGCATTCTATGCGACCATTACAATTATTGTTACAAAGATACATTTATTCCATTATCATTTATGAATCTATTTAAATTCTTTACAGAAATTCCTGTAGAAACAGAAAGTTCATCCAAAGAATAGTTGTTTCCATATTTTTCAATATAATTGTTTAATTTTAAAATTTCTAAATTATCTTTAGGTTGACAATTGCAACATACATTGGCTTCTGAAGCGTAGAAACAACCACAACGCTCACATCTTTTTAATTCCATATATATCCTCCTTAGTATACAATAAAATTTTAATGAACATATTTTATCATATATTGTAGAAAAATAAAAGTAAATTTTGAATAAAAAAATAAAATTTTCAAAAAATAAATAGTAATAAAGAATTATAATAATATTTTTATTTTGATTTGTAGGGGTCGGCGGACTTGGGCGACCCGCACTTCGAAGAAATATCTATATTTTATAGGAGGTAGAGAATGATGATAGATTTTAGAACTGATTTAGCGGATGAAAGACGCGATATGTATAGAAAGGCAAATAATTTGGAAGATGAAATTCCTGGAATAGAAACAGAGCAAAGTGAAGTTTCAAAAAATATAAAAACATCAAGGGTAAAAATATTAAACGAAGAAGGAGAGAATGCTTTAGGTAAGCCTAAAGGAATGTATATAACAATAGATGTGAAAAATTTAAAAATAGCTGGGGAAAATGAAATTCAAAAAGCAGCAGAGGTTGTAACTAATGAATTAAAGGAGCTAATATCAGTTCATATTGGAGCTGAAGATGATATACTAGTTGTAGGACTTGGTAATGCCTATGTAACTCCAGATTCACTAGGACCAAAGGTAATATCATATATAGATGTGACAAGGCATTTATTAAAATATGCTCCTCAATATTTAGAAGAAGGTACAAGACCTGTAAGTGCAATATCTCCTGGTGTTCTAGGAACAACTGGAATAGAAACATTGGAAATAATAAAAGGAATTGTAGATAATACGAAACCTAAAATGTTAATTGTAATAGATAGTTTAGCTTCAAAAAGTATAGAGAGAATTAGTAGCACAATTCAAATTGCTGATACAGGAATAACTCCTCGGTGCAGGTGTTGGAAATACTAGAAAAGAATTAAGCATAGATACATTAGGTATTCCAGTGATTGCAATTGGTGTACCTATGGTTGTTGAAATGGCTACGATAACAAATGATTGCTTAAATTTATTTATTGAAAAATTACAACAGGAAGCAAAGTCTAATGATTATTTGAATAAATTAAAAGAAGAAGATAATTATGAAGATATTAAAAATGCTCTAATTCCTGTAAATTATAATATGATTGTAACACCAAAGGAAATTGATGACCTAATTGAAAATATGAGTTCAGTTGTAGCACGTGGAATAAATTTTGCTTTATAAATTATTGCAGATTTTAGTAGATTTTAGAAGAAATTTGTGGTATATTATTACATGAGGTGTAAAATAATGAAAAAACTAGAATTGTTGGCTCCAGCAGGTTCTTTTGAAAAAGCAAAGGTTGCATTCCTTTATGGAGCAGATGCTATATATGCAGGGACATCTTCTTTGTCATTAAGAACCAGAGCAGAAATGGAAAATGACGATTTATATAAAACTATAGAATATGCACATAAACTTGGTAAAAAAGTTTATACAACAATAAATATATTCGCTTGGGATGACAGATATGATGAGATTAAAGAACAAGCAAGAACTTTAAATGAGTTAAAAGTAGATGGAATTATTGTTGCAGATGGTGGAATTGTAGAATTGTTAAAAGAAGAAGCACCAGATATAGACATTCATATAAGTACACAAGCAAATATTGTAAGCCATCATACTAGTAATTTTTGGTATAAAAATGGTGCTAAAAGAGTAATTTTAGCAAGAGAGTTAAATAAAGAACAAATAAAAGATATAATGAAAAATAAGCCTGAAGATTTAGAAACGGAAATGTTTGTACATGGTGCAATTTGTTTTGGATATTCAGGCAGATGTTTTTTAAGTGATTTTCTATCTGGAAGAAGTGCAAATTTAGGAGATTGTGCTCAAAGTTGTAGATGGGCATATAATGTTTATGTTGAAGAAGCGAATAAACCAGGCAATTTAATGCCAGTAGAACATGATGAAAAGGGTACATACATTTTTTCTTCTAAAGACTTGTGCTTAATAAAAGAAATTCCTGAAATTGTTGAAATGGGAGTAGATAGCTTAAAAATTGAAGGAAGATTAAAAACAGAATATTATTTAGCAACAGTAATAAATACATATAGAACAGCAATAGATGATTATATTGCAAATCCTGCAAATTTTGATTATACAAAGTATTTAAATGAATTAGAAAAAACAAAAACAAGAGGGCTTACAACTTTTTATTTTAATAGCAGAGATAACAAAGATTTTCAAGAATATGAGGGAAAACAATATAATCCAAATTATGAATTTGGTGGAATTGTTGAGGAATATAATAAAGAAAAAACAATTATTGAAATACGAAACAGATTAAAAATTGGAGATGAATTAGAGGTTATAATTCCTGGTAAAATTGAACCCTATAAATTTACAATAGAAAAATTATGGGACATTGATACAGATGAAGAAATTCAGTTCGTAAATCCTCGGAAAAGCAGGACAAAAGGTAAAAATTCATATACCAATTAAAGTAGATAAAAATTATATTTTACGCAGAAAAAAATAAATGGAGGATTTATAATGCAAAGATTTTTTGTCCAAGAAAATCAAATTGATATACAGCAAGAAACAATAGAAATAATAGGCGAAGATGTAAATCATATAAAAAATGTTCTAAGGTGTAAAAAACGGTGAACAAATAGAAATATGTAGTAAAGAAACAAACTTAGCATATTTGTGCGAAATTTATAATATGAATGATAACATAAAAACTAAAATAGTGCAAAAACTAGAAAATAACAAAGAATCATCTTTGCATATAAACATAGTTCAAGCGCTTCCAAAAGCAGATAAAATGGATTTTATTATACAAAAATGTACAGAACTAGGTGTAAAAGAATTTACTCCGCTAGCATTAAAAAGATGTGTTGTAAAAATAGATTCCAAAGATGAGCAAAAGAAAATTTTAAAATGGCAAAAGCAAGTAGAGGTAGCATCAAAGCAGTGTGGTAGAGATATTATACCAAAGGTAAATAAAATATATAATATAAATACATTATTAGATTTATTAAAAAATTATGATTTAGTATTATTGGCATATGAAAATGAAGAAAATAATACATTAAAAAATGAAATAGAAAGAATAAATAAAAAAGATGCTTTAATTGCAATAATAATTGGACCAGAAGGAGGACTAGATCAAACAGAAGTGGATATTCTAAAACAAAATGGAGCCAAGGTAGTAACTTTAGGAAATAGAATATTGAGAACAGAGACAGTAGCTATGGCTGTTGCAAGCATTATAATGTATGAATTAGGAGATTTAGGAAATAACAATTGACATATTAAAATATAATAGTATAAAATTATTCTAAACCAAAATTAAGGAGAAAATTTGTGGAAGAAAAAGAAATAATAAGACAAATGGAAGAAAAAAGAAAGATTCCATTAGAAGTAAAAAACGAAATAATGAATAAAATATGTGATTGTGTACTTTCAGCGATTATAGTGTATACATATTTTATATTTTTAAACTTGGGAATAAGAAATATTCACCAAGATGTATTAGTAATGGATTTAAAAGTTTTTAGTGTAAGTTTAGCAGTTATAGCTATTATGCTACTAGAAATTGCATATAGTAAAAAAGAAACTAAAAATTTGTATAGAGGTATAGAAATTCTAGGATTGGCGATAATTACAATGTTATTACAATACTTTGTTCTTTATCTTACTCCTAAATATAGAATAATGGTACCAATTTTTGCAGTAATATATAATGTATATTTTGTGCTAAAAGCATTATTTTTAATCTATAAAACAAAGAGCAACTATATGAAAAATTTAAGTGACATAAAACAAATAATAACCAAATAGTGTAGGAAACGAGACCAACGTCGTTCCGACAAAGGAGGAAAAAAGAAAATGCACAGTATGACTGGCTTTGGTAGAGGAAAGCATGAAAACGATTTAAGAGAGTACATAGTAGAAATAAAATCTGTTAATCATAAATATAATGATATATCAATAAAAATGCCAAGGAATATAGCATATTTAGAGGAAAATGTAAAAAAAGAAATAAGCAAAGTAATTTCAAGAGGAAAAGTAGATGTTTATATAAGTTTCGCAAATAATAGTAATATAGGTAGAAATGTAAAGATAAATACTGAACTTGCAAGTATGTATATTAACGAATTAAGGAAAATATGTATTGAAACTGGAATTCAAGACAACATAAATGTTATAGACATAGCAAAAATGCCAGATGTTTTATCTATTCAAAATGATGAAGATGAAGAACTTTTATGGTCAGAATTACAAAATGCTTTAAAAGAAGCAATAGACGGATTTGTTAGTATGAGACAAGTAGAAGGAGAAAAAATTAAGAAAGATTTATTAGAAAGAATAAATGAAGTTTCAGAAAATACAAATAAAATTTCTAATTTTTCTACTAGACTTGTGGAAGATTATGTAGTAAAATTAACTAATAGGGTAAAAGAATATTTAAAAACAGATGTAGTAAATGAAAGTAGATTAGCTGAGGAAGTTGTTATATATGCAGATAAATGCTCAGTAGAAGAGGAAATAACAAGATTAAAAAGTCATATAACTCAATTTGTAGAATTATTAAATACAGATGGAGCAATAGGTAAAAAAATTGATTTTCTTCTACAAGAGATGAATAGAGAGACAAACACAATTGGTTCTAAAGCTAATTGTTTAGATATAACAAATTTAGTAGTTGAAATAAAAACAGAACTAGAAAATATAAGAGAGCAAATTCAAAATATAGAGTAAAAGGAGATAATAGTATGCAACTTATAAATATTGGTTTTGGAAATATGATTTTAGCAAGTAGAGTTATATCAATAGTAAGCCCTGAATCGGCTCCTATTAAAAGAATTGTACAAGAGGCAAAAGAGGGAAAGATGGCAATAGATGCAACTTTAGGAAGGCGTACTAGAGCAGTAATTATAATGGATTCAGGACATGTAGTTTTGTCATCAATACAGCCAGAAACAATAGCAGGAAGATTTATAGGCACAGATGAAGAAGAATAGAATTAAAATGTATGGGCGATTTTAATCGTCTAAAAAATGAAAGGATTGTGATTTAAAATGATGGTAGTACCAACAGTAACAAGTTTATTAGATGTAATAGATAACAGATTTAGACTAGTAATAGTTACATCAAAGAGAGCAAGACAAATAGCAGCAGGAAGTATGCCTTTAACAAATGCTAATGAAGAAAGTCCAGTTACATTAGCTGCAAATGAAATTGCAGAGGGTAAGGTGAACGTATGTTAGTAATATTATCTGGAGTTGCAGGAGCTGGAAAAGATACAATAAAAAAAGAACTATTAAAAAGAATGAATAATGTAGAAACATTACCTTCATACACAGATAGACCGCCTAGAGACGGAGATGTTTCTGGACAAACTTACAATTTTGTAACAGCAGAAGAATTTGAAAGAATGATAAAAGACAACGAATTGTATGAGTATTCTGTACATCATAATCATTATTATGGAACATCAAAAAAACTATTAAATGAAAAAATAAATAGTGGAAAAATAATAGTAAAAGATATAGAAGTTAATGGAACACAAGCACTAATAGATTTATTAAAAGATGATGTGAAAATTGTTACTATATTTTTAAGAGTACCAAAAGAAGAACTAAGACATAGATTAGAAAATAGAATAGACAAGCCTAGCATAAAAGAAATAGAACTAAGATTAAACAGATTTGATTATGAAGAATCAAAAATAAGTATGTATGATTATGTACTTAAAAACAATAACTTAGAAAAAACAGTACAGATAATAATGTCAATAATAGAAAATGAATATAATTTAAATAAATGTATTGCTAAATAGAGGTAAATTATATATAATATAATGGATTTAAAATGTAAATCCATTATTTTTTTTGAATATATTAAATGTAGGGGCGACCATTGGTCGTCCGAATTACAGGGCAATTTTAATCTCACGCCCAAAAATAGGAGGCAAACTAAATGAGAAAATATTTTGGAACAGATGGTATTAGAAGGATTGCGAATACAGAACTTACACCATCATTAGTGTATAAGGTAGCAAAAGCAGGAGCATATGTTTTGTCAAAACATACAGATCATGTACCTACAATATTGATAGGAAGAGATACAAGAATATCAGGAACTCTAATAGAAAGTGCAATGACAGCGGGATTTTTAAGCTATGGAGCAAATGTTAAATTGTTAGGAGTAATACCAACACCAGCAGTTGCATATTTAACTAGAAAATTAAATGCAGATGCAAGTGTTGTTATTTCGGCATCACATAATACATTTGAATTTAATGGGGTAAAATACTTTAGTAACAAAGGAACCAAAATATCAGATGAATTAGAAATGGAAATAGAAGAAATTATGGATTCTGGAAAACTAGATGAACTGACAGCAATAAGCGAAAAAATTGGAGTATCAGAAATAAGAGAAGACTTAATAGATGAATATGTATATTTCTTTAGAAAAACATTTGATGATAATATATTAGCAAATAATACTGATGATTTTGTTGTAGGAATAGACGCTGCAAATGGTGCTACATATAAGGTCGCAGAGAAAGTGTTTAAAACATTAGGAATAAAATACAAAATAATAAATAATAATCCAGATGGAATAAATATAAATGCAAATTGTGGTTCAACTCATTTGGAAGGATTAAAGAAATTTGTTGTAGAAAATAAATTAAATCTTGGAGTTGCTTATGATGGAGATGGAGATAGATGTCTTGCTGTAGATGAAAATGGATGCGAAATTGATGGAGATATGATGCTTGCAATTATTTCTAAATATTTAAAACAAAAGGGAAAATTAAGCAAAGATACAATAGTTGCAACAGTTATGAGTAATTTAGGATTAAATAAATATACTAAAGAAAATGATATGAACTTAAAGCAAACAAAAGTTGGAGATAGGTATGTTTTAGAAGAAATGCAAAAGGAAGGATATAATTTAGGTGGAGAGCAATCTGGACATATTATATTACTAGATTATAATCCTACTGGAGACCGGAATACTTACATCTTTAATGTTAATACAAGTAATGCTAGAGAGTAAAAAGAAGGCTTCAGAATTAAGAAATATAATGAAAGTATATCCTCAAGTTCTAGTAAATGCTAAAGTAAGTTCAGATAAAAAGAATGATTATGAAAAGAATGAAAAAATAAAATCTGCTATAAAAGAATTGGAAGAAGAATTTAATGGAAATGGTAGAGTTTTAATTAGACCATCAGGAACAGAACCATTAGTAAGAGTTATGATAGAGGGAGAAAATCAAGAGTACATAACAAAAAAAGCAAAAGCTATTGCTGATTTAATTGAAGAAGAATTAAAATAAAATTTCAAATCAAATTATAATAATATTTTTTATTCGTTCTCCAAGGCGTTTAAGATACAGCTCTTCAAATTGAAAGTGACACACTCTACTTGATTACAAGACAAAACGGCTCAGGGTCGAACTCATAAAAAATATTATTATAATTTGATTATTGAAATTTAAGTGGAGGTAAATATGCCTTATAATGACCAAATAAGAGATAAAGCGAATGTTTTTAATGATAAATTAAAGGAGATATCTAAAAAGTTAGAATTAGATGACAAACAGGAAATAATAGGAATCGATTTTAAAGAAAATATTAAATTAGGTGGAACATTAGAAAGAAATAATATATTTGTTGTAAAAGTAAAAGATGAGGATAGCCAAATTCATCATATTGTAATAGATGGTAATATAAATAGAATTGCAGATATAAATAAAGATGGGAAAATTGAGTTATCTGAAGATGAACTAAAAAAGTGGGAACAGTTTATAGGTACAAGAGAATATCAAAATGTAGAACAAAAGAAAAGATACGATTTTGACAAAGAATATGTTTTAGACGAATACAAGATGAATGAAAAGATTGTAGGGAACGATGCCCACATTGTTCCGCAAAAAGAGGACAAAAACATAGAGGGGAGCATTGCTCGTCCGCAAAACGAATCTGTAGGGAACGATGCTTCCGTCGTTCCGCAAAAAAATAAAAATGAAAATTTGGAAAAGGACAACAATCAAACAGCAATAGTAGCAATGATAAAAATAGAAGATAGGGAAAACTTTGGACAAGCGATAAATAGAAAATTAAATGCAGATGCATATATAGTCAAATATGGAAATAATAAAACAAAAGTAATGCAAATGGATTCAAAAGGAAAATTAAAAGAGATTGCAGGATTAGAAAGTAACGAGTTTAATCAAGATGTAATGGAACAATTAAATATAGATAAACGAAAAGATAATCAAAAAATAAAAGCGGGAGATTTAAAAACAATAAAAACTGAAGATAGTAAATATAGTTATGTTGTTGTAAAAGAACAAGATTCTAAAAAAGGTATAGTAATTGTTAATTCACGCAATTCTACCAATATTTATACTTTTGATGATGAAGGAAAAGAGAGTTTAAAAGAAATAGAAACATCAATTAAATATGAAATTGATAAAAATGAAAATGATAGAAATACTGTGAAAAATGAGGAGCATCATGTTGTTCCAAACGACACAGCAAAAGATGATGAATATGAAGGCAGAACCCTATGGGGAGATGCCTATGCAAGACAAAGAAGATAGGGGGATTTTTAATATGGAAAAACAAAATATTGTAATAGGTGGAGCTTGGCCATATGCAAATAATTCATTGCATTTAGGACATTTAGCAGGACTAATTTCAGGAGATGTTTTAGCTAGATACCATAGATTAAAAGGTGATAATGTAATGTATGTTTCTGGTACAGATTGCCATGGAACACCAATCACTCAAAGAGCAAAAAAAGAAGGAAAAACTCCAAAAGAAATATGCGAATATTATGATGAAGAGTTTAGAAGAACCTTTGAAAAAATGAATTTTTCTTATACTTTATATTCAAAAACAGATACTGAATATCATGCTGAAAAAGTAAAGGAAATATTTAAAAAATTATATGATAATGGGTATATATATGAAAAAATAGAACCACAAGCATATTGTACAAAATGTAATAAATTCTTACAAGATAGGGATATACAAATAACTTGCCCAGAATGTGGAAATATTACAAAAGCAGATCAATGTGATGTTTGCACTCATGTTCCTACAGTTGAAGAATTAGTAGATGGAGTTTGCTTAGAATGTGGAACAAAAGCTATACAAAAAGATAATAAAAATTTATATTTTGCACTTTCAAAATTCCAAGAGGAAATAGAAAAGAATACAAATAGAAATAAAAGCAAATGGAGATCTAATGCACAAAACGAAACAGAAAAATATTTAAAACAAGGTTTAATTGATAGAGCAGTTACAAGAGATTTAGACTGGGGAATAGATATTCCATTACCAAATTATGAAGATAAAAAAATGTATGTATGGATAGATGCAGTCCTTGGTTATTTAACTGATACAATGAAAGTTTGCGAAGAGAATGGAACATCTTGGGAAGAGTTCTGGAAAGAAGGACACAATAATAAAATATATATGGTACATGGCAAAGATAACATAGTTTTCCATAGTATAATATTAAATGCATTATTAGCAGGTTTAAAAGAGAATTTTCACCTTGTAGATGTTATAGTTTCAACTGAATATTTGAATATAAATGATGAAAAAATATCAAAGAGTAAGGGAAATGGAATTACTGCTTTAGAAATGCTAGATAAATATAATTCAGACTCATTAAGATTCCATATTATAAATAATGGACCAGAAAAGAAGGATACAAACTTTACAATAGAAGGTTTTGAAACAACACATAATAGTGAGATATTAAACAAATTTGGAAACTTAGTAAATAGAACATTAAGATTTAAGGGGTTAGAACAATTAGAAGTTGCAAAAATGAATGAAGACGTAAAAAAAGAAATTGAAAAAACATATAAAGAAGTTGCAATAGCTATTGAAGATTTAGAATTTAAACTTGCATCAGATAAAGTAATGCAACTTGTAGAATATGCAAATAAATACTATGATGAGAAGCAACCTTGGGTTTTAAAGAAAGAGAATATAGAAGAATTTAATAATACAATATATACTTGTGCAAATATAATTGCTAATTTATCTAACCTATTTGAGCCATTTATGCCAGAGGCTTGTGGTAAGATAAGAAATTATTTGAAATTAAAAAATCCTAAATGGAATTACGTTGAAATAACTAGTAATATTGATTTAACAAACATAGAACCACTATTTACAAGAATAAGCTAATAAATTGATTTTATAAAATTATTTTAAATAAATTAAGAGGTAAAAAATGAAAGATAAAATAATAATAGTAGAAGGTCCACAAGGAGTAGGAAAGACTACTTTTACCAATTTATTAAGAGAAAAAATGAAAGCAACAGATCTTTATAGATTGTCTGGAATAAAAGACAAAACAGAAACAGGACATGCCAAAATAAAATTAAAATACGAAAAATTATTAGAATATATGGAAAACTGCGAAGATATAAATATGATTTTTGATAGAACATTTTTCACAAATGAGGTTTACTCAAGATTAGGTTATCAAAATTATGACTTTTCTTCAACATATAATGAGTTATTAAATAAATTGGATAACTTAAAAAATATAGATAAATACGATATATATTTGGTTATACTATATTTACAAGATGAAGAATTATATCAACAAAGAATAAAAAGAGATAAACACGAATATCAAAAATTCGATATTCAGAGCAGTATAATGCAACAAAGAGAATATTTAAAATTAGCAGAAGAAGTTGAAAATCAAACAAAGAATATAAAAATTATTAAATTTGAAAATGATACACCTAAAGTACAAGAAGAAAATTTAAATAAATATTTTATTTTGTAGGAGATATTGGTTACCACAAAAATGTAGGGGCGGACCCATCACGTCCGCCTGCATAAAATATAAGGAGGCAAAAATGGAAAATAAGAAAATGTCATTTTTTAAAAGAATAAAAAATGCCGTTACAAATTTTGAAAGTTATTCAGATTTTGCAATAGAAAAATTAAGTGTGGCAATAAAATATATTGCAAAGCTAACATTGATATTTTCAATAATAATGGCAATATTGTTTTCTTATAAATTTTCTGAATTTATAAATGATGAAGAACAAATACAAATAATGACTAATCAATTGCAAGATACAGCTGGATTTGACGCAAAAACTGTTGAAGATGCAATACAACTGATAAAGAATAACGATAATAGTGCTACCTTTTATACAACTCTAACAATAGTTGTTTTTATGTATTTCTTCTGTGGAAACTTTATATATAATTTAATATCTGCCTTAATAGTTTCTTTAATAGGACTAATAATTTCAAGATTAGCACGAATAAGACTAAAATATAAACCTATATATATAATGTCAATATATTCTCTAACACTTTCTGTTATTTTGAATTGTATATATGTAGTAGTAAACATATTAACAGGATTTACAATAGATTATTTTTCAATTGTATATGATGTATTAGCTTATATTTATATAGTTACAGCAATATTGATAATAAAAACAGATTTTATAGAACAACAAAGAGAACTAATAAAAATAATTGAAGAACAAAGAAAAGTAAAAAAAGAGCAAACGCAAGAAAATCCAGTTGAAGAGCCTGATGAAAACAAAAAAGAAAAGAAAAAAGAAGAAGAGGAACCAACAGGTGGGAAGCCACTAGGAGAGACAGACGGAGGATTAGCTACGAAGCAAATGCCGAGTGAAGAGTGAAGAACGAATGATGAATAATAAACCGTAGGGAACGACGCCCTCGTCGTTCCGTAATTTGTAATAAAAATAATAATTAAGAGAGGAAAGATATATGAAGGAAAAACCAAAAAAGAATATTTTTAAAATAATATTATCAGTATTAGCAATAGCGTTAATAATATTATCTATTGTATTTGTCTTTATGAGCAATAATAAAAATCAAGATGAAAGGAAATTAGCTTATGATGATTTATTACTTCAAATAAAGGAACAAAAAATAGAAAAAATAGAAATGACAGTAGGAAGTACGTCATTAAAAGTAAAACAAAAAGATGTAGAGGAAGAAAAAAGTACAATAGTACCCAATACACAAGTTTTCGTTGAGTTTGTTCAAAATGAACTAATAAATGGAAATAATTTTGAGTTTGTTCAAGTACCACAAAATGCACTATTAAGAGTTGCAGAAGTTTTGTTCTCATTATTACCAACAATTATTATAGTTGCTTTATTTGTTGTAATAATGAAAATGCAGGGCTTAGGAGATAAAGGCAAAGTTTATGGAGAAGAAGGAAATAATAGCAATGTAAAATTTGATGATGTTGCCGGACTAGAAGAAGAAAAAACAGAAATGATAGAAATAGTAGAGTTTCTAAAAAATCCTAAAAAGTTTAATGAAATGGGTGCTAAAATTCCAAGAGGAATACTTTTATGTGGAAAGCCAGGAACAGGAAAAACTTTAATTGCAAAGGCAATAGCAGGAGAAGCTGGAGTTCCATTTATATCAATGAGTGGATCTGAATTTATAGAGATGTTTGCTGGACTTGGGGCTTCACGTGTTAGAAGATTATTTGAAAAAGCAAAGAAAATATCTCCTTGCATAATTTTTATAGATGAGATAGATGCAATTGGTTCAAGAAGAAGTACAGGAAGTGGTGCAGAAACAGAAAATAATCAAACATTAAATCAATTGTTAGTAGAAATGGATGGATTTGAAACAGATGAAACAATTATAGTTTTAGCTGCAACAAATAGACCAGAAATGCTAGATAAAGCATTATTAAGACCAGGAAGATTTGATAGACAAATAACAGTTTCAACTCCTGATGTAAGAGGAAGAGAAGAAATATTAAAGATACATTCTAAAGATAAGAAATTATCAGTTGATGTCTCTCTAAAAAGCATTGCAGAAGATACAGCGGGATTTACTGGAGCAGAACTTGCAAATGTTTTAAACGAGTCTGCAATAATAGCAACAATAAATAAACATGAACAAATAGAAATGGATGATATTGAGGAAGCTATTAAAAAGGTTACAGTTGGACTTGAAAAACATAGTAGAGTAATATCTGATAAAGACAAAAAATTAACAGCATATCACGAAGCTGGACATGCTATTGTAAGCAAATTTTTACCTACACAATTAAATGTAAAAGAGGTGTCAATAATTCCAAGAGGACTTGCAGGTGGTTACACAATGTATAAAACAGATGAAGATAAATATTATATATCAAAAACTGAAATGGAAGAAAAATTGATAGCATTATTAGGTGGAAGAGCAGCTGAAAAAGTAGCTTTAAATGATATATCAACAGGAGCAAGTAATGACATAGAAGTTGCAACAAAAATTGCAAAAGATATGGTAACAGTTTATGGAATGAGCGATAAGATAGGTCCAATATCTTTAAAGAAAGAAGAACCTTATGAAACGCAGGCTTTTGGAGATGAATTAGAAGATCAAGTAGGAAAAGAAGTAAAAGAAATGATAGAACAAGCATATATAAAAGCACAACAAATATTATTGGCCAATATGGATAAATTACATGCAGTGGCTACTAGATTATTAGAAAAAGAGATAATATCAAGTGAAGAGTTTGACAGTTTCTTCCAAATATGATACGATATAAATATATTATGTAAAATTTAAAAGGAGAAAAGTAGTATATGGGTAGTATAGAAAAAAGTAGCAAATGTGAGGAATTTAGAAGTTCACAAAAAGAAAAATTTCCAAAATTAAAAGATTATTCAAAAGCATCAAATGAACAAGCTAAAAAACATATTAGAATCATGTCAGAATTTAGACCAAATTCAGAAATGCCAGGAAATGACAGATAACAAAAAAATGAACAAAAAGGGACAGTCTTAAAAGTTCAAATTAGTTTGAACTTTTAAGACTGTCCCTTTTTGTTCATCTGTCCGCATGCTTGGTGTTGACTTATGTCAAAAAGCTCCGTCCCCACTGACACATTATATTTTAAATAGATTATCAATTTGAAATTCTTGTGTATTTAAATAATTTAAAATACTAGAATCAGTATTAAAATTAAATTTCAATTTATAAGCACATAACATTTGATTAGATTTCTTAAACTGCTTATTTATTTCATTAAATCCATATTTTCCGATCACCAATTATAGGATGACCTATATATGCTAAATGTGCTCGTATTTGATGAGTTCTACCAGTTCTTAAATTAACATCTAGGCAAGATATATTTTTGTCTTTAAATTCATCTATAACTTTATATGAGGTTATTATTTTTTTGTAACCTGTTTTTTGAATGCTAGATATATAAACAATTGACTTTTTATTATCTTTAAATAAGTAATCTTCTAAAGTAGCTTGTTTCTTATCTGGAATTCCGTAAACGTAACAAAGATAGTGTTTTTCAATTTCTTTATTTTTAAATTTTTCTAACAATATATTTAAACTCCCAGTATTTTTTGCAAACAAAACTAGCCCTAAAGTATTTCTGTCTAATCTATGAGCTGGATATACATCAATTTTTAAGTCATTACAAAGTAATTCTGTTAAGGATTTTTCTAAAGAGGAGTCTTTCGTAACAGATATTCCAGCTGGTTTATTCACTATTAGAATATTATCATCCTCATATATAATAGAGTAAGAAATATTATTGTATAGTAATTCATCTTTAATATAAATAACAATCTCATCTCCAGTATGAAGAATAATGTTTTCATTAGTTCTTTTAGCATTAACAATGATGTCTTTCTTTCTTAGGGCTTTATAAATTGTATTCTGTTTTAGGCTACTAAAACTATCTAACAAAAATGTATTTAATTTCTTATTATCATATTTTTTATCTACAATTAACTTTTTCATAAAAGTATTATATAGCAAAAAAATAAAATATGCAATATAAACGGGAGAGCATTGCTCGTCCGCTCTTTAAATGATGGTATATTATATTTAATAAAAGCATATAAATTGAAAAGGTGATTTGTATGCGGAGGAAAAGGGAAAATAAGTAGATGGCTTGAAATGCCAGAAGAAGTTGTAAGTAATGTTCCTAAAATTACTATAATAGGATTTAATGAAATACTAATAGAAAATTACAAGGGAATATTAGAATATGAAGAAATCTATATAAGAGTAAATACATATATTGGAATAATTAACATAAACGGATTTAATTTAAACTTAGAACAGATGTCTAAAGATGATATTTTAGTAACAGGAAAAATAGATAGCATTACATTGGAAAACAATATAGAGGAGGAATAATAAGTGTTTATTAAAATATTATTGAGTTACATATTAGGCTATCTCGAAATAAAAGTCGAGGGTTACTATATAGAAAGATTTATAAATATATGTAATAATAAAAATATTCTTTTATGGAATGTAAAAAGAGATAGAAACACAATAATGTGTGCAAGAGTAAGAATAAATGAATTTAAAAAATTGAAAAACATAGCAAAAACTACAAAGTGTAAAGTTGAAATAAATAGAAAAAGAGGACTACCATTCTTTTTAAACAAATATAAGAAAAGAAAAATTTTTGCAATATCATTAATAACAATTATTCTAGTAATAATGATATCATCAAATTATATATGGAATATAGAAATAATTGCAGATGAAAGTATAGACAGGGAAGAGATAATTACTATGCTAGAGGAACAGGGATTAAAAACTGGAATAACTAAAGGAAATATTGATACGAAAAGAATAATAAATAATGTTAGGTTAAACAGAAGCGATATTGCTTGGATGGGAATAAAATTAGATGGAACTAATGCGATTGTAGAAATTATTAAAAGTGAAGAAAAACCACAAATCGTTGCAGAAGATGAGTATTGCAACATTGTGTCAGACAAATCTGGAATTATAACAAAGATAAGTGCACAAAATGGAACAATAGCTGTAAAAGTAGGAGACATAGTAAAACCTCGGCACTCCTCTAGTTAATGGTTGGTTAGAAGGAAAGTATACGGGAGTAAGGTATGTACATGCAAGAGCGGATATTGAAGCAAAGGTATGGTACACAAAAAAAGAGAAAGCATATTATAATCAAGTTATATCAGTACCTACGGGAAAAACGGAAAAAAAATACAGTTTAAAATTAAATAATTTTAAAATAAATTTCTCTAAAAGCCTTTCAAAATTTGAAAATTATGATACAATAAATGAGAGTAAAAAATTAAAATTGTTTTCCAATTTTTATTTACCAATAGAATTTAAGAAAACAACTAACTATGAGTACTGCGAAAAGTCTGTAACATATACGGATGAAGAACTTACAGATATAACTGCCTCTAAGTTAGAAGAAGAATTAAATAACGAAATAAAGGATACTAACCAAATAGTAAATAAACAAGTTAATACATATAAAAATGAAGGTTATATAGAGGTAGAAGTTATATATGAGGTTATTGAAAAGATTGGAACAGAAGAAAAAATAATATTTTAAAAAGGGGATGAAACTATCATGCAAGAGAGAAGTTTAAAATTGTATAACACAGACAAAACTTTCTTTGTAAAAATTTCTAACAAATTAACTCAATTGTTAATGCCTACAAAATTTGGAATTAACAATATTATGATTACAGTTAAAAGAAATAATTTGCTAAAGGCCTATAATAGCTACAAAGAAGCAATAAAAGAAAAAAATCCAGTTAAAGAAAAAAGCACTACTCAAAAATATGAAGAAACATATGCACTATATTTAGAAGCAATAGATAAATATATAATGGAATCACTATATAAAAAAGTGAAAAATAATATAGCTAGTCAATTTGAAAAAGATGCTTTATCTAGTTATTACACAGTTGTAAATTTAAAAGATACAAATTATACAGAATACAAACACAGAAAACAAAAATATTTGTTAGAGCTAGAATATCAAGGATTATCAACTTCACACAAATCAGCTCAGATAAATAAAATAACACCTTTTTATATAGAAAAAATGGATACTTTATATAAAGGAATAATTAAAAATTATTCAGTTCAACTAGCAGATAGTCTTAATAAAATTATAAACAAAGAAGAAATATATACTAAAGTGTTTGATACAATAGAAGAATATGTTATAAATATTCTTCCAATGAAAATACAGCAAGAAGAATATAGAGGTAATAAAGAGCTAACAAGTGAATATGAGAAATATCAAAAATTCTTAATAGGAAAGCTAGATGATATAGATACTTTAGAAAAAAATGTAATATTACTTGCCATAAGCAGAATTTTATTTACACATAGTTTGCCACTTGCAACAGCAGAAAATTGTTACATAAAACTATTAAAAGATGCAAGAAATATGCTAGTAAAATACAATAAAACAAATAAATATATAACTATATATAATGAATTCATAAATTTTATAGAAGAATATAATTTAAAACTTTTATCAACTAAAGTATATTGGGACAAACCTAATGAAAGAGATGAATATAAGATTTTTTGGAACCAATATCAAAGCATACAAAAAATAACAGATGAAAGAGAATTAAGAAAACAAAAAGAAATATTATTTATAAAAGAAGACTTAAAGTTACTAAATAGAAGTAAAAATGATTATAAAGAAATAATAAAAATTTATAAAAATATTTTAGTAGATTTTGGTGTAATGAAACAACTAAAAAATAGTGCAAAAAGTGGACAAACACAAAAATATACAGGTAAAATAAACTGTAGGGGCACCGTTTGTGGGAATACACTGTAGGGGGCGGCGGACTTAGGCGACCTTCCTATATCACTGTGCCCTAATGAATAATAAAATTTCCGATTTTTGAGGAGGTGGTAAATTGCCAAAAAATGTACAGATAAATTATGGTAGAATAGATAAAAATTCAGAATATGAAAATACCATAAATGAAGTAATTGACGCTTGTTTTAAAGAAGAAAAACTAAACGATAGGAACTTATACATAAATATAATTCTAACTACTCCAGAAAATATAAAACAAATTAACAAACAATATAGAAACATAGATAATGAAACAGATGTATTATCTTTTCCAATGTTTGAAAAAGATGAAATAGAAAAAATTGATAATAACATTGAAGAAGTACTTGGAGATATAGTTGTTTCAATAGAAAGAGTAGAAGAACAAGCAAAAGAATACGGGCATAGTTTTACAAGAGAACTTGCCTATATGGTGGTTCATGGATTTTATCACATTATTGGGTATGACCACATAGAAGAAGAAGATAAGAAACAAATGAGAAAAAAAGAAGAGGCAATATTAAACAAATTAAATATAACAAGAACAATGGTAAATGCACAATAAAATAAAAAATGTAGGGAACGACGCCCTCGTCGTTCCACAGAAAAAGGAGATATTAAAAATGAGTAAAAAAAATAACAAATCAAAATTATTAGTTTCAATAATTGCAGTAATAATAATTGCAATAGTAGCAGTTGCAGTAGTGTTTTTTATGAATGAAAAGAACAAACCAACACAGGAAACAGCAGGAGAAACAAATGATGGACAAACAGCAGGAGAGCCAGAAAAAACAGTACAAATTTATTCAGGAACAGATAGACCAATTGCTGTAATGATAGATAATAACACGAATGCATGGCCGCAAGCAGGAATAAACGATGCTTATATGGTATACGAAATAAGGGTAGAAGGCGGAGAAACAAGACTAATGGCATTATTTAAAAATGTTGATTTAGAGAAAATTGGACCTGTAAGAAGCTCAAGACATTATTTCTTAGATTATGTAATGGAAAATGATGCTATGTATGCTCATTTTGGTGCTAGTTACATAGCAGATGAACAAATACCGAATTTACGGTATAAATAACATAAATGGAATGTTAGAAGATGGAACAACATATTGGAGAGAAAGTACAAGAAAAGCTCCACATAATGCTTTAACAAGTACACAAAAGTTATTAGCTTCTGCTCAAAAGAAAAATTATAGAGTAACTTCAGATGCAAAAAGTGTATTAAATTATACAACAGATGAAGTTTTATTAGAAGATGGACAAGATGCTAAATATGTAAAAATACCATATACTTCATATAATATAGTAGAATATAACTATAATGAAGAGACAAAGAAATATGAAAAAACTTCAAAAGGTAAAAAACAAACAGATAGTAATACAGGAGATGCTATTGCTGCTAAAAACATAATAATAACTTTTGCCGAAAATTATACTGTTGATGCACAAAGAGATTTACAAGATCTTAAAAATATAGGAAAATTAAAGGGATATTATATAACAAATGGTAAAGCAATAGAAATAACTTGTGAAAAAACAGATAGAAAATCTAAAACAGTTTATAAAGATTTAGACGGTAATGAAATACAAGTAAATGATGGAAATACTTTTGTACAGATTTGTCCAACAACAGCAAAAGTAACATTTGAAAAATAGTGATTAAAAATATAAATAAAAAAATTATTAAATCTCGTTTGAGCTAATTTTCGAAGAACTTCTAAAAATATTTTATGGCACCCTTTCAATATAAAATTGAACTATTTCCATAAAATATTTTTTAGAATTTCTAACTTCAAATTACTCTGCAATTCGCTTTTATAATTTTTTTATTTAATTTTGTAATATATTTTTAAAAGGAGTACTATGGAAAATTTTAAATCTGGTTTTGTTTCAATAATAGGTAAAACAAATGTAGGGAAGTCTACTTTACTAAATGCATTAGTTGGTGAAAAAATAGCAATAATGGCAAATAAAACTCAAACAACAAGAACAGCGATAAAGGGGATTGTAAATAAAGATAATGCACAAATAGTATTTATAGATACTCCTGGAATTCATAAACCTAAAACAAAATTAAATGAAATAATGTTAAATACTGCATATGAAACAATTCAAGATGTAGATATTATACTATTTTTAGTTGATGCAACGAAGCAATACATAGGAAAAGCTGAAACTGAAATTTTAGAAAAAATAAGATTAAAAAAATGTAAGGCAATACTAATAATAAATAAAATAGATTTAGTTAAAAAAGAAAAATTATTAGAAATAATGAAGACTTATAGTGAACAATATGATTTTGAAGAAATAATACCAATTTCAGCATTAAAAAAAGATGGAATAGAACTAATATTAAATAAAATTATATCACTTTTGCCAATTGGTCCTGCATATTATGATATAGAAGAATATACAGATCAAACAATGAGACAAATTTCGGAAGAAATAATTAGGGAAAAAGCACTATTATTCTTAAATGAAGAAGTGCCACATGGAATATATGTTGAAGTAGATAAATACATAGATCGAAAAACAATAAAAGATGAAGATATATTTGATATAGAGGCAACTATATATTGCCTAAGAGATTCTCATAAAGGAATAATAATAGGAAAAAATGGAGCAATGCTTAAAAGAATAGGTCAAACAGCAAGAATGGAATTAGAAAAATTGTTAGAAACAAAAGTAAATTTAAAATTGTGGGTAAAAGTAAAAGAAGATTGGCAAGACAAAGATAACATTGTGAAAAAATTTGATATAACAAAATAATGTATAAAATTTTTGAAAATACAAAAGATAAAATTAAAGGTAACTTTGAGAGAAGGAGTGTAGCTTATGATAAAAGAAATTGCTTGGAATACCTTTAAGAATACTGGAAATATAGATACATTTTTAGAATATTCACAATTAAAAGATATAGAAAACAATATAAGGATTGAAGAAGATGGGAATTGTAAAAACAAAAGGAATAATAATTGCTGAAAATAACAATGGAGATTTTGATAAAATGTTAACAATGTTAACGCCAGGATTACGGTAAAATTGGGTGTGCTGCAAAAGGCGCAAGAAGGCCCAAAAGCCTTCTTATGTCAGGCACCCAATTTTTGTGCTTTGGAGAGTATCTTTTATATAAGGGAAATAATACATATAATATAAATTCTTGTGAAACTATAGAAATTTTTTACGATATAAGAATAGATTTAGACAAATTAAAATATGCAGTATATATTACAAAAATAATAAATGATGTAACAACAGAAAATCAAAATAGTTATAAAATATTGCAACTTTTTTTAAATACTTTATATGTTATATCAAAAACAGAAAAGGATTTAGATTTAGTAATATCAATATTTAGAATAAGGCTAATGTCAATAATAGGATTTAGACCAAACATAGATAAATGTGTGAATTGTGGAGAAAAGGATGGTTTTGAATATTTTAGTTTTCTAGATAATGGCTTCAAATGTGCAAGCTGCGGAAAACTAGATAAAGGAGCGATTAAAATATCTGAAACAACTAAAGATGCAATAAGATATATTGTTTTATCAGATGCAAAAAAAATATATAGTTTTGAAATAAGCGAAGAATCAAAGAGAGAATTGGAAATAGTCTCAAAACTTTATCTAACAGAAAAATTAGAAAAAGAATATAAATTGTGATAGAAAAATGTTGAAATAATGAAATGTTTATGCTAAAATGAATATACTAAATAAAGTAATAGAAATATTACTTTAAAAAGTTGGAGTACCCAAGCCGTAGTGGGAATGAAAAAAGTTGGAGTACCCAAGCCGTAGTGGGAATGAAAAAAGTTGGAGTACCCAAGCCGTAGTGGGAATAAAAAAATAGGGGGCAGCATTTTTTAGTGTTGTCCCTTTTGTATATATAAGGAGGTATAAAATGCAAAAATTAAAAATTTATTTTATAGACAGCAAATATATTGAATATTTAAGAAACTTTGATAACAAGGTGGCATATAATAAAATTCCCAATAGACCATACATAGGAATTGTATATACATACAATAATTTCAACTATTTTGCTCCGCTTAGTTCACCAAAATTAAAGCATATCTCAATGAACAATAATGTAATAGACATTTTTAAAATAGATGAAGGAAAGCTAGGAGTAGTTAATCTAAACAATATGATACCATGTCCAATAGAAGTTTTAACAGAGGCTATTCCAATAATTACAGATAAAAAATATAAGATATTATTAGAAAATCAATTAAGCTATATAAATGCAAAAAGAGAAATACTATATAAAAAAACAATTAGATTTCAAAACCAATATAGAAATGGAAGATTATATTCTAATATATTAAATAGATGCTGCAATTTTCCTTTATTAGAAGAAAAATGTTTAGAATATTCAGAACTATAATCTTTTCATTTGCAAATTGAGCCGTAGGGAATTTCCTACGGCTTTTTCTATTGAAAATATAGAAAAAACATAAAAATATATAAAAAAGGTTTGAAAAAAATAATAAGTTAATATATAATGTAGGAAAACATTAAAGGAGGAATTTATTATGAGTACAAAAATTACAGGGAAAGACCTAAAAGCAACAGATGCAATAAAAGATTATGTTGATAAAAAATTAGAAAGAATAGAAAAATATTTTGATGAGGAGCTTGATACAACAGTTACAATAAAAACAGAAAAATCTGAGCAGATAGCAGAAATGTCAGTTGTAGTAGCCTCAAATGCATTTAGAGCAGTTACTGCACATAGAGACTTATATGCATCAATAGATAAAGATATAGATATATTAGAAGGACAAATTAGAAAATGGAAAACACAAAAGGATAGAGCAAATAAAGAAGGTTCTATAAGACAAATGGAAACAGTTAGCTTTGGAAACAAAGAAGCAGAAATTGAAAATGAAATAATTAAAACATTATATTATGAAATAAAACCAATGACGCCAGAAGATGCAAAACTAAAATTACAAGAAAAACCAGCAAATTTATTCTTACCATTTATAAATGTAGAAACAAATAAAGTTAATGTAATATATAAAATCAAAGATGGTAAGAACTATGGATTAGTTGAACCAGAAGCATAAAAATTTTAAAAAGAATCAGCATATTGCGTCGTTAATTCAAACAAAAAATGCTCAAAGTACACACGTACGTTTCCGCTTTTTTTGTTTGAATTGCCTAGCACTATACTAATTCTTTTTAAAATTTATAACTATAAGGATACACATAGCACCGTGTTCTTACTAAAATAGAAAGGGTAAATAATAATGGAGAAATTAAAATTTTATATAGCTTTAATAGTTGGAAAGATGGTAGCGTTTATAGTAAATATAGTTGCAAAAGAAAGAGGAACTAATCTTTCTGGTAAATATGCGTATAAAATATGCAAAAATTTTATAAAAGGCTTTAAAAATATAGATTATAATAAAGTTGTATTTATTACAGGAACAAATGGAAAATCAACAACAAATAATATGATAATAAATGCCTTAAAAACTGCAGGAAAAACTGTAACAACTAACTTAGAAGGAGCGAATCTAATTACAGGAATTGCCACTGCAATGATTAAAAATTCTACAATAACAGGAAAAATAAAAACAGAATATATGATATTTGAAACAGATGAAAGATATTTAAGACATATTTATAATCAATTACCAGCAAAAAATATATGTATAACAAACTTACAAAAGGATCAAGTTCAGAGAAATGGAGAGCCTGATTTTATTTATCAAAAAATTAAATCTATAATGAATAATGATATAACCGTTTTTGTAAATAATGAAGAACCAAGAGCAAAATCTTTTGAAGATTTAGGTTGTAAACCAATTTATTATGGAATTGAAAGAAATGACAAATCATTCGAAAAAAATAGTTTCTATGATGTAACATTACCTTGTCCAAAATGTAATGATAAAATCAAATTCCAATATTATAATATAGATAATGTTGGAAAATTTGGGTGCGTAAGTTGTGGGTTTAAAAGTGAAGATGATATTCCTTATTTTGCAAAAAACATTAATTATGAAGAAAATACTTTTGAATGTGGAAATACTAAATATACAATGAATTATACACAACCATTTTTTATATATAATTATGTATTATGTATTGCTATATGCAAAACATTTGGAATTTCAGAGGAAAAAATACAACAATCATTTAAAACTTTTAAAAATATAGGTGGAAGATTAGAAACAATAAAATATAAAAATAAAGAAATAAAATATATACGTATAAAACAAGAAAATCCAGAGACTTTACAATCTGCATTAGATTATGTAGCACTTGATAAAAGAAAGAAGATATTAGCAATAGGTTTAGAGGAACTTAAAGATTTTAAACCATATTACACAAATACTTTTTATGGATTTGATTGCGACTATGATAAACTTATAAATTCTAATATAGATAAATATATATGCTTTTCAGAAGCGGTTGCCTATGATAGTGCAAATATATTGGTATATGCAGGAGTAGAAAAGGACAAGATTAAAGTACTTCCAACAGAAGAAATTGAAGATGTTTTAAAGGAATTAGATAAATATGATACAAAAAATGTTTATTTAATAACTTGGCTACATGCTTATGAAGCATTAGAAAGATATATGAAAAAATTGGCGGAACAAGAAAAGCGTGAAAAAGAAAGGGCAATGAAACAAATAGAAAAAATGAGCAAATAATATTGTAGGGGTCGACGTCTTCGTCGACCCGATACTTCAAAGAGCTATCGAAAAATTAGGGAGGCAAAGAAATGTTAAATATAGTTTGGGCATATCCTGATATATTAAATTTACACGGAGATAGAGGGAATATATTTGCTATGGAAAGAATAGCAAAATTATTGAAAATAGAAACAAAAGTAACAAAAATAGAAAGTTATAGAGAAAAAATAGATTTTGAAAATACAGATATAATTTTATTTAATGTTGGAGAAGTAAAAGTAATGCCTACAATAGTGTATGCATTAGAAGCTCAAGAGGAAGAATTAAAAAAATACATAGATCAAGGTAAAATAATAATTGCAATTGGAACAACAGGTTGTGTATTCGCAAAAGAAACTATAAGAAAAGATGGAACAAAATTCAATGGATTAGGAATACTAGATATGATATGCAAGGAAAGAGAAGATGTTTATGGAAATGACTTATATTTTAAATTAAATGAGGATAATGCTGGAATTATGGCAAATCAAATACAACTAATAGATACAACATTAAATTCAGATATTGCATTGGGAAAAGTAGTTTATGGAATGGGAAATAATTACGAACAAACAGAAGGTGCTAAATATAAAAATGTAATATTCACAAATGCATTAGGACCAGTTTTAGTAAAAAATCCTTGGTATACAGAAAAACTTATAAAATTAGCACTACAAAATAAAGGAGAAAACACAATAAACAGTATTAAAAAAGAGGATTTTGAAATAGAATTAAAATCTATGGAATGCATAAAAAAATTTATTAGCAAAAAAAGAAAAGGAGAATAGAAGTGTATCCAGCAGTTGAGATAAGTTTAAATAAAATTATTGAAAATGCTAAACAAATGAAAAAAATTTGTGATGCTAAAAATAAAAGTTATTGTTTAGTAACTAAAGTAGTTTCAGATAATAAAGAAATTGTAAAAGCATTAGTAGAAAATGGAATAAATTGCATAGGGGAATCAAGAATAGATAATTTAATTAGCTATAAAGATATAGAAGCAGAAAAATGGCTAATAAGAATACCAATGCTTTGCGAAGTTCAAAATGTTATAAAATATAGTGACGTTAGCTTGAATAGTGAATTAGTTGTTATAAAAGCATTAAATGAAGAAGCTAAAAAGCAAAATAAAATTCATAAAATTATATTGATGTATGAATTGGGAGATTTAAGAGAAGGTTGTTCAAAAGAAGAATTAGAAGAAATAATAGAAGAAACTTTAAAATTATCAAATATAAAAATATATGGATTAGGAACAAATTTGAGCTGTTATGGAGCAACAATACCAACTAAAGAGAATATGAATGAATTAGTTAGTGTAGCCGAAGAATTAGAAGAAAAGTTTAATTTTAAGTTTGAGTTAATTTCAGGAGGTAACTCTAGTTCATATAAGATGTTAAAAAACGGAGAATTACCAGATAGAATAAATAATTTAAGATTAGGAGAATCTGTATTTTTAGGGAATGTACCTTGTTTTGAGGAACCAATTTTAGACTTTAATAGAAATAATTTTATTTTAAAAACTCAAATAATAGAATTAAAAGAAAAAGCATCTGTGCCTAGAGGAAAGCACTATGTGGATTCATTTGGAAAAATACCAACATTTATAGATAAAGGAATTAGGAAAAAAGCAATTATAGCACTTGGAAAACAAGATGTGAGACTTGATTGCTTAATACCAGAAATTAGAGAAATAATTGTTTTGGGCGGAAGTAGTGACCATATAATACTAGATATATCAGACTGCAAAGAAAACTTTAAAGTGGGAGACGAAATAAGTTTTAAGTTAACTTATGGAGGCGTATTAAGCCTAATGACATCAAAATATGTAGAAAGAAAAATAATATAAAAAATTTATTTTTTTATTGACATATTGCAAACGTTGTAGGGGGGCGCCATCGACGACCCGAGTGGCGAAGCCACTTTTGTTCTATTCTTGTAATTTTTATCTTTTTGTAGTAAAATTATCTCGTATAGTTTTATAAAGTGCTATTGGGCAAAGCGCTTCTATACCAATTCCTAAGGGCTAACTGAGAAAGGAAAACATAGGTATGAAATTTTCTACAAAAAGAAAAAACAAAATGCGCAGAACTCGGCTTGAACGCAACAAGCGCATTTACGGTACATGCATAGGTTGCTATGTAGAAGGTGATAATGAGGTTGTTGATACCTTAACGTATGCAAACAATCTTTATTTACTGACGATAGGCAACAAATGCAAGATTTTTAAGGTGGTTTCTCCTCACGAGTTTGTTGAATTGTCTGGCAAAAAGATGTTAAAACTTCGGGCAATTTTCGAAAACTCCAGAAGATGGAAGGAACACACAAAAATCGAGTTAACTGATTTTGGCGTTATTAAGGCCTACACACCAGCTCCCAAACCGTGGGAAATGGTTAGTGGCAGATTTGTTATTTTCGTGGAAGTGTAAACTTATACTGTATTGCCCATACGGTAAAATTAAAGGCAGGAGCTAAAGCTCCTGCCTTTATGTATTCATAAAAGCAACTGCCTAAAATACATATATTGAATAAAACAAAAAAAGTATTGACAAAAAGGTAAATATAACATAAGATACAAACAATAGTTCTAACAGAATAAATAAAGAAAATATAAGTAGTAATAAATGTAATGAGAACTAAAATATTATAAAAGGATGTGTTCTTATGGAAGAAAAAAAGAATGAAATTATTTTATTTGAAAATCAAGAAGTAAAGTTAGAGGTAAACTTAAAAGATGAAACAGTATGGCTTACACAAGAGCAAATGTCAAAGCTATTTGAAAAAGCAAAATCTACTATTAATGAGCATATAAAGAATATATATAAAGAGGGAGAATTGGTAGAAACTGAAACAATGACTAAATTCGGAAATTCCGAATTTGCTGATAAACCAACTAATTACTATAATTTAGATATGATTATTTCTGTTGGATATCGTGTAAAATCGCAGAATGGTATTTTGTTTAGACAATGGGCAAATAAGATATTAAAAGACTATATGCTAAAAGGATATGCGGTAAATCAAAAAAGATTAGAGTATTTAGAGAAGACAATAAAATTAATAGATATTGCAAATAGAATTGATGAAAGATTAGAAGGAAATGATGCAAAAGAAATATTAAAAGTAATTGGAGACTATTCAAAAGCACTTGATATACTTGATGATTATGATCATAGAACTTTAAAGAAAATAGATGGAAATATAGACAAAAGAAAAATTGAATATAAAGAGTGCTTAAAAATTATAAATAAATTAAGATTCAATGAAGAAAGTTCCTTATTTGCAATAGAAAGAGAGAAAGGTTTAGAATCAATTATAGGTAATATTTATCAGAGCTTTTCAGGGCAAGATGTTTATAAAAGTATAGAAGAAAAGGGTGCAAATTTCTTATATTTAATTGTAAAAAATCATGTATTCACAGATGGAAATAAAAGAATTGCAGCAACATTATTTATATACTTTTTAAATTTTTATGGCATATTATACAAAGATGGTAGACAAGCAATAGATAATAATACTTTAGCTGCATTAACTTTACTAATAGCAGAATCAAACCCAAAAGAAAAAGATGTAATAATAGATTTGGTAATGAATTTTTTGAGCAATGATTAAAGTTATAATTGTCTCGGCAAGTTAGAATATGAAAGTTCGATAATATAAAGAAAAAATTAAAGGCAGGAGCTAAAGCTCCTGCCTTTATGTATTCATAAAAGCAAAAACCTTAAACTATCCTGCCTAAAACTAATATTTTAGTAAAAACTATCTACCTATCATAGAATTTTCAGCTTGTTGGATCATTTTCTTAACCATGTTACCACCTATTTTACCAGCGTCTTTAGCTGATATATCACCATTGTAACCATTTTTTAAATTAACACCAACTTCACTAGCTACTTCATATTTGAATCTATCTAAAGAATCCATAGCTTCTGGAACTAATTTTCTGTTATTATTTGTAGTTGCCATTTTTGTTTCACCTCCTAGGATATGAAATTTTTTTATAATTGAAAAAACAACTTTGTGCTTTTTCAATATATATGATGTGCAATAAATAGTTTTTTAAACTAGAAATTTTTGTAAAAAATTTTTGTAGCATATTGTAAAAAAAAACAATAATGGTATAATAACAATATAATTTTTTTAAAGAGGTATGATATGTATAAATTGATAGCAATAGATTTAGATGGAACGATGTTAAATTCAAAAGGGGACATAAGTGAAGAAAATAAATTTGCCATAAAACAAGCGCAAGAAAAAGGAATAGAAGTAATAATTGCATCACGGAAGATCAAAAGATTCAGTAATGAATTTCGCAAATGAAATCAATTCAAAAAAATATTTAATTGCAGGAAATGGTGCGTTAGCTTATGATATACAAAAAAACAAAGATATATACGATAAATCAATAAAGAAAAAAGACGTTTTAAAAATACTAAAAATATGCGAAGAAAATAGTATATTTTACAGTTTGCATACAAAAGCTACTATATTAACAAAATCTTTAAATTATAGTCCTTTAATATATCATAGCGAAAATTTAAGAAAATCTGAAAATAAAAAAACAAGTATAAATGTAATACCAAATTTATATGAATATGTTAAATCTAATAATAGAGAAAAGTACTTAAAAATTACAATACAAGATGCAGATAGAAGTATATTTAATAACATAATAAAAAAACTAAAAGAAGTGAGAAATGTAGATGTAATAGATGTTGAACATTCAACTAAAAAAATGCTAAGAATTGACGATAAAGAGATGGAAATGCAGTATTACTATACAGAAATTACTAGAAAAAATATCAATAAATGGTCAGCAATAGAGGCTGTTAGCAAGAAAATGGGAATAAGAAAAAAAGAAATAGTAGCTATAGGCGACAATATAAATGATAAAGAAATGATTGAAAATGCAGGAATTGGAATAGTTATGGGAAATAGCGCACTAGCTGCTATGGGAGTTGGAAATGTAACTAAAGCAGACCATAATTCAAGTGGAGTGGCAGAGGCGATTGCTAAAATATTACAATAGTATTACAACAATATTACAAATATGTTATTTTTATTATATATTTGCAATATTGTTGTTTTTAATATAGTGGATATTGTATAATAAAGTAAAATATAGTCAATGAAATTATTTTTTTGAGGGGGAAATAAATATGGCAACAAATCCAATGCAAAAAAAAGCGAGAAATTCATTTTTAATGGGAATGTTACTAATGCTGGTAATTGCAGCAGTAGCAATAGTTTTATTATTTATGTTCTTTAAAAAAGATCAGAAAAAACAAGAAGAACAAGAAGTGAATCAAACTTATGTATATAGATTAAAAACAGCAGTTAAATCTGGAGAAGAAATAGATTCTAGTATGGTTACATCTGTATTAGTAAACACTGAGGCAGTTCCTAACACTGCTATTCCATCAAAAACTAAAACAACAAAAGATGGAAAAGATACTTGGATAGATAAAGGCTTTGGTTATGATGGCTATAAGAGTAAAATAGATCTAGAAGCAGGAACAATAATCTGTGATAATATGCTATATGAAGAAGAATTGGGAGATAGCGAAAGAATACAAGAATATAATATGTTACAATTACCAGTACAATTAGATGCAGGAGAATATGTAGATATAAGATTTTTATTATCTAATGGACAAGATTATATTGTTGTATCACATAAAGAAGTTATGGATATTACAGAAGGAACTATTTGGCTACAATTATCTGAAGAAGAAATATTGTTAATGAGCAATGCAATTGTAGAGGCATATATTTCACCGGCATCTAATCTTTATGTAACAAAATATGTAGAACCAGGAACACAAGGAGCAGCAACAATTACATACATACCATCAAATGAAGTAATAAACTTAATAAATCAAGATGCAAATATAGTAGAATCTGCAAGAAACGCGTTGGTTAATAAATATAATAATGGAACTGCAATAAGAGATTATATACACAATGAAATAATTAAATATTCAGAAAATTCATTAGATAATATAGAAACAAATATGATAGAAGCTAGAGAAAAGGCAAAAGAGGAAAGAGAAATATACTTAAATGGAATAGATTAGTAAAAGATGGAGGAACTTCAATGGAAAAGATAGGTTTTGTAGGTGCTTATGATAAAACAGATTTTATAATATATATGGCAAAAATCTTAACAGTTTTAGGTAAAAAAGTTTTAGTTGTAGATTCTACTAATAATCAAAAAGCTAAATATATAGTCCCAGTTATAAATCCAACAAAAGCCTATGTAACACAATATGAAAATTTTGATGTATCAGTTGGATTCAAAAATTTCGATGATATAGCTTCATATTTAGGAGTCGAAAGAGTTGGTAATTTATATGATGTTGCACTACTAGATATTGATGAAAGCAAAACTTTTAATGATTTTGAGATGAGAAACTCTACTAAAAATTATTTTGTAACATCATTTGATTTATTCTCTTTAAAAAAAGGATTAGAAGTTCTAACAGGCTTGGAAGAAACAACAAAAATGACAAAAGTATTGTTTTCAAAAAATGCTAATGCAGAAGAAAACGAATATTTAAATTTCTTATCTATGAACTATAAAGTGATGTGGGATGATGAAATTATATATTTTCCAATAGATAGAGGAGATTTGAGCGCAATAATAGAAAATCAAAGACTATCATGTATTAAGTTTAGAGATTTTACAGAAGAATTTATGGCTGGATTTTCTATACTAGCTCAGGAAATTACAGGAGTTGGATTAAACGATTTAAAGAAAGTATTTAAAATAATAGAAAAAGGCTAATAAAATATTCAAATAATGATATTGTAGGGAACGACGCCCTCGTTGTTCCGTTAAGGAATAATACAAAATTCTTTGAATTTTGATGAAAGGAATGAGAACAAATGGCAATAATTACTTTCTGGAGCGACAGTAAAAAGGAAACTGCAAAAACATTATCAATGGCAGCAATAGCAACATATATGGCAATAGAGCATAACTATAAAATATTAGAAATTTCAACAATTCATAATGACCCTACATTACAAAATTGTTACTGGGAAGAAAAAAGTGGAGATTTGGTAAAACAAATTACAGGAAGAGAACAAGATATAGCTTCAGGAATAGATGGAATAGCTAGTCTTTCTACTAGCAATAAATTAAGACCAGAATCTGTATCTAATTATACTAGATTAGTATTTCCAAACAACAGATTAGAAGTTTTATCTGGATCTATTGAAGCAGATGAAGATGAATATAAGAAGATTAGAGAAACATACAAAGATGTTATAAAAACAGCTAATAATTTTTACGATTATGTATTTGTAGATTTAAATAAAGGATTAAGAAAAGACTATATAAAGGAAATTTTAAGAATATCAGATATAGTTGTTGTAAATCTTAAACAAGGAATTAGGGAAATAAATCATTTTAAAGATTTAGAAGAAAATCAAGAAATATTAAAAAAAGACAACACACTAGTTCTAATGGGAATGTACGATAAAGATTCAAAATATAATTCAAAAAATGTTGCAAGAGCTTTAAATATTAGAGGTGAAGTACTTACTGTTCCGTACAATACATTATTTTTCGAAGGATGCAATGATGGAAAAATAGTAGATACAATGATGAGATTTAGAAAAGTAAATCCAACAGATAAAAATGCAATATTCTTAGAAGAAGTAAAAAGAGCGACAAATGCAATAATTGAGAGAATAAAATTATTGAGAGCTATCTACTAAAATTACAAAAGAGTAGTTAAAGAGGGAGGACATAAGAAAGATGAATTTAAGTAACCTATTATTGATGCTACTAATTTTTATAATAGCATATATACTTTTAAGATACTTTATAAAGAAAAGACAAAATGAAACTGAAGAAGAGCAATTTTCAAAAGATGATCAAACATATTCTTTAGAAAGAATGACAGCATTTGTAAAAAGAAGAATTGATGAAATAACAAAGGTTAATTTATATGATATAGGACTATCTGAAGAAGAATTAAAAAGAAGGAAAAATAAAAAGTACGAACTAAAAAAAGCGTTAAAAGGATGTACCTATGGAGATGTAAATGATAAAAAATATGTAAAGGAAATCATATACGACCTTTTATTAAAAGAATATGGTGTTGATGAAACAAATATTTCTAAAGCAATACCATTTGATATTCCATCTTTATTAACCTCTCAAGACAAATTTGATATACTAATATATATGTATAAAAAAGAATTTGGTTATGAAGCATTAACTCAAATTATAAAAAAATATAATTTAGCAGTATTAAAATATATATCAGGAGAATCAAAACCATCATATGTTATTACAGATGATGAAATTAGTGATATATATGAAAATGAAAATTTTGTTTTATCATTAGATGATAAACTTAATGTTATAACACAAAGAATTTATCAACACTATAAAGGATATAGTAGTATAGATGAAATTAGAGATATGAACATAGATGGTGTATCTGGTGGTGTATCTGGTCTTCCAGAATCATTCTTAAGCCAAGTTGCACAAACAGATGGAGACTATTTAGCACAAATAACAGAAAGAAAAGTACCAAGAGCTTGTGACGCTATATGGATTTTCTTCCAAGGAAAATCTATTAGACTTGCATTCCTTTCTTTTGGTACAGAAGCAGAATTAAAAAGAGTATGTCAAAACATATATAAATACAATAATCCAGGACAATTATCAGATACAAATGGATTTAAAATAAATGAAATGAAAGATGGATCTCGTGTTGTTGTTGTAAGACCTTCATTCTCAGAAACTTGGGCTTTTTTCGTAAGAAAATTTGATGTTAAGAGAGCAACTTTGGAGCAACTTATAACATTGCCAGGAAAAGAAGATGCTATTGATTTATTAAAATTCTTAGTAAAAGGTGCAAGAATTATAGCAATCACTGGAGAACAAGGATGCCGGAAAAACAACAACTCTTATGGGTATGATTGAAAATATATATGAAACAATGAACATAAGGGTTCAAGAAACAGCCTTCGAGTTACACTTAAGAAAAATTTATCCAACAAGAAACATATTGTCATTTAGAGAAACAGAAACAATTTCAGGACAAATGGGATTAGACGTTCAAAAGAAAACTGACGGTTCTGTTAATATCATAGGTGAGGTTGCAACAGACCCCGTAGCATCTTGGATGATACAAGCAGCCCAAGTTGCATCTAAATTTACATTATTTACTCACCATGCTAAAACATTTCCAAACTTGGTTACAGCATTAAGAAACTCAATGTTAAGAACGGGTGTATTCAATGATGAAAAAACTGCAGAAGAACAAGTTGTACAAGTTCTAAACTTTGATATTCACCAAGTAAAAGACTTTAGAGGAAGAAGATACATAGAAAGAATAACAGAATGTATTCCAATAGAAGATAAAAACGAATACACATTTGACCATAGAAAAGAAAAAACACTAGAAGGTAAGATAGACAAATTTATGGACAATGCAACAAACTACTTTACAAAGGTAACAAACAAGGAATCATACAAATATGTAAATATATTAGAATATGTTGATGGAGAATATGTTGTAACAAATAAAATATCAGATTATAACTTAAGAGAAATGAGAGCAAACATGGATGATACAGATGCAGAGGCCTTCAACAAATTTATAGAAAAACATTGGGGAAAAGAAGCGTTAAAAGCAACAATGATGTTTGATGAAGAATTACCAAAAGCTAAATCTACTAGAGGAAGAAAATCAGTAGAAACAAAATAAAACAAAAAACATACTAAAGAGCGAAAAGAGGTGCGGTTACCACAAATGCAAATACCACAAGATTTTCTAAAAACATTAATTTTTATATGCCGGTGGACTATTTCTTGCAATAGTTATAGCCTATGTAATAATTTCAAAAAAAATAAAGAATGATCCTAAACGTATAAAACAATTAAAAGAAGGAACAAAAGGAAAAGGAGATCATTCTGATGTTAAATATCAGAAACTATATTTATATTATAAAAAGATACCTTTTTTAAACAGATATGTTAACAAAATGAGAAGAAGGCTTGAAATAATAAATTTAGATGATGAATATATAACAAGGGTTCAAACAGCAAAAATTATTACAAAAGGACTAATTATAATCTTACCACTTACTATTGCAATAATTTTAACTACAAAGCAAAATGCATTACTTATGGTTATATTGCTATTCTTTGAAGCAATACTTGTAGAATCTAGAATGAGTGGAATGGTAGATAAATTAGATACAAAATTATTAAAACAACAAATAGATTTTTTTGCAGAAGTTAGACATGCATACCATGAATATAACATGGTTGAGGAAGCAATATATGAGGCAGCCCAAAATGACGAATTAGAAGTATCAAGACAAGCAGAAAAAATATACGAAATATTACAATCTGATGATCCAGAAGGAGAATTAGAAAAATATTATGATGTTGCACCAAACAGCTATTTAAAAGAGTTTGCGGGAATTTCATATTTAACAAGAGAATTTGGAGATAGAAAAGTTGATACAGGATCATTATATTTAAAAAACTTAAACAATATAACACAAGAAATGCAACTAGAAATTTTAAAAAGAGATAAATTAGACTATGTATTCCAAAGTTTATCACTAATTGCTGCTTTGCCAGTAATTTGTATAGAGCCACTTAAAAATTGGTGCGTTAGTAACTTCTCATTTACAGCTAACTTCTACCAAGGTAAAGGTGGACTAATAATGCAAATAGCTTTAATAATAATTACTTTTATTTCTTATATGTTAATAAGAAAAATAAGAGATAATGGTAGCATAAAAGATGCATACAAAGATCCAAACCAAACTTGGCAAGCAAAAGCATATAGAAAACCATTCATTAAAAGAATTGTGGATTTATTTATACCAAAACAGGGAACTAAAGAATATAGAAAAAATATTCAATTATTAAAAGAAGCTGCATCAAAACAGAAAATGGAAACATTGTATATAAATAGAATTGTAGCTTGTGTATTAACATTTTTTGTATCATTATTTTTATTTGGACAAATACACAAAGTTTCTATAAGTTACATATATGAATCACCAACTACAGACTATAACTTATTGACTTCAGATTCAGATATTAAAAAAGCTATGGCAGTAACAGAATCAGATAATGTTTACCTAGATAGATACAAAGGAAAATCTGGAATAACAGTAGATGTTATAAAAACAGATTTAAAATATTCTCAAGAATATAGAAAGAGTACAGACGAAGATATACAAAAAGTTGCAGATAGGTTAATGGACAAACTAACAGTTATAAATAGTGAATCTTTACAATGGTTTGAATTACTTATGGCAATTTTATTTGGAGTAATTGGTTACTATGTTCCTATTTGGTTGTTAGTATTCCAAAAGAAAATGAGACAACTAGAAATGGAAAATGAAGTAATGCAATTCCATACAATAATAATGATGCTTATGAAAATTGAAAGAGTAAATGTTGAAATGATATTAGAGTGGATGGAAAGATACTCAAATATTTTCAGAGAGCCAATATCAAAATGCGTAAACAACTATGAATCCGGTGCTTGGGAAGCATTAGAAGAATTAAAAAATGATATAGCATACAAACAAATGGAACAAATAGTTGAAAGTTTGCAAGCAGCAGTAGAAAAAATACCAATTGTAGATGCTTTTGATGAGTTAGACACAGAAAGAGCATATTATCAAGAAAAAAGAAAAGAATCAAATGAAAGACTTATATCTAAAAAAGGACTTATAGGAAAAGGAATTGGATTTGCACCAATGATATGCCTATTCGTAGGTTACCTAATAGTTCCATTAGTTGTAATAGGACTATCTAGTATGACTTCTTCATTCGATACAATGCAAACAATGATGTAAAAATTGGGGGGCATATATATGGAAAATGCAACAAAAGCATTAACTATGGCAGGTGGAGTTTTAATAGCAATAATAGTTATTGCAACATTAGTATATGCATCTAGCACTTGGCAAGTAATACCTAGATCACAGGATGACTCAGATAAAGTAAGACAATTATCTTTGTTTAATCAACAATATGAATCTTACGCCAGAGATGCACTATATGGAACAGATCTAATATCTGTTTTAAATAAAGCAATAGATAATAATGAAAGATATAGTGTAAATCCAGGAGAAACTATGCACATAGAAATTAACTTTGCATTATTATCTGACCTTCAAACAGTTGAAGCAGAATATAAAGAATATTTAGCTGGAGAAAAAAAAGGACAAATAATAGAGCTAGGAGAAGAAGAAACTGGTACAGCATTATTTAAAGGTAGTGAAGAATATGAATATGAATATAAATTATCAACATTGAATCTTTCAGATAAAAATATTCAAAATCTTTTAAATCCTGCAAAAGGAAGCGATTTTAACAAAGGTATAAAAGATGTATCTTATGGCTATGAAAATGGTATAAGATACAGAACATACACTAAAAAAGTACCAGATGTTTCAGAATTTAAAACAAGAATATTTAAATGTACAGAATATGGATATGATAGCGAAGGAAGAATAAATTATTTAGAATTTAAAGAACAAGAACAAGAACAACATCAAGAAGAAACAACATAAAATTTATATAGATAGTAGAAAGTAATTTATGAAAAAACGTAGGGGCGGGCATTGCCCGTCCGAGACTTCGAAGACTATCTAAAAAGAACATGTGGAGGGAGCTAAATGGAAAATGCAACAAAAGCCTTGTTAATTGCAGCAGGACTACTTATAGCTTTAATGATAATATCAGCTGGAATATATTTGTTTGTAAATTATTCAGAAGTAGTTTATCAACACGACAAAAATAGAGCTACACAAAGCCAAGTACAATATAATAATAAATTTGAAAAATTTGTAGATAAAGAATTAACGGCTCAAGATGTAGTAACTATTATAAATTTAAAAGATGATTATAATGAGGGAAGACCTGATTCTGACCAAATAAAAATAATATTAAATGGTTTTAATATTGTTAATACAGATAAAGGAAAATTTGAATTCTTAAACAACACAGCAAGTGGAAAAAATACAAAATATACATATAAAATAGAAAAAATAGATAAAAACGAAGAAACAAATACAATAAAAACAATTACTATAAATAAAATAATGCATACTTGGTCTGATGCATATAGTTAAATTTTATACAAAAATGTTGCAAATTGTAAAATAATATATTATAATAAAAGGAGATAGCTTTTTTATGAAAAAGCCACTAATAGTTTTAATTACAATTTTTATTGTAGTAATAATTATTGTAACAGTAATTATAAATACAAAGCAAGATGATTTAAAAGCAATAAAGCAATTTAATGATAGCTTTGAGCAATATATAGGAAAACAAATTTATGGCACAGAAGTAACAACAGTTATAGGCAAAGCTATAAAAAATAATGAAAACTACAATATTCCAAAAGATGAAAAAGATTTTTATATAAATGATAACAAATATTGCATAAAAGTAGAATTAAATATGATAACAGTAGAAAAAACATACCAAATGGAGCAACTATATAAAGCAGGACTAACAGAATTTGTAAAAAACTTTAATGTAATAACATTTGTGTGTACAAATATAGAATATCATAATCAAACAGGTAGAATAAGCAAAATAGTATTTACACAATTAGAAGAATAATTTTGTTATTAAAATTTTAGATTTAAAAAAACGAAATCTAAATTAAATATAAAAATATGTAATATTCAAAGGAGGAAATTTTTATGGATAACGCAGTAAAAGCTTTAATTATCGCAGGTGCGGTTTTAATCGCAATATTATTAATAGGAGTAGGTATAACAATATTTAATTCAGCTAGTAAGCCATTAGATCAAGGAGCAAGACAAGCTGATAGACAAGAAGTTGAAATGTTTAATAATTCAATTTTATCATCTGTTGGACAAGGAATTTCAGGAAACCAAGTAAAAACATTAGTGTCAGCAATAACATCATCTAATGGTCAAAATGAAGAACATCAAATAAAAATAAACGGTGATGATGCGAAAAAATTTAAAATTGGAACTGTAAGTTTAAGAAAAAAATATAATGCAGTTGAGCAAATAGATGACATAGGTTTTATTATGAATGTTAAAATATGGGAACAAGGAACAAGCGAACCAGCAGATATATAAAATTGCTAAGATACTAAGAAAAATGGTGATATATTATGGAAGATGCAGTTGATGCCTTAAAAATGGCCTTTTCAGTGTTTGTTTTTATCTTAGGACTATCAATAGTTTTTAACATGTTTTCAAAAGCAAGAGAAGTATCTGATTATGTATTAGAACATACAGATAATACATATTTTGCAAAATATGCAAATGCGGATGCTTCTAATGATGAAGGCAGAACTGTAGGAATAGAAACTATAATACCAACTTTATATAGGTATTATAAAGAAAAATTTGCAATAGATGTAATTGTTGATGCACCAGAAACAGATAGTACTGGTAAATATAAAGAAACCAATGAAAAATTTGACGAAGAAGTAGAAAGAATAGTATATACTAATGCTGATGGTTGGAAAGAGTACGAAGACTTATATTCAGATGGAATATCTTGGCTTGGGAATCCTAATATTGATACTCAAAAAAGAGTAACAGCATATATAGATGGAGGTAGTCCTGCAAAGCCATATCCAGTAAATGATAGTATACTTTCAAAATATACAAAACGTAATAGAAACTTAAAAGATTGGAAAGATAGCGTTTTTACAGAAACGTTCACACAAAAAGATAATTCAGAAAAGAAATACAATGGAGAAGATGGTTCAGTAGTATATTTAGTAAAGGGAACAACAAAATTACATATAACTTATACTTTACAAAAACCATAAGTTTATAAAGGTAAGGAGGTTTAACCTATGGGAGATTCATTGATAACTATAGTAGCTATAGTTATAGCAGCAGTTTTAATATTTGTATTTCCGCTTATGTCTGTATCTGAAAGAAATGATGATATAGCACAATTAGCAGTAGATACAGCAACAACAGAGTTTGTAAATGATGTTATAACTACAGGGAAAATAACATCTGAAAATTACGATAAACTAATTCAAACACTAACATCTACAGGCAATACTTATGATGTAGAATTAGAAGTAAGAAAATTAGATGAAAACCCAGGCAAAAAGGGTAATTTAGCAGCAAAAGATAAAATAGGCGAAAACCTTTACTATTCTGTTTATAATGTTCAAATAGAACCAGTTTTAGAAGATACTGGAAAGTATCCACTAAAAGAAGGAGATATGATTTCTGTTAATGTAAAAAATAGGAATAGAACTATTGCTCAAATGCTTAGAGGATTCTTCTATTCAATGAGTGGTTCAGATAATTACCAAGTTGCTGCTTCACATTCAGGAGTTGTATTAGCAAACGGAAATTAAATTATGAAACAATAAATATATAAGGGCGTATTGCATACGCCCTTTGTTTAAATAAACGAATAACATTGTAGGGGCGGACGAATCACGTTGCCATAAAAAATGTACATGTAGGGGCGAGCATTGCTCGTCCGTACTACAATGAAAATACATAAGAGTAGGTGAAAATAATGAAATTACAGCATCTAACAGTAATATTTGTAATAATTGTATTACCAATTACTTTGATTTTATCAGCATATACAGGTGCACAAATAGATATTTTAACATTACAAAATCAGTATGACAATATGCTTCTAACTGCAACTTACGATGGAATAAAAGCATTCCAACTTAATGCTTCATATAATAGCTTATCTAATGTTTCAGATGCATTAAGAGAAGACGTCGAATCTGCAATATCTGCCTTTATGCAATCACTCGCTGTAAAAATGGGAGTAGGTGGTTACAATATAAATCATATGAAAAGTTACGTTCCAGCAATATTATTTACATTATATGACGGTTATTATATATATGCACCAACAAAAACAACTAACGATAAAGGTGAAACAACATATGACTATATGTTAAAACCATACAATTATTATACTGTAAGATATAAACAAAATGCTGATAATGATGTTGTAATAAATTATACGCTAGATAATTATATTGTTGTATATGGCTGGATTGGTGGAGACTATTATGTAAAATCTGGCTATTTGGTATCAAATGATAGAAGAAGTGAAATAGAATCTAGTGAAGAATTGTATGAATATGCACCGATAAAGCTGACCTCTGGTGGTAAAGAAATAATCCCTTTTGATGAAACAAATTCAAATACAACAATAAGAAAAGTAACAAATAATTATTATAATCCAACAAATCTTGCTTCTACAAGAGACCATTACTTATACCCAAGAAATGACAATTACTATGTGGCTCCTAATAGCGCTCAAGAGTATTATAGTGATGCGATTGACTTTACTGATTGGGTAAATAAAAAATTAAATTGGATTACAGCAGATGTGGCAATGAGGAATAATCAATATTTAAAAGATACATATAGTGATGATATAGATTATGACGAGTTTACTACAACAAAGAAAATTTTTAATTTTAATACAACAGATAATGACCCTGAAGATTCTACATCTATATTTGCTCAGCATAAAACAGCTGTTATAAGGAGTTCTATACAGGACAACTTAAATCAATCAATAACCTCATATAGCCAAGGAAGTGCTTCAACATATGAATATAAATTACCAAAACTTGATATAAATGAGTGGGACATGGTATCAACTAATGTATGTATGCTAACCTTTTTACAAGGCATTCCAATGAAAACAAAATATTATAATAATTATGCATTAGTACAAAATACAAAAAATAATTTATATGTTTCTCCAGATTCTTTGTACTTTATAAGTGATGCAAATGAAGATGGAATAGCTGACGACAACTATTATCATAAGATTGATTGCGAACATTTAAATGATGGAGGAAAAATAACAGGATATTCAAATTTTGATTTCATGCCTAAAAAATTAAATTTAAAAGATGAGAATAAAGACACATACTACAAACATTATGAACAGGCTTGCTATTATTGCATTGTAGATTCTGCAAATTATAAGAAAAAAGATTGGAAGAACATAACCAATAGAAGCAAAGCATACTATACAGCATTAGCAAGAGAAAAATATAAGCAATATACTGCAACAGACCATTTAGATAACGCAACGTAAAAATATAAAAATAAATAATAAAACCAAATAAGTATTAAAATAAAATCTGCCACACCCTTAAACGCGGTAAATATTGTAGGGGCGGGCCCTGTGTCCGCCCGTTAAAATGTATCGCTACGAAAGCTTGGCTATCTACCGTTAAATCTACCAGAAGGCGGGTGTTCGATTTTATTTTAATACTTATTTGGTTATTTTTAGTATTTTTGTTTAAATGTCCATTTGACTGCTTAAAAATCCAGCAGCAGATTGAACTACCTTTAATTCTGCTTCTCCCATTTTTGAATTTTGTTCTTTAGAAAGTAAAATAACACTACCAATTACATCTCCATCTGAAATTATAGGGTATATAACTTGCGAATTATATCTTCTTTCTTTATTATCATTTTGAGTTATAGGCAAAGCAATTTCGTTGTTTTCCTTACTTGTATAAACCTCTTTATTTTCCAAAACCTTTTCAAGCTCTGGACTTAAGGTTTGTTCTAAAAATTCTTTTTTAGAACCACCGGAAACGGCAATAACGGTATCTTTATCTGTTATACATGCAATATGACCTGTTGTTTTAGATAAAGTATCTGCATAGCCACTAGCAAACTCTGAAAGTTCACCAATAGGAGAATATTTCTTTAATATAACTTCTCCTTCTTTATCTGTAAATATCTCTAAAGGATCTCCTTCTTTTATGTGTAAAGTTCTACGAATTTCCTTTGGTATAACAATTCTTCCTAAATCATCTATTCTTCTAACTACTCCAGTTGCTTTCAATTCTATTACCTCCTTTATATTATTAGGCCAAACCATTTAAATATAAAATATGGTGTTAAAGCCAAATTACACTAATTTTGTGTTTGTAAAAATAGTATGCTTTAAAAAAAGTTTTTTATACTAAAAAATTACAAAAAAATGCAATGTTTTTTCCAAAAATACTTGTAAAAACAAGCATAAAGTGTGTATAATAAATAAATGAAAAAATAATTTATAATAAACAATTTAATATATAATAAAAAATCTGCCACAGCTCCAACCGCGGTAAATATTGTAGGGGCGGGCCCTGTGTCCGCCCATTAAATTGTATTGCTACGATAATATGGCTATCTATTGTTAGAACTACTAGAGGTCGCTATTCGATTTTTTATTATATATTAAATTGTAATTGCTAAAATAATTGAAATCAGGAGGCAAAAATGAAAGCAATAGAATTAAGAAACAAATATTTAAACTATTTTAAAAGCAAAGGACATACAATAATCCCAAGTAGTCCATTAGTACCAGAAAATGATCCATCTGTATTATTTACAACAGCAGGAATGCACCCATTAGTTCCATATCTTTTAGGAGAAACTCACCCAGGAGGAAAAAGACTTACAGATTACCAAAAATGTTTAAGAACAGATGATATAGAAGAAGTTGGAGATACTGGACATTTAACATATTTTGAAATGATGGGTAATTGGTCATTAGGAGATTATTTTAAACAAGAATCTATAAATATGAGTTATGAATTTTTAACTAAAGAATTAGGAATACCAAGTGAAAAAATATCTGTAACATGTTTTGCGGGAGATGGAGACTGCCCAAGAGATGATGAAGCAGCTGATATTTGGAAAAGTGTAGGAATTCCAAAGACAAGAATATACTTCTTTGGTAAAAAAGAAAATTGGTGGGGACCTGCTGGAACTCATGGACCTTGCGGACCAGATACAGAAATTTTTTATGATACAGGAAAAGAAAAATGTTGCCCAGATTGTAACCCTTCTTGTGGTTGTGGAAAATATTTAGAAATCTGGAATAATGTTTTTATGCAATATAACAAAACAGAAGATGGAAAATACGTTGAATTAAAACAAAAAAATGTAGACACAGGTTTAGGCTTAGAAAGAACAACTTTTATATTGCAAGGGAAAGAAAATGTATTTGAAATAGAAGTATTTAAACCAATTATAGATAAATTAAATAGCTTAGCTACAAATAAAAATGATGCAAGTTGTAGAATTATAGCTGACCATTTAAGAGCAAGTATAATGCTTATATCAGATTCAGTAAGACCAAGTAATATTGAGCAAGGTTATATCTTAAGAAGACTAATAAGAAGAGTTATAAGACATTTAAGAAAGTTAGGAATAGATACAGAAGAGTTAAGAAATATAGCTAAACTAAACATAGACACAATAAAAGATATGTACCCAGAATTAGTAGAAAAACAAAATGAAATATTAGATATTTTAGATGCAGAAAAAAATAAATTTATAAAAACTTTGGAAAATGGGGAAAGAGAATTTGAAAAAATTGCTAATAAATTAAAAGCGCAAGGATTAGATACAATAGATTCAGTATCTGCATTTAAATTATACGAAACCTATGGCTTTCCGATAGAAATAACAGAAGAATTAGCAAAAGAGCAAGGATTTAAAATAAACTCTGAGGAAGTTCAAAAATTATATAAAGAACATCAAGAAAAATCTAGATTAGGTGCTGAGCAAAAATTTAAAGGTGGATTAGCAGAAAAAAATGAAGAAACAATATGTTATCATACAGCAACACATCTTTTGCATAAAGCATTAAGAATAGTTTTAGGAGACCATGTTGCACAAAAAGGTTCAAATATCACAACAGAAAGACTTAGATTTGACTTTTCACATCCACAAAAGGTAACACCAGAAGAATTAAAAAGGGTAGAGGAAATAGTAAATGAACAAATACAAAGAGATTTAAAAGTAGTATGTGAAGAAATGTCTTTAGAAGAAGCAAAACAAAGTGGAGCAATAGGATTATTTGAAAACAAATATGGAGATAAAGTAAAAGTATATACAATAGGAGATTTTAGTAAGGAAATATGTGGAGGACCACACGTAGAGCACACAGCAGAGCTTGGAAAATTTGTAATAAAAAAAGAAGAAGCAAGCTCAGCAGGTGTTCGTAGAATCAAGGCTGTGTTAATCCGTTAATAATTGTAGGGGTCGCGGCCTTAGGCGACCCGAAAGGAGATTTTTATGGAAGATTGTATTTTTTGTAAAATAATAAACAAACAAATTCCGTCAGATATAGTATATGAAGATGAAGAAATTTTAGCATTTAAAGATATAGCTCCAATGGCACCAGTACACATATTAGTTATACCAAAAAAACATATATCTTCTGTTATGGAATTATCTAAAGAAGATGAGTTATTAGTAGGAAAAATATATACAGTAATACAAAAATTAGCAAAAGAATTTAATGTTAACGAGGATGGATTTAGAGTAATTACAAATTGTGGAGAGGGAGCTGGACAAACCGTAAAACATGTACATTTTCACTTGCTAGGTGGTAAAAAATTATCAACATCAATGGGCTAATTTACTAGACTAAATGTAAGTTATATGTTATAATAAATATATATTGGTTAGTGGAGGTGCTGCTTATGTATGATAATAAATATGGAAAAGTATTAACAGTATTTTTAGTAATAGCGATAATAGCAATAATTGCTTTAATTGGATTTGCTATATTTAGTAAAGTAAAAGATGACAATATGAAGAAAGAAGCAGATAGTAAAATAGAGGAATTTCAAAGAGATCATAATATATCAGATGAAAATAATAATAATAATGATGACGATGATGAGGATAATGAGATACCAGACATAATACCTGCAACTCCAATACCAAATCCATACGAAAATGTTAATAATTCAACTTCATCAAGCTCTTCAGATAAAAAAACTACATATAATGGATTTGTAATGTCTGGTTATATTGAAATACCAAAAAACAATGTAAAAGTTCCAATATTAGAAAAAGCTACATTAAATTCATTAAATGCGGCAACTGGAATATTATATCCAGTAGATGCAAAATTAAATGAACCAGGCAATGTGGTAATAGCAGGACATAATTATAGAAATAGTTTAGTATTTTCTAAGAATAAAAATCTAAAATCAGGGGATAAAATATACATAACAGATGAAAAAGGAAGAAAGCTAACATATATTGTGTATGATAATTTTGAAGCATCACCTGAAGACACATCTTTCTATGAAAGAGATACAGGTGGAGTACCAGAAATTACATTAACAACTTGTACATCAGATAGTTCAAAAAGAACTATAATATTTGCAAAAGCTAATTAAAAATACTTGACAAATGTAATAATATGAATTAAAATATAAATTACTGTTTGATAAAGCATCAAGCAGTAATTTAATGGTGGATGTAGCTCAGTTGGTTAGAGCGCTAGTTTGTGGCACTAGAGGCCGTGGGTTCGAGTCCCATCTTCCACCCCACAAACTTAATATTATATTGGGGTGTAGCCAAGCGGTAAGGCACTAGACTTTGACTCTAGCATTTCGGCGGTTCGAATCCTCCCACCCCAGCCATAAGTGCGACTAATGTCGCGGTGAATAATGAATAGTGAAGAGTTAATGGTGAATAATATTTTTAGTAAGGTGCATAGAGCGCTTATGTACTATTCACTATTAACTATTCATTATTAACTATTCACTTAATTGTACTTATAGAGTTAGCTAAAAATTCCTATAAGAACATTCCAATATGAAGTTTGCGTTAATATAAGATAAAAACAATTAAGACACTGTTTAATAGAGAATAAATGCCGTGGCTGAAAGCATTTAAAATAAGTTTAATTGCTAAACATATCTTAGAGCAAAAAAGTAAGGCGATTTTAATTGCCTGATAAAAAGTGGAGAAATATAAAATTTCTCAAGTAGGGTGGCACCGCGGAAGATTTTAAGTCCTTCGTCCCTTGTATATGTTAATATATACAGGAAACGAGGGCTTTTTTGTATATTAGAAAAACTAGAATTTTTCGATGATATATTGCGGGCGGACAGAGGCGTCCGCCCCTACAAGAAATATATTGCAAACGCTGTAGGGGTCGACGCCTCTGTCGACCCGTATATTCTAGTATAAATAATTTTAAGGAGGTATAAAAATGAACGAGTACAGAACACATACTTGTGGAGAGTTAAGAACAGAAAATGTAGGTCAAGAGGTAAAATTGGCAGGTTGGGTGCAATCTGTTAGAGACTTAGGAGGAGTTGTATTTATTGATTTAAGAGATCAATATGGTATAACACAAATAGTTACATCAGGAGATGACAAGAAGGTTGATGAAGTACAAAGAATACCAGTTGAATCAACAATATCTATTACTGGAAAAGTTAGAAAAAGAGATGAAGAAACAATTAACAAAAATCTTGCAACAGGAGAAATAGAAGTTTTTATAGATACTGTAACAATGTTAGGAAAAAGAACAAAAAATCTTCCTTTTGGAGTAAATGAAGAAAAGGATGTAAGAGAAGATTTAAGATTACAATATAGATTTTTAGATTTGCGTTCAGAAAAATTAAAAGAAAATATTTTGCTAAGAGCAAAAATATTGCAATTTTTGCGAGCTCAAATGATAGAAAGAAACTTTACAGAAGTGCAAACACCAGTACTTACAAGTTCTTCTCCAGAAGGAGCAAGAGATTATTTAGTACCAAGTAGAGTACATCCTGGTAAGTTTTATGCCCTACCTCAAGCACCTCAACAATTTAAACAATTATTAATGGTTTCTGGAATAGATAAGTATTTCCAAATTGCACCTTGCTTTAGAGATGAAGACGCAAGAGCAGATAGGGCACCAGGTGAGTTCTATCAATTAGATATGGAAATGGCATTTGCAACACAAGAAGATGTATTTAATGTAATGGAAAAAGTTATGTATAATACATTTAAAGAATTTTCAAGCAAAAAGGTTGCTGAATATCCTTTCCCAAGAATTTCATATAGAGACGCAATGTTAAAATATGGTTCAGATAAACCAGATTTAAGAAATCCTCTAATAATTCAAGATGTTACAGAAATGTTCCAAAACATAGAATTTAATGCGTTTAAAGGAAAAATAGTAAGAGTAATTGCAACACATAATGTTAAAGATTGCCCAAGAAGTTTCTTTGATGGAATGACAGATTTTGCAATAAAAGAATGTGGAGCAAAAGGTTTAGCTTGGCTTAGAGTAAATGATGATAGAACTTTCCAAGGACCAATAGCTAAATTTATAGATGATGCTTCAAGAGAAGAGTTATTAAAGAAAACTAATTCAAATGCAGGTGATGCAATATTCTTTATAGCAGAACAAAAAGGAATAGTTGAAACTCTAGCTGGACAGATTAGAACAGAATTAGGAAATAGATTAGATTTATTAGAAAAAGATGTATTCAAATTCTGTTGGATCGTAGATTTCCCGATGTATGAAATAGAAGACCGGAAAACTTGCCTTTAGCCATAATCCGTTTTCAATGCCACAAGGTGGACTTGAGGCATTAAATACAAAAGATCCATTAGATATACTTGCATATCAATACGATATAGTATGTAATGGTATAGAATTATCTTCTGGTGCAGTAAGAAACCATGATCCAGAAGTAATGATAAAGGCATTCGAATTGGCGGGTTATACAAAAGAGCACATAGAGAAAAAATTCCCAGCTTTATTTAATGCTTTCCAATATGGAGCACCACCACATGCTGGAATCGCACCTGGTGTAGATAGAATGATAATGTTAATTACAGATGAACCAAGCATTCGTGAAGTAATTGCATTTCCAATGAATAGCAAGGCACAAGACCTACTAATGGGAGCACCAGGAGAAGTTACAGACCAACAATTAAGAGAAGTTCATATAAAGGTAGACGTAAAAGAAAAAGAAAATAAATAAAATTAACGTGTTCTATTGCAATGTAAAATTTAATATAATATAATAATTTTGATTGTAGGGAGCGGTTATATGTCGACCCGAAATAACGTAGGAGCAGACCCAACACGTCTGACCGATAATTAAGGAGGAAAAATAATGGAAAAAGTACTAGACATAGTAAAAGGTTTATTAGCAGGATTTGTTGAATTAGTAATGCATCCTGTATCAAAAGTAACAGAAGCTGTACAAAGAGAAGATATAAAGAAAAGTGCAATAAAAGCAGCAATTATTGCAGCAGTTTTAGCAATAGTAAATGTATTATCAACAATTAGAGTAATACACATAGCTAATTCTAAAAGTAGAGTAAGAGAAGCGTATATGGAGGCTTTAAATCCAGTTTTATCAATTTTAAAAATGTTTGCAATATATTTATTAGCAATTATTGCAGTTGCGTTAATATTATTTATAATTTCTAAATTAGTAAAAGACCAAAAATCTTTACCATCTACATTATCAATGACAGCAAATTCAGCAATTGTATATACAGTAGGATTAACATTAGGACTAATATTATCTTTCTGGACACCATTATCAATCTTAGTAATTGGAATTGCATCATTACATTCAGGTTTAACATTAGTAGTATCATTTGTAAGTTCACTATCAAGTGTAAATACAGATAGCCTAGTTTTAGTTACAGTAGTTGTATTGATGGCTGTTTCAATAGTTATGGCAATAATCAATTTAGTTACAAAAGAAGTAAAATTAAATGATTATGCAGATAGTAAATATATGACAAATACACAATATAGTGATTTGGGTAGCAAGGCATATAAAAAATTAAGTAGCAGTTCATTAGATGATGCATATGATATTGTAAGTTCTATGGTAAATCAATAAAGTGAAAAATAAACCACATTAGGTGGTTTATTTTTTTTGCATTTTATTATATAATACATTATGCAAAAAACATATTGCAAACAGCGTAGGGGCGAGCAAAAGCTCGTCCGCCCACATAAAATAAGGAGTAAAACAAATGGTAGCAGAAATAATAGTAAATAGCACAGCAAAACAATTAAATAAAACATTTGATTATGTAATACCTAAAACTATGGAAAACCAAGCTAAAATAGGTAGTAGAGTTTTTGTGCCATTTGGAAGAATAAAAAAACAAGAAGGATTTATTATAGATATAAAAGAAAAATCAGAATTTGCAACTAGAGAAATTATAGAAATAGAAGATTCTGTTATTTCTGAAGAAAAAATAAAATTAACAAAACTAATGGCAAGAAAATACTTTTGTAATATATCAGACTGTGTAAAACTTATGCTACCACCAGGAAATGCAACTAAGAATTTGGATAATAGAACTAAAGCAAAAACTGCTAATTTTGTTTATTTAAAAAAAGATATAGAGGAAATTGATTTTAATATAGAAAATAAAATTATAAAAAGTGAAAAACAAATTAGACAATTAAACTTTTTAAAAGAAAACAATGGAATATACATAATGGATTTAGAAGCTATAACAGATACAACAAGAGCAATAACAAAGGTTTTAGAAAAAAATGGTTATATAGAAATTGTAGAAAAAGAAATAGAAAGAAATCCATTTGTAAATAAAAAAGTTGAAAGAGATACCGCTTTACAGTTAAATGAAGAACAACAAATATGTTTTAATAAAGTAGAAGAGTCAATAGAAAACAAAGAATACAAAGAGTTTTTGTTATATGGAATTACCGGTTCACGGAAAAACTGAGGTTTATTTGCAACTAATAAAAAGTGTATTAGACAAAGGAGAAACAGCAATAATGCTAGTGCCTGAAATTTCGCTTACACCCCAAATGGTAAATAGATTTTTTGCAAGATTTGGAGATTGCATATCTGTTTTACATAGTAAGCTAATGCTTGGAGAAAGATATGACCAATGGCAAAAAATAAAAGAACGGAAAGGCAAAAATATTGATTGGTGCAAGGTCAGCAATATTTGCACCTATGGAGAATTTAGGAATTGTAATAATAGATGAAGAACATGATACATCATATAAATCTGATACAACACCTAGATATAATGCTAAGGAAATAGCGAGGTATCTTTGTAAAAGTAACAATATTCCATTGGTTTTAGGAAGTGCAACACCAGATATAGATACATTTTATAAAGCACAAAGTGAGAAAATAGAGTTGCTTAAATTAAGTAAAAGAGCGAATAAATCGAATTTACCAGAGGTGCATGTTGTAGATTTAAAACAAGAGTTGGCTAGTGGTAATAAATCTATGATAAGCCAAATGTTAAAGGAAAAGATAGATAAAAACTTAAAAGAGAAATCACAAACAATATTGTTCTTAAATAGAAGAGGTTATTCTACATTTATTATGTGTAGAGATTGTGGATTTACTGCAAAGTGTAAAAATTGCAATATTAGCTTAACTTACCATATGGATGAGAATAAACTTAAATGTCATTATTGTGGCTATGAAACGAAGGTATTTAATATATGTCCTATATGCGGAAGCAAAAAGGTAAAATATTTTGGTACAGGAACACAAAAATTAGAAGCAGAAATAAAAAATATGTTTCCAAATGCATCTACAATAAGAATGGATATTGATACAGTAACTAAAAAAAATTCACACGAAGAAATTTTAGGAAAATTTAAAAACGAAAATATTGATATACTAATAGGAACACAAATGGTAGTAAAAGGACATCATTTTCCTAATGTTACATTAGTTGGAGTTGTTACGGCAGACCGGGAGTTTGAACATTGATGATTACAGAGCAAGTGAAAGAACTTTTCAAATACTTACACAAGTTGCAGGAAGAGCAGGCAGAGGAGAAAAAAATGGAGAAGTTATTGTACAAACATATAATCCAGATAACTTTAGTATTCAATGTGCAAAAGATCAAGATTATGATGCGTTTTATGAATCTGAAATAATATTAAGAAAGAGTCTAAAATATCCACCATTTTGTGATATTATAATGTTTAATATTACAGCTAATAACGAAGAAGAAATAAAAAAATCGGCTCAATACATATATAGCAGATTAGTGAAAAATGCGGGAGATAAAATATTAGTATATAAACCTATGCCAGCACCTATAAGTAAAATAAAAAATAAGTATAGATGGAGAATAATTACTAAATGCAAGTTTAATAATAGTATTATAGATATAATAAATAAAAGTCTAGAAGAATATTACAAAACAAAGAGGTTAAAGGCTACGATTACAGTGGATTTAAATCCTACAAATATGGCTTAAAACCTTGCAATACATAGAAATTTGAGATATAATTGTTACTGTAGGAAACCGACCAACGTCGTTCCAATTATGAAGTATATAAAATTTGCTTTTGGCAAATTTTGAAGGAGGAGAAATATAAAATGGCTATACGAACAATAAGATTAGCAGGAGATGAAATACTAAAAAAAGCAACAAAAGAAGTTGAACAAATAGATGAAAAAATAGTTGAATTAGTAAACGATATGATAGAAACAATGCATAAGTTTAATGGAGTAGGATTAGCAGCTCCTCAAGTTGGAATATTAAAAAGAATTGCGGTAATAGATCTATATGAAGAAGGAGACCGGACCTGTAACTCTAATAAATCCACATATAGTAAAAGAAGAAGGTAAGCAGACGGTTGATGAGGGGTGTTTAAGTTTTCCAAATCAATTTGCAAAAATAGTAAGACCTAAAAAGGTTGTTGTAGAAGCTCTAGACATAAATGGAAAAAAAATAAAAATAGAAGCAGAGGGATTGTTTGCACAAGCAATTTCACACGAAGTTGATCATCTAAATGGAGAGGTTTTTATAGATAAAATAATTCCAGGAACATTAGAGACATATAATCCAGAAGAAGAAAAAAAGAAAAAATAATTGTAGGGGCGGGCCCGGTGTCCGCCCATTTAAATAGGAGGCAAAAATGCTAAATATTGTATTTATGGGTACCCCAGATTTTGCACAAGAGTCATTAAAAAGTATATATGAAGCAGGACACAATATATTATCAGTAGTAACAACTGTTGATAAACCAAAAGGAAGGGGAATGAAACTATCTCCATCACCTGTAAAAGAATATGCTTTAGAAAAAAAATTAAAATTATATCAGCCAGAAAAAATAAAAGATAATAAGGAATTTATTGAAGAAATAGAAAAATTAAATCCAGATGTTATATGTGTTGTCGCTTATGGAAAAATATTACCAAAGGAAATTTTGAGTATTCCAAAGTATGGATGTGTAAATGTACATCCATCACTCTTGCCTAAATATAGAGGCTCAACGCCAATACAAACTGCAATAATAAATGGAGATAAAATTACTGGTGTTACAACAATGTATATTGATGAGGGATTAGACTCAGGAGATATGATTTTACAAGAAGAAATAGAAATTGAAGATAATGAAACTGCAGGGGTAGTATGGGATAAATTAGCTAAAATTGGTGCTGAGTTGTTAGTTAAAACTTTAAACCAAATAGAAAATGGTACAGCTGAGAGAAAGGCACAAGGAGAAAACTATACTGTTACTCATTTGTTAGATAAATCTATGTCAAAGATAAATTGGGACAAAATTGATGCAGTTCAAATAAAAAATTTGTCAAGAGGATTAAATCCAATAATGGGTGTATATTCAACATTGAATGGAAAAAAGATAAAATTTTGGGACGTAGATGCATTAAGTTTAGATGAGTTTGTAAATAAATTTAATGAATTTAAAAGTTATAAAGAAAGATTAGAAAATGAAGTAACTGCAGGAACTATAGTATATATTGATTATAAAGAAGCAATATACATTAAAGCTGGAAGCGGTATTATAAAGGTTAAGGAGATACAAGGAGAGAACGCAAAAAGAATGCCTACTTCGGAATTTTTAAAGGGAAATAAATTAGAAACTTCAGAAACTTTTGAATAAATTAAAAAAATAGTTGTAAAAGTATTAAATAATTGATATACTGTATTACAACAAAAGAACACAAATTATTTTAAATATTTATAAATTATGGAGGTATGTAAAATGGAAAATGAAGAAATAAAAGAAACTGCATTAGAGGTTAAAGAAGGAGAAAACCAAAATTCACCAGATGAAATTAAAATTGCTGACGATGTTGTTGCTGTAATTGCAGGAGTTGCAGTATCAGAAGTATCAGGAGTTGCTGGAATGGCAGGAGGATTCGCTGGAGGAATATCAGAAGTATTTAGCGGAAAAAAGAATTTAGCAAAAGGAATAAAAGTCGAAGTTGGACAGAAAGAAACAAAAGTAGATGTTAATATCATAGTAGAATATGGAACAAGAATACCAGATGTTGCATTTGCAATACAAAATAGAGTAAAAAAAGCTGTTGAAACAATGACAGGATTAAAAGTTATTGCAGTTAATGTTCATGTACAAGGTGTAAGTACAACAAATGCAACAAATACGACAAGTGCAACAGACACAGAAAATACAGCAGAATAAGTGATTTGAAAGGATGATAATATATGAAGTTTTTAGATAGATTAGCATTAGCAGTTTTTTCGATAATAGTATTTGTACTAGCAGTATTACTATGTTTAATGATGTTTGGATGGTTTGATGCAGAGCTTATTATTAGTGCATTAAATTATCTAAAAGCAAATGAAATAGCAACTAATGTAACAGTTGGAGTATCTGTTGTATTGATATTACTTGCATTAAAAGCAATGTTTTTCGAATCTTATTCTAAAGAGGAGAATTCTAAAGAAGGAATATTATTAGAAAACGATAATGGTAAATTAGTTGTTTCAAGAGATACATTAGAAAATTTAACAAACAGTGTATCAAAAACAATTAAAGGTGTAGAGAGTGTAGTAAGTAGAGTAATATTAGATAAAGAAAATCATCTTATAATATTTATAAATTTATTAGTAAAACCAGATTCTATGATTAAGGATTTATCATCTGGGTTACAAGAGAAAGTAAAACAAACTGTTAAAGACTCTTTGGGATTAGATGTAAAAGAAGTTAATATAAAAATTAAAAATATAACAAATGAAGTCAGCCCCAAAAGTGAAAAATCAGAAAAGATTGAAAAAGTAGAGAAGAGCGAAAAAAATAAAGAAGAAGCTATAAAATCTGAAAATTAGTAATAAAGGAGTGCTTGAATATGGATAACTTTATGGATTTTTTAAATAGAAATAAAGGTGCAATAATTGGAATTATAGTTGCTGTTATCTTATTGATATTTGAGTTAGACAGACTAATAATTGGAATTATATTTATTGTACTAGGAATGTTTATAGGAAATTATGTACAAAGAAACAAACAAAGTGTAAAGGAAAATTTAAAAAAATTTATAGATAAAATGTAAAAACATTGGAGGAATATATGAATAGGTCTGAAGCTAGAGAGTTAGCCTTTAAATTCTTGTATCAAATTGAAGTACAAAAAGAACTAGATGAAGAACAAATAGAACTTTTTTTTGAAAATAATGAAATAACGGATAATAATGCAAGAGAATACATAAAAGATGTTGTTAATGGCATACAAATGCAAACAGAAGCAATAAATGAAATAATTGCAAGTAATTTAAAGACAGACTGGAAGCTTGAAAGAATATCAAAAATAAATTTAAGTTTGCTAAAACTAGGTATATATGAAATAAAATATAAAGAATTACCATATAAAGTTGTAATAAACGAAGTTGTAGAACTTGCCAAAAAATATGGAGAAGATACATCACCTTTATTTATAAACGGAATTTTAGCCAGCGTTGTAAAGGACATAGAATAAACGTAGGGGCGGACGCATCCGTCCACCCAAATAAAACAAAGGAGAATAAATGAAACCAGAAGCAATATCTGTAACAGAATTAAATAAATATATAAAAGATAAAGTAGCAAGTGATGAATATTTAAACAGTGTTTTAGTAAAGGGAGAAATATCAAACTTTAAGCATCATTATACAGGACATTTGTATTTTACATTGAAAGATGAAAATTCACTAATTAAATGTATAATGTTTAAAACCTCAACTGCTACTTTAAATTTTGTACCAAAAGATGGAATGAAAGTACAAGTTTTTGGAACTGTTGCTGTTTTTGAGAGAGATGGAGTATATCAAATATATTGTAAAGCAATGCAAGAAGATGGTGTAGGTAGTTTACACAAAGCCTATGAAGAGCTAAAAACTAGGTTAGAAAAACAAGGCTATTTTGATATGTCACATAAAAAGAAAATTCCATTTATGCCAAAAACAATAGGAGTGCTAACATCAAAAACTGGGTCAGTAATTAGAGATATAATAAATGTAGCAACTAGAAGAAATCCTAATGTACATATTAGGCTATTACCAGTTCCAGTACAAGGAGAGGGTGCAGGAGAAAAAATTGCAGATGCAATTGATTATATGAATAGAAAAAAATTGGCAGATGTATTGATAATAGCAAGAGGTGGAGGCTCATTAGAAGATTTGTGGCCATTCAATGAAGAATGTGTTGCAAATGCAATATATAATTCAGAATTACCAATAATATCTGCAGTTGGACACGAAACAGATTTTACAATAGCAGATTTCGTTGCAGACTTAAGAGCACCAACACCTTCAGCTGGAGCAGAACTTGCACAAGCAGATGTTTCAGAAATAAAATTAAAATTAGAAACATATAATAGAAGATATAAGGTAGCATTAAAAAAGAAAATAGAATATATGAAATTAAGATATGAAAAATGCAAGGCTTCTAAGGTTTTCAAAGAACCATATCAAAAAATAAATGAAGAATATATGAATGTGGATGTATTTGTGAAATCATTACAAAATAGTATAATAAATAAATTAAAAGATTCAAAAACATTAGCAATAGGTACAATATCAAAGCTAGATACACTAAGCCCATTAAAAACTTTAACAAGAGGTTATTGTTTAGCAGAATATAATGATAAAATAATTAAAAGTGCAAATGATATAAATACAAATGATAAAATTAAATTAAAATTTGCAGACGGAGAAAAGCATGCAACAATATTGTAGGAGTGGGCCCTGTGTTCGCCCGAATAACCGTAGGGACGAACCATCACATTTGCCCAATAAGGAGGAAAACATATGAATAAAAGAGAAGTAATTTTAGGAATTGTAATTGTGTTAATAATAGTGTTAGCTGTAGTTGTAGGAATAAATATTAGTAAAAGTAAATCTGAACCTACAAATACAGAACCAACAAGTAATCAAAATGTTAAACCTACAAATACTCCATTAGCAGGAACAGATGATCCAAACTTAGAATCACCAAGTCCAGAACCAGAGGAAACTGCATCACCAGAGGCAACTCAAACACCATCAACATCATCACAAAATAAAGATATTTCAAAAATGACAGATGGTCAAAAACAGGAATATGCAAAAAGTATTGCAAAATCAAACTGGGAAAAATCAAATGGTTCTAAAAATGTATTTTATAGTTATATAACTGCAAAAAGTTCAGAAACGTATATAATAACAGTAAGAGACAATGCAACCACAAATCAATTAGTTAGTTATGAGGTAAATATTAAAACAGGAACTTGCAAAGAAACATATTAGTTTTAAAACAAAACAATGTAGGGGAGGGGCTAAAGTCTGCCTGAATAAACGTAGGGGGCAGACCCATCACGTCTGCATGGAGGGAAGGAGATTTTATGGAAGAAAATTTGAATTTTGAAACAACAATAAAAAGTTTAGAGCAAATAGTTGGTGAATTAGAAAAAGGAGATTTAAATTTAGATGAATCTGTAAAAAAGTTTGAAGAAGGAATGGCTTTATCTAAAAAATGTACAAAAATATTGGATGAGGCAGAAAAGAAAATAACAATTTTAATTAGAGATGGTGAAAATACAGAGGAAGAAAACTTTACTCCAATGGATTAGAAAGGACATTTTGTATGAAGATTTTGGGAGAAATAGTTACAAATAGATATATATATATTCCAATACTTTTATGGTTTTTTATACAACTATTTAAAGTATTATGGGATTTAATAAAGGATCATAAATTTGATTTTAAAAGAATATTAGGTGCAGGAGGAATGCCAAGTTCACATTCTGCTGTTGTATGCTCATTAGCAATATTGATTGGGAGAGAATATGGATTTTCAAGTCCAATTTTTGCACTAGCTATAGTTTTTGCAATAGTAGTAATGTATGATGCTTGTGGAGTAAGACGTGCAGCTGGTAAACAAGCTAAATTACTAAATAAAATAATATCGACTCCAGGTTTAACAGGTGTGCAAGTTCAAGAAAGATTAGTAGAGGTGTTGGGGCATACACCAGTACAAGTATTCGTAGGGGCTATAATTGGAATTATAGCAGGAATAATTCTGTAGGGGCGGGGCTAAAGTCCGCCCGTTGATACCACTGTGCCTTTAAATAAATTATGGAATAAAGGAGATACAAAATATGGGAGATATAGAAATAGCAAGAAGTGTAAAATTAAAGAATATAACAGAAATAACAAACAAAATGGGAATTGATGAAAATTATGTTGAGCAATATGGCAAGTATAAAGCAAAGATTTCAAATAAAATATTAGAAGATTTAAAGCAAAAAGAAAACGGAAAGTTAATATTAGTTACATCAATAAATCCAACACCATTAGGAGAAGGAAAAACAACAATTTCAATCGGATTAGCGGATGGATTATCAAAAATAGGTAAAAAGGCGATGCTAGCATTAAGAGAGCCATCTTTAGGGCCTGTATTTGGCATAAAAGGAGGAGCAACTGGTGGAGGTTATGCTCAAATTGCTCCAATGGAAGAAATAAATTTACATTTTACAGGAGATATTCATGCTATAACATCTGCAAATAATTTGCTATCTGCTTTAATTGATAATCATATTTTCTTTGGAAATGAATTAGGTTTTAAAGAAATTATCTGGAAGAGATGTGTTGACTTAAATGATAGGTCATTAAGAAAAGTACAAGTAGGTTTATCTGGAGAAAAGAATTTAGTTCCAAGGGAAGATGGATTTGATATTACTGTTGCATCTGAAATAATGGCAATATTCTGTTTAGCTACAGACTTAAATGATTTAAGGACAAGAATTGGAAATATAATAATTGGTTATAACGAAAAAAATGAACCAATAAGAGCAAAAGATTTAAAAGCAGAAGGAGCAATGACAGCATTATTAAAAGATGCATTTAACCCAAATGTTGTACAAACATTAGAGGGAACACCAGCAATTGTTCATGGTGGACCATTCGCAAATATTGCACATGGTTGCAATAGTGTAATTGCAACAAAGATTGCGATGAAGTTATCAGATTATACAATTACAGAAGCTGGATTTGGTGCAGATTTAGGAGCAGAAAAATTCTTAGATATTAAATCAAGAAATCTACCTAAAAAGCCTGATGCAGTAGTATGTGTTGCAACAATAAAAGCACTAAAATATCATGGCGGAATGGATATAGCAAACATTGCAAATGAGGGATTAGAGTATTTAGAAAGAGGAGTACATAATTTATTAAAACATATAGATAATATAAAAAATAAATTTGGATTAAATGTAATAGTTGCCATAAACAAGTTTAATCAAGATACAGAAAAGGAAATAGAATTATTGCAAAATAAATTAAAAGAACAAGGTGTAAACTTAAGCTTAGTAGAAGCTTGGGGTAAAGGTGGAGCTGGTGCAACAGATTTAGCCCAAAGAATAGTAAAACTTTGCGATACACCAAACAATTTTAATTATATGTACGATTTGGAAGATAGCATACAAGAAAAAATAGAAAAAATAGTAACTAGACTTTATGGAGCAGAAGGTGTAGAATATACAGAAGAAAGTTTAGAGGAAATAAAAAGAATTGAGAGTTTAGGATACAAAAACTTACCAGTATGTATAGCAAAAACACAATATTCTTTCTCAGATGATGCAAAAAATTTGGAATGTAAAGAGCCATTTAAAATACATGTAAAAAATATTATATTGAAATCTGGTGCAGGTTTTGTTGTAGTATTAACAGGTAATGTGTTCACAATGCCTGGATTACCACGTGTGCCAGCATCAGAAAGCATAGATGTAGATGAAAATGGAAATATAGTTGGAATATTTTAATAAAGGAGAATCATAAATTATGATAAACGCTAGAACCCTTGGTACTGTACACACACACACACACACACA
>CAOKHH010000004.1 GCA_948468225.1 uncultured Clostridia bacterium | reverse complement strand
AAAATATACACTTTAAGAAACATACAGAAACAAACAGAAACGAAAAGCAAGAACAGTAGGTTCTGGTATAGTATCAGAAATAATTGAGTAATAAATACTCTTTGTATAAAAAAAACGTAATTGGATTTTCCAATTACGTTTTTTTGTTGATACATTGCAAACCGTAGGGGCACCGTTTGTGGGAATACCCCATAGGTTACGACGCCACTGTGCCCTATTGTTTTTCAAAGTGCAGACGAGAAATGCTCGCTTCACAGTTCTAAAAATGGAAGAATTTCATTTTTTAGAACTAATCGGTCAAATTATAAAAAAACTATTGATTTTTTATAAGTATAATAATAGAATATATACATATTGCTAGAATATAAATTTAGTAATATAGGAGGAGATAAATTTAATGGTTATTTTATTAGATGCAATGGGCGGAGATAACGCACCAGATGCAACAATAAGAGGAGCAGTAAAAGCAATAAATGAAATAGATTCAGAAATCCTTCTTATTGGAAATGAAGAAATAATAAACAGTAAAGTAAAAGAAATATATAGCAAAGATAATATATCTGAAGTTTCAAATAGAATAAAAATACATAACACAACAGAAACTATAGTTATGGAAGATGTGCCAACACAAGCAATAAAACACAAAAAAGATTCATCAATGGTAGTAGGTTTTAACCTTCTAAAAGAAGGAAAAGGAGATGTATTTATTTCTGCTGGAAATTCAGGGGCTTTACTTACAGGAGCAACATTGCTAGTTGGAAGAATAAAAGGAATAGATAGACCAGCGTTAGCTCCAATATTACCATCATATAAAAAAAGTTTTATGTTAATGGATGCTGGTGCAAATACAAATTGTAAGGTAATAAACTTGGTACAATTTGCGCAAATGGCAGATGTATACTTAAAAAATGTATGTGGAATAGAGAACCCAAGAATAGGTTTGTTAAATATAGGTACAGAAGAAACAAAGGGTAATGACTTAGTTAAAGAAACATATAATGAATTAAAAGAAAAAGCAGAAGATTTAGGAATAAATTTTGCAGGAAATATAGAAGGTAGAGATGCATTTACTGGGGAAATTGATGCGGTAATTACAGATGGATTTACAGGTAATGTATTTTTAAAAACTGTAGAAGGATTAGGAAAGTTAGTAAAAAGAACGCTTACCGAAAATTTAAAGAAAAATGCATTAACAATGCTTTGTTCAGTTCCAGCATTACCAGCAATAAAGAGATTTGCAAAAACAATGGATTATAAAGAATATGGTGGGGCATTATTTCTAGGAGTAAAAAAACCAGTAGTAAAAGCGCATGGAAGTAGTGATGAAAAACTATTTTATTATACGATAAAACAAGCAGAAAACTTTGCGAAGAGCGGAGCAATAGATAAGTTAGTTAAACAATTCGAAAAAAATTAAATTATGTATTGACATTTTATAATATATATATTATTTTAGTGTTATCAATATTAAAAATATATAAATAATGAATAATAAAGGGGAGGTGAACTTTAAAATGAGTTCAGAAGAAGTTTTTGAAAAAGTAAAAGAAATTATAGTTGAACAACTTGGAGTTGAAGAAACAGCAGTTACTCTAGAAGCATCTTTCATAGATGATTTAGGAGCTGATTCATTAGATATAGTTGAATTAGTAATGGCATTAGAGGAAGAATTTGATATAGAAATCCCAGATGCTGATGCAGAAAAAGTTGTTACAGTAAATGATGTTGTTGAATACATAAAAGAAAATGTATAATAAATAACAATAATTTATATTTAAAAAGATAGAATGTTAACACATTCTATCTTTTTTTAATATGTATATATAGGGTGATATATTATGGTAATTGATTTTACTAAAATGGAAGGACTTGGCAATGACTATATATACATAAATTCTATAAATAAAAATTATGAAAAAATAATAAATAGTATACCAAAACTATGTGATAGAAATTTTGGTATTGGATCAGATGGAGTAATACTAATATTAGAAAGTGATATTGCAGACTTTAAAATGAAAATGTTTAACTCAGATGGAACAGAGTCTAATATGTGTGGAAATGGAATAAGATGTGTAGGAAAGTTTTTATATGATAAAAAAATAACACAGAAACAAAATTTAGAAATTGAAACATTATCTGGAATAAAAAAATTAAAACTAAATATAAGAAATGAAAAAGTTACACAAGTAGAAGTTGATATGGGAAAACCTTACCTAAAACCAAATAAAATACCAGTAATTAGCAATAGTAATGAAACAAAAATTAAAGTAGATAGTGAAAATATAAATCTGTTTTGTATATCTATGGGAAATCCGCATGCTATAACCATAGTAGATAATGTAGATAATGTTAATATAGAAAAATATGGGGCTCTAATAGAGAATAATAGCATTTTTCCAGAAAGAACTAACGTAGAATTCATAGAAATAATAGATAATGAAAATATAAAGATGAGAGTATGGGAAAGAGGAGCAAAAGAAACTTTGGCTTGTGGAACAGGAGCATGTGCAAGTGCTGTAATGTGTAATATAAAAGGATATACCAAAGAAAGGACAAATGTACATCTAAGAGGAGGAATTTTAAGTATATATTGGAATAAGAGTAATAATCATATATATATGACAGGACCTGCAACTACAGTATATGAAGGTAAGATTGTTATATAAAATTGTAGGGGCATCGTTTGTGGGAATAACCGTATTTTGCCACCCACTGTGCCCTATTATAACAGGAGGTTTTTATGGCAAACATTAACGATAATTTTTTAAAACTACAAGATAACTATTTATTCTCTACAATAGCTAAAAAGGTAAATGAATTTAAAAACAATAATCCAGATAAGAAAATAATAAAAATGGGAATAGGAGATGTAACCTTACCCATTCCTAAAGTGATTACAGATGCTATGCAAAAGGCTGCTCAAGAACTTGAAGATATTAACACATTTAAAGGATATCCACCAGAATATGGTTACTCATTTTTAAAAGAAAAAATAATAGAAAATGATTATAAAAAGAGAAATATAAACATAGATGAATCAGAAATTTTTATATCTGATGGAGCAAAGAGTGATACAGGAAATATATTAGATATTTTTAAATGTGGAAATACTGTTGCAATAACTAATCCAGTATATCCAGTATATATGGATACTAATATAATGATGGGTAACAAAATAGTATATATTCCAATGAGTAAAGAAAACAATTTTATTCCACAAATACCAAAGGAAAAGGTAGATATAATTTATCTTTGCTTTCCTAATAATCCGACAGGGGTAAGCTTAGGAAAAAGAGAACTACAAAAGTGGATTGATTATGCAATAGAGAATAACTCAATTATTATTTATGATGCAGCATATGAGGCGTTCATAACAGAAGAAGATATTGTACATAGTATTTATGAAATAGATGGAGCTAAAAAAGTTGCAATAGAATTTAAAAGTTTTTCTAAAACTGCAGGATTTACAGGAATTAGATGTGGATATACTGTTGTACCTAAAGAGGTTATTGGATTTACTAAAACAAACGAAAAAGTGAACTTAAATAAATTATGGGCAAGAAGACAGAGCACGAAATTTAATGGAGTATCATATATAACGCAAATCGGTGCAGAGGCAGTATATTCAGATGAAGGAAAAATTCAAACAAAGAAAAATGTCAATTTTTATATGGAAAATGCAAAAATTATAAAAAACGAATTAAAAAAGTTAGGATTTGGTATAACAGGAGGAGTAAATGCACCATACATATGGTTAAAAACACCTGATGGATTAACCTCGTGGGAATTCTTTGAATATTTATTAAATGAAAAACAAATTGTAGGAACACCTCGGAAGCGGATTTGGAACAGAGGGAGAAGGATATTTTAGATTATCTGCATTTGCTAAAAGAGAAGACATAGTAGAGGCAATGAGGAGATTTAAATAAGAAAAAATTTCAAAAAACTATTTTCTACAAAAAGAACTTATGATATAATAAAATTGATATTATGTTATAAGGAGGAATTTTAAGTGATACAGATTTTAGTTTGCGATAAAGTATATGTAACACCTGAAATGAGAAGAAAAAAACGCTTATATAGATTGTATTTTTTTCTATCTATATTCTTAGTTATTTCACTATGCTCATATTACATATATGCAGATTATGATAGAGTTAAAAGCGAACAAGTGTCACAAGAAATTCTAGAAAATGTAAATATTCCTACAATAAATATAGGAGAAACAATAAATAGAGGAAATTCAGGTGTTTCTGTTGAAAATGATACTATAGTAGTAGTATTAAATGATACAGAAATGGAAGAGTTAAATATAGATGATATATTAAGGGATGCACAGCAACAAATACCAGCAGTAGAAGAAGAAACTAGACCAGAGCCTGTAATATATACAGCAAGTGATGGAACACAATATGAGATAGTTGGTATAATTACAGTTCCAAAATTAGGTATACAATATCCAATATTATCAAATTGGAATTATGAGGTTCTAAAAAATGCAACTTGTAGATATTGGGGACCAGACTATCCAAACGAAGTTGGAAACTTCTGTATAATAGGTCACAATTATAGAAATAATTCATTCTTTAGTAAGTTAATTACTTTAGAAAAAATGGACATTATACAAATAACAGATACAATGGGTAAAACCGTAGATTATATAGTATATGATAAATACAATGTTGATCCAGATAACACAGAGTGTACGAGTCAAAAAACAGATGGAAAAACAGAAATTACATTGATTACTTGCTATAATAATGGAACACAAAGAACAATAATAAAAGCAACAGCAATATAAATTAAAAAATATTCAAAAGAAAGGGATTTATTATAATAAATCTAAGGGAAATACAATGGATAAAAGTGAGTTAATGGAAGTTGTGTATGAATATATAGAAAAGAATAAATATGATAAAAGATTTATGCCATTTATTCAATCATATATATTAAAATGTGTTCAGATATATAATTGGGACAAAAAGGAATTATTAAATAAATTAAATGAATACAGTCAAAAAATAAAAAATATAGAATTTTTAAATGTAGGAAAACAAAGAATATTTGTAGATGTAGAAAACAATACAATACTAATAGATGAAAGAATAAAATACAATACAGAAGATTACACATTGGATGAGTATATTTTAGCTTCATACAAAGAACAAGACAAAATATTAAACACAAGTACATATTTAGGATTAGAAAATTATAATAATGAAAATTTAAAGGAAGAGATAAGATATATATTTAAAACTTATAATAGAAAGTTGATATCTGAAAAGGTTGCATTTGAGATAATTACTTTAGTTCAACAAAAGAACTATGATAGAAAGTTTATTCCATTTATAAAAGAGTATTTTTTAAGAAGTACACAAATTTATAATTGGAACAGAGATGAGTTAGTTAAAAAAATTAACAATTTCAGAAACAATGTTGATGCCATAGAAATAAAAAAATTAAAAGGGAAATGCGCAGAATATAATATAGAAGATAAAAAAATATATTTAAATAAAAATTTACTTACATATTCAAATGATGTAATTATAAAAAATATATTTAGAGAGCAAGGTTATGCAACTAATTATACAAAAATAGAAAATAAAGTATATGAAAATGGCTTATATAGCGGAATTGAAGAAAATAGTAGCGATGAAAAACAACTAAATGAATATGTAGAAGAAGTATCAGCAAATTATTTAACAGGAAGAGTTCCATATTCAAATGAGCTTTATACAACTTGCAGAGTAAGTGAGAAAGATAGAAAAGATTATAATAATAAAGTTGCATATATAGGATCAATGCTTGCAGCAGCATTTGGAATAAATGAATTTGAATTTGCTATGCTAAAAGATAAGGGTAGAGCAAGATTTAATGAATATTTTAGAGCAAGATTTGAATATATGAATACAGGGAAATATATCAATGAATTTTTTGATATTGCAATAAACTTGCAAAATGCGCAAGATACTATGTTTTCAACAAAAGAAATAACTGCAATATATGCCCAAATGTACAATTTATCAATGCAAATTTTAAACGAAAGAACAAGTTATGAATTAGAAAGAGCAGATATTAAACAAGAGAAAGATATAAAGGCAAGAGCAAACTATGCTAAATATAAGATTGTAAATTCATTAAAACAAGCAAAAAGAAACCAATGCTTAGAGTCAAAAGTTATAAATAAAATAGTAAATGATAGAAAAACTATGAGGAAGTATTCAAGAATTCCTAAAATATCACAATATAAATTTAAAAAGATTGCGAAAAAAATATATTCAGATGATGATACTCTATTTGATAATACAGAGTTGATATCAACAATAATAAAAGAGTTCAAATTCCCAATACTAGGAAAAATATATAAAATTTTTAATAAAGACGAAAATTTATTATTGATGCAAGGACTAGAAGAAAGCGACTGGATGAACAATATAGGCGAAGATATAAAAGAAAGAAATAGAGAATTAAGCAAAGCAAAAATTGTTGTACCAAGAGAAGAAAGTTTTAATTTTGAAAATAAATAAGAAAAGTGGCAACGCCTAAATGTGCATTTTGCTTCGCAAATATGCACGAATCAAAGAAACTTAACCTTGTTGCTTCAGAAAAATCTCGCGATTTTTCCTACGCAATAAAAAAAATAAAAAAATTTTGCAAAAACACTTGCAAAATTTTTTTTTATATATTAAAATGTAATCGAAGTGGAGAAAAGTGGTATAAAGTGGTGACTAAGTGGAGGAGGTGGAGCGAAAGTGTTAATAGGTGAATATGAGCATTCTGTTGATGTTAAAGGCAGATTGATAATGCCAGCTAAGCTTAGAGATGAAATAGGCTACAAATTCATAGTGACAAAAGGTTTAGATGGATGTTTATTTGTGTTTCCTTTAAAAGAATGGGAAATATTCCAAGAAAAACTAAGAGCACTTCCGGTTTCAGATAAAAACGCTAGAAACTTTACCAGATTTTTCTTTGCAGGAGCAATAGAATGCGAAATAGATAAACAAGGCAGATTTTTAGTTAGCAGTAATTTAAGAGAGTTCGCAGGATTAGATAAAGATGTTGTCATAATAGGAATGAATTCAAGACTAGAAATATGGAGTAAAGAAAAATGGCAACAATGTGATGAAAATATATCAGCAGATGAAATAGCAGATCACATGACAGACCTAGGTATATAACTTTTTAAAAGTTTATATAGAATACAAAAGAAAAAATTTAAAATTACAAAAGAAAAAACAATGTAAATTTTACAAAAGAAATTAACTAATTACAAAAGAAAAAATGAATGTAGGGTTGCATAAGACCTACCTAAACAAAATACAAAAGAAAAAATTTAAAATTACAAAAGAAAAAATGTCAAAACGTAGGGGCGACTAGAAAGTCGTCCGTACAAAGTACAAAAGAAAAAATTTTAAGATACAAAAGAATTTTAAAACACACAAGAAAATTTAATATAAGCATATAAAGCATTTGACAGTTGGTATACTTTACCAACTGTTTATGCTAATGTGTATAAATTTGAAAAATAATCAGCATATTGCTGTGTTATTTTGAATCAAAAATGCTCAATGTACTAAATGTATACTTCCGCTTTTTTGATTTAAAATGCTTTGCACTATACTAATTCTTTTCCAAATTAAGTTTGTAGCTAAAGGAAATGAGAGATATGGGGAGTTTTAAACACATATCAGTTTTGTTAAGTGAATGTATTGAAAATTTAAATATAAGATCGAATAAAATTTATTTAGATGGAACCCTAGGTCGGAGCAGGGCATAGCTTTGAAATTGCAAAAAAGCTATCTAATGAAGGTAAGCTAATAGGAATAGATAGAGATCTAGAGGCACTAAAAACTGCTAAAGAAAAATTAAAAGAATTTTCAAATATAGAGTATGTGCACGGAAATCATGATAATATAAAAAATATATTGCAGCAATTAAATATAGATAAAGTAGATGGAATATTACTAGATTTAGGAATGTCTTCATATCAAATAGATGAAAAATCTAGAGGATTTAGCTATATAACAGATGCAAACCTAGATATGAGAATGGATATAACCCAAGAGTTAGATGCAAAGTTTGTTGTAAATAACTATAAAGAAGAAGATATTGCAAGAATTTTATACGAATATGGAGAAGAAAAATTTTCAAGGCAAATAGCAAGAGAAATTTGTGAGTATAGAAAAAATAAAGTGATTGAAACAACAGGTCAATTAGTAGAAATAATACAAAAAAGCATACCAGAGTTTGCAAAAAAAGGAAATGGACATCCTGCTAAGAAAACTTTTCAAGCAATAAGAATAGAAGTAAATGATGAAATAAGACCATTGTACAACACAGTAATAGATTGTATTAGGTCTTTGAATAAAGAAGGTAGATTATGTATAATAACATTTCATTCATTAGAAGATAGAGCAGTAAAAAAGGCATATTCAGATGCGTTAGGCAAATGTACTTGCCCAAAAGAATTACCATACTGTGTGTGTAATAGAGAGGTATTAGGAAAAATAATAACGAAAAAACCTATAATACCAACTGAATTTGAAATGAAAAATAATTCAAGAAGCAAAAGTGCAAAATTAAGAGTCTTTGAAAGAATTTAAAATTCTTTCAAAGACTGTAGGGGCACCGTTTGTGGGAATACCTATTAGGTTATGACACCACTGTGCCCATCTAATATAAAAAGGAGGTGTATATAATGGCAAAAAATTATAATTATGATATGTATGACTATGGTACAAGTCCAAGAAAATTACAGCCAGAATATACACCCAATAGACCAAGAAAAACTAAAAATTTATCACAACAAAAACCTCAAAATAACGAGAATAAACAAAAACAAAATGAGAAAAAACAAAAAGCAAAAAAACAAGTAAAAAACAAACAACAAAGAAAAATTATAGCATATATAGTTATTGGATTTTCAATTCTTTTTGCTATAAGTTATAGAAATTCAGAAATAGATGAGCAATTTTCAGATATTCAAAAATTAAAAGCAAATCTAGTAACATTAGAAAAGGAAAATGAGCAATTACAAGTAAATATTGAAAATGGCTCAAATTTAAATAGTTTAGAACAATCAGCTAAAGAATTATTAGGAATGCAAAAATTAACAAGTAAGCAATCTGTATATGTTAGTTTGCCAAAAGTAGACTATATAGAAGGAAATTAAAAGCATATGAAATTTTTTTATGAATATATTTAAAAAGGTTAGTATTTATACTAACCTTTTTAATATATTAAGGGCAGACACAGGGCCCGCCCATACAAAGAAAATATTGCAAAAAATTGTAGGGGTCAGCCTTGTGTCTACCCTCTTCATTTTAGGAGGATTCATATGAGAAACACAGATATTACACAAAAAAAACGAATGAGAAATATGCTTTTTGTGAGTTTAATAATATTTGTTCTTTTAATATCAAGAATTGGCTGGCTACAATTTGTTAAAGGATCAGAATTGCAAAGTATGGCTTATGTACAGCAGAATTTAAATAGAAATATAAATCCTAAAAGAGGAACTATTTATGATGCGAATATGGTAGCATTAGCAGTTAGTGCAACAGTCGAAACTGTAACTGTTAATCCAACCAATATAGCAGTAGAAGATAAAGAAAAGGTAGCAAGAGCCTTGTCTAGTATATTTAATTTAGATTATGAAACAGTTTTAAAGAAAGTAAAAAAGAAAACATCAATTGAAACAATAGTGAAAAAGACTGATAAAGAAAAAACTAATGAATTAAGAATTTGGATGGACCAGAACAACATATTATCAGGAATAAATATAGATGAAGATACAAAAAGATTTTATCCATATAACAATTTGGCATCACATATAATAGGTTTCACAGGAAGTGATAATCAAGGTTTAGATGGGATAGAGGCAAAATTTGATAAAGAATTAAAGGGAAGTCAGGGTAAAATATTAAAATTAACAGATGCAAAAGGGGGAGAAATAGAAGGAACTGCTGAGAGCTATGTTTCAGCTATAGATGGAAATGATTTAGTTTTATCAATTGATATGACTTTGCAATCTATTGTAGAGAAGTATTTAAAAGAAGCTTGTATAGATAATGTATGCACAGATGGAGGAAATATTGTTATGATGAATCCTAAAACAGGAGACATACTAGCAATGGCAACATACCCAGACTATAATTTAAATGATCCATATGAACCAAATACAGAAGAATTAAAGGAACAATGGGGTAGCCTAGAGCAGAAAGATAAAACTGTCGCCTTACAACAAATGTGGAGAAATAAAGCAATAACAGATGGATATGAACCAGGTTCAACCTTCAAGTTGATAACTTCATCTGCGGCAATAGAAGAAGGAATTGTTACAGATACAGAAAAATCTGGAGAATTTTCATGTACTGGTTCAATAGAAATTGCAGGAACTAAAATAAATTGTTGGAGACATTATAGACCACATGGTGCTCAGAGTCTTCGAGAAGCACTTATGAATTCTTGTAATCCAGTATTTATTGGATTACGGACAAAAGATAGGAGTCCAAAAATATTATGAGTATTTAGAAAAGTTTGGATTATTAAATTTTACAGGAGTTGATTTACCAGGAGAAGCTGGCGGAATATTCTTAAAAAAAGAGAAAGTAGGACCAGTAGAACTTGCAACAATATCATTTGGACAGAGATTTGAAATAACACCATTGCAAATGATAACTGCTGTTTCTACAATAGCAAATAATGGAGTAAGAATGAAACCAAGAATTGTAAAACAAATAATAGATAGTCAAACAGGAGAGGCAACTAACTTAGAACCAGTTGAAAAGGGAAGAACAATTTCTGAAGAAACAGCAAAAAAGGTATTAAGCATGATGGAAACTGTTGTAGCAGAAGGAACTGGGAAAAATGCACAAGTTGCTGGGTATTCAATAGGAGGAAAAACTGGAACATCAGAAGATGGTGTAAATACAAATAAATATGTAAGTTCATTTGTTGGTGTAGCACCAATAGAAGATCCAGAAGTAGTAATACTAATTACATTGTATAATCCGACAGGAGAGGGTGGGCACCAAGGAGGTGAGTGGTTAATTTTAACACTATTATTGTAATAAAAAATAAAAAACTTAATAAACTTGAATATAAAAATTTATATTCGAGGAGAAAAAAGTGAAAAATCAAATAAATTTAGAAAAGCATAATAATATTGAATTTTCAAATAAATTAAAAGTAAAAGATATGATAGTAGAAATTGAATATTCTAAAAATTGTAAAACGTTTAAAGAATGTATGATAAATGTTTTAAAACACAAAAACAAAATTTAAGGGAAGCGAGTAAAATGGCTGGTAGAAAATCAAAATATATTGTAGAAGATAAAAATACAAAAGAGAAGATATGGTCAGTTGCTATGTATATAAGACTTTCACAAGAAGATAATGACAATGACGAAAGAAAAGAAAGTAATAGTATAACAAGCCAAAAGGCATTATTAAATGAATTTATAGAAGAACACAAAGATTTAAAAGCTTTTGATACTTATGTTGATGATGGTTATACAGGAACAGACTTTAATAGACCTGGATTTCAAAGATTATTAGAAGATATGAAAAAAGGAAATATTGATTGCGTTTTGGTAAAAGATTTATCAAGGCTTGGAAGAAATTATATAGAGGTTGGAAACTATATAGAACAGGTATTCCCATTATTTAATATAAGATTTATTGCTATAAATGATTTAGTAGATAGCTTCGAAAATCCATCGAGTACAAATACAATATTAGTACCGTTTAAGAATTTAATAAATGATGAATATGCCAAAGATACATCGATTAAAATAAAATCAGCATTAAATGGAAGAAAAAAGAAACGGGGAATTTGTTGGAGCGTTTGCATCGTATGGCTATATAAAGAATCCTAAAGATAAGCATAAGTTAATTATAGATATTGAATCAGCAGAAATTGTAAGAAAAATTTTCGAATGGAAGGTAAATGAAGGATTAGGAAATTTAAGTATTTGCCATAGATTAAACGATATGGGGATTTTAAATCCTACAGGGTATAAAAAGAAAAAATTAAATCAAAATTATAATAATTCTAAAATATTAAAAGAAGATTATTTTTGGTCTCCATCAACTGTTAGGAATATTTTGAAAAATGATATATATATAGGAAATATAACACAAGGAAAAAGAAGAGTAAAAAGTTATAAAATACATATTATAGAACAAGTTCCAGTTGATGCATGGATTACAGTGGAAAACATGCACGAGCCTATTGTAGATAGAGAATTATTTGAAAAGGCACAAAATTTAAGAAAAGTTGATACAAGAGTAGAAAATACAGGAAAACTAAGCATGTGGGCAGGTATTTTAAAATGCGCAGATTGTGGACACGCAATGCATAAAAAAAATTGTAAAAATAAAAGTGGGAAGTCTTATGAATATTATATTTGTAGTACATATAGAAAAAAGTCTAATAAACTATGTACAAAACATACTATAAAAGTAGAAAACTTAGAAAGTGCAGTGCTAGAAACAATTAAAGTACATATAGAACACTTAGTTAATATAGAAAAATTGCTATTGGAATTTAAAAATGCAGAGATTTCTAAGAGCGACCAGTGGGGGGCCAATACTAATTCGCAAAAAATAGAAAACATTAAACAAGCAAAAAAAAAAGAGATAGAAAAGATAAGCAATTTAAAAAGATGTTTATATGAAGATTGGAAAAATGAATATATAAATAAGGAAGAATATATAGAATATAAAGAAAAATATGAATATGATATATGTAGAATAAAAAAAATTATTGAAAATTTACAAAATCAAAATGAAGTACAACAAAAAAATGTAAATAAAAATAGTAAATGGGTAGAAAATTTTAAAATAAATCAAAATATAACAGAGTTAGATAGAGATATTATAGGAGAACTAGTTGATTATATAGAGGTGTATGAAGAAAACAAAATAAAAATCCATTTTAAATTTAAAAATGTAGAGGCGCATTATTGAGAGCAATAATGGACAACAATAACTAATATTAAAAAATTACAAAATATTACGAAATATTACAAAAATATTACAAATAGTGTTTACATAAGTTTTTTATTATGCTATAATAAATATGGAGTTTTATATAAAATTGGAGGTTTAAAATGAAAAAGAATAACGAAAGTAAACTTAAATTTTTATTAAAAATAACTTTTTGTTTTACTTTATTATTAATAGCACTTTTAATATTTGCGCAATATTCTAATAAGTCTTTTGCAACTGATGAAGAAACATCAACTGAACAGGACACAAGTGCAGAATATTGCTATTTATCTGATATGGATTGGGCGGCAGGTTCAAAATCTGGATGGGGAGATCTTCTTAAAGATAAAACAAGCTCTAATTCAAAAATTTCTGTAAAAGTAGAAGGAGCATATTATGCTTTTGATAAAGGTATATGGGCTCACGCGACTTCTACAGTAATATATGACTTAAGAACTACTCCTAATGGAGAAAAATATGATTATTTTACAGCATATATAGGATTAAATCAAACTGCTGCTAGTTCTAGTAATGGTGTAAAATTCTTTATTTATACATCAAAAGATGGAACTAATTGGGATTTAAAAACAGATGCTAGTCCAGCAATATTTAAAGCAGGGACTGAAGCAGAATTTGTTAAAATAAAACTAAAAGATGAAAATGGAGAAAATGTAAACTGGTTAAAACTAGTAGCAGATTCTAATGGAAGTAATGGAAATGACCATGCTGTTTATGCTGATGCAAAATTGATTAAAGAGGGATATAAAGAACCTGGTACAGACCTAGTTCCATCAATAACAGAATTAGATGAAAAAATTAAACAATTTGCAAGTTCAAATGCAGATTTGTCAACTAATCCAGAATATGAATTAGCACTTTTAAAAAGAGAACTAATTAGCAGGGTAGGAAATTATGCATTAAGAAAATTTTTAAATGATAGTGAAGGAAATAAAGCAGTATATGAGTGGTTAACAAGTGATTTAGATATTCTTAGATTATACATTATGGGTGGAACACCAGAAGGAGGAAGTTATTACAATTCATTAACTCAACTCGCAAGACTTTATGATGAATATAGTACTGATTTTACAAACAACACACCTATAGTAAATGAATGGTGTAAAGAGGGTATGACTAGAGGAGATTTATATACAAAAATGGCAATTACACTTTCTTTAACACATACACAAAGAGTTGGCTTATGGATGCAATCAGGAGTAGCAGTAAATCAATCAGATGCTCTTAGACGTTATGCAATATATAAATATTTATATGAAAATGGAAAACTTAATACAAACTTAGGCGGAAACTGGGATATAACAAAATGGTTTGAAGCTTTACAAGTTGAAGAAATGCGTTATGTTATGAATAACATTATAGATGATGAAGAAATTTTATGGTTGAACACATATGTTCAAGACAGATTAGACCAATATAAGCAATCAAAATATATAACACCTCACCCTTATATAGCTTATGTATGGCCAAATTATCAAAATGCAGTATATTATGCGCCAGAGAATGTAGATTATTTTAATGAATTATTTGCAGTAAATAAAAGAGATGACAATAATGGGCAAGAATTAGTTAACGAAAATGGAGAAAATACTGGAAAAGTAGGTCTATTTGATACAGAATTTACTATACCAGGTGGAAAAAACAATCCAACTTATACATTTAAAGTAACAAGAGGTACACCAGATAATAGAGTATATAAAGTATGGATGAACTTTAGAAATAAATTTGGAACTGGCTGTGTCTGTGGTGGTATATCAAAAAGTGGTTCAAATATTCGTACAACACACGGAATACCTGCAGTAGTTATTGGTCAACCAGGACACGCAGCACTTTTATATTACACAAAGAACACACAAGGTCAAGGATATTGGGGAATAGACAATGATGTAAGTGGATGGACAAAATCAGAAAAAGGTGAAAGAATGCCATTAGGCTGGGGAAATGCTAGTTATAGTAGAGGATACTCTGTAGTATATATAGTATTAGCACAAGAAGCAATAAACGACTACGAAAACTTAATAAAATGTGAAGAGCAAGTTATGCTTGCAAAGGTATATGCTAACGATTTAGCAGATGAAACAACAAAACAAACTGCATTAGAAAAACAAGAAGAAATTTATAGAAAGGCGTTAGAGATACAACCTATAAATATAGATGCTTGGGTTGGGCTAATAAATGTATACAATGCAAATGCAAATAAAACAGAAAACGATTTTTATGACTTAGCAGAAGACTTAGCAGAAAACTTAAAATGTTTCCCATTACCAATGTATCACTTAACAAATTTAATTAAACCAAAATTAACAAGTGCAGAAAACTCTTACAAGTTTGCACTTTTACAAGCAAGAATTTTAAAAGAAGGTAGTGCTCTTCCTAACAGTGCAACAGATCAAGTGCTTCAACCATCTATTACAAGAACAGAGGCAAACTATTTGCTAGGGCAAGCGGATACATCAATTGCAACATTTTCATTTGATGGAACAGATGCAGGAAAAATTGTAATGTCAAGTCGATTTGATGGAAATGGGTTACGTGTTGAATATAGCTTAGACGGAAAGCAAACTTGGAAAGAAGTTGCATTTGAAGGTGATGAAGAACATAAAATACAATTAACACAAGAAGAATTAAATAGCATTACAGCAGATACTGATATTCATATAAATATTGTTGGCGTTCCTCGTAATGATAATACTATATTTAAAATAGATATAACAGCACAATCTAATTTAGCCAATTTATATGCTAATGACTTAGAAAATAGAGTTGTTGGTATTAATTTAAGTACAGAGTGGAGATATACAGAAGAAGATGCTTGGACTTCATACGGAATAACTTCTCCAGACTTAACAGGAAACAAAACTGTACAAGTAAGGCAAGCAGCAACAGGTACAAAATTAGCAAGTGAAGCATCACCTATGTATACCTTCACTGAAGATAACCAACCAGATACAAGAAAATATATTCCTGTAGCGCACTTAGCAATAGAGGGATATTCAACTCAATCAAAAGATAATAAGAGACCACATTATGCTCCAAATGCAATTGACGGAAATGGTAATACATTATGGCATACAGATTTTGCAATTAATGTTTTACAACAACCTACAAAGCCATTTATTACAATAAAATTAGATAGTCCAAGATACATATCTGCATTAGAATTTACTCAAAAGAAATATAAAGCAAACAATCCAGATAATATAAAAAATGTAATAATTTATGTAAGTGAGGATGGCGAGAATTGGACTGAAGCAGGAAGAATAGAAAATTGTTCTAATCCATATAAAGATGATGAAGTAAGAGAAGTTACATTTAATGAAAGTGTATATGGACAATATGTAAAATTAGAAATGGAAAGCTACAATATGTTTGTATCACTATCAAAAGTAAACCTATTTGAAGATACAACAAAAATTGAAGATACTACTCCAACAGCAGGAATATACTACAGCACTACAGAAACAACTAATGGTGTTGTAGTAGCAAGACTTGTAAATCAAGGAACAGAAGTAACTATTACAAATAATGGTGGAAGTGATACATATATCTTTACAGAAAATGGAGAATTTACATTTGAATTTATTGATGCAAAGGGAAATAAAGGAACTGCAGTAGCAACTGTTACTTGGATAGACAAAGATGAACCAACAGCAGATGTAGAATATGAACTAGATACGGAAAAGAAACTAGTTATTTCATTAGATGGTATTAGTGAAGATGTATATTTATTAGATAAAAATAATAATAAAATAAATTATATTGAAGTACAAAATGGAAAGGTAACAAATATCTTATACTTAGATTCTTCAGGTGACACAAATAAAGAAGTTGCAGTAGATGAAAATGGAAATATTACAAGAATTATATATAAAAATACAATTAGCAATGAAGAAGTTAATGATGTTAGCTTTTATGTAACAACGATGGAAAATGGTGTAGTTGTAGAAAATGGAGAAGAATACCTAGACAGTGATGGTAATCCTGTAGAGGTAAGCGATTCAGGAAAAGAAATGTTAAGGGTATTACAACAATCTATAGCAAATCCATTAGAATATACTTTTGATGATAGTGGAGATTATGAATTCAAAATGCTAGATAAAGCAAGTAATATATTATATAAAAGCATAAAAGTTGATTATATAGAAAATGATACTATAATTTTAGCTAGCGATATTACTTATAGTATTACAAAATTAACAAATAAAGATGTTACAGCTACTATTAATCCATATGTAATTGATACTAATGGTAAACATTCTAGTGTTGAAATAGTAAGCGAAGGTGGAACTACACATACATTTACAGAAAATGGAGAATTTACATTTAAATATAAAGATAGCTCAGATACTGAAGATTGGGAAGTAAAACAACATAAAGCAAAAGTAGATTGGATAGATAAAACAGCTCCAACAGCACAAATTACTTATAGTACAACTGAGAACACAGAAGGAGAAGTGGTAGCAACTTTAGTAAATGAAAGCGAAGAAATAATAATTACAAATAATGGAACTAGTAAAGAATATAAATTCACAGAAAATGGAGAATTTACATTTAAATTCCAAGATAAAGCAGGAAACAAAGGAACAGCCGTAGCAAAAGTAGATTGGATATTAGAAGATACAACAGTTACATCTGAAAAATATAAAATAAGAAAAAATTATATTTCAAGAATTCCAGAAGGAACAACAGTAAAGGAATTCAAAGAAAATATAGAATCAAACGAAGAATTAGTAGTAACAGATAAAGATGGAAAAGTTTTAGAAGAAACTGATACTATAACAGTAGGAATGATACTAAAAGCAGGAGAAGAGAAACAATATAATTTAGTAATAGAAGGAGATATAGATCAAGATGGATTAGTAACAGTATCAGATTTGTTAAAATTGAAATTATTTATAGTAGATTTGGCAAAACCAACTGACATTGAAGAAATTGCAGCAGATTTAAATGAAAATAAGATGGTAGAAGTATCAGACTTATTAAAATTAAAAATGATGACTGTAGGGTTATAAAAAATTTGTTGAGGCGATTGAAATCGCCTCTTTTTTGTTATTCCAGAAAGTTCTAACGAACTTTCTGGAATAACAAGGTTAAGTTTCATTCATTTGTGCGATTGCGAAGCAATCTATACATTTGGCAAGCCACTTTTCTTATGTAAACATATATTGAAAATCTCTAAAAAATGTAGTATAATATAATTGATTATGTAATATTTTGGAAAATATGGAGGTCTAAAATGGAAAAAAATATGAAAAATAACAAAGATAAAATTAAATTCTTGTTAAAATTAAGTTTTTGTTTTACTTTATTATTAATAATATTTTTATTATTACCAGGATTTTCTAGTAAATCTTTTGCAACAGAACAAGAGACAAGTGAAGAGTTTTGCTACTTATCTGACATTGCGTACATAAAAGACCAATCATCAGTAGGTTGGGGTAGCATAACATTAGATCAAAATTTAGAAACTAAATACAATAAAGGTTTGATAACTTTAATTGTAAATGGTGAACAAGAGAAATTTCTAAAAGGAATATCAGCTCATGCGACAAGTACTCTAGTATATGATATATCTGACCTTGATTATGATTATTTTTCTACATATTATGGTGTAGATGCCAGTAGAGGTACAAATGGTAATGGTGTTAAATTTTCAATTTATACTTCTGTTGATGGAGAAAATTGGGATTTAGAAACTTCAGCCACACCTCCGGTAAAAAAAGGAAATAGCGAAGCGGAATTTATAGAGATAGATATAAGAGGAAAAAATTATATAAAATTATATGCTCATAATAATGGAAATCAGGATTCAGACCATGCAGTTTATGCAAATGCTAAGTTATATAAAGATGGTTACGTTTCAGGTGCTTCAAAAGAATATAATAAAATTCACGATTTACAATATTATGATGATACTTTAAGTGCACATGATGTAAAATATAACTATGAAAATAATTATAGATTGATACTTGAAAGAGAGTTCGTAAGAAAATTTGATTATGAGATATTACAAGCATATGCAAATATTGATAAAGATACGCTAGATACATTAGATTGGATATTAAGTGATGATGAAAGATTAGAGCAAGTTATTGAAGTTGGAGAAATTACTGGAACATTAAAATTTTTGAATGTTGTAAAAGACATATACACTAAGTACAAAGCTGAATTCGAAACAGAAAACGGATATGTTTATCAAAAAATGCTTATAGGATTAGCTGCAGCATATTCAACTGACGCAAATTCTACACCACTTACATTCTCACATTTAGCAGCAAATTATGACTATGTGGAACGTTTTGAGATAGTCAAAGATTTATTTGATAATCATAAACTTATGGTAATGCCAAATAATGGGTTAGACGGAGAAATGGTTGAAAATGAATGGTTTAAAGATTATCACGTTGAGTTAATGCGTATGGTTATGCAAGAGGGTGCTAGCAATATAGATTATGTTTGGCTTAATGGATTTACTCACGATAAAAAAAGTATAAGTTTTTGGATGGTACCATATATATCACCAAATTATAATCAAGCTAGACTTTATGATGAAGCAAATAGAGAAACATATGATGCAAAATATTTTTTAACAAAATATAATGTGCCTTTTGGCGATAAAGTTCAAAGATTTTGGATGGTTATTGAAGCTGGAGGTATATGCTGGAACGAATCTCGTTTTGGTCAAGCAATGTACCGTGTTAATGGAATTCCAGCAACAGGAGGCTATCAACCATCTCACGAACCATTTATACAATATTATCAATATGAAAATGGTGATGGATTTTGGACACCTAGATATGGAAGCTGGTCAAGCACTGGTACTAAGTGGGGCGGTGGAGGCCGTTATCGTTACATATTTGACTGGGCAAATAAATATTTTGCAGACCAAAATATTAGTGGCTCTAAAGGAGCAACAAGTTCAGGTTACCTTTATTTAGCTCAAGAAAACTTAAATAACTATGAAAAATATAAGAAATCAGTATATTACAATTTAGTTGCAAATTCTTATACAGATAACAATAAAAAATTAGAAACTTATTTAGAGTCTTTAAAAGTTAATGATATAAACCTAGACACTTATGATTATATTATATCTATATATAAAAATATGAGTGTTAAAAATGAGGGTGGAACAATAACTTCTGCAGATTGGTTTGATTTAGCAGGAAAAATAATAGACGCATACGATTACAATCCTGTTGCAATGTACGATTTATTAGCAGTTATAAGACCATATTTAGAAGGAAATGATAGGTTAGAAGTAGATAGACTTGAAAAAGAAACTTTAAAAGCAGCTACTAACGCTACACAAGCAGATAATCTTCATGCCGGTGGTGTTAGAGAGCACGCTAATCAACTTTTAGGAAAAACTCAACCAGATCCTGTAACATTTTCTTTTGATGGAGCAAATGCAGGTAAATTAGTTAAAAATCCAAACTATTCTATTTCATATGGCTATAGTTTAGATGGTGGTGTAACTTTTTCAGAATATACTACAGAGGACTCAGTTACTTTAACTAAAGCAGAAATAGAAAGTATTACTGCAGAAAATAATATTATAATTAGATTTTTAGGGTTAAGCTATACATTCACAATCAATATTACAGAAAATACTTTGCCAAGTACAGTATATGCTAGCGATTTAGAGAATAGAGTATTGGGAGTTAATTCAGCAACAGAGTGGCGTTATACAGAAGAAGACGAGTGGACTTCATATAGCGTAGCATCTCCAGATTTAACAGGAAACAAAACAGTTCAATTAAGACAAAGTGCGACAGGTACAAAAGTAACAAGCGCACCATCAGAAATATTCACATTTACTGAAGACAATCAACCAGACACAAGAAAATATATTCCAGTATCACACTTAAGCATACATAGCGTTTCAACAGAAGCAACAAGCAATGGTGGAGCAGCTACAAATGCAATAGATGCAAACTATAATACAAGATGGCATTCAGCTTGGAATGGAACAGATGGACAGCGTTATATTGTAATAAAATTAGATAAGTCAGTTGTTTTATCAGCAGTAGAATATGTACCAGCAGGTGGTGGAAATGGTAAAATATTAGATGGAACAGTTTTGGGAAGTATGGATGGAGAAAATTGGGTAGAATTAGCAAAATTACAAAACTTAACATATACAAATGCAGCAGATACAAATGCAGACGCAGTAAAAAATACAAAAGCATTTGAAATTGCAGAACCAAAAGAAGTACAATACGTTAAAATAGTAGCAAATAGAGCATCTAATGGAAACTGGTTTACTGCAAGAGCATTTAACTTATACCAAGATTTAACAAAAAATCCACATCCAACAGCAGGTATTGCATATAGTACAACTGAGTCAACTAATGAGCAAGTAGTTGCAAGACTTGTAAATCCAAGCACAGAAATAACAATTACAAATAATGGTGGAAGCGATACATATATATTTACTGAAAATGGAGAATTTACATTTGAATTTGTAGATAGAAATGGAAATAAAGGAACAGCTGAAGCAAAAGTTACTTGGATTGATAAAGATGGACCAACAGCAGATGTAGATTATGTGTTAGATGCAGATAAAAAGTTACATATTTTATTAGATAATATTAGCGAAGATGTATATTTACTAGATGAAGATAATAATAAAATAAATTATATTGAAGTTGAAAACGGTAAAATAACAGACATTTCATATTTAGATAATTCAGGTAATATATACAAAGTAATTGATATAGATGAACAAGGAAATAATAAAAAAATTACATATAAAAATACAACTGGTAAAGTATCAACTGTTGGAGTTTATGTAACTACATTAGAAAATGGAGAAGTAGTAAACGAAGAATATTTTGATAATGAAGGAAATGCCGTAACGATAACAGATGAAGAAAAACAAGATTTAAGAGTGCTACAAGAAAGTTCAAAATCAAATCCATTAGAATTGGCATTAGCAACAAGTGGAGAATATGAATTTAAGCTTGTTGATAAAGCAGAAAACTTATTATATAAGAGTATAAAAGTAGATTATATAAGTAATAATACCACAATTTTAGCTAGTGATATTACATATAATATTACAAATCTAACAAATAAAGATGTTATAGCAACTATAAATCCATATATAATTGATACTACTGGTAAACATGTAAGTGTTGAAATGGTAAGCGAAGGTGAAAAAACACATACATTTATAGACAATGGAGAATTTACATTTAGATACAAAAGTTCTTCAGATACTGAAAGTTCAGAGGTAAAACAACATATAGCAAAAGTAGATTGGATTGATAAAATTGCTCCAACAGCACAAGTTAGCTACAGTACAACAGAGGCTACAAAAGGCGAAGTAGTAGCAACTCTAACAAATGAAAGTGAAGAAATAATAATTACAAACAATGGTACTAGTAGAGATTATACATTTGATGAAAATGGACAATTTACTTTCAAATTTGAAGATAAAGCAGGAAATAAAGGAACAGCAGTAGCAAAAGTTGATTGGATTATAGAAGATACAACAGTTACTTCTAGCAAATACAAAGTTAGAAAGAACTATATTTCAAGAATTCCAGAAGGAACAACAGTAAAGGAATTCAAAGAAAATGTAGAATCAAATGAAGAATTAGTAGTAACAGATAAAGATGGAAAAGTTTTAGAAGAAACTGATACTATAACAGTAGGAATGATACTAAAAGCAGGAGAAGATAAACAATATAAGTTAATAATAGCAGGAGATGTAGATCAAGATGGATTAGTAACAGTTTCAGATCTATTAAAATTGAAATTATTCATAGTAGATTTGGCAAAACCAACTGACATTGAAGGAATTGCAGCAGATTTAAATGAAAATGGAATGGTAGAAGTATCAGACTTATTAAAATTAAAAATGATGACTGTAGGATTATAGAATTTAAATTTTACTGTAAGGGGGGCGGCTTTAGTCGCCCCTCTATTTTTTGTGCATAAATACACCAAGGAGGTGGTGTTGCAGCACCAATAGCTTCACAAGTTTTAGGGGAAGCCTTGCCTTATTTAGATGTTATAAAAAAACAAGAGAAGCAAACGAATTCAGTAGTAATGCCAAATGTAATAGGTATGGATTTAAAAGAAGCAAAAAAGACATTAAATAGTATTGGGTTGCAATACGAAATTCATAGTAATAATGAAGAAAGTAGTATAGAAAATCCAGTTATATTAGATCAATTACCAAAGCAAGGAATAACAGTACAAGAAGAAACAAAAGTTATATTATATACGGAATAAGATTATTGTATTAAATTATAAATATATATTATTTTTCATAAAACCTTCGAGGCTTCACGGGTAATCCGGCAGCCGTGCTGCTTAGGCTTTTATTCAAAATAATATATATTTATAATTGCTAATAACAAATAGTAATAATAAAATTCAAAAAAAACTATACAAATGAAAAAAATAGATATATAATAAACTAGTTGAAATATACAAATTATGATTATCTTGAAATAAATTTTTTAGATAAATGGAGGTATTAACTATGGAGTTAAAAAAAGTGCTAAGTGGCATAGATGGTTTAAAAGCAAAGGGAGACTTGGATGTTGATGTAAATAAAATCGAATGTGACTCAAAGAAAATTACTAATGGAGATATGTTTGTTGCAATAAGAGGTTTTGATAATGATGGTCACGAATATATAGATGAAGCAATAGAAAATGGAGCAAAAGTTATAGTTGCTGAAGACGGATATAAATTCTCGAAAGAAAAATTGGCAGATGATATAACAGTTGTAGTATGCAAAGATACAAGAGAGTTATTAGCAATTGCATCTTGTAATTTTTATAAAAATCCATCAAAAAAATTTAATTTAATAGGAATAACTGGAACTAAAGGAAAAACAACAACAGCGTTTATGTTAAAGGCAATTTTAGAAAAGCATGGCCAAAAGGTTGGAATGATAGGGACAATTGCAAATTACATAGGAGATGAAAAAATTTCAGAAAGTTCAAGAACAACTCCTGAAAGCATAGAACTTCAAGAAATGTTAGCTAAAATGGCAGAAGAAAAAGTTGATACAGTTATAATGGAAGTATCATCACAAAGTTTAAAATTAAATAGAGTTTTAGGATGCGATTTCGATATAGGAGTATTTACAAACTTTTCTAAGGATCACATAAGCAAAAAAGAACATACAGATATGGAAGATTATTATAATTCAAAAGCAAAATTATTTACAATGTGTAAAACAGCTTATATAAATGCTGATGATTTCTATGTAGCAAAATTAAAAAGTAAAGAATTAAGTTGTGAAATAAAAACATTTGGAATAGATAATTCTGCAGATCTAATAGCAAAAGATTTAACAGTTACAAATACAACATCAGATTTTAAGGTAAAAATAGATACTAAAAATGAAAGAATAAAAGTAACAATTCCAGGAAGATATAGTGTATATAATTCACTAGCTGCAATAAGTATTGCATTAAAATTTGGAGTAAATGCGGAAGAAATCAAAGTTGCACTAGGAAGTATAAGTGTTCCTGGTAGAAGTGAAATAGTTCCAAACAAGAGAGATATTACAATAATGATAGATTATGCTCATACGCCAGAAAGTTTAGAAAACATACTTCAAACAGTAAAATCATATACAAGAGGTAGAGTAATAGCAGTATTTGGATGTGGTGGAGATAGAGATAATACAAAAAGAGCAATAATGGGAGAAATAGCAGGAAAAATCGCAGACTTTACTATAATAACATCAGATAATCCAAGAACAGAAAATCCAGAAGATATAATTAAAGAAATTGAAGTTGGAATAAAAAGAACAGGTAGTAAATATATATCAATAGTAGATAGAACAGAAGCCATTAAACATGCAATAAATATGGCAACGAAAGCAGACATCATTGTACTAGCCGGAAAAGGACATGAAACATATCAAGAAATAAATGGAAAGAAACAACATATGGATGAAAGAGAAATAATAAACAAAATAATAAGATAAATAATTGCTTTAGGTATGCATATATTATTTTTTCAAAAATAATATATGATACCTAAAATACTGCGGAATTTATTGTAAATATTATTGTATAAAATAGAAAACAAAGGAGGAAAAAATTTGAATTTTCAAATTATTATACTAATATCAACATTTATAATATCAATTATACTTGCGCTAATTATAATACCAATACTAAGAAAACTAAAAGTAGGTCAAATTGAAAGAACAGATGGACCACAGAGCCATTTATCAAAACAAGGAACTCCAACAATGGGTGGAGTAATTATGCTACTTGCAATAATAATATCAGTAGTAATTGCTTTTCTGTATTATTTTAGAACTAATATGGAAGTAGCAAAAAGCATGATACCACTTCTAATAATGGCAGTTGGAATTGGGTTAATTGGGTTTATAGATGATTTTAAAAAGCTAATTTTGAAAAACACAAAGGGATTAAAACCAAGCTTAAAAATGCTAGGGTTATTAGTTATTTCTGTAATATTTGCAATTTATATAATAAATTTTTTAGGATTAGGTACTGAAATAATAATACCATTTTTCAAAAGTACAATTATAATGCCTATTTGGATATATATACCATTTATAATTTTTGTAATATTAGCAACAACAAATGCAGTAAATTTAACAGATGGAGTAGATGGGTTAGGCGGAAGTGTTTCAGTAATAATAATAGCAACATTAACTGCAATTGGAATGATATATAAATCAGAACCAATTGTTATATTTGGAAGCATTGTATGTGGAGCAATTTTAGGTTTCCTAATATTCAATATACATCCAGCAAAAGTATTTATGGGAGACACAGGTTCTTTAATGCTAGGTGGAATAATATCAGCAATGGCAATCTACTTAAAAATGCCATTTATAATTTTAATATTGGCAGTAATTCCAATATTAGAAACGTTATCTGTAATAATTCAAGTTACGTATTATAGAAAAACTAAGAAAAGAATATTTAAAATGGCGCCACTACATCATCATTTTGAATTAAGTGGGTGGAGTGAAAATAAAGTAGTATCTATATTTAGCTTAATAACAACAATTGTATGCATAATAGGAATATATGCTGTATAGCAGAAAGGAAATAAAAAATTGAAAGATAATATACAAACTGGAAAATCTAAATTAAAACCATGTGATTTTACTTTATGTATAACAGTTGCATTACTTTTGGCATTAGGAATAATAATGGTATTATCAGCAAGTTCACCATCATCATTGGCAGAAACGGGAAGCAGTTATACTTATGTAATAAGGCAAGTACAAAGTGCGGCTATTGGAATTGTACTAATGGTAATGATATCTAGAGTAGATTATAGAAAATATAGAAACAGAAAAGTATATTTATTTGCTTATATTGCATCTGTTGTAATACTATTGTTTGTATTGATACCTGGAGTTGGAGTAGAGGTAAATGGTGCTAAAAGATGGGTAAAATTAGGAGTACAATTTCAACCTTCAGAAATAACTAAAATTGGGTTAATAATATTTTTTGCAGCAATATTAACAGAAAATAAAGATAAACTAAAAAAATTATCAACAGGTTTTTTGGCACCACTTGCTTTTGTGGCAGTACCATTACTAATATTGGTATTAGTTCAAGATCATTTAAGTGCAACTATAATAATAGCTGTTGTAGTATCAATAATGATGCTTATGGCAGGAACTAGACCATTATATTTTGCAACACTTGGAAGTGCTGGAGTAGGTATTGCTGGATTAGGGTTATACTTAATGGCAAAGTATACAGAAAAGGGAGCATTTAGACTTGCCAGATTAACATCTTTTGTAAATCCTTGGGCATATGAAAAAACATTTCGGTTGGCAAGTAATACAGGGGTTATATGCAATAGGTTCTGGAGGACTATTTGGAGTAGGATTGCGGGAATAGTAAGCAAAAATATCTATACATACCAGAGCCACATAATGATTTTATATTCGCAGTATTGGCAGAGGAATTGGGATTCATAGGATGTATAGCAGTAATTGCATTATTTGCTATATTTGTATGGAGAGGAATTTTAATAGCAATGAGAGCACCAGATATGTTTGGTAGTTTATTAGCAACAGGAATAACAACACTTATAGGAACACAAGCGATTATGAATATCGCAGTTGTAACATCATCTATGCCAAACACAGGAATACCTTTACCATTTTTTAGCTATGGAGGAACATCTCTTGTAATTTTGCTTTGCTCTGTGGGAATATTGTTAAATATATCACGCCAAACCAAAAAAGTATGATATATAAATTTATTGTAGGGGCGGACCTTGTGTCCGCCCGAAAAATAGAAAGGAAAGAGACATATGAAAGTAATAATTGCAGCAGCAGGAACAGGTGGACATATAAATCCAGGAATAGCAATTGCAAATAAAATAAAAGAAAAGCAACCTAATTCAGAAATCATATTTATTGGTACACCTAGAGGACTAGAGAATGACTTAGTTCCAAGAGCTGGTTATAAATTAGTAACAATAGATGCACATGGAATAAGCAGAAAGATAACAATTGATAATATAAAAAATGCTGTCAAAACATTTAAATCGGTAGGCAAAGTAAAAAAAGTAATGAAAGAATTTAAACCAGATATTGTAATTGGTACAGGCGGGTATATTTGTGGACCAGTAATGTTTTCTGCACAGAGTAAAAAAATTCCAACAATGCTACATGAAAGTAATGCTTTTCCAGGAATTGCAGTAAAAATGTTTTCGAAAAAGGTAAATACTGTTTTGGTTGGATTTGAAGATGCAAAAAAGAGGATACCAAAGGCTAACAAAATAGTATTAACAGGAACACCAACAAAAGTAAATAAACTTAATTTATCTGATGAAGAAAAAAATAAAATAAAACAAAAATTAGGATTTATAGATAATTTACCACTTATATTGGTATTTGGAGGAAGTCAAGGAGCAAAGTCTATAAATACCGCTTTAATAGATATAATAAGAAATAAAAAAATAAATTATCAAATAATGTGGTCAGTAGGACAAAAACAGTATGAAACAATAAAAGAAGAATTAGCAAAAAATGATATAAACATAGAAAACATTGAAAATGTAAAAATCGTTCCATACATATACAATATGGAAGAAATTTTAAATACAGTAGATGTAGTTGTTGCGAGAAGCGGGGCAATGACAGTAACGGAAATTGCCAAGGTAGGAAAACCATCAATACTTGTGCCTTTTCCACTTGCAACAGAAAATCATCAAGAATACAATGCAAGAGTATTAGTAAATGCAGGTGCTGCAAAAATTATATTAGATAAGGATTTGAATGCACAAATTTTAGAAAATGAAATAAATAATATAATTTCAAACAAAAATGAGCAATTAAAAATGGGAAAAAATGCTGAGAAAATAGCAACACAAAACGTAGAAGAAAAAATATATGAAGAAATAGAAAAAATATTACAGTAGTATTACTGCAATTTTAAAAGTTAATTACAAAATTTGGAAAAAAGATAGTATATTAAACAATACTATCTTTTTTAATCGAATAATGTAGAAAATAGTAATAATATATGAAATATTGCGACTTAAAGTTCTTGACAATACACTGATTGTAAAGTATATTAGGTAAGTTCGACATAGGAAAAGAATAAGGGGGGAAAAAGTGGAAAGTTTCAAGGTATATTATGGAGAGGCTAGATTTAATAACAGCGAACTAATTGAAACTAATAAAAAGGGCCTTATAAAATTAGAATATTATGGAACAAAAAACGTATTGCAAGAAAATAATATAGAATACGGAATAGAAATTGTAAAAAAACAATATAAAGACAAACAATTTATTGAAGAAACAAATAGCGTAAATAATATAGTACAAAATGAAAAGGAGATGGAAGAACTTATAATGTTATTAAAAAGAAACAAAGTAACTCCAATAGGTTTAGAAGATGTAATTGGAGATCTAGCGAGAAAATAGCAGATTAAAAAATCTGTTATTTTATTTTACAGATATATTTACATAGGAGTTTATTTGGTATATAATCAACGGTAGATTATCTACGAAGCGGAGTCCGAGTGAATAATGAATAGTGAATAATTATTTGTAGGGGCAGGCCCTGTGTCTGCCCGAACATAGGGGTGATTTTAATCGCCCGTATTTATAAAAATAAAGGAGAAAACATATGGCAGACAATTTAATTATAGTTGAATCACCTGCAAAGGCAAATACAATAAAGAAATTTCTAGGTGGAAAAACTAAAGTAGTAGCATCTATGGGACATATTAGAGATTTACCCAAGTCAAAATTAGGTGTAGATGTTGAAAGAAATTTTGAGCCAGAATATATAAATATAAGAGGAAAGGGAGATTTAATAAAATCTTTAAAAAAAGCAGCAGCAGATGCAAAAAAAGTATATCTTGCAACTGACCCTGATCGTGAAGGAGAAGCAATAGCATGGCATTTAGCTCATATTCTTGGAATAGATGAGAAAGAAATTTGCAGAATTACATTTAATGAAATAACAAAAGAAGCAGTGCAAAATGCAGTAAAAAATCCAAGAACAATAGATATGAATTTAACAGATGCGCAACAAGCAAGAAGAGTTTTAGACAGAATAGTTGGATATAAAATGAGTCCAGTATTATGGAAAAAAGTAAGAAGAGGATTATCTGCAGGTAGAGTTCAATCCGTAGCTGTAAAGTTAATAGTAGATAGAGAAGAAGAAATAGAAAACTTTATACCAGAAGAATACTGGAATATATATGCAATATTAGCAGACAATAAAACAAACAAAAAATTTGAAGCTAAGTTTTATGGAAAAGATGGAAAAAAATTAGAATTACACTCTGAAGAAGAAGTAAAAAAAGTATTATCACAAATTGAAATTGCGCAATATTCTGTAAAAAATATAAAGAAGAGTGAGAAAAAGAGAAATCCTGCTCCCCCATTTACAACAAGTACAATGCAACAAGAAGCATCAAGAAAATTAGGATTTTCTCTAAAAAAGACTATGTCATTTGCACAAGGATTATATGAAGGTGTAAATGTTCCAGAAAAAGGTACAGTAGGATTGATTACATACATGAGAACAGATTCAACAAGAATATCTGAAGAAGCTAGAGGATATGCAAAAAAACATATAGAAACTACTTATGGAAGCAATTACTATGAAAATAGATACTATAAAACAAAAGCAGATTCACAAGATGCACATGAGGCAATAAGACCAACGTATATTGATTTAGAACCAGATAAAATAAAAGATTCGCTAACAAATGATCAATATAAACTATATAAACTAATATATAATAGATTTATTGCAAGTCAGATGGCAACAGCAATTTATGATACTGTCAGTGTAGATATAGAAGCAAACAATTACAATTTTAAAGCAAATGGTCAAACATTAAAATTTGATGGATTTATGAAATTATATGTAGAATCATTAGATAATGAAAGCAAAGATGAATTTACGAAGATTCCAGAATTAGAAGTAGGAGAAATTGTAAAAAAAGAAAAAATAGATACAAAACAGAGTTTTACAGAACCTCCACCAAGATATACAGAGGCCAGTCTTGTAAAAGCATTAGAAGAAAAAGGAATAGGACGTCCTAGTACGTATTCTCCAACAATAACAACAATATTAGAGAGAAGATATATAGAAAAACAACAAAAACAATTACATCCAACGGACTTAGGAAAAGTAGTAAACAAACTTTTAACAGAAAACTTTAAAGATGTAGTTAATGTTGAATTTACTGCTAAAATGGAAGAAGAGTTTGATGAAATTGCAGATGGAAAAGAAAAGTGGAAAGATGTTATAAAAGAATTTTATGGGCCATTTGCAAAAACAGTAGAAAAGGTAGAAAAAGAGTTAGAACATGTTAAATTAGAGGAAGAAGTAACAGACATACCATGTGAAAAATGTGGCAGAATGATGGTTGTAAAATATGGTAGATTCGGAAAATTCTTAGCTTGCCCTGGGTACCCAGAATGTAAAAATGCAAAACCAATAGTTCAAACAATAGATGTACCTTGCCCAAAATGTGGAGGAACAGTACAAATAAGAAAAGCAAAGAGTAAGAGAAATTACTATATATGCGAAAACAATCCCAAAAGTTGTGATTATATTTCTTGGAATAAACCAAAGCCTGGTGAGCCATATAATGAAGAAGAAAGTAAAACAATAAAGAGAAGACCAACTAGGAGGAAAACAACGAAGAAGAAAAAATAGATTGTAGGGGTCGGCGTCCCCGACGACCCATCTTCGAAGCAATATCTTAATCTACAAAAAATAATTGACAATTAGAAAAAAACATGTTAATATAAATGTAGCAATTGCAAAGTAGATTTTTCATATGATACTAAAAAAGACTAGGAGCACTAATCCTAGTCTTTTTTCTGCTATTTGCTTAAATTTTTCACTATGTAGTAAATTATTATAAGCATTAGCAAATCTAGTAAATTTTCCATATGAATACTATCCTCCTTTCCCCTTTAAGAAAAAGGATGAATAAACTATAATATATCTTACAAAAAATGTCAATTACTTTTTGACAAATAATTACAAAAAAACAAACGGTATAGACTGCCAAATTGCCTATACCGTTTAAAAGTCTTAATCTACCTGGATGTTTTCACTGTATATCAGTTTTACCGCGAACGATGTACCTTTTGGATTATCTCGAGTATATGAATACGAAAAATAATCAGTATTAATGAGAGTATCAAGGAATTCTTCATAGCGAGACTTCATTTCCTCATATTCAGACTGAAAATCAGGGTCACCAATCTTCAGATCAGGAAAATAGCATGTCACACAAAAAGAATCTGCCTCGGCTGATGTTTCATAATCCGGAAGTATATCTTGGAGGACAAAATAAACAAAAGCTTCAATGTCCTTACGATTTACGGTTTTTATCATAGTAAACCTCCTAAAAAAACAAAGGCTGAAAGGAATATATATGTAAACTTAAGCATTTGGCGTACTTAAGGCAAAGGAGTTAATTACCCAAAGTAATTGGGTAACGCTTTATAAATAAAGACAAATATATTATATAACAAATTACATATTATGTCAATTATCTGTAGGAGGGTTGGTGGACTTAGGTGACCCGTTTTACGAAGCCTAGATAATATACAAAAAATAATTGACAAATCGATGCAAATTAAATAAAATGTATGGGTCGGTGGCCTTAGGCGACCCGTTAATAAATAGTGAATAATTATATGTAGGGGCAGGCCCTGTGTCTGCCCGTAGAGAAAGGACTAATATATGAATAATTATATAACAGTCATTGGAGGAGGGCTTGCAGGATGCGAAGCTGCCTACCAAATAGCTAAAAATGGAATAAAAGTAAAATTATATGAAATGAAACCTGTAAAATTTTCTCCTGCACATACAAATGAAAATCTAGCAGAAATAGTGTGCAGTAATTCTTTTAAATCAAATCTAATAACAAATGCTTGTGGATTATTAAAAGAAGAATTAAGAAAATTAGATTCATTACTAATAAAATGTGCAGATAAGGTAGCAGTTCCAGCGGGACAAGCATTAGCAGTAGATAGAGAAGAATTTTCTAAGTTAATAACAAAAGAAATTGAAAGTAATCCTAATATAGAAATAATAAGAGAAGAATATATAAATCAAGAAGATTTAGAAGAAAATATTGTAATAATAGCAACAGGTCCATTAACTTCAGATAATCTATCAGAGAAAATAAAAGAATTAACGAAGGCCGAAAATTTGCACTTCTTTGATGCAGCAGCTCCAATAATAGAAAAATCAAGCATAGATATGAATATAGCGTTTTTAGGAGATAGATATGGTAAAGGTGAGAGCGCATATATAAATTTACCAATGAACAAAGAAGAATATGAACTTTTTTATAACGAACTAATAAATGCAGAAGTAGCTACACTACATGAATTTGAAAAAAGAGAAATTTTTGAGGGATGTATGCCAGTAGAAGTAATGGCAAAAAGAGGTATAGATACATTAAGATATGGACCTTTAAAGCCAGTGGGATTTGATGATCCAAGAACAGGAAAAAGACCTTATGCAATCGTTCAGTTAAGACAAGATAATGCAGAAGGCACTTTATTTAATATGGTAGGTTTTCAAACTAATTTAAAATTTGGAGAACAAAAAAGAGTATTTTCACTTATTCCAGGACTTGAAAACGCAGAATTTGTAAAATATGGAGTAATGCATAGAAATACATTTATAAATTCACCAGAGTTATTAGACGAAACATTTAATATGAAGGAAAATAATAATATATTTTTTGCAGGGCAAATAACAGGTGTAGAGGGGTATGTAGAATCAATTGCGTCACGGATTAGTTTCAGGAATAAATGCAGTAGAAAAGTTTAATGGAACAGATAAAAAAATAACTTTTTCTAACAAAACAATGATAGGAGCATTATCAAAATATATATCAAACGAAAATACTCATTTTCAGCCAATGAATGCAAATTTTGGAATATTGCCAGAATTAGAAACAAAAATAAGAGATAAAAGAGAAAGATATGAAGCACTAGCAAAAAGGGCAATGGAAAATATATAAATAACTTGAAAATTTTTCAAAATTATGTTAACATTATTACATGCAGAAAATCTGCTAATAAAATTATGGAGGTACAAAAGCAATGACTACAAGCAACAGGGGAATGGCAATAATGCCAGAGAGTTTGTACAAACGGCGGAAATTAAGGCTCAGGGATATCAGAGAAGGCGATATTATACCTGTTACCGTAATTGACTACTGTTGGGATGAGGGGAAAATTTACTGCGAGATTTCAGACAGAGTAAAAAGAGCATTCATAAGGGAAGAAAACTTCGAGTTCCCTACTCTTCCTACTGATTTTGAGGAGGCAGATACCCCACCAACAATTACTGCGCATATTGGTAGACAGGTGGTTGCAAAGGTTGTAGCAAAGAACAACAATGGATTTGTCGAGTTAGATAGAAAAAGTGTTATGGAAAACACAATAAGCTATCTTTCGCACAGAGCCTTGGAGGGGGTAGGAAATGTTGTAACCGCAACAATTGACAGCATTCGATCATATGGAGCGTTTGTTGATATTGGAAATGGAGTAGAAAGTCTTCTTCATATTTCCGAATTTTCGGTATGTCACTATGATCATTTAAGCAGTTTGTTTAAAATCGGAGAACAGATAGAAGTCAAACTTCTGGACTTCGATGAAAATACAAACAGGTTTAAAGTTTCAAGAAAACAGGCATACGAAAGAGCAATACTACCAAGATCTTCCATTCAGAGAGTGCGAGTACTCATGTCATTACCAGGAGGAGCATTTGTCGAGTATAATCCGGCTACTAGTGGCATTATGGATATTAAAGGCGCACAAAATCTGTTTGGCAAGTATGCAATGTGCTACATCAAATGCAATAAACCGAAGGGATTCAAGGCAAATTTCGTTTCATCGGCTAAAAAGTAAAATCTCCACAGGGTTCATTCAATTTTGAACCAAAGCAAAAACCCCAGCTCAATAAGAGTTGGGGTTTTTGTCTTAAAATATTTTTTCGAATCTATCTTTTTGAATAACATCTGGTACTTCTACAGGATATTTTCCTGTAAAACAACCTGTGCAGAAGCTATTTATATTAGAATCTTTGGCAATTTCAAACATATTGTCCATACTTAAATATTCTAGGGAGTCCGCACCGATTTCTTTTCTAATTTCCTCTACAGTTTTTCCGTTAGCAATTAAGTTTTCTTTATTATCTACATCTGTACCAAAATAACAAACATCTACAAAAGCAGGAGAGGCAATTCTTAAATGTACTTCTTTTGCACCAGCTCTTTTTAATATTTTTATTATTCTAGTAATTGTAGTTCCACGAACAATTGAATCGTCTACTAAAACTATTTTTTTACCACTTACAGTTTCCTTTATTGGATTTAGTTTTAAAGCAACTTTATTTGCCCTTTGTTTTTGAGTAGAAAGTATAAAGGTTCTACCTATATATTTGTTTTTTATAAAAACAACATCATAATGTATTTTTGACTCTTTTGAATACCCTAGTGCAGCATCAATTCCAGAGTCTGGAACACCTGCTACAAGATCCGCATCAACTGGTGCTTGCTTTGCCAAAGCTCTACCAACATTTTCTCTAAATTTGTGAACATTTAATCCATCTATTGTAGAATCTGGCCTTGCAAAATATATATATTCAAAAATACAAAGCCCCTTTTTATCATCTTTATTATAAAAACTAGAGGTTACTTCATTATTTGTAACAGTAACGATTTCTCCAGGTTCAATATCTCTAACAAAATCTGCGCCAATTGCATCTAAAGCGCAACTTTCTGATGCAAATATTATATCATTTCCCAGTTTACCCATACAAAGAGGTTTAAATCCTTGAGGATCCCTAACTGCAATAAGTTTTTGAGAAGACATTATAAGCAATGAATATGCACCTCTTATAAATTTTAATGCATTTACAACGGCTTCTTCAATAGATTTTGCTTTTAATCTTTCTCTTGCTATAACATAGGAAATAACTTCTGTATCACTAGTAGAACTAAATAATGCACCAGATTGCTGTAATTCGTCTTTTAATTCTATTGCATTTATAAGGTTTCCATTATGTACAATTCCTAAGTTTCCTTTTGCATATCTTGTAACTATAGGTTGAGCATTTTCTTTTTTTGGAGATCCTGTTGTTGAGTATCTAACATGACCTATAGACATTTTCCCTTTTGGCATTGATTCAACTATATGTTGTTTAAAAACATCAGAAACTAGTCCAAGATCCTTATGATATGTTATAACTCCTCCATTATTTATTGCAATACCACAGCTTTCTTCTCCTCTGTGCTGTAAAGCAGTTAGACCAATGCAAGTAGGACTCACAAGTTCTTCTTCATTTTCCATAGAGTAAATACCAAAGATACCACATTCTTCTTTTAATTTGTTAAACATTTAAAATCAATCTCCTTAAAAACAATGTAGGGGTAGATTAAGATTTCTACTCCTATTACTATTATAAATAAAATTTCGACAAAAGTATAGTAGTTATTGTAAAAAAATATAAAATTTGATATACTTGTTTTTGATAAAATATATAATAAAAAATCTGCCACACCCTTAAACGCGGTCTAATGCGAAAAATACGGTAATGTATTGCTACGAAAATGAGGCTATCTACTGTTAAATCTACCAGAAGGCGGGTGTTCGATTTTTTATTATATATTTTATCTCAATCCCAATATAAATTTTATAGTATAAATTTGTAGGGGCGAGCATTGCTCGTCCGATAGAATAGGAGAAAAAACAAATGTATAATTTAGTAGTATTTGCTTCAGGCAATGGAACAACATTACAAGCAATAATAGATGCAATAGAAGAAAATAAATTAAATGCAAAAATAAATTTAGTAGTATCAAATAATGAAAATGCGTATGCACTAGAAAGAGCTAAAAATGCAGGAATAGAAACTTATATAATACATAACAAAAATACAAATGATGTAGATATAGAATTAACAGAAAAGTTAAAAAGTTATGATGTTGATTTAATTGTACTTGCAGGGTATTTAAAGTTAATAGGAGAAAATTTAATAAATAACTACACAATAATAAATACACACCCATCATTGCTGCCTAAATTTGGTGGAAAAGGAATGTACCGGAATGAACGTGCATAGAGCAGTAATAGAAGCAAAAGAAGAATACAGTGGAGTTACATTACACTATGTAAATAATAAATATGATGAGGGAAATATTATAAAGCAAACCAAGGTAAAGGTAGATGAACAGGACACTGCAGAAACTTTATCATCAAAGGTTCAAAGGGTTGAAAAAATACAACTAATAGAGGCGTTACAAGAATTTGCAAAAACAAAATAAATATAAAATTCAATTACCTTGCCTAATTTACATAATTATGGTAAAATAGTAATGTAACAAAATCCGTTACGGAATTGTTTGCAAACTCTAAGGCTAGACTTAAATGAAAGAGAGGTACAAAATGAGTATGCAAAACCAAAAGAAACCAGTACACAAGATTCCTGAAAAACTCATTAGCACAATAGAGAGCAGAATAGGTCAAACTATTGTTGAAGCAGAGTATCAGGGTTACTACTGGCGGTCTGGCAATTCCTTTGAAACATTTGCAGTTAACGGGGAGTATATCATAACAATAATAAATGATGAAAAAATAGATCCGTTAATAAAAAGTGTTAGGAAAGAGGCCAACGAAAAGAAGGCTTTTGGCAGGAGAGTGAAATCTTTGCAGAGCAGAACAAAATTACCATACGACTTAGCAAAAATGGCTGCAAGAAAGTGTCCGGATTTAGACAGTGAAGCCCAACGGTTGCTATTTTCAATAAAAAAAGCAAAAACAAAATTTATTGAGGATAGCGAGTCACTCAAGCAACGCTTAAGAGATACAATGAGCGAAGGTAAAACGCAAGGAATTGTGTCTATGCTGTTAGCTTATAAGGTATCTTTAACTTCGCAAGAAGAAGCGTTAATTATCAAGTACTGGTTAAAGTAAGACGTTTGTTGTTCAAATGTCTAAACAAGAAAAATGGTCGTCACTGCGGTGAACGACCTTTTTCTTGTTTTTAATGAACATATATATTTCCAATATCTTTTCTATAATCTAACTTTGTATCCACATTTCCGTTCCATTGAAGAATAAACTTTTTTCTTAATATCTTCTAAATCTTGTCCAGATGTAGAAACAGCAAATAGTCTAGAAGTACTTACAGAAGTATATGTATCTTCTTCTATTCTTTTTGCATTTGCAAAATATATTTTTAATCCGTTACTTGTAATAGCATCTTTGTTTAAAGTAAATACACAAGGCTCTTTACTAGAACTTACAGCATATTCTTTACTTACTACATATACTGTGAAAGTATTAGTTTTAGCAAATTTGCAATTATCCTTAGATAATGTTTTATTTACTATATTGTTTAATACATCTGAAAAAGGTGTTTCTAATGCATTAAGTACATTTATTGCTTCAGGATCTCCAAATCTTGCATTAAATTCAATAAATTTGATACCATCTTTACATTTGAAAAATCCACCATAAATAACACCAGTAAATTCTAAAGAATCTTTATTTACATATTGAATAGTTCTTTTAATTAACTCAGCACATTTATCAACATCTGATTGCTCTAAAAATGGTAGTAAGCCATTACTAAAACTTAAACAACCCATTCCACCAGTTCCAGGTCCCAAATCTTTCTCATATCTATATGGATAATCAAAAGTTATTGGGGTAACAACGATATTTTCTCCATCTGTAAGAGCCATTACAGTAAATTCAGATCCTTCAACTTTATCTTGAACAATAACTTTTCCTGAATCTTCAAGGCAAGATTTAGCATATTCAAAGCCTTCTTGTTTTCCCTTAAAATGAATACCTCCAACTTTAACACCTTTTCCACCAGTTAATCCTTCTGGTTTTACAACAAAAGAATCGTCTGTGTAATTATCTATAGCTTGTTTTAATTCTTTTTCACTTGAAATGTGAAAATTTTTAATAATCATATCAGGTGCAAGTTTTTCTACTATATCTAAAGCATAAGTTTTGCTCCACTCTAATTTTGCTCCAAGACTAGTTGGACCAAATACTTTTAAGCCTAAGCTTTTGGCTAAATCAATTAAGCCATCTTGTAATAAATTATCACTACTTACAACACACATTTCTATATTTTCTTGTTTAATAAAATTAGAAACTAATTCCTTATCAAAAGGTGAGCCAATAATATATTTACCGTTTGATGCAGTTATAGCATCAATTATAGATGGATTTTCATAAGGTAAAATACTATATAAAGAAAATCCTTTACTTATATATTCTGCAAGAACAGCTTCACGACCACCGTTACCAAGAAGCAGACACTTTGTCATAAAAAATCACTCCTTAAATCAATTTGAATATATAATATGATTAAATTAGACAATTGTCAATAGGTGTAGGGAACTACTCCTCTTTTGCTTCGTGTTGAATTTTGACTAATTTACATAATTGTGGTAAAATAATAATGTAACTTCTGTTACGTTATCACTTGCAAACTCTAGACATTGGACTTATATAAGGAGGGCTTAAAAATGAGTGAGCAAACAGTAAGCAAATCAGTACACGATATTCCGGAGGCACTTGTGGTGGGATTTGAAATCATCCATAAGCAAAAAATAGTCAAGGTAGAATTTTTGAAAGGCTATCAAGACAAAGACGGCTTTTGGGAAGAGTTCAGGGTTAATGAACAGTTCATTTTCCAAGTGTTAAACGGACAGTATGGATGCATTACAAAAATTGAAAATGGGCAAACACAGCCAAAAGACTGTATGCTCGTTATGGTTTAGGCATCATAAAAGAGTACAGATTATTGCGAAAAACGCGGCTGTTTATTTTACAGCCGCGTTTGTTTTAAATTTTTTCTTTTATCATACCCTCTCTATATGCAGTAAGAAGCATTTTCAAATCTTCAATTTCTCCTTTTAATTTAGCACCTATATCAGTATCTGCAACACGTTTTCTTTCAACATTTTCTTTTCTTAAAATAATTTCAGATTGTAAATCACACTCAGTTTCTATTGCATTTTGTTTAGACTCAAAAGGTTTATTTGCAGCAAGTAATAACCCATAAGAATTATATGAAAGAGTGTAACCTGCTTCACCAGTTTGTTCTCTATATGTTTTAGAAAATCCACCATCTATAACTAACAACTTTCCATTTGCTTTTACAGGAACTTCTCCTTTTACAGCCTTAACAGGCATATGCCCATTTATTATATGAGAATCTTCACTTACATCTATTCCAAACTCACGCAAGATTTTATTACATATTTCTTCACTTTCTACCAATTTATAATAAGGAATTTTAGTTTCCTTATGAACTTCTTTATTATCTATAAAATATCTTTCAAAAGTAGCCATTCTCTCTTTTCCAAAGAAAGGTGAGTCAGGTGAACACCAGAAAAACCACATTAAATCTTTATAATCCTGGTTTATTCCTAAATCATCCTTTTCAAAATATGCTTTATGGGTAGCTTGCTCTATAAAGTTAAAATACTCTCTGCCACTTAAAGTTTTTCCCATAATAGAAACCTTTTTAAATGTGCCATCTTCAAGAATTGGAACACATCCGTGGAATAAAAGGTTTGAGTTAAATACTGTATAAGCACTTCCTTTCGCATAAAGAAAACTTATATGTGCGCCTAATTTATCGCTATTTACAAAAGATTCGTATAATCTAGTCATAACTTCTTCTTCTTCAGAAGTAAGCTCATATGGATTATTTGGATCGATTGTTGGAAAATCAGTATCATTTAATTTATATGTGTTTCCATCAATACGAATTGTTCCATTTTTATAATCTATTTTATCTAATAATAGCCTATCATCCATATTATATTCAGGGTGTTTCATTACAAGTTGACCCTCTATTTTAAATTGAATTATAGATATTGCTTTTTGAATTTTAGCAATAGAAACCTTATCTGTTCCACTATATTTATTATATTCAAATTGCTTTGGAATAAAAGCAGTACTAATATTATCATCTTTATAAGTATTAAAAGCAAAAGTAGAAAGAGGTCTAACACTAATACCATATCCCTCTTCTAAAGTGGCTACATTATCATATCTGGCACAAATTCTTACAACATTACAAATACATGCTTTATTTCCAGAAGCAGCCCCCATCCATAGAATATCATGATTTCCCCATTGAATATCTAAGCTATGAAACTTCATAAGTGCATTCATAACAATTGGAGCGCTCATTCCACGGTCATATATATCACCAATAATATGAAGATGATCAATTGCCATTTGCTTAATTAAATTAGAAATAGCAACAATAAATTCATCTGCTCTATTTAAATCAATAATAGTTCTAATAATTTGACTATAATATTTTATCTTATTTTTTAAATCTACTTGTGCATGTAAAAGCTCATCTATAATATAATCGAATCCCTTAGGTAATGCTTTTCTAACCTTTGAACGAGTATATTTAGATGTTATTTCTCTTGCAACTTCTACTAATCTTTCTAGAGTAATAGAATACCACTTATTTAAATCTGTAATATCTTTTTTAATAAGGGCAAGCTTTTCTTCAGGATAATATATAAGAGTAGCAAGAGTACTTCTTTCGTTTTCTGGAACAGAATCTTTAAATAATTTTTCTATTTTACTTCTAATAATACCAGCACCATTATTTAAAATATGCAAAAATGGCTCATATTCCGCATGAATATCACTAACAAAAACTTCTGTGCCCTTTGGCAAATTTAAAATAGATTGTAAATTTATAATTTCCTCTGTAACTTCTTCAACGTTTTTATATCTTTCACTTAATAACTCTAAGTATTTATTCCAATTTCCTCTATATTCCAAATTTTCTCCTCCTCCTTAAATAAGGACGCCTTTCATGCGCCCCTACATTATATATCAAATTAGGAAAAAATACTACTAGTTTAGAAAAAAACATTACGCACTTTTATGCGTAATGCTTCTTATATATTCTCCAATTTCTCTATCTGTAAGTTTTAGAAGAGTTATTAAATTATGTAACAAATCTTTTCTCGGTAAATCTTCTTCTGTATCTATTCTAACATATTGTCTTAAACTAATTTCTAAAATATCAGCCATTTGTTGCTGAGTATATCCTAATACTTTTCTCTTTTCCTTAATCATTCATACCACCAGTAAAATTATTACATAAATTCCAAAAATATAATATTGACATTAAATGTCATATCGATTAGAATAGTAGATGTATAAGTAGGGGTATAACTTGCTTAACGGCAAGAGTGAATAGTTAATAGAGAATAATGAATAATTTTTTGTAGGGGCGAGCAAAAGCTCGTCCACAATGTAGGAGCAGGCCCCAAAGTCCGCTCGAAGGGAGCTCAATATGCGAAAGAAAAAAGTAATAATATCTGTGGTAATTATAATAGCATTATTACTATTGTTGATATTTTCAAAAAATATAACAAACTCACAGAACAAAAATAAACTAAATTTATTAGAAAATACAGCAAAAGAAGCAACAATACTTGAACCAAACATTCCAGTAATATCAGCAGGAATGATACCAATAAAACCATATGGAGATAGTTTTGTAATAACAAACCAAAATGATAATGATTGGTACAACTATTCACAAGGAAAACCGGCATATATAATGTTAAACGATGGATACTATAAATCTGAATTAGAACGTGGAATAACAGAAGACCAATTAGCCTCAAACAACGTAGGGGCGAGCCCTGTGTCCGCCCAAGATCTTGGCTCAATCTACATGTGGATACCACGTTTTGCAGTAAATGAACAAGGAGATATACAATACATAAAAGACATACAAAATGCGGAGGATGGATTTACAATCCCAGAAATATTCGCATATAGACAAGCAAGCACAATGGCACCAGACTTCTTGCTAACGGGAGTATGGGTAGCAATAGATGCAGACACAAATATAAATTCAACAATATCAGAAATGAATAGTGAAAAACGGAAAATATGGATTCATAGCAAACACAATAGCAACACAAAACGATCAACAAAACCAAAACGCAATACAAAATTACATCGAAAAAATCTGTGTAGGGGCGGACGCCTCTGTCTGCCCGCGATTGAATGACATTACTAATCCAAACCGAACAATCCTAAAAATAATAAATCAAAACAACCAAGAGCCAATAAAAGCAAGAGGAATTTATAATAAATCAACTGGACTAATAGAAATAGGAGTAACCTATAGTCAATATGGAATAGATAGAATACTATTTGAAAATGAAAGTGAATTAAATTTTGTAAAGACAGATGGAATAATATATGCAACAACAGAAGAAATTGAATTAGAAATTGGAGAGACATATACAATAAAAGTATTAGATACAAAAGGAAATAAAAAAGAATTAAGAGTAAAAGTTGTACCTGCAATATATGCAACTTTATATACAAATGGAACGTTAGCCTTTTCAAATAATAATAGTAAAATATCAGGACTAACAGTAAGCGCAAATTATGGAGACATATCAGAAAAAGAATATCAACAAGCATTTGTAAAAACACCTTGGTATGATAATAGAACTAAAGTAAAAACAATAGAGTTTGTAAATAGAATTACTCCAGTATCAACCTCATCATGGTTTTATGCCTGTTCAAACATAACAACAATAAATAATATAGTTAATTTAAACACAAGTTATACAACTAATATGAGTTGCATGTTTGTTTCTTGTACAGGATTAACTTCATTAGATGTAAGTAACTTCAATACAAGTAGAGTAACAAGTATGAGTAGTTTATTTAATGGATGCAGTAGCTTAACAGAGTTAGATTTAAGTAATTTTAATACAAGCAATGTAACAGATATGAGTAGTATGTTTAATGGGTGCAGTGGTTTAACAGAATTAGATTTAAGTAACTTAGATACAGGCAATGTAATGAATATGGGTGGCATGTTTTATAAATGTACAGGTTTAACAAGTTTAAATATAAGCAACTTTAATACGAGTAATGCAACAAATATGGGTAATATGTTTTATGAGTGCAAGGCTTTAACAAGCTTAGATGTAAGCAAATTTAATACAAGTAATGTAACAAATATGAGCAATATGTTTTATTATTGTAGCAAATTAACAAGTCTAAATTTAAGCAATTTTGATACAAGCAAAGTAACTAATATGGGTAGTATGTTTAATCATTGTGTGGGCTTAACAAGTTTAAATTTAGAAAACTTTAATACAAGCAATGTAACTAATATGGCTGGTATGTTTGATCATTGTAGCGGATTAACAAGATTAAATTTAATTAACTTTGATACAAGCAATGTAAGAAATATGAGTTATATGTTTAATTATTGTAGTAAATTAACAAGCTTGAATATAAGTAATTTTGATACAAACAATGTAACCAGTATGCAAAATATGTTTGGTAATTGTTCGAGTTTAACAAGTTTAAATGTAAGTAATTTTAATACAAGTAATGTAAGAAATATGAGCAATATGTTTTATTGGTGTACAAAGTTAACAAGTTTAAATGTAAGTAACTTTAATACGGGCAATGTAACTGATATGAGTGGTATGTTTAATAGATGTATCAAGTTGACAAAACTAGATGTAACTAACTTTGATACAAGCAAAGTAACAAATATGAGTAGGATGTTCGAGAGTTGTACTGTAATCAGTTTAGATTTAGGTAATTTCAATACAAACAATGTAATAAATATGGATCATATGTTTTATTCTTGTAGTGGTTTAACAAATTTAGATCTAAGCAACTTTAATACACGTAATGCAACAAATATGAGTTATATGTTTTATAATTGTACTAATCTAAAAACGATATATGTAAGTAGAACAAATTGGGTTACGTCACAAGCAAATATAAGTGATATATTCACATATTGTGGAACGAGTACTGTAACTAAAAGATAATAAACGAAAGGGTAGAAAAGTTTTAATCTGCCCTTTTAATATAAATTGAATAAAAAACAAATATCTATTGCAAAATAAAATGCATTGATGTATTATTATACTGTAGGGGCGAGCATGGCTCGTCTGTCTAAAATAAAGGAGAACAAAAACTATGTTAAACGCTAAAACCCTTGGCACTGTACACACACACACACACACACATTATGTAGATTAAAAACCAAAAAAATAAATAAAAACATAGATAACACAATATTTATGTGTATTTTTTGTACACATTAAATATTGTGTTTTTTTGCGCTTGTAGGGAACAGACAAACGTCGTTCCGCAAATAATTGTAGGGGGTTGCATGGTATGCAACCCGAAATGTAGGGGCGGTCCCTGTGTCCGCCCGCAAAGGAGGCTCCGTATGCAAAAGAAGAGAAGAAAAATAAAAAACATAAAACTAATAATAATGGCAATAATTGCAATTGTTCTATTAGTAATGTTTTCTAAAAATATAATAAATCCACAAAATAAAAGAAAACTAGACCTATCAGAAAACACAGCAAAAGAAGCAACAATAGTTGAACCAAACATTCCAGTAGTATCAGCAGGAATGATACCAATAAAACCATATGGAGATAGTTTTGTAATAACAAACCAAAATGATAATGATTGGTACAACTATTCACAAGGAAAACCGGCATATATAATGTTAAACGATGGATACTATAAATCTGAATTAGAACGTGGAATAACAGAAGACCAATTAGCCTCAAACAACGTAGGGGCGAGCCCTGTGTCCGCCCAAGATCTTGGCTCAATCTACATGTGGATACCACGTTTTGCAGTAAATGAACAAGGAGATATACAATACATAAAAGACATACAAAGTGCAGAAGATGGATTTGAGGTACCAGATATATTTGCATATAATCAAGCAAGCGAAACAGCGCCAAACTTCTTGCTAACGGGAGTATGGGTAGCAATAGATTCAGGCACAAATATAAATTCAACAATATCAGAAATGAATAGTGAAAACGGAAAATATGGATTCATAGCAAACACAATAGCAACACAAATAACGAATTCAGACATAACATCATTACAAAAATATTTCGATAATATTGATAATGGAACGATGTGGGCGTCGTTCCCTATAATTGACCCAACCAATCAAAACCGAACAATACTAAAAATAATAAATCAAAACAATCAAGAGCCAATAAAGGCAAGTGGAACATATAATAAAGAAACAGAGCTAATAGAAATACAAGTAACATATAGTCAATACGGAATAGCAAGAGTGCTATATGAAGATAATCAAGAATTAAAATTAACTTCAAATAATAACAAAGCAACCGCAACAGGTGAAGGATTAAACATAAAATATGGAACAGCTTTAATAACAATAATAGATAATAAAGGAAACATAAAGAAATTAGAAATACCAATAACAAGTAAAGTATATGTAACCCTATACACAGATGGAACATTAGGATTTTGTTCAAACAATAGCAAAATAGCAGGAAAAACAATAAGCCAAGATTATGGAGATATATCAGAGAAAAACTTTACAACTGTTCAACAGGTACCATGGTATAGCCAAAGAACAACTATAACAACAGTAGAATTTGTAGATGAAATATCTCCAGCATCAACGGCAAGATGGTTTCAAATTTGTCAAAATTTAATAACGATAAATAACATAAATAATTTAAACACAATAAATGTAACAAATATGAGATTTATGTTTTTACAATGCAGTAATTTAACAACATTAAATTTAAGCAGTTTTAATACGAGCAATGTAACAGATATGCAATATATGTTCTATGGATGTAATAGTTTAACAGAATTAGATATAAGTAGTTTTAATACAAGTAATGTAACAAATATGTATGATATGTTTTCAGAGTGCAGTAGCTTAACAGGATTAGATTTAAATTCATTTAATACAGAAAATGTGACAGATATGGGAGATATGTTTTCCGGATGTACTAGCTTAACTTCACTAGACTTAAGTAGTTTTGATACAAGTAATGTAACTAATACAACTGGTATATTCTACAATTGTACCAGCATATCACAAATAACCTTTGGAGAGAAATGGGACAAAGAAATAACATTACCAACATTAGCAAAGCCATGTACAGGATGGTATAGTGATGCGGAATTTACAACAAAAGTGGCAGAAGCAGGAGCAAACTACAAACCAGCAGGACCAATAACAATATATGCAAATGTACCACCAGACATATTCGTAAAATTATATACAGACGGAACACTAGCATTTTGTTCAAATAATAGCCAAATAGAAGGAAAAACCTTAAGCCAAGACTATGGAAACATAGCAGGAAAAGAGTATAGTAGTTTTACACAAGTTCCTTGGAATAAACAAGTAACTAACATAACAACAGTAGAATTTATAGACGAAATAATACCAATATCAACAGCTTATTGGCTTGAGGATTGCACTAACTTAACAGCAATAAATAATATAAAAAATTTAAATACAAAAAATGTAATCAATATGACTGAAATGTTTTGTGCATGTACTAGTTTAACAGATTTAGACTTAAGTAGTTTTAATACAGAAAATGTAACAGATATGACAGCAATGTTTGCAAGTTGTATAGGATTACAAAGTATAAATTTAAGTAGTTTTAATACAAACAATGTAGCAAATATGCAGAATATGTTTTATAGATGTGAAAATCTAGCTTTGTTAGATTTAAGTAGTTTTGATACAACTAATGTAACGAATATAAGCAATATATTTTCAACTGTGATTGGCAGTAAATTAACACAAATAACCTTCGGAGAGAAATGGGACAAAGAAATAACATTACCAACATTAGAAAAACCATGCACAGGATGGTATAGTGATGCGGAATTTACAAACAAAGTTGCCGAAGCAGGAGCAAACTATAGACCAGCAGGACCAATAACAATATATGCAGATGTACCACCAGATATATTCGTAAAATTATATACAGACGGAACATTAGCATTTTGTTCAAACAATAGTCAAATAGAAGGAAAAAACTTAAGCCAAGACTATGATAACATAGCAGGAAAAGAGTATGGTAGTTTTACACAAGTTCCTTGGAATAAACAAGTAACTAACATAACAACAGTAGAATTTATAGACGAAATAATACCAACATCAACAGCTTGTTGGTTTTATGGTTGCAATAATTTAACGATGATAAATAATATAAAAAATTTAAATACAAAAAATGTAACGAATATGAATGAGATGTTTTGTGTATGTACAAGTTTAATACAATTGGACCTAAGTAGTTTTAATACAGAAAATGTAACAAGTATGGATGCTATGTTTGCAACCTGTACAGGATTACAAAATATAAATTTAAGCAGTTTCAATACAAGCAAAGTAACAAACATGAGAGCAATGTTTTATAGATGTGATAGTTTAACTTCACTAGACTTAAGTAGTTTTGATACAAACAATGTAACAAATACAAATAGTATATTTTCAACTGTGATTGGCAGTAAATTAACACAAATAACATTCGGAGAAAAATGGGACAAAGAAATAACATTACCAACATTAGAAAAACCATGCACAGGATGGTATAGTGATGCGGAATTTACAAACAAAGTTGCCGAAGCAGGAGCAAACTATAAACCAGCAGGACCAATAACAATATATGCAGAAGTACCGCCAGATATATACGTAAAATTATACACAGACGGAACATTAGCATTCGCTTCAAACAATTACAAGATAGAAGGAAAAAACTTAAGCCAAGACTATGGCAACATAGCAGGAAAAGAGTATAGTAGCAATAATTCTCCACCTTGGTATAACGATAGAACTAATGTATTAACAGTAAATTTCATAGATAAAGTAAGACCAATCTCAACATATTGGTGGTTTATACATTGTGAAAATTTAGTGAAGATAGATAATATATATAATTTAGATACATCAAATGTAACAAAGATGGGTTGTATGTTTTGTGGATGTAGTAGTTTAACTTCATTAGATTTAAGTAATTTCGATACAAGCAATGTAACAGACATGACAGAGATGTTTGACGATTGCACCAATTTAGTAAGTATAGATTTAAGTAATTTTGACACAAGAAATGTAACAGATATGAGCATGATGTTTAGAAATTGTAACAGCTTAACTTCACTAGATTTAAGCAATTTCAATACAAGCAAAGTAACAAATATGTGGGCAATGTTCAATGGTTGCACAGGTTTAACTTCACTAGATTTAATTAGTTTTGATACAAGTAATGTAACTAATACAACTGGTATATTCTACAATTGTACCAGCCTATCACAAATAACATTTGGCGAAAAATGGGATAAAGAAATAACATTACCAGCTTCAAAGAAAACTTCAACAGGTTGGTATAGTGATAGAATGTTTGTAAACAAAGTAGCAGAAGCAGGAGCAAATTACAAACCAACAGGACTAATAACAATATATGCAGATATACCAGAAGATATATATACAACTCTATACACAGATGGTACATTAGCATTTTCTTCAACGAATAGCCAAATAGAAGGAAAAACAGTAGAAGAATCATATGGAGATATATCAGGTATACAGTTTATAAATGTTAGTCAAGTGCCATGGTATGACAAAAGGGAAACTATAACAACTGTAGAATTTGTAGACAAAATAAAGCCAGTAACAACTGGAATATGGTTTAATGACTGTACTAATTTAACAACAATAAATAATATAGAAAATCTAGATACAAGTAAAGTAACAAATATGTTTTATATGTTTTGTGGATGTAGTAGTTTAACTTCATTAGATTTAAGGACATTTGATACAAAAAACGTAACAGACATGACCTGGATGTTTAACGGGTGTACAAGTTTAACAGCACTTGATTTAAGTAGGTTTAATACTAAAAATGTAACAGATATGAATTGGATGTTTTGGGGATGTAATGCTTTAACATCGTTAGATCTAAGCAATTTTGATACAAGCAGTGTAAGGAATATGGAAAGAATGTTCCAAAATTGTAGCAGTTTAACAAATTTAGATGTAAGTAGATTTGATACAAAAAATGTAACGTCCATGTTTACTATGTTTTATGGATGTAGTAATTTAACATCGTTAGATTTAAGTAGTTTTGATACAACTAATGTAACAAACATAAATAATATATTTACGAACTGCACCAACCTATCTCAAATAACCTTTGGTGAAAAATGGGATAAAGAAATAACATTACCAACATTAACAAAGCCATGTACGGGATGGTATAGTGATGAAGAATTTACAGAAAAGATAGCAGAAGCAGGGGCAAACTACAAACCAGCAGGGCCAATAACAATATATGCAAATGTGCCACCAGATATATTCGTAAAATTATATACAGATGGAACATTAGCATTTTGTTCAAACAATAGTCAAATACCATTTAAAGAATTGAGCCAAGATTATGGCAATATAGCAGGAAAAGAGTATAGTAGTTTTACACAAGTTCCTTGGAATCAAGAAAAAACAGTTATAACAACAGTAGAATTTGTAAATGAAATAATGCCAATATCAACAGCTTGTTGGTTTTATGGTTGCAATAATTTAACGATGATAAATAATATAAAAAATTTAAATACAAAAAATGTAACGTCAATGTTTATTATGTTTCAAGGGTGTAGCAGTTTAACATCATTAGATGTAAGTAATTTTGACACAAAAAATGTAACAAACATGAATGGTATGTTTTATTCTTGCAGCAGTTTAATATCACTAGATGTAAGTAATTTTGATACAAGTAATGTAACCAATACAGTATGTATGTTCTATCATTGTAGTAACCTAAAAAGCATAGATGTAAGTAATTTTAATACAAGTAATGTAACAAACATGCAAAACATGTTCGGCGGATGTAGTAAATTAACATCATTAGATGTGAGTAACTTTGATACAAGTAATGTAACAGATATGATGTATTTGTTTGATGCGTGTAGCAATTTAGCGCAAATAGATGTAAGTAACTTTGATACAAGTAACATAAAGAATATGAGCTATATGTTTAGAAATTGTAGTAGTTTAATGAGTTTGGATATAAGTAACTTTGATACAAACAACGTAAAAAATATGATATACATGTTTTATAATTGTAGTAATCTAAAAGCTATATATGTAGGAGAAAAATGGACAACAAATAATGCGACAATTACCAATATGTTTAAAGGTTGTGGAACAAGCACTGTAACAAGAAAATAATTATAAATTTTAAAAATATATTTGCAAACAAAAATGAAACATGATATAATAATTTCGATGTTGATAGAGAAAAGTAAAAGTAAAAACTTTATTAGAGAGGATTAGTCATAGGCTGAAAGCTAATCTTAAGCAAGTCTACTTTGAAAACTACTCTGGAGTCTGTAGTGAAAGCTACCGTTGATTTACGTTATAATCATTAAATTAAGTAAAAATTAGGGTGGGACCGTGTTATATGCACCCCTATAGGCAAGAATGCATTTGCCTATAGGGGTGCGTTTTTGTAAATATAAAGGAGGTTTTTTTATGATTAAGGTTACATTAAAAGATGGATCTATTTTAGAGGCAGAACAAAATTCAAGCGTTTTAGACGTTGCAAAAAAAATAAGCGAAGGATTAGCAAGAGTTGCTACAGCGGGATTAGTTGATGGAGAGGTAAAAGATTTAAGATATGTTTTAACTAAAGATTGCAAATTAGAAATATTAACATTTGATGTGTTAGACGGAAAAAAGGCATATTGGCACACAACGTCACACATATTAGCTCAAGCTGTAAAAAGGTTACATCCTGAAATTAAACTTGCAATAGGACCATCAATAGATAATGGTTTTTACTACGACTTTGACACAGATAAGCCATTTTCAGAAGAAGATTTATCTGCATTAGAAGTAGAAATGAAAAAGATAATAAAAGAAGATTTAAGTATAGAAAGATTTACGCTTCCAAGAGATGAAGCAATTAAATTCATGAAAGAAAAGCAAGAGGATTATAAAGTAGAGTTAATAGAAGATTTACCAGAGGGAGAAGAGATATCTTTTTATAAACAAGGAGATTTTACAGACCTTTGTGCAGGACCACATTTAATGAGCACAGGAAAAGTAAAAGCAATAAAACTATTAACATCTTCAGGGGCATATTGGAGAGGTAACGAAAACAATAAAATGCTACAAAGAATATATGGAATATCTTTTCCAAAATCAAGCGAATTAGAAGAATATATTATTTTAATAGAAGAAGCAAAGAAAAGAGACCATAGAAAATTAGGAAAAGAATTAGATTTATTCTTCTTTGATGAAACAGCACCTGGTATGGCATATTGGTTACCAAAGGGATTTACAATGTTAAATACTTTAATAGAATTTTGGAGAAAAGAACATAAAAAAAGAGGGTACGAGGAATTTTCTGGACCACAATTAAATAGTAGTGTATTATGGAAAACATCAGGACACTGGGATCACTATAAAGAGGACATGTTTGTTTTAACAGATGCAGATGGAAATGAACAAGCATTAAAACCAATGAACTGCCCAAACTCAATAAAAATATATCAATCTAAATTAAGAAGCTATAAAGATTTACCACTTCGTTTTAATGATGTAGATGTTATACATAGAAATGAGAAATCTGGACAATTAAACGGATTATTTAGAGTAAGAATGTTTAGACAAGATGACTCACATAACTATATTACAGAAGAACAAATAGGTAGTGAAATAAAAGATATTATAGAAATTGCAAGTAAATTTTATGGAATATTCGGACTAGAATACAAATTAACTTTATCAACAAGACCAGATGATTTTATGGGAGAAATTGAAACTTGGAATAAAGCAGAAGCAGACTTAAGAAAAGTTTTAGATGAAATTTGTGGTAAAGATGAATATAGGATAAATGAGGGAGATGGAGCTTTCTACGGACCAAAAATAGATATAAAAATGAAAGATTGTTTAGGAAGAGAGTGGCAAATGGGGACAGTACAATTAGATTTCCAACTACCACAAAGGTTTAATCTTTCATATATAGATAGTAATGGAGAAAAGAAAACACCTATAATGGTTCATAGAGCAATATTTGGTTCATTTGAAAGATTTATTGGAATATTAACAGAACATTTTGCAGGAGCATTCCCTGTATGGTTAACACCAGTTCAAGCAAGAATATTAACAATATCTGAAGCACATATAGAATATGCAAATAAATTAAAAGAAAAATTAGAAGACGAAGGAATACGAGTAGAGTTAGACGATAGAAACGAAAAAATAGGATATAAAATTCGTGAAGCACAGTTACAAAAAGTACCATATATGCTAATAATAGGAGATAAAGAAGTAGAGGCTAATGCTGTAGGTGTGCGTTCTAGAATTGATGGTGACATTGGTCAAATGTCGCAAGAGGCATTTATAGAAAAAATACAAAAAGAAATAAAAGAATATACAATATAACATTGTAATAAAAATCACCTTTTTAAATATAATTTTAAAAGGTGATTTTTTATTATGAAAAAAATAAAATATTTATTTATATTATTTGTACTTTTATCTACGAGTAGTCTTAATGTATATGCTTTTGATGAAAATGAAGCAAAAGAAGAACTAGCATATTTTAACCAAATGAAAGAAGAGGCAATTCAAAGTTCAACAGATTTAAGCAAAGAGCCTGAAACATATTCTAGGGCTGTTGTTGTGCTAGACAGAGCAACAAAGACAATAATATATGGAAAAAATGAGAATGATGTTCGAGCAATGGCAAGTACAACAAAAATAATGACAGCTTTAATTTTAATAGAAAATGCAGATTTATCTAGAACTATTGAAGCATCACAAAATGCAGCAAATACAGATGGCTCAAGATTAGGATTAAAAACTGGAGATAAAATAACTTTAAACGATTTATTATATGGACTAATGCTGTGTTCTGGAAATGATGCAGCAGTTCAAATTGCAGAGACAATTGGTGGGAGTGTAGAAGGTTTTGCAGAAATGATGAATAAAAAAGCTATAGAACTAGGATTAAATAATACTAGGTTTACTAGTCCACATGGGCTAGATGAAGATGGACACCATACTACTGCTTATGAACTAGCAATTCTTACAGATTACGCATTAAATAATCCTATATTTGCGAAAGTGGTAAACACAAAATATTATACAGTAACAATAAATGGAAAATCTAAAGATTTAAGTAATACTAATGAATTATTAGGATATTTACAAGGAGTTAATGGAGTAAAAACAGGTTTTACAAATAATGCTGGAAGATGCCTTGTGTCATCAACTGTAAGAAATAATTTTAATATAATAACAGTTGTGTTAGGGGCAGACACAAAGAAAATAAGAACCAGAGATTCAATAAAACTGATAGAATATACTTATGAAAATTTTGAACAAGTAGATATATCTCAAATGATAAATGCAGAATATGAGAAATGGAGACCAACTTACAAAATAAATATAAATAAGGGGATAAAAAGCGAGGTGCAAACGAAGCTAGGAGAACAAAAGTATACAATGTATCCAATAAAAAAGGAAGACAAACAAAACATTAAATTAGAAGTTAATGAAATAAATTATATGGAAGCTCCACTTTTAGAAAATTCGAAATTGGGTAGTATAAATGTATTAGTAAATAATAAAGTAATATACTCTGTAGATATACTTAGTAGCGAAGAAGTAAAAAAGAAAGATATAAAGGATTACTTTTTTAATATGATTGGTGTGTATTCTCATATGTAATTAAATTTGACATAATAGCTCAAATATATTATTATTGATGCAATCAATGATAATATATTTGAATAAGGAGAGTCATGTTATGAGTGAAGTTTTTAAGCAATGTGATGAAGGATTAAATAGAAAGAGTAAAAAAACTAAAAGAGTTGTAATAATCAGTGTTATCATTTTTATTATAGCAATATTACTAATAATTAGTTGTTTAAATTATATTGGAGGGTACAAAAAGCCTATACACAATCACTTTAAAGCAATTGAAAAAGCAGATTCTAAAATGTTTTTAAAAGATGTACCTGAGTTTATATATAAAGATGGCTATACCGTAAATGATGATTATATGAAAAAACAATTGGAAAAAATGGAGTTTAGACTACGGCAAAAATATTAAAGTTCATTATAAAATAACTCAAAAAGAAGAAATAAAAGAAAGTGATTTAAAAAATGTAGAAAAATATATTAAAGAAATATTTGGTGAAAGTTTAGAGATTTCAGAAGGATATGAAGTTAGAGTTAAATATACTATTAAAGGTAAAGAAGATGAAAAAATAGATGCCATGGATATGTATATTTATAAAGTAGATAAAAGGTGGTATTATATTCCGATTAGTCCTCGTAAGGCAAGGTCATACTTAAAAACTATGCAAGATATAGAAGAATTTAATAATAGCTTAAATAAATAAAAAATAAGTTAAAAATTAAAAGTATGCATAATGCATAGTTATTTGACAAACCCGCTAAATCATAGTAAAATAGATATACTTATGATAAAAATGGAGGTTTTTATGCCAAAAACTAACAAAAGAATGTTTAAGAAAATAGAATCTAAAACTAAGGTATATTTAGTAGTTATAGGCTTGTTACTAGTAATACTATGCTTATATGAAGAAGCTTTAATTTTACCTTCTGTAATAGCATATACAATATTGCTAATATATACTTTTTGGATAAATAGTAAAAGAATTGGTGAATTATCAAAGCATATACATGATTTAACAATAAACGTAGATACAGTTGCCAAAAATACTTTAATAAATTCTCCATTTCCACTAATTATATTAGAGACAGATGGAAATGTTATTTGGAAAAGTTCTAATTTCAATACAGAATTTGAAAACACCGAAATAAATACTTATTTAGATGAAATATCAAAAGAAGTAAAGATGAGTATAGAAAATGGGGAAGACAAATCTATAGATAAACAACTAAAAATAGGAGAAAAAACGTATCATATAATAGGCGAATATATAAAGTCAAAATCAAGTAAAGAAAAGACAGAATATATGATGACTTTATATTTCTTAGACATTACTTCAAATGTTAATTTAGAATTAGCATACAACAATTCTAAAAGTTGTGTTGGAATATTGATGATAGATAATTACGAAGAGATAATACAAAGAGTATCAGATGAAGAAAAACCAGAATTAACAGCAACAATAGAAAAAACTATGTATAACTGGGCAACAGCTACTGGCGGAATAATGATAAAAACAGATAGGGATACATTCGTTTACATGTTTGAGCAGAAATATTTGGAAGAAATAGAGAATAATAAATTTAGTATATTAGATACAGTAAAAGAAATAGACATTGATATAGATATACCTTTAACATTAAGTATTGCAATTTCAACAGATGGAGAATCTAATTATGAAAAATACAAATCTGCTGGAGAAGCTATAGATATTGTTTTGGGAAGAGGCGGAGATCAAGCAGTTGTAAGGAAAAACGGGAAATATATGTTCTATGGCGGAAGAACACAAGAAGTAGAGAAAAGAACAAAAGTAAAAGCTAGAACAATATCAACAGCATTGGAAAAATTGATTGGGGAATCAAATAATGTTATGGTAATGGGACATATGAATCCAGATATGGATTGCGTAGGTGCAAGTTTAGGAATATATAGATTAGCAAAGTCTTTAGATAAGGAAGTATATATTGTAAACAATTCAATAGGAGCAAATTTAGAGAATTTTTCAGAAGCAATAGAAAAAGAAGAAGAATATAAAGATGTAATAATAGATAAAAATCAAGCATTAGCCAAAATAACAGCAGAAACTTTATTGGTAATAGTGGACACACATAAGATTTCTTATGTTGAAATACCAGAGTTATTAGAAAGAACAGAAAAAATAGTTGTTATAGATCACCACAGAAGATCAACAGACTTTATAGAAAATTCAATATTAACTTTCCATGAAGTGTATGCTTCATCAGCATGTGAACTTGTAACAGAAATATTACAATATTCTGAAAATGCAATAGAACTAAATAAAATAGAGACAGAAAGTTTATATGCTGGAATAATGATGGACACAAAGAATTTTACTTTTAAAACAGGTGTTAGAACTTTTGAAGCAGCGGCATATTTAAGAAAATTTGGAGTAGATATTGTAAAAGTAAAAAAATGGTTCCAAAGTAGTTTAGAAAATTATAAATTGATAGCAGATATAGTAAAAAATGCAGAAATAATAAATGAAACAATAGGAATATCTAAATATGAAACAGAGGATAAAAATGCAAGTTTAATTTGTGCAAAGGCAGCTGATGAATTATTAACAATAAGTGATATAACAGCATCTTTTGTAATAGGAAATACCGGAGAAAAAATATGTATAAGCGGGCGTTCAATAGGAGATATAAATGTACAAGTTATATTAGAAAAACTTCGGAGGGGGAGGACATATAACACTTGCAGGAGCACAACTAGAAGGAATAACAATGGAAGAGGCAAAAAATGAGTTGATAAAAAGGATAAATGAATATTTTAGTGAGATAGCAGGGTAAATTATAATGTTGATAGGAGCAATTATGCTCCTATTTTTTTGTTTCCGTAAGAAAAACATATAAAAAACACATATACAGTAATATAAAATTAACACAAAATTCATATAAAAAAACGACAAACTAAAACAAAAATATCCGTAATAATTAGAGATTTTATGAAAAAAATTTCAAAAATCATCTACTTTAAAATAAAACAAAAATAAATATAATAATAAATAGAAGATATATTTTTATATTTGTAGAGGCGGGGCTAAAGTCCACCGAAAAGGAGATTACTATGAACAATTTAAATTACCAAAGAAAGAAAAAAATAACAATAATTGCAATTATAACAATAATGCTTGTACGAAGCATATTATTGGCGTTAGTATTTGAAACAAATTTAGGAAATGAAGTTCTAGCAACTATGGAAGAAACCGACACTAGAACACATCAAACAACTGTACCAGAAGGGTATACACCAATTACTAATGCAAGTGAATTGGCAATTATATCTAGTAATTTAACAGGAAACTATATATTGATGAGTGATATATATTTAACTGGTGTAACAAATTTCGATGTGATAGGAACTTCATCTACTGAGTCTTTTAGGGGGATATTGGATGGAAATAATTATAAAATAAGTAATTTAAACATAGAATCTGAAAATCAATATGTTGGATTATTTGGGTATGTAAATGGAGGAACAGTAAAGGATTTAACTATAGAAAATGCAAGTGTAAAAAGCATATATACAACTAATACAACATATGTGGGAACATTAGCAGGATATACAACTAATACAACAATAGAAAATATATCAATAACTGGAGAAGGTAAAGTAGAAGCAATAGATGGAACAAAAACAAAATATATAGGAGGACTAATAGGCTATATAAATGAGGGAACAATCAGTGATTCTAATAGTAGCGTAGATATATTAGCGCAAAATGGACCTATAAATGCAGGAGGATTAATCGGATATGTATGTACAGGTATTGCAGGCAGTGGAACTGAATATATGAATATAAGTAATGTATATGCAACAGGAAATGTTAATAGTAATTCAACTGGAACGCAATATGTAGGAGGATTAATTGGAAGAGGATTAGGAAATTATAATTCGAGCAGGAAGAGTAACTATCTTATTAATTTGAATCATGCATATGCAACTGGAAATGTAGAAACAAATTCGACAAACGGAGCAATATATGTAGGAGGATTTATAGGTGATTTTGCTAATGGAACATTAAGTACAAGTTATGCAACAGGGAGTGTAGTAACAACATCAGATAGTGGAGCAATATATGTAGGAGGGTTAATAGGTAAAGCATATATAAATGGTAATTCGGCTGGTACAAAAATAGAAAATGCATATTCACTCGCAAAAGTAAAAACAAAAACAAACGGAAAACAGAATGTAGGAGGACTAATAGGAGAAGCAACTGGTTATTATGAGTCTGTTGGTACTAATCTTTGTACAGCAGTACAAATTATAAACACATATGCGGTTGGAAAAGTAGAAGCGCAGGGTTCAGGAACAAAAAATATAGGAGGATTAGTAGGATACATAGGTAGCTATACATGGAATGGAGGAACTAAACCATCTATATTAGGAAAGGCTACAAATTCATATTGGAGTCCAGAGATAACAGAACAAAGAACAAGTGCAGATGGTACACCAAGATTGTTACATAATATGATACATGAAGCTTTATATGAAAATTGGGATTTTGAAAGTGTTTGGGAAATAAAAGAAAATGCAGGAAGTTTACCATATTTTAAAGATATGGCAAAACCAGAAGGGGTAAATAAAGAGAATTATAAATATCAGGTATATGATGAAGGTAAAGGAACAGAAGAATTTCCATATATAATAAAAACAGAAGAACAATTACAAGCAATAAAATATGATGTAAATGGAACTTATTATAAATTAGGGAATGATATAGAAATTAGAAATATAGCAAATTTTGAGCCAATAGGAAATACAGAATATCCATTTATGGGAACAGTTGATGGAGCAAATTTTACAATAAGAAATTTAAATATAGAATCAGAAGGACAATATGTAGGTTTATTTGGATATATAGATAAAGGAACAATAAAGAATTTAACCTTAGAAAATGCAAAAGTAAAAAGTACATATACATATGCTAATTCATCTTCAACATATGCAGGAAATATAGGAGTATTAGCAGGCTATATAAATAATGGAACAATAGAAAATGTATTAGTAGTAGGAGAAAGTAAAGTAGAAGCGATTGCAGAAGTAAATTTAACCAATATAGGAGGATTAGTAGGTTATACAAACAATGGAATTATTAGTAAATCTAGTAGTAATACAGAGATAATAGCATCTTCAACAACAGGAGCAATAAATGCAGGAGGGCTAGTAGGCTATGAATATAGAACAACAACGACTGAAAGTAATGCAACAGGAAATATAGAAATAAATTCGGAAAGTGGAGAAGTGAATGCAGGGGGGCTTATAGGATATGCATACACAGGATATAATGAAACCAAAAATGGAAATGGAAATATGAATATAACAGATACATATGCAACAGGAAATGTTACTAGCAATTCAAATGGAATACAAAGTGTAGGAGGATTGATAGGAAAAGGAGCAGGAACAAGAAATTATAATAATGGTAGTAGTTATCTTATAAATGTAAACAATACGTACGCAACAGGAATTGTAGAGGCAACATCAACAAATAAAGCAATATATGCAGGAGGGCTTATTGGGTCTTTTGAGAGTGGTAAAGTAACTATAAGCTATTCAGCAGGAAATGTAGTAACAACGTCAGATAGTGGAGCAGTGTATGCAGGAGGCTTAATAGGGAAGGCATTTGGAGGTAGTACTTCAGTTAGTACACCATTTAATACAGAAATAGAGAATGCATATTCACTTACAGGAGTAAAAACGAAAACCAATGGAACACAAAATGTAGGAGGGCTAATAGGAGAGGCAACTGGTTATTATCAGTCTGTTGGTACTAATTCTTATGCAGAAGTGAGAGTGATAAATACATATGCAGTAGGAAAAATAGAAACGCAAGGTTCAGGAACAAAAAATACAGGAGGGTTAGTAGGATATATAGGTAGTTATCAATGGAATGGAGCTACAAAACCATACAAATTAGCAACGGTTACAAATTCATACTGGAGCCCTAAAACAACAGGTCAAGAAACAACTTCTGAAGGACAAGGAGAAGCAAAAACTATACAAGAATTATTATATAGAAGTGGATACTCTGATGTTTGGGATTTTGATAATATTTGGACAATAGAGCCTAATGGAGGAAGCTTAGCATATTTTGGGAAATTACCTAGGCCAGATGGAGTATTGGTAGAAAACTTACCATATGACTCAAGAATCTCGGTTAATAAAACAGATGAAAATGGAAATCCGTTAAGTGGAGCAAAGTTTGTAGTAAAGGACGAAACAGGCGCAGTTGTAGCTCAGGGTTCAAGTAATAATAGCGGTATATTTTATATATTTGATTTAGAAGAAGGAACATATACATTACAAGAAACAGAAGCACCAGATTCATATATAAAAGATGATTCAAAATATGAGTTTAGACTTACAGCCGATGGAAGAGTAGTAGATGTAGTTACAGGAAATCCAATAAATATAAATGTAGTAAATGAAAAAATAAAGGGAAGCATAACAATAACAAAAAAGAAGACAGGCACAGACATATCTATATTAGGAGCAAAAATAGGAATATTTAGTGAAGACGGAACTAAAGTAGCAGAAGCAGCAACAGGAGAAGATGGAACAGTAACATTTGCAGATTTAGAGCCAGGTGACTATTATTACAAAGAAATAGAAGCCCCAGCAGGATATGTACTAAACAATACAGAATATCATTTCACAGTAGAAAATAGTGGAGAAATAACTTTAGCAAATGGAAGTAACAAAATAATATATAATAATAGGGTAACAATGAAAGAGGAAGAAGCATTTACAATAACAAAGAAAAAGACAGGAACAGAAATAGTATTACAAGGTGCAACAATAGGGGTATTTGATGAAAGCGGAAACGAAATAGGCAAAGGAAAAACAAATGAACAAGGACAAGTAGGAGTAAGAGATTTAGAAGTAGGAAGATATTATTATAAGGAAATAGAAGCCCCATTAGGATATGTATTAAACGATACAAAATACTATTTTACAGTAGAAAATGATGGAACAGTAACTTTTGATGAAGAAACAACAAAGACGATTTACAATGATAGAGTAACAATGAAAGAAGATGAAACGTTTACAATAACAAAGAAGAGAAAAGGAACAGAAACAGTACTACAAGGAGCAAAAATAGGAATATTTGATGAAGACGGAACTAAAGTAGCAGAAGCAATAACAGGAGAAAATGGAACGATAACGGTAAGAGATTTAGAAGTAGGAAGATACTATTATCAAGAAGTAGAAGCCCCAGCAGGATATGTACTAAACAACATAAAATATTACTTTACAGTAGAAAACGATGGAACAGTAACTTTCGATGAAGAGAGTAACAAAGTAATATATAATGATAGAGTAACAACAAAAGAAGTATTGACAATAACAAAGAAAAAAACAGGAACAGAAATAGTATTATCAGGAGCAAAAATAGGAGTATTTGTTGAAGACGGAACTAAAGTAAAAGAAGCAACAACAGGAGAAAATGGAACAGTAACATTTTCAGATTTAGAGCCAGGTTCATATTATTACAAAGAGATAGAGGCGCCAGCAGGATATGTATTGAACAGTACAGAATATCATTTCACGGTAGAAAATAGTGGAGAAGTAACTTTAGCAAATGGAAGTAATAAAATAATATATAACAACAGAGTAACAATGAAAGAAGACGAAGCATTTACAATAACAAAGAAAATAACAGGAACAGAAACAGTATTAAAAGGATCAACAATAGGTATATTTGACGAAAGAGGAAACGAAATAGGCAAAGGAAAAACAAATGAACAAGGACAAGTAGGAGTAAGTGGATTAGAAGTAGGAAGATACTATTACAAAGAAATAGAAGCACCAGCAGGCTACATACTAAATGACACAAAATATTACTTTACAGTAGAAAATGATGGAACAGTAACTTTTGATGAAGAGAGTAACAAAGTAATATATAATGATAGAATAACAACAAAAGAAGTGCTAACAATAGTAAAGAAAAAGACAGGAACAGATATATCTATATCAGGAGCAAAAATAGGAATATTTGTTGAAGACGGAACTAAAGTAGCAGAAGCAACAACAAGAGAAGATGGAACAGTAACATTTGCAGATTTAAAACCAGGTGAATATTATTACAAAGAGATAGAGGCGCCAGCAGGATATGTATTAAATGATACAAAGTACTATTTCACAATAGGAAATGATGGAGAAATAACTTTAGCAAATGGAAGTAACAAAATAATATATAACAATAGGGTAACTATGAAAGAAGACGAAGCATTTACAGTAACAAAGCAAAGAGCAGGAACAGAAATGGTATTGGCAGGAGCAAAAATAGGAATATTTGATGCGAATGGAAATAAAGTAACAGAAGCAACAACAGGAGAAGATGGAACAATAACAGTAAGAGATTTAGAAGTGGGAAGATACTATTATCAAGAAATAGAAGCCCCAGCAGGATATGTACTAAATGCTACCAAATACTACTTTGAGGTAAAAAACGATGGAACAGTAAACTTCAAAGAAGGTACAAATAAAATAATCTATAATGAAAAAATGAAAGTAGATGTATCAATATACAAAATGGAAAAAGGAACAAGAAAGTTATTGAGTGGAGCAGTAATAGGACTATACGACAAAGATGGAAATCCAGTACTAAGAAACGGAGAACATATAAAAGTTATAACAAATGCTGAGGGAGAGGCAATATTTACTGAACTAGAAGTTGGAGAAATATATCAATATAAAGAAGAATTAGCACCAATGGGATATAGATTAAATGAAAGTTTAGCAACATTTAGAATAAATGAAGAAGGAAGAATAACCTATGCTGAAAATGGTGGAATAATATATAATGAAAAAATATTAGTTCAACAGCCATCAACATCACAAGATAGATTACCACAAACAGGAGAAACAGAAATAAATACAATAGTTTTAGGAACAATAATGATATTAACAGGTATATCTATGGCAGGTACAGTTTATTACAAAAGGAAAATAAAATAAAAAGAAAAGAGCGCCGCATTGCGGCGCTCTTAAAAGTTAGTATGCACAAGACACGTAAAATGTGCCTTCATTTGTTACTATCTTAAAGACAGCAACGAAGTTTGCACGGTCGGAAGTATATCCCCAGCCATACGGATTATCTGGAATTTTGAAAGTCAGGCGATAATCGTTACTTGAACTCATTTGGCTCTTGAACTCAAAATCATCGAACTCTTCAAGCCCTTCTGCATCAGGGTTGAACACTGATACAGTGGATGTGATTTTTTCAACTTCAACATTAGCCTTCAAAATGAGTCTAACATATCTGCCTGAATCTAATGCCAGAGCATTGCTAAAAGCTTCATCGTAGCTTTCAAAAACATTGAGGTTACAAGGCTCCGTATAAGGTAAGTTTGTAGCTTCAGAGTTTGAAATGGTAGCAACGATTTTTTTGCTCTCAGCAGAGGGGGTACTTTCCGAAGCAGAGTCTTCGGGCCAAGATACATCGGTAAAGCTATCACTTGCATCAGGGATGCTGGTATAATTACCGTTTGTATCAGGAACGCTATTAGAGTTATTGGGGAGAGATATGTTTTGGTTAGAATAGAATTCTTCCAATCTCTCATCCACGATAGAGTTTACCGTCTGCTCCATATCAGCGTTAAAGGTTTTTTGCAAGTTTTTGATCTGCCCTTCAAATGACCAACGCGTAAGGTTGTATATCACAAAGCCCGCAATTATAACTCCCAAAGCGATGAAGATGTACCGAAGCTTAATTTTTCCTTTAATCTTCAGCATAATAATACCGATTACAATGGGTGCAATGCTCAAAGCGATAAGGATAAATTTCCCTACAAAGGTCTTACGCATAACAATGCCGATCACAATGGACACAATTATGCCCAAAGCGATAAAGATGTACCGAAGCTTAAATTTCTTTTTCATAGTTTTTCCTCCTAAAAAATCATAAAAATGCCTTTCGGCTTGGATATAATAATTATAACATTTTTTGCATTATAAAGCAAATATTCACTATTTTTTATAACTAAACATAATATATAGCATAAGTATGTTATGAAAGGGTGAATATATATGTCAAGTTACATAATAGAAGGAGGAAAAAGACTAGAGGGAGAAGTGAATATATCTGGATCAAAGAATGCATCATTACCAATAATTGCTGCAAGTATACTAAATAATAATGTTACAAAGTTATATAATGTACCTAATATACATGATACACAAATAACGCTTGAAATATTAAAGATTTTGGGTTGCAAAATAGGTAAGAAAAGTGATAAAATAGTAATCGATTCTAGAAATATGAAAAAAACAGAAATACCTGAAGATTTGATGAGACAAATGAGATCATCTGTTGTTCTTGCAGGAGCTATAATAGGTAGGTTTAAAGAAGCAAAAATATCATATCCTGGAGGATGCGATATTGGAGCAAGACCAATTGATTTACATTTAAAGGGATTTAGAAAACTTGGAATAGAAGTAGAAGAGGAATCTGGATTTATTAAATGTAAGTGCGAAAAAATTATTGGAAATACAATTCACTTGGATTTTCCAAGTGTTGGGGCAACAGAAAATATAATGCTTGCATCTGCCTTGGCTGAAGGTGAAACTATAATAAACAATGCGGCAATGGAGCCAGAAATAGAAGACTTGCAAAACATGTTAAATAGAATGGGTGCAAAAATAACAGGAGCTGGTACTAACATAATAAAAATAGTTGGTGTAAAGAGCTTAAAAGAAGTTAGTTATACAGTGATGCCAGATAGAATAGAAGCAGGAACTTTTCTTTGTGCAGGAGCAATAACTGAAGGAAAGATAAAACTAAATAATGTAAATGTGGAGCATATAGCTCCAGTAATAAATAAATTAGAAGAATGTGGCTGTAAAATAGAAATATTGAAGAATAGTGTGAAATTAGAAGCACCAAAAAAATTAAAAAATGTAGATATAAAGACAATGCCATATCCAGGCTTCCCAACAGATATGCAATCTGTATTTGCTACTGTTTTAACAGTAAGTAAGGGAACGTCAATAGTAGTGGAAAACATATTTGAAAATAGGTATAAATATACAAATGAATTAAAACGAATGGGAGCTAAAATTACAGTTGAAGGAAAAACAGCGGTTATAAAAGGAGTAAAAAGATTAAATGGAACTAAAGTTACATCAACAGATTTAAGAGGTGGAGCAGCATTAGTTTTAGCAGGACTTCAAGCAAAGGGAAAAACAACAGTAAACAATATTGAATATATACTAAGAGGTTATGAAAACTTAGATAAAAAATTATCTATGATTGGTGCAAAAATAAAACAAATATAATTGTAGGGAACGACGCCCTCGTCGTTCCACTTTTAAATAAATTATTTGGAGGTTTCAAAATGTCGAAAAAAACTAAAGATGAAACTATAGATTTTTTATATATAAAAAAGAAGGATGTAGGGGTCGGCGTCCCCGACGACCCAAAGCAAAACAAACGCAAAAAGGCAAACAAAAATAAAAAATCTAAAAAAAATAATTCAGATAAAAATGCACCTAAGGAAAATGATATTATAAATTTAGATGAGGAGCTAATAATTGGTTTAACTCCAAAACCAGAACCAAAAAAAACTAAGAAAGAGCCCAAAAAGAATATAAAATCAAACAATAAAAAACAGCCCAATAAATCTAAGCCTAAAAATTCACCACAGAATGCAAAAGAAAGCCGACCAAATGAAAAAGTAAAACCAAATCAATCCCAAAAAAGCAAAATAAGAAAATCAATATTAAAGTGGACAAGCATACTTATATTAGTAATTGGTGTAATAATATTATTTATGTTATCTCCAATATTTGATATAAAACAAATAAATGTAGAAGGAAATAGTAAGCTAACAAGCGAGGAAATAATTAGCTATTCACAAATACAATTAGATATAAATATGTTTAAAATGCAAAAGCAAGAGTCAATAGAAAAAATACAATCAAACCCATATGTAGAATCTGCAAGTATTGCTAGAGAATTACCAAGTACAATAAAAATATCAATAAAGGAAAGAGTGCCACAATATATAATAGAAATTGCAAATGGAAATGCGTATATAGATTCAAAGGGTTATATTTTGGAAATGTCACAAGAAAAGTTACCATTACCTATTATACTAGGATATCAAACAAGCATAGAAAATATAATTGACTTTCAAAACACAAAGAAATTATCAGACGAAGATTGTAAAAGAATAGAAGTAATAAATAAGGTATTTGAATCTGCAAGGAATAATGGGATATTAACATATATTACATCTATAAATATAACAAATATTGATGATGTAGTGCTAAATTTAGATGCAGAACAGAAGATAGCATATTTTGGAGACTGTTCAAATGCTAATCTTAGAATATTGTATTTAAAAAAGATGCTAGAAGAAGAAAATGGACGTGCTGGTGAGGCGTATATAAATGGAAATATTCATACGTTAAAGCCATATTTTAGAGAAAAAATCTAGGAGGTAAATAATGAAAAAAACTAAAATTTCAATATTATTTGGAATTATATGTTGTGTATTAGCAATTGCAATATCTATACAAGTAAAAACTATAGATGAAGCTAATAAAGAGGTTGGAAAAACTACATCTGGAAATGACAGATTAAGAGATGAAGTATTGCAATTACGAGAAAGGTATAATAATAAATATAAAGAATTTGAAGAAGCTGAATTAAAGCTAGAACAAGTAAGAACTCAGGCTGTTGCAGATAACGAAGAAGATGCCCAAAAAGAAAAACAAATAAAGCAGATGGAGAAATTGCTAGGAAAAACTGAAGTAAAAGGTGAAGGTATTATAATAAGTTTAGATGATAATAGAGATATTTCGGCAGAGGAAGTATTGAATGTTGGAGATTATATAGTTCATTATTATGATTTAATGTACATAACAAATGAGTTGTTTAATGCAGGAGCTACTGCGGTATCAATAAATAACCAAAGAATAACAACTGCTACAGGAATAATGTGTGATGGAAATATTACAAGGATAAATGGGGAAATGGTAGGTGTTCCAATTACAATAAAGGCAACAGGGTTTCCAGAAATGTTAGAAGGGCAATTAACAAGAACTGGTGGTTATTTAGAGTATTTAGGAAATTATGTAAAAATAGAAGTTCAAAAATCAAATGATATAACTATACCAAAATATGATGGGGTATATGGAACCGATTATTTGAAATAACGTAGGGAACGACGCATCCGTCGTTCCGTAAAAAGGAGGAAAAAATGAAGGGAAGAACAACAATGACAATAGTAATAGGACTCATATGTGTAATACTTACAGCCGTTATCTTTCTTCAATTTAAAACGATTAGTAAAATAGATGTAACAGCATTAGAGAATATGCGAGAAGCAGATTTAAGAAACGAAATAACAAATTGGAAAACAAAATATGAAGAAATAGAGCAAGAGTTAGAAAATACTAATTTAAAGATATCAGAATATGAAGAGAAAATAAATAGTAATAGAACAGCTTCAGAACTTTTAACAAACGAGGTATCTAGATTAAAAGGAATATCAGGATTAAGAGATGTAACTGGAAGCGGTGTAGTTGTAACATTATCAGATAGCGAATATGTTTCAATTACGGCGGAAGATTTAATTAAACTTATAAATGAACTAAAATTAGCGGGTGCTGAGGCAATATCTATAAATGATGAAAGAGTAGTGCATAATTCATATATAGTGAATATTGGAGATAAATTTATAAGAATGAATGGAAAGCAAGGGTTGGTTTCTCCATATGTTGTAAAGGCAATAGGAAATCCAACATATCTAGAAAGTGGTTTATCTAAAAAGAACTATGGCTATATAGATGTTCAAAAATCTGAGGGAAAAACTGTAACACTTACGAGAGAAGATAATATAACAATAAAAAAGTATGAAGGAAATATAAATTTTTAAAATAAGGGGGAGTTTACAATGGTTTTAATAGCTATAATAATTGGTTGCGCAGTGGGGGCGCTAATAGGAATAAATGCTCCAATAATATCTTATACATATTCAGGATACTTAGCAATTGCTATAATTGCAGCACTAGATTCAGTATTTGGAGGAATTGCAGCAACTATAAAAGGGAAATTTGATATGATAATATTTGTTTCAGGATTTTTTGGAAATGCAATTCTATCAATACTTCTTACATTCCTAGGGGAGAAGCTAAATGTAGATATATATTTAGCAGCAATAGTTGTTTTTGTTGGAAGGATGTTTACAAATCTTGCAATAATTAGAAGACATTATATTGATAAATGGATGAATAAACATCAAGAGAAATAACATTTCATATATTGCAAGTTGTAGGGGCACTGTTTGTGGGAATACCAGTTAGGTTACGACACCACGGTGCCCGTTACTTACGCACAAAGAAATTTGTTACGCATATATTACAAAATTATTACAAAAATATGACAAAAACTCTTGACTTTTTTTATAAAATATAATATTCTTATCAAGAAATTAAACTAATAAAAATGGAGGAATAAGCTTTGGCTATAGGAGATATAATTGTAGGTATTGATATAGGTACATCTAAAGTAAGCGCAGTGGTTGGAGAAGTTAATAGCTTTAATCAAGTTGAAATTATTTCGACAACAGATTGCAAGTGCTTTGGAATAAAAAAGGGAAAAATAATAAATGAAGAAGAAATATCCCTAAGCATTAACAATGTTATATCAGAGATTGAAAAAAACGAAAACTTAAAAATAAATTCTGCTTATGTAACAATACCTGGCAAATACATAACCATTGTTCAAAATAGTATTGTAAAAGAGGTTAAAGATAAATATGCAGGAATATCATCAAAAGATGTTAATTCAGCTATAATGCAAGTTAGAGATATTGATATTCCAGATAATAAAATCTTAATAGATATAGTAACAGATAAATTTATTTTAGATAACGGAAAAGTTGTTGATGATCCAGTAGGAAATTTGAGTGCAAATTTTACATTAAGAGCACAAGTTATGTTAGCAGAGAAAGAATATGTAAGACAATTAGCGTCAATATTTAAGAAAGCTGGAATTGAAATAGATGGAATGGTTCCAAATACACTTGCAGAAAGAAACCTTGTACTAGATAAAAATGAGTTAAACGATAATGTAATGTTACTAGACATAGGAGCTGGAAACACAGACATAGGAGTTTTTGAGGGAAATTCATTTATATATACAAATACAATACCTTTAGGTGGGGATAATATAACAAATGACATAGCAGTTGTATTAAATATATCAGATGAAGAAGCGGATAAATTAAAAAGACAATATGGACTTGCTCTTAAATCTTTTATAGATAATGATAATGATGTTGTTTTAAATACATATAAAGGTGATGGAAAGCCAAAAACAATAAAAAGTTCTGAACTAATAGAAATAATAGAGGCAAGAATTGAAGAAATATTTTCATTGGTTAATAAGGATATAACAAATCAAGGAATAAAATCAAAAATTAACAATGTAATATTAACAGGGCAAGGAATAACAAACATAAATAAAAGTGATGTTGCTGGAAAAATAATATTAAATATACCAGTTAAAATAGCAACAGGAAGGTTAATTAGTACAATAAAACCTTCATTTAGATCAAGTTATGCTTTGGTAAGATATATTGCAGGAAGACCTTTTTCAAAAAATGTATCAAGCAGTATAGATGCAAAGTCAAATGAAAGTTTTATAAAAAATATATTAGAAAGAATAAAAGAATTTTTCTATACGTAAAAATATACTGGGCGTAATCATACGCGCCCCTACACAAAAATGTTTTTAATTTTAAATTATATAAATTATAAGGTAATAAAGGGAGGAAAAACTAATGTTGGAAAATGATGACATGAATAACGCAATGATGGATGGAACAGCTACAATTAAAGTTATAGGAGTAGGTGGAGCTGGAAATAACGCTGTAAATAGAATGATTGATTCAGGAATAAAGGGAGTAGAGTTTATAGCAGTAAATACAGATAGACAAACTCTAATAACATCAAAAGCAGGAACTAAAATTCAAATAGGCGAAAAACTAACAAGAGGATTAGGTGCAGGTGCAAATCCAGACATCGGAGCACAAGCTGCTGAAGAAAGCAAAGCAGAAATAGCAGAAGCATTAAGAGGAGCAGACATGGTATTCGTAACAGCTGGAATGGGCGGAGGAACAGGAACAGGTGCAGCTCCAATTGTTGCAGCAGCAGCAAAAGAAATGGGAATATTAACAATAGGTGTTGTTACAAAACCATTCACATTTGAAGGAAAGAAAAGATTAGGACAAGCAGAAAGAGGAATTGAATCATTAAAAGCAAAAGTTGATACATTAGTTGTAATACCAAACGATAAATTACTACAAATAATAGATAGAAAAACATCAATGGTAGAAGCCTTTAAAATGGCAGATGATGTATTAAGACAAGGTGTTCAAGGTATATCAGATTTAATCGCAGTACCAGGACTAATAAACTTAGACTTTGCAGATGTAAAAACTATAATGTCAAACACAGGAATGGCACATATGGGTGTAGGTAGAGCAAGTGGAGAAAATAGAGCAGAAGATGCTGCAAAACAAGCTACACAAAGCCCATTATTAGAAACATCAATAGAAGGAGCAAGAGGAGTAATAATAAATATAACAGGTGGAAGCGATTTAGGATTACAAGAAGCAAATACAGCAGCAGAGCTTATCCAAAGAACAGTTGATCCAGAGGCTAATATTATATTCGGTTCTGTAATTGATGAAACTTTAGGTGATGATATAACAATTACAGTTATAGCAACTGGGTTTGAAAAAGAACAACCAATAACTTCAGCAGGAATAGAGAGCTTAGTAAATAATACTTGGAATAAAAAAATAAACTCAACACCACCAGCACAAGAGTCAATGTCTTCATCAAATGATTTAGATGTACCATCTTTTTTAAGAAATAAAAAGGGATTAAACAAATAAAAAAGTAAATAAAAATACATATAAAAAAGAAATAATCTAATTTTGTAGATTATTTCTTTTTTTCGCCCCTAAGAAATGACAGAAAATTAAAACAATACAATATATAATGAACATAGTAAACAACCCTCAGTCACCTATGGTGACAGCTCCTTGCGAAACGACAAGGGGTTCTAATCTAAATAAAATTACTAAAAAGAGGTGATGCCTTGACAGTATATTTAGATATTATATTTTTAGAAAACCTATGTATAAATTGCATAATATTACTTGCAACGGGTTTAATAAATAAAAACACAATAAGCATAGTGAGAATATTATTATCTAGTTTAATTGGTAGCTTATATGCTGTAATACTATATTTATCGGTGTTGGAGGTACTTTCAGGAATAGCATTAAAAATACTCCTATCAGTATGTATGGTATATATTGCATATAATCCAAGAAATATCAAAAATTTACTAAAACAATTGATATTATTTTATTTAACCTCATTTACATTTGGTGGAGTAGCATTTGCGTTGCTATACTTTGTAAAGCCACAAAATATACTAATAAAAAATGGAGTACTAGTAGGTACATATCCGCTAAAAATAGCATTAACGGGCGTTATTGTAGGGTTTATTATAATAACAATAGCATTTAAAAGTATAAAAAAGAAATTATCTAAAAAAGATATGTTTTGCAATATAACAATAGAATTTGAGGGTAGATTCAAAACTTTAAGAGCTATGATAGACACAGGTAATTTGTTAAAAGAACCATTGTCTGGAAATCCTGTAGTTGTAGTAGAAAAACAAGAATTAGTAGATGTTGTGCCAATTAAAATTTTAGATGCAACAGAAAAAATAATAGCTGGAAAATATGATTTAAATTTAAGTGAATATGCATCCAAATTCAGAGTAATTCCATTTACTTCATTGGGTAAGGAAAATGGATTATTACTAGGATTAAAAATAGATAATTTACATTTTGAATATGATGAACAAGAAAGTAATATAAAAAATGTAATAATAGGAATATATGATAAGAGACTATCTAAAGCAAATGATTATAATGCATTGATAGGATTGGACATATTAGAGATAGGGGAGGACATCTCTGTCCTCCCAAACATTGAAGGAGGAAACAAATATGAATGTATTACAAATATTAAAAAATAGCATAAATACAATATATGCTAAATATATAAGCAAAGAAGAAATTGACCAAATGCCAATATTTTACATAGCTGGAAGTCAAACTTTGCCACCACCATTACTTCCAGAAGAAGAGGAAGAATTATTAGAAAGATTAGCTAAAAATGATAATGAAGCAAGACAAACTTTAGTAGAAAGAAATTTAAGGTTAGTGGTATATATAGCTAAAAAATTTGAAAATACAGGAGTTGGAATAGAAGATTTAATATCAATAGGTACAATAGGGCTTATGAAGTCTATAAATACTTTTAATACAGATAAAAATATAAAACTTGCAACATATGCATCTAGGTGCATTGAAAACGAAATACTGATGTATTTAAGAAGAAGTAATAAAATAAAGGGAGAGGTATCCATAGATGAACCTTTAAATCAAGACGGAGATGGAAATGAATTGCTATTATCAGACTTATTAGGAACAGAGCCTGATGTAACTTCAAGAAGAATAGAAGATGAGGTTGATAAGACTTTGCTTAGGGCATCAATTAACAAATTAAGCAATCGAGAAAGAAACATAATGGAGTTGAGGTTTGGATATATAAGTGGAAGTGAAAAAACACAAAAAGAGGTAGCAGATATGTTACGGAATTTCGCAAAGTTATATATCTAGATTAGAGAAAAGGATTATAGGGAAAATGAAGAAAGATATAATGAGTAAAACTGGGTAAGAGTGAGTGTCAGTGGGGACGGAGCTTTTTGACACATGTTTTTCAAAAACATGTGTCAAAAAGCTCCGTCCCCACTGACACTCACTCTTTTGTATAAATCCCCTTTTTTTGGAAATAATGTAAACAACGAATTTCTAAAAGGGGGTTTTTAAATTTGATAAACAAGGTTGAGATATGCGGTGTGAATACTGCAAAATTACCTGTGCTATCAAATAAAGAAAAAGAAGAGCTTTTTGTTAAAATAAAGAATGGAGATAATGAGGCAAGGGAGACGTTTATACAAGGAAATTTAAGGTTGGTGTTAAGCGTTATACAAAGGTTTAATGGTAGAGGCGAAAGTGTAGATGATTTGTTTCAAGTAGGATGTGTTGGTTTGATTAAAGCAATAGATAATTTTGACATTACTTTAAATGTTCAGTTTAGCACATATGCTGTACCAATGATTATTGGAGAAATAAGAAGATATTTAAGAGATAATAATCCAATTAGAGTAAGTCGTTCTATAAGAGATTTGGCGTATAAGGCCTTACAAGTGAAAGAGAAATTATCAAAACAAAATCAAAAGGAGCCAACAATAGAGGAAATTTCAAAGGAATTAGGCGTGCCAAAGGAAGAAATTGCAGTGAGCTTAGATGCAATACAAGATCCATTGTCTTTGCAAGAACCTGTATATAATGATGGAACGGAAAGTATATATGTTATGGATCAAGTAAAAGATATGAAAAATACTGATGAGTTGTGGGCTGAAAACATAACAATAGCTGAGGCTATGAAGAAATTAAATAGTAGAGAAAAAGTAATTGTTAATAAAAGATTTTTTGATGGAAGAACTCAAATGGAGGTTGCAGATGAGATTGGCATTTCTCAAGCACAAGTGTCACGATTAGAGAAAAGCGCAATTGATAGGATTAAGAAAATGTACCATTGATTGTGGGTGTTTTTTGTGATATAAACTATTTGATTATATATAATCTCTGTTTGAATATAATCAATTGCAAATTGTAGGGGCGGGCCCTGTGTCCGCCCGAAAGAATTAAGGAGGAAACAATGGATTTATTTTCTGATACAATAAAGGAAGGAATAAAGGTGCATTATAGAAGTACCAATAAATACAAAACTAATTTAATAACAGCTTTTTTAAGTGTGCCATTAGAGAGAGAAACTGCTACAAAGAATTCGTTGATAGCATCAATTTTAAGATTAGGAACAGCCCTAAGACCTACACAAGAAGAAATAAGTAAAAGACTAGAAGAGATGTATGGAGCAGAGTTTAATTGTGGTATAGAAAAACTAGGAAATGTTCAAATTTTGAAATTTTATATAGAAGTATTAAATGATAATTTTTTGCCACAAAAAGAGAATTTACTAGAACAAGCAATAAACGAATTACTTGATATAGTGTTTAATCCTGTATTAGAAAATGGCGGATTTAAGAAAAACTATATAGAAACAGAAAAGGTAAATTTAAGAAATATAATAGAAAGTAAAATAAACGATAAAGATCAATATTCATTTGATAGATGTATAGAAGAAATGTATAAAGATGATGCATATTCAACGTATAAGTATGGTTATGTTGAAGATATAGATAAAATTACAGATGAGGAATTATATAATCAATATAAGAACTTTATGAATTCAGCCAAAATTGATATATACGTTTCAGGAGATTATAACCAACAAGAGATTAAAGATATAATACGAAATAATCCTAATATACAAAAATTGTTACCAAGAAACATAGAAAACTATGTAGGGGCGGACGGATCACACCACCCGCAAAATATTAACACCCAACCCAACACAATAATAGAAAAACAAAATGTAACACAAGGGAAATTAGTAATAGGGCTAGATATTGATGCAAATAAAAATGATTCAAAATATATTTTGGGAATTTATAATGTAATACTTGGAGCAAGTGCAACTTCAAAATTATTTCAAAATGTTAGAGAAAAGGCAAGTTTAGCTTATTCTGCTCGCTCATTATATGTTTGGCAAAAGAATAATATATATATTAGATGTGGAATTGAAATAGGAAATTTCGATAAAGCATTACCAATAATTTATAAACAGTTAGATGATATGAAAAATGGCGATTTTACTGCCGAGGATGTAGAGGGAGCAAAAAGAACTTTTGTTTCTGCAATAAAGGCAATACAAGATGAACAGGATGAGGAGATAACGTATTTTATAGGACAAGAGCTATCTGAAAATACGCCAGATTTTGAGGAATATACCAAAAGAATACTTGATGTAACAAAAGAGCAAGTGCAAAATATAGCAAACAAAATAAGCGTGAACACAGTATATTTTTTGAGGAATTGATAATAGCAAAATTTTCTAATTAAATATATAATAAATCAATTATAAAATGTAGGGGCGGGCCCTGTGTCCGCCCGCGAATAGGAGGCAATTTATGCAAATTATTGAAAATAAAATGGTAAAAGAAAAACTATATATAGAAAAATTAGAAAATGGATTAACTGTAATGATATTTCCAAGGAAAAATATACAAAAAAAATATGTTATGTGGGCGACAAATTATGGTTCAATAGATAATTTATTTATAAGTCCTAATGAAACAGATACAACAAAAGTACCAGATGGTGTAGCACATTTCTTAGAACATAAAATGTTCGAACAAGAAAGTGGAGTAAACAGCCTAGATACATTAACTGCATTAGGTGTTAATCCCAATGCATATACAACAACTGATCATACAGCATATTTGTTTGAATGCACAGATAATTTTTATGAAGCTTTAGATGAGCTTATGGATTATGTTCAACACCCATATTTTACAGATGAAAATGTGGAAAAAGAAAAGGGAATAATAAATCAAGAAATAATGATGTATGATGATTATCCAGAGTGGATTGTTTATATGAATGCAATAAAGGCAATGTATAAAAATAGTCCAATAAATATAGATGTAACAGGAACCATAGAAACAGTAAGTAAAATAGATAAAGACATATTATATAAATGTTATAATACTTTTTATAATCCATCTAATATGGTGATGTTTTTTGCAGGAGACTTTAACCCACAGAAAACAGTTGAAGAGGTCAAAAAAAGGCTAGTTCAAAAAGCATCACAAGGAGAGATTAAAAGAATATATGCAGAAGAACCAAAAGAAATTGTGCAAAAGGAAATAGAGGAAAAAAGAGATGTAAGTATTCCAATGTTTGTAATAGGAGTAAAAGAAGAGCTTAAAGAAGAAGCGGAAGATATTGTAAAAAAGCATATTGCATTAGAAATATTATTAAATATGATAATTAGTAAAAGCTCAAACTTATATAAGCAGTTATATGAGGAAGGTTTACTACAAGAAGAACCTGCATTAGAATATGAATTTTCTAAAATATATTCATATGCACTAATAACAGGGGCATCAAACAATCCTTATGAAGTGGATAAAAGAGTTTTAGAGGAAATAAAAAACTTACAAAGAAATGGAATAGATGAGGAAAGTTTTAATAGAGCAAAAAAGCTAATATATGGTTTATATGTAAGAGAATATAATAATATAGAAGACATATCAAAAATGTTTGTTTCGGATTACTTTAAGGGAATAAACAGCTTTGATTATATAGATAAATATAATCAAGTTACAAAGGAATATGCTGAAGAGTTGTTAGAAAAATTTTTCAAAGAAGAACAAACGGTATTGTCTATTGTGAGATAAATTGCTGTTAAAAAGGGCGCATGATTGCGCCCTTTTGCTCTATCTACATATGTAACTTTTTGTATTATTTTAGTATATAAAAAAATAAAAGAGAAGAATATAAAAATATATGGTAAAAAATGCAAAAAAATATTGTACGAAACATAGAAAAAATGGTGTTTTTTTATTGACCAAATTGTAAAAATATGGTATCTTAAATACAAATAAAGATTACTTTGTATTGTAATTTCTAAAAAAGTAACAAAGTTCATAAGAAGGGATGATGTTATGATAGATGAAGAAATTTGTAAATTAAGAGAAAAATTAAATAATAGTATAATAAATGAAGAAGATTATAATATTATATATAAACTTAGCATAGAATTAGATGAACTAATTGCGAAGTATTATTCAATTGGTATAAAAAGTAAAAAATGAAAAAATAGCTAACTCTAAAACAAAATAGGAAAAAAATGTTGCATTTTGTAAAATAATACTGTATAATAAAATTATATTATAAAGTTTTTAATATTATTAAATAAATAAAGGAGGAACTTATTATGAAAATAAAGAAAGAAACAGCCATTAAAATATTAGCTGCAATGCTAACAGTATTGATGTTAACAGTTTGTATGGGTTCAACTGTATTTGCAACAACAGATTTATTAGATCCAACAGTAGTAAAAGGAGAAAAAACAACTACATCTACAAGTGTTCAAAAAATAGGAAATCAAATACTTGGAATTGTTCAAGTTGTTGCAATTGCTGTAGCAGTTATAATGCTTGTAGTTTTAGCTATTAAATACTTAACATCATCACCAAACGAGAAAGCAGATGTTAAGAAAAGTGCTATGACATATGTAATAGGAGCTGTGGTACTATTCGGATCATCAGCATTATTGGGAGTAATCAAGGGCTTTGTTGATACAGCAACAAAAAACAAATCATAATATTTTAAATAGTTAAATTAGAAAAAAGTGGATTATTTGCAACTGAGCAAATAGTCCATTTTAATATAAAGAGGTGATTAACCTATGAAAAAGAAATTAATAAGTTTTGCAATAACACTATTGTGTATAGTTGCAATGGTTCCAAATTTAGTTTTGGCAGGAGATATAAATACTGCTGATTTTTCTGCTATATATAAGGCTCAAGGAACTTCAAAAATAACTACTGCAGGAGGGAAGATATTAGGAGTAGCACAGGCAATAGGGATTGCGTGTGGAGTAATATTTTTAATAATTTTAGGTATAAAGTATATGACTAGTAGCACGAACGATAAGGCAACTATAAAAGAAAGACTAATACCTTATGTAATTGGAGCGGTAATTATGTTTGGAGGCTCAGCAATTTTAGGAATGGTTGCAAAATTTGCAAGAACAATGTGATAGATAAAAATCTATCACATTTTTTGTTATTCCCTTACGGAAAATTAAATATAATGAATTATATAAAAATAGAACAATTTTACAGCAATGTTACAATAATATATTTTTTGTATTACAGTGCAGATAATTGTTGGTAAATGTTGAAAAATAAAACAAAATAAAGTATAATAATATTAACTATGTAGACTTGAAGTAGGAGGTGTTTACATGAAAAATAGAAAACTAAAAATAGTAATAAGTGTACTAACTGTTTTGTTATGCTTATTTGTGTTTTTTTCAACAGAAACACAAGCGAATAATATAGATAGCTGGATAAATGAAGGAAATAGTTTTATTGAAAAAGGTAAAACTAAAAATCCAATAAACACAAACGAAGTAAAAAATGCTGTAATTCCTATTGGTCAAGCATTAGTTGCGATAGCGACAGTTGTATTAGCTGTTATAACAGTTGTTATGGGAATAAAATATATGTCATCTGGAAGCCCTGATGAAAAAGCAAAGTTAAAAACCCAGCTAATTGGGCTTGTAGTATCAACAGTAGTTATATTTGGGGCACAGGTAATATGGTCATTATTGTATAATTTTATGATTAACGTAACGAAGTAAACAAAGGAGGAAACGTATGGGAACATATAATATACCACGTAATTTAAGAGGAGAAACAAGGATTTTAATTATATTTTCTGTAAAATCCTTAATAACAACAGCATTGGGAGCTTTAATAGGAGCAATTTTCTTGCTTATTTTTAGTTTGTTAGGATTAAAAATAGTTGGAATTATAATAATGGCTTTATTTGCTCTAATTGGCTATGCAATGGGAACATTTAAGATACCAACAGTAGCAGGACTACCATTTACTAAGAAAATTGGTGGAGAATCTTTAGATGAGATAATAAAAAGATATATAAAGTTCAGAATGAACAGAAAAATATATACATATACAAAGGAGGAAAAGTAAATGGATTTAGTGGGATTACTTAATATTGTTATAATATTACTAGTTTTTATAATATTTGGATTAGGTCTTACATATTTTATTTTGATGATTAAAGATAAAAATCAAAAGGAAAATAGTGTAAAAGAAGATGTTAAAAAGGTACCAGAAAGTACAGTTGGAAAATTTAAAGATAAATTATCAACAGCATCTATTCGTAATTTTATGGAATTTGATGAAGTAAAAGATAATATGATAATAAGAAAAAATAGAGAACAGTATGTAATGGTTATACAATGTCAAGGGGTAAATTATGACTTAATGTCTGAAGACGAAAAAATTGCAGTAGAAGAAGGATTTGTACAATTCTTAAATACTTTAAGATTTCCAATTCAATTATATGTTCAAACTAGAAGTTTAAATTTAAGAGATATAGTAGATGACTATAAAATTAGAGTAAGAAACATGGAAGAAGAAATAGAAGATTTAAAATTAAAACAAAAAGAAGCCGAAATGAGAGGAAACGAGGAACTTGCTAAGAAAATAGCATATCAAATAAGAAGGAAAGAAAATGTTTTCGAATATGGTGCAGACATTTCTGACTATGTTGGCAGAATGAGCTTAAATAAAAATGTATTGCAACAAAAAACATATATAATTGTTTCATATTTTGCGAGTGAATTTGGGTCTATTAGTACATATTCAAGAGAAGAAATAGATAATATCTGTTTTTCAGAATTATTTACAAGAACTCAATCTGTAATTAGGTCACTTGCAGCATCAGAAGTTGGAGGAAAGATATTAGATTCTGAAGAATTAGCAGAATTATTGTACATTGCTTACAATAGAGATGATTCAGAGTTAATGCAATTAGGAAAGGCATTAGATGCACAATATGATGCATTATACTCAACAAGCAAAGATGTTTTAATAAAGAAACAAGAAAAATTAGAAGAAGAGTTGAATGAAAAATCAGTTGAGCTTGCAACTGACAGTATTATGGAAGCAGATAAAATTAGAAAAGAGAAGAAAAAAGAGGAAGAAGAAAAACAAAGAATTATAGAAGAAAAGGCGTTAGAGTTAATAGAACAATATAAATATCAAATGGATAAAGATTTATATGAAGAAACTAAAAATGTGGTTAAAGGAAAAAAACAGAATGTAGGGGCGAGCATTGATCGTCCGGAAAAGACAGCAGAAAGCGCAAAAACTACTACAAAAACGAGGAAAGTAACCAAAACAAAGCAAACTACACAAGAAGAACCTGCAAAGAGAGGCAGAAGAAAATTAAATACAGAAAAAATTGCACAGTAGAATACAAAAGAAGGGATGGATAAAATATGGCAAAGAAATCAAAAAGGCAAGATTCAATGTTAGAAAAGGTTGATACAGAAGTTCAGGAAGGTGTACTTTTACGAAATGCTAGTACATTAAAAGATTTAATATCACCTGCAGGTATAGATGCAAGTAACACAAATTATTTAGAGATAATTTCAAGTAGAACAAGATATGCAAGAAGTATGATTGTTTCTACAATACCAAGAATGTGTACTTTTCCAGAATTTTTAAGAGGAATGTATACATTTGGAGATTTAAATGTTTCTGTTTTTATAAATCCAGTAAGTGAGAGCACATCTCAAACTGAATTAAATAGAACTATAAGTGAGCTAGAATCTGAAAGAATAGTAGCCCTAGATAGAGGAGATATAAACAGAGAAAGAATACTTGCACAAAAAAGGTTAGAAGCAGAAGAACTAAGGGATGAAATAGCAGCAGGATTTAATAAATTATTTGATGCTTCAATAATGTGTACATTGTTTGCATATAGTTTGGATGAGTTAGATAAATATACAGAATTACTAACTTCTGAAATGTCAAAAACAATGATTGGTGTAAAACCAGCTTGGGCAATACAAGATGAAGCTTTTAGAAGTAATATGCCATTTAATGAAAATAAAATTAAAAAGAATCATACATTTGATAGACGATCAATGGCTACAGTATTCCCATTCTTTACTTCAGATGTTGGACATGAAAAGGGAATTCCATTAGGGTTTAACCGCCAGACAGGATTACCAATATTATTTGATAATTTTAGTAGTACACTTACAAATTATAATATGGTTATATTTGGTAAGTCTGGTGCTGGTAAAGGTGTTACAATAAAGACTTTAACAGCTCGTTCATCTGTTCTTATGGGAATTGAAAGTTTGGCACTAGATGCTGAAGGAGAATATGGAGTTGTAGCAGAGGCATTAGGTGGAATAAATGTAACAATAAGTCCAAATTCAAATACAATAATTAACCTTTTTGATATAGAGCCTGAAATAATAAAAGATGAAATAACAGGAAAAGAAAGAACAGTATTAAATGTAGAAAACAAAGTTGAAGATGTTACACAAGCGTTACTTACAATGGCAAGAGGTAGTACAAGATCTCAAGAAGTAAACGAGCTTACAAAGCAAATAATTGCAGAGGCTGTAGCACAAGAATATGTAAGACTTGGAATTACAAACGATATAAGAAGTTTATATGAAAATGAAGATGGAAAAGTAATAAATAAAGGCTATATAGGAAAAACAAAAAAAGAGATGCCAACAATAGGTTCTTGGTATAAGAAGATTGTAGAAAATGCTAAATTAAATGACAATCCAGATTATAGATTCCATTACAGTTATTTAATAAAAGTTATGAAACAATATGTAAGAGAATTTGATGGACAAATGGCATATTTTGATGGACAATCTACATTTGAATTATTAGATAATATACCATTTATAAACTTAGATATATCTGGACTAGAAGAAAGATTTGCAAGACCACTTGCACAACAAATACTATTATCTTGGATATGGGAAAAATATGTTAAGAAAAACAGCGAAGATAAAACTAAGGCTTCAAAGAAAAGAGTATTAGTTGATGAGGCTTGGATGTTACTTCCTTATCCAGAAGCTGTAGATTTCTTAAATACAATGGCAAGACGTGCTAGAAAAAGAAATGTATCACTTGCAGTTATTTCACAAAAATTCCAAGATTTCTATGAAAAACCAGAAGTACAAGCAGTTTTAACATCATCAGATACAAAGCTATTCTTGGCACAAGATAAATCTGAAATAGAATACATAAAAGAAGTATTTAAACTAAGTGAAGGAGAAGCATATTTCTTAACAACTTGTAATCGTGGTGAAGGATTACTAAAAGTAGGTTCAGATACAGCTATTATAGCAATACAACCAACTAAGAAAGAATTTGAATTCGTTGAAACAAATATGAATAAGTTAAACGAAATGAAAAAATAAGAAAAGTGGCTTCGCCATATGTGCATTTTGCTTCGCAAATATGCACGAATCAAAGAAACTTAACCTTGTTGCTCCGGAAAAATTTTGCAATTTTTCCTATGCAATAGAATAAAGAAAGGTAGCTAAATGAAGAAAGTAATAGTATCAGTATTATTGATAATAACAGTTTTTAATTTAATATCTCCAATAATATCATATGCTACGACAGATGGTGGCGATACAACTAGTGCAAGCGAAGAGTACAACAGTTTAATAAATGGTGACACACGCCCAATTACTTCAAATGGACAAAAAAGAGAAGAAAAATTAGTAATAGCGCCAACATTAGGTGGAACTACTGCTAATGTGTTGTCAAATATTATAACTGGTATATTTTTTACGATATCTTCTGCATTATCTGCATTAGTTTCAGAGCCTACTGAAAGTTATGTTTTTACAGTATATGATGCTGTTTTTAATGAAGTTCCAGTATTTGATGCTAATTACTTAACAAGCAGTGATAATACTAATAATATACATCTAAAAATAAAAGAACAAGTTGAAATTTGGTATGGTGCAATAAGAAGAATTGCAATAGCATTATCTTTATGTGTTCTTATATATGTAGGAATAAGAATGGCAATATCTACAGTATCAGAAGATAAAGCAAGATACAAAAAAATGTTGATAGGGTGGATACAAGGATTTATACTAATATTCTTTATGCATTACATAATATTATTTAGCACAATGGTTGCAAAAACCATATTAGATTTAATAAAACTTATGCCTGTAAATGAAAGTGCCGAAACTAAAATTTTTTGGGTAACATTTTACAAGATGTTTGCTTCAGGTGGATGGGATGCACTTTCAACTTCTATAGTATACTGGGTTTTAGTATTTTATCAGGTTAAGTTTTTTATGCTTTATGCAAAAAGAATGTTAGCTGTGGCATTTTTAATAATAATATCACCGCTTATCACTGTAACATATCCTATAGACAAGTTGGGAGATGGAAAGGCTCAAGCGTTTGGAAATTGGTTCCAAGAGTTTGAAGTAAACATATTTATACAACCATTACACGCTTTACTTTATGGAATGTTCTTTATGTCTGCATCTGAGGTAATAACAAGAGCACCAATACTCGCAGCAATATTCTTTATGGGATTATCTAGGGGAGAAAAAGTTGTAAAAGGAATATTTAGTGCAAGAGGAATGAAATCAATACATTCTATGGGTAAAGGAAAGAAAAAGAAATAGAAGGAGGCGACAAATATGACGAAGAAAAGAATAATAATATTAGTCAGTGCAATAGTTGTATTTGTTGCAATACTAATATTAAGAAATATTTTAATAAGTAAAAGAACGAAGGAATTTAATAGTTTAGATGATTTTACTACACCAAAAGATGTTATTGAATACATGGAAGGAATTTACATAAAAGAAACAGAATCAATAGAAGAAGATTTTTACTTGGATATATATGCTACTTTAAAAGTTGATTTATATACAGGCGAAACAAGAAATGAAGAATACTATAGAACAACAGTTAGAATTATGGCAAATACTCTAAAGTATAAGAATTTTAGAATAATAGATGATGAAAAGAAAAATTTAATATCAGTAATATGTGATGAAGAAAATTCAAAAATTTCAAGAACATACATAAATGGTGATGATAGTTATTTTGCAACACGAGATTCAGAAATAAAATCAGAAAAAATGCAAAATGTAGCAATAACAGAATTTGAGATAGAAGCAACAGAATTAAATAATTTAATAAATAAAAATTGGAATAAAACAGCTATAAATACAACTAATGCAAATGAATTTAATGACTATTTATATTTGGATAATGGAATAGCTGTAAGGAATGTATATAAAAAAGTTTTTAATATATTATTTAGAAGTAATTATTCAAGCAATGTTTTGAATGGAATTAAATCAAATACGAGTTTAGAAGATGTTGTAAAAATACTAGGGAAACCTACATTTGGGAGCATTGAAGAAAATTTGATTGGGTATAAAGGAACTGATGTATATGCATTTTTTACAGGAAGAGAAATTTCTATATATAGAGTAGAAGATTATGAAACAGATGAACTTATAGAAATATTAAAGAAATTCCAGGATGATGGAGATGTTAAAAAATTTGTAAGCTCTATAACAGATATGTGGCCAGATTATGAGGAATATGCTTATGGAGAAGAATTTGTTAATTTAATATATTCTTTAAGAGGAATAAAAATACAATTTAATATAACTCCTAGCCATGGACTGATAATTGGAAGTAATTATGCAGGAAACAAAGAAGAATTGAAAGAACTAAAAGAGAAACTAGGAATAAAAGAAATATATTTTGAAAATTTAGATTTTGTATATGAAAAAGAATTAGCAAGAGTAAACAATGCGAAAGGGTAGAATACATCAATTACAAACTGTAGGGGCACCGTTTGTGGGAATACCTGAAAGACTTTGACACCACTGTGCCCGAATTTAGTGAAAAGTGAATAATGAATAGTGAATAGTTAAAAAAGAAAGGAGGAATAAATATGAAAGTATTAAAAAAACTTAAAAAGTTAATAGTAATAAACTTAATTGCAATTACTATTATATTTTCACTTATTCCTCCTAAAGTAAGTTATGGAATAACAAACGCTCAAGGTACAGTTGGAAATGCCATTACAGCGACTGCAAATGATTTCTTCAATAGATTTGCATCACAAACAATATACGATTATGGATATACATATACCCATCCAATATCTGGAGAATATGTTGAAGATTCTTGGTCAAGAAAAATGGCTTATGAAAATACAATGACTAGTGGCTATGGGTATTATTGGGGGGAATATCATTACTACGAAAATAAATTTGCAATGGACTGTGTTGGATTTGTAAGTATGATAATTCATCGTGCAACAGGATTAGGAGGAAGTAGTTTCTCATATTTTGGTGTTCCACAAACTTGCTATGGAAATGATTATACACATTTTGATGAACTCTCAGGAGTAGAAGCAATAGCAGGAGATATTATAAGTTGGGGAGGACATGTTGGAATAGCTATAGGTGGTGGCTATATGATTGATTCTTGCCATATGGGACCCAATGGGGAAATAACAAAAAGACCAATAAGCAATTATAGTGATGCAACAACTGGACACAGTTATACTGTGCTTAGAATAAAGTCTAGTGTAGCAGAAAGTTTAGTTTCAAGCGGAGCGTTAAATACAACTTGGTATCCTGGTACACCAAAATTTAAAGAAAGTCCAGGTGCTGGAACAACAGGAGGAAATGGAGGATCTTCAAGCACAAATCCTAATCCAGGTTCAACTTCAAATCCTGGAGATGATGTTATAGATGACAGTGAGAAATATGAGATTGTAAGACACGGGTATGGAGATTCAGATAAATTTTATTATAATGGAATGCCACTATCTGGAAACTATTTAGGAAGAGACAAAAGCAATTGGTTAATAGATGCTTTAGCAAATGTTGCAGATTGGCTAGTTGGAATTATAACAATGGGGTATAAAATACAAATTGTTGGTTGGACATCAATATTTCAAAATATAGCAACAGATGTAGTTAATAAAATTGTAAATGAAGATGCAAATAAAAAAATTACAGCAGAAACTATTTTATTCAATCAAATACAAATTTTAGATGTAAATTTCTTTAATTTTGATACAGCAGGTGGAGAACATATTGAACCAAATGATATAACATACATATTAAAACAAAATGTTGCGGGACTATATTTTTCTATAAGAAGTATTGCAATAATTGTAATGCTAGTAATCTTAATATATGTAGGAATAAGAATGGCTCTATCTACGGTTACAGGAGATAAAGCTAAATATAAAAGAATATTTTTAAGTTGGGTTGTAGGCTTTATTGTAATTATGTTTATACATTATTTTATGTCATTTATAATAAACGCTAATGAACAAATAATTAGCTGGATGAAACCTGCAGATAATGCAACAGTTATATATGATGAAGTGCGTTCATATGCCTATGAAATACCAGCATCTAAGGGATGGACTGGAACAATAATGTATGTATTCTTAATATACTATATGATAAAGTTATTACTATTTTATTTTAAAAGATTATTAGTAGTATATGTATTGTCAATTATGGGTCCAATTTTAGGAATAATGTATGCAATAGAAAAAGTTAAGGGAAAATCAAAATCATTAACTACTTGGATGAAGGAGTTTGCTTTCAATATACTTATTCAATCTATACATGTAATTATATATTGTTTATTTATGAATATAATATATTCATTTATGAAAACAACAAGTATTGGCAAACTAATTCCTTATGCGATAATAATGGTGCTAATATTAAATTTAATGTTAAAATCAGAAAAAATTATAAAGAAAATATTTGGCTTAAAATCAAGTACAATAAAAGATATAACAGATACAGTATTACAAACATCAGGAAGTTTAATGACTGCTTATGCAATAGCTAAACCAGTATACAACTATGGAAAGAAAAAAGTTGTAAATGCTTATGATAAAGGAATAGAAAATGGAGTTAACAATAGATACAAACATCTTGAGAATTCATTAGCTGAAGTTGAAAATAGTAAATTAGCAACAGACATACAAAAGGAAATAGATAAGTTAAAGCAACAAGAAATTGCAGATAGAAAAGCATACAATAAAAATGCACTTGATTTATCTAAAAATATACTTGGTGGAATGAGAGGACTAGTAACATCAGTTCCAGTAATGTTTGAAGCAGGACCAGCAGAAGGAACATTAAGTATAATTGGGGCAGCAAGTGATTTAAATAGCAGAATGAAAAAAATAAAAGATTCAGATATGGATGAAGACAGACTTGATGAATTATTAAGAAAATATAATATGGCTCCAGTAAGTACACAGGCTCAAGCACCAGCTCAAACAAATGGTGCGGGTCCAAATGGCGCAGGAGCACAACCAGGTGGAAGGCCAATAAGAACATTTGATACAACAAAAAATAAAAATTATACTGTGGCAAAAGGAATTGGAGGCTTTGCACTTGCTTCAGCAACAGCTGGAACTTCCACACGTGTAAAAAATATATGGGAAGATAAAAAAGAAGAAACGGAGAAGGTTAGAAATCCATCTCAAACTACGAAAATAGAATTGTTATATACACTACAAACTAAAGTGCTAGAAGAAGAAAGAAAAATGAATAGTTCAATAGAAACTTTAAGAAATAGTGGATTTCCACCAGTATATTATACGCCTAGTGTAAATGAAAGTTCACAAACAGTTTCAATGAACTTAAAATTAAGGGAACAATATTTAAATGAATTAGAAACAAATTTAAGACAAGCAATGGCAGGAGATCCAACAGTATCAGAAGACGTTGTTGCAAGACATATTTCAGACCAAATGGCAGATACAGGTAAAACATCTCTAAATTTAGCAGATTTGCAAAAGGTGTTGGATGAAATAGTTGATGAAACAGATTTTGAGGTTGGAACTGAATTTGAAAATAATATAAGAAATGAAGTAAAAAGAAATGCAATGGATGCAGCAGAGGGAAATACAACAAATATAAATAAAGATGCAATAAGGGCCGAAGTGTTACAAAAAGTGGAAAGAGCATTAAGTAATAATAACTGGGATGAAAATGCATCAGAAAATGAAATTGAAAGAATAGTTACAAGTGATGTTGCAGAGGATGTTATAAGTAATTTATCAGCTAGCGAATTAACTTCAATTATAACATCAGCAGTAAATAGGAAAGGAAGTTTAAAAAATAAAACAGTAATTCCAGAATTTGAGCCAATAGTAAATAGCGCAGCAAAAATTGCAGAGATGAATGAGGATGCGGCTGAAATATCTGGTGAAGAGTATGATGCAGAAGAATTGATAGAAACAATATTAAATAGAAATGTATCAAAATCTAGATAAATTTTTAGAAAGGAAGAATATAAAAATGAAGCAAAAAACTACAAGAATCCTAAAAATCCTATCTATAATACTTATAGTATTAACAATATTCGAATTTGTTTTTACTCCTAAAGTTTCTTTTGCAACAGAAGAGAGTGGAGGAAATGCTGTACTTGATGCAATAACTGGAATCACGGATGGAATAGTAGGTATATTCTTAAATATATTTAATATTTTGCCAATAATGATAGGTGGAATTATACAAGGAATAGCTACAGCGGTTGCTAGTATTGGAGGTCGGTCGGATATGGCTTTTTAACAATGGAAGACATATTATTTAATAAAGTTCCAATATTAAGTGTAAATTTCTTTAAATCAACTAATTCAGAGGTTATAACAAATATAAGAGGAAGTATTGCAACATGGTATTATGCATTAAGAAATATAGCTATAATTTTATCTTTAGCAGTACTAATCTATATAGGAATAAGAATGGCAATATCTACAATATCAGAGGATAAAGCAAAATATAAAAAGATGTTAACAGATTGGGTAGTTGGTTTTATAACAATATTTTTGCTTCATTACATAATTGTAATAACAGTAAATGTAAATGATTTGCTGGTTGGCATGTTTGCAAATTCGGTAAATAATAGTTTCGATTTTGGGTCATTTGCAGGACAACTAGCGTTAAATGGATTGCCTGGTCAAAGATGGACCGTTGCTCTTACATGTACAATTTTATATTTGTTCTTAGTAGTTATGATATTTATGTTTTTAATAAATTATTTAAAACGTATGCTAACAGTGGCATTTTTGATGATAATTGCGCCAATAATTACTGTTACATATTCAATAGATAAAGTAGGAGATCGGAAAATCACAAGCGCTAAATACTTGGCTAAAAGAATTTATATATAATGTAATAATTCAACCGTTTCATTGCATTATATATTTAGCATTTATGAATATTGCATATGAATTGTTAGGAGGACTACAGTGGGGATATTGGATAAATGGAGTTGGAGTTGGAGAATGTGTATTTGCAATTATTGTAATATTCTTTATAAAACAAGCAGAGCCTATTGTTAGAAAAATATTTGGATTTGATAATGCAGGTTCTCTTGGAAGTGCTTTAGCTTCTGGTGCATTGTTAATGAGTAGTATGAAAACGGCTTCAAATGCAATAGACAAAGCAAAAGAAGGAAAAGAAAATAGTGGTAAATCTGGCAAAGGAAGTCCATCAAGACCACAACAAAGTAGTAATGCTGCTAGAAATACAGCGGCTGCTACATCTCAAGGAAATAAAGCTAATACAAATTCTAATACTCCTCCTAAAAACCAACAAAGTTCATCTGGAGGCAATGGAGCAAATACTAATACACCAGGTGGTACATCTCAAAATTCTGGACAAGGTTCTACAACACAAAGCGGACAACCAGGAAATAGAAATTTAGATACAAGTAGAACTAACGAAAATTTAACAGATGAAGAAAAGAAACAAAGAAGAAATGATGTAATTAAAAAAGTTGCAGGAACATATGCTAATATAGGATTTAGAACTGCTGGAGTAGCCATAGGAGCGTTTGCTTCAGATGATATGGTTACAGGAGGAATTACAGGATATGGTTATGGAACAGCATTTGGAGAAGGTGCAAAAAATTTAGGTGGAAAAGCTGCTGGTGCTGGTAGAAAAATAGCAAGAAGAAGTAATTTAAATAAACAAACTAACAAACTAATAGATGAATATAATAAATTACAATCAAAATCAGGTTGGGATGACGATACTATGTTTGAACAATCTAGAGCACTATTACAAGTGAAAGATCTAAACAAAGTAAGTGATCCAAACAGAAGAAGTTATGGTGAAACTTTGCATAAATATAGAAAGGCATTTGAAGAAAAATATAAAGCACCAGACGATATGGTTTTAGATGCAATAGATAAAATTCAAACAGGTGAATTAGAAAAAACTGATGAAAGTATAAAAAGATATACAAGAAAAAAATAAAAGGAGGTGATGTAGTTGGACATAAATGATGAGGATGAGGATTTAGATGATATCATAGATTCTGAAGAGGATGAAGGTGGGAGTAAGCTCCAAGATGCCGAAAATAAAATAGAAGATGTAAAAAATAAAGTAGATGATGTAAAAGATTTAGTTGAAAAAATGAAGAATGATAATAGTAAATCTGCAACTCCTGAAGGACCAACTACAAAATCTTCTAGCAAAGGAGAAAATAGCAGTAATTCTTCACAAAGCTCTAGTGGACAATCACAAACAAGTCAATCAGGAAATACTTCAGGTAGTGGAAATAATGCGGGTTCTACTAGCACAGGTGGAAGTACTCCATCAGGAGGAACTACTGGAACAACACCAACTACTACAGGAGGTGCAGGTACTGGAACAGCAGGAGGAACAACAACTGGAGCGGGTGCAGGAACAAGTGGAACTGCAGGTGCTAGTGGTGCTGGAGCTACTGCAAGTAGTGGAGCAAGTAGTGCAGCTGCAGGAGGTGGTACAGCGGCCGCAGGAAGTACTGCTGCAGGAGGAACAGCTGCGGCAGGTGCAGCGGGAGGAACGGCAGCTGCTGGTGGTGCCGCAGCCACAGCGGCAACACCTGTTGGTTGGGTTATACTAATAATTATAGCAGTAATATTACTTATAATGATGATAATTGGATTTGTATCATTTTTTACAGATGGACTTGGACTAATAGGTGAACAAATTTTAAAATTCGCAGATGGAATATGGACAGCCGTAAAGAGTGAGTTTGTAGGAGAGGCAGAAGCAACAATTAAAGAAAAGAACATTATTCAAATTGGTGAATACCTAGAAGAGATGGGATATAATTTAGAGGGATTTGGCTTTATAAACTCAAATGGAAAAGGTGTTACAAAAGAAGATAAATTAGAAGATGATGGAACAGGAACAGGGGAACAAACAGGAACTAGAACAATAAAAAATAGTGATGGACAAGTAATACTTGAAAGAAAAATAACAAAAACAAGTGATGGAAAGATTACAGAAGGAGAAATTACTAAAATGAAAAGCGACTGTATATGGGAATATTTAGTTGCTGAAAATAAAACATATATAGTAAAAAATGTTGATAGAAGTATATTTCAATATTTTATACCTGGTTGGAATGCGTTTGTAGGCTTTAAAGACCTAGTATTTGCAGATACATTTAATGATGGTATGATAGAAGTAGTAGTAGATGGACTATTTGGAGAAACTGATAGAACTTCAAAAGTAAGAAATATTTCTATCAACAGAGAAAATAAAGAACTAATAGTTTCACTAAAACATGACTTTTTTTCTTGGGCTAAAGATAAGTATGCATATAGTTTAGATGGTTGGACTGGTAAATATGGAAAATCACTAGAATTTTTGTTAACTTTGCATTTAGCAACAATGTCACCAGAGTTTGCAAAGGAAGTTGCTACGAATAGTGAATTTGACGCTGTTGTAAAAATAAGATTAAAAGAAGTTTATGCAGCAATAAGGCTAATGACCGAAGATGGAATAGAAATAACTGAGGATAATTATGAAGAACTAGGATATACAGCAGAAGAATGGGATGAAATAGAAGAGTATAATCAAGAAATAAAAACATATATACCTTATATATCAGAAGTGAACAATCATTGGTTTTATAAAAACATAGATTTTTCTGATGCTTATGAAGAAGTAGAAAATGAAGATTATGATAAAGATAACCCCAAAGATTATACGCCGAACAAAGATTTTACATATGAATATCCATATGTTGGATTAGGAGAAGATAATGATATTTTAGCTGACAAAGGAATATATGTAAGAGAAATAAGAAGTGAAGAATTAAAACAAATAAGTGAACCTAGAGTAACAAAAAGAGAATATAAGGCAGGAGAATTATCTTTACAAACATTACTTTTAGGTGGAGATCCAGGACAAGAGAACACAAATGAAGATTATAAATATTATACATATAATGGTTCATCAGTACCAGAGGGAGCTGAAAGAGATAAAAAATATATAATGCAAAAAGTAAAATCAGGAGAAAACACTGAATTTGTAATGGACACAAGATTCTTCCAATATGCTTTTTCAATACTAGAATCTGTACACACTCAAGATTCAGAGTTTATTTTAAGAGATTTAAAGGAATTGTTTTCTTCTTTAGGAGTTGACTTATCTGGTGCAGAAGCAGCAGAAGATGACGCAGGGGAATTGAAGTGGATTATACCTGAATTTATACCTGTAGCTTGGGATCCAATGTTTAACACAACAGAAACAGAAATGAAAATAAGTGCAAAAACAGAAACCTCCAGCGGATTTGAAAAAGATTTAAAGGTTGTAATGCCAGGCGACCGGTAAAATTGTAAAAATATCAGATGAAGATGATGGTACGCAAACTTTAAAAATAGAGTTTACAGGTGATGATGAGCCAAAACTAGAAGGAAAAACAATATTTATAAGAGGAATAAAAGCAAATGTTGGGCTAGACTCTATAATCAAACGAGGAGAAGAAATAGGATGGACTGCAGATAAAGATATAACAATAATTATGACAAATAGGAATCATTCTGTAATTACTAATGTGGATAGGTATTTGTATCCACCCAAAGAAGAAGTTTGAAAAATAATCAGCATATTGCTGTGTTATTTTGAATGAGAAAATCCTCAATGTACCAATGTACACCTCCGGTATTTCTCATTCAAAATGCCTTGCACTCTACTAATTCTTTTTCAAACTTGTATGAAAGAAACATCAAAAAAGAGGTGTTTAATATGAAAAAAAAGAAAAACAGAGTATTGTTGTTAATTGTGTTGTTTATAATAATATTGCTAATACTAATGGCGGTTGTAACTATGCAAAATGAAAAGAAAACAAATACAACAGATAACCCTAGGGAAACAACATATTTCGAAGATTCAAGTGTAAGCAAACTTGATGGAATGTCAGAAAAAGATAGAATTACATTTTATTTTTCTAAGTATATAAATAATATTGAAAATGGAAACTTTGAAACTGCATATAATATGCTATATGATGAATTTAAAAATACATATTTTGATACTTTAGAAAAATTTGAAAATTATGTAAAAGAAAAATACCCTGAAATAATATCTGTCGATTATGTTAGTTTTAAAAGGGAAGGTAAGTATTATATAATATCTGTTAAAATATTAGATATAAGTACCAATGAAAGTTTTGAGCAAAAATTTATATTAAGAGAATATGATTATGATGAGTTTGTATTATCTTTCCAAGCGGAGTAAAGAGGTGAAAAAATGTATACGGATTTTAGATTAAAGCTAAGAGATTTTTATAAAAGAAATAAATCAAAAATAGTAATTATTTTACTAGTTTGGTTTGTAATAATTGTAATAAATTTTATACTTAAAAATTTTAAAGGACCACAAGTGCCACAAACTAGCTATAAACCGCATACTGCTATAATGGACAATTCGGAGGTCCCCAAAAAGGATCAAGAACCAATAGAAAAATTGATTGATGAATATATTACTTATGGAAATAACAAGGAATATGAAAAGCTATATAATATTTTAAGTGATGACTGTAAAAAAGAATTATATCCTAATATAGAAGATTTCAAAAAATATATAGATAAAGTATTTGATTCAAAGAAAATTTATACTATACAGAATTATTCAAATGTTGATAATACATACATATATGAGGTAAATATTTTTGAAGATATATTGGCAACAGGGCTAACAGGAAAAGAGGATTTTGTTGTATATTCAGAAAAATTTGTTATAACTAAACAAAATAATAAATTATCACTTTCAATTCGTGATTTTGTTGGAAATACAAAGAATCATCAAATATATGAAGATAATTTTATAAAAGTTGAAATCACAGATGTAGTACAAAGCTATGAAAATCAAAAGTATAAAGTTAAATTGACTAATAGAACAGAAAACATAATTGTCTTGGCGGATAGAACAGAAAAATATGAAATAATGTTAGAATTAAATAGTGAAAATAGAAATATACAAAATTTAAGAGATAGAGGAATATACTTAAATCCGTATGAATCAAAGGAAATTGAACTAGAATTTGTTAAATTCTTTGATGAAAATGAAACGGCTAAGAGCATTATATTTAATGCAGTAAGAGTGTTAAAATCTTATTCAGGATTAGATTCTAAAAGACAAGAGGAAATGGATAATGCCGTAAGGTTATACAGTTTTAAAATAGAATTGTAGGGAATCATCTAATTCCCTAGAGAAAAGACTGGTTATTTTACATAACCAGTTGATTTTTTGCCTAAAATGTAATATAATTGTAATGTAGGCGTAGTATTTTTTTATGGGATTTATAACATATATTTCCGTAATAATATAAAAATCATATAATAAAATATTTAAAAAATAGCTAAAAACGGCTATTGACAAGATTTTTAAAAATAGTACAATATATTTAATAATAAAGATAGAAAAGGAAGGTTATTATGAAGGGGAAAAAAATATTATTATCTGTAATTCTTATAATGGTTGCGATTGTGTTAATGTTTAGTACTAATACTTTTGCTGCAACTGGAACTTGGAAACTAGGAGTAGTAAAGGTTAGAGAAGGTGTAAGCTTTAGAGTTAATGCTGATAACACATATGAAACATTTATAAAGAGTTCACAATACTCTTATCAAATGTATTTATCAGGTGAAACTAGAATACCAGTTTTAAAAATAGTTGATAAAACAACTGGAACACCAGATTATAGTAATGCTATATACTGTTTAAAAGCTGGTCAAGGTTTTGGTTCTACTAATGGAAATGGCGGAATGGAAGATGTAACTTATGATACATATTATGATATGGTAGCAGATAGAACTAGAATTAAGAATATACTAGGAATAACTAGTGATAGAGACTATAATTCAATTTTATGGTTATTAGATAATATATATTTACCAAAACAATATAAAACAGATGAAGATAAAGGATTGGCTAGATATACCTTACTTGGAAACGCATTACAAGATTTAATATTAGATCCAAATAGTAATTTGTATCATAAAGGAATGTCAGATATTCAGATAACAGATGATGATATAGAAGTAGTACAACAATGGGCATTATGGCATTTTACCAATAAAGGTGAATCAAACTTTTCAAGCAATAGTCTTCCACAAATATATGTAAGTACAAACGGAGAATTAACTACTTATGATGCGTTATCTGGTAAAGGACCAGATTTAAAAACAACTGCAGGTTGGGCGCAATCTACATTAGAAGGAGCAGTTAGAGCAGAAGAAGCAACAGCTTTATATAAATATTTAATTGAAGAAGCAGAAAAAAATAGTAATTATTCAAGAGAAACAACAATAATAAGATTTAATGACACATTGGAAGCAAAAGTACAACAACAATCAATACTTCCAACTGTAAAGCAAATAATAGCAGGACCATTTGAGTTAACAAAAACAGGAAACACAGAAGTTACATTCTTAGATGAATTAAATCAAGTAACAGATGAAGAAGGAAATTCTTTATCATATACAATAACAGATGAAGATGGAAATATTTTATCAGGCTTATCAAGTGGTGCAAGATTAAAAGATGTAGTAGGAAAAGGAAGATTCTACATAAAAATAAATAATGTTAATGCAAGCAATACTAATATTAAGAAAATCAATTTAAAAATAAAATATACAACTACTAGTGATACAACAGCTACATTATGGACTAATTCAAAAAATAATGATGATCAACCAGTTGTTGTAGTAGAAAAGAAACCAACAACATTAGAAGATAGCACATCAGTTGAAGTTAAAGAATTTGACTTGGCTTTAAGAAAATATATAAAAGAAGTAAGAAGAAATAATGTAAAGGTTACAATAGAAGAATTAGATGGAAGATTTCCTGAAGTAGATAAAACTAATTTAAAAACAAGAACAAATGGAAAAACAGGAAAGACAGCAACATATAAACATAGAAAAGACCCAGTACCTGTGCAAACAGGAGATATAGTAAAATATGCAATAGAAATATTTAATGAAGGAGAAGTTGCAGGAATTGCAAGGGAAATTATAGATTATTTACCAGCAGGGTTAGAATTTGTAGAACCAGCAGAGGGCTTTTCGGCAGATAATTATAGATTTACTACATCTGGAAATCAACTTATAATAACAGCAAAAAATAAAGGAACAATGTTGGATCCATTTGATGGACTAGATTTAGATTGGGTAACAATAGAATTTTATTGTAGAGTAACAGCTAAAGAAAATAAAAGTTCAGATAAAGATACAATATTAACAAATATAGCAGAAATTACTAAGGCTTATGATGAAAATGATATTTTAATGAGCGAAGAGGGCGATGATAGAGATTCTAAGCCAAGTAACTTATCTAGACCAAATGAATCTGATTTACCAGATTATAAAGGAAATACAAAAAACAAGGATAATTTAGCAGATAAAAACTATTTCTATAAAGGACAAGAAGATGATGACGACTTTGAAAAATTGAAAGTTACAACACCAGAATTCGATTTATCTTTAAGAAAATTTATAACAAAAGTAGGAGATACAGTAATAACAGATAGAGCTCCAAATGTTGATAAAACACCTTTACAAAATGGAGAGGAAACAGCTATTTATAAACATCAAAAAGAAGCAATAGAAGTAAATGCAGGAAGTTTGGTAGAATATACAATAAGAGTATATAATGAAGGAGATATAGCAGGATATCCAACAATAATAGAAGATTATTTACCAGAAGAATTAGAATTTGTAGCAAATCACCCAACTAATATAGAATATAAATGGAATGCTGCTGGAAGAATTTTAACAACACAATATATAGATAAAGCAATACCAGCATATAATAAAGAAACAGATACATTAAGTTATAGAGATGTAAAAGTAGTATGTAGAGTAAAATCTGATGCTCCAGATGAAAAAATATTAACAAATATAGCGCAAATAATTGGATATAGTAGAGATGATGATAGAGATTCTGAGCCAGATGGATTTAGAGTTTCAGATGCAAATTTGCCAAGCTATAGAGGAAAAAGTACAGGAGCAGATCAAAATAAAACAGATTTAACAGATAAAAATTATTACTATAAAGGACAAGAAGATGATGATGACTTTGAAAAGGTAAAAGTAAAAGTATATAAATCAGGATTTGATTTGGCCTTAAGAAAATTCATAACAAAAATAGGCGATACTAATATAACAGATAGAGTACCAGATGTTGATACAACGCCATTAAAAAATAAAACAGATGAAACAGCTATTTATACTCATCCAAAGAATCCATTAACAGTAAAAGTTGGAGACTTAGTAGAATATACAATAAGAGTTTACAATGAAGGTGAAGAAAATGGATATGCAACAATGATAGAAGATTATTTACCAGAAGAATTAGAATTTGTAGCAAATCACCCAACTAATATAGAATATAAATGGACCGCTGCAGGAAGAATTATAACAACAGATTATTTGAAAAATACAGAATTACAAGCCTACAATGGTGGAGATACATTAAGTTTTGCAGATGTAAAAATAGTATGTAGACTAAAAGGTATAAGTAGTGAGGAAGATTTAGGTAAAGTATTAACAAACATAGCACAAATAAATAATGATAGTGGAGATGATAGAGACTCTCAACCTGGAAATGTAAGAAAACCATCAGACAAAGATTTACCAAATTATGATGAACATCAACAAGATGATGATGATTTTGAAAAAATAAAAGTATATCAGCCAGAATATGATTTAGCCTTAAGAAAATTCATAACAAAAATAGGAGATACAGTAATAACAGATAGAATTCCAAAAGTTGATACAACACCACTAACAGATGGTTCAGGAAAAACAACAGCAATTTATACACATCCAAAGACACCATTATTAGTTAAAAATGGAGATACAGTTGAATATACAATTAGAATATACAATGAAGGTAAAGTTGATGCTTATGCAGAACTAGTAAAAGACAATATTCCAGAAGGGTTAGGATTTATAATAGATAATGAAACAAATATAGATTATTTATGGAAGGTATCTGATGACGGAAAGCAAATATCAACAAACTACTTGTCTAAAGAAATGGATGAAGATAATATAATAAAAGCATTTGATCCTACAACAATGGACACTTTAGATTATAAAGATGTAAAAGTAGTATTTACAGTAGTTGAACCTAATACATCAACTAGAATAATAACAAATATAGCAGAAATAAAAGATGATGACGGAAAAGATATAGATTCAACACCAGATAATGATGATCCAGATGAAGACGATATAGATGTTGAACATATTAGATTAAAAACATTCGATTTAGCATTAAGAAAGTTTATAACAAAAGTAGAAAGTAAAACTGGAGAGAATCTTCCAATAGAAACAGATAAAACAACAGATGTATCAAGAGAGCCAAAAGTTGAGATAGATGAAGAAACTGGCAAAATAAAATATGTTCATCCAAAGGATCCAGTAGTAGTAGCAAATAGTGATATTGTAATATATACATTAAGAGTATATAACGAAGGAACAATAGCAGGATTTGCAAATGAAATAAAAGATGATGTTCCTGTTGGATTAGAGTTAGTACCAAGCCATGAAGTAAATAATAAATATGGATGGGTAATGTATGATGAAGAAGGAAACGAAACAGATGATGTAAAGAAAGCAAAAACAATTAGAACAACATATCTTTCAGAGGAAAATGACGAAAATAATATAATACCAGCGTTTGACAGAGTTACAATGGAAACACCAGCATATAAAGACGTTCAAGTAGCATTTAAAGTAATAGAAAAAAATGTTGGTGAAGAAAGAGTTGTTATAAACACAGCAGAAATATCAAAAGATAGTGATGATGACAATGATTCAACACCAGATAATGATGATCCAGATGAAGATGATATAGATCAAGAATTTATTAAGTTAAAATATTTTGATTTATCATTATTAAAATGGGTAAGCAAAGTAATGGTTACAGAGAATGGAACAACAAAAGTTACTGAGACAGGATATAATGGATTGGAAAATCCAGAACCAATAGTAAAACTAGAACTAAAACCAAGTCAAATAAATAGTATAGTAATTAAATATGAATATGGAATAAAAATAACAAACGAAGGGGAAATAGCAGGCTATGCAAAAGAGGTAGCTGATTATATACCAGAAGGATTAGAATTTATTCCAGAAGATAACCCATTATGGACAGAAAAAGAAGATGGTAAAATAGTTACAACACAACTAGAAAATACATTATTACAACCAGGTGAAAGTGCAATAATCAATGTAGTATTCAAATGGAAAAATGGAAAAGACAATATGGGAATTAAGGAAAACTGGGCAGAGATAAGCAAAGATGAAAATGACAAAGATGCAGAAGATATAGACTCAATACCAGATAACAAAAAACCAGGTGAAGATGATATAGATAATGCATTAGTAATATTAAGCCCAAAAACAGGTAAGGTTGTAATGTTTGTAGTATTACCAACAATAGTTACATTGATTTTAGCAGGTGGTATTATACTAATTAAAAAATATGTAATGTAAGAATAAATGGGTTGGAATAGTACCAACCCATTTATTTTGATAAAGGTAGGAGAACAAATGAAATCATTAGAAATAACAAAAGAAGAAAAAGATGCATTAAAGATATATTGCGATTGGCAGTATACATATATAAATTTATTAACAAGTGGAGATATGGAGACAATCTATAAATTCAATAATGATAGATTAGATATATTTTCTGCAAAATATTTTGCAGATATGATGGAAACTTTAAAAAACATATATTCTGCCATGGTTAAATATAAAAAAAGTGAAGATTTGTACTATGGTCATAATTTCGGAAAAAATGTAGTTAGAGGAACTACTTTGAGCGAAATAAAGTATTTAGAAAGGCACAAAGGGGAATGTAATAAGATATTATCAACTACAACAGATGAATTAAGTGCAAAACAACATGCTGGTTCTAAATTTATTGGCCCAAAGGAAGAAAATGATAAAACTACTGTAATTCTCAGCTTGTCCACTGCCTCTAATGTGCCATATATAAGTATAAATGGAGTTTTACAAGAAGAAAGCAATCATCCTAGAGAGAATGAAATTGCTATTGCTCCATTTACTAGACTAGATGGAATAAAACACATGAGTTCATGGGATGGATATGAGTATTATAGTGGTAATGTAGAAAGTCAGGAGTTAGAAAAGGTTGATAATAAAGAAGAACTTTTGAGTGATATAAATGCTAATATAAACAATATACCACAACTTGTTAGTGAATATATGGAAAAGAAGTATCAACAAGATAAGTTATTAAGTATGGGAATAAGTGATTTGGATTCCGAAGATATGAAACGTCAGCGTGATGAGATAGCAAATAGTATGAAGTTTTTGGAAAATAAGTTTTCTAGTATTAGAAGTAAAATGATACAATATGCTATGGGAATTTGCTATGAGGTAAGGCAAAAAGTAGATAGAGAGTATGAAGCAGAACTTCCAGAATATAGGAAAGCCAAATCTTTAGAAGAAAACAAAAGATTTGAAAGAGAATATATGAATGTATATATGGGTGAGATAAAGGGCATTTTACAAAAAATGGCTGAAACTACAGATAGATATGATATGTATGCAAAAGAATTAGGTTTGACTTGGAATACAGGAGTATCAAAAGAAATTCTAATGCAAACATATGGTAAATTAAAGAATGATGTAATATCACAAATAGAAGATGGAAATTTTTCATTGGAAAATGTTCCACATCGGTGATGATAATTATATGTCTTTAAGTGAAAATGCAAAACAATACAATGATGTTAACTGTGAAAAACAGCTTAGGACTGAATTAAATTCAAAAGTGGATAATTTGATAAAGCAAGCAAATGTTGCAAATATTAGTGCTAAAATAGAAGAATTAAGAAGCACTAAAATAGGGCTATTTGGTAAAATGCTTGGAAAAGATAAAGAAGTTCAATTAAAAATAAAAAATCTGGAATTAGGTAGAAAACTAATGCAATTAGAAGAGTCAGAACAAAGAGATGCTACCCCAAATGAGATTATGTCAAAGATTGAATCTTACAAAAGAGAAAATAATGGTAACCTAACAGAAGAATTATATGCGATTGAAACACAAATTAAGAAGGTTTTTAGAGTGGATGATAGAGAAGTAAAAAGATTAGCGGATGAGCAATCTTCCAGAGGAATGTTGGTTCCACAAAAAGAAGTTAGGTCAATATTTAAAAGAACTCCAAAAATTATATTACAACAAATAAATAGAAATATGGAATATGAAATAGATAAATTAGAACAAGAAAGACAAAATCCATATAAACGACAAATGAGATATGTTGAAAGAACAACAGACAGAGTGCAGAATGTATATGAATGTATAAATGGACTTAGAGATGCATTACTACAAGATAGAATGCATGATAGACAAGTGAGCCAATTACGGAAATTAAAAATATATCATAATACAACCTCTATGCGAATACAATTAAACAAATGTATTCGATGTGGAGGTTTTCTTTATGAAAAATTATTCAATAGAAGAACGCGCAATCAGTTTGGCGCATTATATTATAGATTCAAAAGATACAGTTAGGGGTGCTGCTAAAAAATTTGGAATAAGTAAAAGTACAGTACATAAAGATGTTTCAGAGAGATTATTAACCATAAACAAAGCGCTTGCTATTGAGGTAAGAAGAATACTAGATGAAAATAAGGCTGAAAGACACATAAGAGGAGGAATGGCTACTAAAATGAAATATAGTGAAAAGAACAAAGCTATGTAGGGGCGATTTCACAATAAAAAAATTCTCACCTTAGGTGAGAATTTTTTTAATTATTGATTGTTTCTTTGTTGTTTTCTAGCTTTTCTACAAGCTGGACATCTTTGAGGTTCATTATCGAACCCTTTTTCTGCATAAAATGCTTGTTCACCTTCTGTGAAAACGAATTCAGCACCACAATCTTTGCATACTAATGTTTTGTCTGCCATTTATAGGATCCTCCTTCTTAGAATATTAATTTAATTTTTACGACCCAATGACACTTTCTAAAAAGAAGGCAATAGTCTAAAGATTAAATTTAGTTATTAAAATAACTATTTAGAATATAGCATAATAATTCGAAAGATACAAGTGTTTTTTTAAATTTACTTGAAAAATATTAAAATTTATTATAAAATGTATTACAAATGTGTTACAAAATGTATTACATTTTGTAAGGGATACATCGGTAGGGAATATTGTAATGAATAATGAAGAGTACAAAATTCTTTGAATTTTGAAGGGAGAGAAGAATTATGAAGGTTATACTATTATCAGATATAAAAAATGTTGGAAAAAAAGATGATATACTTAATGCAAATGATGGATATGCTAGAAATTTTTTGTTTCCAAAAAAATTAGCGGTTGAAGCTACTCCAGATAATTTGAAAAAGCTAAATGAGAAAAAAGCTTCAGAAGCACATAAAAAAGAATTAGATAAACAAAAAGCAAAAGAAATAGCTGAAGTTATAAATAAATTAGAATTAAAACTGAAAGTTAAGGCAGGAGAAAATGGTAAAATATTTGGAGGAATAACAGCAAAAGAAATTTCAGAAGAACTAAAAAAGCAAAGTAATATAGAAGTAGATAAGAAAAAAGTTGCATTAGCAGAAACAATAAAAACATTAGGAAGATTTTCAGTAGATATAAAACTATATGAAGGAATAACTGCAAAATTAACAATGGATATAAAAGGAGAGTAAGTTTGAAAAATAAATCAGCATATTGCGTCGTTATTTTAAATGAGAAAATCCTCAATGTACAAGCGTACACCTCCGGTATTTCTCATTTAAAATGCCTAGCACTATACTAATTCTTTTTCAAACTATGCTAGAAAGGAATAAAAATAAAATGGAAATTGGGAAAATCCCGCCACATGATATAGAGGCGGAACAAGCAGTTTTAGGAGCTATGCTTACAGATAAAGATGCTGTAATAGAAAGTTTAGAAACACTAAGAAAAGATGATTTTTATAGAGAAGATAATAAAATAGTTTTTGAAGCAATATTTAATTTATATAATAAGGCAGAACCAATTGATATTATTACAGTAAAAGATGAATTAGTATCAATGAACAAGTTTGATGCAGTTGGTGGATTAGAATATCTTGCAGTACTTCCAGACAAAGTTCCTCTTGTATCAAATGTAGATAGATATATAAAAATAGTGGAAGAAAAGGCTATTTTGAGGAATTTAATAAAGGCTTCAAATGATATTGTTTCACTTGGCTATGCAGAAACTGAAGAAGTAGATGATATAATAGAAAGTGCAGAAAAAAAGATATTTGAAATAACACAAAAAAAGAATACAAAAGGGTATACACCTATAAAAGATATATTAGTAGAATCATTTGCTGAACTAGAGAGATTGTACAATCAAAAAACACCAATAACTGGTGTCCCAACAGGATTTGCTGATTTAGATTATAAAACATCAGGATTGCACAAGTCAGATTTAATTTTAGTTGCTGCACGTCCAGCAATGGGTAAATCAGCATTTGTATTAAATATTGCAGCGAATGCGGCATTAAAAGCAAATGTGCCTGTGGTAATATTTAATTTGGAAATGTCAAAAGAACAATTAGTAAATAGAATGCTTTGTAGTGAAGCAATGGTTGATAGTAATAAAGTTAGAACAGGAAAAATAGAAGAAGATGATTGGGTAAAACTTGCAACAGCTTTAGGGCCACTATCTGAAGCTCCAATATATATTGATGATACCCCAGGAATTTCTATTATGGAAATAAGAGCAAAATGTAGAAAACTAAAAATGGAAAAAAACATAGGAATGGTTATAATAGATTACTTACAATTAGTACAAGGAAGCGGAAAAAGAAATGCTAGTCGTGAACAAGAAATTTCCGAAATAAGTAGATCATTGAAAATACTTGCTAAGGAATTAGATGTTCCAGTTATAGCATTATCACAATTATCAAGAGCAGCAGAACAAAGACAAGATCATAGACCAATGTTATCAGATTTACGTGAGTCTGGTGCAATAGAACAAGATGCTGATATAGTAATGTTTATATATAGAGATGATTATTATAATGAAAATAGCGAAAAGAAGAATATTGCAGAAATTACACTTGCAAAGCATAGAAGTGGGTCAACAGGAACAGTTGAATTATTGTGGCTAGGAAATTACACCAAATTTGTAAACATAGAAAGAAATATGTAATGCGTAGGGCACCGTTTGTGGGAATACCAGATAGGTTATGACACTGCTGTGCCCATTTAAATATTATTTCAAAGGAGTAAATAATTGGACAAGGTAATAAGAACAATAGAAAAATACAACTTAATACAAACTGGAGACAAAATTGTAGTAGGTGTATCTGGGGGACCAGATTCAATATGCTTATTACATATATTAAATAGTTTAAAAGGAAAATATAATTTACAATTATTTGTTGCTCATATTAACCATATGATAAGAGAAAATGCAAAAATAGATGAACAATATGTTAAAAGTTTTTGTAAAAAAATAGATGTCCCAGTGTTTGTATTACATTCGGAAGTATTAAATTTAGCAAAACAACAAAAAATAAGTGTAGAAGAAGCTGGTAGAAATGTTAGATATGATTTTTTTAATGAAATTTTAGAAAAAACGAAATCAAATAAAATTGCAATCGCTCATAATTGTAACGATAAAGCGGAAACAATTATAATGAATGTACTAAGAGGAAGCGGAATATCAGGGCTTAAAGGAATAGAGGCCAAAAGAGATAATAAATACATTAGACCTTTAATTGAATGTACAAGAGAAGAAATAGAAAATTATTGTAAAGAGAATAATTTAGAAACTAGACATGATGAATCAAATGATGAAAATATATATAAAAGAAATAAAATAAGAAATATTGTAATACCATTTATAAAACAGGAATTTAATAATAATATAGTAAGTACAATAAACAGATTATCAGATGTTGCAACACAAGAAGACGAATATATAAATAAAATAGTTGAAAAAGAATATAATAATATTTGTATAAGCAAAAAGGAAAATGAAATAGAATTAGATTTAAAAAAGTTTAATGATTTAGATATAGTTATAAAAAATAGAATGATTTTATATGTTGTAAATATTTTACAACAGCACACAAAGGGAATAGAGAAAGTAAATATAGAAGATATAATAAAGCTTTGTGGTAACAATATAGGTAATAAATTTTTGGTTCCAACCAAGGGATTAAAAGTGCTTGTGAAGAATAAAAAGATTTTATTTGCAAAGTATTGAAAATAAAAAAATATTATGATATTATTTAAAATGTTATAATGTAAAGAAAGGTTGTAGGGGTCGGCGTCCCCGACGACCCAGCTTCAAGATGATACTAAATTAAAGTGTAAACATAGGAGGAAATTATGAAAAACAGTTTAAAAACATTAGCAATGTGGTTAATAATTGGGGTAATATTTATAGTTTTAATAACATCAATATTAGAAAATTCAGATAGAAAAATGACATATTCAGAATTGATGACAAAAATAGAAAATGCAGAGGTAAATAATATAGAGCTTTCATCAAACGGAAGGGAAGCATATATAACATTAAAAGGATCTACAACAGAAAAGAAGGTTGTAATTCCAAGCATAGATAGTTTTATGGACAATATAAATAAACATTTAGTATCTGGAAATATAAAATTAGAAGAAAAATCAGAGTCAATGATAATGACTGTAATTAGTCTTCTTTCACCATTTGGAATACTTATAGTATTCTTGCTATTCTTAATGCTATTTATGAATGGAAACTCTCAAGGTGGTAATAAAACAATGGCTTTTGGAAAAAGCAAAGCTAGAATGATGGGAGTAGGAGAAAAGAATAAGATAACATTTGATGATGTAGCGGGTGTAGATGAAGAAAAAGAAGAATTAGAAGAGATTGTAGAATTTTTGAAATCACCAAAGAAATTTACAGATATGGGAGCTAGAATTCCAAAAGGAGTGCTACTTGTAGGACCTCCAGGAACAGGTAAAACACTTTTAGCAAGAGCAGTTGCAGGAGAGGCTGGAGTACCATTCTTTATTATAAGTGGTTCAGACTTTGTTGAAATGTTTGTTGGTGTTGGTGCTTCAAGAGTTAGAGATTTATTTGAACAAGCAAAGAAAAATGCACCTTGTATAATATTTATAGATGAAATAGATGCGGTTGGTCGCCAAAGAGGAGCAGGACTTGGCGGAGGACATGATGAAAGAGAACAAACATTAAATCAATTGTTGGTTGAAATGGATGGATTTGGAGCAAATGAAGGAGTAATAGTTTTAGCTGCAACAAATAGACCAGATGTATTGGATAAAGCATTATTAAGACCAGGAAGATTTGATAGACAAATTTTAGTATCTGCACCAGATGTAAGAGAAAGAGAACAAATACTAGAAGTTCATGCAAGAAAGAAAAAACTAGGAGAAGATATAGATTTAAAGACAATTGCAAGAAACACATCAGGTTTTGCAGGAGCAGATTTGGAAAATGTATTAAATGAAGCAGCATTGCTTGCAGCAAGAAGAAATAAAGAAGTTATAAATATGGCAGAAATAGAAGATGCAATGATAAAAGTTACAATGGGACCAGAAAAGAAGAAGAGAGTAAGAAGTGAAAAGGAAAACAAATTAGTTGCATATCATGAAGCTGGTCATGCGGTTGTTAGTAGATTTTTGCCTTCACAAGATACAATTCATCAAATATCAATAGTTCCAAGAGGTATGGCTGGTGGTTATACAATGTATAGACCAACAGAAGATAAGTCATTTATGTCAAAAACAGAAATGGAAGAAAATATAGTATCACTATTAGGTGGTAGAGTAGCAGAACAATTGATATTAAATGATATTTCTACAGGAGCAAGTAATGATATAGAAAGAGCATCAAAAATTGCAAGAGAAATGGTTACAAAATATGGAATGAGTCAAAAAATTGGTGCAATAATGTATGGTTCTGGTCAAGAAGAAGTATTTTTAGGTAGAGATTTTGCTCAAACTAAAGATTACAGCGAAGAAACAGCAGCCATAATAGATGAAGAAGTTAAGAGTATAATAGATAAAGCATACAAAACAGCAGAAGTAATTTTAAGTGGAAACATAGATAAATTACATGCTGTTGCTACAAGACTTTTAGAAAAGGAAAAAATTGACGGAGAAGAATTTGACGAGATTTTTAGAGATTAAAAATATATTGGAACGCAATTTTGCGTTCCTTTTTTGTTTTATATAAAAAATAATGAATCTCTAAAAATAATGTCAAAAAAATTACTTTTTTGGGTTGTTTTTAAAACTATAATCATATATAATGAAACCGTTAAAATTTATCTTTTTGGAGGGAGTTATGGAAAATATAAAAATTTTCGCCTGCAAATCTGCAGAAAATTTTACAAAAGAAATATGTGATTACTTAAAATTACCAATGGGTAAAATTGATTCGTTTAAATTTAAAAATGACAACAATTTTATTCAAATTAAAGAAACAGTAAGAGAACAAGATGTATATATAATTCAAACAGTAGAACCACCTGTTAATGAAAGAATAATGGAGTTGCTAATAACAATAGATGCAGCTAAGAGAGCGTCCGCAAGAAGAGTAAATGTTGTGTTACCATATTTTCCATATTCAAGATCAGATAAAAAAGATCAACCAAGAATACCAGTAACAGCAAAACTTATGGCGTCACTAATAGAAGCTGCTGGAGCAAATAGAGTTATAACATGTGATTTGCATAATCCTGCTATACAAGCATACTTTAATATAAACTGCGATAGATTAACAGCACAAAATTTGTTAGAGGCATATTTTAAAAGTAAAAATATAGATGATATGGTTATTGTTGCAACAGATGCGGGAAGTTCAAAAAAAGCATACAAGTATGCTGAATACTTTAACTGCCCAATAGCAATGATAGATAAAAGAAGAGAAGGAAATGATGATAGAGCTATTGCTTCAACAATAATTGGAGATGTAAAAGGGAAAACAGCTGTTGTATTTGATGACGAGGTTGATACAGCAGGTTCTATTACAGAAACAGCAAATCTTTTAGAGAAATTTGGAGCAAAAAAAATATATGCAGGATGTACACATGGAGTGTTATCTGGACCTGCAATAGAAAGAATACAAAAATCTGCTATATCTGAATTGGTTGTAACAAATACAATACCATTACCAGATGAAAAGAAGATAGACAAAATAACAGTATTATCTATTGCTGGACTATTTGCAGAAGCTATAAAAAGAATAAATGAAGCAAAGCCATTAGGAGATATGTATAAATAAGTCTTGACATTTAATATATATTTAATGTATAATAACAAAGTCATAAATATAGGACAATATATAAAACTAAATCCCACAGTATGAGGTTGGTACTTTGGAAGGAGGGGAATTAAATGTCAGAAGTAAAAGTTAATAATGGAAATATAGAAGATGCTTTAAAGAGATTTAAAAGGCAATGTGCTAGAAATGGTGTAATACAAGAGGTTCGTAAAAGAGAACACTACGAAAAACCAAGCGTTAGAAGAAAGAAGAAATCAGAGGCAGCTAGAAAAAGAAAATTCTAAGATAAATTAAAGGAACGAAATAAAAGTCGTTCCTTTGTTTTTTAAATATCTACTAAAATAATGTCTTCACCAATACATTTTATATTTTCCCAAGGAATAACAATATCATTGTTTCCAGATAACATTCCAAAAAATCTGGTGTTACCAGGAACAATTATAGAAGTAATCATTCCATCTTCTAAATTTGCAGTAACATCTTGAACAAATCCAAGACGTCTACCATCATTTATATTCACTACTTCTTTATGTTTAAAGTCTAAACCTTTAGATTTCATAAAAATTCCCCCAAACAATAAAAATAATAATACATATATATTCAAAACATTACCATAAATTACCACATAAAAATACTTGATTTTAGTTGTTGGTTATGGTAAGATAATAAATGTAGGACGATTATAGAAATCATCTATCATACTAGCCATTACAAATGTGAAAAAATATTTTTTGAAAAAATTTAAAAAAGTATTGACATACATAACAAATGGTGCTAAAATAAATATTACTTGTTGCACAGAAGAAAATATATTTTATAATTTTCAAATTAGTAATATATTAAAAGGTAAAACTCAACAAAAAAACATCAATAAAGTTACTAATTTTTCTTTTGCTCAAAAAAAGAAAAAATATTTAAAAAATATGTTGACAAATGTTTTAACAAGTAGTATAATGAAAAACGTTCCGTTTGAAAAGATGGAAAGAACAAAAAGTACATTGAAAAGTAAACAATAAATATCCTTTAAGAGACCAAGCGGTAAT
>CAOKHH010000003.1 GCA_948468225.1 uncultured Clostridia bacterium | reverse complement strand
GCACTTGACTTTTAATCAAGTTGTCCCGCGTTCGAGTCGCGGATAGCTCACCAATTTATGGCCCGTTGGTCAAGCGGTTAAGACATCGCCCTTTCACGGCGGAGACATGGGTTCGATTCCCGTAGGGGTCACCAATATTTATTTATTGGAATGCCGCTGTAGCTCAGTTGGTAGAGCAACTGACTTGTAATCAGTAGGTCGTCAGTTCAAGTCTGACTAGCGGCTCCAAACTTAACCCTGGACTTTCTAAGGATTGCCTAGGGTTTTGTTTTATATTTTTTGTTTGGAGGTAATATGAAAACAGTATTGATAACAGGCGCATCGAGGGGAATTGGAAGAAATATTGCAATAGGTTTAAAGAACAAAGGATATACAGTAATTGCAAATTATAATAAATCGGAAAAACAGGCATTGGAACTAAAAGAACAATACAATATAGACATATATAAATGTGATGTAACTAATAGAGATGAAGTAAAGTCTATGATTCAGTATTGCTTAGATAAATATGAAAAAATAGATGTGTTAGTAAACAATGCTGGTATATCTCAAATAAAGTTATTTACTGAAATTTCAGATGAGGATTGGAACAATATGATAAAAACAAATTTAACATCAGTTTTTTTAACATCTCAAGAGGCAGTAAAAAATATGATACATAATAAAAATGGTTGTATAATCAATATATCTTCTATGTGGGGGGAAGTTGGAGCATCTTGTGAAACACATTATTCTGCAGCAAAATCAGGTTTAAATGGATTAACAAAAGCAATGGCAAAGGAACTTGGATTATCCAACATAAGAGTAAATGCTATTGCGCCGGGAGTAATTGATACTGATATGAATAAAGTTTTAAGCACAGAAACGATAAATGAATTGAAACAAGAAATACCACTAAACAAAATAGGAAAAACAGAAGATATCTGCAAATGTGTAGAATGGCTAATTGAAGATAATTATACAACAGGGCAAATTATTTCTATAAATGGTGGAATGGTGATATAAGAAAAAAGCAACTGATTATTCAGCTGCTTTTAATTTTCTTTTATAATTTCCAGATATTATTTTTGGTAAATATGTAATAATTTTATAAACTGCAATTCTAATTTTTTTGCTCCATATATATGTTTTTCTTAATCTTCTAGTTGATAAAGAAGTATTTTCATTAGGAACAACAACTAAATCTGTTTCTATTTTTTCTAATGGAAAGATATAATTTGCACAATTATTATTATCCCATTCATCATTTCCATTTCTAAAACAGAAGTTAAATGTATCAGCATTTATTAAATTTATTTCAGCTTGAAAACCAATTTCTGTTTTTTCCATCTTTACTTCAGTAAGATTTTCCCATAATAATCCAAATCCATAATGAATATAAACTTCCTCAGATTGATCTTGAAAAAATTTACCAGTATAAGATATCTTTACAGTTGAATTTTGAGTTAATTTATCTGTATTAAAAAAGATATTTTTCAATAATTCCATTTCAGTTTCTCCTTGTTTATCTTTAGTTAGATGTATTATATTATTAAATTTTATAATATTCAATAGATTTTGTAAAAAAATATATTATTTTGTTAAAAATTTTCCTATTATAAAGAATGAGTCTTCTGAAGATAGGGTGATATCTTCTATTTCTTTATTGTCCGCTTTTAAAGTTATTTTGCCTTTTTTATTATAAAATCTTCTTATTAGAATTTTTTTATTTACATTAAATAAACCAATATCTTTATTACTTAAAAGAGAGTTAAATTCTAAAAATGCATAACTGTTCTTTTCTAAAGTTGGTTCCATATCTGTGTCTGTAATTTTTATTGCTACACAAGAGCTTGGAACACTAGCAGGACAATCAATAAAACCACTAATTTTATCAATTGCAATAACCTTATTATATGCAATATGATCAATTAACTTATATTGCTCTTGTTCTTCACTAATAGTTTTATCATAAGTATACATTAGTTGTTGATAAGGTATATCTAACGCTTTACAAATATTTTTTAATGCTTTATGGCTAGGATTTCTTTCGCCTTTTTCTATATGTGTTAAGTGCCCTATATTTATATCTGTTAATTTGGCAAGTTCTGTTTTTGTCATACCTTTTTCTTTTCTTACTTTTGCAATCATATCACCGATCATAATTTGTACCTCTTTTCTTAATAATGTAGGAAGTTCGCCAAAACATCCCTTATAATTTCACTAACATTATATATAAAAAACTAAAGTTTGTCTAGCAGTAAAGACAAAAAAATATAAATTTTTTCAAAAAACTAAATTTTATTACAAAATACCATAAAAAACTTGACTTGTCAAATTGGTATATGATATATTATTGTTATTAAGACAATAGGAGGCGATAATATGTATCACAACCGAATGAAGGAAATAAGAAAGGAGAAAGGGCTAACTTTAACTGAAATTGCAAGTAAAACAGGAATATCAATAGGATATTTAAGTCATTTAGAAAAGGGAACTAGAAAAAATCCATCAATAGAAATGATGGACAAAATATCAAAATATTTAGATAAATCTGTATCTGATGTGTTTTTTACAGATAAGTAAGAAAAATAGTTCTAAAAAAACTTGTCTTTAATATTATTAAATGAGAAAGGGTGATAATATTGAAGAAGAACAAAAAAACTATAATTTTAATAGTGGTTTTACTAATTTTTATTGGATTTATTATATTTTGGGTTATGAGCCATAAAGAGGTAGAAACAAATAACAATGATACTAATTTTACAGAATATACTCCACAAGAAGAAATTTCAAACACGCAATTAAGGCAAACTCTAGTAACTTTATACTTTAAGAATAAAGAAACAGGAGAATTAACACCAGAGGCAAGAATGATAGACTCTAAAATATTATTAAATAATCCATATAATGAATTGATAGGTTTACTAATAGAAGGACCAAAAAATGAGAGTTTAGAAAAACTAATACCACAAGGAACTAAATTGAATAATGTTAACATACAAAAGGGAATTGTATCTATTGATTTTTCTGAGGAATTTACTAATGTGGAAAATTTGGGGGCTGAAGAGGAAAGCAAGATTATTTATTCAATAGTAAATACTTTGACAGAATTAACAGAAGTTAGTGGTATAAAAATATTGATAAACGGAGAAGAAAATAAGAAATTTTCAGATGAGGGGTTAGATTTTAGCGAAGCGTTTGTAAGACAAACGCCAAGCGCTACTTAAGCTTTTTGACAATACTTACACATTTTAAACTTTTACTTAAATTATTTAAAAATTTTTCTATATCATAAAGAGAACAGCAAAAGTTCTCTTTTCTTTTTTGAAAGGGGATTCCTTTAGTCTTATCTTTTGCCATAAAATCACCTCAAATTTTTTGTTGACCAAATTCTATATTGTAATATATAATATGTAATAATATGAAGAAGGGTTATTAAATAATTATGGAATTTGAATTAAAACCAGATGAAAGAATTGACGATTTAGAATATAAAGGATTAAAAATTATTCAAAATAAAAATGGATTTTGTTTTGGAATAGATGCAGTTTGTTTATCAGACTTTGCAAAGGAAATTCCAAAAGGAAGTAAAGTTATAGATTTGGGTACGGGAACAGGAATTTTAGGAATTTTGCTTTGCAAAAAAACAGAACTAAAAAGTATTATAGGAGTAGAAATACAAGAAGAAGTATATGATATGGCAAAAAGAAGTGTGAAATTAAATAATTTAGAAGATAAATTTTCTTTGATAAATGAAGACATAAAGAATCTTGATAAAAAATTAGAACTACAAAGTTTTGATGCAATAGTTACAAATCCACCATATAAAAAGAATGATACAGGATTAAAAAATAGTAATGAATATAAAATAATTTCTAGGCACGAAGTAATGTGTAATATAGAAGATATAATAAAAATATCAGGGAAACTACTAAAAAATAACGGAAAGCTTTATATGGTGCATAGACCAGAGAGAATAAAAGATATAATAGTTAATTTAGATAAATATAAGATGCAAATAAAAGAAATGAGATTTATTCATCCGAATATAAATAAAAAACCAAATATGGTTTTAATAAAAGCAGTAAAAAACGGAGGAGATTTTTTAAATGTTCAGGCTCCATTATTTGTTTATAATGAAGATGGTACTTATACAGATGAAATATTAAATATATATAATAAAAAGGAGTAAATAAAATGAACGGAACTTTATATATTGTTGCAACACCAATAGGAAATTTAGAGGATATAACATTAAGAGCAATAAAAGTATTAAAAGAAGTAGATATTATTGCAGCAGAAGATACAAGGCACACATTAAAATTGTTGAATCATTTAGAAATTTCAAAACCACTGATAAGTTATTATAAGCAAACAGAAAAAATAAAAACAGAAATTTTAATAGAAAAACTGAAAGAGGGAAAAAACATAGCTCTTGTATCTGATGCAGGAACACCTGTAATTTCAGATCCTGGAGAAGAAGTTGTAAAAGTTGCTATAAAAAACAATATAAAAGTAGAACCAATTCCAGGACCTTGTGCACTAATAACTGCACTAATTGCATCTGGAATGGGAGCAAAAGAATTTAGTTTTATAGGATTCTTACCAGCAAATAAAAAGGAAAAAAAAGAAAAGTTAAAAGAAGTATCAGAAGATACAAAAACACTTATTTTTTATGAAGCACCTCATAAACTTATTGATACATTAAAAGAAATGAAGGATATCTTCGGAGACAGAAAAATATGTTTAGCCAGAGAGTTAACAAAAATTCACGAAGAATTTTTAATAAATACAATATCAAATTTATTAGAGAAAATACAATATCCAAAAGGGGAATATGTAATAATTGTAGAGGGAAATGATTTAAGCAAAAGAGAAATTGAAACAAATAAGTTGAATGGTATGACAATAGAAGAACATTATAAGTATTACGAGAATTTAGGATATGAGAAAAAAGAAATAATAAAGCAAATAGCAAAAGACAGAAATGTAAATAAAAACGAAATATATAAATTATTTATATGAAAAAATAAAGAGCGCTTGTATGCGCTCTTATTTAATCTTCTGAAGATGATAAAGAAGAAAGTTTTTTTAAACATTTACTGCAAACTAATTTGCCTTGATATTCTGATAATTTTTTTGAATTACCACAAAAGATACAATTAGTTTCAAATTTCTTTAAAACAATATTAGAACCCTCAACATATATTTCTAGAGGATCTTTTTCTGCAATTCCTAATTTATTTCTTAGTTCGATAGGTATTACAATTCTCCCTAACTCATCGACTCTTCTAACTACACCTGTTGATTTCATAAAGATTACCTCCCTAAAAATTACAAAATTCGACAAAACTATAATATCATAAATATGTTTAAAAGGCAATAAAAATTTAAAATAATTTATGCAAATATAGTATCACTAAAAGCATTTTAAAGCAATATAATTTGTAAAATAAATCAAAAAACATATTAACATAATATTGAAAAATATGTAAACAACTGATATAATATAAAAGCAAAAAAATTAGGAGGTGGTATTCAGTGACTATTGATTTACCAAAAAACTTTCGGTTTAAATCCCCTAAAAAAGGCGATAAAGAACTAAAAGGGCATGCCAAAGTAAATAACGGTTTTTTGTATATTTATGGCGATGTTCCATTTAGGCGATTGATGTATGATATAACATATTGCCTTAAGGGAAGAACCAGATGCTCTTATTGCAGAAAAGAGATGAAACGACAAGATTCAACACTGGATCACGCTTATGTTCAAGATATGGGAGGACCAACAATTCCGAACAATTTAGAACCTTGCTGTGCAGAGTGTAACAGTCAAAAATCGAATTTTTCGAAAGAGCAATATGCAAGATTTCTACTTTTAGACAAGGCAGATAGGAAAATTTACCGAAGAACCGTAGATGAAGAACAAAAGCTTATGCGGAGAAATGGTATGTATAATTTTCCTACAGAATGGCTTACCCAAATGAGTATTAAAAAGTTCATTGTTCGGGTAGACTTAAACAAGGAATTTAAGGGCAGAGAGTATAGCAGAGTTAAAGAGCTTTATAAAGAATATGGAAGTCTTCCAAGACCAATAATTACGGATAAGGATGGCTTCGTATTAGATGGATTTGCTTCGCTAATACTTGCAAAAGAAGAAGAACTTAAGCTTGTTCCAGTAATTGTGTTGGAAAATGTGAAGGTTAAATTCTAAGCTCTTAAGTCAGAGAGAACAAAGGGAAGCTAGGACATGTGCCTAGCTTTTCTGTATATACGAAAATAGTAGAATATTTACAAATTTTGCAAATTTTCTTTACATTTTATAACTTTATAGTGTTTTATATATATAAATAATATAAAAGGAGATGGATGTATGCCAGAAATAAAATATGAAATCGTAGAACATTTAGGAGTTTTATCTGAAACAGATAAAGGATGGAAAAAGGAATTGAACTTAGTTAGCTGGAATGATAGAGAGCCTAAATATGATTTAAGAGACTGGTCTGAAAATCACGATAGAATGAATAAGGGTGTTACATTAACAAAAGATGAAGTACAAGAATTGAAAGATATTTTAAATAAAAATATATAATATTTTGTAAAACTATATACAATTATAAATTAATTTGATATAATGTCTATAGAAAATTTTGAGGAAATTTAGATTAAAAAAAAACTTTAAAAAGTATTTTTTAATCTTTTTTTTGTTTAAATTAGGAGGAGAAAAAAACATGAATACAAAGTATATTTTTGTTACAGGAGGAGTTGTATCAGGATTAGGAAAAGGAATAACAGCAGCATCACTTCGGAAGGTTGCTTAAAAATAGAGGTTATAAAGTTACAATACAAAAATTTGATCCATATATAAACATAGATCCTGGAACTATGAGTCCGTATGAGCACGGAGAAGTTTTTGTTACAGATGATGGAGCTGAAACAGACTTAGATTTAGGCCATTATGAAAGATTTGTTGATGAAAATTTAACAAAAAATTCTAGTGTAACTTCTGGAAAAATATACTGGAATGTATTAAATAAAGAAAGAAGAGGAGATTATTTAGGAAAAACAGTGCAAGTAATTCCTCACATTACAAACGAAATAAAAGAAAATATATATAGTTTTGAAAATGATGATATAGATGTAGTAATAACTGAAATTGGAGGAACGGTAGGGGACATAGAGAGTTTACCTTTCTTAGAAGCAATAAGACAAGTTGGAATTGAAAAGAATCCAGGAGATGTTTTATATATTCATGTAACTCTTCTACCACACATATCAGGTTCAAACGAGTTAAAATCAAAACCAACACAACACTCTGTAAAAGAATTGCAATCATTAGGAATAAAGCCAGATATACTAGTATGTAGAACTGAGTTTCCAATAGAAGATGCAATGAAGCAAAAAATAGCATTATTCTGTAATGTAAGAACAAAAGATGTTATAGAAAATTCAACTGCAGATAATTTATATGCAGTACCTTTAAACTTAGAAAAGGAAGGATTAGCAAAGTCTGTATGTGAGCATTTAGGGTTAGAAAAAATAGACGCAAAAAATGAAGAGTGGCAAAAAATGATAGATAATGTAAGAAATATTACTGAGGAAGTAAATATAGCAATAGTTGGAAAATATGTGCAATTACAAGATTCTTATCTTTCTGTTGCGGAAAGTTTAAGACATGGAGGATTTGTAAACAATGTAAAAGTAAATGTAGGGTTTATAGATTCAGAAATAGTTAATTCAAGTAATGTTAAAGAAATTTTAAAGGATTATAAAGGGATTGTAGTTCCTGGAGGTTTTGGAAATAGAGGAATAGAAGGGAAAATTGAAACAATAAAATATGCAAGAGAAAACAATATCCCATTCTTGGGAATATGTTTAGGAATGCAAATGGCAGTAGTAGAGTTTGCAAAAAACGTATTAAAATTAGAAGATGTAAATTCAGCAGAATTTGATGAGAATGCTAAAAATCCAGTAATACATATTATGGATGACCAAAAAGATATACATGATAAAGGTGGAACAATGAGGCTTGGTGCATACCCATGTATATTAAAAGCGGAAACAAAAGCGAGAGAAATTTATGGAAAAGAGGAGATATCTGAAAGACATAGACATAGATTTGAATTTAATAATAAATATAAAGAACAAATCGAAAATGCAGGAATGATATGCTCTGGAACTTCTCCTGATGGAAGATTAGTAGAAATTGTTGAAATACCAAAAAATAAATTCTTCGTTGCGGGACAATTTCATCCAGAATTTAAATCAAGACCAAATAAACCACAACCTCTATTTGCAGAATTAGTAAAAGCAGCTAAAGAAATGGAATAAATTAGATTGTTATAGAATAAAATAAATATAAAATAAAAAATCTGCCACAGCTTAAACGCGATATAATACGAAAATATTTTAAATGCATTATTACGATAATAGGGCTATCTATTGTTAAAGCTACCAGAAGGCGCTGTTCGATTTATTTATTTTATATTTGTTTTATTCTGTTAATATAAACAATGAAAATAAATTCACAAAAACGTATTGACTTTTTTTAAAAAGTGGTATAAATTATTAGCAGTCGAAGCAAACGACTGCTAATTTTATTTAAGGGAGGTAATATTTATGATAAAACCATTAGCAGACAGAGTTTTAATTAAAATGATTGAAGCTGAAGAAACCACAAAAAGTGGAATTATTTTAGCTAGTAATGCAAAAGAAAAACCACAAATAGCAGAGGTTTTGGCAGTGGGACCAGGTGGTAATGTAGAAGGAAAACAAATAGAAATGAATATAAAGGTAGGCGATAAAATAATAGTTAGTAAGTACTCAGGAACAGAAATAAAATACGAAGGAACAGACTACATAATAGTAAAACAATCTGATGTACTTGCCATAGTAGAATAAATTTTTAGGAGGTAATTTAAAATGTCAAAAGATATTAGAAGCGGAGAAGAAGCTAGAAAAAGTTTATTAGAAGGTGTTAATAAATTAGCAGACACTGTTAAAGTTACATTAGGACCAAAAGGAAGAAATGTAGTTTTAGATAAATCTTTTGGTGCACCACTTATAACAAATGATGGTGTTACAATCGCAAAAGAAATAGAATTAGAAGATCCATATGAAAATATTGGAGCAAGACTTGTAAAAGAAGTATCTACAAAAACAAATGATATAGCAGGAGATGGAACTACAACAGCAACAGTTTTAGCTCAATCTATGATAAAAGAAGGAGTAAGAAATGTTACTGCAGGTGGAGACCCAATGGCAATTAAAAGAGGAATAGATAAAGCTGTAAAAATTGCAGTAGATGGATTAAAGGAAATTAGCTCACCAATTAACGGTAGAGAAGATATTGCAAGAGTTGCAAGTATATCTGCAAATAATGCAGAAATTGGAGAATTAATTGCAGATGCAATGGAAAAAGTTTCAAAAGATGGAGTAATAACAATAGAAGAATCAAAAACGGCTTTAACAGGTTTAGATGTTGTTGAAGGAATGCAATTTGATAAAGGATATTTATCTCCATATATGGTAACAGATACAGAAAAAATGGAAACAATAATGGATAATCCATATATTTTAATAACAGATAAAAAAATAAGTAATATACAAGAAATATTGCCAATATTAGAAAATTTAATGCAACAATCTGGAAAACTTGTGATAATAGCAGATGATATTGAAGGAGAGGCTTTATCAACACTTATATTAAACAAATTAAGAGGAGTATTAAATGTTGTTGCTGTAAAAGCTCCAGGGTTTGGAGATAGAAGAAAAGAAATGCTTGAAGATATTGCTATATTAACTGGTGGAGAAGTAATTACCGGAGATTTAGGGTTAGACTTAAAAGAAACAACAATAGAACAACTAGGTAGAGCAAGACAAGTAAAAATAGGAAAAGAAAACACAATAATTGTAGATGGTGCAGGAGATAAAGGAAAAATATCAGAGAGAGTAAAACAAATAAGAATACAATTGGAAGACACTAAAAGTGAATATGATAAAGAAAAACTACAAGAAAGACTTGCTAAAATAGCAGGTGGAGTTGCTGTAATAGAAGTTGGAGCAGCAACAGAAGTTGAAATGAAAGAGAAAAAATTAAGAATAGAAGATGCATTATCTGCAACAAAAGCAGCTGTTGAAGAGGGGATTGTTGCTGGTGGTGGAACAGCTTTAGTTAATATAATGCCAAAAGTACAAAATTTATTAAATCAATTAGATGGTGATGAAAAATTAGGAGCGAAAATAGTATTAAGAGCATTAGAAGAGCCCGTAAAACAAATTGCTATAAATGCAGGATTAGAAGGTGCTGTAATATTAGATAAAGTAAAATCAAACATAGAAGGATTTGGATTCGATGCAGCAACAGAACAATATGTTGATATGAAAAAAGCAGGAATAGTTGATCCTACAAAAGTAACTCGTTCAGCATTACAAAATGCTGCCAGTATTGCTTCAATGATACTTACAACAGAGAGTGTAGTAACAGAAAAGAAAGAAAAAAATTGTAACTGTGGTGGACACGATGTAATGCCAGGAGCTGGCATGGAAGGAATGTACTAGAAGAATGTCTGAGACATAAATTTTAAAAAATAGGAAAATTTATTTTTCCTATTTTTTATTGTATAAAAAAATCAATTTTTTGATATGATGTATTGCATGATGCGGGTGATAAGAAAGCCCCGTTTGTTTTGTGCGTATGTAAATCCCTAGCAATATTTGCAATGTTACAAAAGAAAGGCAAAAAAGATATAGAAATGTAATAAACACATTCAATGAATAAAATCCGTAATTTATTTAGTATATTCTAATAAAAAGACATACTTGAAATAAAAAATAACTACAAATAAAATAATATTAAGTTAAAAAACAAAAGATGGAGGATTCTAAGATGAAGGAATTTAAGAAGTTAGCAATAATAGGTATAATGTTTTCAATATTACTAGTTTTGATTATTGGATTTTCAAGTAAAGTTCAAGCGGTAGAAAATATGGGAGAATTTTATCAAAAGGATGGTAATTACATAACAGGAATATTACCATATACAACAGTAGAAGATTTAAGAAACAATTTAGAAATGGATGGAAATCCTAATTTTGTAGTAAAAGATAAAAATGGTAATATAATAGATGACAAGAGATATGTTGGAAGCGGAATGAAGCTTGAACTAGATGGAGAAAGCTATACATTAGTAGTAACAATGGATTATTCACAAGGAGATGGAATGGTAGATATAAGTGATGCACAAAAAATACGAACGCTAATAACTGGCATAACAAATCCAACAGAAAAATATGAAAGAAATGTAACAGCGGCAACTTGGCTTGATGTAAAGTTTGTTATAGTAGATGTTAAAGATATAATAGCACCAAAAAGTTTTACTCCTAAAATAGTTCAAAAAGCAAATAATAGTATAACAATAAGTGGAGAAACAACAGATAACAGTAAGGGAACAATTGAATATTACTTTAAAATAGATGACGGAGAATGGGTTTCAAATACAGATAAAACAAAGAATTCATATACATTTCAAGGTGTTGATTTAGAAGTTGAGCATACATTTAGAATGAAAGTATCAGATGCATCAGGAAATCAAAAGAAAACAGGAAAAATAGATACAAATCAAATATTTGCTAAATTATATATAAAAAATGCAAATGATACAACTGGAACATTAGTATTTACAAGTACAGATAGAGTAATACCTGAATATGGAACTGTAGAAAAAGATTATGGAGATATATCTAACTTAGAATTTAAATATAACAAAGAACCATGGTATTATTCAGGAAGAAAAGCAAATGTAACAGAAGTTACTATAGCTGATAAAATAAAACCAACTGATACAAGTTATTGGTTTCAAGAATGTAGTAGCTTAGAAAGAATAAATAACATTGAGAACTTAGATACAAGTAGAGTTACAAAAATGCATAAGATGTTTAAAAATTGTAAGAATTTAAAAATATTAGATGTAGGTAAATTTGATACAAGTGATGTAACAGATATGGGAAGCATGTTTTCAGGGTGTGAAAGTTTAACAGAACTAGATGTAAGTAAATTTGATACAAGTAATACAAAATATTTTAACTCGATGTTTAATACATGTAAGAGTTTAACAGAACTAGATGTAAGTAATTTTAATACAAGCAATGCGACTGATATGAACGACATGTTTTCAGGGTGTGAAAGTTTAACAGAACTAGATGTAAGTAAATTTGATACAAGCAATGTAACGAATATAAGTGGCATGTTTTCATTGTGTAAGAGTTTAACAGAATTAGATTTAAGTAATTTTAATACAAGCAATGTAACTAGTATGATAGGAACATTTCATTTGTGCAAAAATTTAACGAGATTAAATATAAGTAAATTTGATACAAGCAATGTAACGAATATGGTATATATGTTTTCGGGATGTGAAAAATTAACAGAGCTAGATTTAAGTAATTTTGTCACGAGTAATGTAGAAACTATGGAGCACATGTTTTTAGAATGTAAGAATTTAACAAGGTTAAATATAAGTAGCTTTGATACAAGTAATGTAACGAATATGTATCAAATGTTCGAATATTGTGAAAAATTAACAAAATTAGATGTAAGTAGTTTTAATACAAGAAAAGTAACTAATATGAGTCGTATGTTTGGAAGATGCGGATCTTTAACAGATCTAGATTTAAGAAACTTTGATACAAATAATGTAACAGATATGAGTAATATGTTTTTGTCATGTACAAATTTAGGTAAAATATTAGTAAGCTATAATAAATGGAAAGAACCAGCAAAAAATGATATGTTTTTCCTTTGCAAAGTAAATCAAGTTACATATGAATCATTGCAATCTAATATGTTTAATTCAATGAAGGAATATTTCAATTTAGAACAAGCTGCATAAGAAAAGTGGAAATAAGAAATGACAATATGGACGGAGTTTTTTTGGCACAATTAAAAAAATTGTGTCAAGGACTCCGTCCATATTGTTATGAATTCACTAAAATTAGCAACATCCTCTGTCACCACCACAACAGCAGCATATTAATATTAATAATATTATAATCCAACAGCAGTTATCACCAAAACCGAAACCGCATCCACCTCTTGATTCTTGCATAATCTCACCTCCTTTAAATAAGTAACAATGAAGGTTTAATCACACTTAGCAATTACAAATATTGCCACATCCACAGAAAAGCAGTAAGAACAAGATGATAAACCACAAGATTTCGTTATCACAACAGTTTCCCATGTAAATGTACCTCCTAAAAATTAAGTTTTGTAAAATCTTTAGTATGATATATATTATTCTAAATGCAAAAAAGTGTTACAAAACATTTGACAAATATGGATTTTTGTGTTAAAATAAATGCCTGTAAGCCGCTTGACCAAGGTGTAAAAATACTACATTTAAGTAGTTACCTAAGGTTAAAGGTTAGCGAGTATACGAATAAGGGAGGTGCTTTCATAATGTACGCAATAATTGAAAGCTGTGGAAAACAATACAAAGTAGCAGAAGGTGATGTTGTATTTTTCGAAAAATTAGATGCAGATGAAGGAAAAAAAGTAACATTTGATAATGTTGTTTTAGTATCAAACGAAGATAAAATACAAATTGGAAATCCTTATGTAAAAGGTATTAAAGTTGAAGGAAAAGTAGTTTCTCATGGTAAGGCAAAGAAAATAATCGTTTACAAAATGAAACCAAAAAAGAACTATAGAAGAAAACAAGGACACAGACAACCATATACAAAGGTTGAAATTACAGCAATAAAATCAACAGCAAGAAAAACAGCAGCAGCGAAAGAAGCAGAAATTGAAACTGTAGAAGCTTAAAAATTAAAGAGATATATATAACTTTCATAAGCACGAAGGGAGTGAATTTGAAATGGCACATAAAAAGGGTCAAGGTAGTGTTAAGAACGGAAGAGACAGTGAGTCTAAACGTTTAGGTGTAAAAAGAGCTGATGGCCAATTTGTTCTTGCAGGAAACATATTAGTAAGACAAAGAGGAACAAAAATACATCCAGGAACAAATGTTGATATAGGTAGTGATGATACTTTATATGCATTAGTTGATGGAAATGTTAAGTTCGAAAGAAAAGGTAAAGACAAAAAGAAAGTTAGTGTTTACCCAGTAGAACAATAATAAAAACAAAGTTTAAAAGATTGCAATAAATTGCAATCTTTTTTTGCTTCTTCCCTATGCTTATACATAAATTTTTATAATAGCTTTTGAAACGTTACAGAAAAATGACAAAAAATATATGGAAATGTAATAAATATATTCAATAAGCAAAATCCCTAGGTTCTAATATATATTCTAATAAAAAAGTATACTTGAAATAAAAAATAAATCAAATTAAAATAGCATTAAATTGAATATTTATAGAACAAAAGGTGGAGGAATTAAAATGAGTAAGTATAGTACAATTCAAAGAAAGAGAGGAACTTCTAAAAAACTAATAATAAGTGCAATATTTGCAGTATTGTTAATTTTAGTTATGGGATTTTTAAACAAAATTCAAGCCACAGAAAAATATGGAGAATTGTATCAAAAGGATGGTAACTATATAACAGGAGTATTACCATATACGACAGTAGAAGATTTAAAAAACAATTTAGAAATGGATGATAATAGCAATTTCACAGTAAAAGACGGAAAAGGCAATATTGTAAATGAAAAAAAGTTATGTAGGAAGCGGAATGAAACTCGAAGTAGCAGGAGAAAGCTATACATTAGTGGTAACAGGAGATTTTAGTGGAAATGGTAAGGTAGATATAAGCGATTTACAAAAAGTAAAAATGATCTTGGCTTCTATAATAAAGCCCGCTGAAAAATATGAAAAAGATGTAACAATATCAAACCTAGTAGATATGAAGTTTATGGCAGTAGAACTTAAGGATGTAATAGCACCAAGAAGTTTTACGCCACAAGTTATTAACAAAACAAATAATAGTATAACAATAAAAGGGGATACAATAGATGATGGCGGAGAAGTAGTAGAATATTATTTTAAAATAAATAATGGAGAATGGGTTTCAAATACAGATAAAACAAAATCAACATATACATTTGAAAATTTAGAAAACGAAAGCTATATAGTAAGAATGAAAGTAAAAGACGATGCGGGAAATGAAAAAATAACAAAAGGTATAAAAATAGGTATGACAAACCCAATAAGCATATTCCCAAGCATAGTTGATTGGACCAATAAAGATGTTTTAGTTTCAGTAAATTATAATACAAGTATCGGAAATGTAAAAAAACTAATAAGTATAGATAATGGAAATACATTTAAAGAATATACAGGACCAGTAAAAATATCAAAAAATACAAAAATAGTAGCAAGAACAGTGAGCGAAGAAAATGCGGTAATGGAAGAAGAAGAACTAAATATACAAAATATAGATAAAATAGCACCAAAAGAATTTACAATAACAACAACAGTAGATAAACAAAAAGTAAGAATAAATGCAAATACGGATGATGAAGAAAAAACACAAGAAAATGGAAAAAGTGGAATAAAAGAATATGAATACACAATAAAAAGCGGATTATGGAAATGGACAGAAGTAACAAAAGAAAATACATTTGAATTTTATATGTTAAGAAGCGGTGAAAAATATACAGTACAAGTAACTGCAATAGATAACGCAGGAAATAAAACAACGTCAGAAGAAGTAGAAATACAAATAGAAAGAAAATCAAAATTAACAGTAAATCCAAACGGAGGAATTTGGGAAAGTTTAGAAAATATACAACAATTTGAACAAGATAAAGGAACAACAAAAGAAATATCAGAACCAACAAGAGAAGGATATACATTTAAAGGTTGGGAAGTTACAAAAGGAGGACAAATAGCAGGAAATCTTTATACATATGGAGAATTCGATACAACAATAACAGCAAAATGGGAAATAAATCAATATACAGTAACCTTTAATGCAAATGGTGGAAATGCTGACACGGAAAAAATAAAACAAGACTACGATACAAGCATAAGCCTACCAGGAGCAGAACAAAGGGGATATAAATTTAAAGGCTGGTATAGTGATGAAGCATGTACAGATGCAAATAAAGTAGGAGATGTAGGAGATAACTATACAATAAAGACAAATGTAATGTTATACGCAAAATGGGGAAAGAATGAACATACAACAGAAGACGGAAACAAAATAACATTTGAAACAGATGGAGGAGAAGAAACACTAGGAGAAATAGAAGAAACTGAAGATGGAGCAATAATATTACCAGAACCAACAAAAGAAGGATATACATTTGATGGCTGGTATAGTGATGAAGCATGTACAGAGGGAAATAAAATAGGAGATGCAGGGGATGAATATAAGCCAGAAGGAGATACAACAATATATGCAAAATGGAAAATAAACCAATATACAGTAACCTTTAATGCAAATGGTGGAAATGCTGACACGAAAAAAATAAAACAAGACTACGATACAAGCATAAGCCTACCAGGAGCAGAACAAAGGGGATATAAATTTAAAGGCTGGTATAGTGATGAAGCATGTACAGATGCAAATAAAGTAGGAGATGTAGGAGATAACTATACAATAAAGACAAATGTAATGTTATACGCAAAATGGGGAAAGAATGAACATACAACAGAAGACGGAAACAAAATAACATTTGAAACAGATGGAGGAGAAGAATCATTAGGAGAAATAGAAGAAACTGAAGATGGTGCAATAATATTACCAAATCCAACAAAAGAAGGATACACATTTGAGGGTTGGTATAAAGATGAAGCATATACAATGTGGATAGGAAAAGCAGGAGATAAATACAAACCAGAAGGAGATTCAACATTATATGCAAAATGGAAAATAAACCAATATACAGTAACCTTTAATGCAAATGGAGGGAAGGTAGACCCAGAAAGTATAGAAGAAGATTACAATACAACAATAACATTACCAGGAGCAGAACAAAGGGGATATAAATTTAAAGGATGGTATAGTAATAGCGAATGTACAGATGCAAATAAAGTAGGAGATGTAGGAGATAACTATACAATAAAGACAAATGTAATGTTATACGCAAAATGGGGAAAGAATGAACATACAACAGAAGACGGAAACAAAATAACATTTGAAACAGATGGAGGAGAAGAATCATTAGGAGAAATAGAAGAAACTGAAGATGGTGCAATAATATTACCAAATCCAACAAAAGAAGGATACACATTTGAGGGTTGGTATAAAGATGAAGCATATACAATGTGGATAGGAAAAGCAGGAGATAAATACAAACCAGAAGGAGATTCAACATTATATGCAAAATGGAGTATAAACCAATACACAGTAACTTTTAATGCAAATGGTGGAGAGGTAGATCCAAGAAGTATAGACAAGGACTATAATACAATTATAACATTGCCAAGAACGGTAAAAGAGGGGTATAAACTTAAAGGATGGTATAGTGATAGCGAATGTACAGATGCAAATAAAGTAGGAGATGCAGAAGATAACTATACAATAAAGACAAATGTAATGTTATACGCAAAATGGGGAAAGAATGAACATACAACAGAAGACGGAAACAAAATAACATTTGAAACAGATGGAGGAGAAGAAACACTAGGAGAAATAGAAGAAACTGAAGATGGAGCAATAATATTACCAAATCCAACAAAAGAAGGATACACATTTGAGGGTTGGTATAAAGATGAAGCATGTACAGACAAAATAGGAGATGCAGGAGATAGATACAAACCAGAAGGAGACACAACAATATACGCAAAATGGGAAATAAATATACAATAACCTTTAATGCAAATGGGGGAGATGTAGAATCAGAAAGCATAAAACAAGACTACAACACAAAAATAACATTACCAAGAGCAATAAAAGTAGGATATAAATTTAAAGGATGGTATAGTGATAGCGAATGTACAGATGCAAATAAAGTAGGAGATGCAGAAGATAACTATACAATAAAGACAAATGTAATGTTATACGCAAAATGGGGAAAGAATGAACATACAACAGAAGACGGAAACAAAATAACATTTGAAACAGATGGAGGAGAAGAATCATTAGGAGAAATAGAAGAAACTGAAGATGGTGCAATAATATTACCAAGACCAACAAAAGAAGGGTATACTTTTGTTGGTTGGTATGAAGATGAAGCATATACAAAATGGGCAGGAGATGCAGGAGATGAATATAAGCCAGAAGGAGATACAACAATATATGCAAAATGGAAAGCAAACCAATATACAGTAACCTTTAATGCAAACGGTGGAAATACCGACACAGAAAAAATAAAACAAGATTACGATACAAGTATAACATTACCAGAAGCAACAAAAGTGGGATTCAAATTTAAAGGATGGTATAGTGATATTAACGGCAAAGAAACTAATAAAGTAGGAAATGCAGGAGATAGCTATATAATAAAAGGAGAAGCAACACTATATGCAAAATGGGGAAAGAATGAGTATATAACAGAAGAAGGAAACAAAATAACATTCGAAACAGATGGAGGAGAAGAATCATTAGGAGAAATAGAAGAAACAGAAGATGGAGCAATAATATTACCAGAGCCAACAAAAGAAGGATACACTTTTAAAGGATGGTATAGTGATAGTACACATATAAATTTTGTGGGAAATGCAGGGGATAAATATAAACCAGATGGAAGAGTATTCTTATATGCAAAATGGAGTATAAATAAATCAAGTATAACAATAAATCCAAATGGAGGAAGTATAGAAGTAACTCCAAGTGGAGAAACAGCAGAAAATATTAGTACTAGTACAAAATATACAGAAAAATATAATACAACACTTGCAATTGCAAACCCAACAAAAGCAAATAGTACAAATACAAGTGAATATACAGTAACATATAACTATAACTATACAGGAACAACTAATACAAGTGATACGGCGACAAATACAATAGTAAAAAGCTATACTTTTGTAGGTTGGGAAAAATCAGATAAGTTCTATGGAACATTCTTAGAAAATACATATACTTTTGGACCAGAAAATAATGTAACAAGCACAATTACAGCAAATTATGAAAGCAAAGAAGTTTCAAATACAACAACAAGTGTAATTCTACCAAATCCAACAAGAGCAGGGTACACATTTGCAGGTTGGTATAAAGATGAAGCATGTACAGAAGCAAAGAGAGTAGGAAACGCAGAAGAAAGTTATACACCAACAGGAAATATAACCTTATATGCAAAATGGAATACAAGCCAATATACATTAACCTTAAATGCAAATGGAGGAAGTGTAACGCCAACAACTATAGTAAAAAATTATAATGAAGCAATAACACTACCAACAGCAATAAGAACGGGACATACAGTAAGTTTCAACACAAATGGAGGAAGTGCAGTTGCAAATAAAACATCAACATATGCATTTAACGGATGGTATACAGAAGCAACAGGAGGAACCAAAAAAGAATATACAAAAATGCCAGCAGGAAATGAAACACTATATGCACATTGGACACATAATGGAATAACATTGCCAGCAGCACCAACAAAAACAGGATACACATTTGGAGGCTGGTATAGTGACAGTGCATGTACAGAAGTGAATAAAGTAACAGGAACAACTTATACACCAACAGGAAATATAACATTGTATGCAAAATGGGAGCCTAGCATATATGCAAAATTATATTCAGATGGAACGCTAGTATTTACTAATATAAATAGAACATTATTAGAAAAAACATCAGCTGGAATAACAGTAGAAAAAGAATATGAATTAAAAAACGAAACACAACCTTGGGTAAACGAAAGGGTCGACATAAAAAAGGTAGATATTGTTGATGCAATATATCCTACTTCAACTGCAAATTGGTTCAATGGTTGTACAAGTTTAGAAAGAATAGATAATATAAGCAATTTAAGCACAAGTAATGTAACAAATATGAGATATATGTTTTATAGATGTAGAATTTTAAGTAGTTTAGATGTAAGTAATTTTGATACAAGAAATGTAACTGATATGCATGCTATGTTTGCTGAATGTAGCAGTTTAACAAGTTTAAATTTAAGCAATTTTGTTACAAGTAAAGTAACAGATATGGAAGGTATGTTTAATTTTTGTAGTAAACTAACAAGTTTGAATTTGAGTAATTTTAATACAAGCCAAGTAACAACCATGAGTTGGATGTTTGGCCACTGCAGTAGTTTGACAAGTTTAAATATAAGTAGTTTTGATACGAGCAGAGTAACAAAGATAGATAATATATTTATTGAAAATAGTAATTTAGTGCAAATAAGCTTTGGAGCAAACTGGAATAAAACAGTAACTTTACCAACAATAAGCAAAACAAATTATAGCTTTGGAGGATGGTATAGTGAAAGCACATACACAAATAAAGTAGTAACAGATAATGGAGCAAGTTATACACCAACAAGAGCAATAACCTTATACGCAAAATGGGATATAAATAAATATAAATTAACATTAAATGCAAATGGAGGAAGTGTAACACCAACAAGCATAGAAGCAAATTACAATGCAGCTATAACGCTACCAACAGCAACAAGAACAGGATACACAGTAGGTTTCAATACAAATGGAGGAAGTGCAATTGCAAATAAAACATCAACATACACATTTGGAGGCTGGTATACAGAAGTAACAGGAGGAACCAAAAAAGAATATACAAAAATGCCAGCAGGAAATGAAACACTATATGCACATTGGACACATAATGGAATAACATTACCAACAGCACCAACCAAAACAGGATATACCTTTGCAGGCTGGTATAGCGACAGTGCATGTACAGAAGCAAAGAAAATAACAGGAACAACTTATACACCAACAGAAAATATAACATTGTATGCAAAGTGGAATAAATTGGGAATATTTGTAAAACTGTATAGCGATGGAGAATTAGTATTTACAAAAACGGATAGAGTTTTAGAAACAAAGGAAAATGCAGGAATCACAGTAACAAGCAACTATGGAGATATAAATAGACAAGAGTTTGATTATAATACACTGCCATGGGCAAAGAAAAAAACAAGTATAGAAAGTGTAGATATAGTAGATAAAATACAACCTACATCAACAGCATATTGGTTTTACGAATGTAGAAATTTAATAACAATAAACAATATAGCTAATTTAGATACAAGTAAAGTAACAGATATGATGGATATGTTTGGTTATTGTAGTAAATTAACAAGTTTGAATTTAAGTAGTTTTAACACGAGTAATGTAACAAATATGGGTCAAATGTTTCATAATTGTAGTAGTTTAACAAGTTTAAATGTAGCTAACTTCAACACAAGCAAAGTAACAAATATATTTGGAATATTTGAAGGATGCAGTAGCTTAACAAGTTTAGATTTAAGTAGCTTTAACACAAGTAATGTAACAGATATGACTCAAATGTTTTGGGGCTGTAGTAGCTTAACAAGCTTGGATTTAAGTAGTTTTAACACAAGCAAAGTAACAAGTATGCATGGAATGTTTAATGGATGCAGTAGCTTAACAAGTTTAGATTTAAGTAGTTTTAACACGAGCAATGTAACTGATATGTATTATATGTTTTGTGGATGCAGTAACTTAACAAGTTTAGATTTAAGTAATTTTAAGACAAACAATGTAACTAATATGAATAGTATGTTTGCTACTTGTGGCAACTTAACAACAATATATGTAACTTCATCAAATTGGATAACTACTAATGCAGACACAGAAGATATGTTTTACAATTGCGGAACAAGTAGTGTAACAAGAATTTAATATAAAACATTACCAAATAAAAATTATCCTCTAATATAATTTAGAGGGTAATTTTTTTACATGAAATACACAATTTTACACATAATATTTTATAGTATGGAGGTGCGCTTATGAAAGAAAAGCCAAAAAAAGAGTATGGAGAAGATACTACAAAATATGGAGAATTTGTGTGTTCTAATTATCATTGGTTGCCTATAGAGAAGCAAAAAGAACAGGCTGAAAGGTTGCAAAACATTACAAAGAATAAATAAATATATCGTAGGGGCACTGTTTGTGGGAGTACCCCATAGGTATGACACCACTGTGCCCATTATTTAAAAATTCAAAAAAACTATTGACATAATTTCAAAAAGTATTATAATAATTACATAGGTCAAAGAAAGTCAAAATCAAAAAAGAGAGGAGATGAAATAAAAATGAGAATATCAGACATGATAGAAGACTTTATTAAGGATTTATTTGAAGAAGGAGATGACTATATCGAAATTCAAAGAAATGAATTAGCAGAACATTTTAATTGTGTTCCATCACAAATAAATTATGTTATATCAACAAGATTTAATCCTAATCAAGGCTACTATGTAGAAAGTAAACGAGGTGGTCGGAGGGCATATTAAAATAAAAAAAGTAAATATAACAAAAAGTAGTTATTTAATGCATATAATACAAAATATAGGAGATAGAATAACTGCAAATGAAGTGGATATTTTCATTAGTAATTTTATGTCCTATGGAATAACGAATGAAAAGGAAGCGAAATTATTAAAAGTTGCAACCAGTGATAATGTTCTTACAATAGGGCCAAGTATAAGAGATGAGTTAAGAGCTAAAATATTTAAAAATATGCTATTAAATTTAATAGAAGATTAAGGGGAAGATTAGTTGTAAATCGGTTGCCAAGTGAATAGTATAAAAATCTTCGATTTTTGAGGGAGGTAATTTTATGAAATGTCAAAATTGTGGAGAAAATGAAGCAAATTTTAGATATACAGAAGTTATAAATGGAGTAAAAAAGGAAATAGCTTTATGTGATGAATGTAGAAAAAAATTGGGAATACAAAGTCTAGATTTTAATATTCCAATAGATTTTTCTAGTTTTTTTGGAGATTTCCTAAATGAATATGATGAATCTTCTTTATTTCCAATGTTAACAAAACCAAAACAATTAAAGTGTGATAATTGTGGTATGACATATGATGAATTTATGAAAGAAGGAAAATTTGGATGTAGTGATTGCTATAATGTATTCGATTCTAAAATAGAACCAATTTTAAAAAGAATACATGGAGAAAGTAAATATTTAGGAAGAAAAGGCAAGATACCTAAAGTAATAGAAAAAAATGTAGGGAACGACGCCCTCGTCGTTCCGTCTACTAAGTCTGAGCAAAATAATGAGTCAGATATAGTAGAATTAAAAAAGGAATTAAAGAAATTGATAAAAGAAGAGAGATATGAAGAGGCAGCAGTATTAAGAGACAAAATAAAAGAGTTTGAAAAATAATCAGCATATTTAAAATTATTTGTAGGGGTCGCGTCTTCGACAACCCGTTAAAAAGAAAGGAGAAAAATATGGGAAATTGGTATTTACAAAATGGTAAAGAATCAGACATAGTAGTAAGTAGTAGAATTAGATTGGCAAGAAATATAAATGATATTCCATTTACAAAAAAATATAAAAATAAGGATGCAATAAAAGTAATAAATAAAATAGAAGAAATATTACCAAGTGTTGGGTATGGATTAAAATTATTAAGAATGAAAGATATAGATGACATTACAATTATGAGTCTTATAGAGAAACATATAATAAGTCCAGATTTTGCAATAAATAAGAATGAAGTTAAAGCAATAGCAATAAATGAAGATGAAAATATATGTATAATGATAAATGAAGAGGACCATTTACGAATACAAGTATTTTCAGCAGGACTTGAATTAGAAGCGTTACTTAATTTAATAACAGAGATAGATAAAAAATTAGAAACTGAATTAAATTATGCATATAGTGAAAAGTTTGGATTTTTAACTAGTTGTCCAACTAATGTTGGAACAGGTTTAAGAGCTTCTGTTATGGTTCATCTACCAGCTTTAACTTTAACTGGCAATATAAATAAGGTACTAGAAGTTGTGAGCGATTTTGGTATGAACATAAGAGGTATATATGGAGAAGGAACAAAAACAAATGGAAATATGTATCAAGTTTCTAATAAACAAACCTTAGGAATATCTGAAGCTGAAATTATAAAGAATTTAAAACTAATTACTGAGAAAATAATAGAGCAAGAAAGAATTGCAAGAAATTATTTAACTAAAAATAGTATAGATTTAGAAGATAAGGTTTATAGATCATTCGGAATATTATCAAACTGTAAAAAAATATCTTCAACAGAATGCAATAAATTATTATCAGATATAAAATTGGGAACAGATTTAGGAATTATTGAAGAATTAACAGACCTAAAAGTAAATGAATTAGAAATATATACAAGACCTGCAAATCTTCAAAAATATATAGGTGAGGCATGTGATGAGTACACGCGAGACATAAAACGTGCAGAGGTAATTAAAAGAATTATTAGTGAGTAATGAATGGTAAATAATGAATAATTATTTGTAGGGGCGAGCATTGCTCGTCCGCAGAAAAAGGAGGTAAAATATATGTCATATAAATTTACAAGTAGTGCAGAAAGAGTAATAGAAATTGCAAATGATATTGCATTAGAATTAGGACATAATTATGTTGGAACGGAACATATTTTATATGGACTTGCTAAGGAAGAAAGAGGTGTTGCAAGTAAAGTTTTAGAAAAACAAAATGTAACACCAGATACAGTTGTAGAAAAAATAGAAGAGCTTGTAGGGCGTGAAGATACAATAGCAGAAAGTACGGTGGGGTTTACGCCTAGAACAAAAAGAGTAATGGAAAATGCATTTCGTGAAAGCAAAAAAATGGGTTCAGACTACATAGGAACAGAGCATTTGTTAATAGGGATTATGAGAGAAGGAGATAGCATTGCAGTTAGAATAATGCTAGAGTTAAACGTAAATCCACAAAAACTATACAATGAAATTGTAAAAGTGGTAAATGAATATGATAATAATACTACAGAAGAGGAAGAAAGCACTACAAGAACAAATACGAGCTATAATTCTACACAAACCTTAAATCAATTTGGAAGTGATTTAACTAAACTTGCAGAAAGTGGTAAGCTGGATCCTGTAATAGGTAGAAAAGATGAAATTGAAAGGGTAATACAAATATTATCAAGAAGAACAAAAAATAATCCATGTTTAATAGGTGAACCTGGAGTTGGAAAAACAGCTGTTGTAGAAGGGTTGGCACAAAAAATAATATCACAAGATGTACCTGAAATATTAAAAAATAAAAGAGTTGTATCTATGGATATATCATCAATGGTAGCAGGAGCTAAGTATAGAGGAGATTTTGAAGAAAGAATAAAAAAATCTTTAAATGAGGTAAAAAAAGCAGGAGATATAATTTTATTTATTGATGAAATTCATACAATAGTTGGTGCGGGAGCAGCAGAGGGAGCAATTGACGCAGCAAATATAATGAAACCATTGCTTGCAAGAGGAGAGATCCAAGTAGTAGGGGCAACAACTTTAAATGAATATAGAAAATATATAGAAAAGGATGCTGCACTAGAAAGAAGATTTCAGCCAATTACAGTAAGTGAGCCAAATTTAGATGATAGTATACAAATATTAAAAGGAATAAGAGATAAATATGAAGCACATCATAATGTAAAAATTTCAGATGAAGCTATAGAAGCATCAGTAAACCTTTCAAGTAGATATATAAACGATAGATTTTTACCAGATAAGGCAATAGATTTAATAGATGAAGCGTCTTCTAAAGCAAGATTGAGAGCATATACAGAACCAGAAAATATAAAGAAAATAGAAGAAAATTTAAGTAATACTAAAAAAGAAAAAGAAGAAGCAATAACAATTCAAGATTTTGAAAAAGCGGCTAGTTTAAGAGATAAAGAGCATAGCTTAAAGGATGAATTAGAAAAACAAAAAGCAAAATGGAGAGATAAAAATACAAAAAATATTATAAATATAACTGCAGAAGATATTGCAAATGTTATTGCTGTATGGACAGGAATTCCTGCACAAAAAATAAATCAAACTGAAAATGAGAAGTTAAGAAAATTAGAAGATACCCTACACAAAAGAGTTGTTGGGCAATCAGAAGCGGTAACAGCAGTTGCAAAAGCAATACGAAGAGGAAGAGTTGGCCTAAAAGATCCAAAAAGACCAACAGGTTCATTTCTTTTCTTAGGCCCTACGGGTGTAGGCAAAACAGAGTTGTCTAAGGCTCTAGCAGAAAGTTTATTTGGAGATGAAAATGCAATAATAAGAGTAGATATGTCTGAATATATGGAATCTCATTCTACCTCTAAAATGATAGGTTCACCTCCGGGATATGTTGGATTTGATGAAGGTGGAGGATTAACAGAAAAAGTTAGAAGAAAGCCATATTCAGTAATTTTATTTGATGAAATAGAAAAAGCGCATCCAGATGTAATGAATATGCTACTTCAAATATTAGAAGATGGCAGACTTACAGATTCACACGGAAGAACAGTTAATTTTAAAAACACAGTAATTATAATGACATCAAATGTTGGTGCAAGACTGATTACAGATAAAAAATCATTAGGATTTTCAAGTATAGGAAATGAGGAAAACTCTAAAGAAAAAGAGTACGAATCAATAAAAAAGGAAGTATTAGCAGAATTAAAGAAACAATTTAGACCAGAATTTATAAATCGTGTTGATGAAATAATTGTATTCCATAAGTTAACTAAAGATGATTTAGAAGAAATTGTTGATATAATGCTAAAACAAGTAAAAGAAAGATTATTAGATCAAGGAATGACAATAGAAGTAGATAAATCTGCAAAGGATTTAATAATTAAAAAAGGTACAGATGAAAACTTCGGTGCAAGACCATTAAGAAGAGCAATACAGAGCATATTAGAAGATAAATTAGCAGAAGAAATATTAGATGGAAACATAAAACCAGGAGATAAGGCAAAGGTAACAGCCAAAGATGAAGAAATTGTAGTAAAGGTAAAAGTAAAGAGATAAGAAAAGTGGCTTCGCCACATGTGCATTTTGTTTCGCAAATATGCACGAATCAAAGAAACTTAACATTGTTGCTCTGGAAAAATCTTGCGATTTTTCCTATGCAATAAAAAAGAAAAATGGCGTGCTATTGAATTCACAATAGTTACGTCGTTTTTTCATCTTAGGCTTTGTCAAATATGCTGGAAAAATATCCGGAAATAACATTAAAGTATACCCAAATGAAGTAAGCACAACTATCAAAATCTCCTCTATTAAAAAGTATAGTACTTCCAATAGCAAAAGTAATGGTAAACATAATAATCACTACTTTATTGAGGTGAATTTGAAAATAGGGCGAAGCTTCATCTTCCGGAAATTTAAGTGGAATGCAATTTATAGAATACCCTATACTAAACAAAAAAACATAAAAGAGAAGTAAGAATAGAATATTCTCATCTAACTGCATCCACATAATCAAGAAACACAATATACAAAGCAAATTAGGAATTGGCCGTATAATACGCATATTTCCTCCTTGCCCTATAGGGCAGCAAAAAATTTATAAAAGTTACTGTATTATTATAGCATATACTTTACATAAAATCAAGAATTTACATAGGGTTTACATGTATAATTGCATTAGATACTTTGTCTAATTTTAAAATATCTTTTTCTAAATTATCTGCTAATGCATGGCTTTCGAATGTAGATAAATTTCCATCGACAGAGATTGTTAAAATAATAACATATTTATAACCAGATGGAGTAGAGTATAAGTCAGAAATAGACTTTATTTCTATATATTTTTTTGATAATTCTAATATTGTATTCTTGGTGTTTTCATCAATAGAAATATCCATTAAAACATTGTAGCTTTCCATAAATATGGTAAGACCAGTATAGAAAATCCACATAGATATTCCTATTCCAACAATTCCATCAAACCAGAAGATATTTGCTAATGTAAGTAAAATAGAAATTAAAGTAAATGTAGTAACAATACAATCATTTCTATGGTCTTTGTAGTTAGCTCTCAATAGAATGTTATTGTACTTTTTATATAGTTTTTTAGTGTAAATATATAAACAAAGTTTAGTAATTATTGTAACAGCACAAACTATTATTAACCAAAGAGAAAATTCTAATTTGTTAATATTCACAATTGAAATTATAGAGTCTACAAATAATTTTATTGATATTATAATCATAGATAAACTAATTAAAAATGAAAAAATATATTCTGCTTTTCCGATGACCAAAGTTATGTGTATTATCATTTGGTTCACTTGCGATTTTGTTTCCAATAAAAGTCATAAGAGACGCAAAAATATCAGATGCACTATTTAGAGCATCTGCAATCATTGCTTGGCTACTAGATATAAAACCAACTGTTCCTTTAATAATAAGTAAAAATAAATTGCCCAAAATCCCAAGAATTCCAGCAACTTTAGTACTTTTAAATCTATCCATAAATGCCCTCCAAGATTTAAAGTAATTTTATCATATAATAATATATATGGCAAATTTTATAGGATATTCAAAAACGGAAGACTTTCTGGTTGCCCCTACGAAAGATATATTACATATTGTAGGGGCGTGCATTGCACGTCCGAAATAGTGATTATTCATCTACAATAACTTTTGCTATATTATAAATAAGTTTGTATTTTTCTTGTGGACAATTAGATAAAAGGTCTGAAAATTCTTTATTTAGATAATTTTTAGAATTAGTAGATACTCCTTCTAAAATGTAGCCTTTGCTTATATCTAAAAGTTCACACATTTGGTCTAGTCTTTTTAAACTAAGTTGTGAAGTTCCACGTTCAATTCTACTTAAATATGCAACAGATAAATCTAACTTTTCTGCCAATGCCTCTTGTGTCATATTTTTATTTTGTCTTGCTTTCTTTAATCTTTCTCCAATAATATTATAATCTAATGCCATTTTTACATCACCTATCCTTAATATGCCCATAATATAGCATTTATAGGTATACTTTTACAGAAACTTATATGTTAATCTTTACTATTAGTATAAATTTAAAAAAGTACTTGCAAAAAAATATATTTATGATAAAATATTTAAAAAAGAAAATTTGTTTGTTTGTGGAGGGCGATATGTACGCATATATTAAAGGAATCTTAGATACAAAAACTAATAGTTATGTAATAATTGAGGCAGGAGGAATAGGGTATAAAATATTTATGTCTATGAAAGCCATTGAGGGGCTTGGAGAAGTAGGAAATTCAGTTAAAGTATATACACATTACTATGTAAGAGAAGATAATATTAGTTTATATGGATTTATAAGTAATGATGAGTTAAGGATGTTTGAATTATTGCTATCTGTAAGCGGAATAGGAGCAAAATCTGCAATAACAATGTTATCTGAAATAAGCCCATCAAGTTTTGCATTAGCTGTAATTTCAAATGATGTAAGTAAATTAGTAAAAATACCAGGAATAGGAAACAAAACAGCAGCAAGAATTATATTAGAATTAAAAGATAAACTAAAAACAGAAGAGGCAATATCAGCTTCAAAAGAAATAGAAGTTGCAATTAGAGAAGATAGCAAAAATAGTGAAGTAGTTGCTGCACTACAAGTTTTAGGTTATACTAGAAAAGAAATAGACAAAGCATTAGAGAAAATAGATTTAGATTCAATTGGATTAGAAGATGCAATAAAACAATCATTAAAATTATTACAAACTTTGTAGGGAGGAAAATATATGGATTTATCACAGCCATTAGCATATAGAGTAAGACCCAAAACATTAGATGAGTTTGTAGGGCAAGAAGAGGTTATAGGAAAAGATAAAATACTATACAAAACAATTAAAGCAGATAGGTTATCTAGCATAATTTTATTTGGACCTCCTGGATGTGGAAAAACATCACTTGCAAAAGTAATAAGTCAAACTACAAAATGCAAATTTGTGAAATTAAATGCTGTAACAGCAGGAACAGCAGATATAAAAAATGCAATAGCTGATGCAAAAAATTTATTATTAAATCCAACGGGGAGATGCATTTTATTCATAGATGAAATTCATAGATTTAATAAATTACAACAAGATGTATTGCTTCCTTATGTTGAAGATGGAACAGTTATTTTAATAGGTGCAACTACTGAAAATCCATATTTTGAGGTAAATAAGGCTTTAATATCAAGGTCTATGGTTATAAAATTAAATCCATTACAAAAGCAGGATGTTTTTAAAATATTAAAAAATGCATTGATAAGCGAAGATGGATTAGGTACATATAATGTAAACATATCGGATGAAACTCTGGAAAAAATTGCAGATGTTGCGGGAGGAGATGTTAGAACTGCATTAAATGGATTAGAAGTAGCAGTTCTTACTACTCCAATTGATGAGAAGGGAATAATAAATATAACAGATGAAATTGCAAAAAACTGTGTAACTCAAAGAAAAGCTATTTTTGATAAAAACGGAGATAGCCATTATGATAATATAAGTGCTTTTATAAAATCCATGAGAGGTAGCGACCCAGATGCTACAATATTTTATTTGGCACGTGCAATAAATGGTGGAGAAGATCCTGTTTTCCTTGCAAGAAGAATAGTACTTGCAGCATCAGAAGATGTTGGGCTTGCAAATCCGAATGCATTAGTTGTTGCAACATCGGCAATGCAGGCAGTAGCAATGATTGGAATGCCAGAAGCAAAAATAATATTATCTGAAGCAGCAACTTATGTAGCGTTGTCTAAAAAATCTAATGCAACATATTTAGGAATAAATAGAGCAATAGATGATGTGCAAAATAAGGACACAGGGGAAATTCCAATGCATATAAGAAATGCACCAGTAGAAGGAATGAGTACACTTGGTTATGGAGAAGGTTATAAATACCCACACGACTACCCAATGCATCAAGTAGAACAACAATATTTACCAGATAAAATGCTTGGAACAAAGTATTTTATAAAAGATGAAACAATAGGAGATATATAGAAAAATTTTCTATGCAATAAAAAACTGGATTTTATTAAAATCCAGTTTTTTGGTCGGGGTGACACGGATCGAATCTGTTTAGGCACTTTATATAGTCTTTTACAAAATTGTACGAAGTGCTTTAATTTCAACCATAAAAATATTATAAATATTTTATTTTTATATAATTTTTCATAACTTTTTATAACTTCCGTCACTTTTTCGTCACTCATTTTGTAACATTAATTCACAAGCTAAATGTAAGTGATTATTGTATCTATATAACGGATATATATATAATACAATATATCCGTTGTATGTAAGCATTTAGGGATTTACAATATGATAATAAAGTGTTGTAAAGTTCAAAAAAAGTAGTATGATTTTTAAAATAATTTTATTTACATATTTTATTATACAGTTTTATTAAATACTTGTAAATACAATAATATAACTTATTTTATATAAGCATCTATGTTAATTGTTCAAAAAATATATTTATCTTAAGTAACTTGCATATTTTATATGATTAATTCTATATTCTTGTCAATATTTATACTTTTGACTTAATAGCCATATCTATTAAGCTTATATCTGTAAATTTGTTCAGCACATATTTTACATTGCCTTCTCATTTCTTCATAAGGTTGTTCAGCCATTTCATCTGCTACATCTTTATAAATATAAAATTCTTCTTTTAATGTTTTATAGTATACATTTTCAATATGTTTTATTGTTTCTATATTATTACTTGTATTACTGTTTTTTTTGCATATGCTTAATCCGTCCTATTAATTGAACTAAATCATCTGTAATTCCATCTACAGAAGATTTATGATGATTATATTCTTTATACATACTATACATAAAACCAACATTACCAGCAACCTTATATTTTTCTACTTCGGAGTTAAAAAAGGTATTAAAAATTGACACTCTTTACTACTTTCCCAAAAAAAGTCAAAATCATATAATGACCTAGCTTTTGATAACTTAATATTGTAATATATTGTGTACCCTAAAGTAATTACTAAAATAATTATAAAGATAGTTATTAAAACTTTTTTATGTTTTTTCATTTTTCTTGTATCAGTTTCATTATTATCCATAATTCAATTCTCCTTTATTATAGATTCAGGTATATTATTACTTTATAAAATATAATTTAATTTTGTATAGATGTTAATTTTCCATTTTCAAAGTATAAATAATTTCCATTTCCATATACCCATTGTTCGTGAGTACCCCAACTACCTATAGAAGTATTAATTTTTTTAGGTTCTCCCCAAGATGAATCTAATACATCTTGTTTGCTCATTCCAATTCTTACACCTTCTTGTTTTTTTCTTGCTTTTTCTTCGGCTAATCTTTTTGCATCTTCTTCGTTTTTTCTTGTTTCAACTTTTTCATTCCATTCATTATATAGTTTAGTTAATTCTTCATCTTTAACAATATCTATGTATGCTTTTACAGTACTTTTAGATGCATGTTCATCAACTGAAGAAATTTCAGAGCTATTAATTCTACTTACTAAAAACTCCTTTGCATCTTCTTTTGCTTTATCATAAATATCTTCTTGTTTCTTTGCTATTATATTTACTTTTTCTTTATCAGTATTAGCAATTGTATTTTTCGCAGTTTCAAATACTCTATATGCACCATAATAATCGCCATCTTCTATTGATTTATTTCCATTAATTAAACATATATTATATGTATATAAATCTTGTCCCATTATTAATATACTATTTAATCTGACCTCATTGTCTTTTTTATTATTTGTTAGTTCATCTTCTATAACAGTTAACATTTTTTTTGATTTCTCATAATTATTTATATTTATTTCTGCATTTTCTTTTAATTCATTTTTAAGTTCAGTATATGCTTTTTCTTTTTTATTATCATTTTTTAAAGTTGAAATAAATTTTTTAAATTCTGAAAAGTCTTCTTTTTCAAATACCTCATAGCATACTTTTTTTAAATCATTATTAAATTTTTCTTCTTTTTTTTGTGTTTCATATTTTTGTATTTCATAATTAGCAATTAATATTGTCGAAATAATTAACACAACAAAAACAGAAACAAATATAACTATCTTTTTAATACAATTTTTATTATTTTGTTCCATAACTTTCATCTCCTATCATTTTTGTTACAATTGGAATTAGAACAAGTTCTACAATACCAAGAATATAAATTGTATTTTGTTTCGTAGCATTTCTTTTCAGTTATTTCTTGTAGGTTATCAATTTCTAGTTGTATTAAATCCTTTGCTATATTTATCAAATTGTGTTCTAAGCAACTTTGAAGTCTATCCAATATATCAAGTACTTTGTCATATTCCATATATGTAAAACCTTTCCTATTTTTCAATTTTCAACATTATATAACTTTTTAACCTCACTTGCAAGTGCTAGCACCTAAAAGTGTTGTATTGTAAAATATTAAATACTAGTAAGGGGGAGTGTTGCTTGATTATTCTAAATGTAGAAAAAATATTAAAAGAGCAAGGAAAAACAAAATCGTGGTTATGTGACCAATTAGATATATCTTTTTATAATCTTAATAAATCTATAAAGGCTGGTAAAAAATCTATATCCTATAAATACTTAGAGGGATTTTGTAAAGCACTTAATTGTTCTTTTGATGAACTTTTAACAATAGTAGATGATGAATAATAAAACTAATTAATGGTTTTTACATTATTCATCTATTTTTTTACTTTACTTTTTATATTATTTCTATATATTTCAATTCTTTTTATTCCCGCTTCTTTGCTTATTAATACTGCATTTTCAACATCCTTTAACATATTTATAACTTCTTCCTTTTCCATAATATTTATTCCCTTTCCGTATTGCGAGCAAGACGATGTTATCATACTTCTATTATAAAATCAATAAAAATAAATCGAAAAGGACTAATTATATGAATAAAATTATAAAGTATAATGGAAAGTTGAATGTAATAGGAAATAATGTAAAAAGATATAGAGAAGCGGAACATCTATCTTTAAGCCAATTATCAAATAAACTATTATTGCTTGGTATTGATATTCCAAAATCTTCTTTACAAAATATTGAAACAGGTAAAAGAGTTGTTAAAGAATATGAGTTTTGTGCTTTATGCAAAGTATTTAATGTTTCTATGGAAGATATGTTAAAAGATTTTATAAAAGAAATTGAAGAAATAAACTAAAAAATAAAAAGACTAATTTTGCTATTAGCCTTCTTAAAAATTGCTGGAGGTAATCCTTGCCTATTAAAAGAATAGTTCCCCCATATATTAAATATTATTTAATCAGTTACATATAGAATAGCAACATTAAAATCCTAATATTCCAACATTTATATAGGTCAGTTACATAGTTACAGCATTTTTTATTAAATATTAAGTATATTTATAATTAAAAATTAGAATTTATTTATTTTTTATTTTTATATAAATATATTTATTAGTTTTATATGTAACTATATATAGTAATAATATTACTTTTGTTGATATTTCTGTAATTTGAACAGTTACATATGATATAGTAACCTACTTGTAATCTTCTGTATCTTTTTTCCCAAAATAAATATTCCTTATTTTGAACATTCTGTGTTGAGTTTCTCCAATTTTGTTATTAATGGTATAAGAGTTTTTTCCTCTAACTAAATATCCCTTTGATACTAATTTTTCTTTTATTCCATCTAGATTAATATTCTCTTTTTTTAAAGCTTCATTTAATATGTTAGGTATAAAATAATAATATTCAATTTCATTATTATTTTTATCTACTTTTCCCCAAAGTTTACCTTTTGGAAATGCATCAATACTTTTAGTTTTATCGTAGAAATTATTTATATTAGAATTAGCAATATCAATAATAAGTTCTATATACCTTTCTGTTTCATCAGTATCTTTTCAAAAGAAATATTTTGCTTCTTCTAAAGTAATCGGAGTATCTTTAAATATTTCTTTTGAAAGAATTTTATCTGCTAATAATATTATAGCCATAGATTCTATTTGCTTAGAATATTTACAATATTGTTGTAATTCAGCTTTTATGCTATTATATTCTTCCTTTATGCTATCTTTATTTGTAATAATTTCTATAAACTTTGGACCTATAAAGCCATAATTATTAAGAATTAAATTAGCTAATGAATTTCCATCTGCTACTATCTTTTCATTTTGTTCTATTTCTATTACGCGGTTTTTAACTCCTTCTTTAGAGTTACTGCTGGTAATAGGTTGCTCTCCTGTTAATAATATAATATTATCCCATTTAGTAGATTTTCTTAAACCAAGCTCTCTATTACTTCTATCTTTTCCTTTTCCTTCTGTTAATCTATAAATTAAATCATCTGTATTTGTTTTTTCATTACTTATAGTTTGCAATTCATCTATAAATAATGGTATACTATTCATTAAATTATTCAACATTTCGAAAGCAACATCTGTGCTATTTAAAGTAGTTAATAGTTTTCCTTTTTTAGGGTTTCCCCAAATACTAGCACATACCATCAACATTAAAGTTTTTCCTACTTCAGATTTTCCCCATAAGTGCACAATAAATGTGTTTATATGAACTAATTCTACTAAAGAACTAGCACAGCTGGTTGCCATCATAAATCGTAATATTAGACTAGATTTTCTTAATTTTTGCAACTCTTCATAATATATTTTAGGGGTCCCTTTTGATTGGATTGATTCAAACATTTCTTTGTAACTTGAATCACCTACATAGTAAAATTCATCTGAATATGGAATAAATTTATTGTTAATCCATCCTAATTTGTCAACTGATTTTTTTATTGGAATAATATCTTTGTTTAAATATTCTATTTCTGCTAAAAATTTTATTAAAAATTTTGCATTTTCTGAATTAACAGCTATGCCCACATCAGATAATTTTACAATGGATTGTGTAGTTGAAATTGTTGATTTATCTACTATAACATATTTCCATTTGTTATCTACATAAAAGGCTAGTTTTATTTTTATGCTTCCATCTTCTAAGTTTTCAAATTTGTCTACTGGTAATATTGGGTGATAACATACTAATACAGAACCTACATTAGGTATTTTTTCAAATATTACTCCTTCTTTTGTTATCTCATATCTATTAGGATTATATAAAGCTTCACTTATTTCAGGAAACATTACTTCATTTTCTTCATTAGCTTTTTCAAGATTTTGTATCCCAAGTTCTTTCTCTTTCATTTTATAAATTTTATTAAAAGCACTTAACACTTTAAGTTCTTTTGCTTTTTCTTTTAATTTTTCAATTTTTCTTATCTTTTCACTTGAAGTTTTTAAAGCTACTAAATAATCCATTACTGTATCACTTAATATTTCTTCTTTTGTTAATTCTTCTACTTCGTAGGGTGGAAAATTATTTAATATAAATTCATCTTCATTTCCTTCATATTCTTCATTATTCATTGTTTATACCTCCTATAATTCTACTATTTATCCAATCTTGCAAATCGGATGTTTGAAAAAAATATCTATTGCCTATTTTGAAGTTATCAATTTCTTTTTCATAAATAAGTTTTCTTAACATACTTTTACTTATATGCAAAAACTGTGCTGTTTCAGCTATGTTGAGAATTTTATTATTATTACTTTCCATATACTAATCCTCCCCCAAATTTTTTAATTCTTCTATAATTTTGAAAATTTTTTGTTTTTTCTCGTTAGATAATTCTTTTCTAAGTAGTCGAGAAAAATTTCCATCATTTAGTCCGCAAAGCTAATCCGAACTTGCCAAAATTTTAGGTTGTTTTCTTTTATGGCTTCTCTTATATCAGCATTTTTTTCTTGCATTTGTATCACCTCCTATAATTTGAGTTTACAACAACTACAATATAAAATCAGTAAAGAGAAAAAAGTATTTTTTAAGCAAAATCGAGCATACTTTTTTAACAACAACATACTTTCTGTTGACAAAAGTATGTTGTTGTTGTAAAATTTAATAAACATACTTTTAAGGAGGTATTTATATGGAACAATATTCAATTATGTATAGACTAATAAAAGATTTTGAATATGAAATAATTGATACAGAAGATAAAAATTTAAATAAACTATACGAGAGTTCTGCTAAATATTATCAGTTACCAGGTATAACCATTAGAACTTATCAATTACTAGGCAACTTTACATTATATCTATTAGGAAATCTAGACGAAAATAAACAATGGAAAGAAGATGTTAGGTTACAATATTTAAAAACATACTTAAAGAAATGTATTAGTGATGATAAATATTGCAATGTCAAAACTTTTTTATCCTTTATAAGATTTTCTTTACATTTATCTAATTTACCATCTTGTAAATGTTTTGCAAATTGTAACTATGAAATGGATGATGGAAATAAAGAATTAAATTTAGAATACCAATTACAAGCCATTCATAATAGTTATAATACTATAGAATTAAATAAAGATTATGATTGTAATAGTATTTTAGAGGTAATAGTAGCTAGTCTATTTGATATATTTGAAAAAGGTTATAAAATAAAAAAATGTAGAAGTTGTGATAAATTTTTTGTAGCAAGAAAAAGTGAAACTTTTTGTCCATATATTAGCCCATACGATAATACTATGAGTTGTTTGCAATATTCTAGAAAAACATCTTCTTCAGAAAAGAGAAAGAATAACCCTATTCAAAATCAATATAATAAAGTTTGCAATTTATTAAGAAAAAGAATAAATGATGCAGAAAATTTCCATTATAAAGATAAAGATAAAATTAAAAAATGTGAACAAGATTTAGAAGATTTTCAAATAGAATATGTGAAAAACAAAAAAATACAGTATAAAAATGGAGAGATATCACGAGATGAATTCTTAACTTTTTTGTTAGATAAAGAAATTTATTTTAAAAATCAGAAAAAGGAGGAAAAGAAAAATGGCAGTAAAAGAACTGATAAGAAATAAGAAGTATAAAATTGATGTTCCTATAGGATATAATGGAACAAAAAGAATTAGGCATACTGAAACATTTTATGGTGGAAAAAAAGAAGCAGTACTTCGTGAAAATGAATTGAAGATACAATTAAAGAATAATACTTATGTAAGAAAAAATAATATGACTATGCAAGAACTAATAGATGAATGGCTAAACAAAAAGAAGAATAATCTAGGAATAAAGACCTATAAGGAATATACAAGATATTGTAAAAACATATGCAATAGTATAGGACATATAAAATTAAAAGATATAAATGTAAAAATATTAGAAGATTTTTATAGTGAATTAAAAACTTGCAAAGTTAATCGAAAAGAAGAATTAGGGTATTCAGACAAAACAATTAAGCATCATTATACTTTAGTATCAGAAGTGCTAAATTGTGCTATTAAATGGGGATATTTATATAATAATCCTAATAAAAATGTTACGCCAATAAAAGTGCATAAAAAGGAAATACAATGTTATTCTCCTGAAGATGTTGAAGAACTGATAACAGTATTACAAAACGAACCAATTAAATATCAAGCAGTTATTCTATTAGCATTAGATAGTGGATGTAGAAGGGGAGAACTTACTGGGCTTACTTGGGAGGATGTAGATTTTGAAAAGTCAACAATAAATATAAATAAAGCCACACAGTATGTTGCAGGATATGGAACTTTTGAAAAATCAACAAAATCAGATACTAGTAATAGAATTGTTTATATTACACCAACTACACTTAAAGTATTAAGAAGATATAAAATAGAACAAGATGAAAATAGATTATTGTTAGGTAGTAAATGGCAAAATTCAAAAAGAGTATTTACAACAGATTATGGAGAAGATATGCACCCTGATAGACCATATAAGATATTAAAACAGATTATAAAAAAATATCAATTAAAAGATATTACTTTTCACGGATTAAGGCATACATCTATTTCTTTACAAATATCTAGTGGAATACAAGCACAAATAATAAGCAAAAGGGCAGGACATTCAAATGTATCAATAACACATAATATATATTCACATTTCTTTGATAATGGATTTAAAGAGGTAGCCGATAAAATGGATAATTTTCTACAACTTAAATCAGTATAAAATAACATAAGAAGCGGTTAAATTAAAAATAATTTCCGCTTCTTTTCGGGTTAATGATTATATTATTTGATATTACTTTTTAAGTTTTCTATTGTATGTTTATTCTTTAAATATCTAGATATTGTAAATATAGATAAAATCATATCAAAAGTTAAATCATATAAATCCTCAAGTTCTTTTTCTGGTAAATCTATAACATATTGTTTTTTATATTTACCATCTTTATTATTATGTCGTATATTCAGATTATTTAACATAAATTGTACATCATCCATTAAGTTTGAATAAGTAGTAGATTTAAATTCCTGTTTTAATCCTTCTATTTCATTTGCTAATAAATTTAATATTTCTCTTTTTTCATTTATTTTACCTTTCAAGATAAATCTTCTATATTCTATTACGTTATCAGCTACATTTTTATTTGTTTCTGCTACTGCAGATAGGATAGAATCTTTTTCTACAATAACAATTTGATTATCAGATAATTCTTTTGTTTCATAATTCAAATCTTCTAATAATGTGTATATATTATTATTGAGAAGGTTATAAATATTAGCATTGTGACTCATATTTTTATGATTACGTTCGATATTAGATATTGAAATTAGATTTATTATAACTTCTATGTATAATAGTAAATTTTCTATAGTATTTTCCTTTAAGCCATTTCTGTCTCTAATATTTAGGCTAGTAAACATATCATCTATTGAGATATTTCGCCCTCTTTTTGACCAATTTTTAAAGAAATATTCATTAATATATTTACACATTGAATATGAACCATAATCAATGTAATAAGTGTCTACTTCAAATAATTTATGTATTCTTATATATTCTCTCTCTACATTAATTTCTTTATTATTCAGTAAATCAAATATATTTCTTCTCATTTTCCCCACTTCTATTCATTAAATTTAGTATTATATGTTTATTATATATCACAGAAATTATTGTATATCAATAAAAAATTGAAATATATTATACTGAATATAGAATAGGTGGAAATTCATTTTATATAAATCCGTCACTTTTCCGTCGCTTTTTTAAATAAAATAAAAAATAGCAAGTGCTATAATACTTGCTATTACTAATTTTTATCATATAAATAATGGTCGGGGTGACACGGATCGAACGTGCGACCTCATGGTCCCAAACCACGCGCTCTACCAACTGAGCCACACCCCGAAATAAGCAATTAAAATCAAATTGCTTATATAATATAACACAAATTTTATTGAATTGCAATACCTTTTGCAATACTTTTTCTAGAAAATTTAAAATCTTTTAAATACAACATCATTAAAATCATTTTTATCTAAAAATGTTCTGCCTTCTTCTACTATATTTCCTGTTGGTAAATTAAAGATAAGTGTTGATTTAAACTTTTTATTTGAAGTGGTTTCTATTATTACATCAAATGAAACTTCCATAGAAATATCTTCATTAGTTAAATTTAGTTTTGATAATATTGTTCCATCATAAGTTACAGGTTCATTATCTTTTGTATAAATTCCTAAATCTCTTAAAGCTATGCTAAATCCAATTTGACCTTCTTGATTGCCTATTTCTAGAGCAGGAAGGTTAGTGCTAAGAGAACCATTATAACAAATACTATTTTGTACTTTGTATTCATCTGTATATGAATAAGGCAGTGCTTTACTTGGAGCAGGGATATAAACATTTGCTGTACCTTTTTCTGTTGATTTTTTTATATTAAAATTTTCGAATGTAACTTTAGAAATAGAGTCTTCTTTTTTGTATTTTGGATTTTTTTCTAAATAAAAATAAAAATCGTTTGTTTGAATAATATTTAAATCGTTTTGATTATCACCAACAATATTTGCTTGTGCGGTACTAATTATCCTAATGTTTGTAATTATAAAAGGTAATTTTTTTTCTCCTTCTACATTATAACGGATAGAAAAAATTACAATTGTTGCAATAACTATAACTAAAGCAATAATTATTAAAGGTTTCTTAATTATTTTCTCGTTCTGTCTAGAATGTTTACCCATAAACTAATCCTTTCTTTTTTTTCTTAAAAACTTAAAAAAGTCTTTTAAAATTTTTTCGCAATCTTCTTGTAAGATGCCAGTTTCTATTTCGACTATATGGTTGAATTTATAATCTTCTAAAAGGTTTAACACTGAGCCACAAGCACCAGTTTTTGTATCCATTGTTCCAATGTATAATTTTTTTAATCTACAATTTATTAGCGCACCTGCGCACATACTGCAAGGCTCTAAAGTAACATACATTTCGCAATCTGTAAGTCGCCATTTTTTTAACTTTTTACTTGCTTTTTGAATTGCTAAAATTTCTGCATGGTTTGTAGTATCATTTTTTGTTTCTTTTAGATTATGAGCTCTAGCAATAATTTTTCCATTTTGAACAATAACAGCACCAACAGGTACTTCTTCTTTATCGAATGCTTTTTTTGCTTCTAGCAATGCTATTTTCATAAATTCTTCGTGCACATTAAACCTCCACATATTGAAATTATTGTATATTTGTAGTATAAGTATATCATGTTTACTAAAATTTACAATATTAAAAGGAGCAAAATTTGTGAAAAGATTACTAAGAATAAGTTTAGATATATTAGTAACATCAATAGTTCCAATAGCAAGTTATTTTTTATTAGGAATACTAATTGAGCCAAATTTAATAAATATATTTTCTCTAACTTATCCAATACAATTTATAATGAGTATATATAAATCATTATTTGGAGTTGGTAGTAATGTATATGCATATAAAGAAAATAATAAAAATGCAATAAATTCTGGAATTGTTTTAGGGATTATAATTGGATTATTAACATTTGGTGCAATTGCTATAAATATAGATAAATACATAGCATTTATGGGAATGGATGTGGATAAGTATAGAGTTTTTGGAATATACTCAGTATTACAAATTTATTTACAATTAGTACTATATTTAATAATAAATAAATTACATTATAAAGAAGAAAATAAAAAAGCAAATAAATTATCTACAATATTTAATATAGTTAATTTTGTGTTTTTAATTATTCCTGCAATTTTTATTAAAAATCAAATTATAGTTGCTACTATTGCATTAGTTACTACTGCAATTATAGTAATTTTTATCTTATTTAAAAATATAGAAAAATTTAAATTCTCTATAAATATATTTAAATGGATAAAATATGATTCTGTAGATTTAACAACTTCTATAATGTTTTTACTAATATATCTATTTGGATTAAGTAATATATTTAAATATGGAGAAAATTATGCACTAGCAGTATCTTTTTCAACGTTAATTACAGATATGCAATGGGATATATCATATAGTATAGGAGTTGCAGCAAGAATAGATATTGTAAAAAATAAATTTAAATATAATGAACATTTAAAGAATGCCTTTAAATTGATAGGATTGATTTTGGCTTCAATTGTAGCAATGTTTGGAATATTATATCCAATTTATAAAACTCAATTAGATATAACTTTAATATATATTGGACTTGAGATAATAACTTTTATTGGTTATCCATTATATAATATAAAAATATGTTATATGCAAATAGAATATTCAGCAATAAAGGCAACAATAAATAAACAAATTTCGAACACAATTAGGTTTATGCTTTCGTTTATTCCTACACCATTTTGTACAGTTATTGGACAACTAGTTTCAATGACATATCAATTAGTTTATAGTAATGTGGTGATAAGATTTAAAGATAAAAACAAATTAGTTAGAAAGGATGATAAAAATGGAAATTGACAAGATAAATCCTATAGGAATAGGTACATTTAAACTAGATTTAGAAAATAAGGAAAAAACATTAAAGGCACTTCTACATTCTGTTCAAAAAGGACAGAATTTTATGAGCACAAGTTTAATGTATGATAATTATAATGTAGTAAATTTTTTAAATAGTTTTTTTAAAGAGGTAAATAAAGATAATATATTTCTTGCTTGCCATCTAGAGCCATATATTGAAAAAAGAGAAGATGTAGAAAAACAATTAGATGAATATTTAAAAAGAATGAATATAGACTATGTAGACGCTTTGCAAGTACATGTGTCATATGCGTCAAAACTTCCATTATTAGAAACATATGATGAAATGAATAGATTAGTAAAGAAGGGAAAAGTTAAATATTTATCTGCAAGCAATACTAGCATAGAAACACTAAAAGAGCTTCAAAAGAATTTTAAATTATTTAGTTATGAAGGTGTTTATAATCTAGAATGTAAATATTACGAAAACATAGAACTAATAGATTTTTGTAAAAAAAATAATATTAAATTTGTGTGTTATCAAGCTTTAAGAAGAAATAATATAGCAAAAATGAATTATCCATTTTTATTACAAATGGCAACTAAATACGATAAAACACAAAATCAAATATTGCTTAATTGGATAATAAAAGAAAAAGGACTAAATACAATAATTAAAACAAATACAATACAAAATATAGACAGCAACTTAGAATCGTTAAATTTTAATTTAGATCCAAAAGATATTGAAATACTAAATAATTTCCAAGATGAAAGATTTAACAATATTGAAATTGATTGGAAAAACCAAGGTGGAATTACAATAGATAAATTAGCAAGTCAATTTATAATAAATTAGTTGGGTTACAGTAAGAAAAGTGGCGAAGCCACTTTTCTTAGATTTTTTCTTGTTTTTTTGTATTTATATTTTTACTCATTTTAATAGTAATTATTAAAGCAATTGTCATACATAAGAAAAAGATTTTTAGATATTCTAAATTATGTGTAAGTCCTATAATTAGCAAGATTACATAGCCTAATATTCTTCCCGAATTTAAAAATATTTCTCTAAAAGTAAAATATTCAACATTTAATTCTTTATTAAATAGTGGCTTATTTGAATAGTCAAATAAATTTATTTCTGAAATAGAAAAAACTATTTTTATAAATATATAGTACACAAGATTGTATAAAATAATAGTAGTAATATTTATTGAAAATAGTAGCAATATAAAACTTACTATAATACTAAAAGAACATACTGTTAATATTGTATTTGAATTGTTCTTATTATATTTTTTTGCAAATACAAACATAGTAAGAATCATACAAAGAGAGAAAAACGAAGACCATATTCCTAAATTTAGGTCAGTTTTTACTTCATATATAATCAATAATGCAATTATTTTATCTAAAACACCATTAACTGTTATGCCTTTCAAGAATTCAATTATATACATTTTTAATATAGGGTATTGTGTGTATTGTTTTGCTGTATCTATAAATTTCCTTAAATTTATCTTTTCTTTTACTACATTTACATTCTTAATAAAACAACTATTGATTAGTTTTATTATAGAAAATACTAATACAAGCATAGCAGCGGTTTTATATGAAGTATATGTAATGTAGGCACCTAAAAATATAGGTGCAATCACTTTTGTTGCTTCTCCAAAAGCATGTTTATATCCTATATATTTTGTTCTTTCTTTATCATTAACTAATTCAGACTCCATCATATTAAAAGGAAATCCAGTAGTAGATACCGATATACCATATATAATAGCCATTAACCATACATAATCTAATATTTTTTCATTTAATATAATTATTAAAAGAATGAATACAGTTAATATTACAATTCCATATCTATATAGTACTACTTTGTTTTTTCTTTTTATGTAATTCCCTACTAATAGCGCTCCAATTGTAGCAGCAATCCATACAATGATATAATAAATTGAAATATAAATCATATTGTCTTGTGTAAGTTTATAAAAGTATGCTGTTAAAAAAGTATTTGAAAATAAATCAAGAATGTTTCCTATTGCTCTATCTAATATAATAATTTTTGAACCAAAAGATAGTTTTTCTCTATTGTTCATGTTTTTGCTCCTATTTTTATATTTATACTACAATTTTTTAAATCCATTCCATTACATCTTCTAAATTTTTTCTAGGTCTCATTTTTGGAGATTGATTTGGGTATCCAAGAGATACAGCACAATTAAGTTCCATATCATTATGGCCTAGCATTTTGGCAACATCTTCTGCAACATATACAATATCTCTAATCCAAAGAGTTCCTAAACCTAAATCGGTTGCTCTTAAACACATATTTTGCACACAAGCACCAATTGATAAATTATCTCCAACAATCCAATTATCGTTTTTTTCTCGAAAAATTAATATTAATATAGGAGCTTGTTTTATTACATCTGCTGTAGGAGTAACACTGCTCTTATGTCCTATAAGTTTTCTTTCTATTGTATCATCAGTATTTGTTGCATAATCAATCATCATATCTGCTATTTTATCTTTAACCTCATTTTGTGCAACTACAAAATACCAAGGTTGTCTATTCTTTGCAGATGGCGCTAATCTACCACAATTTAATATATCCTTTACAATATCTTCTGATACTTTTTTATCAGTATAACTTCTTATACTTCTTCTATTTTCAATTGATTTTAAAGTTTCCATATATATAAACCTTTCTTATTTTAAATAATTAACAATCTTCAATAAATTCTATCAATATTCCATTTGGGTCATGAATTAAAAAGTATTGTTGACCTAAAATTCCGGTTTTTATTATTATTTTTTCATTTGTTAATTTTTTATTTTCTATAAATAATTTTGCTTCATGAATATTATTTACAGATAAACCAAAAACTTTATTATCACTACAAATTACCTTATTATGCTCACAGCTATCGTTATAATGATGTTTTATTTCTAGCTGTATATTATTTAATTCCAATAAAATAATTTTTTTATTTTGCTCAATATTATCAAATTCATTTATTTTATTAAAACCTAAAGCCTGGTAAAATTTTAGACTATCAGCAATATTATTTACCCAAATGTCTATGTGATGTAATTTAAACATAAATACCCCTATATTATATAAATCTGGTGCACCTAATTGGAATCGAACCAATGACCTCTCCCTTAGGAGGGGAGCGCTCTATCCTACTGAGCTATAGATGCATATATTAGGATTATATAATATATTTATTTACATTTCAATATTTTTAGGATTTTCTATTGAAATAAACAAAAAAAAATATTATAATAATGTTACTAATTTGCACCTGTAGCTTAGTTGGATAGAGTGTTCGGCTACGAACCGGAAGGTCGGGGGTTCGAATCCCTCCAGGTGCACCAAATGTGCAACTTTAACAAGTCGCAGTGAATAACGAAAAGTGAATAGTTAATAATGAATAGTAATTTGGTAGAATCTAATGAGTACATTTGTACTATTCACTATTAACTATTCATTTTTCACTATTCACGGAACTTAGAATAGATGAAATTTAAGAAGTTTTTTAATAGATAAGTTTTACTTTATAAAGGAAATATATTATAATGCAATCGTTAAAGATGAGAGAGAATAATTTATATAAATATAGTGAAAAAAGTTAGTTAGGAGGTAGTATGATTTACAAATGGATATACAAAACGCCTGATGGTTTTGATGATATGATAATGAATAGTGATGGAGAATATCTAACAGGATTATGCTTTGTTGGTTCAAGAGATATTTTTAAACACACAATAGATTGTGAAGAAAAAGAATTACCTATTTTTAAAGAAACAATTAGATGGTTAGATATTTATTTTAGTGGGAAAAATCCAGATTTTATTCCTAAATATAAAATTGAAAATTTAACATTATTTAGAAAAGAAGTGTCTAATATAATGAGTTCTATTCCTTTCGGAGGTACACTAACTTATAATGACATATCAAAAATTATAGCAAATAATAGAGGAATAAAGAGAATGTCTAGTCAAGCAGTCGGAGGAGCAGTAGGGTGGAATCCTATTTGTATTATTATTCCATGCCATAGAGTTGTTGGGTCAAATGGAAGTTTAACAGGATATGGTGGAGGAATAAAAAATAAAAAATCACTTTTAGCACATGAAAAAAATGATATGAGTAAATACTTTGTTCCAAAACAAGGAACAGCACTATAAAAAAAGTGGCAGCATCTTTAAAGATGAGAGGAGAATAGAATTTGAACGTAGATAAAAAAGAAAATATATTTATTTTACATTCATTAAATGGAGATACATTAAATATTTGGGGACAAGATATTAAAGAAAATTTTAATAAACAAAACATAGAAGTAATATTACCACAGTTTCCTATTAGAGCAGATTCAAGTTATGAGAAGTTCAGAGATATTCTTATAGAGTATTTAAACAATGGTTCTTTAAATGAAAATAGTATTGTTATATGTCATTCAATAGGAAATGCGTACTTTATAAGATTTTGTAAAGAGATGGAATATATACCTAAAGCTTATATTGCAGTAGCACCAGGGGCTGTTTATAATATTCCTGGAAATAGAAATGATTATACTGTTAAAGTTAAAGCACAGGCATATTGTAAACAAGAACAACTGGATTTTATAAAAAACAAAATAAAAAATAAATATTGTTTTTATTCAGATGAATCTGAACTGAAAGAAAAAATGTTTAAGAAATTTATAGAAGATACAGATTCAAAGGGGATATATTTAAAATATTATAATCACTTTGATGGCTATCATAGAATTTATAAAATTCCAGAATTAACTAAGTTAATAAATGAAATATTAAAAAATAAATTAGGAGAATGTAAAATGTTTAATGTTAATCATGTTGCGATTAGTGTAATAGATAATAAGGAAACTATAGAGTTTTACAAAAAGTTCGGATTTAAAGAATTTAAAAAGTGGAAAGCAGAAGACGAAAGTATAAAAATAGATATGTTAAAATTAAACAATACAGTTTTAGAAATATTTTGCTACAAAGAATATACAAAATTACCAGAAACAGCAAAATCAATAGCAACAGATTTACCAGTAATAGGGACAAAACATTTTGCATTAGGTGTAGAGAATATTGATCAAGCTAAAGAATTTGTAATAAAAAATGAAATTGCAAAAGATATAGAAATAAAAGTTGGAAGATTAGGCAAACCATATTTCTTTATAAAAGACCCAAATGGAATATTAGTAGAGATAATTGAAAATAGTTAGTTAGGAGAATAGTATGAAGAAAATTACAATCGAAATGGCATGTTCTATCAATGGACTAATCGCAACCGAAGATGGAAATGAGGATTTCTTATCTTATAGAGGTTGGGAGATAATGCTAGAATTTTTAAAGGAATATGATGTTCTTATATGGGGCAGAAAAACTTGGCAAAATATATTATCTTGGGGAGAGGACTATTTAAAGGATTTAAAAGGTATAAATATAATTATTTTAAGTGAAACAAGTAAGCAAAAAAATGAATTTTCAAATGTTACATATTGCAATTCAATAGATGATTGTTTAAAGGTTTGCGAAAATTTAAAATATCAAAAATTATTTATCTCTGGTGGTGCAACTGTAAACAATGCTTTTATGGAAAAAGGTATAGTGGATAATATAATTTTAAACTATAATCCATTTGTATTAAATAAAGGAATACCAGTATTTAAAGGTAATTATTTTGAAAATAAATTAAAACTTGAGAAAGTAGTCAAGGAAAAGGAAGATATAATACAAGTTCATTATAGTGTAATAAAAGCAATATAGAGATTAGAAATAACTAATCTCTATATTTTTTTAAAATTGTAACCTTTTTATAAAAAATGGTATTATATGAGTGAAAGTACTTTTGATAAGGAGTTTAGATCTAAATTGAACAGTAATGGAAAAATAGCGGATTTTGAAGAAGAAAATATTTTAGATATTGAAAAAGTAATTGAAAAATATAATAACTATATTTATACAATATTAAAAAATGCTATAACAAATCAAGAGGACATAGAGGAAATCTTATCTGATGTATTTATTGTTTTATGGAAAAACTACTATAAATTAGATAAGAGTACTAACGTAAAAGCATATTTAATAGGAGTAGCGAAAAATTTAATTAAGAAAAAATATAGAGATTATAATTATATTACAGAGAATATTGATGATATTGAAAATACAACTAATTCACATATTGATATTGAAGGGTTAATAGAAGAAAACGAAAAGAGCGAAATAATTTCAATATTTATTGATAATATGAAGGAAGAAGAAAAGCAAATATTTACTATGTTTTATTATAAAGGAAATAAAGTTAAAGAGATTGCAAAAATATTAAAAATATCTGAGACAAAAGTAAAAGTGAGTTTGCATAGATTAAGAAAGCAAGTAAAGAAAAAATTTAAAGAAAGAGGGTACGACTATGGAAAGTAGAGATTTAAATAGTGCAGTATTAAAGAGGGTTAGAAACAAAATAGTTGTATCTAACTTAGAAAGAGAGGAAGAAATGAAGATAAATAAAAAGAAACAAATACTTTCATTGGCGGCAGTAGTTATTTTATTTTTATCAGGAGGATTTGTTACTGTAAATGCTGCCACAGATGGGCAGTTGGTAAATAATATTAAAGATACAATAAAAGTTGTTTTTGTAGATAATAATGGAACAGAAAAAGAAATAACCGGAAAAACGAGTACTGATTCAAAAGGAGACATATGGGAAAATTATGAATACACTATTGATGGCGGGTTATTTGAGTCAGCGATAAATAAAAGTTATTTAGAAAAGCAAAATATGTCAATAGAAGAAAAATTGAGTAGTAATTCTAAAGACGGAGAAGTAGAAATAAATATGGAAATAACAGCAAAACAATAAGAAAAGTGGCTTCGCCACATGTACAAATTGCTTTGCAATCGTACGAATCAAGGAAACTTAACCTTGAAGCTCTAAGAAAAAGTTAGCGATTTTTCCTATGCAATAAAAAGCTAGAAATTAATTTCTAGCTTTTTTGCTATTCTACTATTTTATTATTTCTAAATCTCTTAAAGATTTTTCTGGACCTTGTGGAGCAAACAAATATATTTGCTCTATTGTTTCGTTACTTTTATTAGCATGATAATGTTTAATTCCTGCTGGAATTAAAATACTGTCTCCTTGTTCTAATTTATATTCTGCATCTTCTGTTATTACATAAGTTTGACCCTTTAGTGCGAAAATTAATTCTTCTACATCTCTTGTATGCTCTCCTGTTCTTTGATTTGGCTCTATAATTACTGTACCAATACTGAAATTATTTGCACCATTTAGACTATCAAATATTATTTTGCAAGAACAACCTTCTCCTAGCTTTCTTAATTCTATTTTATCATTTTCAACAACAATTGGTTTCAATATAATCCCTCCTATGAGTTTTTTTAAAGTTTATCACAAAATAGAAGAATTGTCTAGAAAACTATTGACAATATTTTTATTTTATATTATATATTTATTCTGGTCATCGGAGAACTTATAATCGTAATTATAATGTTGATAAGATGTCGAGTGAGCTCGGTTATTTATTTAAATAAAAGAGCTATTTTTTTGTCTAATTTATCAATACAAAAGGGGAGTTTAAAATAATGAAAAAGGCACAAATACAATTATCAGAGCATTTTACATATAAAAAATTAATAAAATTTACAATACCGACAATAATAATGATGATATTTACATCAATTTATGGAGTAGTTGATGGAATATTTGTATCAAATTTTGTAGGAGCTGATGCATTTGCATCAGTAAATTTAATTATGCCTGCATTAATGATTTTAGGAAGTATTGGGTTTATGATAGGAACTGGAGGAAGTGCTTTAGTTTCAAAAACAATAGGAGAAGGAAATAAGGAAAAAGCAAATCAGTACTTTTCAATGCTGATATATTTATTAATAATTATAGGAGCTTTTTTTACTGTTATTGGTGTTGTTTTTATAAGACCTATTTCTACTATGCTTGGAGCAGATGAGTCAATGATTGAAAATTGTGTAACTTATGGTAGAACTATACTTATATTTTTAGTAGCATTTGTTTTACAGAACTGTTTTCAAAGCTTTATAATTGTTGCAGAAAAGCCTAAATTCGGATTAATAATTTCAATTGTTGTCGGAATAACAAATATGATATTAGATTTTCTATTTATGTATGTTTTTAAAATGGGAGTATTAGGAGCTGCTATTGCTACGGGAATAAGCCAAACGATAGGAGGGACAATTCCGTTTATATATTTTGTTAGAAAAAATAGTAGTCCATTAAGATTAACAAAGACTAAATTTGAAGGTAAAGCAATTTTACAGACTTGTATAAATGGCTCATCAGAAATGTTAACAAATTTATCTATGTCATTAGTTAATATGTTATATAATAAGCAACTTATGACATATGCAGGAGCAGATGGAGTTGTGGCTTATGGAATTATAATGTATGTAGGATTTATATTTGTTGGAACATATTTAGGATACTCTGTAGGAACAGCACCAATTATTGGTTATCATTATGGGGCAGAAAATACTGACGAATTAAAGAGTTTATTAAGAAAAAGTCTAAAATTAATAGCAATAACTTCTATTGTTATGACATTTTTAGCTGAAATTTCATCAAAACTGTTGGCGTCAATATTTGTAAGCTATGATACAGAATTACTCAATATGACAACAACAGCTATAAGATTATTCTCTATATCATACATAATTAGTGGATTTAATATATTTACATCATCATTTTTTACAGCATTAAATAATGGTGTGGTTTCAGCCATCATATCGTTCTTAAGAACTTTGGTATTCCAAGTAACAATGATATTTGTACTACCTGCTATATTTGGACTAAATGGAATTTGGCTTGCAGTAGTTGTAGCAGAATTTTTAGCTATAATTGTAAGTAGTGTGTTTTTAGTTTGTAATAGAAAAAAATATAAATATGCTTAAGATATGTTTTAATGCTGTGTCCGCATTTTTTACAAATTCTACTTTATTAAAAATTTATATGCTAGACGATAATTTTATTTTATGTTATTATCTACTAATAAAATAGTAAGTTATAAGGAGGAATAATATATGCAGTTTGGACCAGATAAGGACAGTAAATTTCCAAATCCTAATATTGATGAAATTTGCTTTATAAAAAATGTAGTAACAAGATCTAATATTATAGTTGGAGATTATACATATTATGATGATAAAAATGGAGCAGATAAATTTGAAGAACATGTTACGCATCATTATGAATTTAATGGAGATAAACTTATTATAGGAAAGTTTTGTCAAATAGCATCTGGAATAGAATTTGTGATGAATGGTGCTAATCATTGTATGAATAGAATAACAACATATCCATTTAATATAATGGGAAATGGCTGGGAAAAGACTACACCTGCAATAGAAGATTTACCACTTAAAGGAGATACTATAATAGGAAATGATGTATGGATAGGACAAAATGTAACAGTAATGCCAGGAGTTCATATTGGAGATGGTGCAATAATAGGTGCAAATTCTGTTGTAGCAAAAGATATTCCACCATACCATATAGCAGTTGGGAATCCTTGTAATGTTATTAAGAAAAGATTTGATGATGAACTTATTGAATATTTAGAGCAAATACAATGGTGGAATTGGGATGATGAAAAGATATTTAATAATTTAGAAATACTTTGCAGTAATAACTTACAAAGAATTAAAGAAATAAAATAGTAGTGTAATTTACAATGTATACCTAAGTTTATTTCAATAAAATTTCAATAAAATAAATTTACAATAAATGTGAGGTGGTATAAAGTGAACATTTTAATAATTGAAGATGAATATAGCTTAGCTGACGCAGTAGCAGAGATGTTAAAAAAAGAAAAATTTAATGTGAATATTAAAACAAATGGAGAAGATGGAGAAGATGAGGCGTTAACTGGTGATTATGATTTGATTTTATTAGATGTTATGCTACCAAGAAAAAATGGATTTGAAGTTTTGGAAAATTTGAGAAAAGAAAAAATAAAAACACCAATTATTATGCTAACAGCAAAATCTGAAATAAGTGACAAATTAAATGGTTTAGAAAATGGAGCAGACGACTATATAACAAAACCTTTTTCTACTAGAGAACTTATGGCAAGAGTAAAAATAATATTAAAAAGAGCAAACAATTTAGAAGATACAAGTGTTTTAGAGTTTGGAGATTTGACATTAGATATAAAAAATGCAAAGGTAAAATGCAAGGAAAGTGAAATACAAATAAGTGGAAAAGAGCTGGACTTGTTAGAACAATTACTTATCAATAAATCCCAAGTTTCTATAAGAGAAAATTTAGCACAAAAAATTTGGGGCTATGAAAGCGAAGCGGAATATAATAATGTGGAAGTCTATGTAACATTTTTAAGAAGAAAATTAAATTTGCTACAATCAAAAGTAAAAATAAAAGCAGTAAGAGGAATTGGATATAAATTGGAGGAAGAAAATGATTGATAAGTTACAAAGAAAAATATTTTGGATTATTCAAATTTCTTTAACATCAATTATATTAGCAGTTACTATACTGTATTCTATTTTAAGTTATAGAGATTTTATAAACTCAGCTACAATGATGATGGATAGGCTGACTGGAGATGATGGTAAAAGGATAGAAAGACCAAAAGAATTACGAGAACAAATAGATGATTATGGTGTTTATAGATTTTCTATTGACAATAATTCAAAAATATTTAGGGAATCAAATTCAGCAAACAATGAAATTAGAGACTATGCAATTAAAGTAAGTGAGAAGAAAGCCCAAAGTGGAATTATTGGAAAGTACATATATAAAGTAAGAAAACTAGGAAATAACGAAACAAGTGTTACATTAATGGAAAACGAAAATATAGTTTTTAATATAAAACTTAAAATAATTTTTTCAGCAAGTATAGGAATTGTATCAATTATAATTATATATGTATTAGCAAAAAAAGTATCTAAAACGATAGTAAAACCAGTAGAAGAAACTTTAGAAAATCAGAAACAATTTATATCAGATGCATCTCACGAACTAAAAACTCCACTTGCAGTAATTGAGGCAAATGCAGATGTTCTTGAAGATAAACTAGGAAAAAGTAAATGGATAACATATATTCAAAATGAAGTACAGAGTATGAATAAATTAGTAAATGGCCTTTTATTATTAGCAAAAATGGAAGATGCAACATCTAATGATTACAAAAGATTTGATTTATCTAAAGAAATTAAGATGATAGTATCAGTTTTCGAAAGTATGGCTTATGAAAAACAAATAGATATAATTACAAATATTCAAGATGGCATAGAGTTTACTGGAGATAAAGAAGATCTAAAACATATACTTTCTACTTTAATTGATAATGGAATTAAACACACAGAGAAAGGAAAAAAGGTTATAATAGAATTATCTAAAGAGAAAAACGAAATAAGATTACAAGTAAAAAACGAAGGAGATCCAATACCAAAGGAAGAGCAATTTAAAATTTTTGAGAGATTTTATAGAGTAGATAAGGCAAGAAATAGAGAAGAAAAAAGATATGGACTAGGGTTAGCAATAGCTAAAAAGACAGTAGAAAAATATAATGGAACTATTGAAGTAAATTGCAGAGATGGAATTACGAATTTTATAGTAAGTTTTACAGAATAAATAAAAAATGAAAAGATAAAGGATATGAAAAGGAGAAATAAAATGGCTACAACAAATGAATATATAGAATATGTATGCGAACAAATACAAGGTGTGGGAGAAATAAGGTATAAGAAAATGTTTGGTGAATTTATGGTCTATGTTAATGATAAACCAGTTATTATAGTGTGTGATAATGTACCTTTTGTTAAGAAATTAAATTGTATTAAAGATATAATGAAAAAAGCACAAACAGGTTATCCATATAATGGGGCAAAAGAGCATTATGTATTAGATATTGATAATAGTGATTTTTGCAAATTTGTTATTAGTGAACTAGAAAAAGTAACACCAATACCAAAGTCAAAAAGCAAAAATAATAACAAATAGAATCAGAATGAAACTCCAATTTTAACTGAAACAGAATTTGAAAAATATAGAGTTATACAAGATAAAAATTATATTTCAGACTTTGGCGAGTTGATAATTGAAACTAAAAACCTAAATGACAAATATAAGCAATAAGGGATATAAAAATGATAGTAAATGTAGATGGTAAAATAGTAGTAAAATAAATGCTTACAGACACATACCCCCATATTTACAAAATACCCATTAGGGTATATAATGTCAAAAGTGGTGATTAAAATGAGTAATGATAGTTTAAAAAAGAAAACTCAAAGATCGGAAAAGGAAAAGCAACTTATAAATAACAGATTAAACAGAATAGAAGGACAAATAAAAGGCATAAAGAAGATGATTGAGGGAGATACTTATTGTAATGATGTTTTAATTCAATTATCTGCTGTTGAAAATTCTGTAAGGAGTTTGTCAAATCACATTTTAGAAAATCACTTATACAATTGCGTAACAAGAGATTTAGAAAACGGCAAAATTGAAACTCTTGAGGAGATAATTAGTTTATTTAAAAGATTTAATAAATAAGAAAGGAAGTAAAAGGTATGAGAGAATTTGTAATTAAGGTAAAGGGTATGGTATGCAATGGATGCGAGAATAGAGTAAAAAATGCTCTAAATAATATTGATGGAGTTGAAAATGTAATAGCAGACCATACTACTGGAACAGTAACAGTTAATGCAAATAGTGAAGTATTAGAAAGTGTGATAAAAGAGAAAATTGAAGATATTGGATTTGAAGTTGTAAAGGAAGATTAGGCTATGAAAAAAATTATTTTATCTATTGATGGAATGACTTGTAGTGCTTGTTCTAATGGATTAGAGAAATACCTAAATAAGCAAGAGGGAATTTCAAATGCAGTAGTTAATTTAGTAATGGCAAATGCTACAATAGAATATGATGAAAAATTGTTAAATCAAGAAAGACTAGAAGAATTTGTAAAACAAGCAGGATTTAAGGCTTTAGGAGAATTTAAAGAAATAAAAATAGAAAAAAAGAGCAAAAAGGAAAAAATAAAGTTTATTATTTTTACAGTATTAGCAATTATCTTAATGTATATTTCAATGGGACATATGATAAATTTACCAACACTAGAAATTGTAAATCCACATATAAATCCAATAAATTATACGTTTTGCTTATTGATATTAACAATAGCATTTATTGTGTATGGATATGATATTTTAAAAAATGGATACAAAAACTTAATCCATAAAACACCTAATATGGATACATTAGTAGGTATTGGTGTAATTAGCAGTTTGTTATATAGCTTATATAGTATGTATATGGTAATAAAGGGAAACTACGATTACACAATGAATTTGTATTTTGAGTCTGCTTCTATTGTAATTTATTTTATAAAACTAGGAAGATATATTGATGGAATCAGCAAAGATAAGACAAAAGAAGCAATACAAAAATTAGTAAAAATAACTCCAGATAAAGCAGTTATAAAAATAGGGGACCAAGAAAAACAAGTTACTCTAGACGAAATACACAAAGGAGATATTGTTGTATCAAAACCAGGAGAAAAAATTGCAGTAGATGGAGAAATTATATTAGGTAAGGCTCATTTCGATGAATCTTTTATTACGGGAGAGAGTAAACCATCAAATAAAACAGTAGGAGAAAAAGTAATTGCAGGAAGTATGAATTATGATGGATATATAGAATACAAAGCCGAGAAAATCGGTAAAGAGTCAACAATATCTGAAATTGTAAAATTAGTAATAGAGGCAAGCAATACAAAAGCACCAATTGCAAAAGTAGCAGATAAAGTGTCTGGATATTTTGTACCAGCAGTTATTGCAATTTCTATTGTTACATTTATTATATATTTAATAATAGGTCAAAGTTTTAGTGTAGCAATTTCTACGTTTGTTACTATATTAGTTGTGGCTTGTCCTTGTAGTTTAGGTTTAGCTACACCTCTTGCTATTGTCGTAAGCGAAGGATTATGTGCAAGCAATGGGATATTAGTAAAGAAAAGTGAAATATTAGAAAATGCACAAAAAGTAAATACAATCGTATTTGATAAAACAGGGACATTAACTTATGGAAAATTAAAAATTGCTAAAATTATAAATTATAGTAACATGGAAGACGAAGAGTTATTGCAATTAGTAGGTAGTATAGAAAGTAAATCTACACATCCAATAGGAAAGGCATTCACAGAATATTTGTCAGAAAATAAAAAGCAAATATTAAATGTAGAAGATTTTGAAAATATAGCGGGTTATGGTATAACTGCGAAAGTGAGAAATGAAAAATTTATTATAGGAAATGCAAAAATACTTGCAAAATATGAAATGGAAAATAAATATTTAGAAGATGAAAGAAAACTTGCTGAAAATGGAAATAGTATTGTGTATGTTGCAAAGAATGACGAAATAATTGCACTTATTGGAGTAAATGATATTGTAAGAGAAAATGCAAAAGAAGTAATTAGCATTTTAAATAAAAATAAAATACAAACTATTATGCTAACAGGAGATAATAAGCAAACAGCTGAAAATATTGCAGGGAATATAGGAATTACAGAAATAATATCTAATGTATTGCCATCTGAAAAAGCAAATATGATAAAGAGATTAAAAGAAGAAAATAAGTATGTAATGATGTGTGGAGATGGAATAAACGATAGCCCAGCTTTAGCTAGTGCTAGCATAGGAGTTAGTGTAAATAGTGGTACAGATATTGCAATGGATTCATCTGATGTAATATTAACTAAAAGTGATTTGAAGAGTATAGTAAATTTAATAAATATCAGCAAAAAAACAATTAGAAATATTAAACAAAATTTATTTTGGGCATTTTTTTATAATTGTTTGATGATACCAGTTGCGATAGGCTTATTAAAACCTATTGGAATTTCAATAAATCCAATGATTGCAAGCCTAGCTATGGTGTTAAGTAGTATTACAGTTATTTTGAATACTTTAAGATTGAAAAAAGTAAATATTTGAGTTATTCTGGATTATTCTATAGCATTTATATAAAATTGTAGGGGCTTTGCATTGGTCGTTCTTTTTTGCAATATAAAAACGAAAAATAAATGATAAATTATAAATATAATATAAATTAAAAAAGGCGGATGGTTGAAAAAACTCCGCCTTTGTGATATTATTTAGCCGTAAAATAAATTATTAGGAGGAATTTTTAATGAACAAAAAAAGCATTATTATTATAGTGGCAATAATTCTTCTAGTAGGAATTGTTGTTGTAGGAATGTCTATGTCTGGAAAGGATAAAAATGAAAATGATCCAGCAGAGCAAGAACAAGAGCAAGTAAAGGGAAATTATGACGTAGAAGAATGTATGAAAAGAATTGAGCCAACAATGCAATTAGAAGAAGTAAACGAAATTATTGGTTTCGAGGGAGAGAAAAAAGAAGGAAAAGATGCCTATGTTTGGCAGTTGACAGATAAAACAAAAATAGAAGTAGAATATAAAGATGGATTAGGAACTATTACTGCAACTATGGATAAAGATAAAATAAAAGACGATAAACTTAAAATATCAATTTGTTATGGTATCCAAAATTCTTTAAGAAGCGGAACTTCATTTACTTATGAAGAGATGGTTCAAGAATTAGAGGGAATAGAAGGACATTTAGCTACGAAAGCACCTACTTTTAAAAGATATATTTGGGTAAATAAAGATAAGCAAACCTTCGAAGCAAGTTTTTCAGATTCTGCAAATGGTAAATGCTCTATTACAAGTATTCAATAGTAAAAAATAAGACCTATTGCCATTGTTTATTTTATATTTTTATTTGGAACTTTTGCAATGTTTATTGCATCGGCTACATATATGTCAAAATCAAAGGCAAAGAAACAAGGAGAATAATAACAATTTGAATTTAATAGCAACAAATAAAAATCGGCTTGTTTATAGGATATGTAAAAAATAAATCAATTATAAAAATTATAATTTATAGAGAGTAGTTATATTGATAATTACTCTCTTTTATGTTAGTATAGCAATTAGATAAATAGTAATTTGAAAGTGAGATAATAAGATGAATGTTCATTTTGTTTTTTCTTATATTGAGATATACTTAAATTATGGAAAAGGAATTAGATAATTAAATAACTTAGGAGAGTTTTATGAATATATTAAAACCGCAAAAAATCTTTTTAAATAATCTAATAGAACTTGACGATTTGTTATTAGAAATAAGTAATAAAGAAGAAATAGAGAATATTAGTTTAAAAAATTACAAAACAGAAAACATTGAATTTACAGATAAAACAATAGAAAAAAGTATAATAAGCAATGTGGAGATTATAAATAGTAATTTAGAAAAAAACACATTTATTGATATAGAATTTAAAAATTGTAATTTTTCTAACACTTCATTTGAAAATTGCAGTTTTATTAGGTGTGAATTTAATAATTGTAAGTTAACAGGTTGCAATTTTATAGAAAGCAGATTATACAATATAAGTTTTAAAGAAAGTAATTTAAATTATATCAATTTGGCAATGGCAAGTATTGAAAATGTTTTATTTGAAAATTCAGAATTAAGGAACAGTAATTTTCAAGAGAATAAATTAAAAAATACTATTTTTAAAAAGTCAAATTTAACACAAACACAATTTTCTAATACTTCATTAAAAAATATAGACTTTTCAGATAGCATAATAGAAGGGATTACAACATCTATTGAAGATATAAAAGGTGCAATTATAAATGAATTTCAAGCAATAGATTTAATTGGAATTATAGGAGTGAAAGTAAAAAGCATATAAATAAGACAGGCAGATGTCATATTTATATGCTATAATACTTTTAGGAGGAAATTATGCAAGTAAATAATAGATTATTTGAAATAGTATATATATTGATGCAAAAGAAAAAAGTTACAGCAAAAGAACTAGCAGATAGGTTTGAAGTGTCTACGAGAACTATATATAGAGATATAGAAATATTAAGCAGAGCCAATATACCAATTTATGCGACTAAAGGCAAAGATGGAGGAATATATCTTTTAGATGAGTATGTATTAAATAAAACGATTCTTTCAGAAGAAGAACAAAATCAAATTTTGTTTGCATTACAGAGCATGAAAAAAGTAGTAGGACAAGACGAAAGAGATATTTTAGCCAAATTAAGCACAGTATTTAATAAAAAAGTAAATGATTGGATAAAAATAGATTTTTCATCTTGGGGAAAAAATAACAAACAAGAAGAAATATTCAATATGATAAAAACAGCAATACTAAATAAAAATCAGATAGAATTTGTATATTATAATTCTAATGGAGAAGAAAGCAAAAGAATTATAGAGCCATTACAAATATGGTTTAAAGATAAATCTTGGTATCTAATAAGTTATTGCAAATTAAAAGAAGATTACAGAACATTTAAAATTGCCAGAATAAAAGAAATTAAGATATTAGAAGAACATTTTGAAAGAGAATTACCTAAAGAGCAAAGGCAAGAAAAATATAATTTTAAAATTATATCACTTGAATTGGAAATTGATAAAGCTATGGCTTATAGAGTATATGATGAATTTGAAAATGAAGAAATAAGGAAAAATGAAGATGGAAATTTTATTGTAAATGTAGAATACCCAGAAAATGAATGGGTATATAGTTATATATTATCTTTTGGAGAATATGCAAAGGTTTTGTCACCTAAAAGAGCAAAAGAAATTATAAAAGATAAACTAGAAAAAACTCTAAAAAATTATTTATAATATGACATACAGTTGTCAAGTTAGGTATTATATACTTCGTTTCAGGAGGTATATATTATGAAATATGAAATTGTAGAATTAGGAGAAAGAGTTGTTGCGGGAATTAGAATAAAAACAACTAATCAAAATGGAAAGGCTATTGAAGATATAGGAATAACTTGGCAAAAATTATTTGCAGATGGAATTTATGAGAAGATACCCAATATAGAAGATTAGAAGGGAGAAATATAAAGTGGCTTTTGATTATAAAAAAGAATATAAAGAATTTTATATGCCGAAGAATAAACCTAGTATTGTAAAAATTCCTAAAATGAACTATATTGCAGTTAGAGGAAAGGGAAATCCAAATGATGAAAATAGTGAGTATAAAGATTCTATAGGGCTTTTGTATGCGATAGCTTTTACTATAAAAATGAGTTATAAAGGAACTCATAAAATAGAAGGATATTTTGAATATGTAGTTCCACCTTTAGAGGGATTTTGGTGGCAAGAAGGAAATAGAAGTGGTATAGATTATAAACAAAAAGATAAATTTAATTTTATTTCTGTTATTAGATTGCCAGACTTTGTAACAAAAGAAGATTTTGATTGGGCAATTCACGAGGCAACTAATAAGAAAAAACAAGACTTCTCAAAAGTAGAATTTTTAAGTTATGATGAAGGAATCTGTGTTCAATGTATGCACATTGGTCCCTATGATAATGAGCCTAAAACAATCAATATAATGCACGAATATATGATAGAAAATGGATATGAATTAGATATTACTGACACTAGATTTCATCACGAAATTTATTTGAGTGATCCAAGAAGATGTGAAATGAATAGGTTAAAAACAGTTGTAAGGCATCCAATTAAGAAAAGAGAATAAGTTTGAAAAATAATCAGCATATTGCTTCGTTATTTTAAATCAAAAAATGCTTAATGTACTAAATGTACACCTCCGCTTTTTTGATTTAAAATGCCTTGCACTATACTAATTCTTTTCCAAACTTGGGTTGTAGCTAGAAAGGAATTGCTAGAAATTATGGAATTTATAGAAACAAAGACAATACTCCAAAAGGCAACACATGGAGATGAATGGTTTGGAATTGATTATAATATGAATTTATATAAAGGCTGTTGTCATAAATGTATTTATTGCGATAGTAGAAGTAATTGCTATCAAGTAGAAGATTTTGATAGAGTTCGAGCCAAAAAAGATGAAATAGAAATATTAAATCAAGAATTAAAAAATAAAAGAAAAAAAGGTGTAATTGGAATAGGTGCAATGTCGGATACTTATAATCCTTTTGAAAAACAATATGAAATAACCAAAAAAGCACTAGAATTGGTTTCCTACTATAAATTTGGAGTATCAATAGAAACAAAAAGTAATTTAATAGTTAGAGATATAGACATATTTAATGAAATAAACAGTAAAGCAGATGTAATTCTTAAATTTACAATTACATCTGCAGATGATAATTTATCAAGAAAAATAGAGCCCAATGTATGTGTCTCTTCTGAAAGGCTAAAGGCTATGAAACAACTATCTAAACAAGGGTTATTTGTTGGAACATTATTAACACCAATTATTCCATTTATAACAGATTCGGAGGAAAATATTAGAAATGTAATAAAACTATCCTATGAAAATGGAGCAAAATTTGTATTTTCAATGGGAGGAGTTACATTAAGAGAAAATCAAAGGGAGTATTTTTTTGAACAACTAGATAAAATGTTCCCTGAATTAAAAGAGAAATATATAAAAACTTATGGAAATAATTATTTTTGCTATCCGCTAAATAAGAATTTAAGTAAAATATTTAAAGAAGAATGTGAAAAATATGGATTACTTTACAAAATGAGTGATATAGTAAAGGCATATAAAAAAGAAGTTAAACAAGTGGAACAATTAACTTTTATATAGATAAAGGAGATAGTTTTATGATAAGATGTAGATGGTGTAATTTAAATAATCCGAAATATGTAGAATATCATGATAATGAATGGTGTAAAACTAATTTTGATGATAAATATTTATATGAAATGCTAATATTAGAATCCTTCCAAGCGGGACTTTCTTGGGAATGTGTATTAAATAAAAGAGAGAGTTTTAAACAAGCATTTGACAATTTTGATATAGATAAAATATGCAACTACAATGATAAAAAAGTGCAAGAATTATTAAAAAACAAAGATATTATAAGAAATAAACTAAAAATAAATGCAACAATAAGCAATAGCAAAATATTTAAAACCATACAAAATGAATATGGTACATTTCATAATTATTTAAAAACATTTACAAATGATACAATTATTTATGAAATAGATAAGACTACAAATCAGTTATCAGATGCAATATCAAAAGACCTACAAAAAAGAGGAATGAAATTTGTGGGTTCAACAATAATATATTCTTATTTACAAGCAATAGGAATTATATATTCACATGATAAAGGATGCTTTTTATATAAAGATAAGTAGAGTAATGTTATAAAACAATAAAAGTGGCTATAATTAGTATAAAGGGGAAAGAATAACTAATATGGAGAAAGTAACATTTAATGGATTGGGATTAAATTTTTATATAAAGCAGGTAGCAATAAAGTTTCATAATATCAATATTTATTGGTATGCTATTTTTATTGTGTTGGCTTTTATTGTAGGAATAGCACTATGCAAAAAAAATGATGGGAAATATAATATAAAGTTTGAAAATATATTAGAATTGGCAATTGTTATGATACCAGTAGCTTTAATTAGTGCGAGAATATATTTTATAATTTTTAAACTTGAATACTATATACAAAATCCATTAGAGATTTTTGATATTAGAAATGGTGGTTTAGCTATATATGGCGGAATAATAGGTGCGATTATAACCATTATAATTTATTGCAAGAAAAAATATATAAATATATTAGATATGTTGGATTATATAGTTCCTTATTTGGCATTGGGACAGGCAATAGGAAGATGGGGAAATTTCTTTAATATGGAAGCATATGGAACTGAAACAAGTAATATTTTTAGAATGGGAATTATAAAAGATTTTAAATTTATAGAAGTACATCCCACTTTTCTATATGAATCAATAGGGTGCTTGTTGATATTTATAATTTTATATTCATTAAAAAATAGAAGAAGTTACAAAGGGCAGTTAACATATATATATTTAGTTTTATATGGATTTATAAGAGCAATCATTGAGGGATTGAGAACAGATAGTTTAATGATTGGTAATTTTAAAGTATCACAAGTTTTATCAATAATCTTATGTATTGTATTTAGTGCTATACTAATATATAAAAAGATAAAAATAGCAAAAGCTAAGAAAAAAGTGTAATTAAAGAAATATTCATGTGGCAATAAACCTTGAAAAAATTATATATGATATAAATTATTAAAGAATTAGGAGAATAATAAATGAATATAAGAAAAACAAAAATTGAAGATTATGATAAGATTATAGAATTGTATAAAGAATTATATGATACAGAAAAAATATTTGATAAAAATCTAACCAATATATATGATGTTTCAAATAAACAAAAAGAAAATATACTAAAAAGAATAAAGTCAAGAAAGGAAATATTTTTAGTAGCAGAAGAAAATAATGAAATAATGGGATTAGTAGATGGATATATAATAGATAATAATAATCATATAGAAAAGGTTGGGTATTTAGATCATTTATGTGTTTTTAAAGAATACAGAAAACATGGAGTCGGAAAAAGGCTCATTGAAGAATTTACAAATAAAATGAAAAATAAAAATGTTGTATATTTAAAATTAAATGCTTTTGAAAATAATTTACCTGCAATTGAATTGTATAAAAAATTAGGATTTGAAGAATATTCTATTTATTATATGAAAAAAATTTAGAGATAAAACAATAAATTGTTACATAATCATCACCTTTATTATTGATATTTATACCTATATATGATATAAAAATAAAAGAAAATAATAATTTAAAGGGATGAAATACCAATGAAAATAAGAGATATGTTAAATGTACAAAATAATGAAAAAAAATGTAAATTATTTATAGCAATTTATTGCATTATAAATGCAATAATATTTTTAACAATTTGTTCAAAAAATTCGTTTTTATATGTTTTTAATAATTGGGATGATCCTAATTCATTTTTTACAATGGGAAAAGGAATGGCAAATGGTGCTATAATTTATAAAGATTTATTTGAACAAAAAGGACCAATATTATATGTAATGCATGCTATAGCATACATTATACAAAATCGTACGTTTATAGGTATATTTTTATTTGAAATAATATTTTTTGCGATATTTTTATATTACATATCAAAAATTATTTCTTTATATACTAGAAAAGTACACATTTTGTGGGGAGTTCCACTTATTTCTTTTATAATTCTTTCAAGTTATGTTTTTATTGCAGGAGATAGTGCAGAGGAATTTTGTTTACCATTTTTAGCAATCGCTTTATATGAATTTTTAAAATATTATAAAAATACATATCCAAATAAAATGGACAGTAAAAAAGTTTTTATAAATGGAATTATGGCAGGTTGCGTTCTATGGATTAAATATAATTTATTAGGATTTTGGCTTGGATTTGCAGGATTTATGTGTATAGGTTTGTTATTCCATAAAAAATTTAAAGATGCAATTCTAACAGGAGTATACTTTCTATTAGGAATGTTAATTCCAACTATACCAGTTTTAATATATTTTGCCGTAAATGGGGCAATAAATGATTTGTTCCAATCATATTTCTTTGTAAACATATCATTCTATTCTGCACAGACATCTATAATTAAACGTTTAGCAACAGCATTACATGATGCAAATATGTATGTAAAAAATTTACCAGTGTTTTCTTCTATTACTTTGATAGGCTATGTATACATGATGTTAAGTAAGCGTAATATACCAAATATATATGGAAAAATTGCGTTAACAATTACTATTTTAATTTCTGCAATTGGTGTTTATTATGGTGCAAATCATATATATTATTTCTTAATTTTAATGCCATTTGCTGTTATGGGGTTAATTGCAATTGCTAGGTGTATTGATACATACGTAAAGCCAAAATTTATAAATTGGATTCAATTTGGTATACCAATCTATCTAATTATATTTATTTTGTTAACTTGTAAAACGAGTTCAAATTTTGAATTTCGCAAGGTAAAAAAAGAAGACTTAGTACAATATCAGTTTGCAGAAATAATAAATCAAAATCCTGGGTCAACTTTGCTAAACTATGGATTTTTAGATGGAGGATTTTATACAGTAACAGGAATTACCCCAAATGTAAAATACTTCCATAAGCCTAATTTTGAATATGAAAAATACCCTATTATAATGGATGAACAGAATAGATATATAAAGGAAAAGTTAATAGATTTTGTTGTAATAAGAGTAGTAAACGAAGGAGATTGTTTACAAATTCCGTATTTGAATGAGAATTATAGAAAGTTACAAACAACTTATGTAAGTGGCGTAAATTGCTTCTATATGTTATATGAAAAAATTTAAGGGGTATTAAAATGTGGTTTGTTTTTGCATTGTTGACTAGGACAATTTATTTATGCATATGCACTTAGTGGAAGCAGCAAATGAAAATATTTATGGAGGTATATGTTATGTTTATACATAAAATTAATCATCCTAATGGAACAGTAGAAAATATAGAAGATACACAACTAGAAGAAAGAATTCTAACAGCAGAAGATAAAGAAGAAATCCAAAGATTAGTTGATTTGCAATACTTTGTTACAGAAGAACTTGAACAAAAAGATAATTTACAACAAATTTGGGGAATATATACTGCTGAAAAAATAGAAGAAATATTAAACAATGGTGGTGTAATAAAAAATTATTATTATGAAGGAGATATAGTTGGCTCATCACAATTAATAGTAAATGATAGAGAAGAATTTGATGATTATGGAGTTAAAGGAATTTCCTTTAGTGAAACAGCAGTTAATGGAGGAGTTATTTTAAAATCTAAATATTGGGGAAACGGATTACAAAGACAAATGTCTCAGGAGTTAGAAGAAACTGCATTGGGAAAAGGATGTAAATACATGATAGCTACAGTATCTCCTAAAAATAAGTGGAGTTTTGAAAATTTATATTATACAGGATATGATATTGTTGATGGTCATGATATGGCTAAAGGTTTTAGATTTGTAGCAGTAAAAGATTTAGTAAAGAAACGAGAAGAACCTGCTAAAAAAGATTTTAATGTTTTAGTAAGTGAATCATACGAGAGATTAGTTAGTGCTAAAAATGCAGAAAATAGTGATTTGAAAGAAAAAAATGAAAGATTACTATCAAGATTTAAGAGAGTTTTAAAATTTGCAGAAGCTGTTAAAAATAGTGTAGTAGGCAAACTTTTCTTCAAAAAGAAGATTAAAGAATTACCAGAACCAAGTGATAGCTTTGATGAAAGATAAATAAACCTAAAATAAGCAATTAGTTGATAATTGCTTATTTTTATGCTAATATAGTGGTGAAAAATAAATTGTAGGGGTCGACGTCCTAGGCGACCCGAGGCTTCGAAGAATTACTTAATAAAAATAGGAGGTACCATTATGGAAAAACAAACAGCAGGAAGAAATGCGTTAGGAGAATTTGCACCTAAATTTGCGGAATTAAATGATGATGTGCTATTTGGAGAGGTATGGAGCAGAGTTGATAAACTATCTTTAAGAGATAGATCTTTAGTTACAATATGCGTATTTATGGGAAAAGGCATGATAGATAGCTCTTTTAAACACCACATAATGAATGCTAAGAAAAACGGAATAACAAAAGAAGAAATGGCAGAAATAATAACACACGCAGCATTTTATGCAGGTTGGCCAAACGCTTGGGCAGCTTTTAATATAGCAAAAGAAGTGTATGAAGATGATAAAACAAAGGAAACTCACGGAGGAATGTTTGGTATGGGAGAGCCAAACACAGCTTTTGCTAAATACTTTATAGGAAATTCATATTTAAAACCTTTAAATAAACCAGGAGAATCAAATGTATTTTTAGCAAATGTAACATTTGAGCCAAATTGTAGAAATAATTGGCATATACATAAAGCAACTAATGGGGGAGGACAAATCTTAATTTGTGTTGAAGGAGAAGGTTGGTATCAAGAAGAGGGAAAAGATGCAAGAGTATTAAAACCAGGGGATGTAGTAACAATACCAGCAAATGTAAAACATTGGCATGGTGCTAAAAAAGATTCTTGGTTTAGCCATATAGCAGTAGAAGTGCCAGGAGTTGATACTACAACAGAATGGTGTGAGCCAGTAAGTGATGAAGAATATGAAAGTGTAGGAGAATAACATGGAATATAAAATACAAATGGCAAACGAAAATAATGTTGAAGAGATATTAGATATTTATCATTCGCTAATAGGAAAGGATGGCTGTACTTGGGATTTTGATTATCCTAATATTACAGATGTAAAAAATGATATTAGTAAGAACTCTTTATATATTGTTCTATATAATCAAGAAATAATTGCAGTAGCTGCGGCAGGAGAAGATGATGAATTAAAAGAACTAGAATGTTACAGTAAAGATATAAAGAGGCCATGTGATTTGGCAAGAATAGCTGTCAAAAGTGTATATCAAAATAAGGGGATAGCAAAATATTTAATAAAATATATAGAACAAGATGTCATAAAGAGGGGATTTGATGGTATACATTTTTTAGTAAGTAAAATGAACCCGCACGCAATAGCAGTCTATGACAAAATGGACTATTTATGTTGTGGTGAATGCATAATGTACGAAAAAGACTGGTATTGTTATGAAAAAAAATTAAAATAAAACAGGCTTTTATAAATACTAGCATCCTATCAAGAAGAAAGTTAGAACAAAGTTTGAAACTAATAGATATAGTAATAATATTGGAGGAATATTAGATGGAAGAACAATACGATAATCTAGAGTACTATAACAAAAATGCAAAGTTATATTTTGAACAAACTAAAGTAGGAAATCTTGAAGAAAATTATAATAAATTTTTAAGTAGAATAGAAAAAGGAGCTTATATACTAGATTTTGGATGTGGTTCTGGTAGAGATAGTAAGTTTTTCTTAGAAAAGGGATATAAAGTTAAAGCTATTGATGGGTCTATTCAAATGTGTAAAATAGCAGCTGAGTATATAAATCAAGATGTTGAATGCATGCTATTTGAAGATTTAAAAGATAAAAACACATATGATGGTATATGGGCTTGCTCATCAATTTTACATGTAGAAAAAGAAAAATTATCTAATATAATTGTAAAAATGATAAATGCTTTAAAACCAAACGGGATTATATATACTTCTTTTAAAAAAGGAAGCGGATATGAAATTAAAGAAGGAAAATATTATAATTACATAACAAAAGAAGAATTTGAAGAAATGTTAACTAAATTAAATATAAATGCAAAAATAGTTGATTACTTTGAAACATTGCCAAGTACAAACAGACCAGGAGCTGAAAGCACAATATGGGGGAATTATATTATTAGGAGGTAGTTGTGAAGATTTATATAGGTCATTCTAGAGAATATGATTATGAAACTGAATTATATAAAATAATTAGGGCTGATAAAGAATTAAATAATGAAAACATTATATTACCACATGAAGAAGGATATGTAGGAAACATTACAAGAGAATTTTATTCTGATATAGATATATTTATTGCTGAAGTAAGCCACAAATCTACAGGATTAGGCATTGAACTGGGATGGGTTTATGATGATAAAATTCCTATATATTGTATTCATAAAAAAGGTATTAAAATTTCATCAAGTTTAAAAATAGTTACTGACAAATTTTATGAGTATGATACAAATGAAGAATTGATAAATGTAATAAAGAACATACTCAAAGAAAATAATAAAATATAATAAACCATAGGAGGTAGTTATGAAAGATTGTCATGTACATACAAAGATAAGTCATGATGGTATTTCTAGCATTGATGAATACCTAAAAATTGCTAAAGAAAAGGGAGTAGATGAAATAACTTTTACTGAACATTATGATATTTATGATGGACTAAAAACAAATTTAAAAACATTAGATGTAAATTACTATCAAAATGAGTATTTAACTCATAAAGATGATTGTAAAGTAAAAACAAATTTTGGAATAGAAATAGGTCTTCAACCAGATATAACTGAACAGATAAAAAATATGGTAAAACAATATCCATTTGACTTTATAATAGGCTCTTCACATATTACTTGCAAAAAAGATATGGCTATGGATAAAAGCTTTTTTGAAGGCTATACAAGAAAAGAAGCATATTTAAGATATTTTAAAGAGGTACTAGAAAATATAAAACTATATGATAATGAGTTTGATGTTTATGGACATATTGATTATGTAGTTAGATATGGTAATTATGCTAAGAAAAAAATAGATTATGAAGAATTTAAGGAAATATTAGATGAAATTTTAATCAATTTAATTAGAAAAGATAAAGGTATTGAAATAAATACATCTGGTATAAGATATGGACTAGGTAGCCCACATCCTAACATAGATATAATAAAAAGATATAAAGAGCTTGGTGGTAAAATAATTACAGTAGGCTCTGATGCACATAAAACAGACGATTTAGGAAAAGATTTTGACATAGCATATAATATGCTAGAAGAGGCAGGTTTTGAAGAAATAGCAATTTTCCACAACAGAAAACCAGAATTTATTAAGATAAAGGAGATAAAATATGAAATATAAGAAAACAAGTTTTGAAACAACAACAAGGTTTAATAAACACGGAGTTGATTTCGTTGGCTATGGACCAATTAACGAAAATATGTCAATGGTTATGGCAACTGTAGAAAAGGGACATTTTGAGGAATTTGTTCACGATAAAAGTACATTTACTTATATAATTTTAGAGGGTAAAGGTACATTTTATTTAGATGATGAAGCAGTTATTGTGCAAGCAGGAGATGTTTTATCTGTTAACCCTGGAACTAGAATTTATTATAAAGGAAATTTAAAACAAATTTTAATTTGTACACCTGCATATGACCCAAATTATGAAAGACATATTCGAAATATAGAAAGAGAATAAATTAAAGTTTAATAATTAGAAGGGATCTATATGATAATAGAAAATGAATGCTTAGACCAAATTGAAAAAATATGGCAAGGAAATAATAAAGGTTATATAGGATATGAGTGTAATCAAAGATCAATAAAAGATGATAAAATGTTAAAAATCGTATATGAAGAAGAAAATTTAGCATTAGGTTATTGTGTGCTATATTTTGAAAAAGATTTTTGCGAATTAGAAAAATATCCAAATAAAATAAAAAACATGCCTGATAAAATTGCATATGTATGGGAAATTGTTACAGATAAAAATCATATAGGAAAAGGTATAGCAACAAGTATATTAAACTACATAAAGGATAAATTTAAAGGATATTCAATATATAGTTGTATAAATTTATCTAATATTCCATCATTAAAGCTTCATTCTAAAATAGGATTTAACACAATATATAAATTTAATCAAGATAACGATGAATATGCCATGATGGAATTTAAGAATATATAGAATAAATGAGGAAGTAATATAAAGGAGAATATTATGGAACAAATAAGAGTTTTATGTTATGGAGATTCAAACACTTGGGGCTATATTTCTGGAAGTGACCATGAGAGATATGGAAATAAAGAAAGATGGACAAAAATACTATCACAATTATTAGGAGATAAGTTTGAGGTAATAGAAGAGGGCTTAAATAGCAGAACATTAATTTCAAATGATACAAGACCAGGAAAAGAAGGAAAAAATGGATATGAATATTTAATTCCTTGTTTAGATAGTCACGACCCTATTGATTTAGTTATATTAATGTTAGGAACTAATGAATTAAAAAGTGTTTATAATAAAACAGCAGAACAAATAGGAAATATATTAGAAGAATATTTTGTAAAAACAATATTAAATAGAAAATCACAAATGAGGGATAGTTATCCTAAATTACTATTAGTAACTCCACCAGTAGTAAATGAAAATACGGAATATTGCAAGCAAAAAGATAAATATTTAGGAGCTATGCAAAAATCAAAGGAATTAAATTTAATATATAAAAATATTGCAAAAAAATATGATTGTTATTTTTTAGGTAATGAAGAATTAACAACAGGAATTGATGGTGTGCATTTAACAAAAGAAAGTCACAAAAAACTTGCTGAAATGTTGAATATAAAAATAAAAGAAATTTATAAATAAAAAATTATAGGAGGTAACTATAAGTTGATAGTTATCTCCTTTTATGATAGTATAATAATGAAAGATTTAAAGGAGTAATAATATGGGTTTAAATAGCATTATTAATGAATTAGTAGTTGAAGATATACAAAAATCAATAAAGTTTTATCAAGATAATTTTAAATTTAAAATAGAATTAACAGATGGCAATCCAATAACATGGGCTCAATTAGAAAAAGACGGAATTAGGATAATGCTAGAAGACTATAATTCTGTGAAGTCTGAAATAAAGAATTATCCAAAGAAGGTTAATAGTAGTAATTTAATTAAATTTGAATATAGTAACCTTAAAGATTTTGAAGAAATATATAATATTTTAAAACAAAATAATATTGAATTTTTTAAGGAATATACTAAAACAGATTATGGAAAAGTTGAATTTGGAATTTATGATCCAGATAAAAATATGATATTAATTTCTGCTATTGTAGATTAAAATAAATTATAGGAGAAAGTAAATGAATATAGATGAATGCATTGAGTATGTTAAGGAAAAACATAAAGACCAAAAAAGAAAACAAGGAACACCATATTATACACATCCATTAGCAGTGAGTAATATGTTGAAAGAAAAAGGATTTCTAATTGAATATCAAATAGCTCGGGCTATTTCATGATTTATTAGAAGACACAGATGCTACTTATGAAGAGATAGAGAAAATAAGTAACATTAGAATTGCAGAAGCGGTAAAACTTGTAACAAAAGAGTCTGGATATATTATGAAAGATTATATAGAAAGAATAAAAAATAATGATATAGCAAAAATGGTGAAATTAGCAGATAGAATACATAATTTATCAGAAGCAAATCTTGCTTCTATTGATTTTCAACTAAAATATATAAAAGAAACTGAAGAGTGGTTTATTGATTTAGCAAAGGATACTGTATTTGAAAATGACTTAAATAGCGTTTTAGAAAATTTAAAAATACAATTAGAGTATAATTAAAAGGAGGTTTTTTTATGGGAATGGCAATTAAAAGAGGTATTATAGTAGCATTAGGACTAATTTCTCAAATAGCATTATCTTTAGCGATATATTTATTTTTAGGGGAGCATATAGCAGTTATAAATATAATTTATGGCATACTTAGTTTATTTTTAGTTCTTGCTATTATAAAAAACACAAAGAATTACTCTTATATGTTGCCTTGGATAATTATTCTTGTATTATTTCCGTTAATAGGTACTTTACTATATTTAATCATAGGAAATAGCAAGCATAATAGCAAAATATTAAAAAGTATTGTAAAAAGTGAAGCTGATAGCAAAAAATATTTAGAGCAAGATAAAACAGTAAGAGAAGAAATTAAAAATAATAGTAAATTAAGATATATTACGGATTACGCTAAATTTCCTGTTTCTAAAAATAACGATGTTCAGTATTATCCTTTAGGAGAGCTAGCATTTGAAGAGATGTTAAAGGAATTAAAGAGTGCAGAAAAGTTTATATTTTTCGAATATTTTATAGTAGAACCTCGGTAAAATGTGGAATTCTATTTTAGAAATTTTAGAAGAAAAGGTGAAAAACGGCGTAGATGTTAGAGTTATGTATGACGATTTAGGTAGTATGGCAACACTAAAAAGTTCATACTATAAAGAATTAGAGAAAAAAGGAATAAAATGTATTGTATTTAACAGATTAAATCCAATTGCTGGGGTTATTATGAATAATCGTGACCACAGAAAAATATTAGTAATAGATGGAAGAGTGGCGTTTTCAGGCGGAATAAATATTGCAGATGAATATATAAATGAAATAGTTAAGCATGGGCATTGGAAAGATAATGGAATTAAAATATCTGGAGATGCGGTATGGAATTATACAGTTATGTTTTTAACAATGTGGAATGCATTTAGAAAAGAAGATAATGATTTTACTAAATTTAAATACGACTTTAAGGACAAGCCTTTAAACAATGGGTATGTAGCACCTTACTCAGAGACTCCATTAGATGATGAAGTAACAGGTGAAGATATATATTTAAATATTATAAATCAAGCCAATCACTATGTATATATTTTTACACCATATTTAATAATTGATACAGATATGATAAATGCTTTAACTTTAGCTGCAAAAAGGGGCGTAGATGTTAGAATAGTAATACCAGGAATTCCTGATAAGAAAATAGTATATACATTATCAGAATCATATTTAGAGCCGTTGGTAAAGGACGGAGTAAAAGTGTACAAGTATACTCCGGGCTTTGTACATAGCAAGGTATTTGTTTCAGATGATAATGTAGCAACAGTTGGAACTATAAATATGGATTATAGAAGTTTATATCTACATTTTGAGTGTGGGGCTTATTTGGAAAATGTAGATGTTATTAAAGATATAAAAAATGATTTAGTAGAAACGATTGAAAAAAGTAAAGCAGTATCTAAAAAAGAAGCAACACCACATTTGTTAAAAGGCATATGGCAAGCACTACTTAGATTAGTTGCACCACTAATGTAAGTGAAAAAAACTATTTGACAAAGTTTAATAATATGTGTATAATAAAAATAGAAAATGAGAACCACAGAATATGTGGCTACCATATAAATTTTGGCGACAACACATTCCCACTGGTGAAAGCAGAATGTGTTGTTTTTTTATTGTTGTTTAGTCCACATTATGTATATAATACACAACAAGGCTATGTTTATAGTTAGGGAAGTCCCTAAAGTATATATTAAAAATAATATAAATTCCATAAACAACCACCTCCTTGCTCTCGGGTGTACCGAGTATTGAAAGTGGTAACCACAACATTTCTGCTATCTCATTTCCTATGAAAGTTACTATATAATATTTTGTCATAAAAGTCAATAACAATTTGACAAAAATTACAATTCCACAATATCTAAATTTTTCTTTGTTGGCTCTGTAATAATATTTCCCATATAGTCATATCGTGAGCCGTGACAAGGACAGTCCCAAGTTTTTTCTAGATTATTCCAACTTAATTCACATCCTAAATGTTTGCAAATAGGCTTCACAGCATAGATCTTGCCAGAGTCATCTTTATATACACCTAGTTTTTGGTTATTATATTCTATAATCCCGCCATTTCCATTAGATATATCATCCAAAGAGTTTAGAGCTTTTTTTGTTTTATTAAGCACTAATGAATAAGTGCTTTGTTTTAATATATTTCCAAATTCTTTAATATTTTTTATAGGTTGTAATCTAGTTGCAGTATATATTTTAGAATACTCATTTTCTTTTCCTAAAATTTTGTCAGATATTATCTTACCGGCAACATGAGATAATGTCATTCCCCATTTTTTAAAGCCAGTAGCGATATACATATTTTTATAAAGAGTAGAAAATTCACCAATGTATGGAACTTTATCTAAACTTATACAATCTTCAGTAGACCACTTATACTTTACCTCCATGTTAGGATAAATATTTCTAATATAGTTTTCTAAATTATTAAAACTATTTTCAATATTCACGTCTGTAGCACCTGTTTTATGTCCTGAGCCAACAACAATTAAAAGTTTAGAATCGTTATATGGAACAGTTCTAAATGAAATTACCGGGTCCCAACTGCTAATATACATTCCAGGGAATAATTCTTCTTTTGTATCTACCGCAATAGCATAAGATTTAGATTGATACATTTTTAAGAAATAAAATCCAGGGAAATTTTTTATTGGGTAATGACTTGCCATTACAACATATTTAGCAGTAACTGTTGCTGAATCAGTGCTAATCGTATAATTATCTGAATTATGCTTTAGATCAATCACTTTAGAATTTTCATATATTTTTATACCTTTTTTTGAAACAATATCAAATAAACCAAGCACATATTTTCTAGCGTGAAATTGAGCTTGATTTGGGAATTTTATTGCAGATAAAATGTTTTTTAACGGAAGCGGAATTTTAGTTAAATATTCAGCATTTAATCCTAGTTTATTTACAATTTCTACTTCTGATTTAATTTTTTCAGCTTCTTGCTTTGATGTAGTAAAAACATAAGAATCTTGCATTTCAAAATCACAATCAATATTTTCCTTTTCAATAATACTTTTAATTAAAGATATAGCTTCTTCATTAGAATTTAAGTATTGTTTAGCAAAATCTAAATCAAAATTATTTGACAAATAATCATAGAATAAATCATGCTGACTGGTTATTTTAGCAGTAGTATTGGCAGTGACACCGGTGCATACTCTATCTTTCTCTAACACGCAAATATTTAAACCAGAATTCATAAGTAAATATGCGGTTATTGCAGAAACGATTCCCCCACCAACAATACATACATCTACATTAGTATCTTTTTCAAGTTTTGGGTAATTTGTTTTATTTGTAGTTTCTATCCAAAAAGAATTATCCAAAAAATCACATCCTTTTTGTTAGTGTGCACAAATACAAATGATATATACTTATAGTATGAAATTTGCAATAGTTGTGGAATTTTATAAGGCGATATAGTATAATTAGAAAAGAATAAATAAAAAAAGGAATAAAGAATAATGAATAATTTTATTTACGAGATACCAACAAAAGTATATTTTGGAGAAAATCAATTACAAGGGAATTTAAGTAAAGAGATAAAAAAATATGGAAATAAAGTATTATTAGTATATGGTGGAAATTCTATTAAAAAAATAGGGCTATATGAGGAAGTAATTAAAGAACTTCAAAGTTGCAACATAGAGGTATACGAACTTTCAGGAATAGAACCAAACCCTAGACATACAAAAATAAACGAAGCAGCGCAAATTTGCAAAGAAAAAGATATTGATGTTGTTTTAGCTGTTGGTGGGGGTAGTGTAATAGATAGCTGTAAGCTTATATGTGCCGGAAAATATTATGATGGAGATGTGTGGGATTTAATAATTAAAAAATCTAAAATAGAAAAGGCATTACCTTTAATTACAATATTAACATTATCTGCAACTGGCTCTGAAATGAATGGAACTTCTGTTATTTCTAATATGGAAACAAACGAGAAGAAAAGTGTAAAAACTCCAATGCTTTTACCAAAGGTTTCATTTTTAAATCCTAAAGTTACATATTCTGTAAGTAAATATCAAACAGCCTGTGGAAGTGCTGATATTTTATCACATATAATGGAAACATATTTTGCAAGAAATAGTGGGTTATATATGTTAGATACAGTTATGGAAGGGCTAATGAAAACAGTAATTAAATATGCAAAAATTGCGTACAATGAGCCAGAAAATTATGAGGCTAGGGCAAATTTAATGTGGGCATCATCTTGGGCAATAAATGGCTTTGTAAGGATGGATAAGGAGCCAAATACTTGGATATGCCATTTGTTAGAACATCAGTTATCTGCATTTTATGATATTACTCACGGTTTGGGACTTGCAATTGTAACACCTAGATATTTAAAATATGTATTAAATGAAAATACTGTAGATAGATACTATCAATTTGGAGTAAATGTATGGGGAATAGATAGTAATTTACCTAAAATGGAAGTTGCAAAAAAATCAATAGAACTTTTAGAGGAGTTCCTTTATAAAGATTTGAATTTAACAGATAACTTAACAGCTTTAAATATAGACAATTCTAAATTTCAAGAAATGGCAAATCGCATTTGCAGTAATGGAAAAGTAGAAGCATTTGTTGATATTAGCAAAGTTGATGTTATAAAAATATTTAATGAGTGTTTGTAAAAGAAAAAATATATAGAAAAATAGGAGGAATTTGTTATGGATAGAGAAAGGGCAATTGAATTATTAAAAAAATATAATGAAAAGGAGTTTCATTTAAGACATGCTTTTACGGTAGAGCAAGTTATGAGATATTTTGCAAAGGAAAATGGATATGATGAAAATTTCTGGGGGATAGTACGGTTTATTACATGATGTTGATTTTGAGAGGTATCCAGAAGAACATTGTAAAAAAGCACCAGAATTATTAAAAGAAATTGATGCGAGCGATGAAATGATACATGCAATTTGTAGCCACGGATATGGTATTTGTGTAGATATTAAACCAGAGCATGATATGGAAAAGATATTATTTGCAATAGATGAATTAACTGGATTAATATGGGCTGCAGCAAAAATGAGAGAATCAAAAAGTACAAAAGATATGGAAGTATCTAGTTTAAAGAAGAAATTTAAAGATAAGAAATTTGCAGCAGGTTGTTCAAGAGATGTAATAAGACAAGGTGCAGAATTTTTGGGTTGGGAGTTAGATACTTTATTTGAAAAAACAATTTTGGCTATGAGAGAAAGTGAAGATAAAATCGAAGAAGAAATGAAGAATATTTAGAATAAAACATTACAAATAGGGAGAAATATATGAGTAGGTATTTAGAAAATTTAAATGAAGAAATAAAGCAATATTTTAAAATATTATCACCAGAATTTCCGGAATGGTTATTAGAATATATTGATACACCAGAAATGCAAAGAATAAATGGAATAAGTTTAAATTGTGGTACTGATTATTCAAAGATGTTTAATATCAAATATTGGTATTCTAATTTAGATCATAGCGTAGGTGTAGCTTTAATAATATGGCATTTTACAAAAGATAAGAAACAAACTTTAGCAGGATTATTCCATGATATAGCAACTCCAGTTTTTAAACATTGTATAGACTTTATGAATGGAGATTCAGAACACCAAGAATCTACTGAAGAAAGAACAGAGCAAATATTAAAAGAGTCGAAGGAAATAAAAAAATTATTAGATAGAGATAATATTAAATTGGAAGAGGTATCAGATTATCATATTTATCCAGTTGCAGACAATGATGCACCTAAATTAAGTGCAGATAGATTTGAATATACATTCTCTAGTGGATTAGTTTTAAAAAGAGTATGGGAATTAGATTCTATAAAAGAAATATATAATAATGTTAGCGTTTTAAAAAATGAAGAAGGAATAGAGGAGTTAGGATTTAATAGTTGGGAAATATGTGAAAAATATATACATATCATATCAAAATTATGGCCAGAATGGATAAGCGACAAAGATAGGACAGTTATGCAATTTTTAGCAGATATAGTAAAAAGCATGAATGTTAAGGGGTATTTAAGTATTGATGACTTGTATAATCTATCAGAACAAGAGGTTATAAATAAAATTTTAACATGTGAAGATGAGTACATTAGAGAAAATTTTATTAAGTTTCAAAATGCAACAGATACCTATGGAAGTGATACTCCTGTAAAAGATAAATATTGTACAAGTGTTAAAGGAAAAAGGAGATATATTATTCCCCTAACTAAGTATAATGATTCTATATGCAGAATAGATAAAATATCTAAAAATGCTATGAATGACATAGAGGAATATTTAAAGATTAAGCATTGTAGATATATTGGGTTTAATTTTGAGTTTAAACCATACGAATATGAAATGAAAAATATTTAGATAAATAAACGAAATTGATTTTTTTCCTAGATAGAAGTTTATATACATTATTTATTTAATACGAAATAAACACAAAGGTGCCCACGAAAAAAGTATTTTTCGTGGGCAATTTTGCACGGTTAGTTCACAACTTGTTTAGATTAGTTTTTGAGATTTGAAAAGTCTATTTCTATATTGGTATTTCTATCATAGAAGTTACCTATCTCGCGTATCTTGCCGATAACTGTGTTTCCAACTTTTATTTCCCATACAGTTTCGAATCCAGTACTTACATTTTTAAAAGAAACCCCGGGTTTAGCCGTTATTTCTATGTCTCTGTGATTATGGACTTGTATGTCAGAAAGAAAAGTATCAAGTAGTTTTTTGACAAGATAATTGGGTTTAGTAGGTGGAAGAATGAACATTTGTGGTCCAAAAATTCTTAGTTCGATGTTTTCACCTGACTTGACCGTAATGTACGAAAGCCTTTCCAATTTTAGGTTGTAAATGTCACCATTTCGACCAAGCCGAGGTGCAATGTCGTCAACAACATTATCAATCGACTTGTCGCTAGTGAGGGTCTTCGCCAATGCCACTATTGCTAAAGTCTCCGTCATAAGATTACCTCCATATGCATATTTATATAAAGTTATATAAATATTATACAATATTTACATAAAAATGTAAAGTTTGACTTTATAGTAACAACACAGCCAACTTTTTGTAATATTTTCTAATATTATATGCGATTTTTTAAACTATTACGCATTTGTAATTGTTAGTAAAAAATTAAGAGTGAATAGTTTAACTATTCACTCTTAATTTTTGCCAAAAGCAAGTTTGGTGAGCCAGGAGGGAATCGAACCCCCGACCCCAGGCTTAGAAGGCCTGTGCTCTATCCTGCTGAGCTACTGACCCAAGTAAAATTGACATAAATTATAATAACATAAAGTTTAAAAAATGTCAACTGTATGTTTACTTTTTTTTTAGTATATTGTAAAATAGTATTAGTTTGTAGAAAAAGAAAAGAGAGGTAACAAGTGAACGCAAAAGCTGTGAAAGAGAAACTACATTATTTACTATGGTATTTCATAATATTTAGTATAATTGGGTTAATTGTAGAAACTACTTATGGTTTTGCAACTATGGGAATTATAGAGAGCAGAAAAGGATTATACTTAGGCCCTTTTTGCCCTATATATGGAGTAGGTGGAGCAATACTAATATTTGTACTAGATAGATTTAAAAATAGTAAAATAAAACTTGCAATATATGGAGGAATTTTAGGAAGTGTAATAGAATATATATTAAGTTTTGCGTTAGAAGCCATATATGGTGCAAGATTTTGGGATTATGGCTATGTAAAATATCATTTAAATGGAAGAATTTGTGTTACATATTCAATTTTTTGGGCAATATTATCAGTTGTTTTAATAAGATTTGTAAAACCTAAAATAGACAAATTGATATCAAAAATAGGAAAAGAAGAAGTATCTAAAGAAGAAACAAAGAAAAATAAATTTGCAGTTATTAAAAAAAGGAGCTTCATAGATATGGGCATATTCATATTTTTGATAGTAGATGCACTAATAACCGTTTGGGCAATTAGTACATATCAAAATAGGGTGGTAAATCAATATTATGGAATAGAAGAAAAGCCAAAAAATGTAATAATAAAAAGCATTGAAGACGCTTGTTTTTCTAATGAAAAAATGCTTTTTACATTTCCAAATTTGAGAGTAAGAGATAAAGATGGAAATGGAATGTTTGTTAAAACTATGCTTGGAAAATAATTCTAGTATATTTTGTCACTTTGCGAATATTTATAACCTAAGAGAGGTGGTAGATTATAAAGAATATAGGCAAAGTGATTTTTGTAATTATTGGAAGTATTATTGGTGCTGGTTTTGCTTCTCGGAGTAGAAATATCCTTGTTTTTTAATGCTTTTTCACAAAACGGATTATATGGAATAGTTATTTCTGCAATAATTATTGCATTAGTAATTTATAAAGTGTTTTATATAATGCAAAGAAACAACATATCAACATATTCTGAATTTATAGAAAAAACATTCAGGACAAAGAAAAAATTAGTTATAAATGTAATAAATAATATAATAAACATTTTTTTACTAATTAGCTTTTTAGTAATGATAACAGGAATTTTAGCCTTTTTTAAGCAAGAATTTGGAATAGATAATATAATATTTTCGATTCTAATCGTTTTTATATCTTATTTTGTTTTAATAAGGAACTTAGATGGAATAATTAAAATAAATTCTATACTAATTCCTATGCTAATAATTTTTATACTGTTTATAGGAATTAAATATAATACTGCAATTGATACAAATATAAATTTAAATCTTAGTAATAACATAACTAAAAACTGGGTTTTAAGCAGTTTAATTTATACAAGTTATAATAGTGTTGTATTGATTCCAATGCTTATTTCACTAAAAAAAGAAATAACAAATGAAAAACAAATTAAAATAATTTCATATTTTGTAGGAATAATTATTGGAGTGTTAGCAATTATTATATATCGATTGTTGTTTACTCTTAATGTACCAATAAATAATTTAGAAATGCCATTAGTGTTTGTTGCAGGAAGGTTAGGAAAAGTGTATAAATATATGTATGGAGTGGTAATATTATCTGCAATTTTTACTTCTGCAATTTCTTCTGGCTATGCTTTTTTAGAGAATACTACAAAAACTACAAAACAGTATAAAATAGTATGTTTCATAATATGTATTAGTGCTATATTGGTTAGTAGGTTTGGATTTTCTAGTTTGATCAATACGATGTACCCGATTTTTGGCTATTTAGGGTTAGTTCAGATTTTAGTTATATTATACAAATTTTAATAATATTTTTTATTTCGTTCTGTATGGGCGCATGATTGCACCCCTAATACGGGTCGTCGAGGGCTCCGCCTCCCTACAATAGAAATATAATAAATTTACAAAAAACTTGAAAAAATGTGTATAAACTGATATAAATATAAAAGGGAAATAAAACAAAAGATGAGGAGGTTTTTATGGATTTTTATATGTTAAATAATTTTGGAACATCTAATGAACAAAAGCCACGAAAGCCAATAGATAAGGAGAAGTTAATAAAGATTATATCAATTACAAGTGTTGTGTTAATAATACTTGTAATTGTAGTATTATATATAAATAATATTAAATTTAGAGAGTTTTTTGATAAATATATATTTAGAAAAGAGGTATATGAAAATAATTTAGACACAATTTTGTTACAAGAAGAAGATACAAATTACTCATATGCTTTTGACAAAACAATAGCAGTGCTTAGCAAAAATAAATTGAAATTATACAATTCTTCAGGGAAAGAAGAGCATAGTTTAGGTGTAGAGATAAATACTCCAATTTTTGGTGCAAATGGTAAATATCTAGCAATTGCTGAAAGTAAAGGACACAAAGTGTATTTAGTAGCTGATAACAATATTATATGGCAAAAAGACATTGAAGGGGATATTACAAAAGTAGAAGTTAATAAAAACGGCTATGTAGCAATAGTAGTAAGTAATACAAGTTATAAATCAGAAATAATAGTTTATGATTTAAATGGAAACGAACTTTTTAATAGATATTTAGCATTAGATTATGCAATAGATGTGTCAATTTCAGAAGATAATAAATATTTGAGCATAGCAAAAGCAAATTTTACGGGAACTTTAATTCAGTCTAGTATAGAAATATTTTTAATTGAAACAAAAAATAGTGAATTCAATTATCAAGCAGAATCAAATAAATTGATTGTAAATATAGAGTATCAAGAAAAAAACAAATTAGTTTGCATGTATGATGATTCTATACATATTATAGAAAATAATAATGATACAGAGTTTATGAAATATGATTCTAAAAACACATTATTTATGGGAATAAACTTAGATTCATGTGTTGCACAAGTAGACAAGATTTCATCAGGATTATTTAATTCAAATTCTTCAGTAAAGTTTACTAATATATCAACTAATGTATCAAGTTCATATGAACTTGGTGGAGTGCCTAAAACAATGTATTCATATAAAGATATAGTAGCAGTAAATTTGGGAACAGAAGTAACTTTTGTAAAAACAAGCGGATGGCTATCAAAGCGATATAAATCTAGCAGAGAAGTACAAAATATTATTTTGACAAACAATATAGCTGGAATTGTATATAAAAATAAAATAGAAATAGTAAAATTATAAGGAGGTGAAGGTATGAGTATATTAGTAGATATTATAATATTAGCAATAATTGCATTATCTGTATTTATAGGTTATAGAAGAGGTTTAATAAAGTGTGCAATAAACGTATTATCATTTTTTGTAGCAATACTTGTTGTTATTTTATTAACATCACCTATATCTAACTTGATTATAAAAAATACAAAAATAGATGATAATATAAAAACAACAATATCAGAGAAAATAGAATTCAATGATGTAAATGCTGATGGAGTGAAACTAACTGCAGAAAACAGCAATTCTCCAGAAGTTGTTAGAGATTATATAAACAACATGGTATTAGATTTAACAAAAACCACAACTGGAACTGTTTCAGAAGCATTAGCAGAAAACATAACTGTAATTATTATAAACATAACTGTTGCAATAGTATTGTTTGTTGGTACAAAATTTGCACTAATGTTTGTAAAAGTTTTAGCAGATGTAATTGGAAGAATACCACTTATAAAGCAATTCAATAAAGCCGGAGGAATAATATATGGTATTTTTAGTGGAATTGTAAGAGTATATGTAATACTTGCAATAATTTCTATAATTGTACCAATTATAACAGATTCATCTTTAATTGATGCTATAAATAGTTCTATATTAGGAAGTGGCATGTATAACAATAATATATTATTAAAAATAATATTGTAAAAAAATAGTGGGTCGGTTAAGACTGACCCACCTATTATTACATATATCTTCTGCCTCTTCTTCTCATTCTAGCTCTTTTTTTCTTTTTATTTCTAATTACAAGCATTCTCCAAATTATAATTATGGCAATAATTCCAACTATTTTTAAAGTTTTATTAAATTGTTCATTTGTTGGAACATCTTCAGTTGCCAATATATTGCTAGTAACAGAAGTTCCATTATAAGTAAAAGTTGCTGTACCCAATACATCTCCTTTACTAACAGGAGCATTAAATTTTTCTTCAAACAATTTTATTTCTGGTTTTATTTCTGAATTTATATCTGTATTTTCAAGTAATAAGGTTATATCGTTTTCTAATAACAAATCTAAACTTTTTTTCCAAGGAAGTGTATTTTGTATTTCTACAGTTGTTATTACATCATTTGCTTTTTTTACAGGAAACATACAGTAATTATTTATAGCCGTTTCAAGTAAATTTTTTGAATCTGCAAATCTCTCACTATTATTATCACTTTCATTAAGGTTGGCACCCAATACAACAGAAATGAATTCGACACCATCTTTTGAAGCGGCAGCAACTAAGCAATTTTTAGCTTGATTTGTATAGCCTGTTTTTATTCCAATTGTATATTCATAGTAATAAATATTTTTAGTTTTAGTTTTCTCATTAACTTGTTGCAACAAGGCATTTGTATTAGTAAGTTCCCTTTCTTCATATTTATTGGTTGCAGGAACTGTATAAGAATCTATTGAAACTAGCTTTCTAAAGGTTTCATTTTTCATAGCATAATTTGCAATTAAACATAAATCATAAGCTGTTGAATAGTGGTTTACATCTTGAGCACCATTTGGATTGACAAAATGTGTATTTAAACAGCCAATTTCTTTGGCTTTATCATTCATCATAGTAGAGAAATTACTCACTGAACCTGCAACATGTTCTGCTAACACATTTGCTGCATCATTAGATGAAATAATTAGTAATAAATGCAATAAATCATTTATTGTAATGACCTCACCTACTTGAAGATGTGCACTAATATATCCTGGTGGTAATATTGTTGCAGTGCTACTAACTGTTGCAGTATCGTTTAAATTGCAATTTTCTAAAGTTAAAATTGCAGTCATAATTTTTGTTGTACTTGCAGGGTATTTCTTTTCATAAGCATTTTTTTCGTATAATATTTTTCCGGTATTTACATTAAATAATATTGCTGATTGGGAATTAACATTAAAAGTTGCTCCATATGAATTGCTTGAAAATGGAGCAACAAGGGTCAAAATAATAATCAATAATATAAAATAAAGTTTTTTAAATTTCATTGGTTTCTCCTTAAATTAAACTCTTTAAATAATATATATTAAATTAAATAAAATTTCAATAGGTTATATTGTACATCGTGATAAATTGCCACTTAAAACGAACCACATATTGCATATTGTAGGGGCGGGCATTGCCCGTCCGAAAATAAAAAAATTGGAGGTAAAAATTATGAAAGAAAAATTAAATTATATTAAAGAAAAAAAGATAATAATTGCGGTTGCCGTGTTTATGGTTGCTTTGATAGTAATAATTTTTTGCAATTCAAAAGGAGATGATAACTTACAGGATTTAGAAAAATTTGACTTAGAAGATAGCACAAAGATGCAAGAAGAAAAGCCAGAGGAAAAGAAAATTATAATACACATAGCAGGGTGTGTAAGAAATACAGGAGTAGTAGAAGTACATGAAAATTCTAGAATTATAGACGTAATTGAAAAGGCTGGAGGGCTTACGGAGGATGCGGATATATCAAAAGTGAATTTAGCGTATATTGTTAAAGATGCGCAAAAAATATATATACCGAGTATATTAGATGAAAAAGAAATAGAATATGTTAGTACAGAGAATGGAGATAATGTGATAATAGAAGATAAAACTGAAGGAAAAATGAGTAAAATAAATATAAATAAAGCTAAACAAACAGAACTAGAGCAAATTCCAGGAATTGGGCCATCAACTGCATTAAAAATAATAAATTATAGAAAAGAAAAAGGAGGGTTTAATTCAATAGAAGAAATAAAAGAAATTTCGGGAATTGGAGATAAAAAATTTGATGAAATAAAAGAAAGTATAGAAGTGTAGGGGAGAGCATTGCTCGTCCGCATAGATGCCATTTCCCTAGAAAAAGTGTTAAAAAAACACATATAGAGTAACACAAAGTTAATATAAAGTTAATATACAAAAATCGACTTTGGAATATTGTAAATCCGTAGTAATTAGACAATTTGTAACAAATTTTGGCAAAGATTTGCTACTTTAAATATATATAAAAATAAATATAATAGTAATTACAAATATATTTTTAATAAAATGTAGGGGCAAGAATTACTTGTCCAAAAAGGAGATTACTATGAACAATTTAGATTACCAAAGAAAGAAAAAAATAACGATAATTGCAATTGCAACAATAATTACTGTATTAGGAATATTGTTAGCAATAGCATTTGCAACAAATTCGGGAAATGAAGTACCTGCAAGTGTGGAAGGAGATAATTTAACACATGTAGCGGAGTTGCCAGAAGGGTATACTCCAATTACTAATGCAAGTGAATTAGCAAACATATCTAGTAATCTAAGTGGAAAATATATTTTAATGGACAATATAGATCTATCAGGTATAGATTTCGAACCAATTGGAAATAGTACATCTCCATTCACAGGAGTATTAGATGGAAATAACTATACAATAAGAAATATGAACATAAACTCTGGCAATCAATATGTTGGGTTATTTGGTTATGTAAAAAACGGAACAATAGAAAATTTAATATTAGAGGATGCAACAGTAATTAGTACATATTCATCTACGTCAACATCAAATGCGAGTCATATAGGGGGAGTAGTAGGCTATATAACAGGGACAAGCACATCAAATGTGGCAACGATAAATAATACAAGAATAATGGGGAATAGTAGTATAAAAACATCAGAAATTGAGGAAGAAAAAAGAGCAAATAGAGTAAATATAGGAGGAATAGCTGGGTATGCATATAGTAATACAACAATAACAAATACATACACAAATGTAAATATAAGAGCGAATACAACAAGTGGGGTAATAGATGCAGGAGGGTTAATAGGTTATAATACTGGTACAATAGCAGAAAGTAGCGCAACAGGGGAAGTAGTAGCAAACACAACAACTGGAGGAACAGATGTAGGAGGATTAGTTGGATACACAACTGGAGGAAAAATAGAAAATAGTTATGCAACAGGAGCAGTAGAGGCAAACACAACAAGTGGAGTAATATATACAGGAGGATTAGTTGGACGAAAGGTTGGTAATAGTGTATATTTATATATAACAAATGCATATGCAACAGGAGAAGTAACAGCAACATCAGCAGAAAATGCACAAATATATGCAAGTGGTTTAATTGGTTATTCATACTGTGCGCAAATAAAAAATACATATGCAGTAGGAGAAGTAGTAGCAAATTCAACTAAAAAGACTATAGGAGGATTGATTGGACATAACCAAGGGACTACAACAGTAACAAATTCATATTGGAGTCCAGAAACGACAGGAGTAGAAATAAGTGCAACAAAAAGTGAAAAAGCACTATTATTCCAAAGTATGTTATATAAAAGTGCATATGGAAGTGATTGGGATTTTACAGAAGAAACAGGAATATGGAAAATAGAAGAGGGTAACACATTACCATATTTAAGAGAATTAGGAAAGCCAGAAGCAGTAAACAAAACAAATTATTCAGGAAGATATACAGAATATGAAGGAGCAGGAACAGCAGAAAATCCATTTTTAATAACAAATGAAGCACAATTGCAAGCAATGAAAAATGATTTAAGTGCACATTATAGATTAGAAAATAATATAACTTTAACAAAGAATTTTGAACCAATAGGAAATGATACAACTCCGTTCACAGGAAGTTTAGATGGAAATAATAAAACAATAAGCAATTTAAATATAGAATCAGCAAATCAATATGTAGGATTATTTGGATACATAAATAGTGGAACAATTAAAGATTTGACAATAGAAAACGCAACAGTAATTAGTACATATACAGATAGTAGTACATCAGGGTATGTAGGAGCAATAGCAGGAGCAATAAGTGGAACAAACACATCAAATAAAGCAATAATAGAAAATGTAAAAGTAATAGGAGAAGGTAAAGTATCAACTTTAGAGCCAGCAGAAGGAACAACAGTAGCAAATACAGTATATATAGGAGGAATAGTAGGATATGTATATAACTATATAGATATAACGAATACAAGTTCAAACGCAAAAATAACAGCAAATACGACAAGTGGGAATATATATGCAGGGGGATTAGTTGGATATTTACATGGTAATTCAACAATAGAAACAAGTTATGCAACTGGTAATGTAACAGCAAATACGACAAATGGGAATATATATGCAGGAGGATTAGCTGGATATAATTATGGAACAATAGGAAAAAGTTATGCAATAGGAAATATAAATGTAATAACAAATGCAACGTCTACAACAAATGGGCAAATAAACGCAGGAGGATTAGTTGGATACACAACTGGAGGAAAAATAGAAAAGAGTTATGCAACTGGTAATGTAACAGCAAATACAACAAGTGGAGTAATATATGCAGGAGGATTGGTTGCTAAAAAAGATGGTAGCAACTATTCATATATAACAAATGCATATGCAACAGGAGAAGTAACAGCAACATCAGCAGAAAATGCACAAATATATGCAAGTGGTTTAATTGGTTATTCATACTGTGCGCAAATAAAAAATACATATGCAGTAGGAGAAGTAGTAGCAAATTCAACTAAAAAGACTATAGGAGGATTGATTGGACATAACCAAGGGACTACAACAGTAACAAATTCATATTGGAGTCCAGAAACGACAGGAGTAGAAATAAGTGCAACAAAAAGTGAAAAAGCACTATTATTCCAAAGTATGTTATATAAAAGTGCATATGGAAGTGATTGGGATTTTACAGAAGAAACAGGAATATGGAAAATAGAAGAGGGTAACACATTACCATATTTAAGAGAATTAGGAAAGCCAGAAGCAGTAAACAAAACAAATTATTCAGGAAGATATACAGAATATGAAGGAGCAGGAACAGCAGAAAATCCATTTTTAATAACAAATGAAGCACAATTGCAAGCAATGAAAAATGATTTAAGTGCACATTATAGATTAGAAAACAATATAACTTTAACAAAGAATTTTGAACCAATAGGAAATAATAGTACCCCATTTACAGGAAGTTTAGATGGAAATAATAAAACAATAACAAACTTAAATATAAATTCAGATAATCAATATGTAGGACTATTTGGTTACGTAAAAAATGGAACAATTAAAGATTTGACAATAGAAAACGCAACAGTAATAAGCACATATATGTACAATAATGCATCTTCAACTTATGCAGGTTATGTAGGAACAATAGCAGGTGCAACGACAGGAACAAGCACATCAAATAAAGCAATAATAGAAAATGTAAAAGTAATAGGAGAAAGTAAAGTATCAACTTTAGAGCCAGCAGAAGGGACAACTGTAGCTAATACAGTATACATAGGAGGAATAGTAGGATATGTATATAACTATATAGATATAACGAATACAAGTTCAAACGCAAAAATAACAGCAAATACGACAAGTGGGAATATATATGCAGGAGGCTTAGTTGGATATGCAAATTCTAATGCAACAATAAATACTAGTTATGCAACCGGTAATGTAACAGCAAATACAACAAGTGGGAATATATATGCAGGGGGATTAGTTGGAGATTTGTATGGTGGTAATTCAACAATAGAAACAAGTTATGCAACCGGTAATGTAACAGCAAATACGACAAGTGGGGATATATATGCAGGAGGATTAGCTGGATATAATTATGGAACAATAGGAAAAAGTTATGCAATAGGAAATATAAATGTAATAACAAATGCAACGTCTACAACAAATGGGCAAATAAACGCAGGAGGATTAGTTGGATACACAACTGGAGGAAAAATAGAAAAGAGTTATGCAACTGGTAATGTAACAGCAAATACAACAAGTGGAGCAATAACAGCAGGAGGATTAGCTGGATATGCAAATTCTAATGTAACAATAAATACAAGTTATGCAACGGGAAATGTAGAAGCAATATCAGAAAAAGGAGTAGTATATGTAGGTGGATTGATAGGACATACCTATCATAATACGATACAAAATGCATATTCACTTGGAAATATAAAAGCAAGAACCGAGGGAACAACATATATAGGAGGATTAGTTGGATATTCACATGGATATGCGGATAGAAGTGGTTCTTATACAACTTATTATAGAGTTTACCTAACAAATGTTTATGCTGTAGGAAAAGTGGAAGCAACGGGGGAAAAAGTAAGTGTAGGAGGATTAGTAGGATATGCAACTGTTACTGCAACAACTTCATCATATTGGAGTCCAGAAACCACAAAACAAGAAACAAGTGGGGCAGGAACACCAAAACAATTACAAAGTATGTTGCAACAAGAAACATTTACAGATTGGGTTTTTGATGGCGAAAATGCAGTATGGGAAATAGAAGAAGGAAGAACCTTACCATATTTAAAAAATATGGATAAACCAACAGAAATAAATAATTATACACATAAGATATATAATGAAGGTAAGGGAACCGAGGAGAATCCATACATAATAACAAGTGAAGTTCAATTACAAGCAATGAAAAATGAGCCAAGTGCACATTACAAATTAGGAAACAGTATAAGTCTAAGTGCAGGAAATAATTTTGAACCAATAGGGCAAAACGAAAAATATGCTTTTACAGGAAGTTTAGATGGAAATAACTATACAATAACAAACTTAAACATAAATTCAGATTATCAATATGTAGGATTATTTGGTTATGTAGAAAATGCAACAATTAAAGACTTAACATTAGAGAATACAACAGTAATAAGTACATATATGCAAGCAACAAATTCGAATGAAAATCAAGCATATATAGGAATAATAGCAGGATATGTAAAAGGCTCAAGTACATCAGATGTAGCGACAATAGAAAATATAAGTATAATAGGAGAGAGCAAAGTAACAATGGCAGAAATTCCAGAAGAAACAGCAGTAGCAAATACAGTATACATAGGAGGAATTATAGGTTATTCATACAACTATACAAATATAACAAATGCAAGCTCAAATGCTAATACAACATCCAATACAACAACAGGAGAAATAAATGCAGGAGGTTTAGTTGGTTATAATTATGGAACAATAGAAAAAAGTACTGCAACAGGAGCAGTAGAAGCAAATTCAACAAAACGGAGAAATAAGAGTAGGAGGCTTAGTTGGAAATAATTATTACGGAACAATAAATACAAGTTGTGCAACAGGAGCGGTAATAACTAATTCAGAAACTGGAACAATATATGTAGGCGGATTAGTTGGAGATAGTAAATTTAAAACAATAAATACGAGTTATGCAATGGGAAAAATAAGTGCAACAACAAATGGAACAGTATATGCAGGAGGTTTATTGGGATATAATTCATATGCAACAGTAGCTGATTCTTATGAATTGGGTGAAGTAAAAGTTGATACAGCTAAGGTTGCGTATGTTGGAGGATTAGTTGGACACAATTATACTAACGGAAAAATAACCAATACATATGCGGTAGGTCAAGTTAGTATAGGAACAGCAGAAACAGAAAAAATAGGAGGATTAGTTGGCTACAATAATGGAACAATAACATCATCATATTGGAGCCCAGAAACCACAAAACAAGAAACAAGTGGGGCAGGAACACCAAAACAATTACAAAGTATGTTGCAACAAGAAACATTTACAGATTGGGTTTTTGATGGCGAAAATGCAGTATGGGAAATAGAAGAAGGAAGAACCTTACCATATTTAAAAAATATGGATAAACCAACAGAAATAAATAATTATACACATAAGATATATAATGAAGGTAAGGGAACTGAGGAGAATCCATACATAATAACAAATGAAGTTCAATTACAAGCAATGAAAAATGAGCCAAGTGCACATTATAAATTAGGAAATAGTATAGTTCTAAACCCAGGAAATAATTTTGAACCAATAGGGGTTGATTCAACATACCCATTTAGCGGAACATTAGATGGAAATAGTAAAACAATAACAGGATTAAATATAGAATCAAACAATAAATATGTAGGAATGTTTGGCTACGTAAAGAACGGAACAATAAAGGATTTAATATTAAAAGATGCTAGTATAATAAGCACATATACACAAATAGCAAGCAATGGATCTAATGAGGGATATATAGGAGGAATAGCAGGAGCAATAACTGGAACAAGCACAACAAATGTAGCAACAATAGAAAATGTAAGTATAATAGGAGAGAGCAAAGTAGCAACGTCAGAAATTTCAGAAGGAACAGCAGTAGCAAATACAGTATATATAGGAGGAATTGTAGGTTATTCATACAACTATGCAAATATAATAAATACAAATTCAAATGCAAAAATAAAAGCAAATGCAACAACTGGAGTAATAAATGCAGGAGGATTAGTAGGTTATAATTATGGAGCAATAAGTGCAAGTTATGCAACAGCAGGAGTAACAGCAAATACAACAAGTGGAGCAATATATGTTGGAGGATTAGTTGGAAATAACAGAGCAACAATAAATACAAGTTACTCAACAGGAGATATACATGCTACAAATACATCAAATGCACAAATGAATGTAGGAGGATTAGTAGGTTATAGCAATAGTACAATATCAGATACATATTCAACAAGTAAGCTATTTGTAAATTCAACAAATGGAATAATATATGTTGGAGGTTTAACAGGACAAGTCAGTGGAACTATAAAAAATTCTTATGCAGTAGGAAAAATAGAAGAAGCAAATTCAACAGGAAATAAATATATAGGAGGATTTATAGGAAATGGCTCAGCTACAGTAACATCATCATATTGGAGCCCAGAAGCAACAGGAAAATATATAAGTGGAACTAAGGGGGAACAAGCCAAACTTCTATATGCAATGCTATATAAAAATACATTTACAGACTGGGATTTCGATAATATTTGGGGTATAGTAGAAGGAGAGACTTTACCATATTTGAAAAATATAGAAATACCTGAAGAAGTTAATAAATATAAATATTCATATACAGAATATAACGAAGGAACAGGAACTGAAGATGATCCATATATAATAAGAACAGAAGAGCAACTACAAGGAATGGAAAATGGTTTAAATGCACATTATAAATTAGGAAATGACATACAAATAACTAAGAATTTTGAGCCAATAGGACAAAATGCGAATTATCCATTTAAAGGTACATTTGATGGAGATGGATACAAAATAATCAATTTAGACATTGCATCAAATAATCAATATGTTGGAATGTTTGGTTATACAGAAAATGCAACAATAAAAAATGTTACATTTGATAATGCGAATATAACATCTACGTTAGATAGCACAAATACTGCAATCTACTTAGGTGGAGTTGTGGGGTACGCAAAAACAAGTACAATAGACAATATATTAGTTACAGGAAAAGTGGAAAAAATAGACGGAAAATATACTTTATATATAGGTGGAATTTCAGGATATTTATATGCATCAAATATTACTAATTCAGAGGTTAATATAAATCTAAATGGAGAAACAACGAAGGGAGAAATATATGCAGGAGGAATTGCTGGATATATAACAAATTCAAGCAATATAGAAAATGTTATATCAAAAGGAAATATAAGTTCAAATTCAACAGGAAATAGCGCTTGCACAGGTGGAATAGTAGGAAAAATGGATGGAGGTACAATATCAAAATCATACTCAATAGGAGATATAAAAGATGAATCCGTATCAGCAGTATATGTAGGTGGAGCAATAGGAAATGTTAATACTGGAACAATTAGTGAAGTGTATTCAACTGGAGATGTTATAGGATTATCAAGTAATAATACTGTATATGCAGGAGGTTTAACTGGTTATATTTCTTCTAGGTCAGCAACAATAACAGATGCTTACACAACAAGTAAAGTTACAGCACAAGGAAACACCATATATGCTGGAGGATTAAGTGGATATAACTATATGGGAACTATAAAAAATACTTATGCGGTAGGAAAAGTAACCGCAACACCTAATGGAACAACAACGCCAAATGTAGGAGGGCTAACTGGAGGAATAAATAACACTTATGTAACAAATTCATATTGGTCACCAAAGGCAACAGGACAAACTACAAGTTCTGGAGGAACGGAACAAGAAATAAATGCACTTTTATATAAAACTGGTTATGCTGATACTTGGGATTTTGAAAATGTGTGGACAATAGAAGAAGGAGAAAGTTTAGCATATTTAAGAGGTTTAGAAAAACCAGATAACATATCTGAAAATGATTTTGAATATGAATCAAGAATAGAAGTTTATGTTAAGGATTCAAATGGGAAACCTTTAAAGAGTGGAAAATATGAAATAAAAAATTCAACTGGAACGAAAGTTGCAGAGGCAGAAAGTAACTCTAAAGGAATAGCATATATTTATGATTTACCTGAGAAAGAAGCAATATATACAATAGAAGAAATAGAAGCACCAGCAGGGTATAAGAAGGTTATAGGTACAAAAGAATTTAAATTTACTGAAGCAACTTTAGTTGTAGATCCAACAACAAATGAAGAAATAACATTAGAATATGTTCACGATTTAATTGGATTAGATTTAAGAGTTGAAGATACAGAATCTACTGGAATTCAAGGAGTTACAATAGGTTTATTTGACATGGATGGAAAGCTAATAAAAGGAACAGATGGAAGAGAGGTTAAGGCTTCAACAGATAGGAATGGAAATGTCAAATTTACTAAAATAATTCCTGGAACATACATATATAAACAAATGACAGAAAAGACAGGTTACAGAATGAATACAACAGAATATACAGTGACAATAGCAGATGATGGAACTATAACTTGGGGAGAAGAAAACAATGGAATAATAGTAAATGAAAAAATACTAAAGAATATAACAATCACAAAAACAGGTGAAATAAAGAATTCTGATGAGATTGTATATTTGGAAGGTGTAGAAATTGCTTTATATAATCCAAATGGAACAGAAAAAGAAAGAAAAACAACAGATAGAGAAGGAAAAATAACTTTCGAAAATTTAGGTGTTGGAACATATAGTTATAAAGAAGTATCAACAGTAGAAGGATACGAAATAAATACAACAAGATATTATGTAAGAATAAACCAAGATGAAACAATAGAATATTTGAATTCAGATGGAAAAGATGCAACAATACACAATTATTTAACAAAAGGAACAATAATAATAAGAAAATATTCAAATTCTGGGTATTCATTATCAGGAGCTGTAATTGGGCTATATGACGGAGAAGAGAAACCAGTTATAAGAGATGGAAAGCAAGTAACCGCAACAACAAATTATCAAGGAATAGCAAGATTTGCAAGATTAGAGCCTGGAGTATATAAATTTAGAGAAATATCAGCACCATCAGGATATTACCTAAATAGTAGAATGTATACAGTAACAATAAATGATGATGAAGAATATTCATTAGAATATGCTGAAGGAGATAGTGGAGTAATATATAATAGAAGAAAAACTTATAGTACAAATTGGCATTGGAGTGGAAGTTCAAGTGGCTCAGGAGGATGGCATGGACCAGTTAATATACATATAAGTTGGAACCATGGAGGAGGATCTTCAGGTGGATCTAGCGGAGGAAACTATAGACCAGGAGGTTCAGGCGGATCTAGTGGAGGCAGTTCAAGTGGAAATAAAACAGGAACGATTGGAACAGGAGGAGGAAGTATATCTATTCCTGGTTTAGCACCTGGAGAATATGATTATACAATAACAGATGATGGAACAGGTGGAAGTGAATCAGGTAAATTTGTAGTAAACGACGATGGAACTATTGATTTCCCAGGAGGAACTGGACCAAGTGGAATAACAACAGATACAAGTAGCATAATAGTGGATGTAAAAGTGTCTGGAGGAAATGGAAACCTAGGGGATAAATTACATTTATATGATGGAGATGGAAATCCACTATACAATGAAGATGGAAGTCATATATCAGCAATAATAGATGAAAGTGGAAATGGAACTTTTACAGGATTAGGACCTGGAAAATATTCATACCCAAAAGATGGAGATGACCCTACAGATCATAAATTTACAGTGAATGACGATGGTACAGTTACATTTGACAATGAGGATGATTTACCAAATAAAAATTTAGTTTCATATAAAGTAATATACTATAAACAAAATGATACATTAGATGGATATGATGAATTTGAAGAAGAAGTATTAAAGGCAAGGGAAGGTATAAATGTAGCAGCTACTGTAAAAGAATATGATGGATATTATCTAAATAAAAATATATCTAAGGAAACTGGAATTGTACAAGCAGACGGAAGTTTAGTACTAAAAATGTATTATGATATAGAAGTATCAACAGTTTTTGCTATAGATATAACAAATGTAGTAGAAGTTGATGGAACACCAATTGCAAATTCAATATTTGATGTTACTGTTAAATATAGTAATGGAACAGAAAAAACTTATGAAAACAAAACAACAGATAGAGATGGAAATATTGTATTAAATTTTGTTCCAAGCAAAACTAGCATAACAAAAGTTGTTTTAAAGCAAACAGAAGTACCAGATGAAATAGAAATAGATAGTGATGAAAAATATGTACAAATAAAAACAAATAGCCAAACTCAGGAAATAGCACTAACAGGAAGTATGTCTTCTGATATATTTGCAAAAACAGAAGAAGGCGAAAATACGTTATATATAACTATAGAAAATAGCAAAAAGCCAGAAGAATATAGTGATTATACATTAAAAATAATAGAAACAGACAAATCTGATTCAAATCCAGTGGCTGGTATAAGAAACAAAGTAAAACAAACTGGAATAACAGATGGCTATATGCAGAAAACAAAAGATGAAAAAGTGACAAATATACTTGGAGAAGCAATATATGAAGTTTTAGACAAAGATGAAATAACATTTACTATAGAAAGAATTGCAGTTCCAGATGGATATGAACTAATAAGAGGTAAGAAAGAAATAATAGTAAGAAAAAATGCTTCTGGAGACTACGAATTAGTAAATGCAGTAGATGGAGTAACAATAGATACAGAAAATAAACAGATAATTGTAAGAAGACAAGTATACAAAATAGGTTCTGAATTTGATAAACCAAAAGATACAATAAACAACACTATATTTATAACAAAAGTGGATGAAGAATTGCGTCCATTACAAGGTGTAACAATGGAATTAAGAGCATCATATGAAGGAGCACTTATAAAAACTTGGGAATTAACAACAGATGATGAGGGTATGGCAAAATTAACTGGTGAAGACATAATAGCAAATTTAGGTAGTGAATTCCCACAATTGCTAATGGATAAAAAAGGAAAATTAACCTTTATGATAACGGAGAAAACTGTTCCATTAGGTTATGAATTACTTGAAGGTATAGGATTTGAGGCATATTATGAATTTGATCCAAATGGCGAATTAAAAATAATGTATATGAATGTATTAGATGGAGAAAGTTATACACGTATTGTAGATCAAGAGTATGACCAATATGAAGAAGAAGAATATATTCAAGTTGATATGAGGCTTAAAGTTATAAATCCTTATGGAAATGGATTAGATTTAAAAACATTAAAAATAGAAAAAGTAGATGGATTAGACAATAAAATAAAACTTACAAATGTAGGATTTAGAGTAACATTAAAATATCCTACAAATGGAAAATTAAGAATAAATGGAATAACAAATAAAAATGGAATTTTAAGTATTCCTAAAACTTATTTCCCAGAAGGAACAACTACAGTAGAAATAGAAGAAAAAATAGCGCCAAATGGTTACACAACAAACACAGCAAAAACTATAGTTGATGTAACAAATACAGCTGGAGTATTAACAATAGACGGAGAAAATGTAGGAGAGAATGGAGTAATTTCAGTTGTAATAGAAAATAATAAAAATGGTGGATATATTCCATATAATCCAGAAGATGAAAATCCATCAATAAATTCTTATGCAATAATAATAGATAAAGTAAGTTCAACTAGCGATTCATTGAAGTTAAATGGAGCAAAGTTCAATATAAATATTAACCAAGAAAATGGATATAACTATGTAGCCACAAGAGAAACTTATAATAGAAGGGGAACTGGTGTTTACGGATTAACAGGAACAGGAAAAATAAAAGTAAGATTAAAAGAAACAGTAGCGCCTATAGGTTATTTATTAAATGGAGCAACGAGAGAATTGGTATTTACAAGAGATGCTGTAACTAAACAATTAGTATTAGATACATCACTTCTAAAAAATATTGATGCAAATGATATAACAATAAATAATACAAACCATACAATAACAATAAAGATAAATAATACTCCAAGAAATTATATACCAGTAATATCTGAAGGTGATGATCCTAGAAATCCTACACCAGATCCAAATGTGCCAGGAAATCCATCAAATCCATCTGATCCATCTGATCCGTCAGTTAATCCTGGGGTAAGTCCATCTGATAGATATAATGCTATAATAATAGAAAACGAAGATATTGATGTGAATTCAATTAAGCTAGAAGGAACAACATTTGAAGTAAGAAAAATAAATTCATATTTATCAAAAGGAATAACTAACGAAAATGGATTAACTGCAGCAAACATAGGGAAAAGTGGAGTTAACACAGTTGTACAATACACAATAATAAATAAAGAAATGGAACAAAAAGGATATATTAAAAACCAAGATGTAATATTGCAAATAACATATAATGAAAACGGAACAATGCAAAATGCTGAGTTCATATCTGCAGGTATGTATGCTACTAGAACAGTATCAGGTGGGAAAGTATTAGATTCTAAAGGAAGAATCGTAGCAGAAGTTGACGAAGATGTAAATTATGTTGATAAAAATGCTGTAAAAGTAAAAATAAGATGTGCAAAATCTAAATACTTACCAGTACCAGGGGGAGAAGGTGAATGGGTAGGATCAACTACAAATCCAGATAATCCAGATGATCCAAATTATCCAGGAGTACCATCGAAACCAGATAATCCAACCAGACCAAGTGAATTACCTAGTCCTGTAAAACCAACACAACCAATTATAGATCCAGAAAATCCAGACCCAGATAGTCCAGATGCAATATTAGAGCCAGATTTTGGAGTTTTACTAGAAAAAGTAAATACACATAATGCCAAAATAAAAGTAGAAGGGGCAAAATATAGAATAAATGTATTAAATGAGGCAACAGGAGAATCTACGACTAAAATAGAAACTACAAATAGCTTGGGACAAATATCATTTACAGGATTATTAGGCTATGGTAACTTTACAATAACAATAACTGAGGTAGAGTCTCCAGAAGAATATACATTAGACACAAATAAACACATAATAAGAGTAAACAGAGATTCTGTTTCTCAAATAATAACTTTGCTAGATGATGAAAATTCTTTAGGAAACAATGCAGAAGTTCGAGTAGATAATATAAACAAAATTATAAAAACAACAATTAAAGAAGCAACAAGTTCAATAGGACTTGGCATATTGAAATTAGATTCAGAAGATGAAAAAATAGCACTTAAAAATGCTGAATTTGAAATAATTGATAATGAAACAAAAGAAACTTATAGCCTAAAAACTGGTTTAGAAGGCATGGGTTATATTAGTTTACCTATCAAATCAGAAGGAGTATATACATTTAAAATAAAAGAAATAACAGCACCAGTAGGTTATAAGGATTTAAGCACAGTCACAGGCAAAGAATTTACTTTAAATGTAGAATACGATGGTGAAGGTCTAATAAAATATGCAACTTTAAGTGGAATAAGTAACAATATTGCAGATATTGAAAAACTTTCAACAGATTATATAGAAATAAGTTTATTAAATGAAAAACAAGATAATCCAGATTTAGATACATATAGTATTGAACTAATAAAAGGTGATGCATATTATCCATCTGTTACATTCAAAGATGCAAAAATAAAGATAGACATAGATCATGACAAAGGAATACAAGGATTAACTAAAACTGATTTAACAGATGCAGATGGAAAAATATATATAAACGATATATATGGAACTGGTAAAGTAGTAATAAAAATAACAGAATTAGAACCACCACCAGGAAGAAGATTCGATACAAAAACAAAGCAAGTTATATTAAATATACACGAAGATAATAACTGGATAGAATTGGATAAACACACCAGTAATGTAGATACATTTATAGATAATGAAAATAAGAAAGTGACAATAAGAATAAGAAATTATCCAGATGATACGTTTATAGTTGGTGCAAATAAAGTAGATGCAGAAGATAATGATTTAATATTAGTAGGAGCAGAATATAAACTTCAATTATTAAAAGATTCAGGAGAATTAGATTCAAGACAAATAGTTTCTAAAGAAACTGTAAATGGATTATTAACATTTGGAGAGATACCAATGCCATCTCCATTAACTGGCAATAAAATATATACATATTTAATAACTGAAACAAAGGCACCAGAAGGATACCTATTAAACTCAACACCTGTAGTTTTGAAAGTTGAAGTATCTAGAGTAAATGGAATAAATACAATAACAAATGCTTACATAGAAAAAACCGAAGATGATGGAAGCATAACACAAATTCCAGCTGTAAAATTTGGTGATGAATATATACATATAAAACTAGAAGATATAGTAGATCCAGAAACAAGAACACAAATAACAGTACACAAAGTATGGGTAGATACAGAGGGACAAAGAGTAAAAAGACCAGCAAATATAAAAATACAAATAAAAAACGGAGATAAAGTTGTAAAAGAGGAAATGATATCAAATACAACTGAAAGTATAGATTTTACAAATTTACCAAAATACGATGCAGATGGAAATGAAATAATATATACAGTAGAAGAAGTCCCAGTAAATCCAGGGGAATTAGAATATTATGTATCAAGTAAAGTACCTGATGCAGATGGAAATTACACAATAACAAATACATTTATGGTTCCAGAAAGTAAGTTGCAAGTAAAGATAAGAAAAGTAGCAGAAGGCACAGCGGTAGGATTATCAGGAGCAGAAATAAAAGTATATGATGGAAACGAATATGAAGAAGTAAAAGAAACAGGCGCTGATGGATATGCAACATTTATAGGATTAAAGCCAAATACAACGTATACATATAGAGAAATAACGCCACCAATAAGCTATACTTTAAATGATAACATATATAGCTTTAGAGTAAATGAAATAGGAGAAATAGAATATTCTGTTGGAAGCAATGGAATAATAGAAAACGAAATAGTAAGAGGTAGTGTAAGAATAACAAAATATGTAACAGGAACAACTACGCCTGTTGAAGGAGTTGTAATTGGATTATACAATGAATCTGGAATACCTTTAGAAGATGAAGAAGGAAATCCAATAAAAATGACAACAGGAGTTGCTGGAGAAATAATATTTAGTGGATTAACTCCAGGAAACTACAAATATAAGGAAGAAAGTGCGCCAATTCAGTATGTAAAAGACAATACAATGTATGAATTTACAGTAAATAATGATGGAACAATAACATTTGAAAATGACACAAAAGGAATAATATATAATAGTATAAAAACGGTAAGCGTAGGAGTACATAAAATATGGGTTGATACAGAAGGTCAAAGGATAAAAAGACCAGAAAATATAGTAATACGAGTAAAAAATGGAGATGAAGTTGTATCAACACAAACAGTATCAAATACAACTGGAACAATAGAATTTACAGGATTACCAGAATATGACTCAGAAGGAAACAAAATACAATATACAGTAGAAGAAATAGCACAAAATGAGGGAGACTTAAAATTCTATGTATCAAGTGTAGTAGTAAATGAAGACGGAACATATACAATAACAAATAGATTCACAGTACCAGGAGACGCAGTAAATGTAGGAGTACATAAAGTATGGGTAGATACAGATGGACAAAGAATAAAAAGACCAGAAAATATAGTAATACGAGTAAAAAATGGAGACAATGTGGTGTCAACTAAAACGATACCAAGTGAAGACACAGAAACAGATATAGAATTTACAGAATTGCCAAAATATGATGAAAACGGAAACGAGATACGATACACAGTAGAAGAAATAGCACAAAATGAGGGAGACTTAAAATTCTATGTATCAAGAGTTGTATTAAATGAAGATGGAACTTATACAATAATAAATACATTTACAGTACCAGGGGATACAATAAATGTGGAAGTACATAAAGTATGGGTAGACACAGTTGGACAAAGAATAAAGAGACCAGAAAATATAGTAATACGAGTAAAAAATGGAGATAAAGTTGTATCAACACAAACAGTATCAAAAACAACAGAAACAATAAATTTTGCAGGATTACCAAAATATGATGAAAACGGAAACGAGATACAATACACAGTAGAAGAAGTAGCACAAAATGAAGGTGATTTAGAATACTATGTATCAACAGTAAATGGACATACAATAACAAACACATTTACAGTACCAACAAGTAAGTTACAAGTAAGCATAAGGAAAATAGATAAAGACACAAAAGTAGGATTATCAGGAGCAGTAATAGAGTTATATGATGCAGAAGGAAACAAAGGAACAGATACAACCAATATTTATGGTTATGCAACATTTGGTGGATTAAAGATAAATACAACATATTACTATAGAGAAATAGTAGCTCCAACAGGTTATACTCTAAATAGCACAGAATATAGCTTTAGAGTAAATGAAATAGGTGAAATAGAAGATATAAAAGTAGTAAGAGCAGAAAATGGTGACTTAGTAATAGAAAATGATAAAGATTTATCAATAATAACAACAGGAAAAACAGTACATAAAATATGGGTTGATACAGAAGGTCAAAGGATAAAAAGACCAGAAAATATAGTAATACGAGTAAAAAATGGAGATAAAGTTGTATCAACACAAACAGTATCAAAAACAACAGAAACAATAAATTTTACGGGATTACCAAAATATGATGAAAACGGAAACGAGATACAATACACAGTAGAAGAAATAGCAGAAAATACAGGCGACTTAAAATACTATGTATCAGATGTTGTATTAAATGAAGATGGTACATTCACAATAACAAATACATTTAGAGTGCCAGAAGATATGCTACAAGTAAGTATAAGAAAAATAGATAAAGACACAAAAGTAGGATTATCAGGAGCAGTAATAGAGTTATATGATGCAGAAGGAAACAAAGGAACAGATACAACCAATATTTATGGTTATGCAACATTTGGTGGATTAAAGATAAATACAACATATTACTATAGAGAAATAGTAGCTCCAACAGGTTATACTCTAAATAGCACAGAATATAGCTTTAGAGTAAATGAAATAGGTGAAATAGAAGATATAAAAGTAGTAAGAGCAGAAAATGGTGACCTAGTAATAGAAAATGACAAAGAACTTGTTGAAGTTATAAGAGGAAAAGCAACAATTGTAAAATATATAACTGGAACACATACACCATTAGAAGGAGCTGTAATTGGATTATATGATGAAGAAAACAATTTGACACAACTAACTACTTCAAGTGAAGGAAAGGTAGAATTTGAAAATTTAATACCAGGAAAGACATATAGATATAAAGAAATAACAGCCCCAATAGGTTACAAATTAAACGAAACAACATATTCATTTACAGTAGCTGAAGATGGTACAATAGTATTTGCAGAAGATTCAAAAGGCATTATATACAATGATCCATTAAGAATAAATGTACCAATATACAAAATAGATATAGTAACAAAAGAAATACTAAAGGGAGCAACCATTGAACTATATAATTCAGATGGAACTGCAATAGAATCAAAAGAAACAGAAGAAGATGGCTATGTAACATTTACTGACTTAATAGTAGGAAGAACATATAAATACAAAGAAATAGTTGCACCAAAAGGCTACAAACTGGATGATACAATGTATGAATTTACAATAAATGCAGATGGAACAATAATTTACAACAGTTATATAGAAATAGATGGACAAAAGTATTTATGCATATACAATACACCAGAAAAAGATTATGTAATAATAGTAAAGAAGGACATCATAACAGGAGAAATATTATCAGGAGCAAAAATAGGTATATATGATGAATTTGGAAACTTATTAGAACAAGATATTTCAGATGAAGAAGGAAAGGTTGTATTTAGTGGATTTATAAGAGGAAGAACATACTACTATAAAGAAATAACAGCCCCAGAAGGTTACAAACTAAATGAAACAACATATTCATTTGCAATAGCAAAAGATGGAACAATAACATATATTGGAGACACCGAAGGAATTATATATAATGAGCCATTAAGAGTAAGTATACCAATATATAAAATAGATATATTAACAAAAGAATTATTAAGAGGAGCAACCATTGAACTATATAATTCAGATGGAAGCATAATAGAAGCAAAAGAAACAGGAGAAGATGGATATGCAATATTCAATAACATAATAGTAGGAAGAACATATAAATACAAAGAAATAGTTGCACCAAAAGGCTACAAACTGGATGATACAATGTATGAATTTACAATAAATGCAGATGGAACAATAATTTACAATAATTATATAGAAATAGATGGAGAAAAATATCTATGTGTATATGATGAACCATTAAGAATAGATGTACCAATATACAAAGTAGACATATTAACAAAAGAATTGCTAAGAGGAGCAACAATAGAACTATATAATCCAGATGGAAGCATAGTAGAAGCAAAAGAAACAGGAGAAAATGGAGTAGCAATATTCAACAACTTAATAGTAGGAAGAACATATAGATATAAAGAAATAGTTGCACCATTAGGATATGAACTAAATGACACAGTATATGAATTTACAGTAAAAGCAGATGGAACAATAATTTACAATAATTATATAGAAATAGATGGAGAAAAATATCTATGTGTATATGATGAACCATTAAGAATAGATGTACCTATATACAAGTTAGACTTAATAACAAAAGAATTATTAAGAGGAGCAAAAATTGAATTATACAATAAAGATGGAAGCATAATAGAAGCAAAAGAGACAGGAGAAGACGGAATAGTAATATTCAACAACCTAATAGTAGGAAGAACATATAAATATAAAGAGATAGTGGCTCCAAATGGTTATAAACTAGATGATACAATGTATGAATTCACAATAAATAGAGATGGTACAATAACATATGGAAATTACATAGAAATAGATGGAAAAAAATATGCAGTAATATATGATACTCCAATAAAAGACTATGTAATAATAGTAAAGAAAGATATTGTAACAGGAAAATTGCTACAAGGAGCAGTAATAGGCGTATATGATGATAAGGGCAATATGGTACAAAGTACAACAGATGCAGATGGAAAAGTAATATTTAGTGGATTTACAAGAGGAGTAAAATACAAATATAAAGAAATAACAGCTCCAGTAGGATATAAACTAAATAAAACAGTATATTCATTTATAATAAACGATGATGGAACAATAAGTTATGAAGGAGTTGCAGATGGAATAATCTACAATGAACCAATACAATTAACAATAACAAAGAAAGACTTATTAACGGGTAAAGTATTGAAAGGAGCAGTAATAGGTTTATATGATGAATTTGGCAATGTGGTACAAGGATCAACACTAGACGATGGAACAATAATTTTTGGAGGACTACTAGCAGGAAAAACTTACAGATATAAAGAAATAAAAGCACCATTAGGATATGTATTAAATGAAACAATATATACAGTAAGAATAAGCGAAGATGGAGAAATAATTTACGAGGGAGATACAGAAGGAGTAATATACAATGAGAGAATAAGAGTAGATGTACCAATATATAAAATGGAAAAGGGAACACAAAAATTATTGTCAGGTGCAGTAATAGGACTATACGATAAAGATGGAAATCCAGTGCTAGAAAACGGAGAACATATAAAAGTTGTAACAAATGCTGAAGGAAAGGCAATATTTACTGGATTAGAGGTTGGAGAAATATACCAATATAAAGAAGAATTTGCACCAATAGGATACAGATTGAATGAAAATTTAGCAACATTTAGAATAAGCGAAGAGGGAGCAATCATGTATGATTCAAATGGTGGAATAATATACAATGAAAAAATATTAGTTCAACCTCCATCAATATCACAAGACAAATTGCCACAAACAGGTAAGGCAGAAATAAATACAATAGTTCTAGGAGTACTAATGAGCTTAGCAGGACTTTCAACTATGGCAACGGTGTACTACAAAAAGAAAATAATTAAATAAGCTTTTGTAGGGGCGAGCAAAAGCTCGTCCTCCTATTTGTATATAAAATTTGTAAAAATATGTGGAAAAAAATCTTATTTTGTGGTATATTAGTAGTATATTTTTATGAATTTAAGGAGTATAGTTATGGATTTAAAAGATTTTAAAGTTCTTATTAGCGAAGATCAAATTGAAAAAAGACTTTGTGAGTTGGCTGAGCAAATAGAGAAAGATTACGAAGGAAAAGAAATTACCGTTATATGTGTAATGAGAGGAGCGTGTTTCTTTACTGTTAATCTAACATTAAAAATTAAAAATCCAATTAAATTTGAATTTATTCAATTATCTAGTTATGAAGATAAAACAGAAAGTAGTGGAAAGGTTAGAATTGTAAACGACTTGAGAAGTTCAATAGAAGGTAAAGATGTTTTGATTATTGAAGATATAATAGATACAGGAAGAACAATGGATTTCTTAGTTGCTTATTTAAAACATAAAAAGCCTAATTCTTTAAAAATATGTACATTAGCAGATAAACCAGAAAGAAGAGTTATTGAAGTAAATGCAGACTATGTTGGATTTACTGTTCCAAATAAATTTATTATTGGTTATGGTTTTGATTTTGATAATAAATATAGAAATCTACCATATATTGCTTGTTTAGATGAATAAAGTTTTTAAATAGGTATGTTAAGCATACCTATTTTTTTATTGATATTATATATTGACATTATCAATATTCAATATATAATTATAAAGTAAAATTAGTCAGGAGGTTTTTTATGTCAAAAGTTGATGTTGTTTTAGGTACATTTTTTGGAGATGAAGGAAAGGGAAAAATTATAGATTATTTGGCTACAAAGTCAGATGTTGCCGTTAGATGTTCTGGTGGTAATAATGCAGGTCATACTATAAACGTAGATGGTAAAAAATATGCATTTCATTTAATTCCTTCTGGTATATTAAATTCAAATACAAAAGCTGTAATTGGAAACGGAGTTGTTATAGATCCTAAGGTTCTAATAGAAGAAATGAACGACCTTAAAGCTAATGGTATATCCGTAGATAATTTATATATTAGCACGAAGGCTCATATTATTTTGCCATATCATATAATGATGGATAAACTTTTAGAAGAAAATAGAGGAAGCAATAAAATTGGTACTACTGCTCGTGGAATAGGTCCTGCATATTGTGATAAATATGAGAGATGTGGAATTAGAGTAGAGGATTTTATATCTCCAGATTTTGATAAATTGGCTCGTATAAATATAAATAATAAAAATAAAATTTTCGAAAGCTATGGATATGAAACTTTAGATGCTGATACAGTAATTAAAGAATATAAAGAATATGCTGAAATTTTAAAACCTTATGTTATAGATACAGTAAATTTATTACACGATTACTTAGATGAAGGTAAAAAAATCCTTTGTGAAGGTGCTCAGGCTACTCTTTTAGATATAGATTTTGGTACTTACCCATTTGTTACTTCTTCAAATCCAACAATAGGTGGAATTTGCACAGGAACTGGTCTTGGTGCAAAAGACATTGGAGAAGTTTATGGTGTGCTAAAGGCTTATGCTTCTAAAGTTGGAGAGGGACCGTTTTTAACAGAGCAAGATAATGAAATAGGTGATACAATACGTGAATTAGGTCACGAATATGGAACTACAACACACAGACCTAGAAGATGTGGTTGGTTAGATTTGGTTGCTTTAAAATATGTTGTTAGAATAAATGGAATTACGGGACTTGCAATAAATCATGTAGATACTATTGGAAAATTGCCAAAAGTTAAAGTATGTGTTGGCTATGAACACAATGGAAAGGTTACTACTAATTATTCAACAAATTTAAATTATATTCAAGAATGTTTTCCTATCTACGAAGAATTTGATGGAGACTTTGGCGATATATCAAAAGCAAAAACAAGAGAAGATTTGCCTCAAAATGCAAAAATGTATTTAAAACGAATTGAAGAATTTGTAGGTGTGCCAATTAAATTTATTGGTACAGGAGCTGGAAGAGAAGATATGATTATTTGCCAATAGGAAGGAAAATTTAAAATGAAACATATAGATATAATCAATGCTTGTACTGATTTAGGAGTTCATGTTAATGGGGCAAAATTTGGTCCATTAGAATTAACAAAAAACTTAGAACACAGCAGTATAAACAATATTATTACATTACAATATGATGATGAGATTGTAAAAGAAAGAGAAAAAGACAATAAGAAGAAAAATTTAGATGAAGTAAATAAGTTTAATGGAAAACTGTATTCTATGGTGTTAGAAAGTTTAGAAAATGGGAATTTTCCAATAACTTTAGGGGGGGATCACAGTTTAGCGATTGCATCTGCTCTTGCATCTATAAAGAAACATGAAAATATGGGAATAATTTGGTTTGATGCTCATGGAGATTTCAATACATTTGATACTACAATTTCAGGAAATATACATGGTTTACCGCTTGCAGTTATTGCAAATTATGAAAAAAGAGAATTAGCGAACTTTCATAATGGTAATTTTTATAATCCAAAGAATGCTGTTATTGTTGGTGGAAGAGATATTGATGATCCGCTTGAAATTGAGAATTTAAGAGAAGCTGGAGTTACTGTATTTTCAACAAAAGATGTACAAGACGAAGGTGCAGATGTCATAACAAGAAAGGCTTTTGAGATTGCAAGTAATGGAACAAATGGGGTACATGTAAGTTTTGATATAGATATGATTGATCCTAAAATTGCTCCAGGAGTATCGATTCCAGCAAAGGACGGAATTGATTTAGATGAGGCATATTCTATGGTGGAAACAATTATAAAAAACAAAAAGGTTGTAAAATCAATAGATTTAGTTGAATATAATCCTACCTTAGATATAGATAAAAAAACAAAAGTTATAGCATTAAACATTTTAAATAAGTTTTTGAATAATTTCTAAATTATACAGATAATATGGGCGATTTTAATCGCCCATTTATTAAATATTATAAATTCTATGAATATTTTTTATGGATTTTTCATAATATATAATATACAAAATATACATTTTTAGGAAAATTTTCATATAAGTATTGACATAACTACTAAAAAAAAGTATAATAATAGTTGCACATCGCGGGGTGGAGCAGTTGGCAGCTCGTTGGGCTCATAACCCAAAGGTCGGTAGTTCGAGTCTACCCCCCGCAACCATTTGAGAGTTTTTTGTTTAAGGGGATATACCTTTAAAACAATTTTAATATAGAGATTTTACTAGAAACAGTAAGGTCTTTTTTTATTGCTATATTGTACAATCTGAGGACGCAGATATGCGTCGCAGGACTACCAAAGTTCTATTAAGGATTAGTTTTGGGTTTGATTTATTATTGAGGATAAGATTTTATGTTGTGTATTAAAAAAGAATAACTTAGGTAGAATAACTTTCTTATCTATGTTATAATTGTGATTGTTAATAGTAAATTTATACTACTAGATTTTATCTAATGCAGTTGTTATAAAAATAAAGACAATGGAGGAACTAATGTATAAAAAACAAATTTTAAATAATAAAATGCAAGTAATTACATATCAAAATAATAATATACATTCTGTAAATATGAGTTTTTACTTTAAAGCAGGTGTGGAATATGAAACAAAAGATGTAAAAGGAATATCTCATTTAATAGAACATTTATGTTTTAGAAATTTGAACGGAATGGATATAGAAACTTTATATAATAAAATGGCAAGCATTGGAGCAGTTTTAAGAGCAGAAACCTACAAAAATTGTATTAGATTTTATATGACAGTTGTAAATAAATATTTTAGTGAAGCATTAAATATAATGAAAAACTTAATAAATAATAGGGATTGGACAGCTGAAGAAATATCAGCTGAAAAAAAGATTGTATTAAATCAAATTGAAAATAAGGGAGAAAAATTATTTAAAGAACAAGTAGATAGCATATATTATAAAAATTTGAATCTACAAAATTTAATTATGGGAAATAAGTCAGATGTAAAAAGGCTTACAGTAGAAAACATTAACAATTGGAAGAAAAGCATTTTAAACACATCTAATGCTTGTTTTGTACTAACAGGAAACTTCACAAAAAAGCAAAGGAAAGAAGTGATATCTAAATTAGAAAAATTAGAAAGCAATGAATGTGCTTTAAATAGATTATCACAAATTCCTAAAAACTTTAAAAATAGAAGTATAGAATCAGATAATGTTATAAGAACTAATTGGGATTTTTCAGATATAAATGTGTCATTTGATATAGATATTAACAAAGATAATATATATGCTGTAGATATTTTAAATAGCATTATTGGTGGAGATATAGATTCTAATATATCACTAGAATTACGAGAAAGAAAAGCATATACAGATGCAGTATTTTCAAATCTAGATATTTATAAAGACACTGCAAAAATAGTAATAGAGTTATCTGTATTAAATAAAAACTTATTGAAAACATTAGAAATTTTATTTAAAATATTGAGAAGAATAAAGTATCAAATATATGATAATGAATTTAATAATAATAAGACATTTTTTACAGATAATAACAGAAAATATTTAGATGATTCTGAAGAACTAAATTACCGTTTAGGATATAGAGATTTTATATTAGAGAAAGAAACTGGAGATATAAATGACATAATAAGCAAATACAACAAAGTTACTATAAAGGATGTTCAAAGTTTAGCAAATCAAGTAATGAATGCGAAAAATCTCGTAATAAGTGTAACTAATAATAGTGATATTATAGGAGAAGATGAACTAACGGAAACATTATTGAAATGTAGATAATATATAAAACACATATGTCCAATATGTGGATATGATGAGTTAGATAAGCAATTAAAAAACATAAATAGAACAAGAGAATAAAATATGTTAGGAGTATAAAGTATATTATGAATGTAAAGAAAATATGTGGTATTGCTTTAAAAGTTTTATTAGTTGTTTTTGCTGTAATTGTTATAGGAATTATTATATTTATATCTATTATTATGAGTTTCATAGATGATAAAAATCCTTATAATAACTATAATGATATATCTAAATATGTTAATGAAAATTATGAAGAATTAGAGCATATAGCAATTGAATATATGAATGGAAATGAGGTCGAAAAACCACAATATGTTAGGAGTATAAGTGTTCATAGCCCTGATGAATCATATGTTCATAGTAATAATACAATTGTAGAGTTTCATCAAGGAGGAAGTGGCTTAGTTTCATCATCTACATATTATGGATTTTATTATTCTGAAAATGATATTCCTGCTTCTTTTCAAAATTCTAGAGAAGAACTAACTGAATACGAACAAAACAAATGGAGTTGGAAAGGTGTAGGAGATAATCATGGTAGCACAATAAAAATTAGAGATAATTGGTACTATTTCGAAGCATCATTTTGATACGAATTTTTAAGGAGAAAATGTATGGGAAGTTATATAGGAATAGGATTAGTATTTAATAACAAATTTAATAGTAAAGAGAAATCAACTTTGCAAATGATACTAGAATACTTTACTTCAAAAAATGGTAAATTACTAAATGCTAAATTTAGTGAGGATGAAGATGGAAATGATTGGAAAGATATAGAAAATCTAAAATTATATGAAGCAGACAATCTCTTAAACAAATATTATTTAAATATCAATTTTATATGTGATATATTAGGAAAAACAAGAGTATCAGTTAATGCTTATTATAAAAATCTTAATGAAAATGTATCTGGACTATTGTTGGATGTTAAGGAAGAATTATTTTTAAAAGGATGTCCTGATGAGAAAATTGAAGAAAAAACCAATCAATTTATTCATTTAATCACAGATATATATAACGTTGTAGAATACGATTATGCATTGTGCGACCAAGAAGCTATGATAAAATACACACTAGATGATATAGAAAAGGCTAAAAAGGAATATTCAATATTACTAATACCTCATTTCAATAAAATGGAAATTGTAAAAAATAGTTGGAATATTGATGGACTAACAGATAGGTTTAATACTGGGGTGGAATACATTCAAATAAGATATAAATGTCCTTGCTGTGGAAATTATACTTTTAAAAATAGATTAAATGGTACTTATGATATCTGTCCTGTTTGCTTTTGGGAGGATGCTATTTACGATTATCATAATCCTGATAGAATATGTAGTTGCAACAAAGTTAGTATAAATGAAGCAAAGGAAAACTTTAAAAGGTTTGGTGCTTGCATAGAAGAAATGAATCCATATGTTCGTAAGCCAAATGAGTTTGAAGTCCCAAGAGATAATAATGTAGTAACAAAAAATAATGAAATACAAATTCAATGTTGTGAAGAAGAATATAATATATTATATAAAAGAAATAATCCAAATAAACTAATTATAGATAAAGATATAGAATGTCCACAAAATACATTTATTGTAACAATAAATATGCCAAATGGTAATAAATATGAGTTTGCTATATTTAATACATTTTTAGGGCTAATGCCACAAATATTAGAAAAAAATAATAAACTATATGTTGCTTGTAATTCTAAAGTTACTATTATTGATTTAGATAGTTTTACAGTAATAAAAACAATAGAAACTATGTGTTGCGTAGATAAAGTATCAGAAACTAAAGAAGATAATTTACTAATAATTGTTTCAGAAGCAAGTTTAGATGGTATAGATTTATATGGTAATATAATATGGCATAAAGATACAGAGCTCATTGAATGTTGGGATATAAAAGAAAATATTATTACTATTCAAACAGAAAAAAATATACAGAGAATTGATATAGAGAATGGAAATATTATTTTTGAAGAAAAGTTTTAAGAGTGTTGGAGATATAAGAAATGTATAGTTATAGAGTAACAAAATATAATCCTAAATATAGAAACAAAGATGATAGATATATGGCAAATGAATGGACTTCAATAAGTGATTTTAACAATGGAGAATTAAATAGTAAATATATGCTATACGAATCTGCTTACATTAAAGCTATATATAAATTTATGGATTTGAATTGTATTGAAGAATGATAATAATATGGAAGTTCATTTTGGATATGATTATTATATGTATATTTTAAGTAAAGAAAAAATTAGCGAAAACATTCTTACTTTTGATGATATTATGATATATGTAGAATAATTCGAATCGCCATATATGAATTAAGATTAAAAAAGTTATAGTATATGAGGAGTAAATATGAAAAAAAGAAATTTGATTATAGCAATTTTGATTGTATTTATTATAGCAATTTTTGTTTTATGGTTCTATGGAATAATAATTTTTAATTATCCATCAAATAAAAAATATCCAATTAGAGGAGTAGATGTTTCATCATATCAAGGGAATATTGATTGGGAGAGTTTATCAAAACAAGAAATAAAATTTGCATTTATTAAAGCAACTGAAGGAAGTAGTTTTGTGGATGAAAAATTTAAAATAAATTATGAAAATGCTAGAAAAACCAATATAAAAGTAGGAGCATATCATTTTTTTAGTTTTGATAGTAATGGAGATACACAAGCAGATAATTTTATAAGCAATGTACCTAAAACTGATGATATGTTACCGCCAGTAGTTGATATAGAATTTTACGGAGATAAAAATAAGAAAATACCAGATGTTGCAGAAACTCAAAAGCAATTATCTATATTATTAGCAAAGTTAGAAGCATATTATAAAAAAAGCCAATTATATATGCAACATATAAATCTTATAATTTATATATAGCAAATAATTATACAGACAATTACATTTGGATTAGAGATGTATACTTTACTCCAAAATTAAAAGATAATAGAAATTGGACATTTTGGCAATTTACTGATAAAGCAAGATTAAGTGGTTATGATGGAAAAGAAAAAAGAATAGATGTAAATGTATTTAATGGAACAATTGAAGATTTTGAAAAATTATTATAAAAGATAACTAGGGAGAGAATTTATATGCTAAAAATGATTGAAGGAGCAGAGATAAAAGATTTTGACAAATTAAATGAAGAATATGAAATAAAAGAGAAAAGAATAGTAGCAAATGTTAACGCAGATAAAATATTAAATATGCTTTATGATTTTATAGATGCAAACGAAGGCTTGTATTTTTTAATTGTAGAAGTTCCAACTAAAACAAATGATGAAGAACAACTTAAAGAGAATGGAAAGATAAAGGCATTCCATAAAGATGTTTATTATAGAGATGGAATGTCAAAGGAGTTTGCAAAAGAAGTCTTGAGTAATATAGGTGATTTATTTATAAATGATGGCATGGCACATATAGGCATTGGTAATCATTACAATAATTCAGAAATTATGACTGCTAAATATAATGTTGTTTCAATTTGGTTTGAAGATAATGATGTTGGCACCTATGAAAAAATATTTATAAATAATGGCATTAAGAAAACTGATACTTTAAAAACTGCTTGGGATTTTTTCTCCGGAGAAAATCCAGGAAAGAGTATTTGTATTGATAGAGATGGAAAAAATGTTTATGATACAGTTGAAATATTAAAAGACTCTATAGGACTATATTTTGCTGAACGAAGAGAAGACTAAGAATAATGTAGAAATAAACTAAATGAAATATGAGAAGGGAGTATAATCAATTGGATGAAAAAATTACTGAACAATTTATTGTTAATAAAATTGTTGAATTTATGATAAATAAGGAAAATGGTAATTGGCATAAAGAAAAAGTACAAAAAAGTGATTTACATAAGCATGGGGTTGATATTAAATTAGTTGGTGGTAAAAGAAATAGTGAATATTTTTATATTGAATGTAAAGGTAAATCATATGCAAAGTCTGCAAAATCAATAAATGCAGAAGGGTGGCTTAATGCATTAGGACAAATAATAACAAGGATAGATGTAAAAAGATATTCAATTTCTAAAAAAGATGGAAAGATTTCAGGAATAAATCATGCTTATAAGTATGGACTTGGTTTATATTGGAAATCAGCTCGAGTAGCCTTAAAGAGAATACCAAAAGAGGCAGCTGAAGTTTTGTGCTTACATATTTTTTCTGTTAATGACAAGGGGGAAGTAAAATATTTTACACCAAGTACATTTGGAAGAGAATATTCTGAAGAATATTTTATTAGTTAAGATTTAGTAATAATATATTTTGAGAGTGGAAAAGACATAAAAGCAAATCTTGATAGTTTGATTGCTATAAATAAAACGGCACAAAAAGAACCGAGTAAAACTCATAACCCGAAGGTCGTAAGTTCGAGTCTTACCCCCGCAACCACTAATTTTATTAGAGTCGCAAGAGATTGTGGACTCTTATTTTTTTGACTAAAATGCTATTTTTACAAAAGTGGGGACAATTTGGGGACAGTCCCTACATTTTTATGCAATAAATAGCATATTTTAGACTAACAAATTTAGATTAAACTTAGGAAATCTTAAAAAAGTAATTTTTGAGAAATTTTGAAAAGAGTTTTTATGCGAGCATTTTCTCTAACACTTGACCTGCTTCTTTATTATGAGTTTCAACTGGATGCACATAGAAGTTTAAGGTAGTAGTTATTTGAGCATGCCCTAATCTTGATGCTACAACAGCTACATCTACATTTTTAGATATAAGCAAAGTAGCATTTGTGTGTCGCAAACCATGAAAAGTAATTTTTGGTAAGTTGTTCTTTTCAATGAAAGAACGAAACCAATCTGTAATTGTATCAGGATGCATTGGACTACCATTCCAAGTAACAAATAGTTTATTTGAGTTAATCCATAAGTCGCCACATCTCTCTCTTTCTGCATTGTACCAAGTTTTGTATTTATTAAGCATATTTATAACAATATCAGGAATTCCTACTTTTCTAATTGAACTATGTGTTTTTGGATCCTTTACGAAAATGCCTTTTTCAGAAGTGTATTGACTTGCCTTAGTAATATTTACAAAACCTTCTTTAAAATCGATATCTGACCATTCTAAGCCCAATACTTCGCCTCTACGCATACCAGTAAACAATGTTAATATAACAATAGTTTGAAATTTAATTTCTTCATTTTCTAAAGCCTCTAGTAATTGCTTACATTGAACATCATCATAGTATTGAATTTGAGGTCGTTGGTGTTTAGGTGGCTTAACTCTATCCGCAGGATTAAAGGAAAGTATTTGCCAATATACTGCATTTTGTAGCATCGCATGTAGTAAACGGTGATGCTCTAGTATTGTTTTAGAAGATAAACTCTTCATAACAGTTTGTCCATTATGATTTTTGCATCTTTTTAATTGATGGTCTTTTGAAAGATAATCATAAAAATTCATAATGTGTGGTGGCTTTATATCACATAATTTGTAATGTCCAAAGTATGGAATAATTCGTGATTTTAGTATTCCTTTATATCTTTCATAAGTTTTAGGTGCTAGTTCTTTTTCACCATAATTTTTAGCCCATAAATCTGTAAATTCCTTAAATGTCATTGAAGAGTTCTGCAATACAATACCATTTTCAACTTCATAAACAAAGTTTACAAGTTCCATATCAGCTTCACGTCTACTATTAGCTTTTATGCTTTTGGTATATTTAATTCTGTTACCATAGCTGTCAAAACCATTTGATACAATTAATCTCCATGAGCGTTTGCCTCTCTTTTCAAGATACCCTGCCATTACTTTTTTCACCTCCTTTCAGTATACCTATGGCAAGGGATTTTAAGTAATATTAAATTAATATAAAATCATTCCAGAACCTAAATCTTCATTCGGTCTTGAAATAAATCCAAATTTTACATAAAAAGATTCTTTTCCTTTTGATGCACCTAAATAAGTTCTAATATTAGGATTAATCTTTTTATATTCATTTATTTGAGTTAATAAGTTTTCCATTATTCTAGTACCAATATGTTTATTTTGATACTCAGGGATTACTATTATATCTTGAATATATAAAAATATAGTTTTATCTCCAATAATTCTTCCATATCCAATTAATTTATTGTCATCATAAACACATAATGAATATAAAGTATTCTTTAAAGCTGTTTCGACTACTGAATTTTCTCTAATTCCCCAACCTACAGAATCTGTTAGATAATTAAATTCTTCTGCAGAGGGAGTTTTTTCTATATATTTAATCATATATTTGCCTCCTAAGTTTTTCTTACTTTTGTATTATTAATCCAGTTTTGAAATTCTTCATCTGTAATTTCATCATTTATGTATTTCTTCCTCATTTCTGGACCTTCTTTTTTGAAATATTCATACATTTCGTGATGCTCTCTTTCAGAAGCTTGTTTTGAAAGAGTTTGATATCTAGTTCTATAAGTTTTTAATAAAGGATTTTTATCTAATCTTTCTTTGAAAGCTAATTCTCTTCCGATTTCTTTACATGTTTTATTACCTTTAAAAATTTCATCACAATATTTAGTATCGTGCATTGTTTTTGGAATGAAGTATTTATTACAATTAGCACATTTCCTTATTAATATTTCATTGTTAATATACAATAATTGTTTTAATGAAATAAACAGTATATTAAGATAATCATCACTCATAAAAGAATAAGGAATACTTTTGTTTAATGGAAGTTCTTTATGAAAGAAGTAAAAGTCATCCATTGCAAAATCAAGTTTTAAATCCTGTGCTTTATGATTTAGTTCTCTTAAATCAGCATCATTACTGAAAACAGAAGAAAATTTAGATTGAAAATCAATATATATTTCTTCCGGACTGCGAGAATCAGTATAATCTTTTACTCTAGACAGTTCCTGTAATTCTTTATCTGTTTCTTCATCTATTATTATTTTTGTTGTAAGTCTAATAAATAAATCTTTATAGTAAATAAAGTCATCTACATATCTTTCATGTATTTTTAAAAGTAGTTTTAATAAAGTTTTTTCTTTTATTGATAGAAATTCATCTTTATAATATTTATTTGTATTTAATCTAATATCTTTTTTTAATTTTAATAACAAATCTTCAAAACAATATCGAGCCACGAATTTAATAAAATCTTTTTCATTTTCAAAATTTGTATTAATAAAATCTAAAATAAAGCTTCCAAGAGGTTTTATTTCACAATGATTTGTAAATTTGTAAATATCTCCATCTGGTTCTTCTATAGAGTAGTAATTCAAGCATTCTAGCTTGTTATTAATGTCAAATGCAATATTATATGATGACATTTATTCACCTCCTAACACCTACAAATGAAAAAAATTTAAATTTTTTTTAATTGTAAGGGTACTCGTATGAAAAAAATATTATACAAATGAACCATACAATCAAAAACAAAAACAATAATTGTATGACAAAATAATACCATAATAATTTATGCATGTCAATTACAATTATAAAGAAATTGAAGGGAGCTGTATATGATAATAGAAAAAATACAAAGGACAACTTTAACTGCAAAAGAAGCAGCAGAATATTTAGGAATTTCTTATTGGTTAATTACCCAATTAGTTAAAAGAAGACAAATTCCATGTTCTAGAGTTGGAAAAAGAATTTTATTCAGAAAAGAAGCTTTAGATATTTATCTAAGCCAAAAAGAAAATGATTCACTAGAAAAAGTTTGTTAAAATTTTAATAAAAAATAGATAAGGGGGTATCTATTTTAAATACAATTTACAAATAAAAAGAATAAAAGCTAGAAAATCAAATTGAAATTTTGAAGAGAAATTTTGAAAAAGTAAAGAGAAAAATTAGGACAAGAAAATAAAAAAATTTGCAAACTTGTCCTGATTTTTAAGATAAAATCGCAAAAATGTAAGCAAAAAATATCCCTCGGAGAGCAAAAAAGGTATTAGGGCATTTTGCACTAAACAGCAAAAAGGGTGTCAGAACACCAAGCTGGCGAATATTAGGTACTAAAAAATACTACCTATATTCGAGCAAAATAAATTTTGCCATTATCTTAATAGCTTCGTAAACTAGCTATTAAGAATTCTACATATGAAGGAGTGATTAAGATTATAAGTAATACTGAACAAGCAATGGATAGTATTTTTCTTACATACAAAAAAATATTATATAGATTTAAAGTATTAAATATTACTACCAAGCATGGAAAAGAAATATCACATTTAGATTTAAGAAAAGCTGTAGATACAATGATAAAAAAACATCCATCATGTAGATGGAGAAGTGTAAAAATAAGAAGCAAAAGATATTTTATATTAATTGAGGGATATTACTGGCTAACTTTAGTATATTTTCAAAAAGAAAAATCTATGATTTAAAAAATGGTGGAATGAAAATATGAGTATCAAGGAGTTAGAAAAATATTTTAATAGAGGAGAATCTAGTATTAGAAAAGCTATAAGTAAAATGTGCAAAAAGGGAATGGAAAATTATAAATCATATGTAGATGGGAAGTTAATAATTTCTAATGAAGGTGTTGAGTGGTTATGTAAAAATATTTTTAAAAGAAAGTATTTAGAGTTGCTAGAAAAATATAAAATGGAATTAACAGAAATTTATATTGATAGAGGTTATCCTTATGATGTATTTTTCGGAAAAAATTAATATCCAAATAAAACTAACAAATTTTATTGAAATATTCAAGAAAATCTTGAAATATAACATTATAAATGATAGAATAATATCGAAATATAGTAATAAAAAATAGGAGGTCATTAAATGCATATAACTTATGACAAACTATGGAAATTAATGATAGATAAAAAAATAAATAAAACACAATTATGTGAAAAAGCGGGGATTACTACAAATGCAATGGCAAAGTTGGGAAAAAATGAGACAGTGCAAGTTGAAATATTAGAAAAAATATGCAATGTACTAGATTGTAATGTAGATGATATTATTGAAATAAAAAGTGGGGAGGAAGAATAATATGTCAAAAAGTACAAATCAATCAATAGAGCCTATTATTGCAGATATAGCAAATGGATGGCTTAAAGATTATAAATTAGATTATAAATTAGAACAAGAATCATTAAATACTGAAATTGATGCTGCACTAAACGAATATTATTCGAAAAATGGTGGCAGCGGTGGAAATAGACCTGATGCTAAATTACTTTTGCAAGACAAGGACATGAATTATTATCCTATTTTAATTGAGTATAAAGGCTATAAAGACAAATTAGTTAAATTAGATTCTAATGGTCAAGTTAATAATAGATCAGCAAAAAATGAACCAATTTTTAAACACATTAATTCGTATGCAGTAAATGGTGCAGTTCATTATGCAAATGCTTTATTACATTATACAAGTTATACTGATATTATTTCAATAGGTATGACAGGATATAAAGATGAAAGTGATAAGATTCAATATTCTATAGGAGTTTATTATGTATCAAAGAAAAATTTTGGTATAGGACAAAAGGTCGATGAATATACAGACTTCTCATTTTTGAAAAAAGAAAACTTTGATGAATTTATAGAAAAAGTTAAGAATTTACAATTATCACAAGAAGAAATAGAAAAATTAAGAGAAAAAAGAGAAAAAGAAATTGAAGCTAGTTTAGTAAGGCTTAATAATGATATATATCAAAATGAAAAAGGATTATCAGAAAGTGATAGGGTATATCTCGTTGCGGCCTCAATAATAGCGACAATTGGAGTTCCTGGGAAAGTAGCTCCACTTGAAAAGACAGATTTAAAATCTTCTATAGAAGAAGGAAGCACAGATGGAGATATAATTGTTAGGAAAATTACGGCTTTCCTTAATGAAAAAAAGTTACCAAAAGAAAAGAAAAATCTCATTGTAAGAACATTACAAAATACACTTACTACTGAAAATATTAATAGAGTAGAAAATGGAGAAAGCCAATTAAAACGTGTATTTACCAAAATTGTTGACGATTTAGGAATATATTATAAAATAGGATTGTCAACGGATTTTACAGGTAAGTTATTTAATGAAATGTATAGTTGGTTAGGATTTTCTCAAGATAAGCTAAATGATGTTGTATTAACACCATCATATGTAGCTAATCTACTTGTAAAACTTGCTAGAATTGATAAAGATTCATATGTTTGGGATTTTGCTACAGGATCTGCAGGACTTTTAGTTTCTGCTATGAATGAAATGCTAATTGATGCTAAGAACAAAATAAAATCCCCTGAACAACTGGCAATTAAATCAGCAGAAATCAAAGCAAACCAATTACTAGGTTTAGAGATACTTCCAAGTATATATATGTTAGCTATTCTTAATATGATTTTAATGGGAGATGGTAGTTCTAATATTTTAAATAAGGATTCTATTAAAGATTTTGATGGAAACTATGGATTTGAAAATACAAATAAAAAATTCCCTGCTACAGCTTTTGTTTTAAATCCACCTTATTCAGCAGCAGGTAATGGAATGATATTTGTTGAAAGAGCCTTATCTATGATGGATAAGGGGTATGCTGCTATTATTATTCAAAATTCCGCAGGTTCAGGGAAAGCAATATCATATAACAAAAGTATACTGAAACATAGTACATTGTTAGCAAGCATAAAAATGCCTATAGATTTGTTCATAGGTAAATCAAGTGTTCAAACAAATGTATATGTTTTTAGAGTCGGAGAGGCTCATCAGAATGACGATGTAGTTAAATTTATAGATTTTTCAAAGGATGGATATACTCGCACAAATCGTAAAAAAGCTAGTAATAATTTAAGGGATACGGATAATGCAAAAGAACGTTATCAAGAATTGATAGATTTAGTACGTTTTGGTAAATCTAAATTAAACATATTTACAGAAAAAGAATATTATGAAGGAACAATAGATATAAATAATGGTGCAGATTGGAATCAGTCTGCTCCAATAGATACAAAGCCTATTCTTGAAGATTTCGAAAAGACAGTAAGTGACTACTTAGCTTGGGAAGTTTCAAATCTTCTAAAAAATGAAAAGAAAGATAATGATTGCTTGGGAAAATAGATGCCTCACTCAGCAACAAGCTGAGAAGTGTTGGGTGGGGCGAATATCCATTAAGTCAGCTATTTACAAAAATTAAAGTTAATAGCTTAAATTATAAAACATCAGAACTACCAAGTAAAAGAACAGTTGAATGCCCTCTGCCAGCATTAACAGCAGGCATTCAAAATCAAGGGTTAAACAATTATGTTCCGTTAAAAGATGCTACTGTATTAAAAAATGTTATAACCATTTCAGCCAATGGTGCTAATACAGGTGCTACATTTTACCAAAGTAAGGAATTTACAGTTTTACAAGATGCTTATGCAATCAATTGGATTTATGATAATACTACATTAACAGATAGGCAGTATTTGTTTTTAGTAAGTGCTATTACAAAAACTATTCGAGGAAATTATGAGTGGACAAATAAAGCTGGGTGGGAAAGAATTAAAAACGAAAAAATACAACTTCCTACTAAAAATAATGAAATATATTTTGATTTTATGGAAAACTTTATAGAGGAGCTAGAAAAGGAACGAATATCATATTTATCTGCTTATCTAAAGATAAGCGGATTGAATAATTATGTACTTACTTCAGAGGAAGAGAAAAGCATTAACAATTTTAACAATCTGAAATGGGAGACTTATAATTTAGAAAAATTATTTGGAAAGTCAACAAGAGGGAAAAGATTAAAAAGTGAAGATAGAATTCCAGGTGACTTGCCTTTTGTAACTGCAGGTGAGGCGAATGAAGGTATATCAGATTTTATAGGAAATAATGTTCAAAATTTTCCTAAAAACACAACGACTATTGATATGTTCGGTTCTGCAAAGTATAGAAATTATGAATATGGTGGAGATGATCACGTGGCAATTGTGCATACAGAAAACTTACCTATGAATGCTGCGATATTTGTAACTTCAGCTATTCATAAATCTTCACATAATGGTCAATTTGATTATGGTAGAAACTTTTATGCTAAAGACGCAGATGAATTATATATATCATTACCAACAAAGGATGGAAAACCAGATTTTGATGTTATGGAAACAATCGTATCGGCAATTCATAAACTTGTTATAAAAGATGTTGTGCTTTATGCACATGATAAATATAAAGATATTTATACATATGGCAAAGAAAACAAAGTAGATAACTTAAAAGATGTGCATGGACATGTTGATTATGAAAATAGTAATAACTTAAATATGGTAGCAGAAGAGGGAGAAGGTTATAAATTAGAAGAGGATTAGAAGAAGAGTATATGAATATTGGAAAATTAGAAAAAGTTGATATAAGAGAACTATGGAAACATGAACAATATGGTTTCTCTGAATGGTTATCTAAAAAAGAAAATATTGAAAATTTAAATGATATATTAGGTTTAACTTTGATCGATATTAGTAAAGAAACCTATGTAGGAGCTTATAGATGTGATTTATTTGCAAAAGATTAAACAACAGGGACAAAAGTTATTATTGAAAATCAATTAGAAACATCTAATCATGATCATTTAGGGAAAATAATTACTTATGCTTCTGGATTAGACGCAAAGGTTATTGTGTGGATTGTAAAAGAAGCAAGAGAAGAACATAGAAGTGCCATTGAATGGTTAAATAATAATACTAGCACAAATTTAAATTTTTTCTTAATAGAAATTCATGCTTACAAAATAGGTAATTCAGATCCTGCACCAATGTTTCAAGTTGTAGAGCAACCAAATGATTTTATAAAAAATAATAAATCTTCTAATAGTAATGATAGTATGAATAAATCACAATCTCAAAGAATTGAATTTTGGAATCAATTCAATAATGTAGTCATAGAAAGAGGAAAACCTTTTAATATTAGAAAAGCAACAACAGATCATTGGTATAGTATAGCAATAGGTACAAGTGAGGCGCATATAGATATTACATTAGTTAATAAAGACTCTGTAATTGGTGTAGAATTGTATATACCTGATAATAAAGAGTTGTTTGATAAATTATTTGAAAATAAAGAAGAAATTGAAAAAAGCCTTGGTTTCAAATTAGAATGGCGAAGATTAGATAATAGTAAAGCTTCAAGAATAATTTATTATATAAGAGGATTAAATTTTGACGACCATAGTAATTATACTGAATTAATGAATAAGTCTATAGATATTGTGGTAATATTAAGAGATACATTTAAAAAGTATATATAAAGGAACGATATTCTATGAAAATAAAATGTTTATTATGTGGAGATGTAATTGAATCAAAAAGTGTGCATGATTTAGTATCTTGTAAATGCGAATCGTGTTATATTGATGGAGGAAGTTATTATGCACATATAGGTGCAAAAGATTTTAGTAAAATAGTTAAGATTTTAGATGATGGAACAGAAATTAAATGTAATGACTAATATAAAAATAACAAAAGCGAAGCAGAATAATATGTAACAAAATGAAATTATAGAGTACTTTGAACAAAATAAAATGCTTATTATTTTGGATATAGTAAAAGGAAGAGGAAAATTTGCTGCCGAATGGATTTTAGTTGCACAAAAATATGAAGATATATTTAGATGGATATTGAAACCAATAAATATTGCTATTAATCATTATAGTGAGGGAAAAGTAGAAATAACTAATAGGGGAAACTTAAAAATCCGAAGAATTGGAATGCAAAGAAAAGGTGGAGATGCTGGAATGGAAACAGCAAATATGCTACAGTTTAAAGTAGATCCAATTGAACTATTTAATTTAAAATAAAAAATACTAGAACCGGACAATATTTGTTCCGGTTTTTATACGAGAATTTTTTGAAGAATAAAAATGGCATAAAACATAAAAACAGAAACGAGAAAAACACTGAAAAAACAGGTAAAAGGTATCGCAACAACCTTTAAAATAAAAAAACAATTAAAAATATTGACAAATAAAGTCTAAAATGATAAAATTCTTTTAAAGAAGAAAAAGCTCAATCTGAAGATTGAGCAATAAATACAATGCGAATCATATTTATTGCTTATATTATATCAGATATCTTCTAAATAAGTCAAGCGATACTGAGCAGAAAGGAGAAATAAATAAGCTTGATAAAAATACTATTTAGAAAGGAAATAAATGAATGGAAGAGAAAGATTATTCAGAAATATATATCAATTTAAAAGAAAAAACATTTAGTATAAAAGGTAACGCAAATTTTGTTAAAGATAGCTTTGAATCTATAAAGGAAATAGTAGTATCATTGAAAAATGTACCAGAAATAGATGAAAAGGAGCAAAATGAGAAACAAGTAATAGAAAGCAATGAAATTGTTAATGAAAATTGCATAGATAAGTATATAAAAGCTGGAATATATTCAATAGATGAAAATAAAGTTATTTTTCATAAAAGAATTACAGGAAGAACAAATGCGGAAAAGATGAAAAATATTGCTTTGGTAGCAATATATGCAAAAAATGACAAAATACAATCTAGTGAATTAAAAGAACTTTGCGAAAGACAAGCGTGCTATGATGCAAATAACTTTGCTGCAATTTTTAAAAGAGATATTGAGAACTTTATTGTAAAAGGGAAATCTCAATCACAATCATGGGAAATAGACTTAACTATTGGAGGAAGAGAAAAAGCAGAAGAAATATTAGAAAGTATGATGAATTAATATGAAAAATAATCAAATTGAAGATCTGTTAAAGTATGAGATTCCAGAGGAATTAATAAAACCTTTATTTGAACATTTTCAAAAAGCCAACAACGAATTTTTAAAGGAAAATTGGGATTATGTAGGAAATGAAATAGGAAAGTTTATAGAGATTGCATTTAGAATAGTTCAAAACAAAAATTTAGAGCAATATACACCAATAAATAAGAAATTGCCTATTATCACAGAAGGTTTCTTAAAAAACTTTGAACAAGCTAATAATGTTGGTGAAGAATATAGAATTATAATACCAAGAGTATTATATTCTATGTACTGCATTAGGAATAAAAGAGGAATGATACATATCAACAATATAAACCCTAATAGAATGGATGCTTTATATTTAATTAACTCATCAAAATGGATTTTATCAGAGATCATAAGGTTAACTTCTAATATTGATTTTGAAATAGCAATGAAAATAATTGACGATATATTACATAAAACAACACCTTATATTTGGAGAAATAATGATATTGTAAGAGTTTTAAATACTAAATTAAACATAAAAGAAAAAATATTAATATTATTGTATTCTGAAGATAAAATGAGTGTTGAAAGATTATTTAATTGTATAGAATATAAAAATAAAACTATTTTTAAGAAATATGTTATGGAACTGCATAAATCTAGATTCCTAGAGATAGATTCTAATGATGAGTGCTTAATATTGCCAAATGGAATAGAATATATAGAACAAATTCTAAAGAAAGATTAAGTTAAATAGAGGTGGTAGAATTTTCTACCACCTTTATTTAACTATTTTTCGATACATACACCAATTAACTGTATTCCATCAATAAATCCATTCCTATAATACTTCTCATTCCAATAATTAATATAATCCATAAAATTTTCATCAAGAAAACAAGTTGTTTTTGGACATATTTTCTATCATTTTTAGGAACACGTTTTAAAATTCTTTCAGAAATCTCATCAAAATAAATATGATGTTTTCTATCCTCATCACAAGTCAAAGAACATAAATCTTCTTCTCTAAAATCTAACCAATCCTTTAAAATATCATTATTAACTTCTCTAAAATTTTCCATTATTAAAACCTCCATTTTTAAAAATTTCAAAATTTAACACATCAAAACACAAGAAAACTTGCAAAGACAAACTTAAAAATTTATTGAAATTTCATGTATTTGATGTCTTAAAAAATTGGGGACAAATTGGGGACAATCACTGCAAAAATAGACCAAATTTAACCTAATTCATAATCACACCAATTTGCTATAACCCTATTAAAACTAATAAAAACTCAAGTTAACCAAATTCCTCAAAAATACCAATTGATTTCTCATAACCCGAAGGTATACAAATGTAAAATTAAATACATAGGCAGCATAAAATGTTTGATATATAGTAATAGTATGATATAATACTTTAGATAGTAAAAATAATTTACAGAAAATCTTCAAAAAGGAGAATCTATATGAAAGAAGAAGTAAGAGAATTCAGAGATGGAATTTTTTCTTTGAATACAAGAAGATTTGGAAAAGTTGCAGAACTTATGATTCAAAGAATATTTAATTTAAGAGATTCAGATAATTTAGCATATGATTTAAAAACACCTACAGGAGAAAAGATTGAAGTAAAATTTTCTACAGTACTAAAGAAATGTAGTTCAAATATAAATTACAATAATTTAATTAAATCCGTTGTAGCTTCGAATATTGATAATAGGATGTTAACATTTGATATGGCAAAAAAGTTATCATTCGATTGCAATATACAACAAGTAAAAATAAAAGAATTTAAATATCTATATTATGGTTGCTTCTTTGAAGATAAGATTATGATATGTAAAATAGGGTCATCAGAAATTGCACAAGATCCAAAAATATTATATTCTGATCACCAACATAGAGGAAATGTGGGAGAAGGACAGTTTCATATAAATAACACAACAATAGACAATCATATAAGTAAATATCTTATTAAGTGGCTAACTTACGAGGAACTTTATGAGATGTTTAAATAAAAAATATATTGTCACTAAAATCTAAGATGGTTGTGTAATTCTAAAATCTATTCTTTCATAAACATATAAAATATTTCAATTTATACTTTATTTGTTCTCTAAAATAATGTATAATAACATTTGACAAACAAGGAGGAATTATTTATGTTAGAAAATGTACAACTGCTTATACATAGTTCTATTAGAATAGCGAAAGATAAAATAATATATATAGATCCATACAAAATAGATAAAGATTACAATGATGCTAATTTGGTTTTTTGCACACACTCACATTTTGACCATTTTTCAATAGAAGATATAAAAAAGGTTATAACTGAAAATACAAAAATAATAACAGTTGAAGAAACCAAAAGTAAGTTGCTTGAAGCTGGATTTAAGCCGAAAGAAATTGTCATAGTAAAGCCAAATTCTAGATATAAAGTGGACGGAGTGGTTTTTAGAACAGTAAATGCATATAACATAAATAAAGATTTCCATCCAAAGAAAAATAATTGGGTAGGATATATTATAAAAATAGGTGGATTTAAATACTACATTTCAGGAGATACAGATGATACAAAAGAGGCAAGAAAGGTAAAATGTGATGTTGCATTTTTTCCTGTAGGTGGTATGTACACAATGAATTATGAAGAGGCTGCAGAACTTGCTAATGCGATAAAGCCTAAAGTAGCAATTCCAATACATTATGGAAGTTTGGTAGGTTCAAGAGATGATGCCAAAATGTTTGCAAGTAATTTAGATCCAGATATAGATTGTGAAATAATGATATAAGGAAAGGAAGATAATTTTGAAATTAAATGTTGTATTAGTTGAGCCAGAAATACCACAAAATACAGGAAATATTGCAAGAACTTGTGCTGCGATAGGAGCTAAATTACATTTGGTAAAGCCATTAGGTTTCGAAATATCTGATAAATACTTAAAAAGAGCAGGACTAGATTATTGGGACAAGCTAGAAATAGAAGAACACGAGAATTTCAAAGAATTTTTAGAAAAATATAAGCCAGAAAATACAAAGATGTTTTTTGTAACAACAAAAGGGAAAAAGGTATATTCAGATGTAGATTATTCTAATATGGATGAAGTTTTTGTTTTGTTTCGGAAAAGAAACAAAAGGATTACCAGAAGACATATTACAAAAATATTTTGATAATGCAATAAGAATTCCAATGAGAGAACATTTGCGTTCTCTTAATCTTTCTAATTCAGTTGCAATTGTTGTATACGATATATTAAGACAAGTTGATTTTTCCGGATTAGAAGAATCAAGCACATATTTTGATAAATAGGAGGAACAAATGAAAACAATAAATGAAATATTAGCAGAAGAACTTAATATAAAACAAACACAAGTTGAAAATACTATAAAACTAATAGATGATGGAAACACAATTCCATTTATAGCACGTTATAGAAAAGAAGTAACAGGTAATTTAAGTGATGAAATTTTAAGAAATTTCGGAGAAAGACTAACATATTTAAGAAACTTGGAAGCAAGAAGAGAAGAAATTATTAGAATTATAGATGAACAAGGTAAACTAACAGAAGAACTAACAAAATCAATAAACGAAGCGGTTACCTTATCTGAATTAGAAGATTTATATAGACCGTTCAAACAAAAGAAAAGAACAAGAGCTATAATTGCAAAAGAGCGTGGATTAGAGCCATTAAGTGAGATTATTTATGAGCAAACAGAAAAGAAAGATATATATGAAATTGCAAAAGATTACATAGATGAAGAAAAACAAGTAAATACAGCGGAGGAAGCAATAGCAGGCGCATTAGACATAATTGCAGAAATTATATCAGATGAACCAAAATACAGAAAAGAAATAAAGAGTATGTGTTTTAGAGAAGCTATAATCTCTACAAAAGCTGCTAAAGAAGAAAAATCAGCTTATGAAATGTATTATGATTTTAATGAAGGAATACTAAGAATTCCTAGTCATAGAATTTTAGCAATAAACAGGGGAGAAAACGAAGAATTTTTAAAAGTTAAGATAGAAAAGCCAGAAGAAAAAATATTACAGTTAATAGAAAATAATGTAATAAAAGATAATTCTACACAATTCACACAAATGCTAAAAGATACAATTTTAGATGCATATAAAAGGCTAATTGAGCCATCAATAGATAGAGAAATAAGAACAGAATTAACAGAGCGTTCAGAAGAAAAGGCAATAAAAGTTTTCGGACAAAACGCAAAACAATTATTGCTTCAACCACCAATAAAAGGAATGAATGTAATAGGATTTGACCCAGCATACAGAACTGGTTGTAAAATTGCTGTAATAGATAGTACAGGTAAGTTTTTAGACTATACAACAATATATCCAACAGAGCCACAAAATGATATAGAAGGAGCCAAAAAGGTTCTATTAGGTTTAATCAAGAAATATAACATAGGAATTATAGCAATAGGAAATGGAACAGCTTCAAGAGAATCTGAAAGCTTTGTTTCAGATGTTATAAAAGAAGCAGACCATGAGGTTGTGTATGTAATTGTTAGTGAAGCGGGAGCATCTGTATATTCAGCATCAAAACTTGCAACAGAAGAGTACCCAGACATAAATGTTTCTATAAGAGGAGCGATATCAATAGCTAGAAGATTACAAGATCCATTGGCAGAACTTGTAAAAATAGACCCTAAATCTATTGGAGTAGGTCAATATCAACACGATGTAAACCAAAAAAGATTAGACGAAAGCCTAACAGGAGTTGTAGAAGATGCTGTAAACTCAGTTGGAGTAGATGTAAATACAGCAACACCATCACTTTTATCTTATGTATCAGGCATAAATTCTAGTATAGCTAAAAATATAGTAAAATACAGAGATGAATTTGGAGAATTGAAAGAAAGAAAACAATTATTAAAAGTACCAAAACTAGGAAAAGTAGCTTATGAACAATGTGCGGGATTTATAAGGATATTTGGAGGAAAGAATCCGTTAGAAACAACAGCAGTTCACCCAGAAAGTTATGAAATTGCAGAAGAGTTATTAAAACTATTAGGTTATGATAAAAAAGATATTCTAGACAAAGAAAAAATTTCAAAAATAAAAGAAGATTTACAAAAAGTTAATATAGAAAAAATTGCAAAAGAATTAGGCGTAGGTGAGCCAACTTTAAAAGATATAGTATCAGAATTATCAAAACCACGGAAGAGATCCAAGAGAAGATTTACCAAAGCCAATATTAAGAAATGATGTTCTAAAATTTGAAGATTTGAGAGAAGGAATGTTATTAACAGGAACAGTTAGAAATGTAATAGATTTTGGAGCATTTGTAGACATTGGAGTAAAACACGATGGACTAGTACATATATCACAGTTAAGCGATAAATATGTAAAAAATCCATCAGAGATAGTTTCAGTAGGAGATATAGTAAAAGTAAAAGTACTATCAATAGATAAAGATAGACAAAAGGTAAGTTTAACAATGAAAATGTAAAATAGGACACGCATAAAACGTGTCCTTTATAATTTTAAGTGATGTTCATTGATAGTTAAATTTTTCTCATTTATTTCTACTTCAAAATATACGCCATCAGGAGTTCCGTCCATATGTATATTTTCTGTTAATGAACCTACAATATAGTAAGGTATACCATCTTCTATAATTTTTTTTGACCAGTGTTGATGACCAGAAAAAACTGCAAGTAAATTTTTATCTTCTCTTAAAATTTCCTTTAATTCTTTTCGATTGGCCAAAAGCGCATAATTTGGACAGTTTTCAAACCACCAATTACCTTCCATAGTATCTTCTGCTATAGCATAATGAATAAATACAATTGATGGTAATTTGTTTTGATTTAAGTCATTACGCAACCATTCTAAATCATTATTTGAAAGAAAGTGTGTTTTTATTATACCACCTTCAGAAAGACTTAAATTTTTACCAAGATTACTATTTAAGTCTAATCCCAAAAAGACTAAATGATATCCATTTATATCTTTAGAAAATGTAGAATGGTTATATTCCATAATTTCTTCTACTTCTTTTCTAGATTGCATAGTACGTAAATCGTGATTACCAGTTATAGAGTAAAATGTGGGCTCTATTCTTTTCAGTATATTCCAAATATATTTTAAATTTGTAATGTCATTATCATGATTACGACAATCTTCAATTAAATCTCCTAAATTTATTACAGCGTCTGGATGAATTGAAGTATTGATTTCATGAATCAATTTATCAAGAAGTGGTTCTGCAGAATCTACTAATTTCCTTTTTTCGGCTTTAGAACCTGGTATTATTTGTTCTTTAGGTAGATAATGTAAATCTGAAAAAAGAATTAGTTTACAACTCGTTTTTTTATCCATATATTTACCTCTTTGTTAATATAATAAACATTGATATTTTAGCATATAAAATCATTTAATGCAAACAAAAAAGACACTATATGAATATTAAAATACAACTAATAATGAATAATCTTATATTTCTTTTTCATAATCACCGAAACTAATCCATATATTAAGCAATATATTGCTACAAAAGTTGCAATAATAAATACTAGTCCTTGTAAGGTATTATTCCATACAAGGGCTAATTTTCTTATAATAAAAGTAGTAACTATTACAGAAAATGAAGGTTTTAAAATCCAATTAACATGATTAAAATTAAAGTTTGTAGCTTTTTTAAGCTGGAATAGACTAATAGAAAAGTTTAATATTTCACTAATAAATAAAACTATAACATATCCTAAAATCCCCTTTTTAGGTAATAAAATGCAAATAAAAGAAATACTCACAAATAAATCTAAAATATTACAAAGCATTATACCAACTTGTTTATTTAATCCTTTCAAAATACAATCTATAATATTATCTAAATAGATAAACAAAACAATAGGACATAGCAATTTTAAAAAGAAAACGATGTCATGTCTATTGTATATAAATAAACCAATTTCAGATGAAAAATTGCAAAAAACTCCGAAAACACAAAACGCAAAAGCAAAGGCAAAAGTAAAAATAATAGATATTGTTTTATTTATTTTAGAAAATTCCTTTCTTTCATAAAAACAAGTTATTTCAGGTACTAGTAAATTACTAAAAGCATTTATAAAAACAGATGGAAACATAAATATTGGCATTGCCATGCCACTAACCAATCCATATTGAGATAACGCATCAGAACAAGAGGTTCCAGATTGTTCTAGCTTAACAGGAATAAGCATTTGCTTTAATGTAGATAATCCAGATTTTATGTAGGATGTAATAGCAACAGGTGTGCATATACTAATAAATCTATTACGACAACTTGTAGCGTTGCGATATAATGGTAATTTATTTAAATCTAAATTATATATAAAATACAAATACATAAAAGAAAGAACTTCTGAAATGAAATCACCAATAATTAGTGCAAGGCAAATATATTCTATTCCTTTGCCAATAAAAATATTTAAAAGAAACAGAATTGCAACTATTTTTATAATTGTTTCTAACCCTTGCGAAAACGCACTTTTGTACATTTTTCTAACAGCACAAAAATATCCATTTATACTAGAAGACATAGAAATAAAAGGTAATGCAATTGCAATAAAATATATAGTTGTAGGGCTTACCTTGTTATGTAGCCATTTTGTAGCAATAATTCTTGCTAAAGCTATAAAAATAACACTTGCACTAACTCCAAGGAATAACGAGAATTTTAAACATTGCTTACTTATACGTTTTAAATCACAGTTAGCATCCTTGGCTAATTTTTCAGATATGATTTTCATAGTTGCAAGATTAACACCAGAGCTAGAAATAGTTATGGCAAGGGCGTATACAGACATAACCAGACTAAAAACGCCAATAGCTTCTGTTCCAACTCGATTTGATACATATATATTAAAGGACATAGAAATCGTGTTAATAATTAAGGCAGTTATAGACACCATAATACCATTTATTACAAAACGCTTTATTCTAGACAACTAAATCACCTACATAAGTATATGTAGATGAAAAAAAATAAGAACAACCTTTAAACTACAGGTTGTTCTGCTTTAATTTTATTTGCAGTATCTTCATCTATATAACCATATTTAACCATTGCCTTAATAACTTGATTTTGTCTTTGGATACATTTTTTCATATTTACATCAGGGGCATATATTGCAGGGGCATTTGGAACACCTGCTAAAAGTGTACATTCATATAATGTAAGGTCTTTAGGCTCCTTGTTAAAATACTTACGAGATGCTTGGCCTAATCCATAGCAATTATTAAAACAAGCGGTATTTATATATAATTCCAATATTTTTTCTTTAGCCAAGGTTTTGTCTTCTGATAAATTTTTTTCCAAATAAGAAGCCATAAATATTTCTGCAATCTTTCTTGTAGCATTACGTTCTTGAGTAAAATATATATTTTTAGCTAGTTGCTGAGTAATAGTACTACCACCTTGTGCGAGAGAACGGCTAGAAAAATCTGCCCAAACTGCTCTTGCAATTGCTATAAAATCAAGACCATTATGTTCGAAAAATCTGTGATCTTCAATAGCAATAACAGCATTTATATAATCCTTTGGAATATCATTGTAATAAACATAATATTGTGTTGTTTCCTCAATTTCTTTTACTTTGCTGTTTAAGTCCTTTTTAGACAATGCAGAAGAGTACATAGTATATCCTCTAAATATAAAAGATGCAGTAATTAAAATGGTCAAAACTATTAAAATAATAATTAAATTTCTAATAAACTTTAAAAAAGATTTCATATTACACTTCCTAAAATTATATAAATATATTATAATAACTTTGTTCAAAAAAAACAATAATAAATATAACAAAAATTTTGAAGGGAGAGATATAAATGGTATATAACTTTACACCTAGAGGTGTATGTTCAAAAGCAATGGAAATAGAAGTAGAGGAAGATACAATAAAAAAAGTTAAAATAATTGGAGGATGCGCAGGAAATACTGTTGGAGTATCAAGACTTGTAGAGGGAATGAAAATTGATGAAGCAATAAAAAGATTAAAGGGAATTCCTTGTGGCAGTAAAGGAACGTCTTGCCCAGATCAATTATCAATAGCACTAGAAGAAATAAAAAACAAAATAAATTAGGAATAATTTTAGTACAAGTATCATATATATATAATATGCTAAATTTGACATATGTTTTTTAAAATGCTATAATACACATGTACTGAAAGGAGAATTTATTCTTATGGAAAAAACAAAGAATACATCTCACTCGATAAAAAGAATAACTTTTATTGCAGTAGTAATAATATTATTCTTTGGTGTAGGTGTAATTGCAGGAAACTTTAAAACAATAAACAATATCAAAATAGCATTTTCTAATAAACACGAAATGAATGTTATAACAACAAAAAACACAGTTGGAGAGGTTTTAAAAGAAAATCATATTGAGTTATTAGAAGATGAAATTGTATTTCCAAGTTTGGAAACAAATTTAAAAGAAAATACTACAATTAGAATATTGAAAAAAACAGAAATGAATACAATAGCAGCATTAGCAGCAAAAGGAGAAAATATACCATTAGAAGAATTACTAAATGAATATGCTCCAATAACAGAAAAAATTATAGTAGAAAAAGTTGAAATACCTTATGAAACAATAACAAAAGACTCAGCAAATGGAAAAACAGACACAACTTCAAAAGTTATTCAAGAGGGACAAAATGGAATACAAGAAGTAACTTACAAAGTAAAATATCAAAACGATGTAGAGTTAGAAAGAGAAGCTATTTCATCAAAGGTTATAAAAGAACCTATAAATAAAATCGTTCAAGTTCAAGGTAAAGCAAGTGCAACATCTAGAGGTGAAGAAAGAAGTGATGCACCACAAATAATACCAACGGGTGGTTTATCAGACAAAGTAGCAGGAATAACACCAACAGTATCAACACTAAATACATCTGCATATTGTGCTTGTAGTAAATGTTGTGGATCATCTACAGGAGTAACAGCTTCTGGAGAAAAAGCAAGTGCATGGTATACAGTTGCAGCAGGAAGTAAATATCCAATAGGAACAATAATATATATACCAGCGTTAAGTGGAAAAACAAATGGTGGATGGTTTGTTGTACAAGATAGAGGTGGAGCAATATCAAGTAACAAATTAGATATATTTGTAGGCAGTCATAGTGAGGCACTACAATTTGGAAGAAAAAATTTAGAATGTTATATATATGTAAAATAAAAAGAGCAATGCTCTTTTTATTTTACACTTATGGACTACTTTTTTTCCTAAAAAGATTGTTTTTTTCGCTAAAATATAATAAAATAAATAACGGAAATTGATAATAAATAAAACATAAGATAAAATATATAAAAAATATATCACAAGTTGTAAAAAACTTTTTCTAAATAGGCTACTAAAACTGACAAATATTTTAAAAATATAGTATTAAAATACCTATAAAGAAAAAGTAAGAGGTGGTAAGGATGTTTCAAAACATAGCACAAGAGTATGATCAATATGAAATCCAGGATGTTGAACAAAAAAATAATAATACTAAAAAAATAGAAATAAAGAAATTACTAAGTATACAAAACATTATATTATATGTAGTTTCATTTTTTGCTTCTATGGTTAGCTTTGAAGGAGAAATAGCTCCTTTTGGACTAGCTATATTTGCGGCTGCTTGTAGTAATGGAATTCCATCAGGAATCTTGTTTCTAGTTAATGGTGGAGCCATTTTGTTTAAGTTCGGAATAAATTCATTTCTAACATATTTATTAACTAGTTTAATATTCATAGCAGGAATTCTAATAGTAAAACCCAAAACAATAGATGAAAACAGAAACGAGAAGAAAAAATTAGGACTTAGTTTGTTTGTTGCAACAACACTAGTTCAAATCGGAAAAATGTTTTCTGGTGTATTTTTAATATACGATTTGCTAGTTGGAGTAATTACAGGAATTATTACATATATATTTTATAAAATCTTTTCTAATTCTGTAAATGTGATAATGGGATTAAAAGATAAAAAAGTGTTTTCAATAGAAGAAGTAATTGGAGCAAGCTTACTTCTATCCATTGCAGTATCTGCTTTTAGCGGAGTAAAGATATTTGATCTTTCAATAACTAATATATTTAGCATAATGTTTGTTTTAATATTAGGATGGAAAAATGGTATGTTAGTTGGAGCAACATCGGGTATCACAATAGGGGTAGTATTAGGAATAATAAATTCCACAGAACCTATATTGCTGGCAGCCTATGCATTGTCTCGGAATGTTTGCAGGAATATTAAATAAACTTGGTAAAATTGGAGTAATTGTTGGCTTTTTTGCTGGTAATGCAGTAATTGCATATGCGTTAAATGGGAATGTAGTTCCAACAATACTATTAAAAGAAATATTAGTTGCATCTCTTGGATTACTAGTACTTCCAAAAAAGGTTAGTATAGATATAGAAGAATTATTAGGAAAGAATAAATTGTTGCCAGTTACAGCTGGTAATAGGCTAGAAGGACAAGTTGAAACCATAGAGAAGCTAAATACTATGTCAGAAACCATATCAGAGATTGCAAGAAGTTATGATGAAGCAGCAGCAAGTGTTGAAGAAGATTTGGAGGAAATCAAACAAAAGAATGTATTTAAAGCGGAATTATTAAACAATATTGATGAATATCAACAAAATATATTATATGATGATATAGTAGATTTAGAAGAGGGAATTCTAGATAGAATATACGAAAAGTTAGAAACAGAAGAAACTTTAACAAAAGAAGATTTAATAAAAATATTTGAAGATTCTAATAGCTATATAATAGGATTAGACGATGAATTAGTCGCACCTGATTTAAATAAAGATATTTCAGATATAGTGAAGGTAATAAACGACACATATAAACTAAATAAATTAAATTTAATATGGAATAAAAAAGTTAAAGACAATAAAAAGAGCTTGTCTCATCAACTAAATGGCGTATCTCAAGCAATATCTTCACTTGCAGAAAATATATCAGAAGAAGCAAAAGATGAAGATGCACCTAAATTTATGATACAAGTAGGAGCATCAAAAACAACTAAAAGTGATAGCGAAATTTCCGGAGATAGTAGTTGTCAAGCACGTTTGCATGATGGAAAATATATGTTAGCAATAAGTGATGGCATGGGTTCACGGAAGAGTTGCAAAAAAGAGTAGTTCTACGGCAATAAAAATGTTAGAAAGATTATTAACATCAGGATTTGATAAAGATGTTTCATTAGGTCTAATAAATTCTACAATATCTTTAAATTGTAAGGAAGATATGTTTTCTACAATAGATATAGGAATAATAGATTTAGTAAAAGGAAATATAGAGTTTATAAAAAATGGTGCTGCACCAAGTTATATAAAGCATAGAAAACATGTTGAGATAATAAAGTCAGTATCACTTCCAGCAGGAATATTAGATAATGTAGATTTAGTTGTATACGATAAAGACATAAGTGATGGAGACATAATTGTAATGTGCAGTGATGGAATAATAGAGTCAAACACGGAATACAACAATAAAGAAGTATGGCTAAGAGATGTACTAGAAAATATAGAAACAGATAATGTTCAAAAAATAGCAGATATTATAATATCTGAAGCAATAGATAATGGATATGGAGTGGCAAAAGACGATATGACAGTATTCGTAATAAAGGTAAATGAAATAAAATAAATAGTATTTCACAATAAAAAATATTATTATAGTTTATTGTGAAATTGATATGTTATGTAGGGTTCGTAGGGGCGACCATTGGTCGTCCGTGCTCATCCTTTTTGTCGAATTTTGTATTACGATTTTTCTTGCTTTTTTAATTAAGCTATTGTAAACTTAAATCAATTTAATTCAAAAAAATTTTTTTCTAATCAAAATTTCCAAAAAACAAAACAATTTAATAAGGAAGTGGACATATGTTATCCATAGTAAAGAGTATGGGATTACATGGACTTGACGGCTATTTAATAGAAGTACAAGTTGATGTTTCTTCTGGGTTGCCATCTTGGGAGGTAGTAGGTCTTCCAGATGTTAGTGTAAAAGAGGCAAAAGAGAGAGTAAAAACAGCTATAAAAAATTCAGATATTGAATTTCCAAGTAGAAGAATACTTGTTAATTTAGCTCCAGCAAATACTAAAAAAGAGGGGTCTTTATTTGACTTGCCAATTGCGATAGGAATACTAATGGCTACTGAAACGATTGAAGCTGTTAATATTTCAGATTACATATTTATTGGAGAACTATCTTTAAATGGTAAATTAAATAAAGTGAAAGGTGTTTTACCAATGTGCATAGAGGCTTCAAGGTTAGGAATAAAAAATGTAATTTTGCCAGAAGAAAATGCAAAAGAAGCGGCAATAGTAAAGAACGTAAATGTAATACCAGCAAAGAATCTAAAACAAGTAATAAATTTTCTAAATAAAGCAGAAGAAATCAATTTTGAAACTGTGAATATAGATAAATTATTTGAAGATAATCAAAATTCTCTATTAGATTTTTCAGAGGTAAAAGGTCAAGAAAACATAAAAAGAGCTCTAGAAATATCTGCAGCGGGAGGACATAATTGTTTACTTATAGGAAGCCCACGGATCAGGGAAAACAATGATGGCAAGAAGATTGCCAACCATACTGCCAGATTTAAGTTTCGATGAAGCGTTAGAGATAACAAAAATACATAGCATAGCAGGTACATTACCAAGCAATATTCCTCTAATTACAACAAGACCTTTTAGAGCACCACATCACACTGTTTCAGCAGTTTCGCTAACTGGAGGAGGGAAAATACCAAAACCACGGAGAAATAAGTTTAGCTCATTTTGGAGTACTATTTTTAGATGAACTACCAGAATTTGCAAAGAACACATTAGAGGTTTTGAGGGTACCATTAGAAGATGGTGAAGTAACAGTAAGTAGAGTAAATGCAAGTTTAACATATCCTGCAAAATTTGTACTGATTGCAAGTATGAATCCATGCCCATGTGGTTATTATCGGTTCTAAAGATAAGGAATGCAATTGTAGTCCTCAACAAATTGCAAAATATATGGGAAAAATAAGTGGTCCGTTACTAGATAGAATTGATATTCATATAGAAGTAACACCTGTTAAATATGAAAAATTAGAATCAGATTCTAATCCAGAAACATCTGAGCAAATTAAAGAAAGAGTAAACAAGGCAAGAAAAATGCAATTAGAAAGATACAAAAATAATAAAATTTTTTCTAACTCAGAATTAACACCAAAACTAATAGATAAATATTGCAAACTAGATGAGACCAGTAAAAAAATACTTGAAAATGCATTTAAAAAATTAGGATTAAGTGCGAGAGCGTATGGAAGAATACTAAAAGTATCACGAACAATAGCAGATTTAGCAGGAGAAGAAAATATATTACCAGCACATATTGCAGAAGCAATACAGTATAGAAATTTAGATAGAAAATATTGGGGTAAATGAAAATGGAAATAAAACAAATAAAATATGGAGATTGTGAATATCCTGAAATTTTGAAAAGTATAAAAAATCCACCCAAACAATTAAATGTTCTGGGAAATGTAGGATTATTAAATAAGCCTGGAATTGCAATAATTGGTTCAAGAAATTGCACAGAAGTTGGAAGAAAAATTGCAGAGAATTTTGCACAAAAACTTTCTAGTGTGCGGAGTATGTATAAATAGTGGTATGGCAAAGGGAATAGACACAGGTGCACACATGGGAGCAATTAAAGAACCAGGGAAAACTGTAGCTGTTTTAGGATGCGGATTAAATAATATATATCCTAAAGAAAATAGAGGATTGTTCTATAAAATAATAGACAATGGTGGAGCCATAATTAGTGAATATGAAAATGATGAAGTGGCTGAGTCTAAAAAATTTATAGAAAGGAATCGAATTGTTAGTGGAATGTCAATCGGAGTTTTAGTAATAGAAGCAGCGCATAGAAGCGGAACAAGTATTACTGCTAGATTTGCAATGGAAGAGAAAAAGCCTATATTTTGCATACCACATGATATAAGTGCTAAATTAGGTGTTGGAACAAATAGATTATTGCAAAATGGTGCAAAATGCATAGTAACAGTAGAAGATATTTTGCAAGAATATGAATTTTTGAAAAATTTAGAAATAACCAATAAACCAAATAATTATAAAGAAAAGTTGAATATAGAAGAAATTCCAAAAGAATATAGAACAGTTTATAAATGTTTAGGAAATGAACCAGTACATATAAATAGTATATGTCAAAAAACAAAGTTAGATATAACAGAGGTAAGTTCAACATTAACAATATTAGAATTAGAGGGATATGTTAATAGATTGCCAGGAAATACATTTAAAATAATATAAATTTATATGTATGGGCAACATTTGTAAAAATAATTGTGTAGGGGTCGACGAATCACGCGACCCGTAATAAATATAAAGGAGGAATAATGTATAAGCCACATATATTAGGAAAAAATGGAGAAGATATAGCGGTAGAATATTTACAACAAAAAGGCTACAAAATAATAGAAAGAAATTTTTATTGCAAAATTGGTGAAATTGATATAATTGCACTAAAAGATGAATACATAGTTTTTATAGAAGTAAAAACTAGAAGTAGTAATAAATATGGAGTTCCATCAGAGGCGATTACAAAAGAAAAATTAAAACATTTATACAGAACTGCTAAATATTACTTATACATAAGAAATTTACAAGATGAGTTTGTAAGGTTTGATGTAATAGAGGTATATTTCCAAAATTCAAAATATAGAGTAAATCACATACCACAAATAATATAAAATATTTAACTTTTATACTATAATGTGTTATAATTATAACTATGTGTAAGAACATATTCTTGTACATAAATAATGTATATTAAAAATGGAGGAATAAAAGATGAAAATAGCATTTTTTGATACAAAAGAATATGACAAAAAGGTATTTGACAAATACAATGAAAAATATGGATATGATATAACATATTTTGAATCAAAATTGAATGCAGAAACAGCATTATTAGCAAAAGGATATGATGTAGTATGTATATTTGTAAATGATAATGCAGATGCAAATGCACTAAAAGTATTAGAAGAAAATGGGGTAAAGTGTGTTGCTTTAAGATGTGCAGGTTTTAATAATGTAAGCCTAGAAAATAAAGGAAGTTTAAGAGTGGTTAGAGTTCCTCAATATTCACCATATTCTGTAGCAGAACACGCAGTTGCTTTACTATTAAATATAAATAGAAAAATATATAAATCATACCAACGTACAAAAAAGTATAATTTCTCGATAGATGGGTTGCTTGGATTTGATATACACGGCAAAACAGTTGGTGTAATAGGAACAGGTAAAATTGGGAAAGTGTTTATAGAAATAATGAATGGGTTTGGTGCAAATGTTATTGCATATGATTTATTCAAAGATGAAAATGCTGAAAAAGAATTAGGCTTTAAATATGTAGAATTAGATGAGTTATATGAGAAATCAGATATAATATCTTTACATTGTCCACTAACAAAAGAAACAGAAAATATAATAAATAAGCAATCAATAGATAAAATGAAAGATGGAGTCATTATAATAAATTGTAGTAGAGGAAAACTAATAGATACAGATGATTTAATAAATGAATTAGGAACAGGAAAAATTGGTGGAGTTGGATTAGATGTATATGAAGATGAAGCGGATTATTTCCTAAGAGATTTATCAAACGAATATAAAAGAGATGTAGATTTATCACTATTATTATCTATGCCAAATGTACTTATTACATCACACCAAGCATTCTTTACACAAGAAGCAATAAACAAAATTGCTAGTGATACATTAGACAATATAACAAAAGTAATGAATGGGCAAGATTGCGAAAATGAATTAAAATAAGTAAAATAAAAAACAATGGAAAATAATAAAATTCCATTGCTTTTTTACTTATTGGAGGCGAAAGCCAAATCAGAAGAACCTACAAAATTATATTTTCTCTAAATATAAGATTTCTTTATTTTTTGCTTTCGCATATTCAATTTCACTTTTTGTACTATTTCCAATATAGCCGTCTACATTAACTACAAATATACTATCAGACATATCGATTTTCTGTTTATGCAGTTTATCTAATAATTTGGATTGCTCATATGTATAATAATCTTTGTCTTCGTGAGTTGGATAAATTACACTTAAAACGCAATTTCCTTCTAATTCAAGTTTTTCTGATTGTTCTATAAATTTCTCTTTGAATTTTAAACTTCCACACATAGTTATTACTTTTGCTTTTTTATCCATTTTTCTTCCTCCTTATAAATGTTAATACTTTATTAAATTAGCATTTTCATTCGATTAAAATTTACGCTTTATTGTTGTGACTTTAATCCTTATCTAAAATTCTATTTACATATTGTATGTAACAAACTGTCAATATAAAACTCATAAACACCACCTCACTTTCTCATAGTCGTAAACTATGTTAGTTAAAGTGGCAACAAAAAACTACTTATCTCATATCTATCTTTTACTACTATACAACATATTTTATAATAGTACAAGTGAACAAAACAAATTTTTGTATATTTTTGTATGCAATTAAAATGATTTTTGTATGCGATTTGTATGCAATTATTTAATAAGATAATGAAAAATAATAAAAAATAATGAGCAAAATAAGAAATTTTAAAAAATGAATTATGTCTTAAAAGCCTTGATATTGCTAAATAATAAACACATAATAAAAAACAATGGAAAATAATAAAATTCCATTGTTTTTCTACTTATTGGAGGCGCCACCCGGATTTGAACCGGGGAATCAGAGTTTTGCAGACTCGTGCCTTACCACTTGGCTATAGCGCCATATATAATAATATATGCAATATAAAATTAAAAGTGAACAAAAAAATTAAATATTAGGTGAATAATAAAAAATTATTCACTATTCATTATTCACTTTTAACTATTCTCTGCGATGTGTAAACATCGCACATTTGGAGCAGGTAACGGGAATCGGACCCGTAACTCAACCTTGGCAAGGTTATGTTTTACCACTAAACTATACCTGCAAATGAAACACTTTCTTAAAAACAAAGTATTATTATAATAACAAAAAAACGATAAAAAGTCAATACAAAATAAGCTAATTTATATGAAATAAAATTTCTAAGTTATATTGTAAGAAAAAGATTATTGTGGTATATTATAATAATATAAGACTAAGAATTTAAATATAAAGAATTTATTTTGCTTTAATTATGAAGGGATAAAAATATGAAAAAAAGATATACAATAATGACAATAATGGTTTTTTTCCTAATAGGAATAGATCAACTAATAAAGTATTTTATAGTTGGTGATAAAAATACAGTTATATCAAACGTAGGATATACACAAAATTTTGGTGGAGCATTTGGAATTGGCGGAAACAGTACTTTGTTTTTCATATTAGTTAATATAGTAATTTTAGGAATAATAATAAAATTTATTTATTCACAAAAAGACAGAATTGACAATGAGATTTTAACTAGCTTTACTTTAATATTATCAGGAGGATTCAGCAATTTAATAGATAGAGTAGTTAGAGGATGTGTAGTAGATTATATAGATTTAACAAAACATATAAAATTTCCAGTGTTTAATGTTGCAGATGTATTTATTGTTGTGGGCTCTATAATGTTGTTAGTGCTTATAATAATATATTGGTATAAAGAGGTAAAAGAAAAACCTAAGGAGGAAAATTTTTGAAACAGTATACTGTACAAGAAAACGAACAAAACTTCAGACTAGATAAAATAATAACAATTTTAGATGATACAATATCTAGAACTGCTGTAAAAAGACTAATAGAAGAAAATAAAATAACAGTTAATGGAAAGAAAGAAAAGCCATCATACGAAGTGAAGATTGGAGATTTAATACAAATAGAACAAGATATTCCAAAGGAATCGCATTTAATTGCACAAGACATTCCGATAGATGTAATATATGAAGATGAAGACATATTAGTTATAAATAAGCCCAAAGGAATGGTGGTACATCCAGGAAATGGAAATGAAGATGGAACATTGGCTAATGCTGTTATGGGGTTGTGTGGTAGCACGCTTTCTGGAATTGGTGGAGAAATAAGGCCAGGAATAATACATAGATTAGATAAAGACACATCCGGAGTAATAGTTGTTGCAAAAAATGATAATGCACACATAAATATAAGTAATCAAATAAAAAATAGAGAAACTTCTAAGAAGTATATAGCATTAGTAAGAGGTATAATTAAAGAAGATGAAGCGACAATAAATATGCCAATAGGAAGAAGCAAAACAGATAGAAAAAAGATGGCAGTAAGAAAAGATGGAAAAGAGGCAATAACACATTTTAAAGTATTAAAAAGATATGATAAATATACATTATTAGAGTTAAAAATAGATACAGGGAGAACACATCAAATAAGAGTACATATGGCTGAAATCGGACATCCTGTTATAGGAGATTATATATATTCAAATGGAAAAAATGAGTTTAATGTTATAGGACAAATGTTACATTCAGAAAAAATAGAATTTGTACATCCAACAACTAAAAAGAAACTTGAATTTGTTGCACCATTACCAGAATATTTTGAAAAAATATTAGAAGTTTTAGATAAAACAAATTCCGGTACTATTTAAAGCACCGGAGAATCTATATAAACCTTTTACACAAGTGTAAAAGAGAATTAATAACTACAATAATATAATATGTAAACTTTAAAAAATTGACACAATAGATTTGTAGGTACACCATGACTACACCATCGTACCTACTTAGAAAGGTTATTTATGGAAGAAAGATTACAAAAATATTTGGCAGAAAATGGAGTGGCATCTAGAAGAAAATGTGAAGAATTTATATTGCAAGGTAAAGTAAAGGTAAATGGAAAAATAATAACGGAGTTAGGCATAAAAGTAAATACAGATATAGATAAAGTAGAGTTTGAAGGAAAGCCATTAACTAACAATAAAGACAAAAAAGTATATATACTTCTAAATAAACCAATAGGCTATGTAACTACAACAAAAGAGCAATTTGGAAGAGAAAAAGTATTAGATTTAGTAAAAACAAATAAAAGGTTAGTTCCAGTGGGGAGATTAGATATGTATACATCAGGTGCTTTAATACTAACAGATGATGGAGATTTTGTCTATAAAGTTACACATCCAAAACACGAAATAGAAAAAACATATATAGCAACTGTATATGGAGAAGTGAACAATGAAGAAATAGACAAGCTAAGACAAGGTGTAGAAATAGAAAATTATACAACATCACCTGCAAAAGTAAAAAAAATACAATATAATCCAGACAAGAATCAAACTAGACTAGCAATAACAATACACGAAGGGAAAAACAGACAAGTTAGAAAAATGTGCGAGGCAGTAGGAAAAAGAGTAATGGCATTACATAGGAGCAAAATAGGAAATGTTGAAGTAAAAGATATACCATTAGGCAAATGGAGATATCTAACTGACAAAGAAGTAAAAGAGATATTGCAATAAATTTAAAATAACAAAATTTATACGAAGGAGAAAAACATGAATTACCAAAGAATATTACCAGAAGGATGGGAAAATACACAAATAAACCTAAATATGGGTGATATAAATGATGCATGGCAAAACGGAAAAATAATGCAAGCTAAAGTATATAAATGTGACTCCAGTTATAATTTGCATGTGAATTTGGGAAATAACATAGATGGTATTATACCAAGAGATGAAGTAGAGGCTATAAATATTGATAATTCTGGTCTCCCCAAATCTAATATTTGTATGAATAAAGTAAATCAATATGTTCAATTTAAGGTAAAAAACATAACAGACAAACAAGTTATATTATCAAGAAAAAGCGTAGGAAGAGAAGTAATAAATTGGATAAATAGTGAATTACAAGTTGGAGATGTGGTAAACGGAATAGTAAAAAACATTAGACCTTATGGAGTTTTTGTTGAAATTGGAGGAGGAATTGTTCGGACTATTACATATAGAAGACATATCTGTTGCAAGAATAAAAAGTCCAGAAGAAAGATTTAATGTTGGACAAAAAATAGAAGTTATGATAAAATCAATTGACAGAAATTTAAACAGAATAATATTAACATACAAAGAGTTATTGGGAACTTGGGAAGAAAACATAAAAGAATATGAAGAAGGTAAAACTGTTACTGGAATTGCAAGAAATATAGAAAAATCCAAAAACGGAATATTTGTAGAATTAAAGCCAAATTTAGTTGGGCTTGCAGAATATAAAGAAAATGTTGAATATGGAAAACCAATAGATGTATATATAAAAAAGATAATACCAGAAAAGAAAAAAGTAAAGTTAGTAATTGTATAAAGTAACAATATAACTAAAAATAGTAAATTGTTGCATTTATATATACTATATAAATTAAAATTATTTTATATAAGGAGGAAAAATTATGGTAGAAGACAGTGAAATTAAGGCTCAAGTTTCGCCATTTGCAATAAGAGAGGGCGAGGTAAAAACTTTTGATGGAAAGGACCGGATATGTATCTATAAATCAAATTATACACAAAATAAATGTTGGACATATTACAGATATACACTTCAAAATACTAGAAATAGTAAACGAATTTGAATTTATAACATCAAGACAAATATTCCAATTACTAGAATATAGAGGGATAGATGCAAAGTCACAAGATAAATTAAACAATAAATTAGAACAATTAGTAAAATCTAAAATATTAACAAGATATTATTTCACATCCGAAGAAGGAAAATGTATATACAGAATATACTGCTTAGAAAAGATGGGAAAATACCTATTAAATTCAAGAGGAATAGAAACAAAATGGCAACCAACAGATAATACAAAACCAGTATCTTTAATAAAGAAAAGATTAGCTGGAAATCAAATAATACTAGCATACTTAAGAAAAGTAAAATCTTATGATGAATATACAGTAAAACCAGCAATAACAGCAAAAAAGGCAGGAAAAACATTTAGAGCCACAGCTGGAGTAAAACTAACAAAAAGTAATAAATCAATAGAACTAATATTTGAAGTTGTTAGAAGAGAAGAAGATTGGAAAAAAAGTTTTATAGAAAAAATGAAATTATACAAAGACTTTTATGAAAGCTTTGTACCATTTGATTCAGGTTACGAAATGAAACCACAACTAATTTTAGTATGTGAAGATGACAAACATACAGTAGAAGCATTTAAGGAAGTAGTAACAAAGCAAATAGAAATACCAGGAATAAATCTATTATTCACAACAGACTTAAAACAAAACAATGAAACAATTAAACAAAGTTTAACAGAGTTTAAAATGGATGAAACAACTGGTAAATATAAATTAGAGCAAATAGAATTAAAATTATTAGAAGCATAAATGTATGGGCAGACTCCTCTGTCTGCCTGCATAACGTAGGGGCGAGCATTGCTCGTCCAGATTGTAGGGGTCGGCGTCCTCGACGACCCGCATAAAACAAAAGGAGTAAATTATGATGAACGCTAGAACCCTTATGGCTGTACACACACACACACACACACA
>CAOKHH010000002.1 GCA_948468225.1 uncultured Clostridia bacterium | reverse complement strand
GAATTATGACAATCGCTAGAACCCTTGGCACTGTACACACACACACACACACACATTATGTAGCCTAGAAACTGAAAAAATAAACAAAAACATAGATAACACAATATTTATGTGTATTTTTTGTACACATTAAATATTGTGTTTTTTTGTTTTTAAAATATATTTAATTGCTTGTAATAAATTTATTATACATGTAGGGGCAGGCCCTGTGTCTGCCCGAATGAATAAGGAGGAAACCTATATGCAAAAGAAAAACAAAAAAATACTAATATCTGTGATAATCATAATAGCACTACTACTATTGTTAATATTATCTAAAAACATCATAAACATACAAAATAAAAATAAACAAAACCTATTAGGAAATACGGCACAAGAAACAGAATTTGGCGAACCTAATGTGCCAATTATATCAGCAGGAATGATACCAATAAAACCATATGGAGATAGTTTTGTAATAACGACAAAAAATGATAACGATTGGTATGATTATTCACAAGGAAAACCAGCATACATAATGCTAAATGATGGGTACTATAAATCTGAATTAGAACGAGGAATAACAGAAGATCAATTAGCATCAAACAATGTAGGAAACGACGCCCTCGTCGTTCAGAATGTTGAAAATAATAATCCATCAATCTACATGTGGGTGCCACGATTTGCTATAAATAGTGAAACAAATGAAATAAAATATATTCCTGTGGGAACGCAATTAGAGGAATACGGCAAAGTAGCAAATATATTTTTATACAAAATAGAAGATCAAACAAAATTAGATTTATCTTTAAGCGGAATATGGATGGGGGTAGATGTTATAGACAATCCTCAAAACACAATAACAGAAATGAATGGTGAAGAAGGAAAATATGGATTCATAGCAAATACAAAACCAAGGAAAATGACCAGCTCAGATGTAAACATTCTTAAAAAATATTTAAAAAATAGCGAACTTGTCGTTCAACTAGGAGATTTAACTAATCTAAACCGAATAATATTGGAAATAATAAATACAAATGAGCAAGAGCCAATAAAGACAAAAGTCTTGTACGATGAAACAACAGATAAAATAAAGATAGAAGTAACTGCACATAAAAATCCAATAGTACGAATAGAAGATATAAATGGAAATGTATTAAGTACTCAATCTGAAACAGCACTAATGGATAAACATGTGGATGAAGCGACAATAATAGATAACAAAGGAAATAGAGTAATAGTTAATAGATTTGTGTTTGGTGCAGGAAATTCAGAATATCATGTAAAAGATGCTGGAACAGAAATATTAAGTACACAGTCACAAAGAAGAACATGGTATAAACGTTATGACGGATTAGCAATAGTTGGTATCTATTTGTATATGTATAAAGGAAGAGAATGGGTATTGCCATTGTCAATTAGTACAATAGAAGAAGCTACTTATACTCGTACAAGTGATGGGATACCAAAAAATGATGCAAGAGTGGTAGAATATAAGGGTGTTGAATATTATTATTATTTTGCATATGGAGTACCACACCATTCTGGTTATATAAATTCTGATTTTCCATTTATAAGTGAAGAATATGATGATGCTAATGATGATACTTATGAATATATGGATACAGTAGCATTGTATCTATTGGATAAATATTATGATGTAAAATAAGATATGCACATTGGGGACGTAAAAAATGTGCAAAAATGGCGATGAAAACTAATTGGCATATCAAAAAATAATATAATAAAGAGCAGTTTTAATCTGCTCTTTTATTTTTTTCATAATCCCATTGCAAAAAATGTCAAATTATAATAAAATATGAAATAATTGATAAAATGAGGATGTGGTAACAAATGGCAGAGTTTTCACCTATGATGCAGCATTATTTAGAAATTAAAGAGGAATATAAAGATTGTATAGTTTTTTATAGATTAGGCGATTTTTACGAAATGTTTTTTGATGATGCTTTAACTGCATCAAGAGAACTAGAAATTACATTAACTGGAAGAGACTGTGGACAAGCAGAACGTGCACCAATGTGTGGAGTTCCTTTTCATGCTGCCGAAAATTATATATCAAGACTTATAGATAAGGGATATAAAGTTGCAATATGTGAACAATTAGAAGATCCAAAAGAATGTAAAGGAATAGTGAAAAGAGATGTTATAAGGGTTGTAACTCCAGGTACTGTCACAGAATCTAATATGCTAGATGAAAAGAAGAATAACTATATTATGTCTGTATTTAAAAAAGGAATATATTTTGGACTTGCTGTTTGTGATGTAACAACAGGAGATTTTTTTGCAACAGAAATTAAAGATACAAATAATTTTGCAAAACTTATAGATGAAATATCTAAATATTCTCCGGCAGAAATAATTGTAAACACTGTTTTTTATAACACAACAGAAGAAATAAGTAAAATCAAAGAAAGATTTAATTCATATATAACGAATTATGGCGAAGATAGCTTTTTAAGCGACTATAAAGATATACAAAATAAATATAAATTTGAGAATGATGATGGAAAAGAAATAAATAATTTAGAAGATAGGCTATTTGAAGTTTCAGCCATAAATGGATTGCTAGATTATTTAATGCAAACGCAAAAAGTGAAATTAGAACATATAAACAAAATAAAATTATATAAAACAACAAAATATATGACATTAGATATAAGTGCTAGAAGGAACTTAGAATTAACAGAGCGAATGAAAGATAGCTCAAAAAAAGGAACGCTATTATGGGTGCTAGATAAAACATCAACATCTATGGGTGGAAGACTTATAAGAAGATGGATAAATGAACCACTAATAGATATAACAGAGATAAATAAAAGATTAAATGCAGTAGAGGAACTAAAAGATGGACTTATATTAAGAGGAGATACTGTAGAAGCATTAAAAAAGGTTTATGATATAGAAAGATTAGTAGGCAAAATTTCTTATGGTAATGCAAATGCAAGAGATATGATTTCACTTAAAAATTCTTTAAAGCAATTACCAGAATTAAAAAATGTTTTGGCAAGAACAAAAACGGAAGTTTTACAAAACTTATATTTAAATTTGGATTGTTTAGAGGATATACACAAACTAATAGAAGAAGCAATAATAGAAGAACCACCGTTAACAATAACAGATGGTGGAATAATTAAATTAGGCTATAATGAAGAAGTAGACAAATATAAAACTGCTATGACAGAAGGGAAAAATTGGTTGGTTCAGTTAGAAGCAAAAGAGAAAGAAGAAACAGGAATAAAGAATTTAAAAGTAGGCTTTAATAAGGTGTTTGGATACTATATAGAAATTTCAAAATCTAATGTTAATTTAGCACCAGAAAGATACGTTAGAAAGCAAACCTTAACTACAGGAGAAAGATTTATTACAGACGAACTAAAAAAACTAGAAAGTGAGATACTTGGTGCAGAAGAAAAAATTGTTAAACTAGAGTATGATATATTTATAGAAATAAGAAATAAAATAGCAAGTCAAATAGAAAGAATACAAAAGTCTGCAAATATAGTGTCTATTTTAGATGTATTAACCTCGTTTGCAATAGTAGCAGATGATTTAGGATATGCAAAACCTGAGGTTAATGATGGTGGAGAAATTGATATAAAAAATGGAAAGCATCCAGTTATAGCAAAAATGTTACCAACTGGAAGTTTTGTTGAAAATGACACATACTTAAATAGAGATGAAGATAGATTATCTATAATAACTGGACCTAATATGGCAGGAAAATCTACATATATGAGACAAGTTGCATTGATTACAATAATGGCACAAATTGGGTCATTTGTACCAGCAAGCTCTGCTAAAATCGGAGTGGTAGATAAAGTGTTTACAAGAGTTGGAGCTTCAGATGATTTGAGTATGGGACAAAGTACATTTATGGTAGAAATGATGGAGGTAGCATCAATTTTACAAAATGCAACAAGTAAAAGTCTAATAATACTAGATGAAATTGGTAGAGGAACCTCAACATATGACCGGATTATCTATTGCTTGGGCTGTTGTTGAATATTTAGCAGATAAAGAAAAGTGTGGGGCAAAAACATTATTTGCAACACACTATCACGAACTAACTCAACTAGAAGAAAAGATAGATGGAGTAAAAAATTATTCAATAGCTGTAAAAGAAAAGGGTGAAGACGTAATTTTCTTAAGAAAGATACTAAGAGGTGGCACAGATGAAAGCTATGGAATACATGTTGCAAAACTTGCAGGTGTTCCTAGAGAAACAGTATCAAGGGCAAAAGAAATATTAAGTTCACTTGAAAGAAAAAGTAAAACACAAGAGAAAGAAAGTCCAAAGCAAGTATCTGGTCAATTAGATATGTATAATTATAAAATAGCAGAGGTTGCTCATGAAATAGACAAAATAAATTTAAATGAATTAACTCCAATTGATGCATTAAATATATTAGTAAAAATAAAAGATAAGATAAAATAGATAGTTTTACTATTTTATTGCAAAACAAAATTGTAATATGGTATAATATAAAAGGTGATGAAATTGGAAGGAAAAAGCAAAAAACATATATTTAGAAATTTGCTATTTTTCTTAATACTAATAGTAATAACTTTAAGATTGATACTAAAAGACCAAAGTATAACTCAAATAGTAGATATAATAAAACAAGTAAAAATTCAATATATTTTAATAGCAATATTATGTATGATGCTATATATGGTATTTGAGGCAGTTAATATAGGAAGAACATTAAAAGCATTAGGAGAAAAATCAAAGTTTATAAAAAATGTAAAATATGCACTAATAGGATTTTTCTTTAGTTCAATTACTCCAGCAGCAAGTGGTGGTCAGCCGATGCAAGTGTATTACATGCATAAAGAAAAAATATCAGTGGCAAATTCTACCTTAGCATTACTAATCAATTTAACTAGCATGCAAATAATAACAATAGGCTTTGCTCTAATTAGCTTATGTTTTAACTATCAATATTTAAATACTGCTTTAATTATATTTTTTATAGTTGGAATTTCTCTAAATGTGATGGCATTAACACTTTTGATAATAGGAGTTTTTTCAAAAAGATTATCAAAATGGCTGATAAATGTAGCTATTAAAATATTAAAAGTATTTAGAGTAAAAAATATTGAAAAGAAACAAGAGAGATTTGAACAAGAATTAACCAAATATCAATATAGTGCAAAATATATAAAAGAAAATAAAATCTTAATTTTAAAAACAATATTAACTACTGCAATACAATTTTTTATGTTTTATAGCATAACATATTGGACATATCGCTCATTTGGATTTAGTGAGAGAAATATATTAGAAATTGTAGGAATGCAATCTGTATTATATGCAACAGTTTCAGGAATACCATCTCCAGGAGCAGTTGGAGTTAGCGAAGGAGCGTTTATAGAGATATTCAGAAATGTGTATCCAGAAGGAATGATTAAAAGTGCAACTTTATTAAATAGGGGAATAAACTTTTATTTATTTGTAATAATTAGTGCTTTTATAGTAATAATAAATGATCTAAAAAGAAGTAATGAGGTAAGTGAATGATAAACATATTGTTATGTGGAAATAAAAAAGTATTTGATGGAGCATTAACAGAGCTTATATCAATTACAAATAGAACAAAAGAAGCAATCAATTGTTATATATACACTATGAATTTAACAAGATTAAAAGAAGAATATTTACCAATCAAAGATGAACAAATAGAATTCTTAAATGAAGTTGTAAAATCAAAAAATAAAGAAAATATAGTACAAAAAATTGATGTAACTGAAATTTATGAAAGAGAATTTGGCAAATGCAAAAATGAAGGAGCATATTGTACACCATACACTCTACTAAGATTACTTGCAGATTTAATTCCAAATATGCCAGATAAATTACTATATTTAGATATAGATATGATGGCAGGAGATGACATATCTAAATTGTATAATATAGATATAGAAGATTATGAATATGCTGCTGTAAAAGAAAAATATGGTTGTTGGTTAGTTAGACCAGATTATATAAATGCAGGAATGTTACTACTAAATATGAAAAAGATAAGAGAAACTAAACTTTTAGAAAAAGCAAGAGATTTACTAAAAAGAAAAAAATTGATATTTGCAGATCAAAGTGCAATTTATTGGAATACTAAAAAGAAATTATTGTTACCTCGAAAGTTTAATGAACAGTCTAAATTCAATAGAAAAGATACAGTAATTTGTCATTTCTGTAAGAGACTTATGTTTAGACCATATCCACATACTGAAAATTATAAGCAATGGAATATAGAAGAGGTACATACAGTGTTAAAATGTCATTATTTTGATAAAGACTTAGAGGAATATGTAAAATTAAAAGAAAAATTTAAATATAGAATAAAGGAGAAAATTTAAATGAATAATAAAAAAGAGATACCAATATTTTTTGCAATAGATGATGCATATACACCATTTTTAGTAGTAGCATTAAAGTCATTATTAGACAATGCGAGTAAAGATTACAATTATTGTATAAAGGTTTTACATACAAATGTAGGAGAAGTTCATAAAAGCCAAGTAAAAAAATATGAAGCTGAAAATGTAAGTGTAGAGTTTGTAGATTTAAGTTATTATATAGAAAAAGTTAAAAACAAACTATATACACGTGATTATTATACAAATACAACATATTTTAGATTATTTTTACCAGAACTATATCCACAATATGATAAAGTATTATATTTAGATAGTGATATTATAGTTGTAGGAGATATATCTGAATTATATAATACAGATATGGGAACAAACTTAGTTGCAGCAGCACCAGATGATATAATTCAAAAAAATAAAGTTTTTCAGGATTATGCAGAATTAGTAGTAGGAGTTGCAAAATATCAACATTATTTTAATGCAGGTGTATTACTAATGAATTTAGACCAATTAAGAAAATTTAATTTTCAAGAAAAATTTTTATATTTATTAGAAAAAGTAAAATTTTCAGTTGCACAAGACCAAGATTACTTAAATAGATTATGCAAAGGAAGAGTAACTCTTGTTGATCATGCTTGGGATGTAATGCCATATGTAAATAATGAGACAAAAGAAGAAGATATAAAGCTAATACATTATAATTTTGCATATAAACCATGGCACTTTGAAGATGTTACATATAACGAATATTTTTGGAAATATGCTAAAGAGACAGAGTTTTATGAAGAAATTTTAGAAATAAAAAATAGTTATACAGAAGAACAAAAATTTAAGGATAAAGAAGCGGAAAAGGCTTTGGCAGAACTTGCAACTAAAGAAAATGGTTGCGTTGGAGACGATAGAAAGTATAGAAACGTATTTAAGGCAATAGATGAGATAGCAGGAAAATCAAAAGATAGATTAGATATATTAGAAAAAATAGAAGAATTAGAAAGAGAAGGACGTTTTGATGTAGATGCAGAGAATGATCCAGAAACTATACCACTAACTCCAGATAAAGTGGATTACTTAAGAGAAGGGGCTTATAGTAGAATTAAAAATAAGGTGGCAAATAGAATAGGTGAAAGATTTTTACATAACATATTAAGAGATAATAAACTAATAATAAAAGATATAAATGGAATAGAAAATTTACAAAACTTAGAAAGCGGTGCAATCTTAACATGTAATCATTTTAATCCATTTGATTCATTCTCAATAGAAAGAGTTTTTAGATTAGCTGGAAAAGATAAAACTAACAAACTTTATAAGGTAATAAGAGAAGGAAATTATACTAATTTCCCAGGATTATATGGATTTTTCTTTAGAAACTGTGATACTTTACCTTTAAGTTCAAATAAAAGAACAATGATAGAATTTATGAAAGCAGTAGATATAATTTTGCAAAGAGGAGATTACATACTAATTTATCCAGAACAAAGTATGTGGTGGAATTATAGAAAGCCAAAGCCATTAAAAAATGGAGCTTTTAAAATGGCAATTAGAAATAATGTTCCAGTTCTACCAATTTTCATAACAATGGAAGATAGTGAGATTATTGGAGAAGATGGATTCCCTGTTCAGGAATATATTATAAATATTGAAAAACCAATATATCCAAATAAGGAATTATCAGATAAAGAAAATGCTGAAATGATGAAAGATAAAAATTATCAAGTTTGGAAAAAAATATATGAAGATTTTTATAAGATCCCGCTTGAATATACTACAGAATGTGTAGGGAAGTTTGAAACTAAAAAAGGAATATGATATGGAAAAACAAATAATATATTATTCAGATGAATTGAATGATGAATTTTCAACTGCAAAAATAACTCCAAAACAAATAGATGAAAATTATAAATATGAGCATAAAAATATATTTTGGAGAACTACAGGTTGGTTGGTACAGAATGTTTTAAGTGTTCCAATAAAGTTTATATATGTAAAAGTAAAATTTAAAATAAAATATGTAGGAAAAGACTTGTTGAAACCATATAAAAAACAGGGATATTTTGTATATGGAAATCATACTCAAAGTTTTGCAGATACTTTTATTATAACTAATACAATTTTTCCTAAAAGAAACTTTTTAATTGTAAATCCTGAAAATGTTTCAATGAAATTTTTAGGAAATATTGTACAAATGCTTGGTGCGATACCAATTCCAACCAAAAGACAGGGAATGAAAAAATTTTTAGAAAGTATAAATGGAAAAATAGAAAAAGGATATTCAGTTACAATATTTCCAGAAGCACATATTTGGCCATATTATACAAAAATTAGACCATTTAAAGAAGTATCATTTAAATACCCTATAGATTTAAATGTTCCATCATTTTGTGTAACAAATACATATCAAAGCTATGGTAAAAATAATGATAAAATTCAAATTGTAACATATGTAGATGGACCATTTTTTCCAGATGAAAATTTAAGTGCAAAAGAAAGAAGAATTGATTTAAGAAATAGAGTATATAATAAAATGGTGGAAAGAAGCAAAAATAGCAATGTAGAACACATAAAGTACATTAAACATGTAGGGGTCAGCGTCCCCGACGACCCGCAATAATATTTGCATAGGAGATTATAAATATGAAGAGAACAAAATTAAGAGATAGAATATTACCTACATACACAAAAGGAGAAGAAATTTTTAATATGACTTCTCATATTGTAGGAGGAGCGTTAGGAGTTATTGCAACAGTATTATGTGTTGTTTTTGCTGCAATACATGGGAATGGATATGGAGTTGTTAGTGGCGCTATATATGGTTTTACGATGATTTTATTATATACAATGTCTAGTATATATCATGGATTAAATCCTAAAAGATTTTCTAAAAAAGTATTTCAAGTTTTAGATCATTGTTCAATATTTTTACTTATTGCAGGATGTTATACTCCAATAGCTTTATCCAGCATTAGAAAAGTTGATCCTATAGCTGGATGGACAATATTTGGAGTTATATGGTTTGTGGCAATACTTGGTATTATATTAAATTCAATAGATTTAAAAAAATATAAAAAATTCTCAATGATATGCTATTTAATTATGGGATGGTGTATTGTTATAAAATTTGGATTGTTACCACAAGTGTTGGGAACAGCAGGTGTTGCGTTGCTTGTAAGTGGTGGTGTTGCTTATACAATAGGTGCAGTATTGTATGGTGTAGGTAAAAAGCATAAATATATGCATTCAATATTCCATTTGTTTATTTTATTAGGAAGTTTGTTACAGTTTTTATGCATTTTATTATATTCTATGTAGTTTTTTTTGTAATAATTGTAAAAATAAAAAAGGAGGTTTATTATGAATCCAACAATAGTAGTTAGCATTGTAATAGCAGTAATATTGCTTTATGTAATTATTACATACAATAGAATTGTTCATGCAAGAAATATGAATAAAGAAGCATTTAGTAATGTAGATGTTGCATTAAAGCAAAGATATGATTTAATACCAAATTTAGTAGAAACAGTAAAAGGGTATGCAAATTATGAAGGGGATATTTTAGAAAAAGTTGCTAAGTTAAGAAGCGATGTTACTAATATAAATGAAAGAAGTGGACTAGAAACTAACTTTACATCTGATATAAAAAGTATATTAGCTATAATGGAAAACTATCCAGATTTAAAAGCAAGTGAAGGCTTTATTAAATTTCAAGATAATTTAGTTAAAGTAGAAGAAACAATAGAAAATGCTAGAAGATACTATAATGGAACTACAAGAAATTATAATATACTAATTCAAAAGTTTCCAAATAATATATTAGCAAAGTTGTTTGGTTGTAAAGAAACAGAATTCTTTGAAGTAGACCTTGTAACAAGGCAAACACCAAAAGTAAATATGTAATGTAGGGGAGGACGACTCTGGCCGCCCATTATCCAAATTTTGAAAGGAGACACATATGAAAACAATTAAAAAGATATTTTTAATGTTAATGTTATCAGTAATATTAGTTCCTACAATAACAAATGCAGTAGTTTCAAGAGAAAAAATATTAAATTATGAATCTGAAATATATATCAATGAAGATGCAAGTATGATTGTAGAAGAAACAATAGAAGTGTATGCAGGAGGAAACAATATAAAAAAGGGTATATATAGAGATTTCCCTACGAAATATAAAGATAATCAAGGGAATAACTATAATGTAGGATTTGAAATTTTGGAAGTTTTAAAAGATGGAAAGAGTGAACCATACAAAATAGAAAAACAAAAAAATGGTGTTAGAGTATATATAGGGGATTCTGATAAAACATTAAAATCAGGATATTATACATATACAATAAAGTATGAAACTAATAGACAAATTGGGTATTTTGATGACCATGATGAATTATATTGGAATGTAACTGGAAATGGATGGAGTTTTACAATAGATGAAGTAAAAGCTGTTGTTCATTTGCCTAATAATGCTGATATGAGTAAGGTTAATTTTGAAGCATATACAGGAGCACAAGGTTCAACAGAGAAAGAATATATAGCACAAAAAAACGAATACAATAATACAGTTACTTTTTCTACGACAAGCAATTTGTATTCAAAAGAAGGGCTAACAATAGTAGTTGGATTTGAAAAGGGATTAGTTCATGAACCTACAGCACAAGAGTATATAGGTTACTGGTTTGAAGACAATAGAGGAGTACTAATAGGACTTTGTTGTACAGCAATTATTATAGTTTATTGTTTTATAACTTGGTGCAAGGTAGGAAAAGACCCTAAAAAAGATATAATAATACCAAGATATAATCCTCCAGAGGGACTATCTCCAGCAGAAGTAAAGTATATAGATTCAATGGGGGGATATGATAAGGTATTTGAGGCATCTATTTTAAATCTTGCAGTAAAGGGCTATATAAGAATAGACAATATGGAGCAGAAAATATTTGGAATAAAATCAAACAAAATGACTTTAGAAAAACAAGATATAGTGTTACGAGATGATTTAACTGAAGATGAAAAAGATATATACAACTCATTGCCGAATACTGCGATATTAGAATATAGTAGTTATTTACAAAGAAAACTAGAAACTATGCAAATTGGACAAAAGAGCTTTTTGAAAAAGAAATTTAATGGGCAAATGTATAAGAGAAATTCTGGATTAGTTGTAATTTCTGCAATAATGTCAATTATTGTTGCTATAATATCAGTAATTTTTTCAAATAATGCAACAGAAGAAATGTTCATTATACCATTTATGTCAATATGGTTAACGGTATGGACTATTGGAATAGTAGCGATGCTTAAAGGCAGAAGTAGTTTAGGAAGTTTTGGAAAAATAATTTTTGCGTTACCATTTTTAATAGGAGAAGTAATTGGAATAGGAGTTTTAATACATTTTATAGGAACAGGTTTAGCAGTGCTAATATTGTTATTAGTACTTATAAATGTTATATATGCATTTTTGATTAAAGCTTATACTGAAGAGGGAAGAAGAATAAAAGATGAAATAGAAGGATTTAAATTGTTTATAAAAACAGCAAGTGAAGATGAAATAAAAATGCAAACACCAGAAACTTTTGATACATATTTCCCTTATGCCTATGCGTTAGGATTAGAAAATGAATGGGCTAAGAAATTTGAGGGGCTTTTAGAGCAATATAATTATGAACCAACTTGGTGTACAGGAATGTATTATGGTTCAGCATTCCATGCAGCTGCTTTTACAAGTAGTTTCTCATCAAGCTTTAGAAGTGGTATATCATCAGCATCAGTGCATCCAAGTTCTTCTGGAGGAGGAAGTGGATTCTCATCAGGAGGCCGGAGGGGGCGGATTTTCTGGTGGAGGTGGCCGGAGGCCGGAGGCGGCGGAGGCTGGTAAAAGCTAATAAATAAAAATTTAATCGAACAAGTAATAAAAATAAAATAACTCGGCTACATTGCAAAATCTAATAAATTCTAATTTGATTTTATGGCACCCTTCCGCGACAAGCGCGAACTCTTTCCATAAAATCTACATAAGAATTTCTAAAATTTTTCCATTTGCATTCGTTATTTTATTTTTATTACTTGTTCGATTAAACATATAAAAATAGTTCACAAAAAACTTAATTTTATTCTTCGTTTGAATCCGTGCTTTCAGATGGTTCTTCAGCAACTTCGCTATTTTCTGTTTCTTCTTTTAGTTTATAACCGCAGCTTCCACAAAAAGCAGCTGTAGTAGAAACTTCAGCTTTGCAATTTGGGCAGTTAATAATTCCTTTTATTTGTATAATTTCTGCTTTAAAATCTTCGATTTTTTGATTAGCTTCTTTTATGGAATTGCAAAATTCTTTTAATTCAGGATAATCTAATTCTGAATAGTTTTCAAAATAAAATTTACCAATTTGACTATATGTTTTAGCGATTGCTTCTTGTTGTTTTGTAATTTCATGATTTAATTTAGATATGTCTGACATATCTTTTGTTTTTTTAGCTATATCTTTTCCTGTATTTGATAGTGTATTTCCTAATTTTTGAAAAAAGTCCATTTAAAAATCCCCCTTAATATTATTTTATGCAAATAAAATTATATCATATACTAATTTAATTGACAAGCATAAATTAAACTAGTATAATGACAGTATTATAAAGGATATAGAGGAATTATGGTAAAAAGATTAATATTTGATGTAGATGATACACTAATTGAATGGAAAGAGGAATACTGGAATACATTAGCAGAAGTGCTTCAAGAATTAAATATCAAAGGTAGTAAAGATTTATTAGATAAAATAATTAGTGCAGTAGGTAGTTATGAGAAATATCACCAATATTACAATAAACAAAAAATGTTAGAACATATAAATAAAGTAACTGGCTATAATTTCAATATGAATTTTTTAGATATTACATTTAAAATTTTTGGGAAATGTGTACCTAAAGAAAATGTTGATATAATTACTACATTGGAGTATCTTAATAAAAAATATGAACTAGTAATATTAACGAATTGGTTTAAAGATGCACAAATAATTAGGCTAGAAAATTTTGGAATAAATAATTATTTCGAAAAAGTATTTACCAGTGAAAGTTTTAAAGTAAAACCAAATAAAGAAGGATTTATAATAGCAATGGAGGACAAATCGCCAGAAGAATGCATAATGATTGGAGATAGCTTTAAAAAAGATATACAAGGTGCAATAAACGTAGGAATGAAGGCAATATACCTAAATCCAAACGTAACCAAAGAAGAAAATCAAAATTACACCATTATACATAATATAACCGAATTAAAAAACATATTATAATTATTCACTATTAACTATTTATTATTCACTGTGTGGATGTAATCCACACACTCACATTGGGGTATCGCCAAGCGGTAAGGCATCGGACTCTGACTCCGACATTTCGTAGGTTCGAATCCTACTACCCCAGCCAACAAAGAATATCTGTAGAAGGATTCGAAAAGGACGTGCCTGAATAAAATGAAGGCAAAAATAGTCCAGTGGACTATTTTTAGGACGCGGCTTGCCGAATCCTACTACCCCAGCCAAATGTGCGACTTTAACAAGTCGCAGTTAATAGTGAAGAGTTAATGATGAATAATAAATAATTGTATAAAATATATTGAGCACATTTGTACTATTCACTTTTAACCATAGTATTGTAAATATTTTAGTAAAATGTAAATAAAGAAGAAATAAAATAAATAGAAGCGCCTAAAGAAGTTTTAAGAGAAGATAAGAAGATGAACTTTATTGCAGGTTTAAAAACTACAAAAAAAGGCAAAATTGAAACATTAATTTGTATTGGGGATGGATTAGGAATACAAAAACAGATGGGATATTAAATATTTCTGAGTGAAAATTAATATACATATATAATATTTCTAATGATTTATTATGAATTTTATAGTAAAGATTTTGGCAAAACTTGGGAATATAGTAGATAAAAAATAATATAATATTTTAGTATACATTTAAAATTTTTTCTGATATAATATTAAAAAAATACAAGGAGGATACAAATGGAAAAAGATGAACAAAAAGAAGAACAAGTAGTAGCTAATGAGAATACTACAAAGAAAACAAGTTCAACAAAACAACCTAAAAAGGCTGTAGAAAAAACAGAAGCAAAGAAATCTAGTGAAAAAGAAACAAAAACAGAACCAGAACCAGCTAAAAAGGAATCTGTTAAGAAAGTATCAAACAAAAAGGAAACAACACCTAAAAAAGAAACAAAAACAGAGCTAAAAGAAGAACCAAAGGTAGAAGAGAAAGTAGAAAAAGAAGAAATTGTAGAAACTCCAGAAATAAAAGAAGAAATAGTAAAAGAGCAACCAAAAACTAAAGAAGTAAAGGAAGAAGCAAATGAGAATAAAGCTCCAACAAAAAAACACACTAAAGCAATAGTGGCAGGAATTGTAGCAGTTGTTGCTGCTATAATTGCAGTAATTTTATTCTTAGTTCTTAAAACAACAACAATTGATTTATCAGATTGCTTTACTGTTGAATATAAAGGTTTTAGTGGAAAAGCTATTGCAACTGTAAAATTAAATGAAAAAACTTTAAAAAGTAAAATAAAAGACAAAGATGTAGCTAAAAAACTTGTTGAAAAAGTAGACTTCGAATTTGATAATACTAAGGAATATTCTAATGGAGACGAATTAGAAATAAATGTAAAGATATCTTCTAGTTTCTTAAAGAAAAACAAATTAAAATTAAAAAGCAATACTATAAAAATTAAAGTATCAGGTATAGATGAAGCAAAAACACTTGATATGTCAAAGTACATAAAAGTAGAATATAAAGGATTTAATAAACATGCAACAGCAGAAGTAGAATTAGACATTGATAAAATGGAAGAAGACTTAGGAGAAGATATCACATCAAGATTAAAAAATAGAATAAAATTAAATATTGAAAATAATGAAAACTTAGAAAATGGAAAAGAACTTGAAGTAAAAGTAGAAATTGATGATTATTATCTTGAAAGTACAGGAGTTGTTTTAGAATCTGATATAGCTAAAATAGAAATAGAAGGACTTGATGATGCTGATGAAATAGAAGCATTTAAAGACATAAAAGTTGAAGTTACTGGAATGTCACCAAATTTAAGTATTTCAGTAGTAAATAATAGCACAGATGAATTTTTAAAAACAATAGAATATAAGCCAAGTAAAGCAACAGGTGTTGCAAATGGAGAAACTATTACTATAACAGCAGTTAAATGGGATGAAGAGTTATTTAATGAAAAGAAAGTTACACTAAAAGAAACAAAAATGGAATATAAAGTAGAAGGGCAATCAGCATATATATTTAATATTTCAGAAATAACTGATACAGTAAAAAGTAATTTAAAAACAACTTTTATAAGTAAAGCAACTTCAAAAGCAAGTGAAAATCATGAAAATTACAATTCAAATAATCTTAAATATTGGTTAAGAGAAAGCACAGATTATAAATATGCAGATGTAAAGGCTTATGAAGATACAGATAAAGATTTAAGTTTCGGAACACCTGAAGTTGCATCTATGTATCTTCTTACAAAAAAAGCAGATAAAAATCCAAGTCAAATAAATATGATTATAGGAATAATAAAAGTACCTTGTAAATCAGCTAAAACAGGAGTAACATATACTTGGTATGTTACAGTAAAAGCTCAAAACGCATCTTTAAAAGAAGATGGAACAATAAGCGATAATACAAATTATTCAATTCAAGTTAGTGATGGAAAAGATGAAGAATCAGCTTATCAAAAATATGTAAATTCTGAAAAGAATAATTATGATGTAGAAAAAATATCTTTATAGATAAAAAACAAGTCGTATATAGTGCGACTTGTTTTTTAAAATTTAATTTAAAATTATATTGTTAAAAACTCTTTAATGTGATAATATTTAAGAAAACAAAATACAAGGAGAGTTAAATATGACAAATACAGATTTATTATTTGAAATCAAGCCCAAATATAATATTTTCTATACAATATTTACACATCTTTTTGATATTGCTATTTTTATATTTATATTAGTTATATTACGGTTCAAATCCACAATTGTTTTTAAGTGCAATTGTCGTATTCGTTATAACTCTAATAGGTTCAATTGTGGTACTAGTTTTAAAAAGGAAAATTAATGATAAATATTATTATAGATTTTTTTCAGATAGATTAGAATATAGAGATACATTTTTTAACAAGAACAAGAAAGTTATAAAATATGAAGAGTTTAAAGAGATTAGATATAATCAGGGTTTTATACAATCTAAATTTAACTTAGGAGAATTATGGATTTTAACTAGAAACAAGAGCTTTTTTAAAAAAGTAGTAATATTTAAATCTATACCAAATGTTGAAAAAGAGTATGGAAGAATTACTGAAATATTTAATAATCAAGATGAAAGGTAAGTTGAACGAAATGGCTGGGTTAGCAAAAGAAATTTTTAAAGATTATACAGAAAAGAATATAATACTTGAAGCACAAATAGATAATGTGAATTTATTTAAAAAAAGCAATATATTAGAAATCAATTTAACTTCAGAAAATAAAATCTCTATAAGAGATTTATTTTCTTTTGAAATGTATTTGAAAAAGAGATTTAATTTAAGTGGTATAAAATTAAATATAAACTATACTAAAAACATAGATTTTAACTTAGAAAGTGAATGGGAAGATATAGTAAAATATGTTGTGTATAAATATCCATCAACAAAAGCAATATTAGGAAATACAAAGATCGAAGTACAAGACAAAAATATAACAATATATTTAACAGTAAAAGGGAAAAAAATACTAGAATCTAGAGGAATAAATAAAGTTATAGAAAGAATTATTGAGGTTTTGTATAATAAGAAGTGTGTTGTGGATTTTGATGAAACCAACCAAAACGAAGAAGAACAAATACAATATTTAAAACACCTAGAAGAAATTGCCATAGAAGATGCTAAAAAAGAAATAATAGAACATAAAAAAGAAATAATAGTAGAGCCACTTCCAATAGAGAATAAATCAAATGATGAAGAGGAAGTAGAAACTCCGTTAATATTGGGTAGAAGTGCTAAAATAAAAGAAGAACTAGTGCCAATAAGAGATATAACAGTAGATTCGGGAAAAATTGCGCTACAAGGAGAAATTGTATTAGGTAGTACAATAGATGGAGATTTTGTATTCGTACAATCAAAAGAACTAAGAAATGGTAAATTTTTAATTATGTTTAATGTTTACGATGGTACAAGTACAATAACATGTAAAGCATTTTGTGAACCTGACAAAGCTAAAAAGGTGGTAAAAAGATTAAACGATGCAAAAGGTGTAAAAGTTTCGGGAACTGCACAGTTTGATCCTTATGCAAAAGAAGTAGGTATTATGTCTAACATAATTATTGAAACTCGGTGGAATCCCCAAAATAGCAAGACAAGATAATGCAGAAATTAAAAGAGTAGAGTTACATATGCATACACAACTTAGCCAAATGGATGGAATAACATCTGCAACAGATTTAATAAAAAGAGCAATAAGTTGGGGAATGAAGTCAATTGCTATTACAGACCATGGCGTAGTACAAGCATTTCCTGAAGCAAACAAGGCAGCAAAGGGTTCAGACTTAAAGGTTATTTATGGAGTTGAGGCATATTATACAATTGATAATAAAGGTTCTGTAGTTAACCCTAGAAATCAAGATTTAGATACAGAATATTGCGTATTTGATATTGAAACAACAGGCTTATCATTTAGAACAGAAAAAGTAACAGAAATAGGTGTAATAAAAATTAAAAATGGAGAAGTAATAGATACTTTTGAAACTTTTGTAAATCCAGAAAAGCCAATACCAGAAGAAGTTGTAAATATAACACATATTACAGATGATATGGTTAAGGATGCAGAAACTATAGATAAAGTTCTTCCAAAATTTTTAGAGTTTATTGGAGATTCAGTACTTGTTGCACATAATGCAGGATTTGATATTGGATTTATGAAATATAATGCAGAAAAATTAGGGCTTAAATTAGATAATACATATATAGATACATTACCACTTGCAAAAGAATTATTCCCAAGTTATAAAAAATATAAATTGGGAATAATAGCAGAAAATTTGGGGATTAAGGTAGATGTTGCTCACCGTGCATTAGATGATGTAAAAACATTAGTAGCAGTTTTTAATGTAATGATGGACATGTTAAAAGAAAAAAATGTAACAAAAGTGGCTGGTATAAATACTTTAGGAGAAAGCACAGAGCTTAAAAATATGCCAAGTTATCATGCAATAATATTAGCTAAAAATTATGTTGGGCTAAAAAATTTATATAAACTTATTTCATTTTCACATTTAGATTATTTTTATAAGCATCCAAGAATATTAAAAAGTATGTATAAACAATACTCGGAAGGTTTAATTTTGGGTAGTGCGTGTGAAGCAGGGGAGTTATATAGAGCAATAGTAGAGGGAAAATCAGAAGAAGAAATAGAAACAATTGCAAAAGATTATGATTATTTAGAAATTCAACCAACTGGAAACAACATGTATATGGTAAGAAATGGAACCTTAGAAAATGAAGAAGCGGTAAAAGATATAAATAGAAAAATTGTAAACTTAGGTGAAAAATTAGGAAAGCCAGTTGTTGCAACTTGCGATGTGCATTTTATGGATCCGCAAGATGAAATATATAGAAGAATTTTACAAGCAGGACAAGGATATGATGATGCAGATTTTCAGGCTCCATTATATTTAAGAACAACAGAAGAAATGTTAAAAGAGTTTGAATACTTAGGAAAAGAAAAGGCGTATGAGGTAGTTGTAACAAACACAAATAAAATTTCTGATATGTGTGAGGCAATTTGCCCAATATCTAAAGATAAGTGTCCACCACATATGGAAAATTGCGAAAGAGACATAGAAAATATTGCAACAACAAGAGCAAAAGAATTATATGGTGATCCATTACCAGAAATAGTAAAAACAAGATTAGATAAAGAGTTAAATTCAATTATAAAAAATGGATTTTCAGTTATGTATATTATTGCACAAAAGCTAGTTTGGAAATCCAATGAAGATGGATATTTAGTAGGATCAAGAGGGTCTGTTGGGTCATCATTTGTTGCAAATATGACAGGTATAACAGAGGTAAATTCATTGCCTGCTCATTATAGGTGCCCAAATTGTAAATATTCAGATTTTACAGATTATGGATATAAAAATGGATTTGATTTACCAGACAAGGATTGCCCAAAATGTGGACACAAATTAGATAAAGATGGTATGGATATACCATTTGAAACATTTTTAGGATTTGATGGAGATAAAGAGCCTGATATAGACTTAAACTTTTCTGGAGAATATCAAGCAAAAGCACATAAATATACAGAAGTTTTATTTGGTAAAGGAAAAACTTTTAAAGCAGGAACAATAGGTACAATAGCATCAAAAACAGCATATGGATATGTAAGAAAATATTATGAAGATAGAAATATACCAGTTAATTCTGCAGAAATAGATAGGCTTTCTGTAGGGTGTACTGGAATAAAAAGAACTACAGGTCAGCATCCAGGGGGAATAATTGTTGTTCCACATGATAGAGAAATATATGAATTTACACCTGTACAACATCCAGCAGATGATCCAAACTCAGATATAGTTACAACTCATTTTGATTATCACTCAATTGATCAGAACTTATTAAAACTAGATATACTAGGACATGATGATCCTACAATGATAAGAATGTTACAAGATATTACAGGAATTGACCCTCAAAAAATACCATTAGATGATAAAGAAACTATGTCTATATTTAAGTCACCAGAGGTTTTAGGAGTAACTGAAGAGCAAATCAATTCTAAAGTTGGAACTTTTGGTGTTCCAGAATTTGGAACGAAGTTTGTTAGAGAAATGTTAGTAGATACAAAACCACAAACTTTTGAAGAACTAATAAGAATATCTGGTTTGTCTCATGGTACAGATGTGTGGGTAAATAATGCAAAGGATTTAATAAATGAAGGAACAATAACTTTAAGTGAAGCAATATGTACTAGAGATGATATAATGCTATATTTAATTAAGGCAGGATTGCCACCAAAACCAGCTTTTAAAATAATGGAATGTGTACGTAAAGGAAAAGGATTAACAGAAGAACAAGAGACTTTAATGAAAGAAAATAATGTTCCAGATTGGTATATAGCATCTTGTAAAAAAATAAAATATATGTTCCCTAAGGCACATGCAGCAGCTTATGTAACAATGGCATTTAGAATAGCTTGGTTTAAAGTGCATTACCCAATGGCATATTATACAGCATATTATTCAGTTAGAGCAGATGATTTTGATAGTGATTTAATGTGCCACGGAAAAGAAAAAGTAAAAAATAAAATGAAAGAACTTGAAATGCAGGGAAATGCAATATCTCAAAAAGATAAAAACGTTTATTCAATATTAGAAATTGTACTAGAAATGTATGAAAGAGGAATGAAATTTTTACCAATAGATTTATATAAATCTCATTCTACTAAGTTTATTATGGAAGAAGATGGAATAAGACCACCATTAAATAGTATACCAGGACTTGGAACAGTGGCGGCAGAAGGAATACAATCTGCAAAGCAAGAAGGAAAATTTATGTGTGTGGATGAGTTGCAACAGAGGGCAAAAGTAGGTAAATCTGTAATAGAAATGCTAGAAAAGGCTGGTTGTTTAGCTGGAATGCCAAAGTCTAATCAAATGAGTTTATTTGGGTAAAATTAGAAATTTTACCCAAATAAACTTGTAGGGAACGACGCCCTCGTCGTTCCGTTGTTTAACGGTATATAACATAATGTAGGGGTCGGCGGCCTTAGGCGACCCGTTCTACAAAGAAATTTCAAAAAAAGGAGGCACAAAATGGGTGAAACAAATTGGACTAAAGAGCAATTACAAGCAATACAATGTAAAGATTCAAACATACTTGTAGCAGCGGCAGCACGGTAGTGGAAAAACAGCTGTATTAGTAGAAAGAATTATACAAAAAATAATTAACGAAAAAATAGATATAGACAAACTACTTGTAGTTACTTTTACAAATGCTGCAGCATCAGAAATGCGAGAAAGAGTATTAGAAGCAATTTACAAAAAAATAGAAGAAACTCCAAATGATATGCATTTACAAAAACAAACTATACTAATAAATAAATGCAACATTTCAACAATACACTCATTTTGTTTAGAGGTAATAAAAAACAATTTCTATGAATTAGATATATCTCACAATTTTAGAATTGGAGATACTACAGAAATAGAACTAATGAAACAAGAAGTTCTCGAAGATTTATTTGAAGAATTTTATTTAAATGAAGATAAAGACTTTTTAAACTTATTAGATACATATACAAATTATAGAGGCGATGAAAATTTAAAAGCTCTAATTTTAAACATATATAAATACATACAAAGTTTTCCTTTCCCAGAAGAAGATTTAAAAGAAATGGTAGAAAGATTTAATTTATCAGAGAAGATAAATGAGGATTTTTCTAAAACCATTTGGGGAAGGATTATTCTAAATGATTTAAAAGAAACTATAGAAGAAAACATAAAAAAACTAGAAATAGCAAGAAGTGAATTAAAAAAAGAATTTACTTTAGATAAGTATGTAGAAATAATATCAAATGATATGGATATGTTAGAATCCATATTAAATAATATGGATTCTTGGGAAAAAATATATAATTTATCTTCAAGTTTAAAATTTGAAACTTGGAAAACAGATAAAAAAACAGATTGTATAACAAAAGAAAATGCCCGTAGCATAAGAGATAAAGTAAAGAAAGATATAAAAGATAAACTAATTACAATCAATTCTTATGATGCAAATACAGATATATATGAAATGTATCCTATATTAAATAATTTGAAAAATATAATATTAGAATTTAGTAATGTGTATAGGTCAAAAAAGAGAGAAAAGAATATTATAGATTTTAATGATATAGAACATTTAGCATTACAATTATTATTAAAAAAAGAAGAAAATCGGAAATTATATTCCAACAGAGGTAGCTAAAAAATATCAAAATAAATTTGTAGAGATAGCAATAGATGAATATCAGGATAGTAATATGGTACAAGAATATATATTAACATCTATACAAAAAAATAACAATATATTTATGGTTGGAGATGTAAAGCAAAGTATATATAAATTTAGACAAGCAATGCCAGAATTATTTTTAGGAAAATATGAAACATATAAATTAGAGAAAGATAAAAAGAAAAGTGACAATCTAAAAATACAGTTATTTAAGAACTTTAGAAGTAGAAAAAATGTTTTAGATATAACTAATTTGGTATTCGAAAGTATAATGAGTAAAAATTTGGGAGATATAGATTATACAAAAGAAGAGTTTTTAAATTTAGGAGCAACTTATCCAGAATTCAACATTAAAAATTGCTATAATGCAGGAATTGCAGAATTAAATATGATAGATTTAGCACAAGATGATGAAGAAGATAGTGAAGATGAAATAAATGAAGGACCAATAGAAAATAAAATTATTGAAGCTAAATTTGTAGCAAATAAAATTAAAGAATTACTAAATAGCAATTATTATGTGTATGATAAAAAACAAGGTTATAGAAGAATAACATATAAAGATATTGTTATATTATTAAGATCAACAAAAACTGTTGCACCAATATATGAAAAAGAAATAGCTGAATTAAATTTTCCTGTGTTTTCAGATGTTTCATCAGAATATTTAGATACAATAGAAATACAAACAATAGTTAGTTTATTAAAGATAATAGATAATCCAAATAATGATATACCACTTGTGACTGTACTAAGATCAAGTATAGCAAATTTTACAGATAATGATTTAATGGAAATAAGATTAGTAGATAGGAAATGCACTTTTTATGAGGTAATGAATAAAGCATTACAAAGCGAAAATGTAAAAGACGAAACAAAAGAAAAAATAAGCAATTTCTTTAATAAAATAGATAAATGGAGAATAAAGCAAGAATATGAACCATTAGATGAACTAATTTGGGAAATTTATGAAGATACAGGATATTATAATTATGTAAGTTTAATGCCAAATGGAAATTTAAGAACGGCAAATTTAAAGATGCTGTTTGAAAGAGCAAAAGAATATGAGAATGCAAGTTTTAAAGGATTATTTAATTTCATAAATTATTTAGATAAGCTAAAAACAAATAATGGAGATTTGGGTGCTGCAAAGTTAATTGGCGAAAACGATAATGTAATAAGAATAATGAGTATACACAAGAGTAAAGGATTAGAGTTTCCAGTTGTCTTTTTATGTAATACTGCTAAATCATTTAATCTAAAAGATTTAAATGATAATATATTACTTCATAATAAACTTGGTATTGGACCAGACTATATAAACTATGAAAGAAAATTAAAGTATAGTACACTTGCAAAAGAGGCAATAAAACTTCAAATGAAAAAAGAGACAATATCAGAAGAAATGAGAATTTTATATGTTGCATTAACTAGAGCAAAAGAAAAATTGATAATAACTGGATTAAATAAAGATTTAAAAAAACAATTAAGCAAATTTAAAGAATTAGTGGACCTTGAAAAAGATTCTGGGAACATGAGAATTCCAGTATCTTTAATAAAAAAGTGTAAATCATATTTAGACTGGTTACAACTAATAAGTATATACAATAAAGATAAATTAAAAGATGTTTTAGAAATAAACGAAATAAATGCAAATGATATAATGAAAAGAGTTGATAATGAGGAAGATAATGAAGAGATAGATATTGACTCTATTGCAAAAGAAAAGTTAGATGTTGCAGTTATAAAAGAAATCAATGAAAAAATAAATTGGAAATATGAATATGATAGAGCCACAGTAATACCAAGCAAAACATCTGTTACAAAATTGAAGGAATTAAGCATAGAAAATGAAGGCGGGTCGCCTAATGCCACGACTCCTACAAAGCAGTTGAAGAATTTGGTGGATCGTATAGGCGAGCATTGCTCGTCCGAAAATTTAGCAACAGATAATAAAGAAATTCCAACACCAGATTTTTTAAAGCAACAAACTAAATTATCTGGTGCACAAATTGGTACAATAATGCATTTATGTTTACAAAAGTTAGATTTAAGAAAAGAATACTCTAAGGAAGAAATTGATGAATTTATAGAAAAGATGGTATACGATAAGATAATAGATTTGAGAGAAGCGGAAAGTATTAACAAAGAGCAGTTGTTGTGTTTTATAGAGTCTGATTTAGCCAAAAGAATAAAAAAAGCAAAAGCTATATATAAAGAAAAGCCATTTTATATAAATATAAATGCAGGAGAGATTTATGGCGAAAAAATTGATGAAGATATATTAGTACAAGGAATAATAGATCTATATTTCATAGATGAAAGAGATAAACTAGTATTGTTAGATTATAAAACAGATAGAATAGAAAATTTAGAAGAACTAATACCAAAGTATAAAACACAATTAGACCTATATAAAAAAGCGCTAGAAGATGCATTAGATAAAAAGGTTGATGAGGTATATATATATTCTGTATATAAAGGAAAAGAAATTAGATTGTAGAAATTGCATGAAATTTGCATTGAACATCCTTATGCACGATTTGTACAATTTAAATGCAAATTGATCTTTTATGTAAATAATGGTATAATTAAATTGTAAGTTTAAAATTAGCTTATAAGATTCAAGAGTAATTCTTGATCTTGGAATGACTTCAAGGAGGAACAATATGAACATTCAGCAAATACTGTCTGAAAGACGGAGAGCAAGAGACCCTAGTATGCAAGAGGAGCCGATTAAACGATTCGCCAGGAAAATTATAGAGAATACTCTTTTCCCTATATTTTCCGAGATGGAGGAAAAATTTCAAAATACTATTACTTTTGAACTCGATATCCACTGGAATCCAAACGACAGGAATTTTTTCGAATTATGGATGACACCGCAACTTAAAAAACATCACATGAAGAAACTCAGATATCCAAACCACTTAATAGAAAACTTTCACGTTGAGGATGCTATGGATGCTGTGATTGAACTTGCACCAGAATATGGCATCAGAAGTTATCCATTACAGAGTGCAGATGTTGTAGTATGCGAAGTGCAACTTTCTTTATGGCGACCTAAGGTATCGTAATCTCCAAAAGCAACCTTTTATGCATTAGCGTAAAGGGTTGTTTTTTGAAGAATTTTTATTGACATACAAAAACAAATGTTCTATAATGGAAGCGGTGATTGTATGGAACGACAAATATTACATATAGATGTTAATAATGCGTTTTTATCATGGAGTGCGGTAGATATGTTAAGTAAAGGTGAAACACTAGATATACGAGAAATACCTGCTGTAATAGGTGGAGATGAGTCTCAAAGAAAAGGCGTAGTTTTAGCAAAAAGTATGAAAGCAAAACAATTTGGAATAGTAACAGGAGAACCTTTATATTCTGCAAGGAAAAAGTGTCCTAATATAAAAATATATATGGGAAACCATTCAATGTATAAAGTATATTCAGATAAATTATATAACTTATTATTAGAATATACTGATATTATAGAACGTTTTTCAATAGATGAGTGCTTTTTAGATTTAACTCACTATTTAAGAGGACAAAAACTAATAGATGTAGCAAATGAAATAAGTAGAAGAGTAAAAGAAGAACTTAAATTCACAGTAAATATAGGGGTTGCAAATAATAAACTGCTTGCAAAGATGGCATCAGACTTTACAAAACCAGATAGAGTTCATACTCTATATAAAGAAGAAATTAAAACTAAAATGTGGGTATTACCAGTTTCAGAATTGTTTATGGTAGGAAGAAAAAGTTTACCTAAATTAGAAAGAATGGGAATAAAAACAATAGGAGATCTAGCAAATAAAGATATGAATCTTCTAATGAAGCAATTTGGGAAACATGGTAAAATGATGTGGGAATATGCTAATGGAATAGATGATTCAGAAGTTGTATATAAGTATACTCAACCTAAATGTATAGGAAATTCTGTAACATTTCCACATGATATAGATAGTGTGGAAAAATTAGAGGAAATATTGTTAGCATTAACAGAGCAAGTAACATACACATTAAGAAAACACAATTTATTAGCTAATGTGGTAAATGTGCACATAAAAACAAATGCTTTTAAAGTAAGTTCACATCAAAGGAAATTAGATATTTCAACTAGTAGTACAAAAATAATATATGGAGTGGCAAAAGAATTATTAGAACAATTATATAAGGGAGAATATATAAGATTGTTAGGAGTACAAGTAAGTGAATTGTGTGGAGCCTCTGAGACTCAATTATCATTATTTGATACAGATACTAATAAAAAACAAGATAAAATAGATAAAACACTTGATGAAATAAAGAAGAAATATGGATATGAAACGATTTCAAGAGCAGGCAAATTAAATGCAGATAAAATGTTTAAATAAGTTGACAGTGATTATTGAAAAATATATAATAATTGTACAAAATATATTGTGTATCGTAGGGGTCGGCGCCCCCGACGACCCGTCTATATATAAATACCATAAAAGGAGATAATAAAATATGAATTTACCAAACAAACTTACAATATTTAGAATTATATTAGTACCAATAATGGCTATAATTCCATTTTTTAATATACAAGCAACTTGGTTAAATATACCAATTGAATTTTGGATAATGAATATAATATTTATTGTAGCTTCAATAACAGATACGCTAGATGGTAAAATTGCAAGAAAAAGAAATTTAATTACTACATTTGGAAAGTTTTTAGATCCATTAGCAGATAAAATATTAGTTTTAGCTGCAATGATGATATTAGTTGAAAAAAACTTGTTACCTGCTATTATTCCAATAATAGTTATAGCACGTGAATTTATGGTTTCAGGTTATAGATTAGTTGCAGCACAAAAGCAAGGAGAAGTAATTGCGGCAAGCTTTTGGGGAAAACTAAAAACAACAACTCAAATGATAGCAATAGTTTTAGCTTTTATAAACATAAATAATACTAATGCTTTTGGAGCATTTATAAACGGAAGTTTAACAGGAATAGAATTGGTTATAAATATATTAACAACAGTATTTATGGTTGTTTCAACTATTGCAACAATATTTTCTGGATGGGATTATTTAAAAAATAGTAAGGAATTATTTAAAGGTGAAATATAATTACTAATTTTAAAATTTTGAGGTGTAAATGATGGACAAAGCAAAAGCAGAGAATAGAATAAAAGAATTAAGAGACTTAACAGAGTTTTATGCGAAGAAATACTATGATGATGATGCACCAGAAATAAGCGATTTTGAGTATGATATGTTGATGAATGAGTTGAAAAATTTGGAAAAGCAGTTTCCAGAATTTATAACTAAAGATTCGTTAACTCAAAAGGTTGGAGGAACAGTAAAAGAGGGATTTAACAAGGTTGAACACGAAGTTCCATTACAAAGTTTGCAAGATGTATTTTCAATAGATGAAGTAGAAGAATTTGATGTAAGAATGAAAAAACTTGCGACTGAAAATAAAAAACAAGTATCTTATGTTGTAGAAACTAAAATAGATGGACTATCAGTATCTTTAGAATATAAAAGTGGAATATTTGTAAGAGGGGCAACAAGAGGTAATGGGCAAATTGGTGAGGATATAACAAACAACTTAAAAACAATAAAATCAATACCACAAAAATTAAATAAAGATATAGATATAACTGTACGTGGAGAAGTATTTATAGGGAAAAAAGAATTTGACAAATTAAATGAAGAAAGGGAAATATTAGAAGAACCGTTATTTGCAAATGCAAGAAATGCAGCTGCTGGTTCTTTAAGACAATTAGATAGTACAATAACAGCAAAAAGACCATTAGATATATTTATATTTAATGTTCAAAAATGTGATTCAGTAAAATTTAAAACTCATCACGAATCTCTAGAATTTTTAACTAAATTGGGATTTAATGTTATACCTGTAAGAGCACATTGCAAAAATATAAAAGAGGCAATAGAAGAAATAAATAAAATTGGAGAAAAAAGAGAAGATTTAGAGTTTGGAATAGATGGGGCAGTAATAAAGATAGATGATTTAGATTTTAGAGATATTCTTGGAAGTACAACAAAAGTACCAAGATGGGCTGTTGCATATAAATATCCGCCAGAAAAGAAAGAAACAAAATTAAAAGATATTATATGTCAAGTTGGTAGAACTGGGGCAATAACACCTATGGCAATATTAGAACCTGTTAAAGTAGCAGGGTCAACAATATCAAAAACAACTCTTCACAATGAGGATTTTATAATAGAAAAAGATTTAAAAATAGGTGATACAGTAATAATTCAAAAAGCTGGAGATGTTATACCAGAAGTTGTAGAAGTTGTAAAGGAAAAAAGAACAGGTTCTGAAATTGAATTCTCAATGCCAGAATTTTGCCCAGTATGTGGTGCACCAGCAATAAGAGAACAAGGAGAAGCTATTAGAAGATGTATAAATATTGAATGTAGTGCAGTACTACAAAGAAGTATTGTGCATTTCGTGTCTAAAGAAGGAATGGACATAACGGGACTTGGCTATTCAATAATAGAACAATTTATAGAAAAAGGCTTGATAACAAATATAGCAGATATATATAAATTAAAATTAGAAGATATTGCATCACTAAAAAAAGATGGAAAAAAGTTTGCATCAAATTTAATAGAAGCAATAGAAAAGAGTAAAGAAAACGATTTGTCAAAGTTGATAACAGCATTAGGTATAAGACATATAGGAGGTAAGTCTGCAAAGATTTTAGCAAAGAAATATAAAACAATGAACAAACTAATGAATTCGACTTTTGAAGAATTAAGCTATATGGAAGACATTGGAGAAATAAGTGCAAATTCAATAAGAACATTCTTTTTGGAAGAACGAAATAGAAACTTAATTGAGCAATTAAAAAAATCTGGTGTAAACATGAAATATATTGAAGATAGTTCAGCAGATGATAGATTCTTTGGAAAAAGTTTTGTATTAACAGGAGCATTAGAAAAATATACAAGAGATGAGGCAACAGACATTATAGAAAAATTTGGTGGGAAAACAACAGGGGCAGTATCTAAAAAAACAGACTACGTACTAGCAGGAGAGGATGCAGGAAGTAAACTAACCAAAGCCCAAAGTTTGGGAATAAAGGTTATATCAGAACAAGAATTTGATGAAATGATAAAAAATTAACAAGAATCAGCATCTTACGTCGTTAAATTTAAAATCAAAATCCTCAACGTACACACGTACGATTCCGGCATTTGATTTTAAATTTGCCTAGTAATATACTAATTCTTGTTAAATTTGAAATGTAGGGGTCGGCGTTCTTAGGCGACCCGCCTAGAAAGGAACACGTATGGAAGAATACACATTTGAAAGGTTATGGTATGAATTAAATCAAGGCTACCAAATACAATACACATATATGGAAAATAGATACCAATTATCAAAAGTAGCAAAAAATTGCTATTCACAAGAATTGCTAACTATAAAAGAAAAAAGTCCACATCCAAAATTTTCAATGTTAACTTTAAAAAGGGTAAAAGAATTATTCCCATATATGGAAAACATAGAATATAGAGTAGGGTTGTAAAAAGGAGGTTTTATAATGAAGGTTGCAATTGGTCAAGATAGTCATAGGTTTGATTTCGAAGATAAAGAAAAAAAGCTTATACTTGGAGGAGTGGTTTTTGAAAATGAAACACCATGCTCAGCAAACAGTGATGGAGATGCAATTTTACACGCAATAACAAATGCCGTTTCAGGAATAACAGGCAAAAATATTTTAGGAAAAGTAGCAGATGAAATGTGTAAAAACGGAATAAAAGATAGCAAAGTTTATTTACAAGAAGCATTAAAATACTTAAATGAAAAAATAGTACATTTATCTATTGCAATAGAATGTAAAACACCTAAAATAGAACCTAAAAGAGAAGAAATAGTAAAGAGTATTGCAGAAATTTTAAATATTAGTGAACAACAAGTAGGAATTACAGCAACTACTGGAGAAGGACTAACTGAATTTGGAAAAGGAAATGGAGTAAGTGTATTTGCATGTATAACAGTGGAATAGAAACAGTATTCATAAAAGCAAGAGCCAAAGTGAATTTGAATTTACAAATATTAGAAAAAAGAGAAGACAATTATCATAATTTAGAGTCTATATTTCAAAAAGTAAATCTATATGATGAGCTATTCATAAGCAAGTGTGAGCAAGAAAATTTAATAATAGATACAAATATAAAAGAACTAGAAAGCAAAGAAAATATAATATATAAAGCATATATTAAACTAAAAGAAAAATATAGCCAAATAAAAGGTGTAATTGTAAAATTGCATAAAAACATACCAATGCAAGCGGGAATGGCAGGTGGAAGCACAGATTGTGCAGCATTTATTTTAGCAATGAACAAATTATATAAATTAAATATGACTAAAAATGAGATTGAAGAAATAGGCGCAACTCTTGGTGCTGATGTTGTACCATGTGTTTATAATTCATCTATTAAAGCAAATGGAATAGGAGAAAGAATAACTAAAATAAATACAGATTTTTTATATTATATTTTAGTTATAAAACCAAAGTTTTCATGTAGTACGAAGGAAATGTTTAATAAGTTAGATAATGATAATAAAAAAAGAGAAGTAAATTCGCAAAACACAGAAAATATAATTAAAGCTTTAGAAACAAGCAATATTGAATTATTAGCTAATAATTTATACAATACTTTTGAAGATGTAGTTCCAGAAGAGATACATAAAATAAAAGAAGAGTTACTACATAATGGCGCAATGGGAGCATTAATGAGTGGTTCTGGATCATGCGTATTTGGAATATTTGAAAATAAAGATAAAATAAGAAAAGCATATAATAATTTAAAAGAGAAATATGAAATTTATTTGACTACATCTTATAATAGATATAGGAGGCTATATTTATGATAAATAAAAGAACAGTAACAGCAGTTATATTAGTTGCAGGGAATAGTACAAGATATGGACAAAATAGAAATAAAAATTTTGAAATGCTGAATGGAAATATGGTGTTAGAGTATAGCTTAAATGCATTTAATACGAATAATTACATAGATAATATAATTATTGCTTCTAAAGAAGATGAAAAAGAAACAGTAGAGAATATAATAAATGAAAAAAATTTAAAAAAGAAAGTAACCGCTGTTGTAGGCGGAAAAACAAGACAAGAGTCTGTATATAATGCTATATCAAAAACAGATTCAGACATTGTAATAATACATGATGGAGCAAGACCAGCAATAAAGCAAAAATATATAAATGAATGTATAGAAAATATGGAAACCGTAAAAGGCGCAACAATTGGAGTGAAGAGTAAAGACACAATAAAAATAACAGATGAAAATAATATTGTTGTTGAAACAACTAAAAGAGCAAATACATGGATAATTCAAACTCCTCAATGCTTTGATAGAAAAATATTATTAAATATGCACGAGAAATATAAAAATGAAGAATGCACAGATGACTGTATGTTATTAGAAAAAGGCAATTACAAAGTAAAAATAATAGAAGGAGATTATACAAACATAAAGATAACAACTTATGAAGATATAAATGTAATTGCTGAATTGATGAAAGGAACAAAACAATGAAATTAGTTATACAAAGAGTTGCAAACGCAACAGTTAAAGTGGATGGAGAAATAATAGGACAAATAGAAAAAGGTTTTTTAGTACTTGTAGGAATAAAGCAAGGAGATACAACTGAACAAGCTGATTCTTTAATAAAAAAGTTATGTAATTTACGAGTTTTTGAAGATGAAAATAATAAAATGAATTTATCTATAAAAGATATAAATGGAAAATTACTAATAGTTTCGCAATTTACTTTATATGCAGATTGCAAAAAAGGAAATAGGCCAAGCTTTATAGAAGCAGCAAGGCCAGAGGAGGCAGAGCCTTTATATGAGTACTTTAAACAAGGCTGTAGAAATGAAGGAATAGAAGTGCAGTCAGGAAAATTCGGAGCAGATATGAAAGTTTCGCTTCTAAATGATGGCCCAGTAACTATAATTATAGAAGCATAACTACACATATAATGTTTTATAATTTGTATACACTACCATACCAGGTTTTGCAGAGCTTGGTTTTTTTACAAATTTTACTAAGCAGTAATCAACAGGAATATTAGAAGATAATTTTGCTTTACTGTGTTTTGCGGCAAGTTTGGCACACTCAAAAAGAGTATTATCATCAACATCTTTTCCATCAGTTTTTAAAATAACATGACTTCCATGAATTGATTGTGTATGAAACCAATAATCTTCTTTAGAAGCAATTTTTAAAGTAAGTTCATCATTTTGTTTGTTGTTTTTTCCAACTAAAACAGTAAATCCGTTAATTTCGTATTTTAGCAAATTATTTTTATTAGTATCTTTTTTATTATTCTTTTTGCTTGTATTTTTTGTGTTTTTAGAGCCTATTAAATTTTCTGATATTTCATCAAAAATATCTTCTAAATCATTTATAGTTTTGGCATTTTCAATAGAATAAACAATACTTTCAATATAGTTTAATTCTCTTTCAGTTTCCTTTTTTTGAATTGATACAATTTCTAAAGTGCTTTTTAACTTATTATATTTTTTAAAATATTTTTCAGCATTCTTATTAGGTGAAATAGATTTATCCATTGGAATCGTTATAATAGAATTATTATCATAATAATTTTCAAGAGTTGCACTATCTGTATTATCTTTTAACCTATATAAGTTAGAAGTTATTAATTCTCCAAATAATTTATATTCATCTTGTTTTTTACACTCGTTTAGTTTATTATTTATATTATCTAGTTTTTTTGTGCATTTCTTTAAGTGAGATAAGACAATCTTTAAAATGTCATTTCTAAATCCTATAAATGCATTATCGGTATCTTTTAAATAATAATAGTCATCAATAAAAAAGTTAATTTTTAAATTATCATTATTATCAGAAAAATCTATAACATAATCATTATTTGTTTTTATGCAAGATAAAGAATTGCTTTCAATATTAGCAATAATACGTTTAATAAAGTCAAATGAAAGTTTTAAATCATTATTATTTTTGCTTAGTACATATTGAATAAATGGCCTGCAAAGTCCATTAAAAGAATCAGATATTTTTTTATCTAATGGCTCATTTACGGCTATAGAAGATATTATTGAATAAAATTTATCAAAGGAATTTATTTTCAATATACTATTTTTATTGTTTGATGGTAATTCGTAAAATCTTGCAGGCATAATTTCTCTATTAGAACTAATATGTCTAATTGCATCAATAATAACATTATCGTTATTTGTTAAAATTATATTACTGCAACTTCCCATAATTTCAATATATAATTTTTTAATAATTTTATCGTTTAATTCGTTATAACATTCAAAATCAATTTCTACAATTCTATCTAAGTCGAAACTAGAAATAGAAATAATCCTCGCACCAATTAAATGCTTTCTAAGTAGCATACAAAAATTAGGTGCAGTTATAGGGTTAGGCTTAGAATGTGTTGTTAAATTAAGTCTACAACTACTAGGACTAATACAAATATGTAAACAATAATTTAATCCAGAATTATATAAGCCTAGCATAATATCATTTTTCGTAGGTTCAAAAATTTTATTAACTTTCGAATTTATTATTGACTTATTTAGCTCAGAAACAATACATTTTGTTATAATTCCATCAAATGCCATAAAAACCTCCAACATGTTTTTTATATAATAAAAATTATATATGAAAAATGTACTATAATCAATAAAAAACATAGAAAAAATCGTTAAAGTTATTGACATATAAGGATAATATAAATATAATAAAGCAAAGCATAAATTAACATCAAAGGAGCAAAAATAGAATGTCTAAAAAAACGATGGTATTTTATAACTCAGAACTACAAAATAAAACTGATGAAGAAATAGCTATTCTTGCTAGAGAAGGCGAAGAAAGTGCTTTAGAATATTTATTGGTAAAGTATAAAGATTTAATTAATGGCAAGGTAAATAAATATTTTATGATAGGTGCAGAAAAAGAAGATATAATTCAAGAAGGAATGATTGGATTATATAAAGCTATAAAATGCTTTGATAATGAAAAACAGAATTCATTTAAATCATTTGCAAATTTATGCGTAGAAAGACAACTAATTACTGCAATTAAGACTTCTACGCGCCAAAAACATTTAGCATTAAATTCATATTTATCATTAAATATGTCTGCATATGATGACGATGAAGATACTGCTTTAATTGATGTGTTTAATTCAAAAACAGTAGAAGATCCATTAGATACAATAACTAAAAAAGAATACTATAAATTTGTCGAATCAAAAATAGATGATACACTTAGTGATTTTGAAAAACAAGTATTACAAAGGTTTGCGGCAGGAGATAGCTATGTAAAAATAGCCGAAAGATTAGATGCACCAGTAAAATCTGTAGATAATGCAATACAGAGGATTAGGAAGAAGGCAATTAAAAACATATCAGATGAGTAGGGAACGACGCCCTCGTCGTTCCTTATAAAAATTATATTATGCTTTCATAGCTCAGTTGGTAGAGCACTACCTTGGTAAGGTAGAGGTCGCGGGTTCGATTCCCGCTGTAAGCTCCATAAGTGCGACTTTGACAAGTCGCAGTTAATAGTGAATTGTTATTCGGTAAAGAGCAAGGAGCACATTTGTACTATTCACTATTAACTATTCAATTTTCACTATTCACTAAATAATTAAATTTTATTCACAATCAATCTAATATTTATTTAATCTAAAGGAGTTCTTTATGTCTCAAAGTATTTTAATTCAGTGTTCTCTTAAATTTTCAGCGAAAGTCATAAAATTACAACAATATCTTATAAAACAAAAGAAAGAAACGATAATTTCGAAACAGATTATACGAAGTGCTACAAGTATAGGCGCAAATATTAACGAAGCGAATTATGGTAGTAGTAAAGCAGATTTTATTGCAAAAATGCATATAGCATTAAAAAAGTATGCTGAAACTGAGTATTGGATTAGACTTTTAAAAGAGTCTGAATATATAACAGATGAAATTTTTAATAATTTAATTACTGATTGTTTATCTATAAAAAAGATGTTAATATCTACTTTAAACACTGCAAAGGCTTATATTTAATTATATATTCCCTTGAAAACTTAATCTTTTTATGATAATTTTAAATATATTTTTGAAAAGGAAATGTTATGAATAAAGCAAATAATGAAAAATTTAACGATTTAATTGAATATATAGAAGAAAATCTTTTAGAAGAGATTAGTTATAATAGACTTTCTAAGATACTTGGAGTAAATGAATATACGATGCATAGAATATTTCTATTTGTAACTAATTATAATTTAGCAGAATACATAAGAAAAAGAAGATTAAGTATGTCTGCATTAGATTTGCTAAATGGAAAAGAAAGAATAATAGATATTGCAATAAAATATAATTATGAATCTTCCCAAAGCTATTCTAGAGCCTTTAAAGCAATGATGGGATTTCTTCCAAGTGAAATAAACGATAATAAAAATAATATAAAATTTTTCTCGCAATATGAATTATCAAACGAAGATATTGATGATGAATTTAATTATCATGTTGAAAAAGGTGTTGAATTCAAATTATATGGCATTTCAATGAAGACAACAATTAAGGATTGTCACAATGTTGCTCCATTATTTTGGAAAGAAAACTACAAATTACTAACTGGAAAAAGTGAGTATGGATTACTTAAATATGATAAGACCGCTAATATAAATGATGCTACTTATTACATAGCATCTAAAGAAGAGTTTGAAAATGCTAAACCGATAAATATAAACAAAAGTAACTATTTAGTATTTGAATTTAAATATTTAAATTCAACTGAATTAGATAAATTTATTAGAAAAATATATAGAACGATTATTCCTAATTCTGGGTATGAGTTACAAGCTCTGCCAGATATAGAGGAATATTTGCCCAATAATGATTTTAGATTATATATTCCAATAAAGTAACTTTTTTAATATTAAAAAGGTTACTTTATTTTTGGGAAGTGAAAGTATAATAAAGTAGTAGCAATATAGTTACATTAACTTATTTTAGGAGGTAACGTGATGAATGATTTTTTAACACGGCAAATCTGGGAGATGCGGAAAGGTATAAAAACCACACCTGGTACTCCGATAGTTGCTCTTACTAAGGTGGAACGGAAGAACTACCAACTGCTCTTTATGACTTGTGGTTGTGATAAGGCATGTACTTATTGCAACTATGGCTTTGACTATAACCTTACATTAGATATGGTTAAGCCAGAGCTTGAAAAAATAAAGTTAGAAGAGTTTGATATTCAGGAGCTCGAGCTTGAGGCAAATGGTTCTTTCCTTTCTGAAAGGGAAATACCTTATGACTTGTTTCTTGATGCATTGCGTTTCGTAGCACATAGGAATATTCCTGTAATTACAATGGAAACGCACTATACTACAATTACAGAGAAAAAACTTCAAGTTATTAGGACAATTTTGGGAGATGAACAAGTGATAAATTTTGAACTGGGGTTCGAATCGGCTAATGAGCGGGTTAGAAAGATTTACAACAAAGACATTGATATTGAAAAGTATCTTGAGGTCACAAGACTGTGTGAAAAATACAGGATTGCACTTCAAATCAATGTGCTTTTGGGAGCGCCTTTCTTAACACGTGAAGAGCAAATTTGTGACTGCTTAAATTCACTTAAATTCGTCTACGAAAAAATGCCTAAGGACACCATTGTAGTATTGTTCCCAATTAACATTAAGAACAATACAATGCTAAAACTATGGCAAGATAGAGGCATTTACAATCAAATTTCATCTTGGGAGTTTGTTGAACTTCTTAATAGAATTCCTGATGAATATTTGGACAGGTTTACTATTGCGTGGTGGGGGAACAGAGAAAATACCTTTACCAAAGGTATTATTCAGCATCCTATAACATGCAATAAGTGCAAAGAGAGATTGATGAGTTTCTATAAAGATTTCTATTGCAACTGGAATCCGTTGTATCGTAAGCAAATTATCGAAGAAATGTGGGCGAGCAGGTGCGAGTGTGATGAGCACTAAATTTCTGCAAACGCAAAACAGATGGTATTTGCCATCTGTTTTGTATTTAATTTAATAACAAATTTTTTAATTCTTTTTTAGATTTTGTAGGATAATTATATATTGGTTTGCCAACAATAAATCCACATATTTGTTCAAAGTTTTCTATGCCCAAATACTTATTAATTTCATCTTCTATATATAGTGTATCGCATAAAATACAACTTCCAAGACTTAAATCAACAGCTTGTAAAGTCATATTTTCTATGGCACACCCGAATAGAAATATAATCAGGTTTTTTATAATTTATCATTTTTGAAGATGAGTTATAATTATCGCTATATAACATTATCATTTTATTAGCTTGTTTAATTTGTTCAGCTGTTCCTTTTACACTAGTTTTTTCATTTGTATTTAATTTGTCCCATTCAAAAAGCATATTCATAATGTGATTTTTTTGTTCATCACTTAAAACATAAAATTTCCAAGGTTGTCTATTTTTAGCAGAAGGGGCAAGACTAGCACTAAGTAATATTTTATCTAATTGATTTTGTGTAACTGGTTCATTTGTAAAGACTCTTGCAGAACGCCTATTATTTATTGTTTCATCAAAATTCATGTTAACACCTCCTAATATCTAATAGTCAGTGTATTCCTAATATAGTATGTATAAGTGATTTTTGAGATATCAATTTTGTTAGGTAAGATAACAGAATTTGCAATTTGGGTTAATTCATGTTAAAATAGAAAATACGAACTTTTATTAGTCGTTTAAGCCATAGCCAAAAATAACAACAAGGAGGACATTTTTATGGCAACAATGGTAGAGTTTGACAGAGTTTCGGCAGAGGACAGCACACTTTTCGTTTTCCGGGTAATCGGCAGCAATGAGGAGATGTATGTGTACGATTTCTCCAACGGAATTGCTACGATTTACTATGATGAAGATGATGCATCATGCATAAGTGCCAAAACAATCATGGGGTGCTTTGCATATGAATCTAACTTTGCGAGTGAACTCTGCAAAGTATTTCTGGATGAGAAAGGAAAGGCTGTGACGGATCAACTTAAGACTATAGAAATCATTGCTTCCGATGGGACAACGCTTAAAATCGAGAAGTGCAAGTTATGATTTCTAAGGCGGACTCATAATGCAGGGTTATTTTCCTACATTAAAGAGAAAGTAGTTGCTTTGAAGGTAAACTTTAAAACAACTACTTTTTCATTTATCAATTTTGTTGGTTTAAATAACAGTAAAAATTTGAAATTTATGTTAATTTATGTTAAAATAAAAATAACGAACTTTTATTAGTCGTTAAGCCATAGCCAAAACTAACAATAAGGAGGAAATTTTTATGGCAACAATGGTAAAACTTTACAGATTTTCCCCGGAATGTCTTTTAGTTTTCCGGGTAATCGGCAGCGATGAGGAACTGTATGTAGAAAATTTCAATAATGGGATTGCTACAATTCGGTGCGAAGAAGATGATGATGCCCCGTGCATAAGCGCCAAAACAATTGCCGGGTGTTTTGATGATGAATCTAATTTTGCGAGTGAACTCGGCAAAATCTTCCTGAATAATGATGGAACGATGAAGACAGACAGGCTTGAGGCCATACACTTCAAAATCTGTTCCTGCAGGAAGACACTTGTAATCAAAAAGTAGTGCAGTACATGAAATTGGTTTTAATGGCGGACTAACAATGTAGGGATTCCTGCATTAAAGGAAAAGTAGTTGTTTTGAGGGAAACCTTAAGAGGACTGCTTTTTCTTCATATAGAAAAAATTTTTTCATTGACATATTGCGTAATGCAGACGACTAATGATCGCCCCTACGAAAATTTAATAAAAACATATTGCAAAAGAGATTACAATATTATAAAATTAAAAAGATGTTTATACTAAAAGGAGAATGAGGAAAAATGAAAATAGGAATAGTTGGACTTCCAAATGTAGGGAAAAGTACAATGTTTAATGCAATAACAAATGCTGGAGCAGAATGTGCAAATTATCCATTTTGTACAATAGAGCCAAATGTCGGTGTTGTACCAGTTCCAGATGAAAGATTAGATAATTTAACAAAAATGTATAATCCTGAAAAAACTACACATGCTGTAATAGAATTTGTTGATATTGCAGGATTAGTAAAAGGAGCAAGTAAAGGAGAAGGGTTAGGAAACAAATTCTTATCACATATAAGAGAAGTAGATAGTATTGTTGAAGTAGTAAGATGCTTTGAAGATCCAAATGTTGTACATGTTGATGGAAGTATAGACCCTTTAAGAGATATAGAAACAATAAATTTAGAACTTATATTTGCTGATATGGAAACAATCGACAAAAAGATTGAAAAAACAATAAAAATGTTAAAAGCTGACAAAAAATATCAAGAAGAATTAGATTTATTAAATAAAATAAAAGATGTATTAGAACAAGGCAAATCAGCAAGAACTATAGATTTTACAGATGAAGAAAAAGATTTGTTAAAAGATACATATTTACTTACAACAAAGCCAATACTATATATAGCAAATGTTTCAGAAGAACAATTAGCTAACGCACAAAATGAAGAAAATGTTAAAAAAGTTGCAGAATATGCAAAAACAGAAAATAGTAAAGTAATACCATTATGTGTAAAAATAGAAGAAGAACTTAGTGGATTAGAACCATCAGATAAGAAGGAAATGTTAGAAGCATTAGGATTAGATGAATCTGGGTTAGACAAAGTAATAAAGGAAAGTTATGACTTGTTGGGGCTAATGTCATTTTTAACAGCGGGAGAACCTGAAGTTAGAGCGTGGACAATAAAGAAGGGAACAAAAGCGCCACAAGCTGCAGGAAAAATTCACTCAGATATAGAAAGAGGATTTATAAAAGCAGAAGTAGTTTCTTATGATGACTTGATTCGTGAAGGCTCAATGGTAGCAGCAAAAGAAAAAGGATTAGTTCGTTCAGAAGGAAAAGAATATATAATGCAAGATGGAGATATTGTTTTATTTAGATTTAATGTATAAGTTACAAAAATATACAAAAAAATTAAAAAAAACTATTGCATATAAATTTTTAATGTGTTATAAAAATAATAGAATATGTTTCAAATGAAAAAATATATTGAGGAGAGATTAAAATGATAAAATTAAATAAAGTTATTTTAAATGTAATGATGATTAGCTTAGTAGTTATTGCGTTATTAGTACCAATTACTTCTTATGCAACAGATACGGGTAGTGGAATGGTAGTAATTGCGCCTGGATCACCAAGCCCAGCGCCAAGCCCAAGCGTTAATACAACGCCAACACCAAGTAATGTTACAACACCATCGCCAGTAGTATCACCAACACCAGCTACTCAAAATAAATTACCACAAACAGGAATAGAAGATTATACAGGCTTATTGATTGCTGTTGCTGTACTTGGAGTATCAGCAGTGTTTGCATATATTAAAATTAAACAATACAAAAATTATTAAAATAATAAACAAAAAAATCGCATTTTATATGCGATTTTTTTGTTTTACTATTCTTCCTGTAATATTACTGTAACTGTTTTTTCTTTGTTATTTCTTGATAGTTTAATTTCTAATTCATCACCAATAGATTTTGAATTTTTTATATCTATTAACTCTTGCATTGTAGATATTTTTTTACCATCGGCTTCTGTAATAACATCTCCTGATTTTATTCCTGCAATTTCTGCAGCACTAAAATCATTAACTTCTTTTACATAGATTCCCACAGGTAAATTATTTTTCTTAGCTGTTGCTTCAGTTAAATCTAGTCCTGTAATTCCAATAGAAGGTCTTTTAACTTTTTTAAATTCAATCAATTGTTTATAAATTTCGGTAGTATCATTTATTGGAATTGCAAACCCCATATTTTCTACACCTGTTGCAGCTATTTTCAAAGTATTTATTCCAATTACTTGTCCTTTAGAATTTACTAAAGCACCACCACTATTACCTGAGTTAATAGCAGCATCTGTTTGAATAAGAACATATTTTGTTCCATCACTAGTTGTAACTTCTCTATTAACTGCACTAATTATTCCACTTGTAACAGTACTTTTAAGCCCTAAAGGATTACCTATTGCCATTGCAAATTCTCCAACCTTCACACTAGAAGAATCTCCAAGTTCAGCTGCTGTAAGATTATCTTTATCTATTTTTATAACAGCCAAGTCTGTTTGAGAGTCGGTTCCAATAATTTCAGCATCATAAGGTGTATCATCATTGAACAAATATACTTTTACACTTTTTGCTTTACTAACTTCATAAAATAAAGAATTAGATGTTGAATTAACAATATGATTATTTGTTAATATATAGCCATTTTCACTTATAATAATTCCAGATCCAGAAGCAGAAGTTTCACCAGTTTGTTGGAAACCATAACCTATGGTACTTGTAACATCAAATGTTACATTTATACCAACAATAGATGGCAATACTTTACTTGCCACACCAACTGCAGTATCAGAAAAATTACTTAAAGAAAGTAAATCGACAACACCTGTATTTGTTGATGAAGGTATATTTGATGTTTCTTTTAATTGTATGTTTGGTTCTCCTATTAGCTTAGTTCGAATAGAAGTATTTCCAAAACAAATTCCAACAACTAATGAAGCGCCTAATACACCACTTACAAATGGAGCAACGATTGTTTTTGCAGTATTATTGCTTTTCTTCTTTGGTGGTGTAGTGTTATCAAAATAGTCGTTTATATCTCCCATAATTGTTTTCCCTCCTAAATTAGTTTGTACATATAATATTATATTTTTACTAAAAAATAAATATATATGTATAATTTGTAACTAAAATGTAATATAATTATTGCATTACAAAAACAATAAATATATAATAATACAAAAAGATTGAATAAAGATTGAAAAATGAGGAATTTGAATGAAGGAAAAAGAGATAGAAAGATTAAACATACTAAAAGAATATGAAAACAAGTTGTACTCAGATGGATTAAAATATATTGCAGGAATTGATGAAGCAGGAAGAGGACCATTAGCACGGACCAGTTGTTGTGGGCTGTGTTATCATGCCAAAGGAATCTTTTATAGAAGGAGTAAATGATTCTAAAAAAGTATCTGAGAAGAAGAGAGAAAAGTTGTATGATGAAATAACAAACGAAGCGATTGCTTGGAGTGTTGGAATTGTTGATCAAACAGAAATTGATGAAATAAATATACTAAATGCAACAAAAAAGGCTTTAACTATTGCTATACAAAGTTTAAAGGTAAAACCAGATAGAATTTTAGTTGATGCATTAGAACATATAGATACTTGTGGAATACCATATACATCTATAATAAAAGGAGATGCAAAAAATTATTCTATTGCTGCAGCTTCTATTATTGCAAAAGTTACAAGGGATAGAATTATGTATGAATGGGATAATGTATATCCAGAATATGGATTTGCAAGTCATAAAGGATATGGAACTGCAAAGCATATTCAAGCAATTAAAGAAAATGGGATTTGTATGCTACACAGAAAAAGCTTTGTAAAGAATATATTCAATTAGGTATACATATATGATTTTTTTTATTGACCGTCAAGCGATTGGAGAGCTCTTAGGGATTCCGATGCTGTTCGGGTTCAATTTCAAAAAATAATATATGATACCTAATTGAATAATAATATGAAAAAACAAATGTAGGGGCGGGCCCTGTGTCCGCCCATCAGTAGGAGGCGTTATTATGAACATATTAGAGATTATCGCAAAAAAGAGAGATAAACAAGAACTAACAAAAGAGGAAATAGAGTTCTTTGTCACAGAATATACAAAAGGAACTGTTACAGATTATCAAGCAGCAGCATTGATAATGGCAATTTACCTAAATGGTATGAATTCAAGAGAAACAACAGATTTAACAATGGCAATGACATGCTCTGGGGAAACCTTAGACTTATCTTCTATTTCAGATATTGTCGTTGATAAACACAGTACAGGAGGAGTAGGAGATAAAATTACAATAATACTTATGCCAATAATAGCCTCTTTAGAAATACCAGTAGCAAAAATGTCTGGAAGAGGATTAGGATTCACAGGGGGAACAGTAGATAAACTAGAATCAATACCAGGTTATAGTGCATCTATTCCAATAGAAGAATTTATAGAAAATGTTAAAGAAATTGGAATTAGTGTAATAGGTCAAACAATGAATTTAGCGCCAGCAGATAAAAAGATGTATGCTCTAAGAGATACAATTTCTTGTGTAGAAAGTATGCCACTAATTGCTTCAAGTATTATGAGTAAAAAAATTGCAGCAGGTGCAAATAAAATAGTTTTAGAAGTTACTTGCGGTAATGGTGCATTTATGAAAAATAAAGAAGATGCTATTAAATTAGCAGAAGAAATGAAAGAAATTGGGAAACTAGCAAATAAAGAAACTGTATGCGTTTTAACTAATATGAATGAACCAATAGGAAAAACAATAGGAAATACTTTAGAAATTATAGAAGCAGTAGAAGCATTAAAAGGAAATATGACAGAAGATATAGAAACTATAGTTACAACAATAGGTGCATATATTATTAAATTATCTGGTAATGGAGATAATTTAGAAGAAAACAAATTAAAGATAATGGAAAATATAAATAATAAAAAAGCATATAATAAATTTTTAGAACTAGTAAAAAAACAAGGTGGAGATATATCATTTATAGAAGACATGGAAAAATTTGAAAAAGCAAAATATATAGTGCCAGTAATTTCTAAAAATAATGGTTATGTAAGTGAATTAAATGCATTAACTGTTGGAAAGATATCTGTGAATTTAGGCGCGGGAAGAATGAAAAAGGAAGATGGAATAGATAATGCGGTTGGAATAATGCTAAACAAAAAGATAGGAGACAAAGTTGAAAAACGGAGATACCTTAGCTTATATACATGCAAATGATGAAGAAAAAGGTAAAATTGCAGTAGAAGATTTGTATAATGCATATAAATTTTCTGCTGAAGAAGTCTCAAAACCAGAGCATATATTAGGAATAGTGGAATAAAGTATAATTGACATTGATGTCTAAAAATTATATAATAATTTTATTATATAAACTTAATCAAAGGAGTAAAATGTTATGAGTAAGGAACTAATAGACGTTTTAGATGAAAATGGTGTAAAAACAGGTGAAGTTTTATCTAGAGAAGAAATGCATAAAAAAGGGTTATGGCATAGAGCGATTGCCGTAGCAATTGTAAATGAAAAAAATGAAATCTTATTACAACAAAGAGCAGATAATAAAGAAAAGAATGCAGGAATGTGGGATATATCAGTTGCAGGACATATTTCAAATGGACAAGATGCTTTATCTGCTGCTTCAAGAGAGATAAATGAAGAAGTTAGTGTTAATTTAGGATTCAATGTAGACATTAAAGATTTTAGGTATATGTTTACTTACAGAAAACAAGAAGTGATTTCAAAAGATTTCATTGAAAATCAATTTTATGATTTCTTTATATTAAGGAAAAATGGAATAAAGATAGAAGATATAAAAATGCAGGAATCAGAAGTAAAAGCAATTAAATTTGTAGATATAAATGAACTCACTGAAATGCGCGAAGAAAAGACTATTGTTGAAAGAGATCCAATATATGATTGTTTAATTGAATACTTACATAGATATTAGTAAAATAAAATATACAAATTAAAGAAAACAATAATAAAAGAAAAATCACGAATGCAAATGGAAAAATTTTAGAAATTCTTATGCAGATTTTATGGAAAGAGTTCGCGCTTGTCGCGGAAGGGTGCCATAAGATCAAATTAGAATTTGTTAAATTTTGTAATGTAGCCGAGTGATTTTTCTTTTATTATGTTTTCTGATATGACACTATTTTATTTAGTATTATTCTAAATTTCTATTGTTGGTTTATACATTTCAAGCCACATATTTACTTGAATTAAATATGCCATAAGTTGAGGACCTGTCATTAACTGACCAAACCATGGTCTTGTAAATGCCTTGCCATCAGTTTTTATAATTTCTGCAATATAATTTTTATCTAATAATGAATATATTGGAGCGTTATTATCTTTAATTATTTCTGTTAAAATTCCTTTAACTTTAGCCAAATAGTTTGGATTATGAGTTTTTGGGTAAGGGCTCTTTTTTCTATCTACAATTTCTTTAGGTAATAAATCTTTTACAACATGTCGCAATAAACCTTTTTCTCTACCATTTAAGGCTTTCATTTCCCAAGGTATATTCCATAAATATTCAACTAATCTATAATCGCAAAATGGAACACGAAGTTCTAATCCATTATACATAGACATTCTATCAGAACGATCTAATAAAGTTTGCATAAACCAATTCATAGTTAAATGTGAAATTTTTCTTTTTTCAGCAGTATCTTTTGAATCACTATTTAGTGAGCTCATTTGAGATAGACTATGCAAATATTGGTAGTCTACATATTCTTTTAAATCTACTTTTTTTGCAATGTCTTTGTTTAATAAATTCTGCCTTTCTGCTAATGCAATAGACCAAGGAAAAGTATTGCTATTTAAAGCATCTTCTCTAAAAAACCAAGGATAACCTGCAAATATTTCATCGGAACATTCTCCAGAAATAACTACAGTAGCATCTTTTTTTATGTGTTTGCAAAATAACAAAAGAGAAGAATCAACATCAGCCATTCCTGGTGTGTCTCTTGCTATTACAGCATCTCTTAAGCAATCTGCAAGTTCAGGAGTATCAATAACTATACTATGATGCTTTGTATTAAAAGCTTTTTTCATTATGTCTATATAATAGTTATCAGAATTAGGCTGAAAATCACTTTTAACGAAATTTTTATCATTATCAACGTAATCTATTGAATAAGTATCTAATGGTGGGAGACCATTATTTTTGCAATAATTACTAGCATATGCTGTTATAATACTTGAATCTAATCCTCCGAGATAGCATTAAACAAAGAGGAACATCTGAAACTAACTGCTTTTGGATTGCATCATCTAATAAATATTTTACTTTTTCGCAAGTTTGATTAAAACTATCTGTATGTGGTTTACTTATAAGGTCCCAATATTTTTGAAAGCGAATACCAGATTTATTTATTATTGCAAAATGCGCAGGTTTTAGTTCGTTTATATTTTTAAAAACTGAAGTTCCGAGGCGTGTGTGCAGGACCTAATCCAAATAATTCGCAAATACCATTAGTATCAACTTTAGCTTCGATATGAGGATGTTTTAATATAGCTTTTATTTCAGAAGAAAATATAAAATTATCATCATTAAATGTATAAAATAAAGGCTTAACTCCAAAATGGTCGCGAGCTAAAAATAATTCTTGTTTTTTATCATCCCAAATTGCAAATGCAAAAATTCCATTTAATTTATTTACAACATCATAGCCCCAATAAATATAACCTTTAAGCAAAACTTCAGTATCACAATGACCATCAAAAACAAACCCTTTTTCTAAAAGTTCCTTTCTTAATTCAGTAGCATTATAAATTTGACCGATTATAAACTATTGTATAAGTATTATCATTATAAGTTGACTGCATAGGTTGTTTGCCGTTTTCAGGGTCAATTACAATTAATCTTTTATGAGCTAAATTTATGTGCTTATCTAAAAAATATCCATCTTCATCTGGACCACGTTTAGTTAAGCAATTATTCATATCTTCTATTATATGTTTATAATTTGATATATCTTTCGTATAATTAACATAGCCTACAAGACCACACATAAAAACCTCCACTTCTTTTTCTATCTAATAGAAAAAATACATTTTAATGTAGGGGCGACTTTAATCGCCTAATATTAAATTATATTATTATCTATTATATGCAAAAAAATAGGTATTGACAAAAGTAAAAAAAACTAGTATAATTTTTTAGTCACATAATTGTATATAAATAATTATATAGATAACTATTGGAAACTAAGGGAGGGAATATAAATGGCACAACCAAAAAGAAGATGGTCAAAAGCAAGAACAGCAACAAAAAGATCAACTTGGAAATTAGATAAACCAAATTTAGCTACTTGTAAACACTGTAATGAACCAGTAATGCCACACAGAGTTTGTCCTAATTGTGGATATTATGACGGAAAAGAAGTAGTAAGTAAAAAAGTAGATTAGTAAAGAACGATGGGGCGATTTTTATCGCCCTTTTCTAATAATGTAGGGGCACTCACACCACTGTGCCCTTATTATAAAGAGGTGTGTTATATGGAGCAAAATAGGGTAGATAAGATAAACTATTATTTAGATATAGCAGAAGCTGTTGCAAGCAGAAGTACTTGCTTAAGAAAAAAATATGGTACAGTTATTGTAAATAATGATGAAATAATTTCTACAGGGTATAGTGGAGCACCTCGAGGTAGGATAAATTGCATAGATTTAGGCTATTGCACAAAGAAAAAAATGTTTCCTGAAATTAGACATGCAGGTTATGATGCTTGTAGATCTGTGCATAGCGAACAAAATGCTATAATAAGTGCATCAAGAAAAGATATGTTAGGTGGAACACTATATTTAGTTGGTTATAGAACAGATACATCGGATTATGAAAATGGTGCAGCACCGTGCCTTATGTGCAGAAAAATGATTATAAATTCTGGAATAAAAGAAGTTATTGTAAGAGTAAATAAAACTGAATATAAAGAAATTGATGTAAACGAATGGGTTAAAAACGATGAAATATTAAATGGAGAAATAGCGTATTAAAATATATTGTAGGGGCGGGCCCTGTGTCCGCCCGATAGAGGAGGACGTCGAATTATGAAATTTATAGTAGTAGTTGGAATTCTTATAGTATTGATAGGTGTAATAACAATATTTGATGCTAGATTATTAACTAAAAAATTATTTGGCTTTGGAGATCAAAATGAAGCAACTTTAGGACTAAAAATATTAGGTTTCATATTAGCAATTGTTGGAGGGCTAATTGTATATTTAAATATTTAATAAAATTTGAAAGGAACGAAAAAATGTGTTAGAGAAAATTAACTCACCCAAAGATTTAAAAAAACTAAATATAGATGATAAAAAAAAATTAGCAAAAGAAATAAGAGAATTACTGATAACTACAGTTTCTAATACTGGAGGACATTTAGCATCAAATTTAGGCGTAGTAGAACTTACAATTGCAATACATTCTATATTTAATACACCAGAAGATAAAATAATATGGGATGTAGGACACCAAACTTATGTACATAAAATTTTAACTGGAAGAAGAGATAAAATAAACACATTAAGAGAAATGGATGGAATTGCTGGATTTCCTAAAACATCAGAATCAATTTATGATTCTTTTGATACAGGACATAGTAGTACATCTATTTCTGTTGCATTAGGAATGGCAAGAGCAAGAGATATAAATGGTCAAGACAATAAAATAATAGCGGTAATAGGTGATCGGTGCATTAACTGGTGGAATGGCATTAGAAGCATTAAATGATGCTGGAAGTAGTAAAAATAATTTGATAGTAATATTAAATGATAATGAAATGAGTATATCTAAAAATGTTGGTGGAATGGCACATTTACTAAGCAAATTAAGAACTAAAAGATTATATAAAAAGACTAATAGAGAAACTAAAAAAGTTTTAGAAAAAATACCTTATATAGGAAGTGGATTAGTAAAAATTGCAAAAAGCGTAAAAAGAGGAATAAAGCAATTATTTATACAAAATATGTATTTTGAAGATATTGGATTTTCTTATTTTGGACCAGTAGATGGAAACGATATAGAAAAGTTAGAAAGCATATTGCAATTAGCTAAAAGAGAAGAAGGACCAGTATTAGTACATATAATAACCAAAAAAGGGAAAGGCTATAAAATTGCAGAAGAAAATCCAGATAGTTTCCATAGTATATCAAAATTTAATATAGAAACAGGTAAACCAATTAAAGAGCCTCAAAAAGACTATTCACAAGTATTTGGAGAGAAACTCGTAAATCTTGCTGATAAAGATAAAAAAATAGTAGCAATAACAGCTGCAATGTGCGGAGGAACTGGACTTTCAGAATTTGCAAATAAATATCCAGATAGATTTTTTGATGTTGGAATTGCAGAACAACATGCTGTTCGGAATGGCTGCAGGAATGGCAAAAAATGATTTAAAACCAGTATTGCCATTGTATTCTTCTTTTTTACAAAGAGCCTATGATCAAATTGTTCATGATGTGTGCATACAAAAATTGCCTGTTACAATATGTATTGATAGAGCTGGAATTGTTGGAAGTGATGGAGAAACACATCAAGGAATATTAGATTTATGTTTCTTAAATTCAATACCAAATATAAATATTATGGCACCTAAAGATTTTAAAGAATTAGAAGATATGCTTGAATTTAGCATAAATAGTAATAAACCAATGGTAATAAGATATCCTAGAGGAAGCGAAGATAAATATAAATTTGAAAGACATGAAAAGATAGAGCTTGGAAAATCAGAGATATTAAAAACAGGAACTGACTTAACGATAGTAGCTTTAGGAAAAACAGTAGTGAAAGCAATGAAACTAGCAGATTATTTTGAAAAAGAAGGTTTTTCAATAGAAGTAATAAATTTAAGATTTTTAAAACCACTAGATAAGAACACAATAGTTAATTCTGTAATTAAAACAAAGAATGTAATAACATTAGAAGATGGATATTTGTTAAATGGAATGGGAGATACAATTGTAAATTTAATAAACGACCAACAGGTCAAAAATGTAAATATAAAAAAAATAGGTTATCCAGATGAATTTATTAAGCATGGGAGTGTTGAAGAAATAGAAGAAAAATATAAATTAAATATAGAAAATATTAAAGAAATAATAAATAAAGAATTTATTAAAAACAAAAAAACATTGCAAAAGTAATGTTGTAATTATATAATATCTATAAATTTAATTTAAGAGGTGTTTAATGAATAAAACAAAGAGAAAAATATTTGAAACATCAATGAAATTATTTGCGGAGAAAGGCTATGATGCAACCAGTGTTGAAGAAATAACTTCAAAAGTAGGTGTTGCAAAAGGAACTTTATATTATCATTTTTCTAGTAAAGAAGAAATATTCAATTTTCTTGTAGAAGAAGGAGTAAAATTGCTAAAAAATAGCATAGAAATAAAAACTCAAAAATTAGATAAATCGGTAGATAAATTAAGAGCGGTAATACTAATAGAAATAAAAGTTATGTTAAAATATGAAGATTTTATGACAATACTACTTAGTCAACTTTGGGGAAATGAACCAAGAAATAATATTTGTAAAAAATATGTTTTTGAATACATAAAAATAATAGAGAAAATTGTAAAAGACGGAATTGAAAAGCAAGAGATTATTACTGTAGATCCAGAAGTTATTGCAACAGAAATATTTGGAATTACATGTTCGAGTTTAGTATACAAATTAAAAGTTGGAAGACCAATAGATATAAAACAGACATATTCTGAATACGAAAAAACTATTTTAAGAGGATTACAAATAAATTTGTAGGGGCAGACCCATCACGTCTGCCAGCAAAATAAAAGGAGGATAAAAATGGGAACTAAGAGATTACATAGTTGTGTAGAAATTAACGATTTAAAAGATATGCTAAAAAAATCTGGAGAATTATATGGAGATAGACCGGCATATAAGTTTAAAACAGAGGTAGAAAATGAATTTAGAGTAATAACACATAAAGAATTTAGATATGAAGTAGATTGCTTAGGAACAAAGTTAATAGATATGGGATTAAAAAATAAAAGAATTGCTGTTATATCTGAAAATAGATATGAGTGGGCACTTGCATATTTAGCAGTAGCTTGTGGTACAGGAATTGTAGTCCCATTAGATAAATCTTTACCAGAAAATGAAATTGAGAGTTTAATAAAACGTTCAGAGGTGGAGGCTATATTTTATTCAACTAAATATGATAATATAATGAAAAAAATACAAGATGAAGGACAAACAAAACTACAATATTTTATATCAATGGACTTACAAGAAAAAAATGAAAATATTTATTCTGAAAAAGAACTAACAGACCAAGGAAAAGAATTATTAGAAAAAGGGAATACAGAATTTATAAATGCTGAAATTGATAGTGGAAGCATGGGGATAATGTTGTTTACCTCTGGAACAACTGCTATGTCTAAGGCTGTTGCACTATCACATAAAAACATATGTGCAAACTTAATGGATATTGCTTCGGTATTAGAAATAAATGAAAGAGATACAATGCTATCATTTTTACCTTTACACCATACTTTTGAATGTACAACAGGATTTTTATATCCAATGTATAAAGGCGCATGTGTAGTTTATTGTGAGGGAATAAGGCATATTGCAGACAATATAAAAGAATATAAAGTAACAGCTATGGTTTCTGTTCCTATTTTGTTTGAAAATATGTATAAAAAAGTTATGAAAGGAATAGAGAAAAAAGGAAAATTAGATACTGTAAAAAAAGGTATAAAAATAAGCAATACATTATTAAGATTTGGAATAGATGTGAGAAAAAAACTATTTAAAGAAATACATGATATTCTTGGAGGAAAAGTGAGACTATTTGTTAATGGAGCAGCTGCACTAGATAGAGAAGTAGAAAAGGGATTTAATGAATTAGGGTTTAGAATAGTTCAGGGCTATGGATTAACAGAAACCTCACCAGTGCTTTCAACAGGAAATGATAAGTATGAAAGAATAGGATCTGTTGGAAAGGTTTTTCCAAGTGTTCAAGTAAAAATAGATAATCCAAATGAAGAAGGAATAGGTGAAATTGTTGTAAAAGGACCAAATGTAATGCTTGGATATTATGAAAATGAAGAAGCAACAAACGAAGTATTAAAGGATGGATGGTTTTATACAGGCGATTTAGGATATTTAGATAAAGATGAATACTTATATATTACAGGAAGAAAGAAAGATGTAATAGTATTAAAAAATGGAAAAAATATTTATCCAGAAGAATTGGAAGCATTAGTAGGAAGAATAGATGGAGTTAAGGAATGTATGGTATATGGTAAACCCGAAGAAGACGATGAAGCAGATTTAAAGATATGTGTAAAAATAGTATACGATGCAGAAGAAATTAAGGAAGTTTTCGGAGCTCAAACTGAACAAGAAATTTCTGACTATTTATGGGAAAAAGTAAAAGAAGTAAATAAAAAAATGCCAGCTTATAAATATATCAGAGAAATAATATTTACAGAAGAAGAACTTATAAAGACTACAACACAAAAGGTTAAGAGACATGAAGAATTAAAGAAAATATTACAAAGTTAATATAAAAAAATTTTTTGAAAAATAATGTCAAAAACTATTGACTTTTGTAACAAAGTTGTAATATTATTGTAACGAAAAAGAAAAATAAATTTTTAATAATCCTATTGTAGTATTTTAAAAAAAAATGTATAATAATAACGAAAGAATACTAAAAAACATAGGACAAAGGAGGGGAGTTTACGTGTCATTATTTTCAAAATCAGGCATAGTAAACGTGAAAATGGTAATCACAGAAGAAAAAATTTTATCAAATATTGACAAGGTTCAAAAAATGATAAATCCAAACAGTAAAAAGCAAATTATTCAATTAGAAGATGATGCTTTCTTTAAGGATTTAATAGGTTCAATAAAAACATACCTATTAGAATACCCTAAAAAGAAGAATTTTCCATCTTCTGTATATAAAGCCGCTTACGAATTAGTTGAATATGCAACAAATCAATTTGAAGATAATACAAAACAAATTGAAGAGTTAATTAGACAAAGAGAAACTAACATATCTTTAGCAGGAAAATTAAAAGGTGTATTAGAATCTGCACAAAATAAAGATAAAGATTGGAAAGAAAATGTTAAAGGAATATCTGGAGAAGTATCAGAAGATATTGTTAACTCATTAAATGCTATTGGAAGATGCAAAACAGATAAATCAGAGAACTATATAAATTCTGTAAAATTAGTAAATGCTAGGGTTTCTAATTTAGAAAGCAATTTACATATTGAAATAGATATGGAAAGAATAGAAGATAGATCAAAAGCATTAAGCTATATAGGAATAGAAGTGGCAGAAGCATTAAAAGAAATTCCAGCACCTGCAGAAAATGCAATTGTAGAAACACCAACAGTAGCTGTTGAAGAAGACAATTACTTAACAGAAACAAGAGTTGATGTTAAACCATCATTGTGGCAAAGAATTAAAAATACAAAAGTTGTTAGAATTATTAGAAATATAACAAAAATTAGAATTAGAATTGATGTTCCAGCACTTCCTGAAGGTAGAGGAGATAATAACTAATTTTAAGAAGGGCTTTAGTAATAGCCCTTCTATTTTTGTAAATTGCAGGGGCTTCATTGGTAATGAATACTCATGAGGAATGCCGAATGATGCCATTTTTATTGATAAAAGGAGAAGATTTTATGAGTAAATATGATGATATGTATTTAGATATGGTAGAAAATATATTAAACAATGGTTATTATGACCAAAATAGAACAGGAATAGCAACATATAAACTTCCACACCAAGTATTACAATTTAATTTGCAAGAAGAATTTCCTATATTAACAACAAAGTTTGTAGCATTTAATACAGCAGTAAAAGAGTTATTATGGATTTTTCAAAAACAATCAAACAAAATAAGCGATTTACACGAACAAAATGTTCATATATGGGATGAATGGGAAATGGAAGATGGTACAATAGGAACTTCATATGGATGGATTGTTAAAGAATTTAATCAAGTAGATAAATTGATAGATCAATTAAAAAACAATCCTCAAAATAGAAGAATGATAATAAATTTATGGCAAATACCTTATTTAGATACTGGTGCATTATATCCCTGTGTATTTAATAGCTGTTGGGATGTTACAGATGGAAGATTAAATTGTCTTTTAACAATTAGATCAAATGATATTCCGTTAGGACATCCGTTCAATGTAACGCAATATGCTGTTTTTGTACATTTATTAGCGCAAGTTACAAACTTAAAACCAGGATTATTAACAGTATGTATTAGCAATGCACATATTTATGAAAATCAAATAGAAGGAATGAAAGTACAATTATCTAGAAGAGACCAAGCATTGCCTGCACCAAAATTATGGATAAATCCAGAAATAAAAGATTTTTATGATTTTAAACCAGAAGATATAAAACTAATAGATTATAATCATTTAGGAAAGATACAGATGGACGTCGCTGTATAGAAAGGAAAGATAAACTTATGTTAAGTATAATAGTTGCAATAGCAAATAAAAATGTAATAGGAAAAGATAATACACTAATTTGGCACTTGCCAGAAGATTTAAAACGATTTAAAACGATTACTAGTGGTAAAACAATTATAATGGGAAGAAGAACATTTGAATCATTGGGAAGAGTATTACCAAATAGAAAACATATTGTATTATGTAATGATATGAAAATGAATATAGATAATGAAAATGTAGAAGTAGTTAACGATATAAAATGCTTAGATAAGTACATAAATTCAGATGAAGAGAATTTTGTAATTGGTGGAGCTACAATATATAAATTATTGATGCCATATGCGAATAAAATGTATATAACTAAAATTAACCAAGATTTTGATGGAGATGCATTTTTTCCCGAAATAAATAAAGAGGAATGGGAAATAATAAGTACAGAAAAAGGTTTAAAAAATGAAGAAAATCCATTTGACTATGATTATGTAACATATAAAAGAAAATAATGAATAGAGAAAGCACAGATGGTCCAATCATCTGTGCTTTGTTGTTGGTAGTAAATAGCACGTTTTATGTGCTATTATGATTCCTCGGCAAATTCGTAGAAGTGCGCAAATCCGATAGTGATCTCTTTCCCGCAGGCGGGATTATCCTTACAAGTATAAGCATATCTGATATAGCCACAAGTAAGATCCGAGATTTCGGCCGGCATGTTGTATGAAAGCATTTTGGCGAAAGCTTCTTCATAATTCTTTATGGGAACGGTGACTACTATTTCGGTACTCCGTACGAAAACTTCAAGGGTGCCAGTGCCAAAATGTTCTCGAAGCAAGTTGTGTATATAACGCTTAACAAAAGCCTCAATATCATCTTTTTTTACAATATTTCTTTCCATAGTTCTCCTCCTTATCATAGGGCTTAAAGGAATATATGCTACTCAGACATTGGACGTCTGAGAGGAAAAGAATAAAATACCCAAACCATGGGTAGGAATATATAAAGTTTCATAAAGAAACAAATATATTATACTATTTTAAATATATTATGTCAAATAATGCTACATGTACTGGTATACCTATAATTCTAAAATCTTAAATTTTTTTCTTATATTTTTTTTAAAATGTATTGACAAGCAATTAAAAATATATTATACTAAGTCTTGCATTGAGAGATGCGCCCTTAGCTCAGTTGGTCAGAGCAACCGGCTCATAACCGGTGGGTCCAAGGTTCGAATCCTTGAGGGCGCACCATTTTTATGTAAAAATTTAATATATGGGTAGGTGGCCGAGTGGCTAAAGGCGGCAGACTGTAAATCTGTTCTCATTTGAGTACGATGGTTCGAATCCATCCCTGCCCACCAATAAACTAGTTTTTGTACTAGTTTATTTTTTTTACTAAATTTAAAAAGTAGAGTGGATTCGAAAAGGACGTGCCGAAGCGTAGCAAAGGCAAAAACCGTCCAGTGGAACATGTGATAAATATGAATAACATTTTCAAATATTTTATTGACGTATGTAAAAAATAAAAATTATTGAATAAACAATAAAAATGTGCTATAATAAAAAAGTTCCTTTTAGGAATGCCTTTCGAATATTTTCGGAGGGCAATGTCCTCCGAAAATAAATTAACAATTTTTAAGGGGGAAAAACATTATGCTCAAGACATGCAAAAAATGCTTTGGAGAAGGAGAAATTCCGGTGATGGACATTAAAGTAAAATATCCTGTCTGCAATCGGCTGGGGAAAGTAGATGTTCCTGAAGGTATGGAGATATGCGATAACTGCAAAGGTAGTGGAGGAAGTCATTCTCCTCTGGTGAAAAATCTTTGTCTCGTTTGCGGCGGAAGTGGCTTCGTACCGGCAAAAGAAGACTAATTGAGCACAGCAGGGCGCTTGTCTGTAAAAGATAAGCGCCCTTTGTAATATATTATGTATTAAAATAAAAAGGAGAATAAAATGATAACACTAATTATTTCTGGTGGAGATATAGAAGAAGAATTTTTAAAATCTTTTATACAAAAACAAAAGATAGATAAAGTAATAGTAGCGGATAAAGGTTTAGAGATATTAAACAAAATAAATACAAAACCCAATTACATAATAGGAGATTTTGATTCTGTAAATGAAAATATATTAAATGAATATACTAAAAAGAATATAGAAATAGTGAAGTTAAATCCAGAGAAGGATTATACAGATACACATATGGCATTAAAGTTAGCAATAGAGTTAAAAAGTAATCAAATATATATATTGGGAGCATTAGGAAAAAGAATGGATCATGCTATTGCAAATATTCATATATTAAAAGAGGCGTTAGATAATAATATAAGTTGCAAAATTATAGATAAAAATAATGAAATAGAACTAATAACATCTGGAATAACTAAGGTGAAGGATTTTAAATATAACTATATATCACTAATACCTTTAACTACTAATGTAACAGGAATTACGCTAAAAGGATTTAAATACTTATTAGATAATGCAACATTAGAAATTGGACATAGTATAGGTGTAAGCAATGAAGTAATATTAGATGAAGCTGAAATTATTATAAAAACTGGAATACTAGTAATGATAAAATCAAAAGATTAAAGCAAAGACCTTTAGCTGAAGCTAAAGGTCTTTGCTTTAACACTAAAAACTTATTGAAAAAGTGTATACATCTGTACCAAGATCCGAGTCATACTGAGAGGCTGTATTCAAAAAATGATTTTCCTTTGCATAATATTTAAGATATTTATACAAAAGGTTAGCAGTTTTGAATTTAACAAACCGAAAATCACAAGTGTCATCAGAATTGTCTATGATTACTGGAATACCATTAGACTTAATATAGCACTGAACAGAAAACTCATGTACAAATTGTGTTTGTATATCTGAGCTTAAGTAGCTGATAATTTTTTTCTCAACCGCTAGTGCTATAAATTCTGACAAAAACTGTGTAACTTCCAAAATGCAGTTTTTATTTTTTGGTTTAAATGTTACTGCATTACTCGAGTAATATCTGGGAATATTTCGATGGTGGATGAGCCGAATTGTTTCGAAGTACACATAGTATTTTTCCAACAAAGTCATATAGCATAACCCCCTAAAAAATAAGTAAATTTCTTGTCCTATTTTTCGGAGGCATATCCTCCGAAAAAAGATTCGAAAGATATAATAACTTTTAATAATCTTAGTATATCACATAAACAAAGTGTTGACAACTTCTATATTTAATAATATTATTAATAGATAAATAAAAATATATATTAGCTAATTTAAAAGGGGTGCTGAAAATGGAAGATAATAGTGTACAAGAAAAAATTGATGAACTATTAAATAACAAAAGATTTGGAGATTTAAGAAAATTATTAGAAGATATGAATAGTACGGACTTGTCGCTATTATTTAATGAATTTTCAGTAGAAAACATGATATTGACTTTTAGATTATTAAGTAAAGATCAGGCAGCAGAGACTTTTTCATATATGGAACCAGAATTGCAAGAAAAACTAATATCTTCTTTAACAGATAAAGAATTAAAAGAAGTAGTAAATGAATTGTTTTTGGATGATACAGTAGATTTAATTGAAGAAATGCCATCAAATGTTGTTAAGAGAATACTTAGAACTATTACGCCTTCAGAGCGAAAAATAGTAAATGAATTTTTAAATTATCCGTCAGATAGTGCACGGAAGTATTATGACAAATGAATTCGTAGACTTAAAGGAAAATATGACAGTAGATGAAGCTTTTCAGAAAATTAAAAAAATAGGTATAGATAAGGAAACTATTTATACTTGCTATGTTTTGAATATGAGCAGAAAGCTAATAGGAGTGGTTACTGCAAAAGATTTATTATTGTCAGATAGAGATAAACTAATAAAAGATATTATGGACACAAATATAATTTCTGTAAATACATTAGAAGACAAAGAAATTGTTGCTAAAACATTTGATAAATATGACATTATAGTTTTGCCAGTTGTAGATATGGAAAATAGACTAGTAGGAATTATAACAATAGATGATGCTATAGATGTAATTCAAGAAGAAAACACAGAAGACTTTACAAAAATGGCAGCTATTACACCAACAGATGATAGCTATTTTAAAACATCAGTATTTTCACATGCTAAACATAGAATAATATGGCTACTTGTACTTATGTTTTCTTCTATGATAACAGGAGGAATAATTACAAATTACGAAAATGCTTTTGCTGCAGTTCCTATATTAGTTTCATTTATTCCAATGTTAATGGGTACAGGAGGAAATTGTGGTTCACAAAGTTCTACCTTAATAATTCGTGGACTAGCTATGGATGAAATAAAAACAAAAGATGTATTTAAGGCATTATGGAAAGAAGTAAGAATTGCACTACTAGTTGGATTACTTCTAGCGGTAGTAAATGCAATAAGAATACAAATACAATATAATAATTTAAAGTTAGGTGTAGTTGTAGGAATTGCATTAGTTGTAACTGTTGTACTTGCAAAATCATTAGGATGTATATTACCAATGTTAGCAAAAAAGTTAAAATTAGATCCAGCTATTATGGCAGCACCATTAATTACAACAATTGTAGATACTTGTTCAGTGCTAATATTTTTTAATATAGCTGTAATGATATTAAATATATAAATTTGTTTTGCAGGAGAATGAAATGTTAGAAAAGTGTATGATTTGTGCACATAAGTGTAAAGTAAATAGGCTAAATGGGGATTTAGGAAGATGCAAATGTACAGACAAAATAAAAATAGCGCTTGTATCTTTACATATGTTTGAAGAGCCATGTATAAGTGGAGAAAATGGCTCTGGAACTATATTTTTTTCTAATTGTAATTTGAATTGTAAGTTTTGTCAAAATTATAAAATAAGTCAGTTAGGTAAAGGAAAAGAAATAACAGTAGAAGAATTGGCGGATATTTTTATTGAACAACAAGAAAAGAAGGCAGAAAACATAAATTTAGTAACACCAACAATGTATGTTTATCAGATAATTGAAGCAATAAAAATTGCAAGAAAAAACGGATTACATATTCCAATAGTATATAATACAAATTCTTATGAAACAGTAGAAACAATAAAACTTTTAAAAGGTTATATTGATATATATTTGCCAGATTTAAAATATTATTATAATGATATTGCATATAAATATTCGAAAATACATAATTATTTTGAAACTGCAACTAATGCAATACAAGAAATGTATAACCAAGTTGGAGCGCCTACTTTAGATGAATCCGGAATCATGAAAAAGGGGTTAATGATAAGACATTTAGTGTTACCCAATAATATAGATAATTCAAAAAATGTTTTGAATTGGATAAAAGATAATTTAGATAATAATGTTTATGTTAGTATAATGGCACAATATTTTCCAACTTATTTAGCAAAAGAAGATGAAACTATAAATAGAAAGCTAACTAAAGATGAATATGAAGAAATAGAAAGTTATCTATATAGTTTAGATTTAGATAATGGATATATTCAAGAACTTGGAGAGCACGAAGAAGAATATGTGCCAGATTTTTAGGTGTTTACAAATATATTTATTTAATGTATAATATAAAAATGTAGGGCGTATGCTTACGCCCATTTATTGTAAAGGAGATTTGAAACTATGGAAAACAATGAAAATATAGAAGAAGTAGACTTAAACCAATTGATGAAAATAAGAAGAGAAAAATTAGAAGAATTACAAGCAAATGGACAAGATCCATTCGAAATAACAAAATATAATAGAACTCATGTAAGCCAAGAAATTAGAGATAATTACGACGAATTAGAACAAAAGGATGTAACAATAGCAGGAAGAATTATAGCAAAAAGAATTATGGGAAAAGCATCATTTTGCACAATACAAGATAGCACAGGAAAAATGCAAAGCTATGTGAGCATAAACGATTTAGGAGAAGATAGTTATAAATTATTTAAAACATATGATATAGGAGATATTATAGGTATTACAGGTTTTGTATTTAAAACGAGAACAGAAGAAATATCTGTGCATGCTAAAGAAGTTACTTTACTTACAAAATCATTAAGACCATTACCAGAAAAATTCCATGGTTTAAAAGATATGGATTTAAGATACAGACAAAGATACGTAGATTTAATAGTAAATCCAGAAGTAAAAAATACATTTGAATTAAGAAGCAAAATAATAAAAGAAGTAAGAAAATATTTAGATAACAAAGGGTATTTAGAGGTAGATACACCTATACTAAATACAATAGCAGGAGGAGCTGCAGCACGTCCATTTATTACACATCATAATACTTTAGACATAGATATGTATTTAAGAATTGCTAACGAATTATATTTAAAAAGATTAATAGTTGGTGGATTTGATAAAGTATACGAAATGGGAAGAATGTTTAGAAACGAAGGAATGGATATAAAACACAATCCAGAATTCACAAACATAGAATTATATTCAGCATATGAAGATTACAACGATATGATGGATTTAACAGAAGATTTAGTAAGAACAGTAGCAAAAAATGTATTAGGAACAACAGATATTAACTACCAAGGAACAGATATTGATTTAACATCTGCTTGGAAAAGAATTAGTATGATAGATGCTATAAAAGAAGCAACTGGAATAGATTTTGGAAAAATTGAATCTGATGAAGAAGCAACTAAGGTTGCAAAAGATGCTGGACTAGAAGTTGAAGGAGTAATGGCTAGAGGAAATATAATAAATTTAATGTTTGAAGAAAAAGTTGAAGATACATTAATTCAACCAACATTTATATATGATTACCCAGTTGAAGTGTCACCATTAACTAAAAAGAAAAAATCAGATCCAAGATTAACAGAAAGATTTGAAGTTTTTATTGGTGGTAGAGAATATGGAAACGCATACTCTGAATTAAATGATCCAATAGACCAATATGAGAGATTTAAAAGACAAGCTGAATTAAGAGACGCCGGAGACGAAGAAGCAAATATGATGGATGACGATTTCATAAATGCACTAGAATATGGAATGCCACCAACAGGAGGATTAGGAATAGGAATAGACAGATTAATAATGCTACTTACAGACTCTGCATCAATAAGAGATGTATTGTTATTTCCAACAATGAAACCTTTAGTATAAACGAATGAAAAGCGGCATCTTGCGGTGTCAATCGTCGCAAAAAATCTTTCGACATACAATCGTATAGTCTCAAGATTTTTTGCTAGATTTCCTAGCAATATACCGTTTTTGCTTCGTTTAATGAAACTAATATTTGGAGGAAATATGGAAAAAATCTCTAAGGATAATAAAAGAAACAGTAGAGCAAATAAAGTTATGTCCACTAAAATTATAATACCCAAAGAGTTGTTTAATGAAAAAGAAAATATTACAAAAGTAATGGAAATTTTAGAATACATAAAAAAAAGATATAATAAAGAAGAAAAAATACATAAAATTATGACCTCTTTATGTTTAAATTTGTTGATACAAAAACAATTGCTTACAAAAAAGTTGGAAACTAAAAAAAGTAATGTTAGAAATTTTGTTAATGAATACAATGAATATTTTGATGATTTATTAGAAATATCTTTACCAGAAGGTGAAGATGATATATTAGGAATAATATATCAATGTTTGCAAACAGAGGGGAAGAAGAATGAAAAAGGGTCTTATTATACACCTAAAAGTATAGTAAAAAATATGATTAAAGATATTAAAAATACAAATGCATTGATATTAGACCCATGCTGTGGAACGGGAATGTTTTTATTAAATATTAAAACAGATAATCCTAATAATCTATATGGTACTGATATAGATGATATTGCGATTATGATTTGTAAAATAAATTTGATATTGAAATACAAAGAATATGAATTTGAACCTAAAATAAAGAAGTTAGATTTTTTTACTGAATCTGCTTCAATAAATGAACAATTTGACTATATTATAACAAATCCTCCTTGGGGAGCGGATACAAGCAAAGTTGATAAAAGTTTTTTTTACGAAATTGATTCTGGAGAATCTTTTTCATATGTTATATATAATGCATCAAAATTATTAAAAGAATGTGGAAAAATGATATTTCTGTTACCCATTTCTTTTACAAATGTAAAAGTTCATGCAGATATACGAAAATATTTATTAGGTAATTACAAAATAAATAATATTATTATTTATCCTAAAAATTTTTCTGGAGTTGTAACAAAGTTTGTTAGTATAGAAGTAGAGAATAGAGATGAGCATAATTATAATATTTTAATTTCTGATACAAACCAAAATAGTCTAATCAATAAAGAAGAAATATTAAATTCATACAGTCAAATAATTTCACTTGTTGCAGAAGAAGAAAAACGAATAATAGATATAATATATCAAAGGGATTACTCTACATTAAAGGATTCTAAATGGGCTTTGGGAATAGTTACAGGAGATAACAAAAACAAATTGAAAAAAGAATATAAGAGTGGATATGATAAGATATATACTGGAAAAGAAATTAGTGAATATAGTTTATTGCCTTGCAAAAACTATATAGAGTATAAAAGAGAAGACTTTCAGCAAGTAGCACCAGAAGAAATATATAGGGCAAAAGAGAAAATTGTTTATAAGTTTGTTTCAAAAAATATTACATTTGCTTATGATGATAAACAAGAATTATTTTTAAATAGTGCAAATATACTAATACCTAACATTGAAGGATTGGGAACAAAAACTATATTGGCATTTCTTAATTCAGAATTATTTAGATTTGTTTATTTAAAAAGATTTAATGATGTAAAAATATTAAGAGGGAATCTAGAACAGTTACCGTTTCCAAGGATTAGCAAAGAAAAAGATAATAAAATATCAAGGATGGTTGATGAAGTGCTTAATGGAAACAATAGAATAAAAGAAGACATAAATGATGAAATATATACAATATTTGAATTAAATAGCAATGAAATAAATACTATAAAGGAAAGCTTATATGGAAAAATTAAATAAAATGATGATTTATAGGAAAATCATCATTTTTTCTTCTTAAACTGACCAATCAGTACAATTACTTTTTTTAGAAATTTATGATATAAATTAAAATGGTAGGTGATATTTAAATGTGTGAAAGAATAAACAAATGCTTAGAAATTACTGACTTAAAAGATATGTTGCAAAAAACAAATGATTTGTATGCAGAAAAAACAGCATATAAAATTAAGGTAGAAAAAGAAAAATATATAACTTTTACTCATGGACAAATAAGAAATATGATAAATGCTTTAGGAACGGCACTTATAAATTTAGGGTTAAAAGGAAAAAGAATAGCGGTCATTGGAGAAAATAGATACGAATGGGAAATATCATATTTATCTATTGTGTGTGGAACAGGAATAGTAGTACCACTAGATAAATCATTAACAGAAAATGAGTTAAAAAGGTTAATACAAAAATCAGAAGTTGAGGCAATATTCTGTTCACATAAATATATTGATACACTAGAAAAAATAAAGCATAGTGAAGAAGGTAAAATGAAATTAAAGCATTTAATTTCAATGGATTTAGAGCAAAATTCAAATGGTATATTTTCGCAAAAGGAATTGATAAAGGTAGGAAATAAGTTAATTGAAAATGGAGATACAAGTTTTATAAATGCAAAAATAAATCCAGAAGAGATGAGTATAATGTTATTTACATCAGGAACTACTTCACAACCTAAAATAGTTGCTTTATCACATAGAAATATCTGTTCAAATTTAATGGATATTGGAAGTATATTAGATATAAATTCAGAAGACACTTTACTATCAGTCCTTCCTATACATCATGTTTTTGAATGTACAGTAGGCTTTTTATTATCATTTTATAATGGAGCAACAACAGTATTTTGTGATGGAATAAGACATATTGCAGAAAATTTAAAAGAATATAATGTAAGTGTTATGGCATGTGTTCCTGCAATTTATGAAGGAATATTTAAAAATATAAGAACTAAGTTAGCTAGAGAAGGAAAACTTGATAAATTGTTAGAATGTAAAAATAAAACAATGGAAGAGAGAAAAAAAGCTTTTGAAGAAATTCACTCTATGCTAGGAGGAAGAATTAAATTATTCATAAGTGGGGCAGCAGCGCTAGATAGTAAAATAGAAGAAGGATACAGATTATTAGGATTTAACTTAGTACAAGGATATGGATTAACAGAAACATCACCTGTTGTTGCAGTAGGAACAAACCAATATAACAGAATAGGATCAATAGGAAAAACTGTTCCAAGTGTTCAGGCAAAATTGATAGATGTAAATGATGAAGGAATGGGAGAACTTGTAGTAAAGGGACCTAGTATAATGATGGGTTATTTTGAAAATTCTGAAGCAACAAATGAAGTTTTACAAGATGGATGGTTTAAAACTGGAGATTTAGCAAAAATAGATGATGAAGGATACATATTTATTTGTGGAAGAAAGAAAAGTGTAATAGTATTAAAAAATGGAAAAAACATATTCCCAGAAGAAATAGAGAATTTAGTTAATAGAATTGAAGGAATAACAGAATCATTTGTATTTGGAAAACAAATGTCAAGTGACAAAAATGATATAAAGATAAATGTAAAAGCTGTTATAAACAAAGAAAGAATAAAAGAAGCATATAAAGTGGAAAACGATGAAGAAATCAACAAAGCAATAACAAGTAAAATTAAAGAAATAAATAAATTTATGCCACAATACAAAGCCATAAGGGGAATTATTTTAACAGAAGAACCACTAATTAGAACTACAACAAACAAAATAAAAAGACAGGAGAATTTAGATGCAATTAATGGGGCTTAATACAGAGCACTTAGGAAAGAATTGTATACATTATGAAGAGGTAGATTCAACTCAAAATAGAATTTGGAAATTGTATGAAGAAGATGCTATAAATGGAACACTAATTATTGCAGATAGACAAACAGCAGGAATTGGTACTCACGGAAGAGTTTGGCATACAGATGAAGCAAATAATATTGCGTTTTCATTTTTAATAAAAAAAGAGTGTGAAGTATCTAAAACAGAAGGATTAACAATTGGAATTGCAAGAGTAATTGTTAAAATTATGAAGGAAAAACATAATATTTTATTAAATATAAAAGAACCAAATGACATAGTTTACAATGGTAAAAAGATTGGTGGAATTTTAACACAAAGCAAAGTAGTAAAAAATATTGTAAAGTGTTTAGTGATAGGCATTGGCATAAATACAATGCAACAAGTATTTGCAAAGGAAATAAAAGATATTGCATCATCAATAAAAAATGAATTTAATGTAGAAATAGATTCTAAGGAATTTATAGTAGAATTTTGTAATGAATTTGAAAAAGAATTGAAAAATCGCAAAATTTTGTAGGGACGCATGATTGAACCCGATAAAATGTAGGGGCGAGCATTGCTCGTCCGCAAATAAGGAGGATAATATGAAAATAGGATTTTTATTTCCAGGTCAAGGAACACAAAAAGTTGGAATGGGAAAAGATATTTATGAAGAATTTCCAGAAGCAAAAAGAATTTATGATTTAGTAAAAGAAACAACAGGAGTTGATATTGCAAAAATATCTTTTGAAGGACCAGAAGAAACTTTAAATGAAACAAAATATACACAGCTTGCAATATTAACAATGAGTTTAGCAATACTACAAATATTAAATAATAATAGCATAAAACCTTATGCGTCTGCAGGTCTTAGTTTAGGTGAATATGCAGCATTAGTTAGCGGAGGAGCTTTAAGCGAAACTACAGCAATAAAACTTATTCAAAAAAGAGGAGAATATATGCAAGACATGTTGCCAGATGGTAACTGGAAAATGGCAGCAATATTTGGATTAAGTGAAGAACAAATAAAAGAAGTATGTGCTAAGGTAGAGGATAAATTTGTGGTTCCAGCAAATTTTAACACAAAAGAGCAAATAGTAATTTCTGGCGAAGAAGAAGCAATAATAGAAGCAGAAAATATTGCAAAAGAAATGGGAGCCAAAAAGGTAAGAATATTAAATACAGCAGGTCCATTTCATACAGAAAAATTAACAAAAAGTTCTAAAGCTCTAAAAACAGAATTAGAAAAAGTTGAGTTTAATTCTTTTACATCTATTGTTGTGAAAAATTTAGATGGAATGCCATATAAAGATGATGACAATATAAAAGAAATTCTAGCAAACCATATAATAAATCCAGTTAGATTTTCTACAACACTAGATACAATGTTTAACGAAGGAATTGATACATTTATAGAAATAGGACCAGGAGCTACTTTATCAGGATTTGTTAAAAGAGAAAAAGGCGATAGAGAAGTTAATATTTTAAATGTGTGTGATTTACAAACCCTAAAAGATACAATTATTAAGTTAAACGGAGAAATTTTGTAGGGACGGACGCCTTTGTTCGCCCATATGTAGGGTGGTAAAATCGTAGGGGCGGGGCTAAAGTCCGCCCAATATAAAATAGGAGGAGATGCAAATGAGTAAAGTTGCTTTAATAACAGGTGCAACAAGAGGAATAGGGAAACAAATTGCAATTAAACTTGCAAAAGAGGGATACGATATTGCAATAAATTATAGAAATGAAAATGATGACCTAAGTATTACACAAAAGGAAATAGAAAATGAAAATGTAAAGTGTTTAGCAGTAAAAGGTGATGTATCAAATTTTGAAGATACAAAAAGATTTGTAGATGAAGTAATAGCGGAATTTGGTCAAATTGATGTTTTAGTAAATAATGCAGGAATTACTAAAGATATGCTTATTTTAAGAATGGAAAAGGAAGATTTCGAAAGTGTTATAAATGTTAATTTAACAGGAACATTTAATGTTACAAAAAATGTAGTACCATATATGATGAAAAAGAGAACTGGAAGAGTTATAAATATTTCTTCAGTTGTAGGAGTTTCTGGAAATGCAGGGCAAAGTAATTATGCAGCATCAAAAGCTGGAATAATAGGTTTTACAAAAAGTTTAGCAAAAGAACTTGCTTCAAGAAATATTCTTGTAAACAGTATAGCACCAGGATTTATTGAAACTGATATGACAGCAGTTTTAAAAGATGATGTAAAGACAGAAATCTCAAAAAACATTCCTTTAAAAAGAATGGGAACAAGTAATGATGTAGCTAATGTTGTTAAATTTTTAGCTTCTGATGATAGTTCATATATTACTGGTCAAGTTATAAATGTTGATGGTGGTATGTTAATGTAAAAAAGAAAGGATGAATTTAAAATGGAAAGAAGAGTTGTAATAACAGGGCTAGGAGCAATAACCCCTATTGGAAAAAATGTAGATACAAATTGGGAAGCAATAAAAAATAAAGAATGCGGAGTTGATAAAATATCATTATTTAATGCTACTAATTACAAAACTAGTTTAGCAGCAGAAGTTAAAAATTATAATGCAGAAGAATATTTTGATTTAAAACAAGCCAAAAGATTAGACAGATCTTCACAATTTGCAATAATTGCAGCAAGAGAAGCATTAAAAGACAGTAATATAACAGAGGAAAATACAAATCTAGATAGAGTTGGAATTTTTGTAAGTTCTGGAATTGGAGGATTAATTACAATTCAAGAAGAGGCGAAAACACTATACGAAAAAGGAAATAAAAGGGTTTCACCAATGTTTATACCAATGGCAATTGCAAATATGCCATCTGGAAATGTTGCAATAGATTTAGGGTTAAAAGGAGAATCAATATCCCTTGTTACAGCTTGTGCATCATCAACACACGCAATAGGTGAAGCATATAAAACAATAAAATATGGTTCAGAAGATGCAATAATAGCAGGAGGAACAGAGGCTGCTATATGTGAACTTGGAGTAGCAGGTTTTGAAAATATGAAAGCATTATCAAAAGCAGAGGATAGAACAAGAGCAAGTATTCCATTTGACAAGGAAAGAGATGGCTTTGTAATTGGAGAAGGTGCTGGAATGGTTGTATTAGAAGAATACGAACATGCAAAAAATAGAGGAGCAAAAATTTATGCAGAAGTAATTGGTTTTGGAGCAACCACAGATGCTTACCATATAACTTCACCTGAACCAGAAGGAAATGGTGGAGCAAATGCAATGATAAGAGCAATTGAAGATGCAAAAATAAAACCAGAAGAAATAGATTATATAAATGCCCATGGAACATCAACACATTTAAATGACTTAACAGAAACAAAGGCAATTAAAAAAGCTTTAGGTGATACAGCAAGCAAAAGAGTAAAAATAAGTTCAACCAAAAGTAATACAGGTCATTTATTGGGAGCAGCAGGAGCTATTGAAGCAATTTACTGCGTTAAAGCAATAGAAGAAAAAATAGTTCCACCAACTATAAATTATAAAGAAAAAGATGAAGAATGTGACTTAGATATAACACCAAATGAGATTGTAAAAGCTGATTTAAATATAGTAATGTCAAACTCTTTAGGATTTGGCGGACATAATGCTAGTATAATACTAAAAAAGATATAGGAGGAGGTATATTAAAATGGAATATGAAAATATTAAAAAACTAATAGAAGACATAGGAAATTCAAAATTATCATCTATAAGCATAGATTTTCCAGATGGAACAAAAATAAGTATGACAAAAGAGACTACACAAAAAGATGAGAAAAACGTAGGGGCGACCATTGGTCGTCCACAAGGAAATATAGGAAACGAAACATCCGTCGTTTCACGATCAGATGTAGGGGCGGACGAATCACGCCGCCCGGAAATAGAGACACAAAACGAAAACATAAAAGTGGTTACATCACCAATGGTAGGAACATTTTATTCAAAGCCATCTCCAAAGGATAAAACTTATGTTGAAGTTGGAAAACAAGTAACTGTTGGTGATACACTTTGCATAATAGAAGCAATGAAACTAATGAACGAAATAGAATCTGAGTATACAGGTAAAATTGTAAAAATACTTGTAGAAGATGGAAAAGCAGTAGAGTATGGAACACCTTTATTTGAAATTGAAGTATAGAAAGGAATTTTTAAGAATGTTAGGAAGAGAAGAAATTGAAAAGATAATACCTCAAAGAGATCCTTTTTTAATGATAGATAAAGTAGAAAATTATGTGCCAGGAGAAAGTGCCATAGCTTATAAGGAAGTTAGAGAAGATGAGTGGTATTTTAAAGGACATTTTCCAGGAAATCCAATAATGCCAGGAGTTTTAATAGCAGAATCTTTAGCACAAACTGGGGCTGTTGCAATACTTTCATTAGAAGAAAATAAAGGAAAAAATGCATTGTTTGGCGGAATAGATAAAATGAAATTTAAGAAAATGATTGTACCAGGAGATGTTTTAAAGCTAGAGGTAAGTATTATTAAAAGAAAAGGACCAATTGGAGTTGGAGAAGCAATTGCGACAGTTGATGGAAAAATTGCAGCAAAAGGAGAGCTTACATTTGCATTAGTATAAGTTGAGTTACAAAAATATATAATTATATAATTAAGAGGTGAAAAGAATGAATAAAATACTTATTGCAAATCGTGGAGAGATTGCTGTAAGAATAATTAGAGCATGTAAAGAAATGAATATAAAAACAGTTGCAGTTTATTCAGAAGCAGATAAAGATGCACTACATACAAGACTTGCAGATGAAGCAATTTGTATAGGTCCAGCATTACCTACAAAAAGTTATTTAAATATAAAAAACATAATTGAAGCCGCATATATTACAAAAGCTGATAGCATACATCCAGGTTTTGGATTTTTATCAGAAAATTCACAATTTTGCAAAATCTGCGAAGAATCAAATATTAAGTTTATTGGTCCAAAAGCAGAGGTAATAGATTTGTTAGGAAATAAGTCTAATGCTAAAGAGTTAATGAAAAGTGCAGGAGTACCAGTTATACCAGGTTCAGATGGAAGTATAACAAACATTAAGAATGCAATAAAAATTGCAGAAGAAATAGGATATCCAGTAATGTTAAAAGCGGCAGCAGGTGGTGGAGGAAAGGGAATAAGAATTGCTAATAACAAGGAAGAATTAGAAAAAAATTATAACATAGTAAAACAAGAAGCAAAAATTTCTTTTAATGATGACGAAATTTATATAGAAAAATTTATAAAAAATCCTAGACACATAGAAATACAAATATTAGCAGATGAACATGGAAATGTAATTCATTTAGGTGAAAGAGATTGTTCAATACAAAGAAATCATCAAAAAATGTTAGAGGAAACACCATCAACAGCAGTTGATGATAAACTTAGAAAGAAAATGGGAGATGCAGCGGTTAAGGCTGCTAAAATAGCGAATTATACAAGTTGTGGAACAGTAGAATTCTTAGTTGATAGTGATAAAAATTTCTATTTTATGGAAATGAATACAAGAATTCAAGTAGAACATCCAATTACTGAAATGCGCACAGGTATTGATATTGTAAAACAACAAATAAAAATAGCAGCAGGAGAAGAGCTAAAAATAAAACAAAAGGATGTTGAATTTAAAGGTCATTCAATAGAATGCAGAATAAATGCAGAGAATCCAAAGAAAAAATTTATGCCATGTCCTCGGAAAAATAATAGGACTTAATTTACCAGGTGGAAATGGGATAAGAATTGATACTGCAATTTATGAGGGGTATACAATTCCATCTAACTATGATTCAATGATAGCAAAGATAATTGTGTTAGGAGTAAATAGGAATGAAGCTGTTGCTAAGATGAAAAGAGCTTTGGAAGAATTGGTAATAGAAGGCGTAGAAACAAATAGAGATTTTTTATTTGATATCATAACAGATCCAGATTTTATTAGAGGAAAGGTTGATACTTCATTTATTGAAAAGAGTTTGAAAGGTTGAAAAATAATTACAATTCTTTTCCAACCAATTGGCGCTTTGAGGAGGGAATGTTGAAATAATGATTGTTGATAAAATTAAAAAAAGGAATTTGCCAGAAAAGAATAAAAAAACTGAAATAGATATACCAGTTGGAAAATGGGCTAAATGTACAGAATGTAAGGAAATAATATATAAAGAGTCACTAAGAGACAATTTGAGTGTTTGCCCAAATTGTGGACACTATTTTAGAATGCATATAAATAAAAGAATAGAATTAGTAATAGATAAGGGTACATATGAAAGATTTGATTTAAATATAGAAACAAGCAATCCATTAGAATTAGAAGATTACCCACAAAAATTAAAGACATTGAGAGAAAAAACAGGAATTGAAGAAGCAGTGTCTGCCGGGACTGGTAAAATAAATGGTAAAGAAGTTGTTATATGCGTAATGGACAGCGGATTTTTAATGGGAAGTATGGGAGTTGTTGTTGGAGAAAAAATTACTTATGCAATAGAAGAAGCGATAAAGAGAAAATTACCATTAGTAATATTTGCAGCATCTGGTGGTGCAAGAATGCAAGAAGGAATTATATCACTAATGCAAATGGCAAAAACTACAGCAGCTTTAACAAAATTAGATAAAGCTCGGACTATTATATATATCTGTTTTAACAGATCCAACTTATGGTGGAGTAACAGCATCATTTGCAAGTTTAGGAGACATAGTATTAGCAGAACCAGGAGCAATGATAGGATTTGCTGGACAAAGAGTTATAGAACAGACAATAGGTGAAACTTTACCTAAGGGCTTCCAAACATCAGAATTTTTATTAGAACATGGATTTATAGATAAAATAATTGAAAGAAAAGATTTAAAAGATACATTGTCTAAACTAATTAGTTTTCATGAAGGAGATGAATAGTAGGTGGGAAGTACTAAGACTAATGAATTAACAGCATGGGAAAGAGTTGAAATTGCAAGAAATCCAAAAAGAAAAACGGCACTAGATTATATTGAAAAAATATTTGATGAATTTATAGAATTACACGGAGATAGGTCTTTTAAAGATGATAAATCAATAGTGTGTGGTTTAGGAAAAATAGGGAAACAAAACTTTACAATAGTTGCTGAACAAAAAGGAAGAACAACAAAAGAAAATATAGAAAGAAATTTCGGAATGCCAAACCCAGAAAGTTATAGAAAAGCAATAAGATTTATGAAACAAGCAGAGAAGTTTAATAGACCTGTAATAACATTTATAGATACTAAAGGAGCATATCCAGGAATAGGTGCAGAAGAAAGAGGACAACGGTGAAGCAATTGCAAAATCAATGTTTGAGATGGCAAAACTAGAAGTGCCAATAATAGCAATAGTAATAGGAGAAGGATCATCTGGAGGAGCATTAGCATTAGGTGTTGCAAATGAAGTTATAATGCTAGAAAATTCTATATATTCTATTCTTTCACCAGAAGGTTATAGTAGTATTTTATGGAAGGATGCTTCTAGGTTTAAAGAAGCAGCTGAAAAAATGAAATTAACAGCTAAAGATTTGTATGAATTGAAAGTTATAGACAAAATAATAAAAGAGCCATTAGGTGATGAAACAGAATCTTTTAATGAGATTGTAAAATCTTTAACAAAGGAAATTAAACTAAGTACTTCTAAAATGCTTAAGAAAAGTAAAGAACAAATTGTTGAAGAAAGATATAATAAATTTAGAAATATGGGTGAATATATAAATTTGTAGGGACGGACCCATCACGTCCGCCCGGAAAAATAGGAGGTAAATAAAATGATATTAGAGAACAAAACAATTTTAATAATGGGAATAAGAAATAAATGGAGTATTGCTTATGGAATAGCAAAATCAGCTTATGAAAATGGAGCAAAGTTAATTTTTACATATGTGGGTGAAGACAATAAAGAAAAAATTGATGAGTTAACGAGTGAATTTGAAGGAAGAAAAACATATTTATTAGATGATGCATCAGAAGATGAATTAGTAAAAGAAGTATTTACAAAAATAAAAGAAGAAAATGGAAATCTTGATGGTATAGTTCATGCAATAGCACATGCAAACACAGAAGATTTGCAAAATGATTTTATTTACACAAGTAAAGAAGGATTTAGTCATGCAAATGATGTAAGTGCATATTCATTTGTGCTAGCAGGAAGAGTAGCAAAAGAATTAAATATGTTAAATGAAAACGCAAGTTTAGTTACATTAACATATTATGGCTCAACTAAAGTATTAGAGGGTTATAATGTAATGGGAATTGCAAAAGCTGCATTAGAATCAAGTGTTAGATATTTGGCAGAAAATTTAGGAAGAGAAGGAATAAGAGTAAATGCCGTGTCTGCAGGACCAATAAAAACCTTATCAGCAAAAGGAATAAAGGATTTTAGCTCAATATTAACTGAAGTAGAGAAGAAAGCACCATTGCATAGAAATGTAACAACTACACAAGTTGGAAATGTAGCAACATTTTTATTAAGTTCAATGTCTGAAGCAATTACTGGCCAAGTTATATATGCAGATAGTGGATATAATATAATGGGCGTGTAAGATGAAAATCAATATAAATAATATTAAGTAATAAAAAAATATATAATAAAAAATCTGCCACAGCTTCAAACGCGGTATAATATGTAGGGGCGGACGAATCACGCCGCCCGTTAAACTGTATCGCTACGATAATAGGGTTATTTACTGTTATAACTACTTAATGTCGCTGTTCGATTTTTTATTATATATTTTTTATTTTGGCATTGTATTTTATGTTCATCTTGTTTTTTATAAAAAAATTATAAATAATTGAAATTTTTGCTAATGTGTGATATATTATCTAGCAATAAACAAAAGATTACGTTTTAGAGAGGATTTGAAGTTAAATGTTTGGTTTTGGGATAGATAAAAGAACGTTATATATATTACTTGCAATATTGGCTTTATTTACTATTGTAAATTTGGGTACTAATGGGATTCTTGGATTATTGTTTGAAATTCCAGCAGTTTTAATTGCACTTACATTTCATGAATTTGCACATGCTTATGCAGCAGATAAATTGGGAGATAATACTCCAAGAGCACAAGGAAGATTAAACTTAAATCCAATAAGTCATATAGATTGGTTCGGCTTGATAATGCTAGTTGTTGCAGGATTTGGCTGGGGAAAGCCAGTTGAAATAAATAGAAGAAATTTTTCGAATCAAAAGATTTCATCTTCTGCTGCAGAAGCAATAGTTGCTATTGCAGGACCTATAATGAATTTTATAGTGGCATTTGTATTTACAATAATATTTTTTGTTTTAGTTAAATTTGCACCAGGTTTTTTATTTGCACTAAAAGGAACAGCATATGCAATAATTTTAAATACAATAATTATCAATATAAGTTTAGGAATATTTAATTTAATACCAGTTCCACCATTAGATGGCTCAAAAGTTTTAATGCATTTTTTACCATATAATGCAAAGCAATGGTTTGAAAATAATCAATATACATTTTATATAGTAATGTTATTTTTAGTCTTTATAAGAATAAATGGTGCATCAATAATATCACAAATACTAACACCACTAGTTAGCGGAATATTTAATGGAATGAGCTGGGTTGTAACATCAATAATAAATTTATTCGTATAAATTTATTATTTTGTTGGTGCAATTTTAATCACACGCAAATAATTATAGGGGCGGACCTATCATGTCCGCCCGAAATATAAAATATCAATAAAAGGAAAAAATATATGAAAGATGTAATTGTATTAGGAATTGAATCAAGTTGTGATGAAACCTCTGTAGCTATTGTTAAAAATGGTAGAGAGGTTATTTCTAATGTCATAAATTCACAAATAAAAATTCATGAAAATTATGGTGGAGTTGTGCCAGAAATTGCATCAAGATGCCATATAGAAGTTATAAATCAAGTTACTAAAGAAGCATTAAAACAAGCAAATATGAGTTTTAATGATATAGATGTTATAGGTTGCACTTATGGACCAGGATTAGTTGGAGCATTACTTGTTGGAGTATCTTATGCAAAGGCATTAAGTTTTGCATTAAACAAACCATTAGTTGGAGTAAATCACATAGAGGGGCATATTGCAGCGAATTATATTACTTTTAAAGATTTGAAACCACCATTCTTGTGCTTAATAATTTCTGGTGGGCATACACATTTGGTTTATATAAAAGACTTTACAGAATTTGAAATATTAGGAAAAACTAGAGATGATGCAATAGGAGAGGCTTTCGATAAAGTAGCAAGAGTTGTTGGACTAGGTTATCCTGGAGGACCAAAAGTGGATAAATTAGCAAAGACAGGAATACCTAATATAGATTTACCTAGAACATATTTTGATAATTTGGATTTTAGTTTTAGTGGAATAAAAACAGCAGTTTTGAATTTAAACCACAAAGATCCTAATATAAATAAAGCAGATTTATGTGCAAGTTTCGAAAAAGCAGTAACAGAAGTTATTGTCACAAATTCTATGAAGGCTATGAAGCAATTAAATATAAATAAAATAGCTTTAGCAGGAGGAGTATCTGCCAATAGCTATATAAGAGAAAATTTTAAAAATATAAAGAATGCTGAAGTATATTATCCTGAAATAAACTTATGTACGGATAATGCAGCTATGATTGCATCAGCTACTTATTATAATTATATTAACGGAAAGATATCAGATTTGAGATTGAATGCAATACCTAATTTAAAACTAGGAGAATAGGAGAAATAAATGTCAATTTATGCGATTGCTGATTTGCACTTGTCATTTGGCACTAATAAACCAATGGATGTTTTTGGAGAGAATTGGGGAAATCATTGGGAAAAAGTAAAATTGGATTGGTTGCAAAAAGTAAAAGAAGAAGATTTAGTACTACTTCCAGGAGATTTTTCTTGGGCGACATATTTAAAGGATACTTATGAAGATTTTAAATATTTAAATGAACTACCAGGTAAAAAAATATTATTAAAGGGAAATCATGATTATTGGTGGACAACTTTAAAATCAATGAGAGTCTATCTGAAAGAAAATGAATTTTCCAATATAGATTTTTTATATAATAATAGTTATTTATACGAAAATTATATAATAGCTGGAACTAGAGGCTGGCAATGGACTGATTCGGAAGAGGATTATAAATTATTAAAAAGAGAAAAGCTAAGATTAGAGTTATCAATTCAAGATGGTATAAAGAACTTTGGTGCAGATAAAAAAATAATAGTATGTACACATTATCCACCGTTTAACACAACAAAAAATCAAGAGATAAATTATATAGATTTAATGAAAAAATATAATGTTAGAGTGTGTATATATGGTCATTTACATGGAGCTTCACATAAAGATGCAATACAAGGAAATTTAGAAGGAATAGACTTTAAGTTAGTAAGCTCAGATTATACAAAATTTGGATTAGAAAAATTGATATAAACTAATGACAAAAAATAATTACATATGCTATAATGTATATTGTAAATAATAAGGAGAAAATGTAAATGAGTAAGAAAACACTGATTATAATAATCTCAGTAGTAACAGCAATAATTGTTGCTACTATAACAACAGTATTGATTTTACATAATAATAAAAAAGCAACTAAAGTAGCTGTTGCAGAAAATAATATAAGTGATAATAATATTGAACTAGAAATACCAACAGAAGAACCAACAGATGAGCCAAGTGATGATGCTAATAAAAACAATGATGATTCTAAAACTACAATAAAAATTGCATCTCAAAGTAAATATTATATAAAAGTAAATAACCAAATGAACACAGTAACTGTATACAAAAAAGAAGATAATGGAGAATATAAACCAATAAAAGCAATGGTTTGTTCTACTGGACAAGTTACTCCAAGAAATTCAACATATACAATTCGAAGAAAATATACAAACACAAGTGCTGGCTGGAGACAGCTATTTGGACATGGACCATATAAATATGTTTATGGACAATATTCACAATGGATAACAGGAGATATTTTATTCCATTCAGTTCCATATATTACTAATGGAGACAAAAGTTCATTAGAATGGTATGAATACAATAAACTAGGAACAACTTGTTCTCAAGGATGTGTTAGACTTACTTGTGCTGATGCAAAATGGCTTTTTGATAACTGCCCTGTTGGAACACCAGTTGAATTTTATGATAGCGCAGATCCTGGACCTTTAGGAAAACCATCATTCCAATATATTTCAGAAAATGATTCAAGAAGAGGATGGGATCCAACAGATCCAGACCCAGCAAATCCTTGGCGTAATTCTACACCAACACCAACACCAACAGTAACTCCAGAGATACCAATTCCTGAAGTACCAGCAACAACTACACCAATTGAAACACCGACAGCTGAACCAGAAAATCCAGAACCAACGGAAGAACCAACTGAGATACCAACAGAAAACCCAGCTGAAAGCCAAACACCAGAAGAACCAATAAATTAAAATGTAGGGGACGAGCAAAAGCTCGTCCTTTTTAATATGTACAAAAATATTTTAGCAAAAGGTATTGACAATTGCTAAAAATGGTTATAATATATATGCGTTAGCAATCAAAACAAACAACTGCTAACAAGAGGTGAGAAAATGCTTGATTCGAGGAAGAAAAGAGTATTACAAGCTATAATCGAAGAATATATTAACACAGCTGAACCAGTAAGCTCTGCTGCAATAACAATTAACCATGGATTAAATTGCAGTAGTGCAACAATTAGAAACGATATGGCGGAACTTGAAAAAGAAGGTTATTTAGACAAACCTCATACATCTGCAGGAAGAGTACCATCAGCAAAAGGTTATAGGTTTTATGTAGATGAATTGCTTAATGATGAAAATATTAGTTTAGATGAAATCCAATTTATAAAATCTAGATTAGAAACAAAAGTAAATGAAATTGAGGATTTAACTAAAATAACTACAAATACAATATCTGAGTTAACTCATTATGCGACAGTTGCAATAGGACCTAAAACAATAGAACAAACAATAGAAGATATTAAATTTGTGTTGCTAGGTAGCAGAGTGCTAATGGCTGTTATATTAACAGATTCAGGTTCGATAAAAGAATCAATAATAAAATTTGAAGAAGATATTACAGTTAGTCAAGTAGAAAATCTTAATTTTATATTTAACAATAAATTAAGAGGCAAGCCATTGGGTAAAATAGATAAACCGATGGAAGAATACATTTCTTCTGAGATGAATAATCAAATAAATGTGATAAAACCAATAATAGATCAAATGAATAAGGCGATTGGTGAAACCGAGAGCTTATATTTAGAAGGTGCAAGTAGAGTATTTGATTTCCCAGAGTTTAATAAAATAGATACAGCAAGAAATTTCTTAAATATACTAGATACTAAAGAAATGATGATAGATTTATTAAGTACAGGGTTTGCAAAAGATATAAATGTATACATTGGAGATGAAAATAGCAACGATGAACTAAAAGATTTTAGCATTGTAACATTTAAGCATACTGTAGGAAATAAAGATTTAGGAACTATTGGAATTATAGGACCGAAGAGGATGGATTATTCAAAGGTTATATCAGTAATGAAGTATATTAGTAAGAATTTAAACAATCAATTAAAAGAATATAATGAGGAGGAAAATAAAGATGGATGAAGAAAAAAAACAAGAAATTCAAACTCCAGAAGTTGATGAAAAACAAAAAGAGTTAGATGAATTAACAGATAGATATAAAAGAATTTTAGCAGAATTTGAAAACTTCAAAAAAAGAAGTGCAAAAGAAAGAGAAGGCTTATATAATTCGTTACTAGCAGATATAGTATCACCAATGCTACCAGTTTTAGATAATCTAGAAAAAGCAGTAGATGCTAAAACTGAAGATGAAGCATATAAAACAGGAATAGATTTAGTTTTAAAACAATTTAAAGATGTATTAAACTCTCTTCGGAGTAACAGAAATAGAAACAATAGGACAAAATTTTGACCCAGAGGTACACGAGGCGGTTTCAAGTGTTCAAGATGATACATTAGGAGAAAAAGAAATAAAAGAAGTTTTTAGAAAAGGCTACAAAATAGGTTCAAAAGTTATAAGACATGCAATGGTAGTTGTAGCAAATTAAATTTAAATATATCAATTGTATTATAATAAAAAATCTGCCACACCCTTAAACGCGGTGTAATCAGTATAATAGATAAATGTATTGTTACGATAATAACTTTTTTATATTGCTTAAATAAGTAAAAGCGGGTGTTCGATTTTTTATTATAGTACAATTGATAAAAGATTATAATTATAAATTTTAAAAGGGAGGAATTTAAAATGTCAAAAATTATAGGTATAGACCTAGGAACAACAAACTCATGTGTAGCAGTTATGGAAGGTGGGGAACCAGTTGTAATACCAAACTCAGAAGGCGCTAGAACAACTCCATCAGTAGTTGCATTTTCAAAAAATGGTGAAAGATTAGTTGGACAAATTGCAAAACGTCAAGCAGTTACAAATCCAGATAATACTGTTATATCAATCAAAAGAAAAATGGGAACAGCAGATAAAGTAAAAATTGAAGGTGATGAATTTACACCACAAGAAATATCAGCTATGATTTTACAAAAGTTGAAAACAGATGCAGAAAATTATTTAGGACAAAAAATAACACAAGCAGTTATAACAGTTCCTGCATACTTTAATGATAGCCAAAGACAAGCAACAAAAGATGCTGGAAAAATAGCAGGACTAGAAGTATTAAGAATTATAAACGAACCAACAGCAGCGGCTTTAGCTTATGGTATGGACAAAGAAGCACAAGATCAAAAAATATTGATTTATGATTTAGGTGGAGGAACATTTGATGTTTCTATACTAGAAATTGGTGATGGTGTATTTGAAGTTTTATCTACAAGTGGTAATACACATTTAGGTGGAGATGACTTTGATCAAAAGATTATAGATTATCTAGTAGATACATTCAAAAAAGACCAAGGAATAGATTTAGCAACAGATAAAATGGCTATGCAAAGATTAAAAGAAGCAGCAGAAAAAGCTAAAATTGAATTATCTGGTGTTCAACAAACACAAATAAATTTACCATTTATCACAGCAGATAGTACAGGACCAAAACACTTAGATATAACATTAACAAGAGCTAAATTTGAAGAATTGATTCATGATTTAGTTGAAGCAACTGCAGGACCTGTTAATCAAGCATTAAAAGATGCTAAATTAACAGCTAGTGATATTCACCAAGTACTATTAGTTGGTGGATCTACAAGAGTTCCAGTAGTTCAAGAAACAGTTAAAAGAATAACAGGAAAAGAACCAAATAAAGGAATAAACCCAGATGAATGTGTTGCAATTGGTGCATCAATTCAAGGTGGAGTATTATCTGGAGATGTTAAAGATTTAGTATTATTAGATGTAACACCATTATCTCTTGGTATTGAAACATATGGTGGAGTATTTACAAAACTAATTGAAAGAAATACAACAATACCAACAAAAAAATCACAAGTATTCTCAACAGCAGCAGATGGCCAAACAAGCGTTGAAGTGCATGTTTTACAAGGTGAACGTGAAATGGCTGCATACAATAAAACACTTGGAAGATTCCAATTAACAGGAATTCCACCAGCACCAAGAGGAATACCACAAATTGAAGTTACATTTGATATAGATGCTAATGGTATAGTTCATGTATCTGCAAAAGATATGGCAACAGGAAATGAACAAAATGTTTCAATAACAGCTAGTTCAAACCTTTCAGATGAAGATATTGAAAAAGCTGTTAAAGATGCAGAAGCACACGCAAGTGAAGATAAAAAGAAAAAAGAAGAAATTGAAGTTAAAAACAATGCAGAAAGTTTAATTTATAATAGCCAAAAAACACTTGATGAATTAGGAGATAAAATAAGCGGAGAAGAAAAAGCAAAAGTAGAAACAGAAATAGACAATGTAAAGAAAGCGTTAGAAACAAACAGCACAGATACAATAAAAGAAGCCACAGAAAAATTAACAACAGTATTCTATGAAGTATCTGAAAAATTATATAAACAAACTGCTGGAACACAACCTGATGCAAATGCACAAGCAGGAGAAGATACAACAACAGATGGAAATGTATATGATGCAGATTACAAAGTAGAAGATGACGGAAACAACAGCGAAAATAATTGATTGTAGGGGCACCGTTTGCGGGAATACCCGCTAGGTTATGACACCACTGTGCCCAATATAGTGAATAATTATATGTAGGGAACGACGCCCTCGTCGTTCCTTTAATTATTATAAAAGAGCACAAAAATCGGAGATTTTTGGAGGTTAAGATAATGGCAGATCAAAAAAGAGATTATTATGAAGTTTTAGGTGTAAATAAAAGTGCAACAGATGATGAACTAAAAAAGGCATATAGACAACTTGCAAAAAAATATCATCCAGATGCAAACCCAGACAATCCAAAAGAAGCTGAAGCTAAGTTTAAAGAAGTTTCTGAAGCATATGAAGTACTATCAGATAAGCAAAAGAGAACGATGTATGATCAATTTGGACACAATGGACCACAAGGGTTTGGAGGAGGAAATCCAGGAGGAGGATATTATTCATATACAACATCTGGATTTGACGGATTTGATGATTTAGGAGACATATTCTCTTCTTTCTTTGGAGGGGGATTTGGTGGTAGAAGCTCATCAAGAACAAATCCTAATGCAGCAGCTAAGGGAGCAGACTTAAGATATAATATGGACATCAGTTTCGAAGAATCATATTTAGGAGTGGAAAAAGAAATTATAATAAATAAATATGATGATTGTTCTACTTGCCATGGAAGTAAAGCAAAACCAGGAACAAAACCTGAAACATGTAGTACATGTGGAGGAACAGGTAAAATTACGCAAAATATATCAATTATGGGAATGCAAATGCAAACAGCAAAAACATGTCCACATTGTAATGGGGAAGGAAAAATTGTGAAAGAACCTTGCCCAGAATGTAAGGGAAAAGGAAAAGTAAAAAAACAAGTTAAGATAAAAGTTACAATACCAGCAGGTATAGATGATAATCAAATGGTTGTTTTAAGAGGGGTTGGAGAACCTGGAACTAATGGAGGACCTAAGGGAGATTTATATGTTGTAGTACATGTAAAAAGACATAACATATTTTCAAGAAATGGTGATCATGTAGTATGTGATATTCCTATTACATTTACGCAAGCCACTTTAGGAGCAGAAATAGAAATTCCAATGGTAGACGGTAAAACAGAAAAATACAGAATTCCAGAGGGAACTCAAACAGGAACGAAATTTACATTAAGAGGAAAGGGATTCAAGAGTAGAAACAGAAGCTGGGATGGAGATTATGTTTTTACAGTAGTAGTGCAAACACCAAAAAAATTAACATCAGAGCAAAGAGAGCTATTAGTAAAATTAGCAAATACAATGAATGAACAACCACCAATAAAGAAAAGAGGAATTTTCGGATAAAATATAATGATTTTATTACATAAGAAAATGTATTAAAATTGTAGGGGCAGACACATGTTCTGCCCTTTGTTAATTTAAATTCAATTTATTTAATTCTCATTTTTCTATTAAAGACATTTTATAAGATAAAAAAGCTGAAATAGTAAGTAATATTATTGAGATAAATCCTTCTAATCCAAAATTAAATCCTGGAAATAAAATAAAAACTGAACCTAATACAAATCCTGCTATTGCATAATATGTATACTGCTTAAAGTATTTTAATGAAATCTGAATAGCTTTCAAGAAAACAATGCTACCAATAATAACACCAATGGCAATAGGAAGTAATATAACTATGATTAATGTAGAAACAGCATTAAGATATATATCGTATATGCCAAGCAACATAAGAATTGCGGTACTACTAAGCCCAGGTATGACAATGCCAGCAGACATAAGAAAGCCTGCAAAAAATAAATGCTGATATGATAATGTAATATTTATGTTTTCTATATTATTTGATGTAGATTCAAGAGCTACTAAAAATAGACTTAAAAATAGAGTAAATAGTAAAATAATTATACTTGTTAAATTTATTCTTTTTGTATGTTTCTTTAATAAACAAGGAATTCCACCAATAAGAAACCCAATAATACAAAAACAGGTTTGTATATAAAATGAGTTAAAAAGAAGTTTTAGTATATTTCCAAATAAGACTATACCAACAAATGCACCAAAAATAATTGGTAATAAGAACTTTAAATTCTTTTTATAATCATTAAAGAAATTTAAAACTGCATTTACAAGTTTTTCATATATGTCAAAAATGACGCAAAAAACACCACTACTAATTCCGTGGTAAAATTGCACCAGAACCTATAAAAATTCCTTTTATAAATTGAAATAAATTATATTTCATATTGCCTCCAATAAAATAATATGATATGCTATTACATATTATTCTACTAAGGAGGTAAAAATGAATTTTATAATAAACGCATTTAGAGGATTTTGCATGGCTCTAGCAGATAGTGTTCCTGGAGTATCAGGAGGAACAGTTGCTTTTATTTTAGGTTTCTATGATAAATTTGTAAATTCACTTAATAATCTAATATATGGTAAAAAAGAAGAAAAAAAAGATGCTATTAAATTTCTAATAAAATGGGGTTGTGGATGGATTATAGGTATGGCACTAGCATCTCTTATACTTGCAAGTTTATTTGAAAAACAAATATATAGAGTAAGTTCATTATTTTTAGGGTTTATAATTTTTGCAATACCACTAATTATTAAAGAAGAAAAAGAACAATTAAAAGGGAAATATAAAAATCTAATATTTACACTAATAGGAATAGCTATTGTAGTTTTAATTACATATTTTAATCCTGCAGCTGGAGCAGAAGGAGCTGTTGATATAACAAGTTTAAGTTTCGGTTTAGCTATATATGTATTCGTTGCTGGAATGATAGCAATATCAGCTATGATTTTGCCAGGTATTTCGGGTTCAACTCTATTGTTGATATTTGGATTGTACATTCCAATAATATCTGCAGTAAAAGAACTTTTACACTTTAATTTAAGTTATTTTCCAGTAATATTTGTGTTTGGATTAGGAATAATTGCAGGAGCATTATTAGTTATAAAGCTAATAAAAAAAGCATTAGAAAAATACAGAAGTCAAACAATATATACAATAATAGGCTTAATGCTAGGATCTTTATACGCAATAGTAATGGGACCAACAACATTGGAAGTTCCACAAGCTCCGATGAGTTTTAATACATTTTATATTGTATTTTTCGTAATAGGTGCAGGTGTAATATTAGGATTACAATTATTGCAAAAGTTTATAACAAAGCATGAAAAATAAATTTGAAAAATATGGGAAAACATACCCATATTTTTTTATTCAATATATATTGACAGGCAAGGTATAATAATATATAATATATATAGAATTCAAATGGAGGTGAATAAATATGTCCATACGATCAGATATAATTAGAGGCCATACAGAAACCATAATATTAGCGCATTTAATGAAAGGAAATAGTTATGGTTATGAAATAAATAAATCAATTAAAGAAAAAACTGATAATAGATATGAACTAAATGATGCAACAATGTATTGTGCATTTAGAAGGCTAGAAGAAGCAGGGTATATTACTTCCTTCTGGGGTGAAGGAAATGCTGGCGCCAGAAGAAGATATTATTCAATTACAAACGATGGCATAGAATTTTACAAAAAGAATATAGAGGAATGGAAACTCACGAAGGAACTAATAGATAAGCTAATATAGATTGTTCAATTTGAAAAAAATAATTTGTAGGGAACGACGCCCTCGTCGTTCCAGTATAAACGTATTGGCGAGCATGGCTCGTCCAAAGAAAAGGAGAAAACAATGAAAGAAGAAATTAGAAAATATGTAAATAATTTATTTAAAAATGCACCAAATACAAAAAAAGTAAATGATTTGAAAGATGAAATTATTTCAAACACAACAGACAAATATAATGATTTAACAAAAAATGGGGAAACGGAAAAAGACGCTTACGAAAAAGCAATAAAAGATATTGGAAGTGTAGATGAATTAGTTGATGAACTAATAAAAGAAAATCCAATAAACAAAGAACAAAATGAAGAAGATAGGAAAAAAACAGCGCTAGTTGTATCCGTTTCAGTTGGATTTTACATTTTGAGTGTTATAGCGTTGATAGTATTAGCAGAATTAAAATTACCAGATTTTATAGCGGTCTCAGCGTTTCTAGTATTGGCAGGTATTCCAACCTGTGTTATAACATATTATTTTATGTCTAAACCTAAGTATACAAAATATGAAAGTACAATGGTAGAAGAGTTTAAAGAGTGGAAAGGACAGAAAGATAACGATAAAGAGATAAAACAAGCAATAAGCTCTATCTTATGGACTCTTACTGTAATAATATATTTAGCAATTAGCTTTATATTTGGAATATGGTACATATCTTGGATTATATTTATAATTGCAGCTTTGGTTGAAAATATAATCAATTTAATATTAAAATTAAGAAAAGGGGTAAAATAATGAGAAATTTTTGGATAATTGTAGGAATAGTTTTATCAACATTTTTGATAATAGCATTAGTAAATATTTTAATAATGGCTACACAAAATGGTTTTCGTTTTGGAAAAGTAGAAAGAATACCTGAAAATATAAGAAAACAAGAAAAAATAGAGTTAAATGAAATAAATGCAATTAAATTAAATTTTAAAGCATCTGATGTAAATGTTATGATTACAGATGAACCTGAGTTAAAGATTATTCAATATTCTAATAAGGAATTAGAAGAAAAAGATTTGTTTTATGCATCTGTTAGCAATAATGAATTAGTGGTAAAAGAAACGAAAAGTAATGGCTTTAGAGTTTATTTATTTAATACAACTAATATAGCATATGATATATATGTTCCTAAGAACTATGAAGGAAATATATTTGTAGAATCTGTATCTGGAGACGTATTTATAGATGAAGAGCTTAAATTAAACAATGTGGAAATTAAAAATACAAGTGGAGACATTGTGTTTAATAGAACAATTAGTGCAAATGAAGTAAAAATAAAAACAGTATCTGGAGATATTAAATTAAATGATGTAAATTCAAATAGCTTAATATTAGAATCAACATCAGGAGATATAAATACTGGTAGAACAACAAATTATTTTGAAGCCAAGAGCGTGTCTGGTGACGTTAGTATTGGTGGTGCAAACGGTAAAATATCTATACAAACAACCTCAGGAGATATATCTGGATATAATTTTAATATTAAAGAAAAAAGCAATGCAAAGAGCGTATCTGGTGATATAAAAATAAGTTTAGATAAAGATTCAAACTGCAAAATAAACACAAATACAACTTCTGGAGATATAAAATTACCAAATGGAATAAATGTAATTGGAAATGAACCATATGCAGAATTAGAATTAAAAACAACATCAGGAGACATTAGAATAGACTAATGAATGTTCAGGGCGCGAAACTGGCAACTTGCCAAAGAAGAGGCTTCGGTTTAATAACCGTAGTCTCTTTGTTTTGATTTGAAAAGAGCCTTATATAGCTTGAAGGATTATTTAAATTATGATATAATAAATATATTAAATTTATAAAGGAGGTTTGCTTTATGTTAAAGCGAATTAACTGGAAACGGATTTACAAGGACATAGAACGTTTTTTCGATAAGTGCGGTGGCGCTCTTGAAAAAATGGTACAAGGCTTTTTTATCACTGCGTGTTTAATGAGTCTTGTTGGAATGCTGACAAGCTTTTACGAACCGGTGAAAAATGCATTCGGACTTGTAGGAACTATATGCCTTGGTGTAGCTATTATGTCACTTGGCTTATACGCTATCGGCTTCGTAGCAACTATTGTAATCAGATTTGTTTTTGCAATAATGGTTGGAATATTCACGGTAGGCAAATGGACTTTTAAATCTAGTTTCGGCACCAAATAGCGAATTCCTTAAGGGTGCAACTTTACTTTATGCACTCTAGCAATTACTATAATATCTGCAGTTATGCTGTATGATGTAATTGTAGCAAAACGTTCTCATTTCAATGAGAACGTTTTGCTTTATTGCATTGGAAAAATCGGATTTTTTTGTTGATATATTGCATAATACGGGCGATTTTAATCGCCCGTTATTTTCGAATATTGAAATATATATCAATTTATGCTATTATGTATAAATATAGTAGAAGGTGATAGAAAATGGAGCAAAAAAAGTTGCAAAGAATAATAAAAATATTACTAATAACATTAGTAATTGCAATATTTGTAGGACTAATTATATATTTAATACCACTAATGAAGGAGATTTCAACAAAGGAAGGACAATTAGCTTTTAGACAAAAAATAAATGACTGGGGAGTCTTAGGAATACTAGTGCTATTTTTGCTACAACTAGCTCAAATTGTATTGGTAGTATTACCAGGAGAGCCATTAGAGATATTAGCAGGAATGTGTTATGGAGCAATTGGAGGTGCAATTTTCATATTTGTATCAGTTTTCATTACAACGACATTGATATTTCTTTTAGTTAAAAAATATGGAAAAAAGTATATATATCAATCTTTTAAGAAAGAAAAGATTGATAAAATAGAGAACAGTAAAGCTTTAAAAAATCCTAAAACAGTTGAAACAGTATTAGCTATATTGTTTTTAATACCAGCAACACCAAAAGACTTATTAACATATATAGGGGGATTACTTCCAATAACATATAAGAGATTTGTAATTATAGCAACTTTTGCAAGATTTCCATCGGTTATATCTTCAACAATAATAGGAAATGATATAGCAAAGGGAAAATGGACTTCAATTGTGCCTATTTATGCAACAACTTTTGTGTTAGCTGGACTAATAATATTTTTAGCAAACAAATTGGACAAGAATAAACTTACAAAAGATGCATTAGATAGTTTGAAATAGTTTAAGAACAATGTCGAAAAATGCATATAGACATACATACATTAAAATGCTATAATAGTAATGTAACAATTTAGTTACATGTTCGTAATTCTTGTGCTTTTGTACGAGAAAGGCTAATGAAAGACAGGAGGAAAATATGGCAAAGAATATGTATCGGTTCCCTTATGGCGTAAACTCAGATGGAACCCCGAAGATTCAGGCACGGATGACACCTGAGGAGTATGCGGAGTACAAAAAACATTTGGAAGAAATGGCTAACGGGCTAAAAAAAGACCGTATTGCGGTTATAAATGAGCTTGATAGAATGGGTGCTTATGCGTATGTCCCTCTTAGCTACTTGAATCTGGTTTACCAGAAATCGGAGGAGTTTAAAAAAATTCCATACCCAGTTCCGAGCGAGCCTACAAGAACAGTCGCAAGTCACGGCGCTTTTCAAATAATAGTTCACATTGTATTGGACTATTTTGGAAGATGTGCAACCATCGAAGATCTTACACGAATCGCTAATTTCGGCGATTGGCAGCACGATAAGAATGGCACTTGGCATCACTTTGTTGATGTAATTTGCCAAACTTATGGGCTTGATGTCGTAAGATTTGGAAGCTGGTGGTATGTGTTCAATGCAATTAATGATGGAAACATTGTCCTTGCGCTGCTTGACCACAAGATGTTTCCTGATGGACACGGCAATAGCCTGGTTTTGATTGAAGGTATCAGCAATGGAAAGGTTATTTTCTACCACCCTAGGTTTGGCAATCGTCTTTTGAGGTGTGGAATAGCGCACTTTATGCTGAACACCAAGGTGCTTTGGGGAATAGCGGACTGATTTTTAAGGGTTACCTACATTAGCGTTTTGAAAGAAGGGTATCATCGTAATGATGAACCCTTTTTTCTTGTTATCTTTTATAAAATTTCTCAAAAATATTGTGTTTTGGCAAATTTTTGTATATAATATTTCCGTTAGTTTAAAATTATATAAATAGGAGGAATAAAAATGTCTTTTATAGAAGAAATGAAAGAAAAAGCAAAATCAAATATAAAAACTATTGTACTACCAGAAGCAACAGATATAAGAGTTTTAAAAGCAACAGAAACAATTGGTAAGGAAGATTTTGCAAAGGTAATATTAGTAGGTGAAGAAGAAAAAATATTAAGTTTAGCAAAAGAGAACAATTTAGATATTTCTAAGGCAGTAATAGTAAATCCAGCTAAATCAGAAAAATATGCTGAATATGTAAATGCTTTCTATGAATTAAGAAAAGCAAAAGGAATAACTTTAGACCAAGCAAAAACTTTAATGTTAGATCCAGTATTTTTTGGAATGATGATGGTGAAACAAAATGAAGCTGATGGATTAGTATCAGGTGCTGCACATTCTACAGCAGATACATTAAGACCAGCATTACAAATATTAAAAACAGCTCCAGGAACAAAACTTGTATCAGCATTCTTTTTAATGAGTGTTCCAAACTGTGAATATGGAGAAAATGGAGTGTTTGTATTCTCTGATTGCGGATTAAACATAAATCCAAATAGTGAAGAACTTTCTGAAATAGCAATATCTTCAGCAAAGAGCTTTGAGCAATTAACAGGAAAACAATCTAAAGTTGCAATGTTATCTTTCTCAACTTATGGAAGTGCAAAATCTGAGTTAGTTGATAAAGTTGTTAATGCAACAAAGTTAGTTGAAGAAAAAGCACCAGATTTGATTGTAGATGGAGAATTACAATTAGATGCAGCATTAGTAAAAGAAGTTGGAGAAATGAAAGCAAAAGGAAGTGCTGTTGCAGGACACGCAAATACATTGATATTCCCTAACTTAGACGCAGGAAATATAGGATATAAATTAGTACAAAGATTAGGAAAGGCTGAAGCTTATGGACCACTTTGCCAAGGAATAGCAAAGCCTGTAAATGACTTATCAAGAGGATGTAGTGCGGATGATATAGTTGGCGTAGTTGCAATAACAGCCGTACAAGCACAAATGTAATTATTATATTTTAACATATTGTAGGGGCGATTTTAATCGCCCGTGCTTTAAAGACCAAACCCTAAAAATTGAAAGGAGAATTTTATGAAAATATTAGTATTAAATTGTGGAAGTTCATCTTTTAAATATCAATTGATTAACATGGAAGATGAAAGCGTTATGGCAAAAGGAAATTATGAAAGAATTGGTATAGGAGAATCTTTTTTAACTCATAAAGTTGGAGAAGATAAATTTAAATTTACACATCCAGTAGAAAATCATTCAGAAGCAATAAAATTTGTTATGGAGCAATTAACAGACAAAGTTCATGGAGTAATAGCTTCATTAGATGAAATAAATGCAATAGGACATAGAGTTGTACACGGTGGAGAGAAATTTACAAAATCTGCAATAGTAACAGATGAAGTTGAAAAAGGAATAGAAGATGCGATTACATTTGCACCATTACACAATCCAGCACACATACAAGGAATTGAAGCATGCAAAAAAGAATTACCAGGAAAGCCAAATGTTGTAGTATTTGATACAGCATTTCATCAAACAATGCCAAAGGAACATTTTTTATATGCTATACCTTATGAGTATTATGAGAAATATGGTATTAGAAAATACGGAGCACATGGAACAAGCCATAAATATGTTTCATTAAGAATTGCAGAACTTTTAGGAAAACCAGTGGAAAATTTAAAAATTATAAACTGCCATTTAGGACAAGGAGCAAGTTTATGTGCTATACAAAATGGTAAATGTGTAGATACATCTATGGGATTAACACCATTAGGTGGAATTGCTATGGGAAGTAGAAGTGGAGATTTAGATCCATCTGTTGTAACATATATTATGAAAAAAGAGAATTTATCTCCAGATGAAATGGAAACAATATTAAATAAAAAATCTGGAATATACGGAATTTCTAAAATTTCGCCAGATAATAGAGATATTGAAGAAGCTGCAGCTAAAGGTGACGAACAAGCAATATTAACATTAAAAGAATATGCATATATAATAGCTCAATATATTGGAAAATATGCTGTTACAATGAATGGTGTAGATGTAATAACATTTACAGCTGGAGTTGGAGAAAGAGGACCAGAAACAAGAGAAGAAATATGCAATTATTTAGGATTTATGGGAGTAGAATTAGATAAAGAAGCAAACAAAGTAAAAGGCGAAGAAAGAGAAATTTCTAATAAAAATTCTAAAGTAAAAGTATGGATTGTTCCAACTAATGAGGAGTTAATGATTGCAAGAGAAACAATGAGTCTACTTTAAAAAAATAATCAGCATATTGCGTCGTTATTTTAAGTGAGAAAATCCTCAGCGTACACCAGTACGCTTCCGGTATTTCTCATTTAAAATGCCTAGCACTATACTAATTCTTTTTTTAAATCTAATACTTGTAGGGGGTCAGCGTCCTTAGGCGACCCGTCTTCGAAAGCAAACGCAAAATCGAAAGGAGCCGATAATATGAAAATATTAGTTATAAATTGTGGAAGTTCTTCTTTAAAATATCAGTTAATAGATATGGAAACTGAAACTGTAATGGCAAAGGGAAATTATGAGCGTATAGGAGAAGACGAAGCATTTCTTACACATAAAGTAGATTCAAATAAATATGTAGTACAAAAAACTGCATTAAATCATGAAGAGGCTCTACAAACAATATTAAATGAATTAACCGATGCAAGTCACGGTGTAATTGCTTCTTTGCAAGAAATAAACGCAGTAGGACATAGAATTGTTCATGGTGGAGAAATATTTGATAAATCTGCTTTAATAACTCCTAGAGTAATTGAACAAATACAAGAATGTGCTGTACTTGCTCCTCTACACAATCCAGCAGCAATTTTAGGCATAAAGGCTTGCCAAAGTGCAATGCCAAATGTAAAAATGGTAGCAGCATTTGATACAGCATTTCATCAAACAATGCCTAAAAGTAGTTATTTATACCCAATACCTTATGAATATTATGAAAAATATGGAGTAAGAAAATATGGAGCACATGGAACAAGCCATAAATATGTTTCAGAAATTTGTGCTAAGTTAATGAATAAAGATATAACAAATCTTAAAATAGTAACTTGTCATTTAGGACAAGGAGCAAGCTTATGTGCAATACAGAACGGAAAATGTATAGATACATCTATGGGACTTAGCCCACTTGGTGGAATTGCAATGGTCACAAGAAGTGGAGACTTAGATCCATCAGTTGTAACATATATAATGGAAAAAGAAAACTTGACTCCAAATGAAGCTAATTCTATATTAAACAAAAAGTCTGGAATATCTGCTATAGCAAATATGGTACCAGATTTTAGAGAAATAGAAAGTGCAAGTTATAGTAATGAAAAAGCAAAACTTGCAATAGAAATATTTAATAAAACAGTAGCACAGTTTATTGCAAAATATGCCGTAACAATGGGTGGAATAGATGCAATAGTATTTACTGGTGGAATTGGAGAAAATCAAATAAATGTGAGAAAGGGAATATGCAACTATTTAGGATTTATGGGAGTAGATATAGATGAAACAGCAAATAATGTAAAAGGCGAAGAAATAGAAATAACAAAATCTACTTCAAAAATAAAAGCATATATAATTCCAACAAATGAGGAACTAGTTATTGCAAGAGATACACGGAAGATTAGCTACGGAGCGGTTGCTGAGTGAATAATGAATAGTGAATAATTATTTGTAGGGGTCGGCGTCCTTAGGCGACCCGTATTATAGAAGGAAGGTATATTATGGGACTTAAAGTTGAAAATGTACATAAAAGTTATTCTGGAAAAAAAGTAGTAGATGGAATTTCTTTTGAGTTAGATAAACCAGGTGTGTTTGGATTGCTTGGTTCTAATGGAGCAGGAAAAACTACTACAATAAGAATGATTCTTGGAATATTAAATAAAGATTCAGGTATTATTACTTGGAATGGAAAAGAAGTAAAAAGAGAGAATGTAAATTTTGGTTATTTACCAGAAGAAAGAGGAATTTATCCTAAAACAAAATTATTTGATCAATTGATGTATTTTGCTACATTAAAAGGAATGAAACAAGACGAAGCAAAGAATGCAATAGAATATTGGTGTAAAAAATTAGAAATATATGATTATATGGATAAACCAGCAGAACAATTATCTAAGGGTAATCAACAGAAAGTTCAATTGATAATTTCAATTATACATAATCCAGAATTGTTAATTTTAGATGAACCTTTTAGCGGATTAGATCCTGTTAATACACAAATTATAAAGGGTGTTATAGAAGAACTAATTGAAAAAGGAACATATATAATACTTTCTAGCCACCAAATGGCGGTAGTAGAGGAATATTGCCGTGATATTGTAATTTTAAAAAAAGGAAAAACTATAGTTAAAGGAAATTTATCTGAAATAAAGAAATCTTATGGAAAAAGCAATCTGTTACTGGAATCTTATGATGATTTAAGTTCTATAATACCAGATGATGCAGAAATTATAGAAAAAAAAGTAAATAGCTATGAAATAAAAATTAAAAGTGAAGAAATGGCACAAGATATTTTAAAACAAATTGTAGAAAAAGGTATTAAATTAGATAAGTTTGAAATAAAAGAGCCATCATTACATCAAATATTTATAGATAAGGTAGGTGAGTAGCATGAAAAACTTATTTACAATAGTAAAATTTACAGTAAAAGAATATATAAAGAAAAAATCTTTTATAGTAACAAATGCAATTATGATACTTATAATAGTTCTTCTTTGCAATGTTCCAAATATAATAAATGCGTTTGGCGGAGGCGAAGAAAATGAAAAGTTAAAAGTACAAATAGTTGATAGTGAAAATGTTTTAAATGCTTCTTCTGAATTATTTAATCAAATTGGATTAGATTATGATATAGAATATTTTAATGATAAATCATTAAATGATGTAAAAAAAGCAATAATGGATGGAGAAATTGATATAGCAATTTCACTTAAAAAAGTTGATAATACTGTTGCTTTTGATTATATAGTAAAAAAAGATGATGCCTTTTCAGATAACGAAATGACAGCTGATATATTTTCAAATATAATAAAAAGTGTAAATACAAACAGATTATTATTACAAGAAAATGCATCTCCAGACCTAATTCAAGCAGTTAATCTTCCTATTACCTACGAAATTCAAGGATTAGAAGATGATAATGGTAACCAAAATTTTGTGATTGCAATGGCAAGTTCATTTATATTATTCTTTGCAGTTTATTTCTATGGATATAGTGTTTCAACATCTGTTTCTAGCGAAAAAACTTCAAGAGTAATGGAAACATTAGTTACATCAACAACTCCAACAAAAATAGTTATAGGAAAAACAATAGCAATGGGATTAGTTGGTTTAGGCCAATTGGTTGGACTAATATTAGTTGCAGTAATATCATACAAAGTATTTATTCCAAGTAATTTTGATTTAATATCAAAAATGTTAATTGGATTAAATATAAATGTATCAGATATATTGATATGCTTAATATACTTCATTTTGGGTTATACAGTATATGCTTTTTTAAGTGCTGTAACAGGTGCTACAATTAGCAAAGTAGAAGATGTTCAAAGTGCTAGTACACCAATATCAATGATAGCACTTATATCTTTCTATTTAGCATATTTTACATCAACAATGCCAAACAGTTCTGCTAGTAAATTTGCATCAATATTCCCATTTTCATCAGCATTTTCAATGCCAGGAAGAATACTTGCAGGAGCTGTAACAGGAGGAGAAATAGTAATTTCAATTATAGTATTGATAGTAACTGCTGTAATTTTAGCAATGGTTTCAATTAAAGTATATTCAGCAGCAATATTACATTATGGAAATAGATTAAAATTGAAGGATTTATTTAAATTATATAAACAAAAATAATAAATTTTACAAAAATATTAGAACGAATGGGCGCAATTTTGCGCCTTTTTATAAGGAGAAAGAAATGGAAAAGGAAAATATATTAGAAACAGAAAAAATAGGTAAATTGATTAGAAGATTTTCAATCCCTTGCATAATATCAATGCTTGTAAACTCATTATACAATATTGTAGATCAAATATTTATTGGGCAAGGAGTTGGTTATTTAGGAAATGGAGCTACAAATATAGTATTTCCATTAACTATGGTGGCATTAGCATTTGCTTTAATGTTAGGAGATGGAGCATCTGCATATTTAAGTTTAAAGTTAGGAGAAAAGAAGAAAGATGAAGCAACAAAAGGTGTGGGTAATGGTATTGCATTATCTTGTATAATTGCAATTGTTTTTACTGCAATTACACTAATATTTTTACCACAACTTTTAAATGTATTTGGATGTACAGATGCATTAAGAGATTATGCAACAAATTATGGGAAAATTATAGCAATAGGGTTGCCTTTTATGATAATAGGAACTACTTTAAATTCTATTATAAGAGCAGATGGTAGTCCTAAGTTTTCAATGACATCAATGGTTACAGGTGCAGTTTTAAATATTATATTAGATCCAATATTGATTTTTGTATTTAAAATGGGAGTAGAAGGTGCAGCGATTGCAACTATATTTAGTCAGTTTGTTACATTTGTATTAAATATATCTTACATTAGAAAATTCAAATCAATAGACATAAATAAAGAAATGTTTAAAATAAAATTTAATGTAGCAAGAAAGGTAGTAACATTAGGAGTTAGCAGTTTTATTACACAAATGAGTTTCGTATTTGTAATGGCTGTTGAAAATAATTTGTTAGGAAAATATGGAGCAGAATCAAAATTTGGACCAGAAATACCAATTACAGTATTAGGTATTGTTATGAAAGTTAGCCAAATTTTAAATAGTATAATTATAGGAATTACAGTTGGATCACAACCTATATTTGGTTATAATTATGGGGCAAGAAAATTTGATAGAGTTAAAGAAACTTTAAAAATAGTTTTAAGAACAAGCGTGTTAATTAGTACAATTGCATTTATATTATTCCAAACAATACCAGATAAATTAATTTCTATATTTGGTGATGGTGATGCGCTATATATGGAATATGCATGTTTAACTTTTAGAACATATTTATTGTTATGTATTTGTAATGGAATACAAATTCCAGCGGGGATTTTCTTCCAAGCAATTGGAAAGAGTATTAAAAGTGCAATATTATCATTATCAAGACAAATTGCATTTTTAATTCCAGCAATGATAATTTTAAGTAGTATTTTTGGACTTATGGGTGTGCTTTATGCAGGACCAGTTGCAGATGGAATAGCATTTGTATTAGCAGTTATTTTACTTGCACTTGAAGTAAAACATTTAGGAAAAGTAACATATAAAAGTGAAGCTTTACCAGATGATACTAGTACAGACCAAAAAATAGATAAACACATAGTTATTACGATATCAAGAGAGTATGGTTCAGGAGGAAGATATATAGGTAGACTTGTTGCAAATAAATTAGGAATTAAATTTTACGATAAAGAATTTATAGGAAAATTATCAGAACAAACTGGATTATCAGAAGAGTACATAGAAAGTAACGAGCAAAAGAGAGATACCTTAGATAGCTTAAACAGTGGCTATTATTCAAGTTTAAGTAATGCAGATGAATTGTTTATAAAAGAAGCAGAATTAGTAAAAGAAATTGCTAATAAAGAATCTTGTGTAATTATAGGAAGATGTGCAGACTTTACATTAAGCACAAGAAAAGATGTATTAAAAGTATTTATTTATAGCAATATGGAAAATAAAATAAAGAGAGTTACTGAAATTTATGGAATAAATAAAACAAATGCAGAAAAGGAAATCAAAAAAATAAATAAATTAAGAGCAAACCATTATAAACATTACACGGAAAGAGACTGGAATAATAGCGAAAATTATGATATATGCATAAACAGCGATTACCTAGGAGTAGAAAAGGCAGCAGATCTAATTTGTGAGATTGTAAAAGAACAATAATAACTGTAGGGAACAGACCAACGTCATTCTGGTAATGAATAATTATTTGTAGGGGCAGGCCTTGTGTCTGCCCGTCCCTAAAGGAATACCCTAAAAAAGGAGCAATGTCAATGAATAAAATTCTATTAGTAGAGGATAACCAATCGATATTATTAGGATTATCATATCTTTTAAAAGAAGAACAATTTGAATGTAGTATAGCAAAGACAAAAATAGAAGCATTAAGACTACTAGATACAGAAAAATTTGATTTAATCTTATTAGATATTGCTTTGCCTGATGGAAGTGGATTTGAATTATGCAAATATATTAAAAATAAAACAGAAACACCAGTAATCTTTCTAACAGCAAAAGATGATGAAAAAGACGTAGTGCAAGGTTTTGATATAGGTGCAGACGATTACATTATAAAACCATTTAGAAACAGAGAACTAATATCTAGAATAAATAACGTACTAAGAAGAAATAACAAACAAAATAATTGCTTGATATGTGGAGATATAAAAATAGACACAAATAGCGGAAAAGTATTTAATGGAAATCAGAAAATAGAATTAACAAAATTAGAATACAAAATACTAGTAAATTTATTTTCTAACATAGGAAAGCTAGTAACAAGAGAAAAAATACTAAACGACATTTGGGATATAGCTGGAAATTTTGTAGAAGATAATACCTTAACTGTATATATAAAAAGAATAAGAGAAAAAATAGGAGACAAAGATGGGAACATAATAAAAACAGTAAGAGGACTAGGGTATAGGGCGGAGGAATAATGAATCTATTAAAAAATAAAGAGATAAAAAAATTATTTTTTTCTTTTATTGTTATAACAATAACGTTTACCACAATACTTCTAATATCAACTAAAAAGCAAGTAGAGCAATATAGAAACAATGTTAATAATACGATAGCAAGTATAATAGGTGTAATACAAAATGAATATCCTAACATAGACGATGAGAAAATAATACATATTCTAAATAATACACAAGTTTCAGAACAAGGAAGAGAAGTACTTAAGAGATATGGAATACAAGAAGATTCTATAAGCGTACTTTCTACGAGAAACCAAGAAAGAAATATAATAATAACAAACTGCATTATATTAGTTGTAGCAGATTTATTGATTATTCTAGTATTCATATGTTATTTAAAACATAGACAAGCAAGAATAGAAAAATTAACTAGGTATATTCAAAAATTATCAAATAAAGAATATTCATTAGATATAGAAGAAAATTCAGAAGATGAATTAAACAGTTTAAAAAATGAGTTATATAAAATAACAGTAATGTTAAAGGAAACTGCCGATAATTCAGTTGCTTCAAGAGAAGCACTATCTGCGTCTGTGTCAGATATATCACACCAACTAAAAACACCATTAACATCAATATCAATTCTATTAGACAATTTAAACGAAAGCGAAAACATGGATAATGACACAAGAAAAGATTTCCTAAAAGAAATATCAAAACAAATAAAAGATATGAATTTTTTAGTAATTGCACTTTTACAATTATCTAGGTTAGATGCAGGTGTTGTGGAATTTTTACAAGAGAAAGTAAATCTTTATAATATGCTTTATGAAATAAAAAATAATTTGGAAATAATGGCAGAAGTAAAAAATGTAGAGTTAAGTATACAAGGAAAAAAAGATGTTTATATTAATGGAGATTATAATTGGAATAAAGAAGCTATACAAAATATTATAAAAAATGCAATAGAACATGCAAACTCAAAGGTAATAGTAGACATCAGTGAAAATGATATTTATTGTAAAATAGAAATAATAGATGATGGACAAGGTATAAATAAAAAGGATATAAAGCATATATTTGAAAGATTCTATAAAGCTAGCAATTCTTCAGAATCTAGCATCGGAATAGGTTTATCACTTGCAAAAGATATTATAGAAAAGCAAAATGGATATATAACAGTAGAGAGTGAAGTTGGAATTGGAACAAAATTTATTGTAAAATATATGAAAATAAATATGTAATAAAAAAATAGCAAATTTTTTTGCTGTTTTTTTTAATAGTCACAAAACTGTCACTTTTAATTTTTATAATAATATTGTAGGGAACGACGCCCTCGTCGTTCCGTTGTAATCGTAGGGGCACAGTTCTAAGGGAATACCTAAAAAGGAGGAAAAAACAATGGAAGAAATTCTAAGAGTAGAAAATTTAACTAAAAAATATGGAAAAGGAGAAAACGAAGTTATTGCTGTAAACAACATGTCTTTTTCAGTTAACAAAGGAGAGTTTGTTAGCATTGTAGGAAGCTCTGGAAGCGGTAAATCTACCTTATTGCATTTATTAGGTGGAGTAGATAGACCAACTTCAGGAAAAGTGTTTATAGAAGGAAAAGATATATATTCATTAAATAATGATAAACTTGCAATATTTAGAAGAAGACAAATAGGTTTAATATATCAGTTTTATAATCTATTACCAATACTTAATGTAGAAGAAAATATAACTTTGCCTTGTGATTTAGATGGAAGAAAAGTAAATGAAGATAGACTAAAGGAATTATTAACAACATTAGGTTTAGAAAATAGAAAAACACATTTGCCAAACCAATTATCTGGTGGGCAACAACAAAGAGTTTCAATAGGAAGAGCTTTAATGAATAATCCAGCAATAGTTTTAGCAGATGAGCCAACTGGAAACTTGGATTCTAAAGCAAGTGATGAAATTGTTGAGTTATTAAAAATGTCTAACAAAAAATTTAATCAAACTATAATAATGATTACACACGATTTAGAAATAGCAAAATTGGCAGATAGAATTGTTAGAATCGAAGACGGACGTATTATAAATTAACCTAAAATACGAAAATATAGTAAAAAATAAAATTCTTCGGCTACATTACAAAATTTGAGAAATTCTAATTTGATTTTATGGCACCCTTCCAAGGCAAGCTTGAACTCTTTCCATAAAATCTGCATAAAAATTTCTAAAATTTTTCCATTTGCATTCATAATTTTATTTTTTAATTATATTTTCTATTTAATATAACACAATTATATGGGAGTGTGAAAAATGAGTATATTACAAACCTTAACGATAAAAAATTTAAAATTAAATAAAAAAAGAACTATTGTTACAATTATAGGAATAATACTAGCAACAGCATTAATTGTTGCACTATCTAGTTTAGTATTTAGCTTTAGAGCAAGTTTTATTGAATATGAAAAAACAGCAAGTGGAGATTTTCATTATGAATTTTATGATGTACCGAAAGATGAAATAAAATATATTACCAACAATAGAAATGTAGAAAAATCATATATGACTCAAAGTGTAGGGTATGCTTATTTAGAAAATAGCAAAAATGAAGATAAACCATATTTATATTTGCAAGCATTTTCAAAAGATGCATTAGATAATTTGGGAATAAATTTAATAGATGGAAGACTTCCAGAAAATGAAAATGAAATTGTAATTTCAAGTCATATAAAAACAAATGCAAGGGTTAAATACAACTTAGGAGATACATTAACTTTGAATATTGGAGATAGAATAAGTAATGGATATAAATTGGACCAAAATAATCCTTATAATGGAGAACATGAAGAGTATAAAGAGCACATAGAAGAAAAGTTTACCAATACTTATACAGTAGTTGGAATAATAGAAAGACCATCAATAGAGCCATATACTGCACCAGGATATACAATAATTACTTGTTTAGATGAAAACAATATTACAGAAAATACAAATATATATGTAAGATATAATAAAGATGGGCTAAAAAATCATTATGAAACAACAGCAAATATATTAGGAATAAGTGAGCAAACTCTAAAAAGTTATGAAAGAGGAGAACTTGAAGACACAGATATACTTAAATATAATTGTTCAAGAAATGAATATTTAGTAAGATACGAAACACTTGATTTTTCAGATTCGTTAATGAGTATGATGTATAGTGTTGCAATTATTGTTACAATTATAATAATTGGAACATCAGTATTCTGTATTAGAAATAGTTTTGCAATATCAATTACAGAAAAAGTAAAACAATATGGAATGTTATCGTCAGTTGGTGCTACGTCAAAACAAATAAAGAAAAATGTTTATTTCGAAAGCATTGTCTTAGCAATAATAGGCATTCCACTAGGAATAGCTTTAGGGATGATCGCGTCATTTATTTTAATAAATATATGTAATATGCTATTAAAAGATTCATTAGAGTTTGGACTAATATATGAGATATCATTTATAGCAATATTAGTTTCTTTAGTGTTAAGCGCAATTACTTGTGTTTTATCTGCAAGAAGCAGTGCAAGAAGAGCATCCAAAATAACTCCAATAGATGCTATAAGAGAAAGTGCGGATATAAAAATTAAAACTAAAAAAGTAAAATCACCAAAATTTGTAAAAAACTGTTTTGGAATTGGTGGAGATATAGCATATAAAAATTTAAAAAGAAATAACAAGAAATATAGAACTACTGTTATTTCAATAGTAGTTTGCGTAGCAGTATTTATTGCAACTTCTAGCTTTGTAGATTTTGCATTTAAAACAGTAAAAATAAGCACAAATGAAATGGACTTTAATATTGCAGTTAGGGGAAATAGTAAAGAAATAGAAGGACTTTTAGGAAAACTAGAAACAATATCAGGGTTTGAGAATATTAACAAATATACAATACAAAGAGATTTAGATATTAGAACCAGTAGTTTGAAATATTCTAATGATCATGAGGAATTAATACAAGGTGATTCAGAAGAAAACTATATTACAGTTTTTTCTGTAGGAAAAGACGAATATAATAGGTATATAAAAGAATTAGGATTAAATTATGAAGAGTGTAAAGATAAAGCAATATTAATAAATTCTTATGTAACATATAAATATGATGGAAAAGGAAATGCAAAAAAATCTGAAACGAATATATATGATAATAAAAAAGGAGATATTATTAAAGGAGAAATATTTTCAAGTAATGGCAAGGAAGCTAATATAGAAATAGAAATTTGTGCAATAACATTTAATAGACCAATGGGTATGAAAAACTTATATAGTACTGGTGGAATGATAATTATAAGTGACGAAGTTATGGATAAATATGAAGAAAGTGTAAGAGATTATATAACTATGTACATAGATTCAAGCAATGCAGATAAATTACAAGATGATATTGACGCATATTTAGCCAATGAAAATGGATATAATATAGAAAATGTTAATGAAGCTATGAGAACTATTCAATCATTATATCTACTAATTGCCATATTCCTTTATGGATTCATAGCTGTAATAGCACTAATTGGAATAACTAATATATTTAACACAATAACTACATCTATGGAATTAAGATCAAAGGAATTTGCGATGTTAAAGTCTGTTGGAATGACTAAAAAAGAATTTAATAAAATGATAAGATTAGAAAGTGTATTTTATGGATTAAAATCTTTGCTAATAGGAATACCTATTGGAATAGGATTATCATATTTAATATTTAAAGGAGTGAGCCAAGGAGTAGAATTTGCATATCAGATACCAGTAAACGGTATTTTAGTATCAATAATAGCAGTATTCTTACTTGTTTGGTCAATAATGAGATTTTCATTAAATAAAATAAACAAGCAAAACATAATAGAAACAATAAGGAGAGATAATATATAATATTTTTGTTGCAATTTGTAAAAACATGTAGTAGAATTTTCTAGGGTGTTAAAATCTCAATAATATTTAATAATTTAGGAGGTTTTTATGGGAGAAAGTAAAATGCTATTAGATGTAAACGAAAAACCAAGTATTGGAAAATGGCTAATACTTGCACTACAACATGTGTTTGCAATGTTTGGAGCTACAATATTAGTTCCGATTTTAGTAAATGCTGGAGCTGGAGAAGAGGTATTAACAATACCAGTTGCACTAGTAAGCTCAGGTATAGGAACTTTAATTTATATATTATGTACAAGAGGAAAATCACCAGTATATTTAGGAAGTTCATTTGCATTTATTGCACCATTAGTAGCGGCATACGCAAAAGGTGGGATTTCTGGAGCAATGACAGGAATTATGGTAGTAGGACTAATTTACATTGCCTTTTCTCTAATAGTTAGACTAATAGGAAAAAACTGGATAAATAAATTATTACCACCAATAGTAATTGGACCAATGATTATGATAATAGGTTTAGGTCTTGCGCCATCTGCAATAGGACAAATAGGTTTAAGTGCAGGAGAAGCTGCAATAGAATGGAAAACAGTAGTTGTTGCATTAGTTTCATTCTTAGTAACTGCAATAGTAGCAGTTAAAGGAAAAGGATTCTTAAAAGTAATACCATTTTTAGTTGGTATAGTTAGTGGGTATTTAGTATCAATAGCATTAGGAATGATAGATTTTTCAACTGTTTCAGAAGCAGGAATTATTGGAGTGCCAAATTTCAAAATACCATTTGTACACTACACACCAAATTTTGGAGCAATATTAACAATTGCACCAATAGCATTAGTTACAATGGCTGAACACATAGGAGATCATACAGCATTAAGCGCTATAATAAACAAAGATTTATTAAAAAATCCAGGATTAGATAAAACATTATTAGGAGATGGTATTGCAACATTTGTAGCAGGAATTATAGGAGGACCAGCTAATACAACATATGGAGAAAACACATCAGTAGTTGGCATGACAAAAGTAGCATCTGTATGGGTAATTGGACTTGCTGCAATAATGGCAATAATATTAGGATTCTTCTCTAAATTCACAGCAATAATAGCTACTATACCAAATGGAGTTTTAGGTGGAGTATCATTATTACTATATGGATTTATTGCAGTTAATGGTTTAAAAGTTTTAATAGAAAATAGAGTAGATTTTGGAATAACAAAAAATGTAATAGTTGCATCTGCAATGTTAGTTTTAGGACTAGGTGGAGCAACAATAGCTATTACAAGTGGAGATTTATCAGTTTCAATATCTGGAATGAGTTTAGCTGCAATAGTTGGAATTATATTAAATTTATGTTTGCCAGAAGATAAAAAAGAAACAAAAATAGAAGAAAATAAAGTAGAAAGTCAAAAAGAAAAAGTAGAGGCTTAATGTGTAATATAAAATATTGTGAGAGCAGACTCTTAAGTCTGTTCTTTTTTACCCTGCAATACTTGACATAATTAGGAAAACAGTGCTATAATAGTATATGTAAAAAGGAGTTGGAGATATGGAAAGAATATCTGGTATATCTAATACTTCAAGGTCAAACAATAATTCAAGAGGAAATTCATATTATAATAATAGAAAATATGGAAAAGCTAGTGTGGACTCTTTAGAATATAAAAAAGTTTTAGATACTGCAATAGAAGCTAGACGTGTAGCTAAGAATAGAGATGATAACAAATTTAAATCGCTAATTGAAAAAGCTGGAGAGAAGTTAACAAGTCAATTAGAAGCTGCACCATTAAAAAATAATGAATATAATCGTGAATTGACTATGATGATGACAAATAGTGGATTAGCAGCTAGATCAAGAGTAGAAAGAAAACCAATAGAAGAATTATCTACAACTACAAATAAGAAAAGAACAATTAGTTCATATACAACTTCTTATGAACAATATAGAAGAGATTTAAGCTATGTTAATCCATTATATAAAAGTTTCGAAGATACAAGTAAAGATTCGAGAGGTTACAAAAGCAATTATAGTAATAATAAAAAAGCTAAAAAAGATATTGGTTTTGATGGAATAGAAAATAATACAAGTTTAATAAAACCAACAGAAAAGATATCTTTTTGGAGTAAATTTAAAAATAAAATAAAGAATTTCTTTAAAACAGAGGAAAAGAAACAAGAAAATGTAAGTGCTGTAAGTGTTCAACCCAAAGTAGATAAAGCTGCACAATATAGAGAAAGTGTTCAAAAGTCTGTACCACAAATTGATATAAGAGATGTAGATAGAAGAAAGGACAAAGTTATAAGAGAATTGGCAATTAAATCTAGATAATAATATAAGGGCTTACTGTTTAGTAAACCTTTTATATTTATAAATTTTTAGTGAAAGGAAAAATAAAATGGATATAAATATTGTTATAGATGCAATAAATAGCACTTCTGAAAATGCAAGCAATACACAAGATGAAACAAGATTAGAAGTAGCAAAAAATCAAATACTTGGAATTGTTAGGCCACAAATACAAATAACGACAATAGATAAGATAGATTTACCAAAAGATAGTGAGCCTAGAGAAAAAGCAATGGCTACATATAAAAAGGCTCTAAAAGAGAAAAGAGATGTCGAATTTAATAGACGATTAAGAGCTCAAGAATTTCGAAACAATATTCGAAATAATGTTGGAAGTATAAAAATAGATAATACATTAAGTAATAGACCAAATAAAAGACGGTAAAGATAAATTTTTAGGAAAATAGCAAAAAGGTTCACATAAATGTGGACTTTTTTTATATAAAGTATAGACTTTTGATGAATTTTGGAATAAAATATATCTAATGATTTTAAGGAGGAATGTACAATGAATATTTGGCATGATATAAGAGAAGATAGGGTACAAAAGGATGATTTTGTGGCTGTAATAGAAATAACAAAAGGCGGAAAAAATAAATATGAATTAGATAAAGAAACAGGTATGTTAAAATTAGATAGAGTACTATATACAGCAACTCATTATCCTGCAAATTATGGATTTATTCCAAGAACCTACGCAGATGATCACGATCCATTGGATGTGCTTGTTTTATGTCAAGAAAATATAGAATCATTAGCATTAGTTGAATGTTATCCAATTGGAGTTATAAAGATGATAGATGGAGGAGAACATGACGAAAAGATTATAGCTGTAGCAAAGAAAGATCCATTTTTAAATTGCTATAATGATGTTACAGAAATACCAAACCATATATCAGCAGAAATAATGCATTTCTTCGAGGTGTACAAGCAATTAGAAGGAAAACAAACAATGGTAGAAAAAATATTAGGTAGAGAAGATGCAGAAAGAATAATAGAAGAATGTATAGAAAAATATAAAGAGAAATTTGGAAAATAATATATTATTTTTTGTATTAGAAAGGAATTAAAGTTAGAATGATAGAAAAAATATTATTTAATGTAATAGCTTTTTCTTTATTTATAAATATTTTTTTGTTAAAATTAGTAAAAAAGAATGATACAACATATATTACAATATTAGCTATAGAAGCAATAGGAATTGCAATAAACTTTATATCAATACTATTTAACATTTGGGAAGGTGCATTTATAAAAATAGTAATGTATTTATTTGCAATTATTTTGCCCATCTTAGTAATTGTGTTGGAGAAAAAAGGTATAAATATTTCAAACTCTTTAAATTTATGGATAAGTAAAATGCTTTTATCTTTAGGAAATACAAAAAAGGCTAAAGATAGACTTATAAATTTAGTAACTAAATATCCTAATAATTGTGATGCACATATAATGTTAGCAGAAATTTATGAAAAAGAAGGTGGCGTTAGGAAAGCCATTGATGAGTATATTAAAGTAATAGAACTAAAAAACGATGAATATGATATAGAATACAAACTTGCATTTCTTTTAAATGATTTAAAAAGACCAGATGAAGCAACAGAAGTTTTAAAAAATTTATTATCTAAAAAGCCAGAAGATTTAAATGCAACAAATCTTTTAGGAGATATATTGTGTAATGAGCAGAGATATAAAGAGGCTGTTAGTGTATATTCGGCCGCGTTAAAATATAATCCAAATAGTTACGATTTATATTATAATTTAGGATTAGTTTATACCATGTTAAACGATTTTCAATCTGCAAAAGAGTACTATGATAAGGCTGCAGAAATAAATCATGAGATATATAATGGGTATTATTGCTTAGGAAAGATTTCTATGTTATATAGAGATATTGAATCTGCAGAGGAATATTTTGCAAAATCTTTAATGGGAGATTTAGAAGCAGATGCATATTATGAATTAGCAAAAATATATATGATAAATGGAGAAAAAGATAAAGCAATCACGTTCGCAAATAAAGCAATAGAATTAGATGGAAAATATGTAAATATAATAAAAGATGAACCGATATTTTTAATAGTAAGACAATATATAAATTTACCAATAAATGTATTAGAAGAAACAAAAAAAGATATTAAACTTACAGAAAAAGAAGCGATGGTAATAGAACATTTAGATGAAACCTATGAATTAACTAAAAGTTTAAATGTAAATGAAGTAAAGCGTAGTTTATTAGAAAAAGATAAAATACAAGAATTAGAAGTAGAAACTGAAATGCAAGAAAAACAAAGGGACATTTAATTGCATAGGCACCTTTTGTGGAAATACTTATGTAGGGAACGATGCTCTCATCGTTCCGTGAATAATTTTATAGGGAGGTTTTTATGAATAAAAATTTATGTATTATAGGTGGAGACTTAAGAATAGTAAAGTTAGTTGAAATATTAGTTAATGATGGCTATACAGTATATACTTATGCGTTAGAAGAAGCAGAAAGTTTAAACCAATGTAAAGGTGTAATACAAACTAAAACAATAGTAGATGCAATAGCTTCAAGCGATATTGTTATTGGACCAATACCATTATCAAGTAATAAAGTAGAAATAAACACACCTTTTAGTAAAGAAAATATAACTATTGAAGATTTACTCGTTAAACTTGATGGTAAGAAATTTATTGCAGGAAGTATATCTGAAGAAGTAATGGCATTGGCAGACGGAAAAAATATAGATATTATAGATATAATGACACGAGAAGAGTTAACTGTATTAAATACAATTTCAACAGCAGAAGGTGCAATTCAAATTGCAATGCAAGAAACTCTTTCAACAATTCATGGAAGTAATGTTTTAGTATTAGGTTTTGGAAGAGTTGGAAAAATATTATCTAAAATGTTAAATGGAATAGGAGCAAGAGTATCTTGCGAGGCCAGAAAGGAAGCAGACATAGCTTGGATTAAGGCATATGGTTATAATCCTGTTCATTTAAATGTGTTAGACGAAAATATAGGAAATTATGATATTATAATAAATACAATACCATCTATAATATTAAATGGTGATAGATTAGACAAAGTAAAACAAGATTGTTTAATAATAGATATAGCATCAAATCCTGGTGGAGTTGATAGAGATGCTGCAAGACAAAAAGGAATAAAAACAATTTGGGCATTGGCTTTGCCTGGTAAAGTAGCTCCGACGACATCTGCAGAATTTATTAAAGAAACAATTTATAACATATTTAAAGAAATTAAATAATTGTAGGGGGGCGAGCAAAAGCTCGTCCGTGTAACTACAGAGAAATACCAGAGAGGAGAAAACAAAAATGACAGCAATTCAAGCAATAGCATTAGGTGCAATTCAAGGACTTACAGAATTATTACCAATTTCAAGTTCTGCTCACTTATTTTTAATTCCTTGGATATTTAATTGGACTATTCCAGAATCTTTTGATGTGGCTTTACATTTTGGTACATTACTTGCAATAGGATTATTTTTCTTTAAAGACTGGATAGAACTAATAAAGGGTGGTTACAAATCAGTAGTTAAAAAAGAAAAAAATAGAAATGGTACAATGTTTTGGTATATAGTAATTGCAACAATTCCAGGTGGAATAATAGGATTTATATTAGATCATTTTTCAGAGCAATATAAAGAAAGTTTTTCAGAAAATCCAGTAGTAATAGCGATAGCTTTAATAGTAATGGGAATAATTTTATATTTAGTAGATAAAAAATCAAAATCAAATACAAATTATGAAAAACTTACATTAAAACAAACATTTATAATCGGATTTTCTCAAGCGCTAGCATTTATACCAGGAGTTTCTCGTTCAGGTATAACAATGACTACTGGAAGAGCTATGGGAGTGGACAGAGAATCTACAGCAAAATTTTCTTTTATGTTATCTGCGCCAATAGTTCTAGGAGCAACTTTACTAAAATTTAAAGAATTTGTTTTTTCATTTGAGTTTTTCTTAGGAGTATTAGTAAGTTTCTTAGTTGGATTAGTAGTAATAAAGTTTTTATTAGAATATTTAAAAAAGGGAAGTTTCAAACTATTTGCACTATATAGAGTAATAGTAGGAATTGTTGTTTTAGGAATTGTATTTTTCTAATTGTTATTACATAATCTTAGAGGCATTTTTAATTACATAAATATTGTAAGGGCGACCATTGGTCGTCCTTTAGCATAATTGACATAATTTGTAAAATATTGTATAATCGATATGCAAAAAAATTATATTTGCAAAATTTTCTTTTTTGTATAATTAGAGATAGGCTCTAATTACATGGGGAAAATATAAGTTTTGTCGTTAGACGAGGAGGAACTTGATTATGGCGATGAGTATCCAGTGCAGGGGAGCAGACCGGAAGGGAATAAGAATAAAGTACGAACTTCCTATTCCTGATCACACAAAAGAGCTTAGCTTCGAACTTGTGCGTAACGAAAATTGGCAAAATCTTGATGCTTTTGTAGATTTGCGAATTGAAATTCCGGAAGGAATCGAAGTTATTGGCGAAACTCTGTTTTTTGCACATGAATCTTTAACAGAAATAAAGCTCCCAGATAGTGCAGAAAAAATCCAAGGAAATGCGTTTTCAGGATGCGTAAATTTAAGGAAAGTAAAGTTGTCCCCAAATCTTAAGGTCATTGGGCAAGAAGCCTTTTTAGGTTGTGAAGGCTTGAAGGAAATATGCTTGCCTCAGTCCATTATTAGGATTGGACCTAAAGCCTTCAAGGATTGCTATTCACTCAAAAGTGTTGAAGTCCCTAAAGGTTTTTATGCTTCTGTTGATACAGACTCATTTGAGAATTGTCCTTTGACGAAAGAACAGCTCCAAAGAATAGGTGTTCTTATTGTTAGATGACGATTGAAAATAATTTTATTTTGCAAATTTGGTGCGGGAAAGTTCCCGCACTTTTTCTTGTGCAATAAGAAAGTTTGTATTACTAAAATTCGATATAATGCATAAAATATATAAGAAAGGAATGTGAAAAATGTTTGTACGATATTTTGATCATGCTGCAACAACAGCAGTTAAAGAAGAAGTTTTAAAAGAGATGTTACCATATTTTTCTATAAATTATGGTAATGCATCATCTATATATAGTTTAGGTAGACAATCTAAAAGGGCAATAGATAATGCAAGAATGCAAGTATCTGAGGTTTTAAATTGTCATCCTAGAGAAGTGTATTTTACGGGGTGTGGAAGCGAAAGTGACAATCTTGCCTTAAAAGGAGTGGCTTTTGAAAATTTGCACAAGGGTAATCATATAATAACCACTAAAATTGAACATCATGCAATATTAAATACTTGTAAAAGTTTAGAAAAAGAAGGATTTGTTGTAACATATTTAAATGTAGATGAAAATGGATTTATAAACATAAATGAACTAAAAAGTTCAATAACAGATAAAACTATTTTAATAAGTATAATGTTTGCAAATAATGAAATAGGAACTATACAGCCTATAAAGGAGATAGGGGAGATTGCAAAACTTAAGAACATATATTTTCATACGGATGCGGTTCAAGCGGTTGGTAATTCAAGAATAAACGTACAGGAAATGGGAATAGATTTGCTATCTATGTCTGCACATAAATTTTATGGACCAAAAGGTGTAGGAGCATTATATGTACGAGATGGAATAGATTTAAAAAAGATACAAGATGGAGGACATCAAGAAAAAGATAAAAGATCAGGAACTGAAAATGTTGCAGGAATTGTAGGATTAGGTAAGGCAATTGAATTAGCATATAAAAATTTCGATAAGTATAATGAAAAATTAACTAGTTTAAGAGATTATTATATTTCACAGGTAGAAGAGCGAATACCAGAAGTAAAATTAAATGGAGATAGAAAAACTAGATTACCAGGAAATGCAAATATTTCATTTAAAGGAATAGACCGGAGAAGCGTTATTATTAAACTTAGATGCAAAGGGAATATGTGCATCTAGCGGTTCTGCATGTAGCACAGGCTCACTTAATCCATCACATGTATTAATGGCAATAGGTTTGCCACACGAGATTGCAAAAGGAGCACTTAGAACTACATTTGGAGATGAAAACACAAAAGAAGATATAGATTATTTAGTAGATAGTTTGGTAGAAATTGTAGGAAAATTAAGAAAAATGTAGGGAATTAGAACAACGTTGTTCGTTGACATAATCATAAAAATAGTATATAATATACAAGTCAAAATTTAATATTTGCAAAATTTCCTTTTAAAGGTGGAGGAAAGCAAATGTTGACACAAGAGGACTTTGGACAACTGCTATGTTTCGTTTTTGAAAGGAGGAGAATTATGGCAGGGTTAAAAATCAGGTACACATACATCAATGAAAATGGCGTGGAAGCAAAAGGGAGTAAAACGCTTCCAAAAGATACTACTGCAATTACGAACGACATATTCGATATAGAAGAACGAGTAAATGTAGTTACAGTAGTTGTTCCAATGGGGATTACTAAAATCGACAGATGGGCATTTTATGGTTTTAAATGCCTTTTAAATGTAACAATTCCAAAAGGCATTTATACAATAGAAGATTTTGCGTTTAGTGGATGCAAAAAACTTCTTAAAGCAATAATTCCAGAAGGCACTTGGCGGATAGGAATTTGTGCATTTGAGGGATGTGAAAAACTGAGCAATGTAAAAATTCCAACCAGCGTTAAGAGAATAGCTGCAAAAGCATTTAATGGATGTCCTAAGATGAAACACTTTATAAGAGTTTCAAGAGATACTGTTATTGATTATGAGGCTTTTCACGGCAACTACGACCGGATACGCTACTATGATTCTTAATTTGCAATTAAGCCACGGGGGAATCCCGTGGCTTTTTTAATTACTTCTTGGAATAAATTTATGTGTTAAATATAATCTTACATACATTATAAAAGAAAATACTGTAAGCACAACACCTAGATAATAAAGGTATAAGTCGAAGTTATAATTTAAATTGAATTGCCTTATCATCATTGAAGATATTATTGCTAAATAAAAGATAACTGTTGCAAGTTTTCCGAAACCATTTACTAGAAGTAACAAGTTTTTTTCACATAATACAAATGTTGCTCCAATAATACATAATAATTCTTTTGTTAATACAATAATTATAATCCAAAGAGGAATTATATTTTTAACACTTAAAACTACTAGAACAGATATTTGTGTGCATTTATCGGCAAGAGGATCTACAAGCCTTCCAAAATCTGTAATAAAATTAAATTTTCTAGCGATAAATCCATCTAATATATCTGTAATTCCTGAAATTGTTAAAACTATTATAACTGCAACATAATTATCTTCTGTTGCGTAAAGTAATATAAATGGTATCAATATAAATCTTATGATTGTTAGTATATTTGGAACATATTTAAACATATATACCTCCATAAATTCTAAATTACATCAAATTTTAGTTCATTATTTTCTACATTTACTGAAATAGTTTGACCACTGACTAACTCAGATTTTAGTATCATATCAGATATCTCATCTTCAACATATCTTTGAATAGCACGTCTTAGAGGTCTTGCACCATATTTTAAATCCGTGCCTTTTTCTAGGATACAATGTTTTGCTGAATCACTTATACTAAGACTAATATCTTTATCTAATAATGCATTTTTTGTTTCATTTAATAGTAAATCTACAATTTGTAATAATTGTTCTTTTGTTAAACTATCAAAGGTAACAATTTCATCTACTCTGTTTAAGAATTCAGGTCTAAATATTTCTTTTAATGCAGATTCAATTTTTTCTTTGTCCATAGTTTGTTTACCAAAGCCAATAGAGTTGCTATTTAGGTTAGAACCAGCATTAGAGGTCATTATTATTATTGTATTTTCAAAACTTATTGTATTTCCTTGCGCATCTGTAAGTCTACCATCATCTAATATTTGTAAAAGAATATTAAATACATCTGGGTGAGCTTTTTCAATTTCATCGAGTAATATTATAGAGTATGGTTTTCTTTTTACCTTTTCGGTCAATTGACCAGCGTCATCATAACCAACATATCCTGGAGGAGATCCAATAAGTTTAGAAGTAGAATGGCTTTCCATATATTCAGACATATCTACTCTAATAATAGAATTTTCGTCTCCAAACATTTCATAAGCTAGAGATTTTGCAAGCTCTGTTTTACCAACTCCAGTTGGACCAACAAATATGAAAGATGGGGGACGTTTAGTACTTTGAAGTCCAGCTCTATTTCTTCTAATTGCTCGAGATACAGCTTCAACTGCTTCATTTTGCCCAATAATTCTTTTATGAAGATTGCTTTCTAGATTTAATAATTTTTCAGTTTCCGCTTCTGTAATTTTTTTAACAGGAATTTTTGTTGTATGTTCTATAACCTCTGCAATATCTTGAACTGTAAGGTTTGTTAAAACTAATTTTTTATTTAATTCATCTATTTTATCTTGTAAAGTACATTCTTCTGTTTTTAAATCGGCTGCCTTTTGATAATCCTCAATAGAATCACTTGACACAGCTTCTTCTTTTTCTTTTTGAATTTCAGCTAATCTATTTTTTGCAATTTCCAATTCATATAAGTCTTTGTTGTTTAAGTTAATTCTAGAACAAGCTTCATCTAGGATATCTATTGCCTTATCTGGTAAAAATCTATCGTGAATATATTTTTCAGACATTTTAACAGTTTGCTCAATAACATGATTAGATATACGAACTTTATGGAAATCTTCGTAATATTTTTTAATACCTTTTAAAATTTCAATTGCATCAGATACAGTCGGCTCTTCAACAAGAACTGGTTGAAATCTTCTTTCTAAAGCAGAGTCTTTTTCAATATATTTTCTATATTCTTTTAAAGTAGTAGTACCAATCAATTGAATTTCTCCGTTAGAAAGAGAAGGCTTCAAAATATTTGCTGCATTCATTGAATGTTCAGCATCTCCAGCCCCAATGATATTATGAATTTCATCTATAACAAGAATTATATTACCAGCAGATTTACATTCATCTATAATAGATTTCATTCTTCCTTCAAATTGACCTCTAAATTGAGTACCAGCTATAATTGCAGTCATATCTAATAAATAAACCTCTTTATTTAATAACTTTGCAGGAACTTTTTTGTTTGCAATTTTAATAGCTAGTCCTTGGGCAATAGCAGTTTTACCAACACCAGGCTCGCCTATTAGGCAAGGATTGTTTTTAGCACGTCTATTTAGAATTTGAATAATTCTTTGAATTTCGCGATCTCTACCAATTACTTCATCAAGCTCATTTTTCCTTGCTTTATTAGTTAAATTAGTTCCATAAACATCTAAGAAACTTTTTTTCTTTTCTTTTGGCTTTTTTTCTGTTTTAATTCTTTTTTTATTAGAATCTTCAGTAGAAGAAGCATCTGTATCATTTTGCTTGTTGCCACCGAAAATATTAGAAATAAAAGATTTGATTGGTGCATCATCTTCAGAATCTGATGCTAATTCTTCTAAATTTATATTATCTAAGTTTAATGTACCAGACATATCATCAAACATAGTTTCAAATTGCTTTGTCATATCTTCTAATTCTTCTTCAGAAAGGTTGGCTTGTTTAGATAAAACTTCAAGAGGGTTTATGCCTTTTTCTTTAGCGCAACTATAACATAATCCTTCAAATTCATTTTTATCTCCAACCTTTTTATTAGTGAAAATAACTGCTATATTTTTTTTGCATACTGAACATAACATAAAATAAAAATCTCCTTTAAATTGTTATATTGATAATAATATATAATATCTTAAATTCTACTCATAGTCAAGTTTATTATGGCAATTTTGTGTATGTGTAGGGGCGACCATTGGTCGTCTGTTATATATAATTTTATTTAATTATAGAAAATAATGTCATTTTATGATATTATATATAAATATTTAGAATATAGGAGAAAACTATGAGTAAAATAGGTTTTTTTGGAGGAAGTTTTAATCCATTAACTATTGCACATATAGATTTATCAAAAAAAATAGTTGAAGAGTGTAATTTAGATAAGTTAATATTTGTGCCAATAGGCGATTTTTATGAAAAAGCAGAGCTAATAGAATTTAAACATAGATATAATATGATTAAATTAGTTTGTGATACAAATAAAGAATTAGAGGTATTAGATATAGAAAAAGATAAAAATATGAAATTATATGCTATTGATAGTTTTGAAATCATAACAAAACACTATGTAAATGATGATATATATTTTATAATGGGAACAGATAACTTAGAAAGGATTAAAACTTGGAAAGGCTATAATGATTTAATAACAAAATATAAATATATAATTTTAGAAAGAAAAGAAAATGCCTTTTATGATATAATTAACGATAATATAGATATAAAACAATACAAGAAGAATTTTATTTTAGTGTCAGACTACAAATATAATGATATAAGTTCTAGCTTGGTAAGAGATAAAATAAGAAACAATGGAGATGTTTCAAAATTGATTCCAAGAGAAATTGATGCATACATAAAAGAAAACAATTTGTACAGATAAATGTAGGGAACAGACCAACGTCGTTTTGTAAAATATTCGAGATTTGAGGAGGAAAACAAGTGGATTTAACGGATGATGTAAAATATCTTAAAGGTGTAGGGCCGAGTCGTGTTAAACTTCTAAATAAACTGGGAATATATACATTAAAAGATTTGATAATGTATTTTCCGAGAGGACATGAAGATAGAAGTAAACCTAAGAAAATATCTGAATTGTTAGATGGAGAAGTGGCTTTAATAGATGCAATTTGTGTATCTAAAATGAATGAAATTAGAATTAGAAAAGGACTTACTTTATACAAACTAATAGTAAGAGATGATTCAGGAACCTGCCAAATTACTTGGTATAATCAGCCATATTTAAAAACAAGATTTAAACTTGGTGATTCATATATGTTTTATGGAAAAGTTAGCAATAAATTTGGTAAAATAGAAATAAATGCACCTGTATTTGATGTGGAACGGTATTAGTAAAAATACAGGAAAAATTATACCTATATATCCTTTAACTTATGAATTATCTCGGAAATGTAATTAGACAAATAATAGAAAATGCTTTAAATCAAGTAGATGGCGAATTAGAAGAAGTTTTACCAGATTATATTATAAACAAATATAATTTATATGATATAAATAAGGCTATTAAAAGTATACATTTTCCAGAGAGTTTTAATGATTACAATTTGGCAAGAGAAAGATTAGCTTTTGAAGAATTATTTACAATGCAATTAACTTTACTTAATTTAAAAAATAAATATGAAATTGCAAATAATGGAATAGAGTTTTCAAAAAATATAAAAATGGAAGACATAATAAAAGAATTACCATTTGAATTAACTAATGCACAAAGAAAAGTATTAAAAGAAATAAATTCAGATATGGAATCAAATAAAGCGATGAATAGATTACTTCAAGGAGATGTAGGCTCTCGGAAAAACTATTGTAGCGTTAATTTGTGCATATAAGGCGGTAAAATGTGGTTATCAAGCAACAATAATGGCTCCAACAGCAATACTTGCTAAGCAACATTTAGATAGTTTTAATGAGATACTAGGTAAATACAATATAAAATGTGAATTATTAGTTAGCGGAATTACAAAAAAGAAAAAAGATGAAATATTAGAAAAATTAAGAACAGGCGAAATTGATATTTTAATTGGAACTCATGCATTATTAGAAGAAAATGTTGTATATAAAAATTTAGGATTAGTTGTAACAGATGAACAACATAGATTTGGGGTTAAACAAAGAAAAACAATATCAGAAAAGGGAAATAATCCAGATACATTAGTTATGACAGCAACTCCGATTCCAAGAACATTAGCTTTAATACTATATGGAGATTTAGATATATCTATAATTGATGAACTTCCACCAAACAGGAAAAAAATAGATACTTTTGCTGTAACAAAAGGAATGGAAGAAAGGGTGAATAATTTCGTAAAGAAGCAAATAGATGAGGGAAGACAAGCATATATTGTTTGCCCATTAGTTGAAGAAAACGAAGAGATAAACGCAAAATCTGTTATGGAGTTAGCTGAAATTTACAAAACAGAAGTATTTAAAGATTATAAAGTAGAATATATGCATGGAAAGTTAAGACCAAAAGAAAAAGATGAAATAATGAATCGATTTAAAGAGAGAAGTATAGATATACTAATATCTACAACTGTAATAGAAGTTGGAGTAAATGTTCCCAATGCTAGTATAATGATAATAGAAAATGCAGAGAGATTTGGTTTAGCACAATTACATCAATTAAGAGGGAGAGTTGGTAGAGGAGAATATCAATCTTATTGTATATTAAAATATCAAGGTAATTCTGAAATAATAAGAGAACGTATGCAAGTAATGACAAAAACAAATGATGGATTTGTAATATCTGAGAAGGATTTAGAATTAAGAGGTTCAGGAGAATTTTTCGGTACAAAGCAACATGGAATTCCTGAATTTAAAATTGCCAATCTTTTTGAAGATATGCCAATGTTAAAAGAAGTACAAAAACTTTCAGAAGAAATATTAGAAGATGATGTAAAACTTGAAAAAGATAAAAACAAGAAATTAAAACGAATCGTAGACACAAAATTAAAAATAAATATATAGCGGGAGATTATCTACGATGTGTTTGCCGAATGAATAATGAATAGTGAAAAATTATTTGTAGGGGCACCGTTTGCGAGAATACCCGCTAGGTTATGACGCCACTGTGCCCTTATCCTAAAGCTTAGACCAGATAACAACCTGAACCGTGAGAAATGACCATAACAAACGCATATTGAGAAGGAGAAGCAAAAATGAAATATAAAAAAATAATTTTAGTAGTTTTAATAATTATTTGGATGACGACAGTATTCATGTTTTCTAGAGAAGGCGGAAAGAAATCTAAAACAACTAGTGGAAGTATAGTAGGATTTATTGTAGATAAAATGTATGATACCAGCAATATGTCTCAAGAAGAAAGAGAAGATAAAATTGAAGATTTACAACGCCCAATAAGGAAATTAGCGCATTTTACAATTTATACACTGGGAGGAGCAATAACTGTAATTTTTGTTAGTAAGTTTAATATAACTAATAGAAAAGAAATAATATATAGTTTAATATTTTGCTTAATTTATGCAATATTGGATGAAATACATCAGTATTACGTTCCAGGAAGAAGTTGTGATATAAAAGATGTTTTAATAGATACATTGGGTGCATCCATAGGTATATTTTTTGCTCATTTCCTAATAAATAAGAAAAGAAAATAAAAATTTTTTCTTGACAAGTGAATAAAAAATTTTGTATAATGTAAAAGTCATGGACAGCTAAAGAAAGCGTAGAAATCCGACAAAAAAGGGTTTCTATGCTATTTTTTTTGTCTAAAATTTAAGGAGGTATTAAAGATATGAATGAATCGAATGAAAATTTTTATTTAACAACTGCACCAATTAAAAAACTATTGGTTAAATTTTCAATACCATGTGTATTAGCAATGCTCGTAAGTGCACTATACAACATTGTTGACCAGATATTTATAGGTAATAGTGCAGCTGGAACGTCAGGTATAATGGCAACAACATTAGTATTTCCATTCACTGTTGTAGCATTAGCTATAGCTCAACTTATAGGAGATGGATGTGCTGCATTATTCAGTATTTCATTAGGAGCAAAAGATGAAAGAACAAGTAACAAATGTGTTGGTAATGCAATTATTACAGTAATTGTATTAAGTTTAGTTTTAATAGCATTATCATTTGTTTTTATGGGACCAATACTTAATGTATTAGGAGCAAATGGATATGATGACAGATGTCAAGAGTTTACAAAACAGTATTTTGCAATAATTTTATGTGGTACACCTTTTTTTATGTTTTCATCTGCAATGGCATCTATTATTCGTGCAAGTGGAGCTCCCATGTTTTCAATGATTTCAACAGTAATAGGAGCAATAATTAACTTAATATTAGATTCAATTCTTATTTTTGGATTTGATTTGGGAGTACAAGGAGCAGCAATAGCAACTATTGCAGGACAAATTATATCAGCTATTCTTTGTGCATTGTATTTTAGAAAACCAAAATTTATTAAAATGTCTAAAGAAATATTTAAGATGGATTTTAAAGTTTTAGGTAAGCTTTTGAAATTAGGAATTTCAAGTTTTATAACACAAATATCAATTGCAATTATTACAATTGTAGCAAATAATGTTGTTGGAACAATAGGTGGAGTTCATGCAACAGATGCTGGTGGAGCATTAGGTATAGTGTTTAAAATATTTGCAATTGTATTAGCATTTTCTTTAGGAGTTGCAGTAGGAGGTCAACCTATAATAGGTTTCAATTATGGAGCAAAACAATACAAAAGGGTGCTTGAGGCGTATAAACTAATAATATTTGCAAATATTATTATAGGTATTATATCTATGTTAATGTTTGAAGTTTTCCCAGGTGCAATTGTAAGCTTATTTGGTGGTAACGCAAGCGACTTAGCATTTTATCAAGAGTATGCATGTTTATCATTTAGAATTTATTTAGGAGGAATACTATTTTGCTGTATACAAAAGGCAAGTTGTATTTTCCTACAATCAATAGATAAGCCATATAAAGCAATGGTATTATCACTAATGAGAGATGTTATAATACTTGTTCCAGGAGTATGCATTCTAGGATTATGTGGAGATTTATACAAAATGTTATGGGCAGGACCTGTATCAGACATAGGAGCATTTATAGTTACAGTTTTATTAGTTTCAATAGAATGTAAAAAGATTAGCAAATTGGCTAAAGAAACGACTCCACAAGAGAGTAAACAAGATGAAGCACAAGCTGTTACAGCTTCAAATTTTGTTATATCAATTGGTAGAGAATTTGGTAGCGGTGGAAAATATATAGGACAAGAATTAGCAATGTTACGATAATGAACTTTTAACAAAGGTTTCTGAAGATTACAACATAGATATAAAAATGTTAGAAAAAGTAGATGAAAAACAAAAATCAAGTTTTTGGTATAGTTTTGCTACAAATTATGCATTTTCAGAAAACGGAGAAGTAACTCCAATAAGTGCAGATGATAACTTATTCTTAAAACAAGCAAAAGTTATTGAAGATTTATACAATACAGAAAGTTGCGTTATTGTTGGTAGATGTTCAGATTACATATTAAAAGATAAACCAAATGTTATAAAATTATTTATATATTCATCAGATATAGATTTTAAAATTAGTAGAAAAGTAAAATTTAAAAATTTAACTGAAAAAGAGGCAAAAACAAAAATAAAACGAGTAGACAAACAAAGGGCAGAATATTATAAACGATTTACAACTCAAAAATGGGGAGACAAGAACAACTATGAAATTAGTATAGACTCTTCAAAACTTGGAGTAGAAGGCTCAATTGATGTGTTAGAAAGCTATATTAAGAAGATAATATTTAAGAAATAATAGAGAAAAAATATAGGTTAGTTACTTCTAATCTATATTTTTTTAGAATTATTGACGTATTGACTCTACTTAAAGTAGAATTGATAAAAAAGAACAACTCAACTAATAGTTCATGTACATGAGATTATAACTTTGTTATTATTTAATTAAAGGAGGTTTATTATGAATCAAGTAAAAATAGGGAAGTTTATTGCTGAATGCAGAAAGAACAAAAATGTGACACAAGCACAACTTGCAGAAAAATTAGGTATTACAGATAGAGCAATATCAAAGTGGGAAACAGGAAAAGGAATGCCTGATTCGGGAATAATGCTTGATTTATGCAATGAATTAGGTATTAGTGTAAATGAATTATTAAGTGGGGAGATGATTGAGATGAATTATTACGATAAAAAAGCAGAAGAAAATTTATTAGAAATGAAAAAACAAAAGGAAATTTCAGATAGAAATATGTTAAGATTAGAAGTGATTATAGGATTTATATCATCAATAACGTTTTTAGTAATGATATTTATTGCTTCATTTATAGAGATGTCTTCAGCAGTAAGAATTTTACTTATTATTTTTGGAAGTATTGTTTTTATTGTTGGAATAGTAAATTGCTTAAAAATTGAACAATCAGCTGGATATTACGAGTGTGAAAAATGTAATTTTAAATATATTCCAACATATAAAAGTGTATTTTTTGCAATGCACAGTGGAAGAAAAAGATATATGAAATGTCCAAAATGTGAAAAGAAAAGTTGGCAAAAGAAAGTATTTAAGTAAATGATGAATAAAGCAAGTAATTAGTTGATAATTACTTGCTTTTATGTTAGTATATAGTAAAACAAATAGTAATTTGTTTTACTTTTAAACCTTTAGTATGTGTTAATTTTAAACAATATTTGTTATTATTTTTTTGAAAGGAGAGTAAAAATATGGATCAAATAAAAATTGGAACTTTTATTTCTTTGTGTAGAAAAAATAAAAAATTAACACAAGAACAATTGGCAGAAAAATTAAATGTAAGTATCAATGCCGTTAGCAAATGGGAAAGGGGATTAAATTTACCTGATTACTCTAATATGAAGTTATTATGCGAATTTTTAGAAATATCTTTAAATGAATTTTTTGCAGGAGAAAACTTGAAAAGAAATGAAATTGAAGAACAATCAGAGAAAAATATTTTAAATGTTTTAAAATTGGCTAATGATAAAAACAAAAGGTATAAAATATTAAAAATAATTACTTTGATATTATTAATTATTTTATTTAATGTGTTAGGCAGATTTGTACTTATAAAGTGTGGATATATAATGGATAATAATTTGAGATATTCACAAATATATATAGCAGAAGAAGGTAATATAAAAGGTAATGTTGATATAAATAAGTTTGGCAAAATAAATATTGATTTTGATGTCGGAGCAAATAAATATGGTTATGCCGTATTTAAAAATCCTAATAAAGCATTAAAAAGATTAAAAAAAGATTATTCAGAAGGAATAAAACTAATTCAAAAAGAATTTAATTTATTGCCTTTAACAAATTTTAACTATAAAAGTTATAAAACTTACGGATGGCAGGTTACTACAGGAACAGAAGAAGAAAAAGAACAAGCCAGATTTGTAACTTCATTTATGGATATTTATGAAAATAGTTTTGATAGATAAATTACAATTTGAATTGGAGGTATAATTATGGATAGAAAATTAAAAATAATAGTAGACAATTGCCCTCAAAATCATAAATGCCCAGCTGTAAATGTTTGTCCAGTTGGTGCATTAAGTCAGAAAGATTTTGAAGCACCAAAAATAGATTATGATAAATGTATAAGATGTGGTAAATGTTCAAACTTTTGCCCTAAAAAAGCATTAGTATTAGAATGAAAAATTACAATAAAAAGGAGAATTAAAAATGGTAATAAATACAGGATGTAGAACAGATATACCAGCATTTTATTCAAAATGGTTAATGAATAGAATTAGGGATGGATATGTATTAGTTAGAAATCCTTATTCTGAATCACAGGTAACAAAATATAGTTTAGTTCCAGAAGTAGTAGACTGTTTAGCATTTTGTACTAAAAATCCAGAGCCAATGCTTAAATATTTAGATGAATTAAATAAATATAAACAATATTGGTTTGTAACAATTACACCTTATGGAAAAGATATAGAGCCTAATGTTACAGAAAAAATAAAAGTAATAGAAAGCTTTAAAAAATTATCAGAGCATATCGGTATAAATTCTATTGGGTGGAGGTATGACCCTATATTTATTGGAAGCGGATTTGATGTAAAGAAACATATTGAATGTTTTAAAAAAATGGCAAAAGAACTTAAAGGTTATACTAATAATTGCACCATCAGTTTTTTAGATTTATACGAAAAAGTAAAGAGAAATGCACCGGATATAAAGCCACCTACTGAAGAAGAGCAAATAGAACTTGCTTTAAATTTTAGTACAATAGGTAAAGAAAATAATATGACAATACATAGTTGCTGTGAAAATACTTACCTTTCAGAATATGGATTAAAATGTAATGGTTGTATGAGTCAAGAAATAATTGAAAAATCTATAAATTGCTCATTGAATCCACCTAAGATAAAGAATCTAAGACAAGATTGTAATTGCCTAATGGGAAATGATATAGGAGCATATAATAGTTGTGGACATTTATGCAAATATTGTTATGCAAATGTTAATAAAGGTTTAGTTTTAGAAAATATGAAAAAACATAATGAAAATTCTCCATTTTTAATTGGAGATAGTGAAGATGGAGATAAAATAACGCAAGCAAAACAAAAGAGCTGGATTATAAATCAAAATGAGCAAATAACATTTATATAAGCTATACTTAAATCAAGTAGTAGTGATAAATCATATAATACAGTAGAGGTATTGAATATGAAAAATTGTGAATTTGTAACCTTTATTTCTATTTTAGCTTGTAGTATTGCCAAAGATAAAACACAAGATGAGTTGAATGTTTTATCAGCCTTTTTTAGTCAGCTCGGAGATACATTAGCAACTCTTTCTGCTTTAGATACAGATAAATGTTAATTGAGAATAACTATCATTTATACATGAAAGATCGTAAGATTTTTCTAGAGTAACAAGGTTGTTTTTTATATATGTGATAAATATAAAAATGATAAAAAAACAAATTTGCAAATTATAAAAGCAAGTAGTAATTGAAAGCTACTTGTTTTTATGCTATTATAATTACTAGTAATTTATAGATTAGATTGGAGGAATAAGACGTGGATTTTTTAGAATTAGCCAAAAATAGATATTCTTGTAGGAGTTTTTTAAATAAGAAGGTAGAAAAAGAAAAAATAGAGAAAATTTTAGAGGCAGGAAGAATTGCACCTACAGCAGTTAATTATCAACCACAAAGAATTTTAGTTTTACAAGATGAAGAAAAGTTAAGTAAACTAAGTGAATGTACAAGATATGGGTGGAATGCACCAGTTATAATGATTATTTGTTATGATAAAAATATATCTTGGAAAAGAAAGTTTGACGGAAAAGATGAAGGTATTGTTGATGCAGCTATAGTAGCAACACAAATGATGCTAGAAATTGAAGATTTAGGATTAGGAACAACTTGGATAGGTTATTTTGACTCTCAAAAGGTAAAAGAAATTTATGAACTTCCAGAAAATTATGAAGTAGTTGCTATTTTGCCTATCGGTTATAAATCAGATGATTCTAAACCAAGTGAAATGCACTATAAAAGAAACTCTTTAGAAGAGATGACATTTTGGGATTCTATAAGATAACTTATAAATTATATAAGAAATAACATCTATATAAGTTAATTGGGAATTATTATAATTAAATAAATTTAAAAAAACTAAATAATATTGGGGGTAAATATAAAAAATAATGATAATTCAATCGATTATGATATTTGTAATAATAGTTTTTGATATTATATTACTAGAATATATTACACGTGCAAAGAGCAAGAAACCAACAAAAAAATTGAGAAAGATTTCAGAGATTAAAACAGATAAGATAGATAAAAAAATATTATATAAAATAACTCCAAAAGGAGTTTCAAATAATGATTTTGATATTCTTTATTTTCATGGAGGAGCATATTCAGGGGGCTTAAGCAAAACACATTGGAATTTCATTACTCGATTAGTGGAAGATACACATGCAAATATTTTAGTACCAGATTATCCATTAATTCCTAAAAATACTTATAAAGATGTATTTCATATGGCAGACGAAATTTATGAAAATTATTTGATGGATAAGAAGTTTATCATTATGGGAGATTCTGCAGGAGGAGGAATTAGTTTGGCTTTTTCTCAAAAACTCGGAGAGGAAAATAAAAGAATGCCTGAAAAAATTGTACTAATTTCACCGTGGTTAGATATAACTATGCAAAACAAAGAAATTGATAATATACAGAAAAAAGATAAAGTTTTAAATAAAAATGCATTAAAGTTAGCAGGCAGTTTATATTGTGGTAAGGAAAATCCAAAAAATTATTTGGTTAGTCCTATTTATGGTCCAATTGATAAAATAAATAATATGTTGATTTTTACAGGTACATATGATATTTTGAATCCAGATGTAGCTATTATTAAAGAAAAAGTAGATTCTAAAAAGTTATGGATATATGAAAAGCAAAAAGCTCAGCATAACTGGATTTTAGAAACGGATAAAAATAAAGAAGATTATCAGAAGTTATTAAAAGAACTATTAGGGTAGAGAAAGGAAATGATAATGCGAAAGAAAAGGATAAGATGGAGAAGACTTGATAATTCAGCAAAAATATTTCCAATTATATCAAACAAAAGATTTACATCGGTTTTTAGGGTATCGGTTATATTAAAGGAAAAAATTGACGGAAAAATATTGCAAGTTGCATTAAATGAAGTTATAGAAAATCAGATATCTTTTAAAGTTAAATTAATTAAAGGATTTTTTTGGTATTATTTAGAAGAAAACACACAAAAGCCAGAAGTAAAAGAAGAACATGATTACCCATGCAGATTTATTGATTCCAATACAAACAATGGTTATTTATTTGATGTAACTTATTTTGGAAATAAAATAAATTTAGATATATTTCATTCATTAACAGATGGAAATACAGCAATTAAATTTTTACAGGAAATTACGTATCATTATTTAGATATTAAAAATCAAACTGAAAAAGGAGAAAGCAAAAAACGAGAAAGTAATCTTTCTAATAATACAGAAGATAGCTATTTGAAAAATTATAATAAAGAAAAAGTAAAAAGAGAAAAATCATCTAAAGCATATATTTTAAAAGGGAAAAGACTTCCTATAGGAGCAACTGGAGTTGTTCATAATTTTATAAATTTGGAACAACTAAAAAATGTTTCAAAGAAAGCTAAAGCAACAATAACAGAATATTTGACAGCTGTTCTTATTTATTGCATTTATATAGAAAGTTATAAATCTAGTAATTCAAAAAGGCCAATAAAAGTATGTATTCCAGTGGATTTAAAAAAATATTATCCATCTAATACAATTACAAATTTCTTTACTTATATGTCAGTTGATATTAAAGTTGGTGAAAAAAGCAAATATTGTTTTTCAGAAATATTGGATTTAGTAAAAATAGAATTTAAAGAAAAATTAACTCCTAGAGAAATTGAAAAAACGATGGGAGCAAATATAAAAATTGGAACAAACTTTTTTATAAAATTAGTTCCGCTGTTTTTAAAAAAACTGTTAACTAGCATTAGTTACAAAGAAATTAGGAAATATTCTACAACTACTATTTCAAATTTAGGTAGAGTTGATGTGAAAGAGGAATACAAAGATCAGATTCAAAACTTTTTGTTTTTATTATCTGCAGAGTCTGTAGAAAAAGACAAAGAAGCTATTATTTCTTATGATAATAATTTAGTATTTACTTTTACTTCTATTTTAGAAAATTGTAATATTGAGAGAGCTTTTTATGAATTCATAAAAAGTCAAAATATTGAAATTCGCACAGAAGGAAATGGGGTGTATGATGCTATATCCTAATATTAGTAATATAAAAAGAAGCCATATAGCAATAAAAATATTAACTGGTATTTCAATTGCAATTATATTTATTTGTATTTTAATTAACGAACTTGTTACCCCACAATTAAAATGGTCTTTTTTAGTTGTAATTGGAATTTTATATGCATGGATTACAACATTATATTCTATTAGAAAAAACGTAAATATTGCTTCACATGTTTTGCTACAAACTATTATAGTGTTGATATTGCTGTATTTGATTGATAAAATTGTTGGTTATAAAGGTTGGTCAATCAATATAGGAATGCCGATTATGATTAGCGTTGCAAATATTACAATGTTAATTTTAACAATTGTTAGTAGAAGAAAATATTTTAAATATAGCATTTATCAAATTTTGTTATCATTAGTGAGTATAGCAGTTATTGTGTTATTAATTATAAAAGCAAAATATAGTGCTATTTCAGCTAGTATAACTGGGGGAATAACAGCAATAACACTTGTTTTATCAATTGCTTTATGTGGGAAAGATTTAAAAGAAAAATTATATCGTGTGTTTCATATTTAGAGCTTGAGAAATTTAGTTGAATTTGTTAATAGAATCAAAAGTATTATATTCCTAGCATGTAATAGAAAAAATATCAACATAGTTAAAAACAATAATAAATTGTAATCACATAAAAATAGTAATTTGTAGAAATAATTGGAGGATTAGTTATGGAGAATTTTGGTTTTTTAATGTTATGGTTTTTTGTTGCTTATATATTAGTAACATGGGTTGGCTTTGGGCATACTGTGTTTAATATTAAAGTATTGCACATGAAATCAATGAAAGAAAGTGGAGGAAAAGGCAAAGGGTTAGGAGAAGGTTATAATAAAACAAAACCTTGGCATCCTTTATATAATTTAATTATATTTCCTATATTTGCTTATCTATATTTAAATGGATTAGATACAGTAAATATGTCTAATGTAATCACTTGCTCTTTAATTTGGGGAACTTTGGCAATAATAATTGATTTAGTTGGTTGGGTACTTATACCACATCCGTTATCATTAACATTTAAAAGATTTTATGTTGAATACCAACCTTGGATAACATTAGTATATTTAGTAATGTATGCAAGTCCATTTATTGTATATGGTTTAATGCAAGTTTTATAATTACAAATTACAATTTCTATTACTCTACGATAAGTAGGTTGTTAATTCTAATAAAGCACATTATAATTTTAAACAGGAGGTATTGAAAATGAATAATTATGTAACAGGTAAAATTATAAAAGAACTTAGAGAAAAGAAAAATTTAACGCAATTAGAATTAGCAAATATTATAGGAGTAACTGATAAAGCTATTTCAAAATGGGAGACATCAAAAGGTTTGCCAGATATTACACTTATAGAACCACTTGCAAAAGCTTTGAATATATCAGTAATAGAGTTAATTTCAGGAGATTATGTGATAAATAACAATAAATCAAGTAATATTGAAAAATCGGAATTATATGTTTGTCCTATTTGTGGAAATATAATACATTCAATGGGGAAAGCAGTAATAACTTGTTGTGGTATTACATTGCCAGAATTAGAATCGGAAGAAGTAAATGATACACATAGAATAAGTATAGAAAAGATAGAAGATGAGTTGTTAATTAGAATAAATCATGAAATGACAAAAGAACATTATATTTCTTTTATAGCTTATTCAAGATACAATAAATTTGAAATAATTAAATTATATGCAGAAGGAGAAAATGAAGTAAGAATTCCAAATTTAAACAATATGACATTATATATTTATTGTAACAAACATGGACTAATGAAACAAAAAATATAATATGCTAAATTATTGATTTAAAAGATAATTTACAATTTTTGTAGATAATAAATATAGAAATTAGAAAATAATTTTTATATTTATTTTTTTGTTTTAAAAAAAGTTGTAACCTTTTTTAAAAAGATGTTACTATGTATATGAAAGTTAACTGAAGAATATAAGGAGATTTAGATCTAAATTGAAAAAAGAAATTTTGAAAGATTATCTGAAAAATGAAAAAGTAGATATAGACAAAATAATAGATGACTTTTATAGTTATGTCTATATTGTAGTTAAAAATGGAGTAAGTATATATATAACAGATGAAGATATAGAAGAAATAATATCAGATGTATTTGTTGCTATATGGAAAAACAGTAGCAATTTATTAAAAACAACAGAAATAAAACCATATTTGGCAGGAACTGCTAAAAATATTATAAGAAATAAGTATAGAAATACAAATGTAGATATTCCTATATCAGATTATCAAGAAAACTTAGTTGATATTTGTAATATTGAGAAAATAACAGAAGAAAACGAACAGAATAAAGTTATTTTAGATACTTTAAAATTAGTAAAAACAGAAGAATATGAAATTTTTATATTATTTTATTATGAGGGAAAATCAATAAAAGAAATAGCAAAAAAATTAAATTTTTCTATAGGTAATGTAAAAACAATACTTCATAGAGTTAGAAAAGTCATTAGAAAAAAATTGGAAGATGGAGGTTATGGCTATGGAAAATAATGAATTAAAAGAAAAAGTACGTAAAAGTGTAAAAGAAAAAATAGCTGTATCAAACTATCGGAGAGGAGTTTGTTATGAAGAATAAAATGAATAAAAAAATAATTTATGGAATCACTTCAAGTGCAGCAGTATTTATATTAGGAGTTGGAATTATTGTAGGTACAAATACATTTAACAACACAAATATACCAAATCAAAATTATGGAATAGCTGATTTAGAACAAGGTAATCAAAACAGTGGAGAAAGTTTAAAAATTGATTTACAAATAAACGAATTAAAAGATATTGGATTAGCAAAGTTTGATATAAATGTAGAAAATATAAATGAAGATAAATTGCCAGAAGAATATAAGTTTATTGAGAACATAACAGTACCACAAGAATTTAAACTAATAGAAACATATAAAAGGTATATTAGAAGTAATCAAGATATAAAAAAATATGATTTATTACGAGATTATGTGTTTGGATATAAAAAAGATGATGAAAATAGTATACAAATTGCAATATCAACAATAGGAGAGCCATTGAGAGATTACTATATAGAAAATAATGAAAAAATCTCAACAATAGGAGATATAAACTTGAAAATTTCACAATATAAAGATATGTATATTGTATCATTTAAACTTGAAAATAATTATTTTGACATAGAAACAAGTGGAATAACGGAAAATGAATTGGTAACATTGTTAGAATCGATAATAACTAAAAGCAAAACAAATAACAACTAAATTCATATTATAATCATATAGAGAAAATATAGAGCAGATGAGAACATCTGCTTTTTTTATTAAAAAAATATTAAAATTTTAAAAAAAGTATTGACCGGTAGTTACTACCGGTCAATATAATACTGTTATGTTAAAAATAAATTTATAAAGAGGGGATTTATTATGAACAGAGTTTTATTTATGAATTGTAGTCCAAATAAAAATGGAAACACTTATCGTATTGGAGAAAAAATATTAGAAAATGTAGAACATGATGTTTTGCAAATGGCAGATTATAAAATATGTCAATATGGGCAAGTAAATGAAGAGGATCAAATTAGAGACGTTTTTAAAGAAATTGAAGAAGTAGATATTATTGTAATTGGAGCTCCTATTTATTGGTACACAGTTAGTGGAATATTAAAAACATTTATAGACAGACTTTATTTACTACCAGAAGCAGAAGTTTTAAAAGGCAAAAAATTCTATTTATTTGCTCAAGGAAGTGCACCAGATGAAGCTACTAAAAATACAGTAACATTTTTGGCAAATAGAGTTGCAACACTTATGGGAATGGAATTAAAAGAGGTTGTTATTGATACATCAGATGGTAATGAAATAATTGATAAATTAAATTTTTAGGAGGTGTTAAAAATGAGTAAAGAAGAAGAAAATCAATTTGGTTTAGTTTATGACAATGCAATTACAGAAAATAAGATGGGAAAGGTAAATATTCATCCAGTTAATTATATGTTAAATGGACTGAAAATTTCAGCAAATGTTTATACACCTGCAAATTTTGATGAAACAAAAACATATCCAGCAGTTGTAGTCGCTCATCCAAATGGAGGAGTAAAAGAACAAGTAGCAGGACTATATTCTCAAAAATTAGCAGAAATGGGATATATTACAATGGCTTTTGATGCAGCATATCAAGGAAAATCAGAGGGAATGCCAAGAAATACAGATAAACCACAAAACAGAGTTGAAGATATACATGGAGCTATTGATTACATCGTAAGCTACAAAGGTGTAGATAGAACAAGAGTTGGAATTTTAGGAATTTGTGGTGGTGGTGGCTATACATTAAGAGCAGCTGGGACAGATAAAAGAATTAAAGCAGTTGCAACACTATCTGCTTTCAATACAGGAATTGTAAGAAAAAATGGATTTTTAGATTCACAAATTAACACAATAACAGAAAGATTAGAAGATGCTTACAAAGCAAGAGAAGATGAACTATCTGGAAAAGAAGTAAGATATACACCAAATATGTTAGACATAATGACTCCGGAAGAATCTAAAAAAATGCCATTTGACTTATATAAAGATGGATATGAGTATTATGGAATTACACATAAACATACTGGATCAAGTTTTGCATATACAGTATCTTCAAATATAGATTTATTTTCATTTGATGCAAGATGTGGAATGGAAATGATAAATCAACCACTTCTTATGATGGCAGGAAAAATGGCAGATACACTATATATGACAGAAGGATGCTATGAAAGGGCAACCGGAACAAAGAATAAAGAATTATTTTTAATTGATGGAGCAACACATATTAAAACATATTGGTATCCAGAATATGTAGAAAAAATTACAAATAAATTAGAAGAATTTTTTGGAAAAAATTTATAAAGAAATGAGGTAATTAGAAAATGAATAAAAAAGTTATTATTGGAATTATTATAGCTATAATAGTAGTTATTGTAGCAGTATGCGGATTTGCAATATATAAAAATAATACAAAAACTGCAAAAGTAGGAGAAGGAAAAATATTAGTTGTATATTACTCAGCTCAAAATCACACAAAAGCAGTTGCAGAAAAAATTGCAAAAAATTTAAATGCTGATACTTTTGAAATAGTACCAGAAGAAATATATACATCAGAAGATTTAAACTGGACAAATGATAATTCAAGAGTATCAAAAGAACATAATGATGAATCTTTAAGAGATGTTAAATTATTATCAACAAAAGTAGATAATTGGGAAGAATATGATACTATACTAATTGGTTATCCAATATGGTGGGGAATAGCAGCATGGCCAGTAGATACTTTTGTAAAGGCAAATGATTTTAATGGAAAAACAGTAATTCCATTTTGCACTTCTTCATCATCTGGATTAGGGGAAAGTGGAAAATTGCTTGAAAAAGAAGCAAATGGTGGAAATTGGTTACAAGGACATCGTTTTAGTTCTAATGCATCAGATTCAGACATTAAAACTTGGACTGATAGCTTAAAATAATTTATAGAGATAGGAGAGATTTTAATATGAATAAAAATATTATAATAGGAATTATTGCAGTAATTATAATAATTGCAGTTTCTATTGGAGCAATATTTATTGTAAATTCAAATAATAGTAAAGATAATAATAATACTTCACAAAACGGATTAAATACAGAAAATGAAAATAATAATAAAACAAATGTGGTAGAAAACGAAGACAATACAATCGATATATCAGAAGAAAATAAACCAGAAATATCAAGTACAGGAAAAATATTAGTAGCATATTTTTCATTACCAGAGACTACTGGAACTGCTAAAGAAGATAGTACAGTTACTGTAAATGGAGAGAATTTGGGGAATACACAATATGTAGCAAATCTAATACAAGAACATACTGGAGCAGATGTATTTAGAATAGAAGCAGTAAAACAATATAATATATCAGATCATCAAGCACTAATAGATGATGCAAAGGAAGAACAAAACAATGATGCTAGACCAGAAATAAAAAGTAAAATAAGCAATTTTGAAGATTATGACACAATATTTATAGGATATCCAATTTGGTGGAGCGATTTACCACAAATACTTTACACATTTTTAGAAAGCTATGACTTTACAGGAAAGAATGTATATTTATTTAGCACAAATGGTGGAAGTGGATTAGCTGGTACAGTTTCAACAATTACCAACAAATTAAATACAGCTAATGTTAATTCAAATGCTTTTAAACTTTATAGAAATAATATGGAAGATGCTCCAGAAGAAGTAGAAACATGGTTAAAACAAATTGATATAATTGACTAATAAGGAGAAATTTTAAGTGAAAGTTAGCTGTTGAGGTTTTACCGATTACAGCTAACTTGTACGATACAATAAATTTTAATAAGGAGAAGATTATGAAAGTATTATTAGTAAATGGTGGACCTCATAAAGAGGGATGTACTTATACGGCTTTAAGTGAAGTTGCAAAGACTTTAAATGAAGAAGGTATTGAAACTGAAATCTTTTGGATTGGAATAAAGCCGGTTGGCGGGTGCATAGCTTGTAAAAAATGCAAAGAGCTTGGAAGATGCGTTTTTGATGACGTTGTAAATGTTTTTTTGGAAAAAGCAAAAGAAGCAGATGGATTTATATTTGGAACTCCAGTACATTATGGAGGAGCAACTGGAAACATAACAGGATTTATGGATAGAGCATTTTATGCACCATTTCAATCAGGCAAAGGAGATATTTTCTTATTTAAACCTGCAGCAACTGTAATTTCAGCAAGAAGAGCGGGAACAACAGCAACTTATGACCAAATAAATAAGTATTTTGGAATTACGCAAATGCCAATAATTTCATCAAGATATTGGAATATGGTACACGGAGCTACACCAGATGATGTAAGAAAAGATGAGGAAGGTATGCAGATAATGAGAATATTAGGAAGAAATATGGCTTATTATCTAAAATGTATAGAAGCCGGAAAAGAAAAAGGAATAAAACTTCCAAAGCAAGAAGAAATTAGTTTTACGAATTTTATAAGGTAAAATAACATACGGGTTGCATGTTATGCAACCCGCATTTATTGCATAGGAAAAATCGCAAGATTTTTTCGGAGTAACAAGGTTAAGTTACATTGATTCGTGCGATTGCGAAGCAATCTGCACATGTGGAGAAGCCACTTATCTTATTTTTCTACTTGAATTAAATTACTATAATATTTTGTTTTACCAGATAAAACATCATCATAAAATTGTTGTTTCCAATTTATATAATCAATATTTTTTTGTAGTTTTTGTATTTCTTTTAATAAAGATTCTTTTTTTGCATCTAGAATAGCTTTTCGCTCAGGAATAGTAGACTCTCCTTTTAAACAAAGTTCTAGATATTTTTTCATTTCTTCAATACTCATATTACATCCTTTAAGGCAAGTTAAACTTTTAATCCAAGCAATATCATTTTCACTAAAAATTCTATAATTATTTTTATCTCTTTTCACATTAGGAACTAATCCTTCATTACAATAGTATTTTAAAGTTTCATAAGTTAAACCAACTTGCTCACAAGTTTCTTTCATTGAATACATAATTTTTCCTCCAATAAAAAACATTAGGCGATAGTAACTACCGATACATATAATTATAGTTTAAAAAATAAATTTGTCAATTATTTATATATGTATTTTGAATAAAAAATTTTTTTGTACATAGTATTGAATATAGAGTGTATATTTATGATAAATAATATCTTAGAAAGAGAGGTATATATGAAGAAATTACTATTTAAAATATTATCTATTTTTGTATTGTTAGTAATAGTATTTTCACAAAATGTAATATATGCAACAGAATTTATATGGTCGAATTATGATGAAACTATGCTAACTAGTGTTAATGAAAATGAAACTGGAAATTTTTTGAATTTAGAATCTGAAAGTGCAATACTAATTGAACAAAATAGCGGTAAAGTTTTATATGAGCACAATATTCATGAGAAATTGAGACCTGCTAGTGTAACTAAAGTTATGACAATACTTTTAATAATGGAAGCATTAGATAGTGGGCAAATTTCTTTAGACACAAAAATACCTTGTAGTGAAAATGCAACAAAAATGGGTGGCTCACAAATTTGGCTTGACCCAAGAGAAGAATTAACTGTACATGAAATGCTGAAAGCGATATGTGTTGTATCAGCAAACGACTGTACAGTTGCAATGGCAGAATATTTGGCGGGAGATGAAGAACAATTTGTTGTAAGAATGAATGAGAAGGCAAAGCAGTTGGGAATGAATGATACAACATTTAAAAATTGTCATGGAATAGATGAAGATGGACATTTAACATCTAGTTATGATATTGCTATTATGTCTAGAGAATTACTAACCAATCATCCTGATATAACAAATTATACTACTATATGGATGGATTCTTTAAGAGATCGGTAAGTCTGAGTTGGTTAATACAAACAAACTAATTAGGAATTATCAAGGAATAACTGGATTAAAAACTGGTTCAACATCTGTTGCACTATTTAATCTATCCGCTTCCGCTACTAGAAATGATTTAAGTTTAATTGCAGTAATAATGAGAGCACCAACAGGTCAAATAAGATTTAACGAGGCAAAGAGATTGCTAGATTATGGTTTTAATAATTATTCATATAAAAAATTAGGCAACAAGGGGGATACTGTAAAAACTGTATTAGTAGAAAAAGGAGTAGAAGATTCAGTAGATGCAATATTTGAATCAGATGGAGGCGTTTTAATAAAAAAGGGGCAAGAAAAAAGTGTTACACAAGAAATAAATATACCAGATAAAGTTAGCACACCAATAGAGCAAGGTCAGATTCTGGGAGAAGTAGTATTTAAGTTAGAAAACCAAGAATTAGCGAGAATAAATGTTATAGCAAAGAAAGAAATTAAGAAAATAGGATTTTTTAATAATAGTAGTCATATGTTTGAAAAATGGTTTAATTTAATGAGATAAAACATATCTATACTAAGATTAAAATATATATTATTTTATAAAAGCCTGAGCAGCACGGCTGCCGGATTACCCTTGAAACCTCGAAGGTTTTATAAAATAATATATATTTTAATCTTTATATTTTTTTGTTTATCTTATTCTAATTTCATAATTTTTACTGTAACTTCTTCATTTGTATTACTTGCATAAATTTTTATATCATAGCCTGTATTGTTTTTGAATTTGAAATCCAGTCCACTATTTGAATCTACAGTAACGTCTTTATCTTTTTCAATATAGTAAACTCTTCTGCTATGAGTATGTCTTTCTATTATTTCAATATTAGGTATTTGTAGTAGGGCATTATACAATGTAGTGCTAACTTGGCAAATTCCTCCGCTAAATCCTTTAAATATTTTACCATTTGCATCTAGCATATCCGCTTCTTTAAACCCTGTATTTTCACTAGTTTCACCAATGATATCACAAAATGAAAAAGTTTCACCAGATTTTAAAATATATTCATCTAGTTTACTACAAGATAATGAAATATTATTCATTCTGTTTTGTTCTTTATCTAAAATATTTGTATTAAACGAAGCAATATTAACTTCTTTTTTTGGATTACTGGTTGATATAGACAATTTATTGGAATTATAATTAAGTTTATCATTATTATCAGACGTATTACAACCGCATAAAGTAAATAAACATATATATAAAGTAATGCATAATTTTACAAAATTTTTCATAAAATAAAAACCTCCAACAAATTATATTAAAAATATTATTTGCAAAAAATGTATAAATATGTATATCTTCATAAAATCATTGACAAATAAATTAAAAATAGTATAATTATATATGTGGGTAAAATATTTATAAATGTTAGGAGAAGAACTTATGTTAGCTAAATATTGGAAAAAAATAGCGTTACTAATAGCAATTGTTGCTATATTATTTAATGTAACTTCAAAATTAGTTAGAAAAGTATCTTTTGAAAAAGAAGTAAATAGCACAGTAGATAAAGATTATGTTAAAGTTATAGATAACGATGAAAAAAATAAGTAAATATAATTATCTTTATAGATAAAAATATTAAATAAATTTTAAAGGAGAGATATTAAAATGAAAAAAACATTAAAAAACACATTAGTACTTTTAATTATTGGAGCTATGTTATTTTTATTAACAGGATGTGGAAAAAAGGAAGAAGAATCAAAAAAGGAAGAGAAGCCTTCAGAAGATCAAAAAGTAGAATTTTCAATTGGAAAATGGGAAGATAATGTTTATACTAATGATTTTCTAGGATTAAAATTCAATTTACCAGAAGATTGGACACATTATGACAAAGAAGAAATGGCAGAAATAATGAACTTAGGAAGCGAAGTATTAGATGATGAACAAAAAGCTACTTCAGAAATAGCAAAATTAAATAGTGCTTATTATATGATGGTAAATAATCCAAATACAGCAGATAGTATAGCTGTAATGAGTGAAAAGTCTACAATGGATTATACAACTGAATTTTATATTAACCAATTAAAAAGTCAATTAACAAGTGTAAGTTCAATAAAATACACAGTAGAAGGAACATCAAAAGAACAAGTTGGAAACAATGAATGTGATGTGTTAACAGTAAGTGCAACTTCATCTGGAGTTAAAGTAACACAAAAATATTATGTATATAAAGTGGATAAGTATTTTATTGCAATAATAGCAACAAGCATGACAGGAGAAACAGGTATAAACGAAATGATGGCAAATTTTCAATAGACAAAAAATAAACAAATAATACTTGAAATATACAAAAATATATGATATTATAATAGGCGACATTTTTTATTTAATGAAAGGAAGAGGTGAAATACATAATGAGAGAAGGAATACATCCAGAATACAATAATACAACTATAACATGTGCTTGTGGAAACGTATTAGAAGTTGGTTCTACAAGAACAGATTTAAAAGTTGACGTATGTTCAAAATGTCATCCATATTGGACAGGTAACTTAAAACAAAGCAAAACAGGTGGAGCAGCAGAAAGATTTAAACAAAAATATGGTTTGGAATAAAAATATATATTGTAAACTATGTGGGGTGCATTTTATGCGCCCTTTTTATTGCAAAGGAAAAATCGCAAGATTTTTCTAGAGCAACAAGGTTAAGTTTCATTGATTCGTGCATATTTGCGAAGCAAAATGCACATATGGCGAAGCCACTTTTCTTATTGCAAAGGAGGAAACGAAAGAATATGAATGATGAATACAAATGGAATTTAAAAGATATTTTTAAAAATGAAGCAGAATTAGAAAAAGCAAAAAATGAAATATATAATTTATTAAAACAAATAGAACAATATAAAGGAATTTTAAACGAAAATGCTAATAACATATATGAATGTTATAGCCTATATGAAAAAATGCTAGATATATATGAAAAATTTTATTCATACTGCATGTTAAAATATCATCAAAATATGGCAGATAGTAAAAATACAGAAATGTATAAAATGGCTGAAAAAGTTGGAACAGATATATCAACTGTAACTTCATTTATTGTGTCAGAAATAACAAATATAGATGAAGCAAGATTAAAGGAATTTTTAAACAATGATGCAAATTTGGCCAGATATAAAAGGCAAATAGAAGATATATTAGAAGAGAAACTTCACATATTAAGTGAAAAAGAAGAAAAGCTATTGGCTAGTTTTTCAGAAGTGTTTGGAGCAAGTGAAAGTTCCTATGATATATTCACAAATACAGAATTTGAATTTCCTAAAATAAAAGGAGAATCAGGAGAAGAATTAGAACTAACACAAGCAACATATACAAAATATATGATGAATAGTAATGCTAGTATAAGAAAACAAGCATTTGAGAGTATGTATTCGTTGTACAAAAAACATATAAATACAATAACAGAGATGTATATAGCAAGAGTAAAAGAAAATGTAATAAGTTCTAAATTAAGAAAGTATGACTCTTCATTGCAAAAAGCAGTAAAAAATGATGATGCAACAATAAATGTATATAATAGCTTAGTTAATGTAGTAAATCAAAATTTAAGCATAAATCATAAATATATGGATGTAAAAAAACAATTATTAGAAAAAGATGAGTTACATTTATATGATATTTATTATAATAAATTAAAGCCCGAAGAAAAAGAAATAGACTATGAAACAGCAAAACAAGTTGTGTTAGATGCTCTAAAGCCAATGGGAGAAGAGTATATAAATATGCTAAAAAATGCATTTAATAATAATTGGATTGATGTATATGAAGAAAAGAATAAAATGGGAGGGGCATATAGCTTAGGTGTTTATGGAGTTCATCCTTATGTTTTAACTAACTTTACAAATCAAGAAGAAGATATAAGTACTATTGCACACGAATTAGGTCATGCAATGCATTCATATTATTCAAATTCAAATCAAAATGTTATGGATGCAAATTATACAATAATGGTAGCAGAGGTTGCATCTACTGTTAATGAAATTATATTAGGGCAATACTTAATTAAAAACGAAAAAGATAAGTTTAGAAAAGCAGCACTAATAAATACTGAATTAGATAAATTAAGAGCTACTTTAATAAGACAAACAATGTTTGCTGAATTTGAAAAAATAGTACACGAAAAGGTTGAAGAAGATGAACAACTAACTTCAGATAAATTATGTGATATTTACTTAGAATTAAATAAAAAATATTTTGGAAATAATGTAGTTATAGACGAAGAAATAAAATATGAATGGGCTAGAATTCCTCATTTTTATAGTTGCTTTTATGTATATAAATATGCAACAGGAATATCTGCAGCGATAGCTATTGCAAATAAAATTTTATCTGGTGAAGAAGGATTTGTTGAAAAATATATAAATATGCTAAAACAAGGATGTACAAAAAAATCCGTAGATTTATTAAAAATGGTAGATGTAGATTTAGAAAGTAGAAAGCCTTATGAGGATGCTTTTGAATTTTATAATCAAAACTTAGAAGAATTGAAGGAATTGATAAAACAAATTTAATTAAATGTAGAAAAATCGATTTCTTTATTGATATATTACATATCGTAGGGGCGGGCCTTGTGTCCGCCCATTTTTTCTGCATTATAAAATTCTCACTATTAAGAATAAAATAGCAACCAACTGAATATATATAATAATAAGAAAAGTGGCTTCGCCGTATGTACAGATTGCTTCGCAATCGTACGAATCAAGGAAACTTAACCTTGTTGCATAGAAAAAATCGCTAGATTTTTTCTATGCAATAAAATAGTTTTGTAGGAGATATATATGTTTAATGTTACGGTTATAGATGGGAAAAGAATATTTAAATGCATTATTGTAATTGCTATTATAATTATATTATCAATAGTGCTAAAACAATCTAGAGGCCAAAATAGTGCAAATTTTGCTGTGCAAAGCGCAGTTCAAAAAATTGATTCGTCTCCGTTTGTAAACTGTATGAATACAACTATTGCAAGTATGAGGTATTTAAATAATTTAAATGGTGAAGAAAGTAATAAAAAGACTTCATTTATAAGCAGTGTATTAAATTCTGAATTAGCAATAAGCAATAGAATTATTGCTAAAAATACAGATGAAAATTTAAATAATGTTGATTTAAGCATTGATGATAAATCTGAACTTTTAGATACAGAAATTCCTGATAATATTGTAACACAAGTTGTTGATGAAAATAATATAAAGGCAACATATACAAATAGTTATGAAAGTGTAGAAATAAAGAATAAATCTGGTTTGGAATTAACAGAAGATATATTAACTCCAGATGTGAATTTAGATAATAGAAAAGATATAATTATTTTCCATACGCATACAACTGAGAGTTATACACCTAGTGAAAAATTTAATTATCAAATGACAGGAACTTATAGAACAACAGATTTAAATTTTAGTGTCGCAAGAGTTGGAGATGATTTAACTGATTTATTAACATTAAAAGGTTACAATGTAACACATAATACAACTTTGCATGATTATCCTGCATATTCAGGCTCATATGATAGATCATATAAAACAGTAAGTGATATGTTAAATGCAGGTAATTCATCTCAACTGATTATAGATTTACATAGAGATGCGGTGGGAAGTGGAACAGACTATGGACCAACAGTAAAAATAAATGATGAAGTTGTAGCTCAACTAATGATAGTTATCGGAACGGATGCTGGAGGGTTAGAACATCCAAATTGGAAAGAAAATCTGAAATTTGCTGTGAAACTACAGGCCAAGGCAAATGAAATGTATCCAGGATTGTTTAGACCAATAAATTTAAGTACTTCGAGATATAATCAGCATTTAAGTAAAGGTGCAATTATAATAGAAGTTGGGGCAACTGCAAATACAATGGAGCAATGTTTAGGCAGTATGAAGTATTTGGCAAGTGCTATTGATGAGGTTATGAAAGAGTAAATTGACAAAATTATGTAAATGGTATATAATTAAATTGTTGGCAGATGCAAATTTATTATATTATCAGGAGGTTTTGAGCAATGGATGAGAAATTTGTTGGCGAGGTTTTGACTCTTCGGGATAAGGTCTATATAAGACCACCGAGAAATGGCGGAGTATTGCTGGTGGAAAAGCTTAACGATGGAAGTGTAATGATTTCCGTTGGAACCCAAGCAATATCAATATCAATCCCTGAGCCATGCATCCCAGAAAACGAGTAATCTAATGCTCTAAGAGAGAAGATTGGAGAGTTTCAATCTCCTCTCTTTTCTTTTTTGTGAGATATGGGATAAGAGTTTTTGTATTAAATTCACCGATTATTTGTCTCTTGCACAATAATGTAATTTATGATATAAGATATATAAAAGGTGAGAGATATGTCAGATTTTGTTCATTTACACGTGCATACGGAGTACAGTTTGCTAGATGGAGCCAATAGAATAAAAGACTTAGTTGAAAGAGTTAAAGAATTAGGTATGGATTCTATTGCAATAACAGACCATGGAGTTATGTTCGGTGCGGTTGAATTTTATAAAGAATGTAAAAAGCAAGGAATAAAGCCTATTATTGGGTGTGAGGTTTATGTTGCACCTAGGAGTAGATTTCAAAAGGAAGCGAATATTGATAATCACCCAGCGCATTTAATATTGCTTGCAAAGAATAATGAGGGATATAAAAATTTAACAAATTTGGTTTCTATGGGTTTTACTGATGGCTTTTATTATAAACCAAGAATAGACTTAGAAATTCTAGAGAAATACCACGAAGGTTTAATTTGCCTAAGTGCGTGTTTGGCTGGAAGTGTAAATAAAGAGATTTTAAAAGGGGATATGGAAAAGGCAAAAGAGATTGCTAAGTGGTATAAGGGTGTATTTGGAGAAGACTATTATTTAGAGCTACAACCAAATGGAATGAGGGAACAAGTTTTAGCTAACCAAAAACTAATTGAAATAGGAAGAGAGTTAGATATACCACTAGTTGCAACAAATGACTGCCATTACTTAAAAAAAGAAGATGCATATAATCACGAAGTTTTATTATGTATTCAAACTGGTAAGAAAATGAGTGATGAAGATAGAATGAGAATGACAGTTGACGAGTTCTATGTAAAATCTCCCGAAGAAATGAGCGATTATTTTAAAAATTTACCAGAGGTTATTGAAAACACTGTAAAAATTGCAGATAAATGTAATATGGAATTTGAATTTGGTGTAACAAAATTACCAAATTATGATGTGCCAGAGGAATTTAAAACCCATGCAGAATATTTTAGAAAATTATGTAGTGATGGCTTAAAAGAAAGATATGGAGATAATCCATCAAAAGAAATACTAGATAGATTAGAATATGAAATATCAGTTATAGAAAAAATGGGCTATGTTGATTATTACCTTATTGTTTGGGATTATATAAATTGGGCAAAATCTCAAAACATATCAGTAGGTCCACGGTCGTGGATCTGGTGCGGGATCAATTGCAGCTTTCGCAATAGGAATTACAGATATAGATCCTATAAAATATAATTTGCTTTTTGAAAGATTTCTAAACCCAGAAAGAATTAGTATGCCTGATTTTGACGTAGATTTTTGCTATGAAAGAAGAGGCGAAGTAATAGACTATGTTACAAGAAAATATGGTGCAGATCATGTATCGCAAATTATAACCTTTGGAACAATGGCAGCAAGGATGGTAATAAGAGATGTTGGAAGAGTTTTAGACGTTCCTTATGCCGAAACGGACAAGTTAGCTAAAATGATACCATTTGAAATACATATTACAATAGCAAAAGCATTAGAACAAAATCGAGAATTAAAAGAATTATATGATACAGACGAAACAACTAAAAAAGTATTAGATATTGCAATGGGATTAGAAGGGATGCCAAGACAAGCATCAACTCACGCTTGTGGAATAGTTATAACAAAAGATCCAGTTGTAAGCTATGTGCCACTTTATTTAAATGATACAACTATATCTACTCAATATACAATGACAATACTAGAAGAACTTGGGCTTTTAAAAATGGACTTTTTAGGCTTAAGAACTCTAACAGTAATATCTGACGCAATAAAATTTGTTAAAAAATGTAGAGGAATAGATGTAGAATTCGATAAAGATATGAACGACCCAAAAGTATATAAACTATGGGCAGAAGGAAAAACTTGTGGTATATTCCAGTTCGAAAGTGCTGGTATGACAAACTTCATGAAGGAATTAAAGCCAGATAGCCTGGAGGATATAATTGCTGGTGTTTCATTATATAGACCTCGGACCTATGGATCAAATTCCAAGATATATTAAAAATAAGCTAGACCCAGAACATGCAGAATATACGCATCCTGCATTAGAGCCAATACTAAATGTAACTTATGGATGTATGGTATACCAAGAGCAAGTTATGCAAATAGTAAGGGATTTAGCTGGATATTCATTAGGTAGAGCAGATTTAGTTAGACGTGCAATGGGAAAGAAAAAACTTGATGTTATGGCAAAAGAAAGAGAATATTTTATAAATGGACAAATTGATGAAAACGGAAATATTGTAATACCAGGTTGCGTTAGAAATGGAATAAATGAAGCTGATGCAAATAAAATATTTGATGAGATGGCAGAATTTGCAAAATATGCATTCAATAAATCTCATGCGGCAGCATATGCAGTTGTATCATATAGAACAGCATATTTGAAAGCATATTACCCAGTAGAATTTATGGCAGCAACTCTAAATAGCTTTTTAGGAAATTTAGATAAAGTTCCAGTATATATAGACGAGTGTAGAAAACTTGGAATAGAAATATTAAAACCTAGCATAAACAAAAGTTATACCAAGTTTGCGGTATATGGAAATCAAATAAGATTTGGGTTAGGTAGTATTAAAAATGTTGGAACAAATGCAGTAGAGGCAATAGTAAAAGAAAGAAAAGAAAATGGAGATTATACAAGTTTTACAGATTTTTGCGAAAGAATACAATCAGAAACTGTAAATAAAAAATGTATAGAATCTTTAATAAAAGCAGGAGCATTTGATGAATTTGGACAAACAAGAAGTACACTAATGGCATCTTTCGAGGGAATATTAGATACAATAAATAATTCTGCCAAAAGAAGTATGGCAGGGCAAGTAACAATGTTCGATTTACAAGTAGAAGAAGAAAAGTTAGATGATATTAAATACAATTTTGTAGAAATGGCGGAATATAAAGATAAAGAGTTACTATCAATGGAAAAAGAAATGGTTGGAATTTATATATCTGGACATCCATTAAGCAAGTTAAGAAATGAAATAGAAACTAAAACCAATATAAATACAATGCAAATGCTGGAAATGCAAGAAGAAAATAATTTACAAAAAGATGGACAAATGGTAAAATATGCAGGAATTGTTACATCTGTAAAGAAAAAATACACAAAAAATAATACAATAATGGCATTTGTTACAATAGAAGACTTATATGGTGCTTGCGAAATAATTGTATTTGACAGTTGCTATAATAAATCATCAGGACTTCTAATGCAAGATAATATTGTTTTAGTTGAAGGAAGACTTAGCATAAGAGAAGATGATGATATAAAAATAGTTGCAAATAGTATAAGAGAATTAAAAAGCGAAAAAAGTGAAACAAGAAAATCACTAAAAATAAATATAACAGAACTAGACGACGAACGAAAAAACAAACTAAGAGGTGCCCTAAAATTTTTCGCTGGAGATAAGAACAACATACAACTAATAATTATAGCAGAAAATACCGAAAAACCAGCAGGCGGAATATACCTAACAGATGCAATATACACCGAATTAGAAGAAATTGTAGGTAGCGAAAATATAAAATTGGAATAAAATACGGACGACCTTCTTGTCGCCCCTACGACAAAACATATTGCAAACTGTAGGGGCAGGCCCTGTGTCTGCCCGTTTCTCCAAAGAAAATACCCAAAAGAAAGGAACCAAAAAATGAAATTAGAATATGAACTAATAGATAACAACAATATAAATCTAGCCACATCAATACAATACACAATATTTCCAGATGAATGTGCTTATTTGCATTATAAATATTCAATTGATGAAAATTATAAAGAAGAAAAATACTATATTGCAAAATACAATAACATACCAGTTGCAATAACTGGGTTATATGCACAAGACAATATAGATAATGAATCTATTTGGCTTGGCTGGTTTGGAGTATTGCCAGAGTTTAGAAGCAAGGGAATAGGAAAACAAGTTTTATTAGATACAATAGAACAAGCCAAGCAAACTGGAAAAAAATATCTTAGACTATATACTAATGATGATGGAACTTCTACTGCAAGACCACTATATAGAAGTGTTATGCAATTATATGAAAAATATAATAATAAGGATGATTACAACTATAATGGTAATTGTCTTATATATACATATAGTTTATGTAATGATGAGCCAAAGAAGTGGAACGATAGATTTGCTAACATTAAAGAAGATATAGAAGATGAGACACAAGGAAACGATATTTGGAAAGATAAATACAATATTTTAATATTATCAAATCCAGAAAATGAGGAGTTCATAGAAGACGAATATCTTGCTACAGCATTTAGAGAAGATGGACATAGAGTAACAGTAAAATGGGTGGATTATGAAGAAGAACTAGATGAAAAATTTGATATTATAATAAGAAGAAATACTTGGGTAGAAGCCGGAAAAGATACAACATACTTTAAAGAAAAAAACGATATATTAAAAGAAAGATTATCTAGAAAAAATGTAAAAACAGTAAATTTAATAGGTCTAGATGGAATGGGAAAACAATATTTATGCGAATTATTTAAACAAGGAAAACAAGTAATACCAACGGTGGATAACATACAAGATGTTAATAAATTTGAGAAAACAGAAGAATATGTGTTAAAAGATAATAATTCATTTGGTAGTGGAATAGGTCAAAAAATAGTAAAAGCAGAAGAGCTAGAAAAAGAATTTAAGGATGGATATTTAATACAACCAAAATTAAAATTTAAATCAGAAATACAATGTTATTTTGTAGGACAAAAATTAATGTTTATACTTGAATATACTCCGTCAAGATATCCGGATTATCCTAAACCTAATTTAATTACTTTAAGCGAAAAAGATTCAGAATTAGCTTATGAATTTGCTAAAATATCAAATGTACAATACGGTTTTCAACGAATTGATTTTTTAAGACTAGAAAATGATGATTTGATATTACTAGAAATAGAAGATAATTCACCATATATGGATTTGCCAAAAATAAATGAAAGCTTAAGAAGTACTGTTATAAACGAATATAAAAACAATATATATGAATATTTAAGATTGTAGGGGCGAGCAAAAGCTCGTCCGAGAATTAGGAGAAAACATATGATAATATTGATTGGAGAAAGTGGCTCTGGAAAGACCACAATATTAAATAAGTTAGAAGAATTAGGTTTTGAAAAAGCAATAAACCATACAACAAGAAAGCCAAGAGAAAATGAGAAAAATACAAAAGAATATAAGTTTTTGAGTAAAGAAGAATTTAATAAAATGTGGGACAATGGAGAATTACTACAACGTGCGGAATTCAATGGAGAATACTATGGTATTTCTACCAGTTCTTTAAAGGAAAATGGAGCATGTATTTCAATAGTAGATTCTGTAAAAGATATAAAAAATAGGGCAAAAGAATTAAATATAACTAATGTAAAAATAACAACAATTTATGTATATGTAAATGAGCAAGAGAGAATAAAAAGAATGGAAGCAAGAGGAGATTCTAAAGAAAGCATACAAAAAAGAATAACACTGGATAGAGAAAAATTTGAAAAAGCAAAAAAAGTTGCTGATTTCGTTGTTGAAAATATAAATGTAGATGAAGCGGTAAAGGAAATAGTCAAAATTGTAAAAAATAATGTTTAAATAATGGAAAATTTGCCAAAAAATGTAGAATGTGTTATAATAATCTATATTACATATGAAGAGAGTGTGATTAGTATGGATTTATTTACTATAATATATATATTATTATTTTTAATATTCGCTTTGATTGTGTTTGCAGTAGTTCAAATAAGAATGGCAGGAATAAAAGTAAAAGATTTTTATAGTTTTATAGAGGCAAATCAAAAGTTAGATAAATTATATTTATTTGCTAAGAAATACGAAAAGTTATCACAACAGCAACAAGTTATATTTCTTATGGAAGCGGAAACGATATTTAATGCATTTGACAAAGTACCAGATGCTTTATGGGAAGAAGATTATGATAAATATATGAAAGTATTAGATGCATACAAAGACATAAAAGTTGTAAGATGGGCGCAGAATTAGTGAATAGTTAAAAGTGAATAGTAAAATCTATTCACCTTTTTTGTGTATATGCTTGTTATAATATATCTTTTGTAATATAATGTTGTTGAAAAAATGTATTTGGAGGTACTTATGAATATATTATCTTTAGAAGATTTTTCAGTAGAAGAAATTAACGAAATTTTAGATAATGCAAATGAATTTGCAGATGGAAAAAAAGTAGACTATGAAGGAAAAAAAGTAATTGCAAACTTATTTTTTGAACCATCAACAAGAACACATTATAGTTTTGAAAAAGCAGCATTAAATTTAAATTGCAAAACAATGAATTTTGATGAGGTTAATTCAAGTACTAAAAAAGGAGAATCTTTATATGATACAATAAAAACTTTTGAAATGCTTGGAGTAGATGGATTTGTTATAAGACATACACAAAATGCATATTACAATGAATTAGTTGGGAAAATAAATGTACCAATATTAAATGCTGGTGATGGCACAGGAAATCATCCATCACAATCATTATTAGATTTATTAACAATAAAAAGACAATTTGGAAAATTTGAAGGATTAAAAATTGTAATTGTTGGCGATATAATGCATTCAAGAGTTGCACATTCTAATATAAAAGTTATGCAAAGATTAGGAATGACTGTTTATACATCTGGACCAGAAGAATTTAAAGAAGAAGGGTATAATTTTGTCGAATTGGATAAAATTATAAATGAAGTAGATATTGTAATGTTGCTTAGAGTTCAACACGAAAGACATAAATCTCTTATGGAAATGTCTTTAGAAGAATATCATAAAAAATATGGTTTAAATATGGAAAAAGTAAATAAAATGAAGGAAAGTGCGATAATAATGCATCCAGCGCCATTTAACAGAGGAGTAGAAATAGCTGATGATGTTGTTGAATGTAGTAAATCTAGAATATTTGAGCAAATGAAAAATGGCGTTTTTGTGAGAATGGCAATGATACAAAAAGCATTAGAACAGTAAATGTAGTGGCACTGCTTGTGGGAATACTCATGTAGGGAACTACGCCCTCGTAGTTCCACTGACACCGCTATGCCCATGAAAAAAAGATAGGAGTATAATAATGGATGAAAATTTATTGATTCCCAAAATACAAGATGAAGTCGAAGAAAAAAACGAAAACAACTTAAGACCCAAAGTTTTTGATGAATATATTGGACAAACTAAAGTAAAAGAAAATATGAAGGTTTATATTGAGTCTGCCAAAAAGAGAAATGAAACCTTAGACCATGTATTGCTTTATGGACCTCCAGGGCTTGGAAAAACAACTTTATCTAATATAATAGCTACAGAGATGAATTCTAGTATAAGAATTACATCAGGACCAGCTATTGAAAAGCCAGGCGATTTAGCTGCATTGCTAACTAATCTTTCTGAGAATGATGTTTTATTTATAGATGAAATACATAGACTAAATAAAAGCATCGAAGAAATATTATATCCTGCAATGGAAGATTTTTCATTAGATATAATAATAGGAAAAGGGCCAAGCGCTAGATCAATTAGACTAGATTTGCCTAAATTTACTTTAATAGGAGCTACAACAAAAGCTCGGGTCACTTACTACTCCATTAAGAGATAGATTTGGAATTGTATGTAGACTAGAACTTTATAATGAAAATGAATTAAAAACAATTGTAGAGAGGTCTGCAAAAATATTGAATATTTCAATAGATGAACAAGGTGCTTTAGAAATAGCAAGACGCTCAAGAGGAACACCGAGAATTGCAAATAGATTACTGAAAAGAGTTAGAGATTATGCATCAGTGTTAGGTAATGGCGATATTTCACTAGAAATATCTAAAGTTGCTTTACAAAAATTAGAAGTAGATGAATTAGGATTAAATGAAATAGATAGAAAAATGTTGAAATCAATTATCTTAAATTATGCGGGAGGACCAGTAGGATTAGATACTTTAGCAGCAACAATAGGCGAAGAAACTGAAACAATAGAAGATGTTTATGAACCATATTTAATGCAAATTGGATTTTTAGCAAGAACACCAAGAGGAAGGATAGCAACACCACTTGCATATAAACATTTAGGATTGGAGGGAAAAAATGAATAAGATTTCTGTAGTAGTTTCTTGTTATAATGAACAAGAAGCATTACCATTATTTTATGAGGAAATAACAAATGTTGCAAGCCAAATTAAAGATGCTGAATTTGAATTTATATTTGTAAATGACGGTTCAAAAGATAAAACTTTAGAAGTGATAAAAGAATTTAGAAGTAAAGATGAAAGAGTTAAATTTGTATCATTTTCAAGAAACTTTGGAAAAGAAGCTGCAATGTTTGCGGGATTAAAAAAATCAACAGGAGATTTTGTGTCAATAATGGATGCGGATTTACAAGACCCACCTAAAATGTTAATAGAAATGTATGAGACATTAAAACAAGGAGAATATGATTGTGTTGCAACAAGAAGAGTTACAAGAAAAGGTGAACCACCAATTCGTTCACTATTTGCAAGGATATTCTATAAATTGATAAACAAAATATCTAAAACTGAAATTGTGGATGGAGCAAGAGATTTTAGGTTAATGACAAGACAAATGGTAGATGCCATTACTTCTATGGAGGAATATAACAGATTTTCAAAAGGAATTTTCGGATGGGTTGGCTTTAATACTAAATGGTTAGAATATGAAAATATAGAGAGAGCAGCAGGAGAAACAAAATGGTCATTTTGGAAATTGTTTAAGTATTCAATTGATGGAATAATCGCCTTTTCAACCGCACCGCTTGTTATATCTACAATAATGGGAATATTATTTTGTTTTATGGCATTTATAATGATTGTTTTTATAGTAGTAAAAACATTGATATATGGAGATCCTGTATCAGGATGGCCATCAATGACTTGTATAATATTGTTTGTTGGAGGAGTTCAACTATTCTGTATAGGAATAATTGGACAATACTTATCTAAAACATATCTAGAGGTTAAAAAAAGACCAATATATATAGTTAAAGAAACAGAAGAAAATAATCAAAAAAAGGAAGTTGTAATATGAAATTATTGATGCATACTTGCTGTGCTCCTTGTAGTGTATATTGCATAGATACTTTAAGAGGAGAAGATATAGAACCTAGCTTATATTGGTATAATCCAAATATTCATCCATATAAAGAATATGAGGCACGATTAAATACTTTAAGAGAATATTCAAAAATGATAAATATAAACCTAATAGAAGAAAATGAATATGGACTAAGAGAATTTTGTAAAAATGTTATAGGAGATTTAGAAAATAGATGCATAAATTATTGCTATAAGGTGCGCTTAGAGCAAACAGCAAAATATGCAAAAGAAAATGGCTTTGACAGTTTTACAACAACATTATTAGTAAGCCCATATCAGAAACATGAAGAAATAATAAAGTTATGTAATGAACTAGCCAATAAATATAATTTAAATTTCGTGTATAGAGATTTTAGAATAGGTTTTAGACAAGGTCAAGCAAAAGCGAGAGAATTAGGACTATATATGCAAAAATATTGTGGATGTGTATTTTCTGAAGAAGATAGATATAGTAAGCAAATAAAAAAATTGAAAGCATAAAAATGATTTTACATACGAAGAGGCAAATATGGAAGAAAAATTGATGAAATTATATAATGAATGCATCAAAGAATTACAATCAATAAAAATAAATGTAATTAACAATGAATCGATAGGAGAAATAGATATAAAACTTGCAAAGAGGAACTCTAAAAGATATGGTTGTTGCAAACAAGGAGATCCAGATAAAAAGTATTATCATATTTCTAAAATTGGAAAAAGAAAAACAAAGCAATATGATATATTCAAGAAACATCATATTGAAATTAGTAAATGGGTATTAGATTTAGATAACGACATTATAAAAAATACAATAATGCATGAGATTATTCATTGTTTTCCTTATTGTAATAATCACGGAAAAGAATTCAAAAAATATTCTAGTTATATAAATGAAAATTTAGGATACAACATAACACGATTAGGAAATAAAGAAGAGGATTTTAAAAAAAGCAATTTAGAATATAAAGAAAGTATAAACAATTATAAATATAAAATAATATGCAATAAATGTGGACAAATTATTTATAGACAGAGATTTAAAGAAAAATCGATAAGCAGCTATAGATGTGGCAAATGTGGAGGAACTTTAAAGTTAATTTAAATATACTAAATAAAAAAGAACAAAAATATTTTGTTCTTTTTTTATATTTATAGCATAGATATTATGTGTAGGAGAGTGGTAACATATGAAAAAGAACAAAATAGGTACCAAAGCTAAAAGTGTTATATTTAATCATATTTCAGATAACATAAAGGAATATACAATGGTAGTACTACTGTTTATAATAGGAATTGTAATAGGAGTTATATTTGTTAATAATTCAACAAATCAGCAAAAAGAAGAAATAAATTCATATGTAACAAATTTTGTAAATGATTTAAAAAATACAGAAAATACAGTAGATAGGTCGGCTTTGTTAAAAGATACAATAAAATCAAATGTGTTACTTGCATTTTTACTATGGTTTATGGGGTGTACAGTAGTTGGAGTTCCGATTGTATATGCAATAATAGCATATAGAGGCTTTGCACTTAGCTACACAGTATCAGCGTTAATGGCAACTTTAGGTGGTAAAGGAATTATTTTTTCAATAGTTACATTACTTTTACATAATATAATATTTATACCTGCAATATTTGCAATAGCAGTAAGTGGAGTAAAATTGTATAAATCTATTATGAAGGATAAGAGAAAGGAAAATATAAAACTAGAAATTTATAGACACAGTATCTTTTCAGGGTTGTTTTGCATTATTCTAATAGGTGTAGCGTTTATAGAAGTATATATTTCTACGCCAATTCTTCAAAGTTATGTAAAATATATTTAAGAAAAAATAATTTTTTTCTTAAAAACTATTTACAATTATGTCGGATTTTGATATAACATTAACATAACAATTTATGTTAATACATTACATAAATTATTTTAAATTTATACTTAGGGGTGCTAAAATGGAAAAACAAATTAACAACTTTTTAGAATTTTTAAAGAATGATAAGAAATTATCAGAAAACACATTACAATCATACAAAAGAGATATAGTTCAATATGAAGAATATGTTTCAATAAAAGACATAAACTATTTAAATACTAATACAGAAGATATAAATGGATATTTAAAATTTCTACAAAAGAACAACAAAAAGTCATCAACAGTATCAAGAAGTTTAGCATCAATAAGATCATTTTATCAATATTTAATAAGAGTAAAATTGATTTCATCTGATCCAACAGATGGAATACAATCACCTAAAATAGAAAAGAAAGCACCAAGTGTATTATCTTCTCATGAGGTTGAATTATTATTAGAGCAACCAAGTTCAGAAGACTTAAAAGGTATGAGAGATAAAGCTATGCTAGAGTTTGCTTACGCTACTGGTATGAGAGTAACAGAAATAATATCATTAAATGTAGATGATATAAATTTAGAACAAGGTTTTGCAATGTGCAAAAATGGTTCAAAGCAAAGAAATATTCCGTTAGGAACAATGTCTTTAAAAGCATTAAAAGAATATGTAGAAAAAGCAAGACCAATAATTATAAAAGATGATTCTGTAACAGCTTTATTTGTAAATACAAATGGTAGGAGATTAACAAGACAAGGTTTTTGGAAGATAGTTAAATATTATAAAGAACAAGCACACATTTCAAAAGATATTACACCACACGTATTAAGACATTCTTTTGCAACTCATCTTTTACAAAATGGTGCAGATTTAAAAGCAATACAAACAATGCTAGGACATTCAGATATATCTTCAACACAAGTATATATGCAATTCCAAGATGAAAGTATAAAGAATATATATAGAAAAGCTCATCCAAGAGCATAGTATTAACGTAGGGGCGACCATTGGTCGTCCGTTTTTTTGTTGCATAGGAAAAATCGTATTTTTTGTTAATATATTGCAAATATTGTAGGGGCGGGCCTTGTGTCCGCCCATTTGTTCTATTCTTAAAATAACAAACAAAAATTTTATTGCACATTTGTTATTGACAAAAATAATCTATAATATATAATAATATTGGTTAAAATAACTAAAAGATATTGTCTAAAATAATTTATAATTCGTATGGGCGAGCATTGCTTGTCCACAAAGAGAAGGAGGAGTTTTAATGGCACAAGAATTAAGTGGGGAAGAACAAGAAAAGGTAAAAAAGATGATTGATGATTTAGTAGAACGAGCTAAAATCGCATCTCAAAAATATCTTGAATTGAACCAGGAGCAAGTAAACAATATAGTTAAGGCTATGGCAATGGCAGGATTAGACAATCATATGAAACTTGCAAAAATGGCAGTAGAAGAAACAAAAAGAGGAATTTATGAAGATAAAATTATAAAGAATATGTTTGCAACAGAGTATGTATATCATAATATCAAATATGATAAAACTGTTGGAGTAATTGCAGAAAGTGATTCAGAAGGCTATGAACAAGTTGCAGAACCAGTTGGAGTAATTGCTGGTGTTACACCTGTTACAAACCCAACATCTACAACAATGTTTAAATCAATAATATCAGCTAAAACAAGAAATGTAATAATATTTGGATTCCATCCGTCAGCACAAAAATGTAGCGTTGCTGCAGCAACAATAGTTAGAGATGCTGCAATAAAGGCAGGAGCTCCAGAAGATTGTGTATTATGGATTGAAGAACCATCAATACTTGCAACACAATTACTTATGAATCATCCAGGAGTTAACTTGATACTTGCAACAGGAGGCCCTGGAATGGTAAAATCTGCATATTCATGCGGAAAACCAGCACTAGGTGTAGGACCAGGAAATGTTCCTTGCTATATAGATAAAACAGCAAAATTAAAAACATCTGTAAACGATTTAGTATTATCAAAATCATTTGATAATGGTATGATTTGTGCTTCAGAACAAGCAGTTATAGTAGATAAATCAATTAGCAAAGAATTTGAAAAACTAATGAAAGAGGCAGGATGTTATTTTGTAGACAAAGAAGAAACTATAAAACTAGAAAAAAGCATGTTTATAAAAGAAAAAGGAAATGCTTTAAATGCAGATATAGTTGGTCAAAAACCAGTTGATATAGCTGCTAAAGCTGGAATAACAATTCCAGAAGAAACAAAAATAATTGTTGTAAAACAAACTGGCGTTGGAGTTGAATTCCCATTATCTAAAGAGAAATTAAGTCCAGTTCTTGCATATTATATCTCAGACAATGATGATGAAGGTATTGCATTAGCAGAAAAGCTAATTGAATTTGGTGGACTTGGGCATTCTGCTGTAATACATTCAGAAAACAAAGAAACAATAGAAAAATTTGCTGAAAGAATGAAAGCAGGAAGATTGATTGTAAATTCTCCATCAACTCACGGAGCAATTGGTGATATATATAATACAAATATGCCATCTTTAACATTAGGATGTGGTACTTTTGGAGGAAATTCTACAACAGCAAATGTATCATCAGTAAACTTAATAAATGTAAAAAGAGTTGCAAAGAGGAGGGTTAATATGCAATGGTTTAAAGTTCCAAAGAAAATATATTTTGAAGCAGGTTCTATAGAATATTTACAAAAAATGCCTAATATTACAAAAGCATTTATAGTAACAGATGAATCTATGGTTAAATTTGGTTATGTAGATAAAATACTAGAACAATTAAGAAAAAGACAAGATTATGTTCATTCAGAAATATTCTCTGCAGTTGAACCAGATCCATCTTTTGATACAATAAACAATGGTGTTGCAGCAATGAAAGCATTTGAACCAGATGTAATTATAGCATTAGGTGGCGGTAGTGCAATAGATGCTGCAAAGGGAATGTGGCTATTCTATGAACATCCTGAAGCAGATCCAGAAGGATTAAAACTTAAATTTATGGATATTAGAAAAAGAACATATAAATTCCCTAAATTAGGCGAAAAAGCTCAAATGGTTGCAATTCCAACAACATCAGGAACAGGTTCAGAAGTAACATCATTTGCAGTTATCACAGACAAAAAGAAAAATATAAAATACCCATTAGCAGATTATGAATTAACACCAGATGTTGCAATAATAGATCCTAACTTAGTAATGACATTACCTAAGAGATTAACAGCAGATACAGGTATGGATGTATTAACACATGCAATAGAGGCTTATGTTTCTGTTATGGCATCAGATTACACAGATGGATTATCAGAAAAGGCTGTTCAATTAGTATTTGAAAACTTAGTAAAAGCATATGAACATGGAGATGACAAACTTGCAAGAGAAAAAATGCATAATGCAAGCTGTATAGCTGGTATGTCATTTACAAATGCATTTTTAGGATTAAATCACTCTATAGCACATAAACTTGGAGGAGAATTCCATATACCACATGGTAGAGCAAATGCAGTAATTTTACCTTATGTTATAGCATACAATGCACAAAAACCAACAAAATTTGTATCCTTCCCTAAATATGAATACTTTATAGCAGATGAAAAATACGCAAAATTAGCTAAAATGTTAGGATTAAAAGCAAAAGATAATGCAGAAGGAGTAAATTCACTAATAGATGCTATAAAAGAATTGATGGTAAAATTAGAAATGCCAAAATCTTTAAAAGAATGTGGAGTAGATGAAAAAGAATTTTTAGCTAAAGTAGATGAATTAGCAGATAGAGCATTTGAAGACCAATGTACAACAGTAAACCCAAGACTACCATTAGTTACAGAAATAAAACAAATATTATTAGATGCATACTATGGAAAAGAAATAAATTATTTAAAATAGCATAGAAAGAATAAATGCGTTCCGAATCGGAACGCATTTTTCATTTGCCATTACTCTAATTAAGCAATACCTTCAAAGATTTCCCAAGCGGTTTCGCCTCTAGAATTAACCGAAAGAGCTGCCCCAGGCAGAACAATGTTAGGAATATTGTTTAATGAATCATCTTCCCTAGCACTTGTTGCGTAGGTGTTGAGAAAGTGGAAACAAACTTGCTCTGCATCACAGAATTTAAGCAATTCTATCAGATTTTGGTTAGATGTTATTGCTTCCGATAACATAACTGAATCTGTCAAATCGCGTGTAACTCCGCCAGAGCCATGGTCAAGCCTCTCACGAATCATTGCGTTGATAAGGCCATTTAGCCGGGTAATTGCTTCCTCCTTTTTAAGAGTAAATTGGTAAGTATCCATAGTATCCATCCTTTCTGTAATAACAGCTTAAGTTAATATGGACAATTTCAAAAATTATCCATAAAAAATTATATCATAATATAACAGAGGAAATCAATATAAAATTATGTAAATAATAATTGACTATTTTGCAAAAAAAAGATATAATTACATAATGTTATTTAATGAATAGCGAATAATTATTTGTAGGGGCGCCGTTTGTGGGAATACCCGTTAGGTTATGACACCACTGTGCCCATAAAATACATTAGTGTTTATCGAAAGGAGCAAATATGAGCATATTAGAAGTTAAAAATTTGCAGACATCATATAATGGACATGTTGCATTAGAAAATGTTAATTTTTCAATAGATGAAGGCGAGTATGTGTGTTTGGTTGGAGAAAATGGTTCTGGTAAAAGCACACTTATTAAAACTATTGTTGGATTACATAAAAAAGATAGTGGAGAAATTATATTAAATGAAAAATTAGAAAATGTATCATATTTAGCCCAAAATAATTTAACAGATTTAGATTTCCCAGCAACTGCAAAAGAGATTATAATGACTGGTGTACAAAGACATAGAGTATTACCTTTTTACACAAAAAAGGATTATAAAGATTTTGAAGATATTTGTAATTTATTAAAAATAAAAGATTTTATAAATAAAAGAATAGGAGATTTATCTGGTGGGCAAAGGCAAAGAATAATGCTTGCTCGAGCGTTAATTAGAAAACCTAAAATGCTAATACTAGATGAGCCATTTAGTGGATTAGATATAAATATAACAACAGAATTATATGAATTACTTGCTAAATTAAACAAAGAAAATAAAATGACTATAATTATGGCAACACACGATTTAGATGAAGTTAAAGAGAATAATGTAAGAGTAATAGGGTTATTAAAAACAGTTAAATTTGATGGCAATATAACTGATTGGAAAGGAATGAATTAAGATGGATATATTATCTTTATTAAACTATCCATTTATACAAAGAGCGTTAATTTGCGGTATAGCAATATCTTTTTGTGCTGCAATTATTGGTGTAATTCTTGTATTAAAAAAATATTCAATGATAGGACATGGATTAGGTGAAGTTGGATTTGCTTCATTAACACTAGCAATGGCACTAAATTTACCACCATTATATGTATCTATACCATTAGTTATTATTGCTGCATTTTTAATAATGCTAATTAGCCAGAAAAAAGGAGAGAGTGGAGATATAACAATAGCTTTAGTTTCTAGTGGTGCATTAGCAATAGGGGTTATAATCACAGCTTTAACTAAAGGTTTTAGTGTAGATGTTTATAATTATATGTTTGGTAGCATATTAGCAATGAGTTGGTCTGATGTAATTTTAAGTGTAGTATTGTCGTTGATACTAATTGTAATATATATTGTATTTTATAATAGATTATTCTCAATAACTTATGATGAAAAATATGCTAAAACTTGTGGAATCAATGTAACTTTTTATCAATTTTTAATTTCTCTTGCAACTGCATTAGTTGTAGTTCTAGGTATGAGATTAATGGGAACATTGCTAATTTCTAGTCTTATTGTTTTTCCTGCGATTATTGCAAGAAAGTTAACAAACAGTTTTAAAGGTATGGTAATTTTGTCGGCGGTATTATCTGTAATATGCTTTATTGTTGGTATTATGCTATCATTTATGCTAAATTTCCCAACAGGTGCATGCATTGTTGCAGTTTATATATTACTATTACTTATAACTATAAATTTTGGAGGATTAAAAAAATAATTAGCATATTACATCGTTATTTTTATTAAGAAAATCCAGCCTCAGCATCGATGTACAAACGTACACCTCTGATATTTCTCATTAAAAATGCTTGAGCCATATACTAATTCTTTTTCAAACTATTATATGAAAAAATGAAAAGGTTGACATAAATTTGAATAAGATATATAATAAATTTGCTAATTTTTATAATAGCAAATTTATTCTTTTAAGGGAGGATTGATAGAATCCATAGTACAAGAAGACATAGGACAACGTTTTAAAAGGAGGAGTTTTTATGTTAGAAAGGGTAATTCGGCTTGAGTATATTGATGGTACTGTAAAGCTGAAGAAAATCAGCGATAAGGCAACTTTGCTTCGGTATGGTGGTTATATTAATTGGCCTTGGAGCAAATATGTTTCGGTAACTACTGAAAAACTAAAAAGCATAACCGTACCCGACGGTATTACTACAATCTGCGATTATGCTTTTTCTGATTGCGAAACCTTAGAAAGTGTAATTTTGCCTGAAACAATTATATCTATTGGGGAAAGTGCTTTTTTTGCTTGCAAAAAATTAAAAAGCATAAATTTCCCCAAGTCGCTTAAGACAATCGAGATGTGCGCCTTCAAGGGATGCATAGGTTTGACAAGTGCGGAATTTTCGGCAAGTCTTGAAAGGATTTACGAATATGCTTTCGAAGGTTGTAGCGATTTAACAAGCTTGGTATTTTTTAAAAATCTCAGAAAGCTTGGATATGCTGCGTTTAGCCATTGCAATAACTTGGCAAGCGTGGAATTTAAAGGCGTAGATGTTAAAATCGACACTTGTGCTTTTGAGTATTGTAGCAAGCTTGAAGAAGTAACTTTTCAAAGGGGAGGACCTAAAGAAATCGGCAGATTTGCTTTTACGCACTGCTTTAATTTAAGGCAGGTTGTGGTCTCATCTAGAACTTTTGTGAATCCCGAGGCATTTCCTAATACTACAAAACGTATCGTGGAAGATTATGTAAGATATTAGTATTTGTGTAAGATTCTAGTCATAAACTCGTTTGCTAAGAAGGTGTGGGAATTTCCTACACCTTTTTTCTGGCATTATATTGACATAAATTTCATAGAATTGTATACTAAATAGCGAAAAATAAAATTTTGGAGGACTTATAATGATAATTGAAGTTAAAAATCTTGTTAAAAAGTATTCTGAAAAAACTGCTGTAGATCATTTAGATTTACAAATTGAGGAAGGAATTATATATGGATTACTAGGCCCTAATGGAGCAGGAAAGAGTACTACAATTAATTGTATGCTTGGTTTGTTAAAAAGCGATGAGGGTAGCATAAAAATTTTAGGGGAAGAGATGAATAGTAATAACTTAAATTTAAAAGCAAATATAGGTGTTATTCCTCAAAATGTGTCTGTGTTTGAGGAATTAACCGTATATGAAAATATAGATTTCTTTTGTGGATTATATATAAAAGACAAGGAAGAAAGAAAAAAACTAGTTGAAGAAGCAATTGAATTTGTTGGTTTAGGAGAGTATAAAAAATATGTACCTAAAAAATTATCTGGCGGTTTAGTTAGAAGATTAAATATTGCTTGTGGTATTGCTCATAAACCTAAAATCGTGTTTATGGATGAACCAACAGTAGCAGTTGATCCACAATCTAGAAATAGCATATTAGAGGGAGTATTAAAACTAAAAGAACAAGGGTCTACAATAATTTACACTTCTCACTATATGGAGGAAGTTGAACAAATATGTGACCAAATTGCTATTATAGATTCTGGAAAAGTAATTGCAAAAGGTACAACAGAAGAACTTAAAAATATGATAACAGATACAGAGAAATTAGTTGTTAATACTTACGGAGTACAAGACAATATTATAGAAGAGATAAAAAATATTGCAGATATAAAAACTGTTGAAAGAGAAAATAATTGCATAAAGATTTCATATAAGAAAAATCAAAACAGTACTCTTTTGAAAATACTTCAAGTAATTGAAGATAATGGGGTAAATATAGATAAGATATATAATGAAGTTCCTACATTAAATACTGTTTTTCTAGAATTAACAGGAAAACAATTAAGAGATAATATGTAAGTAATTTCTATATGGTAAATATATTATTTTTTTGCACCTTGGTGTCGCAATTTCCTTTTGAATTTATTAAATATAGGAAAATTGCTCCATTCGTCCTACGCTATGCTTCGGTTGATCGCTTACGCGGTGCTTAAAAATAATATATATTACCATATTTTCAATAGAATATATATTGATGGAGGTTTTGGTATGTTTAAAACATATAGAGATTGGCTAAGAATTGTATCAAAAAAGCCAATGAATATTTTTTGGATATTATTTTTTCCAATAATATTAGTTACACTTTTTAAAATGACAATGGGAAGTGTAGATTTAGTAAGTGGTTTTTCAGATAAAATAAAAATTGAATTTATAAAAACAAATAATGCTATTTTAGATACACAAATTGAAAATGTGTTTAATTCAGAAGAATTAAAGAATTACTGTGAATTTAATATATCTGATACAATAGAATCTTCTCAAGAAAAAGTAGAAAAAGAAGAGTTAGATGGATATTTTTATATAGAACAAAATGAGGATGGTACATATACTTTATTTGCAAAAACTGGGTATAGTAGTTTTGCAAATTCAATGATTGAAACATTTACAGAAGAATTTGTAAATACCGCAAACAATTTATATAATAAAGTAATTAAGCCTATTGCAGATACAACAGATAATATAAGGCAAGCAAAGTTTACAAAATCAGGAGATACCACATATAAACAAGAAGATGTACCAAGTATGGCTTCTATCTTTACATATCCTGCAATTATATATTCTATATTATTTACAGGGCTAATAGCACAATATTCTATACGTTCAATGAGTTCTAATATGTCTTATACAGGGATGAGAGTAGAATTATCAACTGAAAAGAAGTCTAAAACCTTTATAGGTGCAATACTTGCAACTTTTACAGTAGGTTTAATTGCACTTATGTTATTAACAATTTATATACAATTTATATTAAAAATAGATGTTGGTTTAACTTCACATTTCGGCTATTTAATGATTATTTATATTGTAGGACTAATAGTATCTATTCTATTATCTTCCATGATTGTAGTAGTAACACATAGTAAAAATGAAGAAACACAATCAAGTATATTAACTTCTATATTAATGCTTATGTATTTCTTATCTGGAGGAATGGTTGACAACTTATCGTTAATGATAAAAAAATTCGTACCATTTTTGTACTACATAAATCCAGCTGCATTATTATCAGATAGTATAAATTATTTATCATATAAAGATGATTTAAGTATAATATGGTTTAATTTAGGAATAGTTGCACTATCTGGAATAGTATATTTAGTAGTTTCAATATTTGCATTAAGGAGGAAGAAAAATGAGTTATATTAAATTATTTTTTAATGTTCTAAAAGCACATAAAATAAATGTAATACTTCCTCTTGCAATAGTTATAATTTTTTCAGCAATTAATACAAGCACTATAAATAGTAATGTATCTGACTATAACCCAGCAATATATATTGTAGATAAAGATAATACCGAATTTAGTAAAGAGTTGGTAGCAGAATTAGATAAATATACGAATATAAAAGAATATATTGGCAATGAAGACATAGAAGATGAGTTAATGAAATCTTGGATTGCTTTATACATAGAAATTCCGGAAGGTTTTACAGATAATTTTAATGAGTTTAAAAATAGTGATAATGATAAGTTTAAAGCTAAAGATAGAATAATAATAAAATCCATAGAAGGATCAAAATCTAGAATTTTTATAGATGAAAAAATAGACAATTTCTTAAATTCAAAATTAAATAACACAGAACTAAAAGATAACGATTTTATAAAATTAGATGTAAGCAGTGCAATAAATACAGATGATACAACTGCTAAAATTAGTGCAATAAGCTTTGCGGCATACGGAGTTTTATATGGAATACCAAGCATAATTGGAACTTTCTTTATGATAATAAGGAAAAAGAATATTAAAGATAGATATTCTTGTGCACCAGTTTCTAATAAAAAGTACTTAACACAGGTTGTAATTGCAAGTATTAGTGTAACCATAGTATATGATTTAATACTCTCAGTATTTATAATGAATATATTGTTTAAAATGCCAATTAACGGTATATGGTTACTAAATTTTGCAAATATTTTAGTTTTATCAATACTCGGAATAGCTTTAGGATTGCTATTTGGAATTGTTGTTAAAAATCTAGAAGCATTAAATGGATTAGGAGTAGGAGTTTCCCTTGCACTTGCATTTTTAGGTGGACTATTTGTTCCATTAGAAATATTTAGTGATACAATGAGAAAAATTGCAACCTTTACTCCAACATATTGGTATGAGCAAGTAAACAATATGCTAAACTCAGGTGCAAACAATGTAAATGCAAGTGAATTGCTTACATCTTTTGGAATACAATGTATATTTATAATAGCGGTTTTTGCAGTTGTTGCAATAATAAATAAAAAGAAACAGGCTGAATAAACATTTAATGTGGGGTGCATGATTGCACCTCATTTGATTTATTACTAAAAATTTGTTATAATTAAGTTATTAACTGGTCGAGTGCCAGATATTTTAGGAGGATTTAAAATGGAAATGTATTTTCACCAACAGGACTTAAATCGGTTGAGAGAGCTTAATGAAGAGCAGTTATACCTCTTAAACGAAGAACTGAGTATGGGATGTTCATTAGTCAAAAGTAACATTATGTTAGGCGAACAGGTAGCATGTAAATTAGTTGCACTTGCTCAAACGGCTGCAAAAGAAGTTGCTTGTAGAAATTGTTGGTCCCCGAAACCATCAAATGGCCAATATTCCACTAACGGTATCACCTATGATACTGAGGAATACAGACAATGGATGAGAGGCAAGTCAAGAACGATTCCGTACAATTTAGCAGATAGTATGGATGTTCTCAGTCAGTTCAGCTTCTGTGATGTTTTTCTTTCTCTTACGAGGGCGTAATGCTCTCGTTTTTTTATTCACATAAAGCACATATATGTCATATTATGTAGTATATACACTATATAAGGAGGAATATAAATGTATAGAAATTGCAGATGTCAAAAGTGCAATCATTGTGATGAGCATCATGACGATATGATAGAAGATATATGTGACGATGCAAATTTTTGTGATTGTAACTGTAATATGAATGAATGCGAATGTGGATTTGATGATGAATGTGGAGCTTTTCCATCTAACTATATGTTTGGTCAATCTTATGTTCCAATTCAAAAAATGAATAAAACTTTCACACCAGAAGTTGGGTTAAGAATGGGAACAATTTTCCCTGAATTAGTTAGCCCATATGCTCCTGGTCAATCTATGGCAGAAATAGAATATTTAAGAAATGCAAATAAAATAGGGGAGGGATGTAATAATGCATAATAATTGTATGGAACAAACAAGAAATGAAATGCTTATGCAAATTAGAGAATACAATTTCTCTATAATAGAGCTTGCATTATATTTAGACACACATCCTGAAGATAAGAAGGCACTATGTTTGCATAAAGAATATTGTAAAACATTAAAAGATTTAGAAGACAAATATCAAAAAGTATATGGACCTTTAACAATTAAATATCCATGTAATAAATGGAGATGGCTAGAAGAGCCATGGCCATGGGAAGGAGATGCTAACTAATATGTGGACTTATAGTAAAAAACTAGAATATCCAGTTAATATAAAATGCCCAAATCCAAAATTGGCAAAAGTAATTATATCACAATATGGAGGACCAGACGGCGAATTGGCAGCTTCTTTAAGATATTTATCTCAAAGATTTGGAATGCCAGACCAAAATGCAAAAGCAATATTAAACGACATTGGAACGGAGGAGCTTGCTCACCTTGAAATGGTAGGTTCCATCGTTCACCAACTAACAAAAGGAGCATCAATAGAAGAAATAGAAAAAGCAGGATTAGCACCATATTATACAGACCATGGTGTAGATGTATATCCTCAATCTGCAGCAGGAGTTCCATTTACAGCAGCATATATTGCTTGCAAAGGTGACCCTATTGCAAATTTACAAGAAGATTTAGCTGCAGAACAAAAAGCAAGAGCAACTTATGAAAAACTAATTGACCTTTGTAAAGATGAGCCAGATGTTATAGATCCACTTCGTTTCTTAAGAGAAAGAGAAGTAGTTCACTTCCAAAGATTTGGTGAAGCTTTAAGAGGAGTTCAAGATAAATTAGCTAATAGAAAATTCTATATGAATAATAATTGTGCTAATAACAACATGTCAAACAATGATTAAAATTGTATTTAATATAAAATTATGTTATAATAGAAACCAGCAATGGCTTTTAGGTACTTCTAATTAAATAAAGTGAGGGAGTAAACATGGATTTTGATTTAAATCTTAATGCAAACGCATTGCAGGGTCTTTTTGGAGAAATGGAAAAAATCCAAAAGGCTTGTCCTAATTCCATTAGTACAGAACGGTTAATATTACGAAGGGAAGAAATACTAGATTGTGTTTCGACCCAATATTCCATTTTATTAAGAGAAACGGAACAAGAAATTGGAAACGTGGTTCTCATTTATGATGGAGAAATCTGGTATAAAGTATATGAACCGTTTAGAAGAAATGGATATGCTACTGAAGCAGTGGCAAGAGTGATGGAAGTAGTAAATACCGATATACCATTCTATTTGTCTATTGACTCTAAGAACAAGGCTTCAAGAAAAGTGGCTAAAAAATTAGGATTTTCATGCAAAGAAAGAATGCGCTGTGAAGGCACAGTAACAATGGTTTTTCTGAAAAAGTAAGCCAAAAAGGCTCTGACATAAAAGTATGTCAGAGTCTTTTACATATTATTATAACAATAAAAGAATATTTAACACATAAATTATTCATACATTAAATAAAACACGGGTATTCCACTAGAATATGGTGCAATATCATATTGTTGATAATATATTGCCAGTGCATTAGGTGTTAAGTAATAACTTTCTAAATTAAATGTTTCTAAAACTAATTTACAATAATTATCAAAATATTGATTATTTCCAGACTGTATTTGTTCTTTTATTTGATTATTAATATTTTTTAATATATCTATAATGTAATATGGATTATTTTGATAGAAGTAAGAAAGTGGTATTTGACACCCGTTTTGTAAATCCCAGTTTTGTGATGTTCTTATAGTGCTTCCATGTGCACCGCCAGTAAACTTATATTGATTATAGTATAAACTAATAATGCAATTTTCGTTATATGTAATATTGTATTCTAGTATTACTTCATAAACCATAATAGGGTATCCGTGAAGTTTGTTATAATCATATACTTCTTTTGCTTCCTTATATAAAGTAGTATTAACATACTGTTGTAGCTCTAGAGCTTTATTCTTGTTAAATTCATTAAATGCATTTATATTAAAGCAATTAGATGAAACTATTTCAGGGTATTGTATTTTATAAGTTAAAATAACAGTATCATTATATTTTAACTCATTTTTTAATTCTATATTTTTAATTTCATTCAAAACAAAAACCTCCTTATACTTTAAATATAATATGCCATAAAATTTGTAACGTTACTTGAAAAGTATAGTTTACATATCAACACTTGAGTTTTACATAATTCTATGATATAATTTCGATATCCCTTTTAGAAAACCTTACTACAATTAAAGGAGGACTTACTTATGAAGAAGGTTTTAGTTTCAGGTTGCAACGGTCACATGGGGCAGATTCTTTGCCGGCTGATTAACAATCGGCCTGATATGTATGTTGTTGGGGGAGTCGACACAAACACTACTAACGGCGAAAAGTATCCTGTATATTCAAATCTTTGGGATGCAGACCGTTTAGGTTGTAAAACAGATGTAATTATCGACTTTTCATCTCCCGAAGCAACATCATCGTTGATTGATTTCGCGGTAGCAAAGGAAATCCCTCTTGTTATTGCCACAACCGGAATCTGCGAGCTAGACATGACACTGATGAGGAAAGCGGCAATAAAAATACCCATTTTCTACTCGGCGAATATGTCCTACGATGTGTGCGTGTTTAAGCGCATTCTCGAGGTTGTGGTGCCTTTGCTTCAAGAGGCGGACATTGAAATCACAGAGGAACATCATAGGCGTAAGGCAGATTCACCCAGCGGTACAGCAAAGATGTTGGCATACGCCATAAACGACAATCTTGATATTGTAAGAGAAATTGTTTATGGTAGAACTGGCAAAAGAGGTGTTTACGAAATCGGCATTTCATCCGTTCGTGGAGGCAATGTTTGTGGAACGCACACTGTACATTTCTTCGGAGAAAACGATATTCTTGAGATAAAGCACACAGCGCTTTCTCGTGATGTTTTCGCCGAAGGTGCAATTCGGGCTGCTAAATTCCTTTTGGAAGATGGCAGAGCACCTGGTTTCTATACTATGGACGACCTGTTCTAAAAACACAATTAAAAATCACTATGTTAAATAGGAGTTTTATGGGGCAAGCTAATTTATTAGTTTGCCCCTTTTTTGTTTTAATATGTATTTTTTATTGACAAATGATGTCGAAATAAATATAATAAATACATAATTTGAAAGGGGGATTTTAAAGTGGAAAAATTAAAAAGCACAAAATTATTAGGAATTATAGGAGCTATTGTTACAATAATAGGTCTTTTCTTACCATTTGCAACAGTTACAGCTAAGGCTTTTGGAATTAAACATTCAGAATCAATAACATATATTCAAGCAGATGGTTTATATGTATTACTACTAGCAGTAATAACATTATTGATGATTTTTTCAGATAAATTATCTGAAAAAGTTGCATTTTTCAGAAAAATATCAAATATGAAATTAGTTTTAGTACCAACAGTTTTAGCAGCAATTATATTGATATTTGATATGATAAATGCTGCTGATGTAGTAGGAGATGTATCAACATCTTTAGTTTCAGCTGAAATTTCTTATGGAATAGGTTTATGGGTATTATGGATTGGATTAATTGCTACAGCAATATTTCCTTTTATATATAAAAAAGATGAAACTACTACAAGTGTTAAAACTACAAGCGATGAACCTATAGAAACTAAAGAATAATTTTTATTGAAAATAGTTACAAAAAAAGAAGATACAATTCGTATCTTCTTTTTCTATTTCCTCTTATACTTTAAATATAATATACTATAAAATTTGTAATGTTACTTAAAAAGTATAGTTTACATATCAATACTTGAGTTTTACATAATTCTATGATATAATTTCGATATCCCTTTTAGAAAACCTTACTACAATTAAAGGAGGACTTACTTATGAAGAAGGTTTTAATGGCAGGAAATTTACCAAACCCTACAGACTATGACAAGTGTCGGAAAATTTGCGATGAAGCAGAGAAAGCACACAATTTAAAACTTGTTGCCTATGCTGGAAATGGACTTTGGTGGGATGATGAAATATGTCCTGATTTTGCATCTATTGCAATTGTTCCCTCAAAAATGATGGCAGATATTTCGGGAATTGTTTGCTTTTCTTGCGCTTACAAAGATGCAGCAGTTATTACGATGGCTAGGCATTACAAGATTCCTCTTGTACTAATTAAAGATCCCGATGATAATCCAGGATGTCGCACGGCTTCTGATTGCATAAAGACTGCATACAATAGCAATCTTAGTATGCTTCACGACATGGAAAAGGAGGTTCCAGTTTTCTGTTGCAACAATCCGGAAAATGCGATTAGCGCCCTCAAATTTATCATGCAGGATGGTTTACAACCTGGCGAGTACAATGAGGACAATTTACCTTCCTGCTAAAAACAGAATAAAAAACATTGTGCTAAACAAAGGTTTATGGTACGAGCTTATAAATTAGCTCGTACCTTTTTTGTGTATAAATTATAAATTTAGTTCTAAATGTAATTGTAGCTGAATATAATAGTAAATGAAAAAAAGTTTATATAAGGAGTAAAAAATGTTCTTAATAAAATGTATTATATTCATACTAATTTTTTCTTTGTCTACATATATTGGGATTTTAATTTCTAAGCAATATAGCAATAGAGTAAGTGAATTAAACGAATTTAAAATTGCATTAAATATTTTAAAAACTAAAATTCGTTATACAAATGAACCTTTATATAATATTTTTAAAGAAATATCTATTTCTTTAAAAGGAAATGTTGCTAATTTATTTAAAAATATTTGTAAAAATATGCAGAATAATTTGGCTAGCACTGCTTGGGAAAATGCTATTGAAAGTGAACCACTTTCAATTAAAAAAGATGATAGACAAGCTCTAAAAACAATGGGGAAGATGCTAGGAAGAACAGATTTGGACGGACAAATTGGTGAAATAGAATTAACTGAATCTTTTTTAGAAACTCAAATAGTAGATGCTCAAAACGAAAAAGCAAAAAATGAGAAATTATATAAAACCTTAGGAATGGTTACAGGAGTTGGAATTATAATTATATTACTTTAAAAAGTGAGGTAATGTTTATATGGATATAGACTTATTATTTAAAATTGCTGGTATTGGAATTTTAGTTGCAGTATTACATCAAGTTCTTGTAAAAGCTGGAAGAGAGGATCAAGCTATGATGACTACATTAGCGGGTCTTGTTATTGTTTTAACTATTGTTATAAAAGAAATTGCTACATTGTTTACAACAGTAAAAACAACATTCAATTTATAAGAAAGGTAAAGCTAATGGATATTGTTAAAATTATAGGAGTAGGTTTAATTTCTTTAATTATAATAATTATTTTAAAGCAATATAAGCCAGATTTTGCAATATATGTATCAATTTTAGCCGGTGCAATAATTATATTGCTTGTAATGGACAAGTTATCTAGTATTGTATCTTTGCTGACAAGTATACAAAGCAAGTCAAATACAAATAATCAGTTCTTAGTAATATTGTTAAAAATTACTGGCATTGCCTTTTTAACCGAATATGCATCTAGTATTTGCAATGATGCAGGGGAAAGTGCTATATCGACCAAAATAGATTTAGGAGGAAAAGTACTAATAATTGCTCTTTCAATTCCTATTATTCAAGCTCTATTAGAATTGATTATTAAAATAATGCCATAAACGGGAGATTAGCTACGTAGAGGTTGCCAAGTGAATAACTTTTTAGTTCATATGCAATAGACATAGAAAAGGAGATGGTATTATTCTAAAAAAAATAATTATTATTTTCTTTGTAATTATCAGTATCTCTGCAAATACATATGGCACCAATGAAATAATTGAAGAAGAAATGAAAATTCTAAATATACCAGATTTTATAAGTAAATCAGAGAATTATACAGAAGAAAATTTTCCAAATTTAGATATAAATGAATTGTTGCAATCCGCTATTAGCGGAAAAGTTGATAACAAAAACATTTATTCTAATATTTTTTCATTATTTGGCAAAGAGATTGTAAGCACATTGAGGATTCTTGCAAATGTATTGCTAATAATTGTTATACATAGTTTATTAAAAAGTGTTAGTGAAAATTTAGGAAATAGTGGAGTTTCAAAAATTACATATTATGTTGAATATATTTTAATTGTAACATTAGTTTTAGTTAGTTTTTCGGAAATTATTTCAGTAACTAAACAATCTATCCAAAATTTAGTTGGTTTCTCTTATTCACTATTTCCAATACTTTTAGCATTGCTCGCATCAACAGGTAGTATCATATCTGTTTCTGTTGTACAACCAATTATACTAGGTTCTATTATATTTATAAGCAATATTATTCAGAATTTTATTATACCAATTTTACTTATAGGAACTGCTCTCGGAATTATATCTAACATATCTGATAAAGTTCAGGTTGAAAGGCTTTCTAAATTCTTTAAATCAAGTATTGTTTGGTTTCTGGGAATAGTAGTTACACTTTTTGTTGGAATTTTATCTATTGAAGGAAATTTATCTAGTAGTGTTGATGGTGTTACCGCAAAAACTACAAAAGCTGTAGTTTCTAATTTTGTACCAGTTGTTGGAAAAGCATTAGGTGATTCTGTAGATACAGTTTTAGGTTGTACAAATATATTAAAAAATGCTACTGGCGTGGTTGGAATTATTGTAATATTGGGAATATGTATTTCTCCAATAATTAAATTAACAATACTGAGTGCATCTTTTAAATTGGTTAGCGCACTCAGTGAGCCGATAGCAGATAAAAATATTGTTAAGTTATTATCTCATATTGGAGATGTTTTTAAAATATTACTTGCTATTATGATTTTTATTGCTGTTATGCTAATTGTTGGAATAACCATTATTATAAAAATATCTAATAGCGGTTTAATGTATAGGTAGGTGATAGTATTGCTAGAATGGATTAAACAATGGGCTGAAGGGATTATAATTGCTGTAATTATTGCTACTATATTAGAAATGCTTCTCCCAGACAATAAAAATAAAAAATATGTAACTACAGTTATTGGTGTATATATTCTTTTTAGTATAATTTCTCCTATCATTTCAAAATTTACAGGTAAAAACATTAACATTGAAGACTATATAAGTAAAAGCACAGAGGTTTCAACAAGTTATTCAATTAACAATGTAGCATTGCTAGAGAACAGTTCTAATGTAGAGGAAATTTATACAAAAACACTAAAAGCTGATATGATAGAAAAATTAAAATCTAGGAATTATAACACTGATTACATTGAATTAAAGGTTAATACAACTTCAGAAAAAAATTATGGAGAAATACAGGGAATATATTTACACATATCTCCTTTAGATAAAGAAAATTCTATAAGTAATGTAGAGACTGTAAATATTGATGTTTCTAGTAATAAAACTATTAAAAAGAATTCACTTTCTGAAGGAGAAATAAATGTTATAAAAGAATTTTTGATGGACACATATGGAATTGACAAAAATAAAATTCATGTAAATCGAGAGGAGTGATAGATTATGTTTGGAGATAAGTTAAAAAATATTAAGGATTTAATTAAAACACAGAACCAAGGTACAAATAAAAAGAAAATAGAAAATCTTATTATGTTTTTAGTAGTGCTAATTATAACTATTATAGCAATAAATATAATATTAGGAGATAATAAAAAGAACAATCAAAATGAAAATATGCAAACAACAGAATATAAACAACTTTCAAATGAAAATTATAATAATTCTAGTAATATTTCTAATAACTCTGAATATAATTTAGAAGAAGAATTAGAAAGTGTGCTATCTAAAATTGCTGGAGTTGGACAGGTTAAAGTACTTATTACATATTCAGAATCTAGTGAAATTGTACCTATGTATAATGAAAAATCAACAGAAAGCACAACGCAAGAAACAGATACTAACGGAGGGGTTAGAACAATACAGCAATCAGACAATTCAAAAGAAATAATATATGAAGAAAAGTCTAATGGCAAAGTTCCTATAACAAAAAAGATAGTTTTACCTAAAATTGAAGGAGCAATTGTAATTGCAGAGGGTGCTAATAATACAAACATAAAAGTTAATATAATACAAGCAGTAGGTGCTGTAACAGGTCTTCCAACTCATAAAGTCCAGGTATTTGAAATGAATTAAAAAAACGTAGGGAACAGACCAACGTCGTTCCGCATTGTAGGGGCAGGCCCTGTGTCTGCCCAATTATAGGAGGTTTTAAAATGAAAGTTTTAAAAAGAAATCAATTAGTAATTTTGGTAATTGCTTTAATGCTAGTAACAGCGGGGTATCTAAATTTTTCATCTATGAATAACGATGAAACTTCTCTTGCAAATAGTGCAAGCCTTGCAGATTCACGGAGAAAATGGTTCACTTGGAGATGCTACTCTTGTAAATAACAATAATGTAGATGTACAGTCAAGTCCTGATGCTAATTCAAATGATACAGATGCAAAATTGGTATCAAATGAGGAAGCAGATTTCTATTTTGAAAATTCAAGACTAGATAGAGATAAAATGTATTCTCAAATGCTAGAAGTGTATCAAAAAATGTATGAGGGAGAAACTACACCAATGGAGCAGAAAACAATGGCTGTAACTGAAATTGCTAAAATCAATTCAACAAGAAATGCAATAATGATATGTGAAAATTTAATTAAAACTAAGGGAATAAAAGATTTGGTTATTTTTGTTAATGATACACAAATAAGTGTAGTTGTAGATGAAGAAGAATTAGCAACAGAGAAAATCGCTCAAATTCAAAATATTATTTCAAGAGAAATGAATGCATTAGTAGAGAATATACATATTAGCTGTAAGTAAATATATTTGTGCTTTGTTCAAATAATTTTTTTAAAAACCTTGTATTTAATTTATTTATTGATATAATACTAAATGTACGAATAACTAAATTAAATGGAGGTTTTTTATTATGTTAAAAAAAGTAGCAATTTTGGCCAATGGTGGCGATGTTTCAGGATTTAATGCGGTTATTAGAGGAATTGTTAAAACCGCTGAGAAAAATAATATTGAGTGTTATGGAATCATAGATGGTTATAGAGGTTTGTTAAAAAATGAATATGTAGAATTATCATCTGCAGAAAATGCATCTGGTATTCTTCATAAAGGTGGTTCTATAATTGGTTCATCTTTGAATGCAAATGTTTTTAATTATAAGGTTGAAGAAGATGGCAAAGTAGAATACAAAGATTTATCTGATATATGTATAGAAAATGCTAAAAAAGCAGGATTTGATTGTATATTCACTTTAGGCGGAGATAGTACTCAAAAATCTGCTAGAGATTTCTTCGTAAGAGGTTTAAATGTAATAGGAGTTCCTAAAACAATAGATAATGATGTTGCATGTACAGATATAACATTTGGATACAACACAGCTGTATCTGTTGCAATGGAAGCAATAGATAGACTTCATTCAACAGCAGAAACTCATCATAGAATAATGGTACTAGAAGTTATGGGTAGATATGCTGGATGGATTGCTTTAGAATCTGCAATAGCAGGTGGAGCAGATATTGCGCTTATTCCAGAAATTCCTTATGATATAGAAGGTGCAGCAAAAGTTATAAAAGAAAGACAAGCTATTGGAAAAAACTTTAGTATAGTTGTTGTTGCAGAAGGAGCTTTCCCAAAAGGCGGAAGTCTAACAGTTAAAAATACAAGAGATGGTGGAGTAGGAGTAATAAACACACAACTTGGTGGAGTAGGAGACAAAGTTGCAAGAGATTTAGAAGATCTTACAGGTTTAACTGCAAGAAATACAACTCTTGGTTATATGCAAAGAGGAGGAACTCCAACAGCTTATGATAGAGTTTTATCTACAAAGTATGGCGCAAAAGCAATGGAATTAGCTTTAGATGGAAAATTTGGTGTTTTAACAGTTATACAAAATGGTAATTTAGGATATGTTCCATTAGAAGATGTTGTTGGTAATAATAAAGAAATAGGAGCAGTTTCAGGTAATACAGAAGAAAGCAATATAAGAAAAGTAACAATGGATCATGATTTAGTAAAAACAGCTAAAAATATAGGAATTTATTTAGGAGAATAAGTTGAAAAATAAAACATTTTATAATATAATGTATAAGGTTTATTTGTATATAAACCTTATATTTTTTATGAAAGGATGATATGAAGGTGAAAGCACTAATCAGCGTATCAGACAAAACTGGAATTGTAGAGTTTGCAAAGGAACTCGAGAAAAAGAATATTGAAATAATTTCAACAGGTGGTACATACAAAAAATTAAAGGAAGAGGGAGTTAATGCAATAGAAATATCAGAGCTTACAGGCTTTCCTGAATGCTTAGATGGAAGGGTAAAAACTCTTCATCCAAAAGTTCATGCAGGAATATTAGCTATGAGAAGCAATGAAAATCATATGAAGCAATTACAAGATTTAAATATAGATACAATAGATTTTGTTGTTGTAAACTTATATCCATTTAAACAAACAATATTAAAGGATACTGTAACAAGAGAAGAATGTGTTGAAAATATAGATATAGGTGGACCAACAATGTTAAGAAGTGCAGCAAAGAATTATCAAGATGTTGCAGTTATTACAGACCCAAAAGATTATAGCATAATTTTAGATGAATTAAATAATAATGGTAAAGTATCAATAGATACAAAATTCTATTTAATGCAAAAAGTATTTGAGCATACAGCCAATTATGATGCAATGATTTGTAAATATATAAAAGAGCAAAGAAACGATGAGAGTTTTCCAAATAAACTTACTTTAACTTATGAGAAAGTACAAGATATGAGATATGGTGAAAATCCTCATCAAAGAGGTGCATTATATAAAGAAATTGGAAAATGTATAGGGTCTTTAACAACAGCAAAACAATTAAATGGAAAAGAATTATCTTTTAACAATATAAACGATACAAATGGAGCATTAGAGCTATTAAAAGAATTTGATGAACCAACAGTTGTTGCATGTAAGCATGGAAATCCTTGTGGGGTAGGTAGTAGCGATAATATTTATACTGCTTGGAAAAAGGCATATGAAGCAGATAAAGTTTCTATTTTTGGAGGAATTGTTGTTTCAAATAGAGAAATAACAAAAGAAATGGCAGAAGAAATGAAAGAAATCTTTTTAGAAGTAATTGTTGCTCCTTCATTTGCTCCAGAGGCATTAGAATTGCTTTTGACAAAGAAAAATTTAAGAGTATTAGAATTACCAGATATAACAGTAAAGCAGCCAGAAAACGCATATGACATTAAAAAGATAAATGGTGGAATGATTGTTCAAACAATAGATTCAAAATTACTAGATGATTACGAAGTTGTAACAAATAGAAAACCAACAGATAAAGAATTAGAAGATATGTTATTTACTTGGAAAATAGTTAAATATGTTAAGTCTAATGGAATTGCATTAGGAAAAGATAAACAATCAATAGGAATTGGACCTGGGCAAGTAAATAGAATTTGGGCAGCAAAGCAATCTATTGAGCACTCAAAAGAATTAATAAATGATACAATAGTTGAAGGTTGCGTTATGGCATCTGATGCATTCTTTCCGTTTGCAGATTGTGTAGAAGCAGCACACAGTGCTGGAATTACAGCGATAATTCAACCTGGTGGTTCTGTAAGAGACCAAGAATCAATAGATAAATGTAATGAATATGGAATAGCTATGATATTTACAAAAATGAGACATTTTAGACACTAATATTAAAGGAGGAAAATTATTATGGAAAATAATATGGAAGTTGAGAAAATTTTAAAACCAAAGAAGGCGCTTTTAATTATAGGCTTAATAATACTAGCAGTTGCAATAGGACTAATTGTTACTGGATGTATAATGAATCAAAACAAATATGAAGGCGTTCAAATGCACACTTACAATGATTTAATTAGTAAAGATGAAGATAAAGAAGAAATGCTTGTTAAATTAGAAATAACAAATATTTCTCCAGCATTTGCAGTTAAAAAAGGAAAAAACACTAAACAAAATTATCATTTTGCAATAGATGAATATAATTATTGGTATATTGTAAGACTTACAGACGATACATATCAAAAAATTAAGAATCAATTGAATTCAGAAGGTGAAAACTTTAAATATGTTTTAAAGGGATACATTTATAATGATCCAGCAGAATTAAAAAGATTAGCTATATCTGCATATAATCAAGGTTTATCTGCGGATGCAGAAAAGTTAACAAATTCAAATTTTAAAGATTATTTAGGAAGTACATATTTAGATGAAACAAAAACTCCTAATGATAGTACTGCTACAACTTTAATTGGAGTTGGAATTGGTGTAGCAATACTTTCATCAATATTCTTAATTATTTCTATTTCACAAACAACTAAATTAAAATCAACATTAAAAAAATATGATGCTGAGGAGTTAAAAGAAGAATTAAATAATATAAATATAGAAGAATACAAAAAGCAATCTATATATTTAACTAATAAATATATTATATCTACAATAAATGGATTAGACGTATTTGAATATTCAGATATTCTTTGGTTATATAATGAAAAAAGAAGACAAAATGGTATAGTTATAGGAATATGGATAATGGCTGGTACAAAAAATAACAAGAGAATACAAATAGCAAGTGCTAACAAAGAAGATATACTAATAGAAATAATGACAAAAATAAAAGAAAAAAATCAAGACATACTAATCGGATTTACTGGAGAGAATAATAAACAATATAAAGAATTAGTTAAAAATATAAAGATGGAGAAAATGAATGAAAAATAAAATAAAAATCATTATTTTTATAATACTACTAAGTATTTTAGCATTTTTAATTTTCGGATTAAAACCTTTAATAAACCATTTGCAGGTTAAATATGCAAAAATAGAAATAACGTTAAAAGAAGATTTAACTTTGAACTTTACTGAAAAAAAGCATGTTTCAGATTTCATTGAGAGCATAAATGGAAAAATAGTTGATGACTATATTATAGACTCCACAAAAATAGGAGAAAAATCAATACATTTTGAATTTGTAAATGATGATGGAATAAAATTGCCTTATGAATATAAAATTACAATTGTAGATAAAGTAGCTCCTATAATTTGGTTAGGTAATAGTTATTCAATAACTGTTGGTAGCAATGTTGACCTTACATCTAAAATTTTATGCGGTGATAATGAAGATGGTAATTTAAAAAGATATATTGAAGGAGAATATGATTACAATACTGTGGGATCATATCCACTTGTTTATAAAGCAATTGATAGAAGTGGCAATGAAGCAGAAAAGGAATTTACTCTATATGTTAACGAAAAAAAACCTTCTACATCGCAAAGCACGCCTAAAACTTACACATATTTTTCTGATATAGTAAGCGAACATAAAAACGAAAATACAAAAATTGGGTTAGACGTTTCTGTTTGGCAAGAAGATATTGATTTTAAATCTTTAAAAAATGCAGGTGTAGAATTTATTATAATAAGAGTTGGAACAACAAAAGGACCAGATGGAGAATATATGCTAGATTCTAAATTTGTAAGAAATATAGAAGAAGCAAATAAATATGATATTGATGTTGGAATATATTTTTACTCTTATGCAAATTCAATAGAAAAAGCAAAAGAAGAAGCATTGTGGGTAATAGAGCATATAAAGAATTATAAAGTAACTTTGCCTGTTGCATTCGATTGGGAAAATTGGGATACATTTAATAATTATAATGTGAGTTTCTTTGAATTAACAGAAATGGCCAGGACTTTCTTAGATACAGTTAAAGAAGCAGGTTATGATGGTTTACTTTATAGCAGTATGAATTATTTAGAGAATTTTTGGATGCCACTAGAATATGATACTTGGCTTGCTCATTATGCTAAAAAGACGAGTTACAAAGGCGATTATACTTATTGGCAATTATGTAGTAATGGAAAAGTTGATGGAATAAGAGGAGATGTAGATATAGATATAATGTATATAAAAGATTAAAAAATAATAAATTAAATTTCAAATCTTTAGTAGGGGCGCATGAAAAGCGCCCTTTATTATATTTATACAAATTTTGTTCTAAAATAGACAAGACTTGAATATATATATTTATATACTTTATGTAGGGAGGATTCTTTTATGAATATAGATGAAAAAAGGCAATTTGCAAATACAACCGTTCAAAATCTTATACTTGAAAACAGAAGTAAATTAAATATATCTGGAGTTCTAGATGTTTTAAGTTTCGACGATCAAATAGTTATAGTTGAAACAGAATTAGGTTTATTAAATGTAAAAGGTGAAAATTTAAGAATAAATAAATTAAGTATTGATACATCTGAAGTAATTGTAGAAGGAGACATTTCTAGTCTTGCTTATTCTGAAAAAGATTATGATAAAAAAGGTTCATCTCTTTTCGGAAAAATATTTAAGTAGAATAGGGGAATCCATATGCAATCTCAAATTTTAGGACAGTTATACTCTTTTATTGTATTTATTCTAGTTGGTTTTTTAATTGGATTATTATTTGATATGTTTAGAATATCTCGAAGAACATTTAAAACTTCAGATATAGTAACTAGTATAGAAGATATATTGTTTTGGTTATTAACTGGATTATTGATTATTTTTTCATTATTTAAATTTAATAATGGAGATATAAGAGTATATATTATTATTGGCTTAATTGCTGGAATATCCATATACATTTTAGTGTTTAGCAAACTTATTATAAATACCTTAGTAACTATAATTACCTTTATAAAGAAAATAGTATCAAAAATAATAAAAATAGTTTTAATTCCAATAAACTTAATTAGGAAAATATTTAAAATTTTGACTAAGCCTGTCAAAATTTTACAAAAAAATTTACTATCAAAGGGAAGAAGTTTAACAAAAACCAAGAAAATATAAAATAAATTCAATTATAAGAAGGATTTTGTATAATTTTGTTGAATAATTAAATTATAGGTTTCCGTAAGAAAAGTGACTTTGCTTAAAATAGATTATTGGAGTTTTAATACAGATGAAAAATAAAATGAATTTAAGAAAATTTATTAAAATAATGTTTTTAATTATTGTAGGTATATATATTTTATATATTTTTATAGATCAACAAAAAACATTGAATTCATATAAGAAAACAAAAGATTATTATGCACTACAACTAAATGAAAAAGAGCAATATAAAGAACAATTAACAACATTAAAAAGTAACATAAATTCACCAGAATACATAGAGAAAATAGCTAGAGAAAAGTTAGACATGTATTTACCAAATGAAAGAGTTTATATAGATATTGGTCAATAAATCCTTAAAAATAGTATTTAAGGATTTATGTAGATTTTTTTCTAATGTTTTATTTATTATATAATAATTTTTATTATTCTATTGATTTCCAAAAAATAAAAAATAAAATAAATAAATAAATTATATTATAGGGGGCTAATATAATGAATTATGAAGAAATGACTATTGCAGAATTAAAAGAATTATGCAAAGAAAAAAACTTAAAAAATATTTCTGGGCTTAAAAAGAATGAGTTAATTGATTTATTATCTAATTCAACCGATGTACAAGCCAATACTAACGAAAAAGATACTTCAACAGAAAAGAAATCAACAGATGATGGATATACATTAAGTGAGGGAGATGAAGTAGTAGAGGGTATACTTGAAGTTTTACCTGATGGCTATGGATTTTTAAGAGGAGACAATTATTTGCCAACACCAAAAGATGTATATGTTTCTCCAGTTCAAATTAGAAGATTTAGATTAGATACAGGAGATAAACTAAAAGGCATAAAAAGAACACCAAAAGAAGGAGAAAAATTCCCAGCTTTAATTTATGTTGGAGAAGTAAATGGTCAACACCCAGAAAATGCAATGAAGAGAACATCTTTTGATGATTTAACACCTATTTATCCGACAAAAAGATTAAGATTAGAAACAACATCTACAGAATATACTATGAGACTAATGGATTTTTTATCTCCAATAGGAAAAGGGCAAAGAGGTATGATTGTTGCTCCACCAAAAGCTGGAAAAACAACAATATTGAAACAAATAGCAAACAGTATTACAAGAAATAATCCAGAAGTAGAACTTATTGTTCTTCTTATAGATGAAAGACCCGAAGAAGTAACAGATATGAAGCGTTCTATTACAGGAGATGTTATATATTCAACATTTGATGAACAACCAGAGCATCATGTTAAAGTTGCTGAAATGGTACTAGGAAGAGCTAAAAGGCTTACAGAGCAAAAGAAAGATGTTGTAATATTATTAGATAGTATTACAAGACTTGCAAGAGCTTATAACTTAGTAATTCCAACATCTGGAAGGACATTATCAGGAGGATTAGATCCTAGTGCATTACATAAGCCAAAACGTTTTTTTGGTGCCGCAAGAAACACAGAAGACGCTGGTAGCTTAACAATACTTGCAACTGCATTAGTTGAAACAGGAAGCAAAATGGATGATGTTATATTCGAAGAATTTAAAGGAACTGGTAATATGGAAGTTCACCTAGATAGAAAACTATCTGAAAAACGTATATTCCCAGCAATAGATATAAATAAATCAGGAACAAGAAGGGACGAATTACTACTTACACAAAAGGAACAAAATGTTGTATTACAACTTAGACGTTCTATGTCAAATATGAATTCTGTAGAAATGACAGAGCAACTAATTAGCCAAATAGTAAAAACAAAAACAAATGATGAGTTTTTAGATAAATTAGATTATTTGTTTAGAAATTCAAAATAGAATAAAAAGAGGGAGAATAGGAGCATAGTTTTAAATAGATGCTCCTATATAGAAAAATGGAAAATAATAAAGAATTAGAACAAGAAATAATAAAAATTAAAGAAAGAAATAAAAAAGTAGAACTAGATAAATCTTGGGAAACAAGTTTTACAAGAAAATTATCAATATGTATATTAACATATATTGTAGTTGTAATATATTCATATATGATCAATAGCATCAGTAATATATGGTTAAGTTCATTAGTTCCAGTAATAGGATTTACATTGTCTACACTATCATTAAAAGTTTTAAGAAATTTTTGGGAGAAAAAATATATTAAATAAGCCTTTCTTAATGTTTAATATTATAAGAGAAGATGTAAGAAGCACTATATAAAAACCAATAAAATTTTTAATATAACATTGCACAAAATAAAAGTTTGGCTAATGCGTATGTAATATTTAAATTATGAAAAACAAGTTAAAGTATAAAAACTTTAGCTTGTTTTTTTGCGTTTAAAGGGAGGTGGGAAATCCTAGAATGTTTACTCATGAAAAAAATTGCAAAAGTTTTAGGAGTTTCGATTGCTGATTTGATTAAGTAATTGGAGGTGTAGCAAATGATAAAAGAAGAATATAAAAGAGTACGAAAAGAAGCTGTTAGAGATACTATACTAATGCTTACAATGTCTTGTTTATTTGCAGGTATGTTATTGTATGGAATAATGTTTTAAAGTAACAAATAGTTTATGATAAAAAAGTTGCATTATTGTAATGAACAATTACAGAAATTTTATGTTCTTGAAAAAAATTCTAACTGAATAAAAATTAGTAAGGAGGAGTAAATTGGTGGAACATACATTTGATAGATGTGAAAAATGCGAATGGTTAATTTTAAAAGATGAATTACCAGTTTGTTTAATTACAAACAAGAATACTGGATTACTTTTATGTTGTAAAAAATTTAAAAAGAAAACTGGAAATCATATAACGCTATTTTATAATAGTTAGTAACATTATTGAAGGAGAATGTAAATGAAAATAGATAAAGAAAAATATAATAAAGCTGTAGAATGCTTAAAAAGGTATAACTATAATTGTATAAATATAATAAATATTCAAGAAGATATAATAAGCATAAATTCTCCAAGTATAAAAGGATTACCAAAGGCACCATATAGTATATCAGATACTGTACTTGATTCAGTAGTTAAATTGCAAGAAGATAAAGAATTGCAAAAGTCACTATTAGAATATAAAGTAGTATCACAAGCACTACAACTTGTTGATAAGATTACAAAAGATATATTTGAAGAACAATATCAAAAACGGAGAAGAAAATAAATGGGCCATAATAGATAAATTGCACATAAGTGAAGACGTGTATAAAAGGAGAAAACGAAAACTAATATATTTAGTACATAACGAGTTAGAAAAAAATGAAAAATAAATGCCCTTTTTTTGCCCTTTTTTTGATAAAAAAATGTGTTAAAATGCTAATAGGTCAAAAAGTAGATTGTCCATATAGGATTATATTAGAAAAGACTAACAAAAGTTAGTCTAATAAAGTTTTTTCAAAGTATCTTCAATAACATATGAAACTTGTAATACATCATCACTTTTCGTATCGAGCTTAAAAGAAGAAAGTCCATCATCATTTTTATAAATAGAAACACTAATAGATCCAATTTCTTCTCCAAAGCTATTTTCAAAGTTTGTAATGTTATTCATAAGAACACCTCTTTTCCTTAGTATACTGAAGTATACATTATAGCATAATAAACAAAGAATATCTGTCGAAATTTGCGATGAATAAGAAAAAAGTTATAAATTACTTTTGTTAATGGAAAGAAGGTGGTAAATGTCTTTTTACTGATTTGCAGACTATAAAGAACAACAGAATTTATAGCAATGGCTGGGGTAACGATACAATGGCTGGGGCAAAAGGAGATAAGAAAATGGAAGAGAAAAATGTTAAAAATCGAATTGCTAATACTGGGGCAAATGATGAATCAGAAGAAGCAAACAATCAAATTAAAAATTCAGAAAGAAATGCTAAAGCTGTAAGCTTTAATGATTTTCTAAAAGATGGAAAAAATCAAGCAGAATTTGATAGAAGAGTTCAGCAAGCTATTAGTACAGCTAAAGCAAAGTGGAAAGTAAAAAATGATATAGGAAAAAGTTTTTGCACACAATGGTATATTCCTGTATCAAAATTGGCTAAAATTTTAAATTATCCTATTGTAAATATAAATAATATTCAATTTTATATTACTACAGGAAGTGACACAAATCATTTTTTAGGAAATGCAGAATTTAAAAATAAAAATATAGAATTATCAAAAGACAAAAAATATATTAAAAGAGAGGTATGTAAATGAAAGATTTAAGTATAAAAGAATTTAGCAATTTAGTGTATGATAAACTAAACACATTGACATATAAGCAGATTTTGTCAAATCCAACAGCAGAAGATAAAGAAAAAGAAATAATTGAATTGCATACACCTTTAAAGTCTATAAATAAGACGGAAAATGCATTTCCTATATTATCTTCATTTCAAATATCTATCACTTGCTGGAGCGAAGAACAATCGAAGTCAATAGATATGACAAGTGAAGTTGAAACAGAACTTAGGAAACTAAATTTTGTAGGAAGTAATACGAATCCTACAATTTATGATACCACGTTGCAAAAATATGGTATCACAGTTACATTTGAAGTTCGTTATAATTCAATAACGGATTCTTTTCAATTTATAAAATAAAAGGAGGAAATTATTATGTCAGAACCAAAAACAAGTACAATGACAAAAGTATTTCATGCAGATACATTAGCAGATTTAGCTGATGAAACAAAGAGAAAGCAAGTAGCTTTTGTACAAAGTATACCACAATTTTTAACAGCACCAGAAGGAATTACATATTCAGCATTGGATATACCAGATGAAAGACAAGCAGAAGGAAGACAAAAAGCAGAAAATTTAGAAATAGAAATATTATTCAAAGAAGATCAATACGATGAATTGAAAGAAATTGAAAAAGCAAAAACAAACGGTTATTGGGCAATTCAATTACCAGAATCAACCGCAACAACTGTAGGTAAGCCATTAACATGGTATTTTACTGGAACATGTTTTATAGGTATGTCAGAAATAGCTATTGATGATATGTTAAAATCAAAACTAACCATATATAGAAGTTCCGAAATTACAGAAAATAAGGGATTTCCTACAATATAGTTCTACAATATAAGTAATTAAAAAAATAATATTAAGAAGTAGACTTTATAAAAGTCTACTCTCTTTTGCAAAGGAGAGTAATTATGAAATTAGAAACAAAAAATAAAACAATAAATTTAGTATTAAAAACAAGAAAAATAGTGGATATTACAAATACATTAAAAAATAAGAATTTTGAAGATGCGTATTTTAAGGCATTACAAGATAATGATTTAAATGCATTATCAAAAATTATATATACATTAGCAGAGGATAATGAAGGCAAACATTCATTTAATAGTTCAGAGGAAGTATACGAATTCTTAGATGATTATAGAAAAGAAAATGGAAAAAGTTACGAAGATATATTTAAGGAATTAACAGAGGTAATAAATGAAGAAGGTTTTTTTATAAAGAAGAGAAGCAAGAAGGAACTAGCAGAAATGATATCAAATCCTTTATCAGGAACCAATATGAACGAATTGATTCAAAAATCAGCAGAGAAGGCTATAAGCCGAATAGCAGAAGAACAATTTCAGGGCTTCAAAGTTTAGACGATATAGTATATAGAGTAAAAGAAGCAAATACATTGTTAGATTTAATTTATGCTCTAGAAGGACTTTGTTACTATTTTTCAATGAAACCAAATGAATTTTGGAATAGTACATATAGGGAAATAAATGTTTATACTCAGGCAAAATTGTGCCATACAATAGATAATTTTAGACAAGATATAAGATTACAAGAAGTTGTAACAGATAAACTTATAATGGCAGATGCTATGAGTAATAGAAAACCTAAAGTAATTCAATTACAAAATGTATTTAAAAATTTATTTCCAAGTAAAGAAGAAAACATACAATCTCCAGAAGAAATAACAAAAAGAATAAGAGAAATAATGGAAACAAAAAAAGATTAAAAAAACATAAAAAAATTTATTCTTTCGACAAGTTTCGACAAAATCATATGAATTACTATAGTATAATACTTCTATGTTAAAATAAATATAGGAGGTTATATTATGGAAGGAACAAAAAAGAGCGGTTTTAGTACTGCTGGTTTAGTACTAGGAATTATAGGATTATGTACTTCTTTTATACCAATTATCAATAATTTATCATTTTTCCTAGGTATACTATCAATCATTTTTGGAATTATTGCATTTGCAAAGAAGGACAGTAAAGGTAAAATTATAGCTGTTATTATATTAGGAATACTTGCAGTTGCTGTTACTATAAATTCACAGAAAGAATTATCAGATGCAATAGGTACTATGACAGGAGATAAAACGCAAGAAATATTGGCAAATAGTGTAGATGTTACATTTGGAGATTTTGAAGTTAATAAGGGACAGTATACAACAAATACAAAGCTTACAGTTAAAGTTACTAACAAAACTTCTGAAAATAAATCGTTCAATATTCAAGTAGAAGCAGTTAATCCGGATGGTTCAAGAATAATGAACGATTATGTTTATGCAAATAATCTTAATGCAGGGCAAACTCAAAATTTTGATATATTTACATTGGTGTCTTCAGATAAAATAGAAACAATGAAAAATGCCACATTTAAAGTTGTAGAAGCCTCAATGCATTAAAATAAGATAATAAGAAATATTTAAAATAAAAACATCAGATAAAAAATCTGGTGTTTTTTATTATTATGGAAAGGAGGAAAAGTAATGAATGCTAAAGAAATAGAAAAGATTGTAGCTACGAAAGTGGAAACAATTATAGGACAATTTAGAAAAATAACACCAGTTGTTTTAAAAATAGTACAAGAAACACAAAAAGGTTTCCAAAAAATAGATATAAATGTAGTTAGTAGCAAAATAGGTAAAGCAGTACAATTTATTAAGAATAAAATTAAAGATTTAAGAAATAGTACAAAAAGCAGCAAAATAGCATTAAAAGTTAATAATGAAGATGTAAAAAAACAAGTAAGTCAGATAGAAAAAGAAATTGACAGCTTGCAAAAGAAAATAAGCGCACGACATATAAAGTTAAATTTTACATCATCAAAATTAAATGAGGTAAAAAAACAAACAACAAAAGGATTTATGCAAGAAGAAACAAGTTCAATAAATTCTGGAGTTCAAAGTATAGAAAATAGGAATTTATTAGAAAAAGAGGATTATTCAAGTTTATCACTGCAAAAAGAAGAATTTACAATAGACATGGTGGTAGAGAGTGAACAGCTAGATATTGCAAAATCTAAGATGACAGAATTAAGAGAAGAAACTGGTAAAAATCCAGATACACAGAATAACTTTAGTGGATATTTTAATTCAGCTAAAGAAAAAATAGAAAAGGTAAAAGAAAGTTTTGAGAATATTAAAAAAGTATCTAGTAAAGTATCAAAAGCTGTATTAAAAATAACCACACCAATAAAAGCTATAGGAAGTGGGCTAGCTAAAGGATTAGGTTATATTGCAAAGCATGTAGTTTCACTGTCTAGTTTACAAAAAGTGTATTCTACATTAAAAGATTCTGCAAATAGTTGGTTATCAAGCCAAAATTCAGATGCACAACAATTAAGCGCAAACATTGAATATATGAAATATGCTATGGGAGGTGTATTTGCGCCAGTTATAGAATATGTAGTAGGCTTAGTATATCAACTAATGAAGGCAATTCAAAGTGTAGTTTATGCATTTAGTGGAATAAATATATTTGCAAAATCAACAGCTTCTTCTATGAATAACACTGCAAAGAGTGCAAGCAAAGTAAATAAATCGTTAGGAGGAATACATGGTGATATAAGTAATGTGTCAGAGAGTGACAGCGGTGGAGGAAGTGGCACTATAGCACCAAATATGGATTTATCCCAGATGAATTCTCAAATGAGTGGATTAGCATCAAATTTATATGATTTCTTCAAACCACTAAAGGAAAGCTGGGATAATTATGGAACAGGGTTAATAGAACAAGTAAAAACAACTGCAGGACAAATAGGGGGATTAATAGCATCTGTATGGGGAAGTTTTGAAAATATTATTACTAATGGAACAATATATTCAATTTTAGAAAATATATTAAGTATAATTGGTAATATAGCAGATGCATTTAAAAATGCTTGGGATAATAATGGAAATGGAGATGCAATAGTACAAAATCTAGCAAATGCATTCGAGAATGTTTTAAAAGTAATAAACAATATTGTAAGTAGCACTGTTTTTCAATGGTTGTTAAATATAGGAGTTGGTGCTATTAAAATAGTAACAGACGCCATAAAATCTTTGTCAGATGCTGCTCTATGGGTATCTGAAAAGATAGAGGAATTTATAGGATTTTTTACAGGTGAAAATAGTGAGAAATTAGATGGATGGGCAATAGTTATTGGTAGTATTGCAGCGGCAATAGGATTAGTTGTAGGTGCAATTGCTTTGTGGAATACTGTTAGTACATTAGCAACTGTTGCAACAACAGCATTTGGTATCGCTGTAAATATATTAACATCTCCAATAACATTAGTAATTTTGGCAATAGCAGCACTAATAGCAATAATTGTTTCTATTATAGTATACTGGGATGAGATTTCAGCAGCGTTAAGTGCAGGTTGGGATTGGATAAAACAAAAAGCGGAGGAAATATTTACAGCAATAGGAGAATTCTTTAGCAATATATGGCAAAGAATATGTGATACTATAACAAATGTATGGAATGGAATTTGCGATTTCTTTTCTAGCATTTGGAATGGAATAAAAGAAACCGCAAGTTCGATATTTAATGGAATAAGAGAAACGATATCAAACATAATAAATGGAATTAAAGATACTATTTCAAATGTACTTAATACAATTAAAACAGTATGGAATAATATATGGAACGGACTAAAAACGGTTGTAACAAATATATTTAATGGAATTTGGAACACAATAAAGAATATAATAAATTCAATATTAAGTGGAATCGAGAGTTTTGCAAATGGAATAGTAAAAGGAATAAATAGAGTAATAGAAGCATTAAATAGCATAAAAGTAGATATTCCAGATTGGGTACCTATATGGGGCGGAAAGACTTTTGGATTAAACTTAAAAACACTAAATGAAATTTCACTACCACGTTTATCAAAAGGTAATGTTGCATATTCAGAAACAATTGCTATATTTGGAGAATATACTGGGGCAAGTACAAACCCAGAAATTACAACGCCACAAAATATTATGAGAGAAACATTTGAAGATGTGTTATCAAATCGTGAATTAAATAGTAGCAACAGTGCTAATGGAGAGTTTAAGCAGTTAGTAATTCAATTTGGAAGCACAAGAGTAGCTTTAGAAATAGAAAGATTACTACAACAAGCAAGAAGGCAAAACGGAACAGCAATAATAACAATATAGAAAAATTTAAAAATTTTTCTATATTTCATAAATTTCGACAAAATTCTACAACAAACTTATGATATACTTACCATAAAAATGAGGGGGTGAGGTAATAATATGTTTGGTAGAAATGATAATAATACAGAAATAAATTTAAAACCTAAAGATGGTAATAAGCACATACTTCTAATTCACATAGGCATATCAAATGGAAATAAGCCAGATGAAACATATACAGAAAAAATAAATCAAATAATTGAAAATATACAAAATAAAGGATATGAAATTGTAGATGTTAAACTAGAAATTGGAGGAACTCAAGGACTATCTTATGAAACCTTAATAATATATAAATAAGTATATATTAGAATATAAACGTAACTAAAAGTATAATACCATTAAAAATAATTATAAATATACAAAAATGTGAAGTAAAATCTTATAATTATTGGGAGAGGTGATAATTATGACAGTAGATGAGGCAATAAAAAAAAGTGGAACCAAAAATATATTAGCCAAAGGTTCTACTAAAAAGGCACAAGGATTAATAGAAAATAATGAAGAAGTTATATATGCCTTAAATACAAATGTATTAGTTGTAGATACTAATAAAACACTTATGAAGGATACTAAAGGTATGTTTTCATTAACAAACGGGTTAAACGGAGTAGTAGTAGTTACAAATAAAAGAGTAATATTTTGTAGTTCTATATTAGGAAATAGCAAAATCAAACAGATATTAATACAAGATATAACTTCTATGGATGAGAATATAAATGGCTTAACTAAAATGGGACAATTTAGAATACAAGGTATAACAGAAACATTTGTTATTAACATATACAAATCTAAAATCCTTGATGATTTAAGAAATGCTATTTACAAATGTCAAGAAATGCAAAAGGAAGTCCATAATGAAACAAATACTATAATAAATAGCTATCAATCATCTAATGCAGATGAAATATTAAAATTCAAAAAATTACTAGATGAAGGAATAATAACACAAGATGAATTTGAAAGAAAAAAACAAGAATTATTAAAATAGTATATATTCACAAATTTCCATAAACTTTTGACAACACAACACAATAATGCTATACTTATGCAGGAGGGGATTAACTTGGATAGAAATAAATTAAAAAAAATAGTATCAGCAATCTTTATTACTTTAATAGTGTTTTTGGCATTAGGAATAATTTCTTTTATAGGAAAAAATAATTCATATTTAATAACAAGTATAATTATAGAGGCTATACTAATTTTATCTTATAAATCAATTTTAAATAAATTGAATAGTATTGATGATAAAAGTTATGATAATACTCTTGAAAGAAATAATAATACTAATAATTGGATTAAATATGTTTTATGGGGAATTCTAGCAATAGGTACTTGTGGAATTAGCTTAATAATACAATTACTAATAATGCAAAACAAGAAAAAGAAGCAGCAAATAATGGAAGAAGAAAGATTAAAAGAACAAAGATTATTAAGTGAAGGATATAGAAAAATATATACAAATTTATTTATAGATGAAAGTAATAAGTGTATTTTAATAAATGATAAAAAATATGGTTTTTCACAAATAGTAGATTGCGAATTAATAGAAAATGACACTTCAATAAGTAATACATATGGAAATACTAAAGGAAAAATAAAATCTACAACAAGTACAATTTCAGCTCAAAGTGATTATTGTGGAGAATTATATTTAAATATAACAGTAGATGATTTTAACAATCCAAATATTAAATTAAATGTAAGAGGCACAGGATTATTAAATACAAGTGGACAAAAATATAGAGATGTTATGAAAAGGGCTAATGAAATTTTATCTTTATTTAAACTTATTATTTCTAAAAATAATGAAAAATATGAGGAGCAAGGAACTATAACAAAAATAGAGCATAGATATATAGAAGAAAAAGGATATGAACAGAAGCTAGAGGAGTTAGCAAAATTGCATAGAGAAGGTATATTAACTGATTATGAGTATAGTATAAAAAAACAAGAATTATTAAAATAGTATATATTAATACATAATAAAAATAAGGCATCTAAATTAGATGTCTTATTTTTATGGAAAGGATATAGTAATTATGATATGGAAAAAAGGAAATGAAATATTACCAACGCCATCTACATATAGTGCAGATATTGAAGATACAGATAAAGACAGTTATTCATCTGCAATTGATGGCTCTTTAATAGATAATCCAATAGCAGTTGGATTATTAAAACTTTCTATGGATTGGGATTTCAATTCAGAAGAAGATGCAGAGCAACTAATACGAATAACATATATTAATCCACTTATCTTAACTATTAAAGTTCCAGTTGTAAATGGTGGAGTATTAGAAAATGCAAAGTTTAGAGTATCTAAAAGAAAAGTAGATTGTATAAGAACAGAATTGGGTCAAAGCACATCTGAAACAAAATGGAAAGTGTCTTTTAGCTTAATGCAAAAAGAATTAACTGAAGAACAGAAAAGAACAGTAGAGGAGGCAAATTAGTGTATAAAACAAGTGATAATTATAAATTAAAAATATATGAGCCTAGCACTAAACACATATTAAAAGTATTTATCAACGATATAGAAGTCGACCAAAAATATATATTAGATTGTAAGCTTTCTCAAACATTATTTAGTAATGATGAATTTAATTTAGGTTCTGTAACTGCAAAGGCTGTTGAATTAAAGTTATACAAATCAGCTATTCCAGAAACTATAAACAAGATATATATTGAAAGTGGTATAACTGGAGAAACAGTTCCAATAGGTTATTTTAATGTAGATGATATAAGCATAAATGATGATTATACAGTAACATTAAAATTACTAGATAATATGATTAAATTTGAATTCAATTATGATGGATCTGAATTAAATTATCCTTGTTCAATATTAACTGTTTTACAAGATATATGTCTAAAAGCAGAAGTAGAATTACGGTTCTACTTCTTTTTTAAACATGAATAAACAAATAGCAGTATACGATAATACTATATCAGCAAGAACATATTTAAGCTACATATCGGAACAAGCTGGTGGATTTGCTTGTATAGGACGAGATGGAAAATTATATATAAAAACAATAGGAGAAGATCAATCAAAGTTATCTATAAAATACTTTCAAGACTTTAAATGGGGAGAAAAATTTAAAATCAGCCGTGTTAAATATGAAGATGGCGTACAGTTATTTGAAGCAGGAAACGAATTAGGAAGTACTGTTTATATTAGTCAAGATAATATGTATATAGTAGATGGAGAACAGATAGATAATATTTATGATAAATTAAACAATTTAGAAGTATATAGTTTTGAAGGTAATAGTATTATAGATCCTGCATTAGATGTTGGAGATTTATTATTTATAGATAACAAATATGTAATATATCAAAGTTCTAATCAATATGTAGGAAAGTTTAAAGCAAGCATATCTAGTAAAATACAGTGTAAAGCAAAACAAGAAACAACTACAAGAACTCCATCACAAAAAGCAATAAATAGAAGAGTGCAAAGCCAAATAGATCAAGCAAATGGAGAAATTTTACAACTTATAAAAGAAATGTATGATGAAGATGGAATTATAAACGAAAACTTTACACAAGTATATCAAGACATAAGTAATGTAATAACTAACGTACAGAATAGTGGTGGTACTAATTTAATAAAAAACTCTGTAATGTTTGCATATGATACTAATAATATACCAGAAGGCTGGGAAGCAAGTGAAGAAGGAATATTAAATATAAATAGTAGTTCAGAAGCATTTAATAGTGGATCAATTAGTGGCCATATATTTACATTAAACAATAAAACTGTAAAACAACGAGTTTATGTTAAATCAGACAATAATGATATTACAGAAGATGAAAAAAACTATTATACATTTAGTACAAAAATAAAAAAAGATCTATTAGGAACAGCTTATGTAAAAATATCAAATGCAAATGAAGAACATATAATAGAACTTAATGAAGGACAAGACAGCTTTTATGGAGATTTCGAAATAAAAGAATTATTACCTAAAATGAATTATTATGATATTGAATTTTATGGGTCAGAAGGAAGCAATGCAACTTTTACAGATAATATGTTTGCAATCGGTAAATATAAAACACAATGGACACAAGCAAGCGGAGAAATAATGAATACACAAGTAAATATCAATATAAATGGTGTTCTTGTAAAATCTTCTGTATTTGAAGGAGATTATACAATAATGTCACCATTAGAATTTGCAGGATATTCAAAAATAAATGGAGAAAAAACCAAAGTATTCACAATCAATAAAGATACTACAGAAGTAGAAAAATTAAAATCAAAAAACGGTATTACAATGCCACCAATAAAAATAGTTCCAGTAACAAGCGGAAATTTACAAGGATGGGCATTTGTATCAAGTAATTAGGAGGGCAAAATAAATGGCTATTACAAAAACAAATTCATTAACTATTGTTAGTAAGAATAATAATACAAATACAGCAGTAGTAAGATATATTGTGGATTTAACAACAACTGGACAGACTTGGTGGAATTATGATGTAAAATGTCAATATGTAATTGATGGTATAAGCGGAGAAAATACAAATTATACTAGATTACCATTAAATTCTACAATAAGGGTATTAGATGTACAAAAAACGATATACAATGCAAGTGGAAAAACAGTTAACGCAAGTTTCTCATATTATACAGGCACTTCCGCTGGTACAGTAACAGGTAACGCATCTGTTTATATTGATTTACCATTAAACGCCAATATAACAGATGCAACTAATTTTAATGATGAACAAAACCCAACAATTTCATATTCTAATCCAGCAGGAAATGCTGTAAATTCATTACAAGCCTGCATTTCACTATCTGGAAAAACAGATGATATAAAATATAGAGATATACCAATAAACGGAAGTTCATATACTTTTAATTTAACAGATGAAGAAAGAAACACATTAAGAAATGCCACTGCAACTAATAGTAGGACAGTTTCATTTTGTTTAAAAACAGTGATAGGAGAAAATACCTACTATTCTAATTTAAATAAGACGCTAACAATAATAAATGCAAATCCAAAATTTGAAGATTTTACATATAAAGATACAAATACATTAGTAACTAATGTTGTAGGAAGCAATCAAGTACTTGTAAGAGGTGTTTCAAATTTACAAGTTACAATAAGTTCCGAAAATAAAATGGCTGCCCAAAAAGGCGCAAGTGCTAAAAATTATATAGTAACAATCGACAATAAGATATTTAATGAAGATTACAAAGAAACAGACTTAACTATAGATTTAGAAACAATTAACAGTGCTGGTACAAAAAGATTAAATATAAGAGCATTCGATAGTCGTAATAATTCAACAGAAGTATATAAAGATATTATGATATATGACTATGCAAAACCTATTATAAATGCAGAAGTAGCAAGATTAAATAACTTTGAGGCACAAACTACATTAAAAATAGCTGGTACATATTCAAGATTAGTAATAAATGATACAGACCAAAACACTATAGAAGAATTACAGTATAGATATCGTGAAACTGGAAAAGAATGGGGAGAATGGTTAGGATCAACAGCAACGACAACAAATGGAAAATTCTCATGTGATGATATTATATTAAATTTGGACAATACAAAATCTTTTGAAATTGAAATACAAGTTATTGACAAATTACAATCCAGCACAATTACTTTAAATGTAGATGCAGGGCAAGCAATATTTTTTATAAGTAGTAACGAAAAGGCTTGTTATATAAATGGTAATTTAGATGTTTTAGGAAATCTAACAAAAGGTAAAAAGAAAATAGCAACAATAGACGAAATTTATCCTGTAGGTAGCATTTACATGAGTATAAAAAACACAAATCCATCTAATTTATTTGGTGGTAGTTGGGAACGATTTGCAAATGGTAAAGTATTAGTTGGTGTTGATGAAAATGATGCAAATTTTAATACAATACAAAAAACAGGTGGAGAGAAAGCACATACATTAACTGTAAATGAAATACCTTCTCATTGGGGTCACGTAAATACTTGGGGGGGAAACTATTTAGATAGATTTATGGATTCTGGTAAATCTAATAATTTATTTACAAGTACAAGTGGAGGTACTACAAGAGGATGGAGTACTCAAGCAGGAAATGAAATTGTTCCTGCTACAACTAATTTGGGTGGTTCTCAATCACATAATAACTTACAACCATATATAACTTGTTTTATTTGGTTAAGAACGGCGTAGATAAATTTTAATAGAATTAAGAGAGGAATAATCTAATGGACAATGAATTTGCCAATTTTAAAATAGAAGTTCTCACACAATTAGCAGTAATAAATTCAAAGCTAGATGGGTATGGAGAAACAAAAAAGGTAGCATATGATGCAGATAATAGGAGCAAGCAAAATGAACAAGACATAAAGGAAATGAAAGATAATAATAAATGGGCTTTCAGGACAAGTATAGGAGCAATCATAACAAGTGCCATAGGACTTATAGTTTTATTTATAAAAATAGGAATGGGGGTTAATTAGTATGAAAAAAGCATTAACAGATTTAAAGAGTTTTGTTACTGTGTCTATGATAGTTTTATTATTTATTATAGTAATAGCAAATTTATGCGGAGCTACATTAGCTGAAAACATATTGATTTTAGTAACTAATTTAACTACAGCAGTATTTACATACTATTTTACAAAAAAGGATGGTGGGGAAGATGAGAAATAAGATAATTGATATAGCAAAAAATGAAATAGGATATAAAGAATATTCAAGTAATCATACTAAATATGGAAAATGGTTCGGTGTGCAAGATGAGTGGTGTGCAATGTTTATATCATGGTTAGCAAATCAAGTTGGCATTTTAAACACTTTAATTCCAAAGCAGGCTTATGTACCAACAATGGCGCAGTGGTTTAAGAGTAAAGAACTATTTAGAACAAGAGGATTATTTCCTCAAAAAGGAGATATTATTTTCTTTGATTATAATTCAAATGGTATACCAGATCATGTTGGTATTGTTGAAAAGTGTGAATGTGATATTATTTCAGTAATAGAAGGCAATAAGTCTAAACAAGTAAAACGTTGTACTTATGATGTAAATAATTCTGAAATATATGGTTTTGGCATTGTACAATATCCAGAAGGAGAAAAGAAAAAAACTAATGTAGAGAAATTAAACTCAGTTGTAAGTGTACAATCATACTTAAATGCAAAATATGGCTTTAGTTTGATTTTAGATAATATATTTGGTATAAAAACTAAAACATCATTAGTAAAAGCTCTACAAATCGAATTTAATAATACATATAGTTCTAATTTAGTTGTTGATGGTATTTTTGGAGTTAAGACTAAAGGTGCTTGTCAAAATGTAAGATTTGGTGCAACAGGAGCAATAGTGTATTTAATACAGGCTATGTTAATTTGTAAAGGGTATGATTTAGTTTTAGATGGATTGTTTCGGAAATAATACTTTAAATGTTGTAAGGGATTTTCAAAGAAATAACAAATTAGTTGTTGACGGAATTGTAGGAAAGATTACATTTAGTAAGTTGTTTATATAACTATTATACAATCACAATAAAATATTGTTGGTAGTTTTTTATAAAAATTTATTAAATTCGCAAATTTCGGCAATTTTTTCTTTTATAGTGTGATATTCTATTTATATAAATTCTTATATAAGTATTCGTTGTAAGAAAATGTTTCGACATCATTTTATATGTTTTTACATTTTTCGACAAAATATTACAAAATATGTGTTGATTTAATGTTCATCTTTGTTTATAATAATAATAGAGGAGCGTTTTTATGAAATATGGTAACAAAGATTTACTAAAGAAAAAATGTGTTGAATTATATTTGCAAGGAAATTCAATGGTTGAAATATCTAAAATTATTGGGTGTTCGCGAAATTATGTAGGACAACTACTTAAAAATAATCCTAGTGTAACTAAATTCAGAAATACTACTAAAGTTAAAGTGAATAAATTGAAAAATCAAAAAAGAATGTTGGTGTCTATATCTACAAATTGTTTGAAAAAAATAGGTATTTCTGAAGATAAAAATATAGATGAATATGTTGATGTTTCTGTTGATGATACAGAGAAACTTATAATAATAAAAAAGCATAGTCGAATTTGATTCGGCTATTTTTTTACAAAAATACTTGCATTTGTATTATACATATGGTATTATGTAAACATAGGAGGTTTTAATCATGAATTTTTTTAATAAGAAAAATCCAATTATATTAAATCATTTTTTGAAATATCTTTTTAATGTAAAGCATTATTCAATAAATACTATAAATGAATATAGGCTAGATGTTATGATGTTTTTGAGATTTATAAAGCAGTATTTAAGTATATCTATAGAGGTAAATAGGTTTAGTGTATTTATTATTAGGAATGTTAAGAGGGAGGATTTGTTGGCTTTTTTGGTTTATCTTAATACTAACAGAAATTGTACAGCGTGTACTAGAAAAAGAAAAATAGCAGCAATAAAAGCATTTTATAAGTGGCTGTATACTTTTTACCCCGCTGAAAATATGTGCAATCCAGCTGAAAACTTACCTTCCATACAAGAAGTATCAAAGTTGCCTAAGTATTTATCTTTAAATGAAGCCAAAGGACTTACTGGTATATTTAATTTGAGTAATTGTAATAATCCTGAAAGAAATAATGCAATTATTGCTTTGTTTTTGAATTGTGGTCTAAGAGTGTCTGAATTAAGTAATATAAGATTGTGTGATTTGAATTTACATGAGGGCTCTATTAGGATTATAGGGAAGGGGAATAAGGAACGAATTGCTTGGCTAAATAAATATACTAAAGAAATAATAGGAGATTATTTAAATGTTAGGAATAGAAATTTAGAATTAGTAGATGATATGCAATGTTTGTTTTTAAATCGTGTGCATCAAAAGTTAGCTGTAAGAACGATTGAAGCAATAGTTGATAAAGCATATAATTTAGCTGGAATAGGAGATAGAGGGTACACAACTCATACGTTAAGGCATACTTCTGCAACTATTATGTATCAGTATGTTAAGCCAGATATATTGATGTTAAAGGAGTTTTTGGGGCATAGTACAATTAAATCTACTGAGATTTATACTCATATCAATAATGATCAATTAAAAAAAGCTGTTGATAGTAATCCGTTATGTGATTTTGAACCATATGTAGCATAGGGAAGGGAGGAGAATATAATGCGTTTAGATTTTGATATAGAGAATATTCAAAAGAATAATATTTATTTATTGAATTGCCAAGTAGATTTGATTCTGAGAAGTTTAGAGTTTTATTGTTATACATATACATTTATTTACCCAAGAAGTAGTAAGAATACAACTAAAGAAGAAAATTTAAGATTATCTTTGGTTAGAGATACTTATCACCAAATTTTGTTCCAATATAAAAATAATGGTACAAAAAGTTTAGTTCCTGAAAGTGATATTTTTAAAGGCTTTGAAAATAATTTTGAAAACGTTGCATAAAAAAATTTTGAAAAAACTATTGACAAGTTTTGTTGTTGATGATAAAAATGTAATAGATTGATTTTTATACTTTAACTAATAAATTTAAATAAGTTGCTCTTTGGAGTAGGGAAATATTTGGTATATTTACCCTATATAAAAAGAAATATAACATTGCACAAAATAAAAGTTTTGTGCAAATAGGAGTAGGAATAAAATATAATACCAGGTACATCTGGTACTTTTGCTATAATTCTTCTAATCCTTTATATTAGCCACTTTTAGCTAATATTTGTAACAACAAACTATACTACTTTTATATTAAAACGCTTTAAAATTGATTCTAATGCGTTGTTTTTTTCTTAATATATTCTCATATTATGTTTGATTATATCTTTATATTATTGTATCCTTATAATTCATAAAAAAATTTTAAGAACTTCTAATATTTTTTCAGAAATCCTTAAAATCTTTATTTTTCAATATTTACGCCATTTTTCAGACAACAAACTATATGTATAATTTTTAAAAACGGCTTAAAATCGATTCTCGTGCGTCGTTTTTTTGACCATTTTTTAGTAATTTTAATATAACTGTATAAAGCTGCGATTTTCAGTATTTTAACATATAAATATTATAAAATTTATAATTTGAACAATATTGATTTAAATTCAAATAAAACTTTATTGTTTAAATATAAAAATGTCTTAAAAGCGATTTTAATGTGTTTATGGTATATAATTATAATATAATTTAATAAATATAAATTTATATAAATAATTATATAAAAAATTATTTCAAAAAACGAACATTTGTTATATGTTGATTCTTTATATGATATATTAAATTTATATAAATTTTTTATAAATATTTTATAAATTACAAAATTATTCTAAAATAGAAAAATATAATTTACAATAATATGAATAAATCTCAAAATGCAAACAACAAATGTTCGCTTTTTGAAAAATAATCTAGTACTACTCCCTACTAACTATTTTTTCTAATATTAGGCTTTCCCATTCCTCCGATTGTTTGGTCCCCCTGGTCCTCCCATACCGCCATTATTCATAGAAGAATTGCTTGTAACTGTACTGCTTGCTTTTATACTTCCAACACTTGTTCCATTAACATATAAAGTATAAGTATTTCCATTAGTAATACTTGCATTTGAAATTGTAATTACTCCATATGCTTTCTCTGTTTCAAATGTTGCTATTTCAGTTCCAGAACTATCTTTTAATATTACCTTATCTCCTGCTTTTCCTGAAGTTTGGAATGTTAACGAATATTGTATTGAACTATTTGAAGGATTTTGCCACATTCCATTAGCACCATATATTATAATATTTCCACCTTTTACAACACATTCACCATCATAATCTAAAGCTCCATTTCCACTATTGGTTGGTCCAGCTACCAAAACAGTTCCGTCCATTTATATAAATTGATCCATTAGCATCTAGTCCATCTCCAGCAGCATTAACTGATATATTACCATCATTTATAACAAGCTTTCTATTTGAAGAACCTACATCATTAAAATTATTTTGACCTGGTCTTTGGTTCATAGCTGAACTATCATTTCCTCCTGCAACATTTATTCCATCATCTGATGCTACAACAGAAATTGTACCTCCATTTATTTCTATGTATGCACTTTCTATTCCTTCATAGCTTTTTAATATATCAATATCTCCACCATTTATTGCAATATTGGTGTCTGCATGTATTCCATCATCCCCACTAGAAAGTTTCATGTTTCCACTATTTACTATAACAATTCCATTAGAATGTATGCTGTCATCTGTGCTAGTAATTTCTATATTTCCGCCATTTATAGTTATCTCTTTTCCTGCTTTTAATCCTTTACTACTTTTAGAATTTTCTGAATCAGTTGAGTTTACAGTAGGCGCTCCTTTATATCCACCTCTATAAAATTCATTATTATTGTTATTTGAAGATGTTATTTCTCCTTTTGTATTTATATTTATTATTGTATTTGATGATATATTTAGTATAGTTTCTGCCTGTATTCCATCTGCTTCAGAATCAATACTAATTTTTCCTCCCTCTATTGCAATATAACCCAATTCTGTATCTATGTTATTTGTAGACTTTATTCCATCTCCACCAGATACTATATCTATTGTAGCATTGTTGATAGCAATATAATCTTTTCCTCTAATGCCATCATCTTTTGAGGTAATCTCTATATTACTGTTTATAATCTTTAATCCATCTTTACTTACTATTCCATCTAAATAATTTGCATTTACTAATAGTTTTCCATTTCCATTTATAACCAAATCTGTTTTTGTGAATATAGTTCCATCTGGTTCTTGACTTTCAGCATCTGTAAATTTTGTATATGAGCTATTATCTGTTACTATATTTGTGGAATTATCTAACAATGTAATAGTTAATTTATCTGCTTCTATTCCATTGATTGGTGCGGTTTGTTTACTTGTTATAAACGCATTATCTAATACCAGCTGAACTTCATCATTTTTACCGGCTTCTACTATTATGTTGCCATCTGATATACTTCCTGTTATGTAATATGTTCCTGCAGAATTTATTGTTATGGTATTTCCGCTAATTTTTACACCTTTTCCTTCTACTGTTGTTTTTGTATCAGATAAATTTATTTTAGCCATATAATCTGACCATTCGCCTATAAGTTCTTCTTCTTTATATTCTACTGTCAAATCTGTACCTTTAGTATCTATTTGCGCAGAATCTAAATTAGATTTATCTCTATTAGAGCAAAAATAAATTATAGTAAAAATTGCAACTAACGCTACTACTAATAAACTTGCAAAAATAATTATTTTCTTATTATTCATTATAACTCAACCTCGCTCACTTCTTGTCTTTCTAAGCTAACTAACATATTTCCATTTCTACATCTTATTTCATCTAAGAAACTTTTTTGTTTTAATTCTTGTTTCATGCTTACTATATAAACTAATTCATACATACTTCCCATATTGGTTGTTTTCACTTTCAAAAGTTCTGCTTTATTTGTATATTTTTTTAATATATCATCAAAAACCTCTTCGTAATCTAAGTTTTCAGGTATCAATATCTTTAATTTTCTTTGTAATGCATCTTGTGTTCTATTTGCTATTTTGCTCATCACTATAACTAATATTGCAACTATAACAGTAATTAGAATTGTATATAATACATAACCCATTCCAAGCCCTAGACCAACAGTCATAGCCCAAAATACACTTACAATTTCCTTTGAATTTCCTGGCATACTTCTAAATCTAATCAAACTAAAAGCTCCTGCAACTGCAAATGCTGTTCCTAAATTTCCATTTACTAAAAATATAACCACTTGTACTAATACTGGTAAAACAGTTAATGTTAATAAAAAGTTGGGGGTTGTTTTTGTTGTTATTTTATGTGTAAAACTTATAACAGTTCCTAACATAATTGATACAGCTATACATATTAAGCAACTTTCTAGACTAATTGAAGTTTTAGTAGTTTCATAAAAAATACTTTCTAACATAATTTTTCCTCCTATTTTAAACTGCATATTTTGAAATATAATCGGCTTTAAAAATCAGCCTCGTATATGCTTCACCATATTTTGAAAAACTAGATGGACATATCATAAGTTCATCTAATATTTTAACGAGCCACATTGGTATTGCTCCTAATGTTTTTATTTCCATAATGTAATAGTTTTTATCTAAAATATTAGTTCCATAAATTCCTTTTTCTAATTCTAAATCATAATTTCTAGCTAAAATGTTACTGTCAAATGTAATTCTAAAATCTCTATCATTTTTATCATAGTAAGCTCTTCTATCATATGATATATACATTGTTTGCTGTAAATTATAAAATTTAAAATAGTATAACAATTCTCTTTTTATCTGACTTCCTTTTTCAAATGAATTTTTATCATCTATATATTCATAGAATTCTTTTAATTTCATTTCAATTCTTCTTTTACTTACTATTCCATTATATTTTCTTTTTATTTCCAAATAAACCTTACTATCTATATTTGGCACATTATAACTTCTTAATCTTACTTTGTCTTTATATACTGGCTTTGTTATAGAATGTCTTATTAAATCAAATTGTTCTGTATCTAAATAAATATTACAAATACTACTTTTGCCATGTTCATCTTCTACCATTTTGTTTTCTATAATATTCTTTAACCTTAAATACTGATCTTTAGTTATCATATACTTTTTCTCAACTCTTCTAAAAAATTCAGTCATTTGTTAAATCTCCTTTCTTCGAATTTAAATGTATAATAATACATAAAGATTGAAAAAATATTGAATAATATAAATTTTTCTATACAACAAAAAAAGAACAATGACGCTATAAAGCAGCTGCATTATTCTTTTCAAGTATCTCTAGGTTTCGTTCTCTTTCTATTCCCTATTATCTAAATTTATTTTTGCTATTTTTTCACTATTAGTCTTTGAATTTCCTTGTATTGTAATTGAGTTATCTCCATAAAAATTATTATCAGGATCAAGTTGATTTAAAAATGATTTTCTACTTTTATTTGAATTTGGTTTAGTTATAGTATCTTCTGGTAATGTTAAAATATCTTTTCTATGAGAAAGTTTGCCTAAAAATTCTCTAAATTTGCGTAAAAAAGATTGAGTATCGTTTCTTTTAAATTCTGTTTTATATTTTTCAATGTCTTCTAAACTAAAATCTAAATCCACTTGTTTTTCTATTCCTTTATAAATTTTAGATGTTTCATAACTTCTGCTATAAGTTTCATATGTACCATCATTATTAACAACCATCCAAGTGTCATCAGCGATTTCATAGATTTCAGCCTCATTACAATCAATTCCTAAGTCTTTGTAAATAACACTTTCTTTATCATGTATTGGTATATCATTAGAGCATATTCCATCTACTACACTAATAGGTACTCCATTTTGTAAAACTATATCTAAACAATAACTAATTGGAAAATTATTTATTTGAATACGTGTGCATTTTTCTAAATCGAGTTTTTGTCCAATAGTTCTTTCAGATATACTATTGCATAATCCTTGTATATGTCTTTTTGTAATTTCTGAGAATGTAACCTCTGGATTATTTCTAACAGGCATAAATTCTACTGGAGAATATTCAAACTCTTCTAGTTTAGATATATTCATTCCTCCTTCTCTTGCAAGTTTTAAAATGCAATTATACTTGTGATTATAATATTCTTCAAAACTGTAATCATTCTTAATTCGTGCTCTAGTATATTCAAAATTCTTCAATTCAGTCATATAGTTAATCATATCTTCTTCAGTTTCTACATATAATAACTTTTTATCAAAAGCTCTTGTTAATAGCATATCTTGAGTTTTTTTAAGATATGCTAATTGTTTCTCCTCAGGTAAATTTGGATTTAAAGCAAGCCTCTTGATTGTATGGCTTAAATATAACAGCAAATCTTTTCCATACATTACTTCAAAATTTATTAAGAAAACATCAAAACTTCCTTTTATAAGCTCCTCATCTGCCATATGTATATCTATTGGTCCATCTACTAATTGTATCATTTGTCTATATATAACCTGTTCTAATTGATAGGTAGATGAATTAGAGAAATTTACATGTATTTCATTATCGCCTCCAAATATTTTATGTGAAGTTTTATCTCCATACTTGTTTTCACATATTTTTGCTGTAGCAGCCTCTATTAATCCTATATAACCCATATTATCTTTTATAAATGAATTTCTATTAGTTAACTTATGAATTGATTCATGTAATACTGTATCAAATAAACCATCACTATTTTTATGATAAAAATTTAAGCGAATTTCACCATTTATAAAATTGTAAGTACCAACCATTTGGTTTGGTAATTTTGAATAATAAATTCCACTGTCATCACAAAGTACTTGCATTGTATCTATATAAGAGATATTCGGATATAATTCATGAATTGTTTTAGCAACTTCATCATATAATTTATATTCTTCTTCTGGAGCTAATCTCTTTCCTAATATATCTGTTGTTAATATATGTATTATTTTTTTCTTAATATTTATCTTATCGTATATAATATCTGAATAAAATTCTAATTTTTGTTTAATCTTTTTTAAATATTTTTTATTTTCTATTGGAATATAAGTATCATTTTGATAAAAGCAATATTTTGGGCCAATACCTGAGTCAAAATGATATACTTTTCCAAAAGAAAATTCATTATCATATATATCTACTAAATAATATTCAATTCCATCAAATTTCCTCTTAATTATTTCCATATCTATATAATTCTTCCATTCTATTTCATACTTTTACATTTATATCATATCATAGTAATTATTGGTGTCAATTGTTGTAATTAAAATGTAAAATACTTTTTATAATTCTGTCATAATTATTTACAATTCTTAAAAAATTAGTATATAATGTCCTTATATAAAAGGAGGTTAACTTATGATTGATAAACTTAAAAATCCAGATTTTTTAAATGCATTTCTAGACTATTCTAGTGTTATTTTAAATAAATCTCCTAATACTATAAAAGAATATAATTATGATTTAGTTAATTTCTTAAAATTTGTTAAGCATCATTTGAAACTTACAGATGAAACAGACCTACAAGCTATAAATATAACAGATATAACAATTGAGGATATAAAAAAGCTAAAACTAAATGATTTGCACTCATATTTAGCATATTTAAAAGATTTTCATAATGCTAAACCAGCAACCAGAGCAAGAAAAGCAGCTTGTTTAAAAACCTTCTTTAATTATCTAACAGTAAAAACAAATCAATTAGAAATAAATCCTGCTCAAAATTTAGAATCTCCAAAACTAGATAAACGTATCCCTAAATACCTATCTTTAGATGAAAGTAAAGATTTATTAAATATTGTCCGTGATGAAGAAAGCAGAAATAACGAAAGAGATTACGCAATTATAACTATTTTCTTGAATTGTGGAATTCGTTTAGCAGAGCTTGTAAATATAAATATATCTGATATAAATTTTAGTGATAATAAACTTAATGTTATAGGAAAAGGTAACAAAGAACGTGCTATTTACTTGAATAAGGCTTGTGTGAAAGCTATTGAAGATTATATTAAAATTAGACCAAAAGATGCTATAAAATTCGATTCTCGTGATGCACTATTTTTAAGCGAACGCCGTGAAAGAATTAGTAGAAGAACTGTACAATATGTTGTAAAACGAGAACTGCAAAAAGCAGGATTAGATATAACTAAATATTCTGTACATAAACTAAGACATACTGCAGCAACACTGATGTATCAATATGGCAATGTAGATATAAGAGCTTTACAAGAATTACTTGGACATGAGAGCATTTCTACCACAGAAATATATACTCATGTTGATAATAGTCAAGTAAGAGCTGCTGTTGAAAGTAATCCTTTAGCAGATATGTAACAGTGGAACGACAAGAACGTCGTTCCCTACTATTTTACCATAATTAACAATTCTTGCCCTTCACACAAATTTGAATCTCCTAATTTGTTTGTATTTTTAATACTATATACTATTTCTCTTATATCTTTATTTTTATAGTAATCATTATTTTTTTGTTCATTTTCTGCAATTTCCCATAATGTTTCTCCATTTGATACATATATAGTTTTATAATTTTCATTATTTTGTTCACTAAAAGAAAGTGTTGATTTTGAAATAAATAGTGATACTATTGCAATTATTAGCAATAAACCTCTTATAAATTTTTTTCTATTTTTTATTCTCATAATTTAATACCTCCATACAAACATTTATTCTGTTTATGAAAGTATTATAATACGAACATTTATTCTTGTCAATAGTTTTGTCAAAAAAAATGTTCGCGTTTTACCTTTGAAATATTTCATTTGATTTAATTAAATAGTTCAAAAAAACAAATATATATTATTTTTTATAAAAGCCTGATCAGCACGGCCGCCGAATTACCCGTGAAGCCTCGAAGGTTTTATTAAAAAATAATATATATTTGTTTTGGTATAATTTATTTATTAAATGTATAACTATTTTCTTTTAAATACGCTTAGTACTTTACTGAATACAGATACAATTTTCGTTGTATGTTTTTGAGCAAATTCTTTTCCTATTGCCTTTCCTCCAACTGTTAATGATGCTACCAAAGCGCTTAATAAAAATTGTGTATTAAATTCTAAATTGTAATTTGTACTTATTTTTAATGCAATCAGCGCGCTTATTGCGCCACTTAAAACTCCCGCAATATCTCCTATAACATCTGCACAAATATTTGCAACTTTTGCTGAATGTTTTATCAACTTTATGGCACATTTTGATCCTTTTGCTTTTTTTGTTGCCATTGCATGAAATTCTCTTTCATCTGCAACTGTTACTGCAACACCTATAATATCAAAAAGGATTCCTATTGCAATTACTAATATTAGTATAAATACAGCAGGAACTATATCTAATCCGAGATATTGCTCCTGTTGATATATAATTAAAAAATAAAGATAAAATAAAAGTAGTTATAAATACTGTTATTAACCACTTAATTCTAGAATCAGTATTTTTTTCGCTTTTCATTTATTTAAATTCACCTACTATTAAATTTTAGTAGATGGTTGAAATTTAAGTAAATTTTACGGTATAGGTCTAGTCGAATTTCTCTATTTTCTACTAAACATTACTGTTTAGCTGTTTCCATTTAAAGAAAATAATCTTTTATTAGATTAAAAAGATTACCAGATTACCACTTAAATCCGTACCTTAATCCCTAAATTCCACTGTTTCTCGATTGAAACAAACATTCTAGAAGTTTTCCTTAATACATTGTTACCTATTACTAGTCTTTTTTGCAATAATTGTTTCATAGCTACAAATATTAAAATAGTGGCCACTACTTTAATATCCTTAAAACTAATCCCCAAATTATCACTCGAGACAGGCTACACTATATATCGTGTCTTGGCACTTTATATAGGTTATACTTGAAATTCTTTCAAGCCTCCGCGAAAATAGGGGGTTAATATGTATGCCATTACATATCTCCCTAAATTCTTACTTCCTGCAAACACGCATTACTGGGCGTAACGCGCACAAACAAGAAACTTCAACGATGTGCCTTTTAGTGGATTTTTAGCCCCACCCTCATAATAGACAATGTAACTAGAATAATGCACCATCGCATTATATTTTAACATATCCATAAAAAATATGCAAATTTCACAACAATATTGGTTGTATCTGTTCTCTATCTAGTGCTTTTTTTACAGTTTCAACTATATAATTAGGATCAAAGACTAATGAACGTGGTTTTGTTATTGGGTTATCTTGTCTAAATGGGACAAAATACAAATGTCTTCTATTTAATAACTTTCCTATGCTTTCTGCACTTCCGTGATAATCCATCATTAGTAGATATGGCAATAACTAATGGATTTTCATTTCTCAAATGCGATTTTGCTGCCATTAAAACAGGAGTATCTGTTATACCATTAGCCATTTTTCCCATAGTATTTCCGACTGCAAGGCGCTATTACCATAATATCTGTTAAATGTTTAGGTCCAATAGGCTCTGCTCCATCTATAGTATGAATAATTTCATTCTTAGTTATTTCTTTAATTTGATTTATAAAATCTTCTGCTTTACCAAATTTAGTATCCATATTATGTGCATTAAAAGACATTATAGGTATAACCTCTGCCCCTTCTTCTATCAATTTAGTCATTTGAGGTATAGTATTACTAAATGTACAAAAAGAACCAGTAAGTGCAAATCCAACTTTTTTTCCTTCGAGCAACATACTTTTAATTCCTCCCCTCTTTTGTATATAGTATATATTATGAGTTTATGTTAAGTTTTGTACATTGCTCGTATTTATTATTTTAACATATTGTATGCATTATTATGTAATTCATATATCTCATATAAATTGCCTCTTTTATTTGAATCTAAAAAAACAATTCTTTCAAAAATATATAAATCCAATAATTGTTTTAACACAGGGTTTAATTGTAATTCTTTAAAATTATTCCCATGTGCAGTAAAAATTCCTTTAACTCCAGAACACACTATGTATTTAATTGCTTCTATATCTTCAATACTTCCTATTTCATCTGCACATATTACTTGTGGTGACATACTTCTAATTAGCATCTTCATTCCTATACTTTTAGAAATATTTTCCATTACATCTGTCCTTATTCCAATATCATTTTGAGGAATTCCTCTATACATAGCAGATATTTCGCTTCTTTCATCTAATAATCCTATTGTTTTTCCAGTAAAATTCCCTATACCATTGCTAATTTGCCTTATTGCATCTCTTAAAATAGTTGTTTTTCCTGCTCCTGGAGGTGATACAATTAAAGTATTATATACAGTATTATTATTAAAATCTATTATATTTTTTAGCAACTCATTACTAGATCCTAAAACTTGTCTTGCAATTCTAAAATTCAAACTAGATATATTATTTATATTTACAATTTTTTCATTTTGTATTACAACACTTCCAGTTACTCCTACTCTATGTCCACCTCTAATTGTTATATATCCACTGCATATCTGATTTTGATATGAATATATTGAATTTTCGCATATCTTCTCTAAAATTTCTAATAAATCGCTAGATGTAGTTTTATATTCTAAAACAATGTCTTTTCTAGAATATTTTAATATTATAGGCTGTCCTATTCTAAAACGAATTTCTTCTAAATTATCTTCTACATTTTGAGAATACTTTTCTAAGATATTTAAAATATGATTTGGAAAAAAATTAAAAAATTGCATAATATACCACCTTATAATATATATATGCACTAGAAATAAATTTAGAACAAAACGACCTGCACCGCAAGTGGTACAGGTCGCTTCGTTTTGCTTTAAAAGAATTGGAGTTTTACTTCGCGGTTGCTCTTTTGCGAGATGACAATTTGACTCTCAGGACATTCTATTCTATATGTTTTCGATTCTGATAATTTACCAGTTTTTGTGCTTCCGAAAAGTCTGAAATTCAAAAATATGCAAGCCCAGTCATCCCAGTAGTCATATTTTTCGTATACTGTAACTATACAAATTCTCGGCTCATTATTCGGAAACGGTTTTACTTCTACCGATTCCTTGGGAACGATGTAGGTTTCTCCATATCCATCATCCCAAGTAGCATAGCTTTCTGTCATCTTAACTCTGAAGTCTTGAACATTATGTATTGGAATATCATATTGATCAGCATAAGTTTTGATTCCAAAAAACAAAGCAACAAAAAGCATAACCGCAGCAACGATTGAGATTGCCAAGTTCAATTTTTCTAGTTTTTCGTTCTTTTTATAGGTCGTACTTTCGTAAATTTTCCGAACAATCTCAAGAACAACTACTAACCCAACTAAAACAATAACCATAAAAATCCTCCTTTGATTAAATACATGGCTGAAAGGAACTATATAAGTATAACTAGCATATTGCTAGGAACAAAGGAATTATGTATTGCAATCTTTAATTAAAAAGATTACAATATAAAGATTTGCTTATAAAGTATATCATAAATTCCTAATTATGTAAATATCAAATTTTAAACAAAAGGGTTGCACGATATGCAACCCTCATCTTAATTATTCACTCTTCACTTTTCATTCTTCACTCTGCATGAAATGCAGTATTATTCATCCCAGTTATGATATACTTCAATAACATCATCTAATTCATCTAAATGCTCTAATAATAACCCCATCTTTCTTGCACCATCTTCATCTAATGTATTGTACATATTTGGAACCATTTGTACATCTGCTTCTAAGAATGTTAATCCGTTTTTTTCTAATTCTTCTCTTACCTTAGAAAAATCTTCTGGTGATGTAGTTATTTCATAAACTTCTTCTGATGTTTCAAAATTTTCTGCTCCTGCATCTATTGCTATAAGCATTAAATCGTCTTCAGAAAGATTTGTTGATGCTTTTTCTATTACAATTACACCTTTCTTTTCAAACATATATGATACACATCCAGATGTACCAAGGTTTCCACCAAATTTATCGAAAACGTGTCTTACATCTGCTGCTGTTCTATTTCTGTTATCTGTAGATGCATTTACAATAACTGCTATTCCATTAGGTCCATAACCTTCATATACGATTTCTTCATAATTTTCACTATTACCTGCACCTGCAGCTCTCTTTATAGCACTGTTTATTGTATCATTAGGCATATTGTTAGATTTGCATTTTGCAATTACATCTCTTAATTTAGAATTACTGTCAGGGTCTGGTCCTCCTTGTTTTACTGCCATAAGTAATTCTCTACCTAATTTTGTAAATATTTTTCCTCTTGCAGCATCTGCCTTACCTTTTTTTGCTGCAATATTATGCCACTTGCTATGTCCTGACATTACTATTCCTCCTTCAAAATTTGCAAAGAGCAAATTTTGTACTATTCACTCTTCACTATTCATTATTCACATTACCAAAATATTTTATCATATTATTTTTATTTTGTGTAGTAGTTTTTACAAATTTGTATATCTTCTTTCAACTCGCTTACCTATTGAACACATTACTTCATAAGGTATTGTATCTAAATATCCTGATACATATTCAATATGTTTAATGCCATTTAAAATTGCCACTTTATCATGTAATTTAACAGAATCATCGACCTCCACAAACAACATGTCCATACATATGTTACCAACTATTTTATATTCTTTATTATTTATATATACTGTTCTTCCTGTATTTTTTCTAATTATTCCGTCTGCATACCCTATTGAAACTACAGCAATTTTTTGGCCATTTCTTTTTGCTTTGTACAAAGCATTATACCCTAATGTTTCTCCAATATTTAACGTATTTATTTGTATAACTTCACTATATACTTTGAAAGTATCTTCTAAATTTAGCTCTTTGTTAGTAGTAAATCCATACATAATTATTCCTAATCTACAACCATTTATAAAATCTGGCTTTTTGTAATTAACAATTGCTTCACTTGCAGAAATATGAATAATTTTAATATGTGAGGTATCAATTTTTTGTAACATATTTTTAAAGATTTCTAATTGTTTTTCATAATATTCTTTATTACTTGCATCATAAATATGAGTATATATTCCCTCTATTTCAATATTCTTTTTCCTAATAATTTTAATTGTTTCAGACAATTCTTCATATTTTTTTATTCCTATTCTATTCATTCCTGTATTTATTTTAATATGTGCTTTTAAATCTGTGCAATCGATGCATTCAAGTTCTCTCATATATTCTAAGGAATGTATAGTTATTGTAATATTATTCTTTATACAAATATCTATAAATTCACAAGAAATTGAGCCTAAGCAAAGTATTGGAATTGTTTTGTTGTATTCTCTTATAGTCATTGCTTCATCAAGAGTGGCAACTGCTAAATAATTGCATCCTCCTTTTATAACTGCACCTACTGTTTCTTTTTCTCCATGACCATAATTATCTGCTTTTACAACTCCTATATAATATTTATAATCATTATAAAAATTTATTATTGAGTGTACATTATTACATAAATTTTTAACATTTATTTCAGCATAAGTATTTCTAAACCCCATAAGCTCACTCCTTTTTTTCATTTTAAATCAATATATATAATTTGTCAATGCAAGAAAACAAGGTACAAAATGTACCCTGTTTATTACCCTAAAGCAACATCTAGTATCATCATTAAAGTAAATCCAAAAATCAAACCTAGAGTTGCTAAATTTTTATTTTCTTTTACTGACTCAGGCAATAATTCTCTTGCTGCTACTGCAATCATCGCTCCTGCTGCGAAAGCAAGAAGAAATGGTAAAATGCTCCTAATAGATAACACTAATACAACTCCAATGACTGCTGATATAGGCTCTACTAATGCTGATGCCTGCCCAAACATAAAACTTTTAAATCTTGAAAATCCTTCATTTCTTAATGGTAGCGATACTGCTGCACCTTCTGGAAAGTTCTGAATTCCTATTCCAATTGCTAACATAATAGCTCCTATTAAAGTCATTCCAGGAACTCCAGTTGCTATTCCTCCAAAAGCAACTCCTACTGCCATACCCTCTGGTATATTATGAATTGTAATTGCTGATATTAAAAGAATACTTCGTTTTAATGAATCAGCACTTCGTAAATTTTTTTTACTTTTTAGAACTTTATCTAAAAATCTGTCAGATAATAGAACGAATAAACCACCTACAATAAAACCAAAAGCTGGTAATATCCATGCTATGTATCCTAACTCATAAGATAAATCAATAGATGGAGCAAGTAAAGACCAAAATGATGCAGCTATCATAACTCCAGCACTAAATCCTAAAATAGTATTTAATACTTTTTTATTTATTTTTTTGAAAAAACATACCACTAAAGCTCCTAGAGCTGTCACGCCCCATGTGAAGGTTGTTGCAATTAACGCCTGAATTACTGGGCTTAAATTTTCAAACCAACTCAATTTTTTCACCTCACATTACATAATATGTTTTACATTATGTAATGTGATAAATTTGCATATATTCATAAATATTGGTAATTATATTTTTAAGAGGTGATTATTATGACTAATAAAGAACTTTTGTATATTGAAGATGCTTTAGGACATGAAAAATTTATGAAATCATGTAGTGTAAAAACATCTAGTAAGTTAACAGACCCTGCTCTTTCTGGTTATGTTAAACAATTAGAGCAAAAGCATACAGAATTATATAACAAATTTTTAAATTTATTATAAGGAGGATGTTATGGAAGATAGAGATTTAATGGAAAAAGAATTGTTAATTATTAAAGGTGTTTGTGACTTATATCTTCATGGTACAATAGAATCATCAACAGCCGATGTTCATACAGCTTTTAAAGATGCTTTAAATGAATCTTTAGATATTCAAAATAAAATATATAATTTAATGGCTGAAAAAGGCTGGTATAAAACAGATTGTGTGGAACAACAAAAAATAGATCAAGCAAAGCAAAAATTTATGGCACAATAGCAAAAGCGGAACGACGCTATCGTCGTTCCCTACATAAAACAATTATTCATTTTCCCATAATGTTACTGTACCATTTTTTAAACTATTTTGTACATCTATTATTCTTTGATTTGAAGAACCTCTGAATTTTAAACTAGGATTTTTTAATTCATCTACGAATTCTCCATCTACTATGTAATCTATATTCTCTAGCAATTCCTTTGTAACCTCATTATCATTTGCTTTTCCTTTTAATATTTGATCATCAAAAGTATAACCAGAATAACACCAAATAGACTTATTAGGATATGTTTCTTTTACTTTTTTAACTAATGGAAGTAATCCTTCTTGATTAGCTTTTTCCATAGGTTCTCCTCCTAAAAGAGATAAGCCTTGTATATAATCAGGTTTTAACGCTTCTATTATTTCATCTTCTGTTTGTCCATTAAAACAATTTCCATAGTTAAAATCCCAAGCCTCTTTATTGAAACAGTTTTTGCAATGATGTGTACAGCCACTAACAAATAGTGAAACTCTTACCCCTGGTCCATTTGCTACATCACATTTTTTTATTTTTGCATAATGCATTGTTTTACCTCCATTTATTTTGTATTTATATACGGGTCGCCCAAGTCCGCCGCCCCCTACATTGTTTATCCAAGTTTGGAAAAGAATTAGTATAGTATATTTTTCAAACTTTTACAAGTGTAATACTCTTGACTTAATCTCCTTAGTCTTCCCTTCATTCCAGAAGTTTTCTCCTAAATACCCACAAGTACGTCTTGTTACATTCATTTTATTTTTATCTTTATTTCCACAATTTGGGCATTCCCACTCTAATTTATCATTTATAATTATTTCTCCATCATATCCACACGCATGACAATAATCTGATTTTGTATTAAATTCTGCATATTGAATATTATCATATATAAATTTAACTAATTCTTCTAGTGCTTCTAAATTGTGTCTCATATTTGGAATTTCAACATATGATATAGCTCCACCTGGTGAAACTGTTTGGAATTCACTCTCAAATTGTAACTTTTCAAAAGCATCTATTTCTTCTCTTACATCTACATGATATGAATTTGTATAATAACCTTTGTCTGTTATATCTTGTATATCACCAAATTTTTCTTTATCTATTCTTGCAAATCTATAACATAGAGATTCTGCTGGTGTTCCATATAATGCAAAACCTAAACCAGTTTCAGCTTTCCATCTCTTTGTTGTATCTTTTAAATATTTCATAACTTTTATTGCAAAATCATGTCCTTCTTTTGTTGTATGAGATACACCTTTCATCAATTTAGTTAATTCGTATATACCAATATATCCTAAAGATATTGTTGAATAACCACCCTTTAATAATTCATCTATTTTTTCTCCTGCTTCCATACGGGCAATTGCTCCATATCTCCAGTGGATTGGACTTGTATTTGTTAAAGTTCCAAGTAATGCATAATGTCTGCACATTAAAGCTTCAAAGCATAATTCTAGTCTCTCATCTAATAAACTCCAGAATTTATCTTCATCCCCTGCTGCTACTATTCCTATTTGTGGTAAATTTATACTTACAACACCCTGATTAAATCTTCCTTCAAATTTATAATTTCCTTTTTCATCTTTCCAAGGAGATAAGAAACTTCTACAACCCATTGGACTAAATACATTTCCTTCATAATTTTCACGCATTTTTTTAGCTGAAATATAATCTGGATATAATCTTTTTGAAGAACATTTTACAGCAAGTTTTGTTAAATAATCATATTTTCCACCCTTTAAGCAGTTATGTTCATCTAAAACATATATTAGTTTTGGGAATGCTGGTGTTACATATACACCTTTTTCATTCTTTATTCCTTTATATCTTTGTTTTAAGATTTCTTCTATTATCATAGCATTTTCTTCTATGTATTCATCATCTTTGTCTAAATTTAAGAATAAAGTTACAAAAGGAGATTGTCCATTTGTTGTCATCAATGTATTTATTTGATATTGTATAGTTTGTACACCTGCTGAAATTTCTTTCTTTAATCTTTGTTTTGCAAGTTCTTCTATCATATCTGCAGATAATTTATCTGAAAATTCATCAACTAATTCTTTTTTAAATTTTTCATAACTCTTTCTTACATATTTACCTAAATGTCTAATATCTACTGATTGTCCACCATATTGATTTGATGCAACAGCTGCAATTATTTGTGTTACAACTGTACAAGCAACTTGGAAACTTCTTGGAGGTTCTATCAATTTTCCATTCATAACAGTTCCATTATCTAGCATATCTCCAATATTTATTAAACAACAATTAAAAATTGGTTGTAAAAAATAGTCCATATCATGAAAATGAAGTATTCCATCTTCATGTGCTTTTGTAATTTTCTCTGGTAATAAAATTCTTTTTGTTAAATCTTTTGAAACTTCTCCTGCAATATAATCTCTTTGTGTTGAAGCTAAAACAGCATTTTTATTAGAATTTTCTTCTAATAATTCTTTATTTTGATTTTTAATTAAGCCAAGTATTGATTCATCAGTAGTATTTTGCTTTCTAACTAAAGCTCTTGTGTATCTATATACAATATATTTTTTTGCTAAATCATACTTATTTATTTCCATTAATTTCTCTTCAATTATATCTTGTATGTCTTCAACCAATATTCTTTTTTTGTCTAAATCTTCAACATATTTTATTATATTGTTAATTTCTGCATCAGTTGCTCTTAAGCTTGGTCTTACCTCATTATTTGCTTTCTCAATGGCTATTCTAATTTTCTCAGAATTAAATTCTACAGCTCTACCATCCCTTTTTATTACCTTCATTTGTATCTACCCCCTATTTGTTTATGTCCACATTATATATTCTCACATATCACTTTTTAAAGTTGCACTTGCAACTTTTTTCGTTTTTCTCTATTTTTGATTAAATGACTAGCAAAAAATGCTAATAATAGTGAATTATGGCAATTATTACATTTATATTACAACAATAAAACAAATTTAACATTTTTTTAGTAATCGACCAAAGTATTGATTTATATGCTTTTTATATGATTTGAAAAATAATTATTTTTAACATTTTTATGTATTCTTGTTGCATTTGCAACTATTTTTTGATATAATATATATGGTTTTGGAGGGATTAAATGAAAAATAATTTTAATATAGAAAAATACTGTCAAAAATTGATATCAACTTGTGATAAAATACAAGAAAAAACATTTGAAAAAAATGAAATTATTACTACATATATTGTTAATAGAAATCAAGTTTGCATAGTTTTAGAGGGCTCTGCAGATTTAATGAGATATGATTTTAATGGTAATCAAATGATTGTTGAAAGATTTAATCAATTTGATATATTTGGTGAAATATTTTATCAAATAAATACTAACAATGAGCTTTTTGTAATGGCAAAAGAAAAATCAAAAATATTAGTATTTAACTATGATATATTTGAAAAGAAGTGTAAAAAAGGATGTAAATTTCATGAAGAACTTATACTTGGGATCCCTAATTTAGTTTTAAGTAAAGTATCTGATTTAAATTTAAGAATTGAACTATTATCTAAAAAAACAATTAGAGATAAGCTAATTTCATATTTTAAAATATTATCTGAAAAGACATTTAGTAAAACAATTACACTTCCTCTATCTCTTACAGATTTATCAGATTATTTAAGTGTAGATAGAAGTGCAATGATGAGAGAACTAAAACTTCTAAAAGAAGATGGTTTTATAAAGAAAACTGGAGATAAAATTACTTTAATGAATTTTTAATAAAAGTGTTATAATAATCAACAGCAACCGCATTACGCGGTTGCTGTTTTTCTACAATTTGTTAGCCAAGGACTCTAAGCAATAACTGCTGTTTTTCTGAAGATTTATAACCCAAAAAGGCATATTTCTTCTTAGTTGCACAGTTGTAGAAAATTTGACACTCAGTGAGTTGAGCTAACATTTCCTTACAAACCTGTTTTTTTGACTTCGGACATTTTATGGGATTCCACCCACTCTCTTCTAAAGCCCTTACCACTTCATCATAGTCGTCTTTACTCAACTCTAATGTTGTAGCATAGTGGTTAGTAAGTACGCCCCGCAAACATTCCATTACTAAATCGAATGCAGCTCCATCATAACCTCTTGAATCTTTCCCCGTTGCCAATAAACCTTTTGCTTCGTACATGGTTCTTTCTCCTTTTTAGTTTGTAAAAATATAAATTGCCCACATGGGTAGTTATTTATTATATCACAATTTGATATAAAATTCTATATAAATTTATAAAAGTAACACTAATACTAAAACCATTCCTATTCTTGCCAATAGTCTACACTTTTTCTATAGTCTGCCTGTGCTTCTGTATATTTATTTGCAATTTTAGCAGCATTTTTCTGTATACTTAATTTATCGCTTGGCTCTAATTCCCATGACTTTCTCTTCATTTCCACAGTATCATTATTTTGCTGCTGTTTGTTTTCGTATGCTACAGTTGGTCTTTTTACAAATCTTGCTCGTATTTGGCTAAAAAATTTTGAAAATATTCCCTGTTTAGTTGGTAAATTTGAAGAAGGCTGACATTGTTTAGTTGATTGTTGTAAATGACCTTTTATATTAGCTAAAGTTCTTTCTTGGATTAATATTTTCCTTCTTAATTCTGATGAATCAATCTTATTTCCAGAGTATTTTGCCAAAAATAGGTCAATACGAATCATGCTTTCGAAAATATTTTCTTTGCTAGTTTTGTTACTGTTATTTTCAAATCCATTTATGCATTCATATAAATTATCTCCAGATATTCTTAGCATAAAGTCCCCAGTGATATAATTGTAATCTCCATCATAAGAAAATCCACCTTGATTATATATTTGTTGTATTATATCTTGTTGAATAAACTCAGTATCTTTTATTCTCACTTGAATCATTGGAATATTATCACTACTTCTTGTAGTACATGCTTCTGTTCTTATTCCTTTGCTCCATAAATTTTGCAATGCAATTGATAAATCTTCGTTACCACCAGATATACTATTAGCCATATTTATTTGTTGATTTGCTGGCAATTGTAAAATATAATCAGATTTTATCATATAAAAATCTTGTAGATTTCCAGATATAGTATTATTCAATAAGCCTTCTAAAATGTTAAATCCATTTTCATTCTTTAGCATATTGTGAAATTTTCCCAAATTAATTACGTTTTTTATAATTGCATTAACTGTATAGTCGTCAAAGATATCATATAGTCTTTGTCCACCAACTAATTCCTTTAATTTATCTTCTGAAACAATTCCATTTTTTACAGCATTAGCTGTATTTAATATTTCGCTTTCGTTTAATTCCATTATTTTTTATCTCCTAAATAGCACTCTTTATTCTTCATCATCTAATTTAAGTACACTTAAGAATGCTTCTTGTGGAATTTCTACGTTTCCTATTTGTCGCATTTTCTTTTTACCTTTTTTCTGTTTCTCTAGCAATTTTTTCTTTCTTGTTATATCTCCACCATAACATTTTGCAAGTACATCTTTTCTCATTGCAGATATGGTCTCTCTTGCTATTATTTTGCCCCCTACAACTGCTTGTAACGGAATTTCGAATAATTGCCTTGGTATAACTGTTTTTAGTTTCTCGGCCATTTTTCGTCCTCTTGTGTATGCAGAATCTTTGTGAACAATAAAAGATAATGCATCTACTGGCTCATTATTTATATGAATATCTAGTTTTACAAGATCTGACCTTCTGTACTCTTTAAATTCATAATCAAAAGAGGCATATCCTTTTGTTTTAGATTTTAATGTATCAAAAAAATCATATATTATTTCATTTAAAGGTAGTTCATATTCTAGTATTACTCTTGTTGTGTCTAAATACTTCATATCTATATATGTTCCTCTTCTTTGTTGGCATATTTCCATAACATTTCCAACAAATTCCTTAGGAAGCATAATTTCAGCCTTTACAATAGGTTCTTCTATATAACTTACTTCTGTTGATGGTGGTAAGTCTACAGGATTATATAACTCTATTACTTCTCCACTTGTTTTATGAACATTATATATAACAGATGGAGCAGTTGTTATAAGTCCTAAATCAAATTCTCTTTCTAGTCTTTCTTGGATTATTTCTAAATGAAGCAATCCTAAAAAACCACATCTAAAACCAAAACCTAATGCAATAGAAGTTTCTGGCTCATAATTTAAAGCTGCATCATTTAATTTTAACTTTTCTAATGCGGTTTTTAAAGCCTCATATTCGCTTCCATCTAATGGGTACAATCCGCAATACACCATAGAATTAGCTTTTTTATAACCTGGCAATGGTTCTAATGTTGGATTATTTACTAATGTGATTGTGTCTCCAACATGTAAATCTGAAACATTTTTTATACTAGCTGCAATATACCCTACTTCTCCTGCAGATAATTCTTTTGATGGTACATAAGTTCCGTGGCTCTAAAAAGCCCACTTCTGTTACAACAAATTTTTTACCTGTTGCCATAAATAAAATCTCATCTCCTGCTTTAACAGAACCATTTTTTACTCTAACATAACTTACCGCACCTTTATAGTTATCATAAAAAGAATCAAATATTAAGCATTGTAAAGGAGAGTTTACATCTCCATTTGGTGCTTTAAAATCAGTTACAATTCTTTCTAAAACTTCATCCACATTTAGTCCAGATTTAGCAGATATACAAGGAGCATCCATTGCTGGTATTCCTATAATATCTTCTATTTCTTGTTTTATTTCATCTGGTCTTGCGTTTGGTAAATCTACTTTATTTATTACAGGTAATATCTCTAAATTATTATCTAGTGCTAGATAAACATTAGCAAGTGTTTGCGCTTCTATTCCTTGACTTGCATCAACTACCAAAATTGCACCTTCACATGCAGCTAAACTCCTTGAAACTTCATAATTAAAATCTACATGTCCTGGTGTATCTATTAAATTAAATATATATTTTTGACCATTTTTAGCCTCATATTCCATACGAACCGCTTGTGCTTTAATTGTTATTCCTCTTTCCTTTTCTAAGTCCATATTATCTAAAACTTGACTTTCCATTTCTCTTTTAGAAAGTACGCCTGTTAATTCTATCAATCTATCTGCTAGTGTAGACTTTCCATGGTCTATATGTGCAATTATGCTGAAATTTCTAATATTTTCTTGCTTGTTCAATTTCATTTCTCCTTTTGCTCACAATATTGATTATATAATTTTTTCATATTTTTTCTTGTAACTGTTTTATTTATACCGTTTTTACTTATTTGAGTATATACTTCTGTCAATAAGTCTTTTATTTTTTCATTTACAGGACTCGTTTTTCTTTTATTTTCCCAATATTTTAATTCGAAATCTTTTGTCCAGTTTTTTCCCGCATAAACTAATCCAGCGGAAATCCCATCGCAAATCATTTCCACAGTGTATTTATATGGAATAATTGGAAATGTGTCTGGAGCCTCAGGATCTGTCCAATATTCTACATGATGCTTATTTCTTCCTCTATGATGTAACCATGCTTTAGAATATCCTTCATTCTCTCTTGCCACTGGAATTGGACTCTTTCTTCCACCTTGATAATACTTTGAAGATTCTATGAATTCTGTTGGTGAATATTTTGATAAATCATGAACTAAGCCCCTCCAGGGTATTCCCGCTCTACAACACAATTTAAATACTATCCATTTATGCTTTGTAATTGTAGAAAAATGTCCAATATAATTTTTTAACATATTTTTCCTCTATATAAATATTTCAAATTTTCCTATATATTATATACACTTATGCTTTGTTTTGCAATAATTATTTTGTAATAGTATGTGTATTGTGCATTAGGTTGATTTTTAAGCACTTTTATGCAATAATATATACACTTATACTTATTTAATGGAGGTAGACTATGGATTTAGAAAAATTAGAATTCAATAAAGTATTATATATTTTAAATAACTATACTCACACATATATAGGAAAAGAAATAGTAAACTCTCTTGTTCCTTCTACTAATAAAGATATTGTAAAAAGATTATTAGCAGAAACTAGTGAAGCTACAATTCTTACTTTAAGAAAAGGAAATGCACCTATATCTCAAATAGAAAACGTTAACTATACATTAAAAAAACTAGAATCTAATGGAATATTATCTTCTAAAGAATTATTAGATATTGCTAATATTCTTAAAATTTCTCATGAATTAAAAGAATATTTTAATTCTAGTTTAGGAAAAATAGATGAACATTTTCCAAATTTAGAGCAATATTTTAATCAATTATATTTAAACAAACTAATAGAAGATAAAATATTTTCTTCTATCATAGATGAGAACACAATTGATGATAACGCATCTTCAACTTTAAAAACAATTAGAAGAAATATTAGAAAAATAGAATTAGAAATTCGTAATAAACTTAATTCAATATTACAGTCTAAGTATATTCAAGAAAAAGTTATCACTATTAAAAATGGAAGATATGTTGTTCCAGTTAAGCAAGAATACCGCTCTTCTGTAAATGGATTTATACATGATATATCTACAACCGGTGCAACTGTTTTTGTTGAACCAATGGCTGTATTTGAATTAAATAACCAAATTAGCAATTTAAAGTCTGATGAAGCTATTGAAATAGAAAAAATATTACAAAATTTATCTGCAATGTTATATTCACATACAGAAGAATTAAAATTAACTTCATCAACTATTGGATTATTGGATTTTATATTTGCCAAAGCCAAATACCGGTATATCTATAAACGGAATTGAGCCTATTATAAATAATGAAAAATATATTGATTTGATAAAAGCAAGACATCCCCTTATAGATAAAACTAAAGTAGTTCCAATAAATATAAATTTGGGAAAAAACTTTTCTAATCTTATAATAACTGGACCAAATACTGGTGGAAAAACGGTTTCTTTAAAAACTGTTGGCTTACTATCTGCAATGGCAATGTCTGGGCTTTATATTCCCGCAAACGAAAAAAGCAGTATATATGTTTTTGATAATATTTTTGCAGATATTGGCGATGAACAAAGCATATTAGAATCCTTAAGTACTTTTTCTGCTCATATGGTAAAAATAATCAATATTATAAATTCTGTAACAGAAAATAGTTTAGTTTTAATAGATGAAATAGGTTCAGGCACTGATCCTATTGAAGGCGCAAGTTTAGCTATAAGCATTTTAGATTATCTTCATAAAAAACAATGTTTAACCCTAACTACTACACACTATACAGAAATTAAAAATTATGCTCTTGTAACAAATGGCTATGAAAATGCAAGTTGCGAATTTGATATTGAAAAATTACAACCTACATATAGATTGATTATTGGTGTTCCTGGAAAAAGTAATGCTTTTGCCATAAGTGAAAAATTAGGTTTAAATGAATCCATATTAAATAATGCAAAAAAGATGATAGATAGCACTACTGTTAATGTTGAGGATTTATTAAAAAATATTTATGATGATAAATTAAAAATTGAACAAGAAAAAGAAAAGATATTGGAGCAATCTAACAAAATAGAAGAACTAAAAAAGACCTTAGAATTTGATAATTCTGAACTTGAACAACAAAAAAGAGAAATTATAAATAAAGCCAAATTTGAAGCTAAAAATATTATATTAGATGCAAAAGAAACAGCAGATAATATAATAAAACAATTAGATGATACAACATCATTAAAAAATGCTAATGAGCTTAGAAATGAACTTAACAGCAAACTAAAGGAAAACAAAATTGAAGAAGCATATGCAAAAAATATTGGAATTCCAAAAGATGATATAACGATAGGAATGAGTGTTCATATTCCTAGTTTAAATCAAAATGGAATTGTCACTTCCCTCCCTAACAAATCGAATCTTGTGCAATTACAAGTTGGAAATGCAAAAATGAATTTTAATATAGATAATTTAGTAAAAATTGATAGTGGTATTTCTGAAAAATCAAATTATACAACTATTGGTAATCCAAAAAATTCATTTATAAACAAATCCTTAACCGTTGCTAGTGAAATTAACGTTATTGGTCTTAATGTAGATGAAGCAATACCTATTATTGATAAATATCTTGATGATTGCTATATTGCAAATATAGCCACTGCAAGAATAGTTCATGGCAAAGGAACAGGCGCTTTAAGAAAAGGAATTCATGCTTTTTTAAAAACTAATTCTCGTATAAAATCATATAGATTAGGAACATTTGGTGAAGGTGAAATGGGAGTAACTATCGTAGAGTTTAAGTAAAATTTATTGCTTTTTTTATTATAATCTGTTATAATTTTATTTATAGAAATTAATAAATAAAATAATGTGTAGACCATGTAGGACATTTGAAGGGAATTTTAATTTTGATATCTTCTTCATAATTGTTCTCCAATGTGATTATTATTTTATTTCCCCTCTAATCTTTAACTAGATAAGAGGGTTTTTCTTTTTTATAAAACTTACACAACGTACTCTATCTTATTATTTGGAAAATATTTTCTCATAGTCTCTCTTATAAATATTTCTCCATCTTCTCTTATTTCCTTTTTATACATATACTTTCCCTTGCCTCTACCTGTCATTATATCTTTATTATATAGGTTAATTGCCATAGGAAAAGCTTCTGAATTTATCATTTTATGAACATAACTATATGTCATAAAAATAACTTCAAAAAATGCTTCTTTTTTTACTTTTTCACTCAAATTATTATACAGATATTCTATTAAGTTTTTATATAACTCTTTCCAATTTTCAACTAAAATAACAGGAGCAATTAGTATTCCAACTTTATAACCTGCTTCACACATTTTGTTTACTGCTTCTACTCTGCCTTTTAGTCTTGAAGTTCCAAATTCTACTTTGTTTATAATTTCTTCTGGATTTACACTCATTCGCATTACAGTTTTTCCTTGATGATCTAAATGAAGCAAATTACCTACCATATCAAATTTCGTTGGAAATGTTATATGTCCTCTTCCTCTTTTTGCAAATTCTTCTATTGTCCATTCTAGATTACCTGTTATTGTATTTTCCAATACTAAATCGCTGTTACTCCCTATTTCAAAAGTTAATTCTTTATCACTTTTTGAAGAGGTTTTTATTATTTTATCTAGCATTTGCTCTCTATTTACAAATAGCCTTAAATATGCACATTTATTGTAATTACACACTAGATAACAATACATACACATTGCAATACATCCGTGATGAAGTATATGGAACTAAATAATCTGAAGTTTTATGATTTGGAACAAATTTATGTGTTTTTCTAACTCCTATAATTAAATTCTGTTTCATGTTTGCAAATTCACTATTTTGCTTATTTCTCATTTCTTCAATATTATTATGATTTTCTATTATATACATTGGTACATCTTTATACATATCTAACAATTTTTGACCTAGATAGTAATCTTTAATATTTTCTTCATAATATATAGCTTGTGGCTTAAACATTTGCAATCCCCCTTTGTTAACCAATTATACGGACGACCAATGGTCGCCCCTACAAATTCATATAAACACATATATTTTGTTCAAAATCACATTGATTTATGCCCTTTACATATCTTTATGTTTATTATATAATTATGTAAATTTAAGGAGGATATTATGCTATCAATAAATATAATTTGTATTGGAAAAATAAAAGAAGATTATTTAAAATCTGCAATAAATGAATATTCAAAAAGATTATCAAAATATTGTAATTTAAAGTTAATTGAATTACCTGATGAAAAATTACCAGAAAAAATAAATGATTCAATTATAAATGATATAAAAAATAAAGAATGTGCAAAAATTAAAGAACACATAAAAAAAGATTCATACACAATATGTTTAGATTTAAAAGGTAAACAATATACATCAGTTGAATTCTCTAAGCAGATAGATAACATTGCATTAAACTTTAATAGTACAGTAAATTTTATAATTGGTGGCACTCTTGGTTTAACTGACGATTTATTATCAATTTCAAATGAAAAAATTTGCTTTTCAAAAATGACTTTTCCTCACCAACTAATTCGTATATTTTTATTAGAGCAAATTTTTAGAGCATTTAAAATATCAAAAGGAGAAACATACCATTGGTAGCTATGTAGGGAACGACGCTCTCGTCGTTCCGCTGACACCCTATTGTCTTTATTCTCTTATTTCTTTTGCTAGTTTTCCAATAGCTTTTGTTTCAATGCGAGATACATATGAACGACTTATTCCTAACATTTCAGCAATTTGATTTTGTGTTTTTGGTTTATTTCCATCTAATCCAAATCTTAACTCTATTATAGTTCGTTCTCTTCCCTTTAATATTTCTCTAATTTTTTCATACATTTTCTTTATTTTCATTTTTATATCTATTTCATCTTCAATACTTCTTTCATCATTTTCTAATATATCAATTAAAGAAATTTCATTGTCATCTTTATCTTTTCCTATTGGTTCGTTCAAAGGTACTTCTGCTCCTATTTTCTTTATATTTCTTAGATACATTAAAATTTCGTTATCTATACATTTTGAGGCATATGTTGCAAGTCTTACTCCTTTATCTTTTTTAAAACTATTTAATCCTTTAATAAGTCCAATCGTTCCGATCGAGATTAAATCATCATTATCTATATTCGTTCCGCTGTATTTTTTGCATACATGCGCTACTAGTCTTAAGTTTCTTTCTATTAAAATATTTCTAGCATCTTCATCTCCATTCATAAATTTATCTAAATATATATTCTCTTCTTCACTTGTAAGCGGTTCTGGAAATAAATTGCTACTTTGTATGTATCCGAACAACAAATAATGCCGATTTTAAAAACGCCCAAAAACCCGATATTGCAAGAGCTAACATAAAAGCACCTCCACTTTTTCTATACACTAATATATGTATAAAAAAAGTAAAAGTGCCTGGCTTAGGTAAAATTTATTTTATTTTGTAATTTCCATTTTCTTGTTTTTCTAATTGTACATCTGATTTTAAACAAACTATAGGACGAATCCCTGTGTTATCCTCTAAATAAAATTTGTATGCAGAAACAATTCCTCCATAAGCGCTCTCCATTAGTCTTGCAGGTGAAGTTGATGGAGATGCAATCCAAGTTGAATATGCTTTACTGTGATTTGTTTTTGTATATATGCTATTGTATTCATCTTCTATCAAGCCAGCAACATGTGCAATAGTATATTTCTCTTCATCACTCCATTTAATCTTATATCCATCATCTTCTACAATATATTCTATGTACTTATCTGGATGAGTATCTTTATATGATGCGCAGAACATTTCGATTGTTGGAGCTCCTATTGCATATTCTGCATAATTATTTGCAAATGTTTTCCAAATATTTTTATCCAACAAATATGCCACAGATTTTATACCACTTTCAGATTTATCATTACCGCTCTTTACATACTCTGATAACCATTTATTAGCAAATTCTTTATCTATACTGTTTATATTTTCATAGTCATATTGAACTTTCATAAAAGTTACTGAATATTCTGTATTATTTACATTGATTGAATTATTAGCACTATTAGGAATATATTTGCTTGATACAAAATCATCAGCTATTAAATAAATATTGTTATCATCTGCATAAAATATTCTCCAAGCATTTGCTCCTTCTACATTGTAGTTTTCTACTAATTGTCCATAATATGTATTTGTATCATCTGCAACATCTTTCGCAGAAACAACTGGATTATTGTTGTTTGATTTTTTGTTAGATAGCAATATTACTAACGTTATTACTACTATAATAGCTATAATAAGTATTGTAGCTATTATTAAACCTTTCTTTTTATTTCCCATAAATTCCTCCTATAATATATTTTACCAATATAGATTAACTTAAAAATTATAAAAAAGCAAGGGAAAATTTATTTTTTATACAATTCACTCATATATTTTTATTTTCAAGTATTTTCTTTACATCTGCATATACATAAAAACTACCAATTATACATATTAGTTTATCTTTGTATTCTGTTAATGCCTTATTTATTGCATCTTCCAATTCAGATGTAAACATATTTTGTGTTTTACATTTTTTTGCAACTTCAATTAAATCTTCTTTTGAAACATATTTGTTTTTGTCATTTCCACTTGTAAAAATAAATATACCATCTTGTTTTAGTAAATTCTCTATAACAGTTTTATAATCTTTTGTTTTTAATATTGAAACAATAAAAACCTTTTCATTTTTACTATAGTATTGATTTAATGTGCTTGTTAAATTTTTTATTGCATTTTCGTTATGTCCACCATCAAAAATTACTAAAGGATTTTCATTTAAAGTTTCAAATCTTGCTTTGTGTACAACTGTTTTTAATCCAGCTCTTATATCCTCTTCTTTAATGCTATACCCTTTTTCATTTAAAATTTCAGCACATTTAATACATATTGCTGCATTATATATTTGTACTTTTCCTTTTAGGTTTATTTCTATTGCTCTATATTCTTCATAATCAAATGTTTGATAATCTTCATTAAAGTTATAGTTAGTTACATCATTTTCATTTATAAGATGTAATTTAGCATTTTTGTTTTCACATTCTCTTTTTATTATATATGTGGAATTATCTTGATTCATCATAACAGTATCTGAATTTTGCTTTATTATTCCTGCTTTATGAGTTGCAATTTCTTCTATTGTATTTCCTAATATGTCCATATGGTCATAACCAATATTTCCAATTATAGAAATAATAGAATCTACAATGTTTGTACAATCTGTTGTTCCGCCTAGTCCAGTTTCAAATACAACTATATCACAGTGCTTTCTTTCAAAATATATTAGTGCAAGAGATGTTATTACCTCAAACCACTTAACAGGTATTTTATGTGTACTATTATATATATCTACTTTAGGTGACATTTCTTCTAAAATATTTTCTATTTCTTTATCCTCTATTTCTTCATCATTTACTACTATTCTTTCATTTAATTTTATTAAATGTGGAGACATATATTTTCCAACTTTATAACCTGAATGTTTTAAAACGCTTGCCATCATTTCACAAATACTGCCTTTTCCATTAGTTCCAGCAATATGTACAAATTTTAATTTTTTATGTGGATTTCCAAATTCATTCATTAACCATTCCATTGCTTCTAATGTAGGATCTTCTGTTACTTGCATAAATTGTGATAAATATTTTTCTATATTCATTGTTATCTCCTTTTTTCATATTTAAAATTAAAAAAAGAATTAGTATTTGGCTAGGCGTTCGAAAATGAAATACCGGAGGCGTACTAGTGTACGCTGAGGATTTTCATTTGATGAACAACAACGCCAAATGCTGATTATTTTTTAATTTTCTGTGTAACCTTTTACTCTTAAGGTATATTCTAATTCATTTGTTCTTCTTAGTATACCATATAGCAAAGGTTTCATCATGTATTTTATAGATTTTACTTTGTTTATTCCTGACATTGCTACGCCTCTTGATTTTAGCGCATACTTAATTTGTATAAACTCATTTGATAGTATTGGTATAAAGGTTAATGCTATATTTATAATTAAACTTATGTCTTTAGGATTTATTCCAAAAACTTTCAATGGAAAGCATAAGTATTCTATTGCCTTCGCTAATTCCATTGGAGAAAAAATAGTTTTAAATGTATATGTGAAATTGCATACCAATATAAGTCGTACAGCTATTAGTAAAGCTGAATTTATATTATCTACAAGGAAATTTATTAGTGCTGTAAATACTATAAAAAAACTTAAATAATATATGTTCTTTAACGCCTTTAATTTAGGTACTTTAAATAATATCATTAGTATTATATTCAATATTGCAATTATTGATAAAACTAGATAATTTTTTACAAAAAATACAGCAATCGTGTATGTTAATAATATTAGTAATTTTATTGTTGATTTCATTTTGGTTCTCCTATCTGTGTGGCAATTCCTTTGTAGAACGGGCAGACAGAGGCATCTGCCACTACAACATTTTTAGTATATTATCTACTACTTCATTTACTGTGAATTCTTTTAAATTCAAATTCATTCCCTTTTCTTTCAATTTTTCTGATATTTGTAATATTACTGGTAAGCCAATGTCTAATTTCTTTAGTACATCAATATTGTTTAATATTTCTTGTTTATAAAAATCTTTTTGTATTTGTTTGTTCTTTATTACAATAACTCTATCAGCCAAAAGTATCTCATCAATCACATTTGTAATATATATAATTGTATACCCTTGATGTTTTAAATTCTCTAAAATATCATATATTGCCTTTTTTCCCTCTGGATCTAGCATTGTTGTAGGTTCATCTAAAACTATTATTTTTGTATTTAATGCAAGTACAGAAGCTATTGCTATTCTTTGCTTCTGCCCTAAAGATAATTCAAATGTTTCTTTTTTTATATAATCTTGCATACCTACTTTTTCTAAAGCAGTTTTTATAATATTTTCAGTATCACTTGAATTTATAGATAAATTCTTCATTCCAAATTCGATATCATCATATACTTTATTAAATAAAATTTGATTTTCGGGATTTTGAAACACTACTCCAACATTTTTTCTAAGTTCTATTGTTTCTTTCTTAGATTTTGTATTGATTCCATTCACAATAATATCACCTTTTGTTGGCTTTTCTAGTCCTGAAATTAACTTTGCAAGTGTAGACTTTCCAGAACCATTTTTTCCTACTATAGCAACGAATTCTCCATCATTTATTGTAATACTTATATCTTTTAAAACTTCATTCCCACTTTTATATTTATAACTAACATTATTTATTTCTATCATTTAAGCGTACCTTCTTTAATACAAATATTTTTCAGTTGCTGGCTTTAATAATTTTCTTAAAGCAAATATTACTATTACTTGTATTGGTATCATTACTAATTGTGCAATAACTCTAGCAGAAAGCACAGCTATATATGCTTTTCCAGCTGTTATATGTACCCATAGACCTGTTAAAAATATTCCTACCCCTACTAATACTAATACACTACTTAATATCAATCTAATTAAAAATTTTCCATCAGTTATTTTTCTATTTTCATCTTCATATAAAAATAATCCATATATTAGTCCGGGCAATAGCTTGACTTAATGTATAACCTGGAAAATATGAACCAAATGGAAATAATAAAGCTCCTATTAAATCTCCAAGTAATGCAATTATTGTGCTATATTTAGGTCCGCAAAATATTAGCAGAAACAATAATTGGTATAAAGCTAAAACTAATAACCAATAACGGTGTTTTTACTGATAAAAATCTTGAAAGTACAATTAGTAAAGCAAGAAACATTGCAGATAAAACAATTTTTTTTAATTTTGACATAATAAAAAACCTCCTTCTTTAAATAGATTTCCACTCTTAAAGAAAGAAGTTTATTAAATTTCTTATTATCTTTCTTGTTAATAATAGCGGAATGCGAAAACAATCAGCAAAATATGTGCTATATTTCTTCTCCTACTAACAACTTCCCGTTTAGTAGTTCTTAACTATTGTTTTCTACTCTATTTTTTACATAATACGACTTTTTTTATAATTTGTCAATACTATCTGTCTAATCCACCAAAAGTATCATTTTCCTTACGATATGTATAAAAACTTGATGCATCTTATTCAAAAAGTCCTGTTAATTTTAATAATGCCTTCTTTTGTTGCTCTTGTGGTTCATACTTATATTTTCCATTTTCATCTTTTAATCCGTTTAACTTATTGTAAAAATATCTATATATAGATTCCCCTGTTGTAAACCAATATACCATTACCTCTTCGTTAGGCTGTAGATTTGCCCTAAAAAACATTGGAACAGCACCTTTAGCATATTCTTCTATTTCCTTTTCTTTTGCATAATACATAACTCTTTTGCAAGCCTCGCGTTCTCTTTCTTTTTCGCTCATACTACTACTTTCTAATTTTTTTAATTCTTGTTCATATACATTAGATAATTCTTCTTTTCTTTGTATTTTTTCTTTTATAAACTCACTATCTGCAAATATATCTATTTGTTCATCAATTTTTTCTTCTATTTTTCTCTGTATTAAATTTTCTTTTAATGCATTAAACTCCTCTTTAATTTTAGTCTTTACTTTCCCTTTTGTTAATAAATTATCACCAAATTTTGCTTGATATTCTGCTCTTATTTGATTTTCATATCTTTTGAACTCATCATATTCATCAGACAATCCTTTTTCTTTTAAATCTTCTATCGAATTTATATCTTGATATTCTCTTCTTACTTCTTTTTCTATTCTTTTAGTAATTTCATCACCTATTATTGTAAAGTCTGGCATTTCTGTTTTTTTAGAAATTAAACCATCTTTAGTTTTTTGATCTTCATGATAACTAGCACCAACATATGAAAACTCTGCATCTTGGTAATCTAGTCCTCCCTTTCCTTGAGCTTCAAATTTAATTTCATAAGCATTTTCTTCATTAGAAAATTTTACATTATACCCTGTATTTGTAGCTCTAAAACCAGGTTTCTTCATCGTTTTTGGACTACCAATTTCTTGTGTTCCCCAAAATTTAAAACTTGAAAATTTTGCTAAGTTTGATACAAAATATGCACTAATTTCATATTGTAAATCCCTTAAGTTTTTTGTATATATATTACTAGTTCTTAATAGATTTTTCTTACCATATTCTACATTTTCTTTTGCCGAACTTATCATATCCTCCATTAGCGATTTTAATCTTTCACCTAAATCACTAGTCTCATCTCTCAATGTATTGATTTGATTACTATAATCTAAGATTTTTTGCTCATTTGTTTCTATAAATTCTTTGTGTTCATTTAATCTTATCATTGTTGTTTCTAGCCCTTTTGCTAAGTCATTTAATCTTTCATTTAGTTCATCACTACCAGTTCTAAATTTTTTAGGTGGGTTGGTTGTTATTACACTAAATGCAATTAAATCTTTAAAACTTATATTAGATATTTCATCTAATATAAGTTGCTGGTTTATATTAGGATTTTCTTCTATTTTATTTAATATTTCAGTAAATTCATTTTTTGTTTTAGTCGTAACACTATCTAGACTCTTAATTCTTCCTTCAATAAATCCGTTCGCTCCCGGAAATACAGTTTGATACGCTGTTCCTGCAGCATAAATCAAAGCCTCTATTACTCTTTCTAGTGAAACTATATATTCTCTTTGTGTTAACATTTCCTGCATTTTATTATTTTGAGCTTTTGTTAAATTTATTAGTTGTCTTTCTGCAGATTCTGCAACTTCTTTAGGTTGCATTAGTTTATTTTTCATTATATATTTTTTACTCCTTTTTTGTAAAAGCTATAAGTTTGTTTTACTACTATATTTTACCACTTTTTTACAATTATGTAAATATAAAATCTCTTAAATTTACTAATAATTTCTCATCTATAGTACATACTAATTTTATATTTTAAATTGGAGGTAAGTTATGGAAAATCAAAACTTAAATATTTTAGATGAAGTTAACAAAGGTGCAACAATGGGAATGGATGCTATTTCATATGTTTCAGACAAAGTTCAAGACAATCAATTTAAGCAAGTTCTAGATACTGAATACAACAAATATAAAGATATCTCTAATAGAGTAAATAATTTATATTCAAATTACAGTTCTAAAGAACCTCATGAAACAAATGCTATGAATAAAATGATGACCTGGTATGGAATACAAATGAAAACTATGACAGATAGCACTACATCTAAATTATCTGAATTGCTAATGCAAGGAACAAATATGGGAATTATTGAAGGAAGGCGTTTACTTAATCAAAATAATAATATTGAAACTGATGTAAAAAATATTTTAAATGATTTTGTTGTTATGCAAGAAGATAGTGTAGAAACACTAAAGAAATATTTATAATACATTATCTAAGAAAAGGCGTAGGAATTACTCCTACGCCTAAATTGCATTTTTTGCCATTACATGTACAGGATTTCTACGCCATCGTCAAAAGCACCTTTATGAATCTTAGTGTCTCGAGAGAGCATTTTAACCACTCTCAGTTTACTGCACCCTTTAAAAGCCTCACACCCTATATTCAGCACCGTTTTTGGTATAGTTATTTTTTCCAGACTTACGCAGTCTTCAAAGGCACCAGCATGAATTGCTTTTATTCCACTATGCAAAATTACTTTTTCTAACTGACTGCATCTAGCAAACGCATTCAATCCAATTGCCTTTATTCCTCTGGGTATCTCTACCGAAATTAAATCTGGGCGCCCTACAAATTTGCCGTCTGATATCATTTTCATAGTCTTAGGTTGTTCTAAGGCTTTTGTATACCAACGGCTATGCCCACGAGTAAATATGCATGTAATAACAATGTTATTCATCGTTTCCCTCCTAATGTATTAAATTTATTTTGCCTGCACGACCATTAAACATTAAACCTATCCCTGTCATTATTTATTAGAAAAAATGCAATTTTAAAAAAGGTTAACATATTTATTATACCATATTATGGTAATTATGTCTACTTTTCTACGCAATCATTTCTCTTGTTTTTGCCTTTACTTCTTCGTCAAATGCAAGTATATCTTCTACTGAATTCAATTCTCTTTTCTCATACATATTCATTACTTTTTCTATTCCATTTGGAATATCTGTATATTTAATTTTTCTATTTAAAAACGCGTCAACTAAAACTTCGTTTGCAGCATTTAAAATTACTTGAAAACTATGTCCTTTTTGTATAGCCTCATATGCTAGTCTTAAACATTTGAATTTGTTTAAATCTGGCTTTTCAAAGGTTAAATCACGTATATCAAATAAATTTAATTTATTTATTTGGTTTTCCAATCTTGTAGGATAATTTAGAGCATACGCTATTGGAATTTGCATTGCTGTTGGTCCTAAACTTGCCATTATTGTTCCATCTTTGTATTGTACCATTGAGTGTACTATACTTTTTCTATGCACTACAACTTCTATCTGACTTGGATCTACATCAAATAGCCATTTTGCTTCTATTATTTCAAATCCTTTATTCATCATTGTTGAAGAATCTATTGTAACCTTTGCTCCCATATTCCAAGTTGGATGGTTTAGTGCATCTTCTACTGTTATTTTATCTGTTATTTCTTTATCAAAGAAAGGTCCTCCTGATGCTGTTAATAGTATTTTATCTATTGGATTTGTTTCCTCTCCTCTTAAACATTGCATAATAGCACTATGCTCACTATCTACTGTAAGTAATGTTGCATTATTTTCTTTTGCAGTTTTTATAATTAGTTCTCCACCTGCAACCAATACTTCTTTATTGGCTAATGCTACTGTTTTTCCGTTTTTTATCATATTATAAGTTGGTTTTAGTCCTGCTATTCCAACTAATGCAGAAACAGAAATATCAAAATCTACTAAATTAGATATTTCTTCCATTCCTTCATCCCCATAATATACATTTATATCTTTATATATTGAACTTATTTTTTCTGCATCCTCTTTTGCAATTATATAAATATTTTTAGGTTTAAATTCTTCAATTTGTTTTATTAGTTTTTGTACATTTCTTCCTGCAACTAAAGTTACAGCCTTAAATAAATTGGGATTTTCTCTTATAACATTTAATGTACTGTCTCCAATTGACCCAGTTGAACCAAATATTGCTACTTTTTTCATACACAAACACCTTCCTTTTTTAACACTATATATATTTTTATTGCTAGCACTAATTCTATCACAGCCAACACTAATAAGCAAACTATAACATAGATAAGAGTAACCTTTGTAAGAATTAGTGTTGCCATTAAGCTAACTATTGTAGCACCAATCCTTCTTGCAAACTCCAAGTATATTGTTACTGACTGACGTTCCTTTTCATTTGATACTCTTAACGATAAATCGTATATATATATCTTAAATGGATCTCTTATTGCCAGTATTATACAAAATCCTATTGCCATTATTGTAAATTTAATAGAAGCATTATAATTGAAGAAGTATCCTACGCCTAAAAATATAAATGACATAGTGATTAGTGTACAAAAAATTATACTAACTTTATCCTTAAATTTAGCATATACCTTTCCAAAAGAAATGTTTCCTATAACTCTAGCCACACGAGATATTGAAATTATTATTCCAAAATATGTAGAAGTTAAAGATATGTCATAAAACCTATTTAATTCATACTGTACCAATAATTTTCCATTTGGTTGACCTACTTCTATTAGTCCATAAAAAATTCCGAAAAAAAGTAGTACTATAAAAACAATTTTAGAAATTTTCACCTTTTGTTTTGTATTTTTTTCAGTTAAATTATCTATATTGTTTGTTGATATATCTTTTAAATATAATGAAATAATAAAAGATATTATGCAAAATGCTATACACAAATACATTGGTAGATAATGATTTACATTAAACAGATAGCCTGCCACAAATGCAATTACCATTGTTATTATTGCATACACTGTTGATCCTCTATTTGTAATTGTTGCATAATCTTTTTCTTTATTTTGAATTGCTAAATTGTTCTTTAGCATTACATTATCCATGTTTTTTAGTACAAATGATATTAAACATATTATTCTAGCTATCATAATCATTAGATAACTTTCTGAAAATGTTATTATTATACTTGTTATTATCAATCCAAATGTTCCTGTTCTAACAGATTTGGTATTACCAATTTTTTCTATAATTTTAGTAATTGGTATTTTTAGCAATATGCAAAACAATGACGATACTGTTGTTAATAATGCCAATTGATCTGGTGAAAATCCTTTCACAACAGTGTAAAACAGTGTATCTATTGCAACATAAAAAAGCAAGTCACCAGATAATCCATAAAATATTGGATAAATTTTATAAAAGCTCTTTAAATATTCATTTTGCTTAGATTTTTCCATATTACTCATTTACCTTTCTACAGCATCTATTGATTAAAATAGTAGCTATAATTGAGCATACAAATAACACTTTAAACACTTCTATATCAACCATTTTAGCAATCAAAGCAAATACTAATAATACAATAATTTCTGTAAAGCATAAGCTCATTTGTCCTATTGTTGAAAGAAATGCCTTATCTTCATTTTCATTTTTAGTTACGTTTTGAATTAAAGTCTGAACATTAGTATCATATGCTTTTTCTAAATTATCATTTACAGTTTTATCAACAGATATAACAACTTTATTTTTAGCAAATATGAATATAGAAAGTACTATTATTTTTAATATGCTAACTACATTACTTGTTTTCTTCATATCTCTATCTGTTGTTTTTCCTATTATAATTATTGGAATAATTTGAATAATTAAAGATACTATTATTACTGCACTAAACAACTTAAAATCTTCTAATGCAATATATATGTATAATGGCAAGAATAGTCTTTCTATAATATGAAATGTTCGTAAGCTATATATAGTTTTTAAAGAACTTTTATTATGTAATATGTAATTAAATATAGCTTTAAAGTTATTTTTATTTTTTACTTCTGGTTTATAGCTTACCATTGCTGTCAATATAAAATCCAACAAGAAAAACAATGTTACTATACCAAATATTAAATTATTGTTATCAGCAATAACACCGTATGTAACTATTAAGCTCGCAATAGCACTTCCAATAATTTTTGTTATACTTCTTATACTGTTATATCTTCCTCTATGCTTTGTTTCTATATATTTGCAAGATACTGCATCCTCCATTGGATTTGAAAGAGCACCTGGCAATCCCATAACTAAAATAAACAGAATTATATTATTATGTGTTGATGTTAAAAGCATGTAAGAGCCTATTATTCTTAGTGTATTTGCTATTAGTGCACATATTCCTATTCCAAACTTTTTAGATACAGTTATAAACAATGGAGAACATAATCCCATTAAGCCAAATCTAAGCCCATATACTAATAGTATCATAAAAATTGGCATTCCATTTTTATATAACATTACTGTTCCAAATATATCTATAAGTCCATTTCCTATTGAATAGCAAAATTTTTCTAAATATAATAATATGTATTCTTTTTTATAAAAATATTCCTTCATTTATTCCAACTATTCCTTTCTAAAGCACAAACCAAGTTTGAAAAA
>CAOKHH010000001.1 GCA_948468225.1 uncultured Clostridia bacterium | reverse complement strand
TGTGTGTGTGTGTGTGTAGAGCCACAAGGGTTACAGCGTTTATCATGTTTTAGTTCTCCTTTGATTTATACGGGCGGACGTGCTGGATCCGCCCCTACATTATATAATAAATATATACCAATGTGTTTTATTTGTAAATATTTTTTTAAAATTTTATTTAATTCATATTTATTTTCCAAAATTAGGAATTTATACTTGAATAAAAGTAATAATTGGTATATAGTATACTTAAGTTTATGGAGGTATATAATGCAAACAAAACAAGAAATTCTAGAAAAGAAATTATTTTGTGTACCAAACATATCAGATTTAAAAGATATGTTGTATAAATCAGCTAATAAATTCAAAAATAAATTTGCTTTTAAAATAAAAGATGCAACAGGAAAAATACATGGCATAACTTATGAAAAATTCAAAAATGATGTTGAGGCTCTTGGCACAGCAATTGCAAAACTTGGTCTAATTGGAAAATCAATCTGTGTTATTGGAAAAAACAGTTATAATTGGGCGGTTTCCTATATGGCTTCAAGTATTTTAGGTACTGTTGTTCCTCTTGATAAAGAATTGCACATTTCAGATATTGTTAATTTTATCAATGTTTCTGAAAGCTCTGCTGTAATTGGAGATAGTAAATATATATCTGATATATCATCTGCAAATAATGATTTAGTTAATAAAAATTTAACACTAATAAACATGTCTGAATCTTCAAAAAACACTAGTAATTGTTTAAGTTTCAATTCTTTAATAACAACAGGTGAAAATTTAATATCTAACAATGATAACACTTTTGAGAGCATTAAAATAAATCCAGAAGATACTCATATACTTTTGTTTACTTCTGGAACTACTGGAAGCGCCAAAGGCGTTTGTTTATCTCACAAAAATATTTGTTCAAATATTATATCTATTGCAAAAACAGTAAAAGTAGACACATCTGTTACTGTACTATCAATTCTTCCAATACATCATACATATGAATGTACTATTGGATTTTTGTTAATAATTTATGGTGGTGGAACAATTACATATTGTGATGGTTTACGATATATACAAAAAAATATTGAAGAATACAAGCCTTCATTCATTCTATGCGTTCCTTTATTACTTGAAAATGTACATACAAAAATTATGAAAACTATGAAAAAAAGTTTGCCAGAAAAATATTTTTCAAATGATAAACATGTTTTAGATAATTTGCCAATTTTTATTAGACCTATTGTTAAATATAAAATAAAAAAATCTTTGGGTGGAAAAATGAAAACATTTATTGTTGGTGCGGCAACTCTTAATCCATCAATTGTAGATTCTTTCTTTAAAATGGGAATTCGAGTTTTACAGGGATATGGACTTACAGAATGTTCTCCTTTAGTTGCAGGGAATAATGATTTTTTCCACAAATCTGATGCTGTTGGAATGCCAATACCAAATGTGGAATATAAAATTTATAATCCTGATGAAAAAGGTTTAGGCGAAATAATTGTTAAAGGCCCTAATGTAATGAATGAGTATTTTAAAGATGAAGAAGCAACAAAAAAAGCAATTATAGATGGATGGTTTCATACTGGTGATATTGGAAGAATTGATGAAGATGGCTTTTTATATATTACAGGTAGATGTAAAAGTGTTATTGTAACTAAAAATGGAAAAAACATTTACCCAGAAGAAATTGAATATTTTTTAAGTGAAAATAAATTTATTTCTGAAGCATTAGTTTATGGTGTAGACACAAGCGCAGATACACAAGTTAATGCAAAATTATTACCCAATATGGAAGCTATTTGTGAAGAAACCAATTCGCTTAAGCCAAATGATAAGCAAATAGAAGATGTAATTTCTAATGTTGTTAAAGAAGTAAACTCAAGATTTCCAAATTATAAACATATCAAATCTTTTAAAATATTAAAAGATGCTTTAGAAAAAACAACAACACAAAAAATAAAACGTTACGGAAACAATTTAGAGTAGATTTTAAATAGAAATTTATATAATATAAATTATAACAAAAAAATAATAATATTTTTTATAAGTTCGACCGCGAGTCGTTTTGTCTTAAAACCAAGCAAAGTGTGTCACTTTCAACTTGATAAGCCGTATCTTAAACGCCTTGGAGAACGAATTAAAAAATATTATTATTTTTTGCTTAATTTATTTATTCTAAAATCTCCTTCTACAACGACAATTATTTATATTATTATTCGTATTCAATGTTGCTAACGTGTTTGATGCACAATTGTTATCATTGTCATTATCATCATTAGAATTCAGATTTTTTATAAATCTCGCAATTAGAGCACTTAAAAATGCTAAAATTGTATACACAATAGTTGCAATTAAGAAAGTGGCATCAAATGCAGCAAATGTAACAATTAAGTATATAGCAAAAAACACTGCCGCTACTGAAAGCGGACAATTAAGTAATTTTTCTAAAACGACTGCTAATATTATAGTTGCAACTGGTAGTGCAAAAAAAATCAATAATGTATTCATATTTTAATCTCCTCCTGTTTTTTCACTACGGACGACCAATGGTCGCCCCTATAATTCTCTTATTGTTATTATATGAATAATTTATTAAAAGAGTGTCAGTGGGGACGGAGCTTTTTGACACTCTTTTAATAATATACCTCCACTAAGTATAGCCCGTGTGCAGGTAAAGTTTTTCCAGCTTTTGTTCTATCTTTGTTTTCTATTATATCTTTTATTTCTTCTGGCTTTATTTTTCCTAAGCCAACATCTACCAACGTTCCAGATATTATTCTTACCATATTATATAAAAATCCGCTTCCAGTAAGCTCTATTTTTATTCTTTCTCCATTCTTTATTACATCTGCTGTATATATTTCTCTAACACTACTTTTACTACTTGTTCCACTAGATTTAAATGCCTTAAAATCATGAACCCCAACAAAAAATTTTGCCGCTTCTTTCATTTTCTCTACATCTAATTTTACTGGCATATGATATTCTAAACCTCTATAAATAGCACTTCCATTTGTAGAATTATTTATAATATATCTATACTTTTTTCCTTTACAATTATATCTACAATGAAAATCTTCATCTACATCTGTTGCCTCTTTTATTACAATACTCTTTTTAAGTTGTGAATTTATTGCTAAGCAAAGTTTTTCTATTGGAATACTACTATTAGTTTTAAAATTTGCTGTTTGAGCAATAGCATGAACTCCAGCATCTGTTCTACCACTTGCATATAGTTCTACTTTTTCCCCTGTTATTCTTTCTATTGCATTTTCTATTTCTCCTTGGATATTTTGTTTATTAGGTTGTTTCTGCCAACCATTAAAACCTTTTCCATCATATTCTATTATTAGTTTTATATTTCGCATAATTTTACCTCTTAGTTTAAATTCTTAATAATTATACCATAGTTTAATAAATGTTGCAAAAAAGAAGAATAGGGGCAATTCAGCCCCCAAAAAATAAAGAATGTTTCAATATGAAATTTTTTAGATTTTTATAACCTCGCCATCGAACTCGCCTTCGCAGAGGGAAAGACCTCTTACTACAACGTTATATTTGCAATTTCCATAGCAAATAAAATCTCCCCATGCTTTAAAATCTCCGTGGTTTGTGTTAATGTTGCCTTTGCAAACAGCATCGCCACCAATCTCGATACTCATTGAGTCAATATCTGCGTCGCACAAGAAATCTCCTGCAACAGCGATTCCCATGGAATCAATGTTTCCACCGCAATATACATCTCCATCTACTCTGATTTCTGTGTAGTTGTAGTTGCATAACACGATTTCATCCGAAACCCATAGGTTACCATGAATTTCAAGAACATCTGTGCCATTCGTATCCGCATCAAGAATCAAACTGCCACAAATAACAATGTCCACTTCCGCCTTAGGGTTCTTAGGAATCAGCTGTAATAAATCCCTTAACTTCTCTTCGCTTACATCTCCATTGAAGAAGATTATGGGATTTGCTATTTCTTTCCGTTCCATATTAGAAACCTCCTATAATAAGTTTATTTAGGCAAAATCGCCTATGCGAGGTATTATATCACAATTATGTTAATTTGTAAAACAAAAAAATATTTACTTCTTATGCTTAAACCATTTTATTTTATGCTCTTTTTCGTTTATTACAAATCTATCTGTTACAACATTTTTTATCAATATTTTTTTCAATGCTTCTTCTTTTACATCTGCTATTAGTGTTCCATCTTTAGCTATTGATATTTTTCCTGTTTCTTCAGACACTATTATAACTATTGCATCCGATTCTTTAGAAATTCCAATTCCAGATCTATGCCTTGTTCCTAGTTCTTTTGCAATGTCTGCATCATTTGCAAGTGGTAACATACAAGCAGCTGCCATTATTTGATTTTCACTAATTATAACTGCTCCATCATGTAATGGAGTTTTAGGCTCAAATATATTTACTAATAACTGTGGAGATATTTCTGCTTTCATTAAAATTCCCGTATTTATTATATCTTTTATTTTTATATCTCTTTCTATAACTATTAGTGCTCCCGTTTTTTTCCTAGATAACTCTAAAGCTGCAATTACTATTTTATATATATTTTCCTTTGTTTTCGTAGCTAAATCTTTATCTATTCCAAAAAATCTAGTTAATTTGCTTGTTCCTAATTGTTCTAATGCTCTACGTAACTCTGGTTGAAATATAACTATTAAAATTATTACTCCATATGTCATAAATGATGTAAGTATATAATTTAGTATATTTAGTCCTAATATTGAGCTTCCCCAAGTTGCTATAATTAACAGCATTATTCCTTTTAATAATTGCCAAGCTCTTGTATCTTTGGCAAGTTTAAGTAACTTATATGCTAAAAATAATACAATGCTAATATCCAATATTAGCATTACTAATTTAATAGGATTTTGATATAATTCATCCCAAAATCCTATTATATTTGTTTTATACATTTGACTTAATTTTTCAAAAAAATTATTTATCATAAGTACCTCTTATTTTTATATGCGGGTCGCCTAAGGACGCCGACCCCTACAAATTATTTTTTTATTACGTAATTTACAAGGTAATATACAAAACTTCCTACTGTTCCAACCACCATAAGTAGTGCTAAAAAACCTGCCATAATTCTTGTTGCTAATTTTCTTTTATCTATTTTCTTCTTTTCTACATTTTCCATTGTTTTTCTCTCCTTTGTACTTTTTACATTTGTTATATCATATACGCAAAATAAATTCAATATTTTTATACCTTTAATTTTTTAATTTTTTTAATCTCATCATTTAACTTCTCTATCTTTAATTCTCTCTCATTTAATGCATTTCTATACTCGTTTAGTACATCTTTATAATTTTCTATTGTTTCATTTTTTCTGAATAATACTCTCATACCTTCTGCAAAATATTCCTGCTTAGATTCTCTTTTTTGAGCAATCATTTTTTCGTAATATTTGTCTATTTGAACTAACCTTTCTATCTCAGTTTTTAAATATTCCACATATTCGAATAAACAAGATATTTCATATTCAATATCATCTATTACTACTTTTAAAAGCACTTTTACAATTTTAGGATTTACTTTTCCAACCTTTGCATCTATTGCCAATAATTCTAGTGCATTTGATTTTACATTTGGTTTCGCATCTCCAATTATTATTTTTAATGTATCTGAAATATCTATATGAGATTTGTATTGTCTTTTACTAACTATTGCATCATACTCATCTGCTACCCTAATTATTTGAGCTTCTAGCGGAATCTCCTTTTTTTTCAATCCATCTGGATAACCTGTGCCATTTAATGCCTCATGATGACTTCTTGCTCCAACTGCGTAAGGTCTTAATTTTAAATCTTTCATACACATATCGTAGCCAATTACTGTATGAGTTTTCATAACTTCATACTCCTCATCTGTAAGCGATGACTGCTTTTGCAAAATATTGGGTGGTATAAATAATTTACCTATATCATGCAAATATGCACAAATTGTGCAGTATATTGTAAATTCTTTATTTAAATGCATATACTCACACATTCTACAAGTTAAATTAGCAACATTTTCACAATGTTTTCTTGTAAATACATCTAAATTATCTAGCATGTTTAATTGATATCTCATTTTGTCATCTAAATTATATGATTTTAAAACAGTTTTACTATAAAAATCAAATTGCTCTTTCATTTGTATCTCCTTTTATAATACGGTCGGACACAGAGCCCGCCCCTATAAATTATATATTACCTTTATTATATTTTATTGATTTGAAAAAAGCAATACTAATACACATTTCGACCAAAAATTACATATTATGTATTGTCCCATTATATATAATTGAAAGGAATGAATATTAAACTTGAGTTTTGCATATTTAAAAAAAATAGATAAACAACTAAAAAAGCGGAAATGTCGTTGCAAGAAAATCATACAACAAAGATATTCTATTTATAGTAGACAAAATTATAAAGTCAAAAAATAATACCAGAATTGCAATTTTAAAGGGACTTAACATTAGAATTGTTGCAGATTCTCCATTATCTGATTTAGTTTTAATAGATAATTTTTCAGAAAATCAAAATTCAAATAATTCTAGTAGGTTATTAACTACAAGTAATGCTCTTATATTGCATTTAGATGGAGACAGGCGTTATAGTGAAAAATCCGCAAAATATTATAAGCAAGCTGGATTAAAAGCAATTGTTAGAAATATTCCAGAAAATAAACAAACACAAGTTGTAAGAATTTTACTAGAAAGATATAAACCAAACATATTAGTAATAACTGGTCATGATGCAATGCTTAAAAACAATACTGACAAGAACAACATATATAATTATCGTAATTCAAGACATTTCATAAATACTGTTAAAGAAGCAAGGTCTTGGGCTAGTTCTAGTGATGATTTAGTAATTTTTGCAGGAGCTTGTCAAAGCTACTTTGAAGCCATTATGAACGCTGGTGCAGATTTTGCATCATCTCCTCGGTAGAGTATTAATTGATTTTATAGATCCTCTTGTTGTTGCCAAAAAAGTGGCATTAACAGATGTTCATAAATATATTTCTATTTATGATATTGAACCTCTTTTAACAAGTGGAACTAAAGGCGTTAGTGGCACAATAGTTAAAGGAAAAAATAATCCAACCTAAATAGGTTGGATTATTTTTTTCTCTATTTTGCATATTCTATTGCACGTGTTTCTCTTACTACATTTACTTTTATTTGTCCTGGATATTCCATTTCACTTTCAACTCTTTTTGCAACCTCTCTTGCCATTATAACCATTTGGTCATCTGAAACCTTTTCTGGTTTTACAATAAGTCTTACTTCTCTTCCTGCTTGTATCGCAAAAGACTTCTCAACACCTTCAAATGAATCTGCTATTTTTTCTAATTGCTCTAATCTTTTAATATATGTTTCTAAGGTTTCTCTTCTTGCTCCAGGTCTAGATGCAGATATTGCATCTGCTGCTTGAACAAGCACTGCCTCTAATGACTTAGGTTCAACATCTCCATGATGAGCTTGTACTGCATTTATTACGATTTCATTTTCTTTATATTTCTTTAATATGTCTACACCTATTTCTACGTGTGTTCCTTCCATATCGTGATCTAGGGCTTTTCCTATATCATGTAATAAACCAGCACGTCTTGCTATTTTAGGGTCTAAACCTAATTCTTCTGCCATTATACGAGCTAAGTTTGAAACCTCTATTGAGTGATTCAATACATTTTGTCCATAACTAGTTCTGTATTTTAATTTACCAATTAGTTTTACTATATCTTGTGGTAATCCATGAACTCCTGTTTCTAAAACAGCTCTTTCTCCTTCTGCCTTTATTGTTGCTTCGACTTCTTCTTTTGCCTTTTCAACCATTTCTTCTATTTTTGCTGGGTGAATTCTTCCGTCATCAATAAGTTTTTCTAATGCAATTTTTGCAACTTCTCTTCTTAATGGGTCAAACCCAGATAATATAACAGCTTCAGGAGTATCATCTATTATTAAATCTATTCCTGTAAGTGTTTCAAGGGCTTTTATGTTTCTACCCTCTCTACCTATAATTCTACCTTTCATATCATCATTAGGTAATGCAACAACAGATACTGTTGTTTCTGATGTATGATCTGCCGCACATTTTTGTACAGCATAAGTAAGTATTTCCTTAGCGTTTTTAGTAGCATCTTCTTTTGCTTTATTTTCTACTTCTCTTATCAATGCTGCTTTTTCGCTAGTTATTTGTTTATCTAACTCTTCTAATAATTGTTTTTTTGCTTCTTCAATAGATAAACCTGATATTCTTTGTAATTCTTGTATTTGCTTATTTAGTAATTCGTCTGTTTCTTGTTTTGTTTGTTCTAATTCTTTAAATCTTTCTTCAAGTTCGTTTTCTCTCTTCTCGAAAGTATCTGATCTTTTTTCTAATAATTCTTCTTTTTGAATTATTCTCTTTTCTTGTAACTGTACTTCGCTTCTTCTCTCTTTAATCTCTTGATCTAATTCATTTCTAGCTTGTAATATTTCCTCTTTGGCCTTAATTATCTCTTCTTTTTTCTTATTCTCAGCCTCTATATTTGCATTTTCCAATAATCTTTTTGCTTCATTTTCAGCACTTTGTATTTTAGATTCTGCAGTCTTTTTTCTTATTATAAAACCTGCTGCTATTCCAACTGCTAATGAGATTAGAAAGGTAAGTACAATTGTTAATATGTTATCCATAATATGCACCTCTTTCTATTAAATTTTCAATGTTCAGATAAATATATATAACTTTATGTTTTTTTATATAATTTAACTTACTTCACTATACTATTTTATCTTGATTATTGTAAACTGTCAAGATGTATACATAAAAATAGTGATACTTTATTGTAAAATGTCACATTTAAAATATACTCATTATGCATACGAGCCACATTTTTACTCCACCTTTTTTACACTTTTATATTTCTTTTTCCACTTTTTAACTTCTTTTAACACTTTTTGCAAATATTGTCTAAAAATGTGTTAATATAATTCAAGATGAATTTTATTCATCGTTGCCTAACTTGTACTAATTAGTTTTGGTATGATTTTAGGTAAGAGAGAAGAAGAGACAATATACAACTATGAAAGGAGCATTTTTATGCTTAAAACAAAAAAATCTATGCGGTTTCTTACCGTACTTGCGTTAATCTTTGCGATGGTATTCTCCATCATGTCCGTTCCGGCTTCTGCGGCAGGCGTCGAAACTTGGTATGACGTCAAGGGAACTGAAAACCTCACAATGGTCGGTGACAATCTGACACCTCCCAAGACTATGGGTGTTTCTGGCATACTTAAGATTGAAGCCGAATTTCACGTTACTGACACACTGAAGTTACCAGATAATGTAATATATTTACTTGAAATTCGGAGTTCTAATGGCATAGTTTTAAATCTTTTCCAATTGAATAGTTACTGGTTTTCCATAATAATATAATACTACTTTTATTTTGTTTGTTGCATTATATTTTGTCATACCAAATGTTTCATAGAAATCATATTGATTATTTTCATCTATGAAATATCCGTTAGTTCTTCTACTTGGTGATAAAGTACAATAAAATTTATCTCCATTTTCATTTTCAATATAACTATTTAATATTTTTTTATATTCTGTGGTATCATCTATAGTTTTTTCCATATTGGAAATAATTGCACCTATTTCAAACCCAGTATCTGTTACTTTTGCCGAATATATGTAAAAATTACTATTATCGCAATTTACGACTTTATAATATTCATCTGTTCTGTTATACATATTCTCTGGCACATTTACAGCAATTTCCCAATTTCCGTGTAACTTGTGTTTTTTTTTCGTTGTCTATTGCAAATCCAACAAACTTTATTGTTTTAAAAGAAAAATACAATTTCTTTGATTTTGGATAAGTACCAGATGTATACATATTATACATTATTCTCATACTATTACTTTTTGCATCTCGCATTACTTCAAAAGAATTTACTCCACAAGGCATATAGTTATCGTTAAAATCACAAAATGTGTAATTTAAATTATTTCTTTCACAATATTCCTTAAATCTTACTTGATCATATCCTCCATATATTATACGATTTTCATCATCTCTTACTATTAAATCAGGTAATTCAATACTAGCTCTATCTAAATTAACTATATTTTTTATGCTATCATTAAATTCAAACAAAATTTGTGTACTTAAATTAACATCATCCATAAAGAAATTTTCTATTTTTATCTTTGTCTTTATATTTTCTATAATTGATTCAGTATTTGTTCCCACAGCATTATTATCTGTTATTTCTACATTTGTATTTGAAATATATCCATTTTCTATTGCTGTATCAATTCCATTACCTAATCCTCTATCACTATTATTTGTTTTCTTAAATGTTGTTGCAAAAGCAATTCCTGATACTAAAATTAAACTTGCACAAGCAGTTGCTATTATTTTCTTTTTCATTAAACTTACCCCCTTTTCCTTATCATTTTTAAAAAGGTATTTATTTGATTTCTTCTCTATATCTTCTGTCGCATTAAACATAGCAATTTTCATCTTTAATTTTTCTTTATAATTGTTATCCATTACAATCATAACCTCCTTTATTTAACGCTCTTTTCATCTTTTTCCTAATTCTAAACAATATAATTTTAATATTTGATTTTGATAAATTGCATAATTTATTTATCTCATTGATATTTTTATTTTGATAATAATATAATATAAATATTTTTTTATCTTTTTCTTTCAAATTTTTCAATTCATTATATATTATCTTTTCTTTTTCCTGCCATATTAAAGTAGATTCTATATCAATATTTGATGAAACTTTTTCATCAAAATCTAATATATTATCAATATTATTTAATTTTCTTAATTTATGAGTTATTAGGTTTCTTGTAACTACACTTAAATATGATGACATTGATTTATTTATATCTAACTTGCTTTGATTTTGCCATAAGACAAAGAAAACCTCTAGGTATATTTCTTCTATATCTTCTTCAGATGAATTTATACACATTCTTTTTATAATAGTATAGATATAATTATGATAATCATCCATTAGCATTTCTATATTAAGCGTTCCATTAACAAAATAATGCGATATTTTTTTATCTATTATTTCCATTTGGATCTAAACTCCTTACCAAGATATCTTTATCTATTTATTACCATTATTAGTAATTTGGTTACAATTATTTAAAAAAAATGACACAGTAGTGTCAGTATAAAATATCTCTATTTCTATCAATATTATGGCTTAAAAATTACTAACCAACTCAGTAATAATGTCTTTAGGCGATAAATTATTCTTTGTTGAACACCTTACAGCTTTAACAATATTTGTTTTCACATTTGAAATAGACTCATTATGCATACGAGCCACATGTTTATAAATGTTTTTTTCTAAATTATCTATTATATCTAAATTATTGTTTCCGATATGCATACATTACACAATCTATTATGTACCTCGTTCCCTTATGTTTTAAACTAAGTCCTATATCTTTAATTTTTGATATAACTTCATTTCTTACATTATTATAATTTGTTTCATATTTTATTTCGTTTACTACTAGTAAAATTTTTTCGTACATGCTTTCAGGGTCTTCTGTTTTTTGTATTATGCTACACACAATATTACCAATACTAGCATAATCTAATAAAGGTAAATCTCCAGATATTATTATAACTTTAGGAAGTTTTATTCTATTTAACTTTTTCATCTGCTCTATTACTTCTAATCCATTTATTTTTGGCATTTTCAAATCTAATAAAACTAAGTCAAAATAATTTTTAGATATAGCCTCTAAAGTATCTTTACCATCTCCAGCTACATAGTCTATTTTTAATTCATCTATTCTATTGACTATACTGTTAATTATATTTTTAGAATATTCCCAACTATCATCTGCTACTAATGCTTTTATCATTTTTACTCCACCTTTTTTACACTTTTTTACACTTTTATATTTCTTTTTCCACTTTTTAACTTCTTTTAACACTTTTTGCAAATATTGTCTAAAAATGTGTTAATATAATTCAAGATGAATTTTATTCATCGTTGCCTAATTTGTGCTAATTAGTTTTGGTACGATTTTAGGTAAGAGAGAAAAGGGAATAAGCAAGAAACAAATTTTGACTTTATGAAAGGAGGCTGTTTATTATGACAGCTACAAGAAAGACTATGCGGTTTATTACCGTACTTGCGTTAATCCTGATGATGGTATTCTCCATCACGTCCGTTCCCGCTTCTGCGGCAGGCGTCGAAACTTGGTATGCGGCAACAGTAACAGAACCGGTTATACCTATGAGTGGGTATAATCTTACCCCTGTTAAAACAATGGGAGTGCAAGGAGTTCTGTATATTCAAGCAGAATTTGAAACAACATCAAATATCATGTATCCTAATAAGCCCTATTATCTTTTGGAAATTCGTTCTTTAGATGGAAGGGTTCTTGCAAGAAGTGGATATTCAGAAATGTGTGTTACAAGTGCGACACAGGAAACACATGTATTTGTAAATGCTGGACAAAAAGTTCAGATTTACACTGCTGTGTATGACCAAAATACTGGTGTTTGGTACAATGCTAATGTCAAATATAAGCATTGGATAGCAACATTGGAGCGCTAACAGCAACTTCCTTTTCCCTATATCTCTCAAAGGAAGTTCCCATTTGGGAACTTCCTTATTATTTATAACTTTTCTAATGCAATAGTAACTGGTTCTCCATAATAATATAATATTACCTTTATTTTATTAGTTGCATCATATTTTGTCATACCAAATGTTTCATAGAAATCATACTTATTCCCATCTATAAAATAAGTTTTCGCTCTTCTTGCTGGGCTTAAAGCAAACTTAAATCTTTTTCCATTTTCATTTTCTACATATGAAGCTTTTCCACTTTTTCCATCTGTATAATTATAATCAGTAACTTGTATAGGAGTTAATAAATCATTATATTCTTTATTCCACAAGGCTTTTTTGTCGTACTCATCTTTTGATATTTTCCCATTCTGATAATTTTCTAATGCAATTAGGAAATCTTCTTTTTTTATTACATCTTCTTCTGGTTTTTCTATGTTAGAAATAATTACCCCTATTTCAAAACCAGTATTTGTTAATTTGGCTATATAAATATTAAAATCTGGATTATCACAACTTATTACTTTATAATATTCATCTGTTCTAGTATACATATTTTCTGGTACATCTACAGTAATTTCCCAATTTCCTTTTAATTCTAATTTCTTTTCTTTAGACATTACTAATTCATTAAACATTATTGTTTGAAAAGAAAAATATAATTTTTTTGATTTTGGATAAGTGTCAGATGTATACATATTATACATTATTTTTATGCTGTTACTTTCTTTATCTTTCATCACATTAAAGCAATTTACTCCACAATTCATATAATTTTCATTAAATTCACAAAATGTATAATTTAAGTTATTTTCTTTGCAATATTTTTTAAATCTTTCTTCATTATTTCCACCATATATTATGCGATTTTCTTCATCTCTTACTATTAAATCTGTTAGTTCTATGCTAATAACTTTGTCTAAATTAACTGCATCTTTTATTTTATTATCAAATTCAAATAAAATTTGCGTACTTAGGTTTACATCATCCATTAAGAAATCTTCTATGGTTATTTTTGCATTTATGTTACTTAATTCTGTGTTTGCTATTGTAGAATTATTATCTGTTCCTTCTGCATTTGGATTTGCCACATATCCACTTTCTACTGCATTGTTAATTCCATCACCTAATCCTCTATCACTATCATTTGATTTTTTTATTGACGTTGCAACAACAATTCCTGATACTAGTATTAAACTTGCACAGGCTGTTGCTATTATTTTCTTTTTCATTATATTTACCCCTTTCCTTTGTTTTCTAAGGGTACCCGACTTTTGTAATTCATCTTTAAAGTTGTATGCTGCAATGTTTAGCTTTAATTTTTCTAATTCTACCTCGTTTTTATTATTATTCATAAAAATCATACCCTTTCCTATTTAATGCCATTTCTAACCTTTTTCTAATCCTAAACAATTCTGTTTTTATCTTTGCTTCTGACACATTTTTTAACTCACTTATTTCCTTTATTGTTTTATTATCATAGTAATATAAAAGAAATATATTTTGTTTTTCAGATTTCATCTTTTTTAGTTCATTTATTATAATTTCATTTTGTTCATCTTTTGAATATATCAGTTCTATGTTCAAATTTGAAATTAAATGTTCTTCATAGTCTAAAATATTATCACTTACTTTTATATCTCTATATTTCTGTTTAACTAGATTTTTCGTGATTCCAGCTATGTACGAAGACATTTTATTGTTAATATTAAGTTTATTTTGATTTTTCCACAATGTTAAAAACACATCCAAATTAACCTCATCTATATCTTCTTTAGATAAGTTTGACCTATCTTTTCTTATTATTTTATATACATAATTTTTATAGTCTTCGAATACTTTTTCTATTTGCAATTCACTATTATATATATAATCGTATATATTTTTATCTTTTACTTCCAATTTAAACCTAAACTCCTTATTTTAAGATATCTTACATTTGTATATTCACATTTTTTTGATTTTGGTTACAATATTTTATCATATTTTTTGTATTTATTTTTAGAATAGAAGTAAATGGTTCGAAATAAAGCACAGCTCCCTTCCCCACATTTCGGACGAGCAGTGAAAAGCCCCTACAGTTTGCAATATGTTTTTGTAGGGGCGAGCATTCAGTCTCTATTTTGAAATATTTTTGTATCAATAATATTTTTATAAAATTTATTTTAATTTCTCTATTTCTTCTTTTGTTAGTCCTGTTGCAGACATTATTGTTTTTATATCAACATTATCTGCTATCAATCTTTTTGCTATTTGTATTGTTTTATCATTTGCTCCTTGCTCCATTCCTTGTCTTACTCCATAATTATATATTGCCTTTTCATCTCTTATTGCTTTTTCTTTCCATTCTGCTATTCTTTGCATTCTTTCACTTCTACTCATCTTTACTAGCTTTTCTTTTGCTTCTTTAAGTGCTTTATTCTCCTTCATTCTATTTAACACCCTTTCGCTTTCTGGATTTTCTATAAATTCTAGCCAATCTATTAAATTTCTTATATTATTTGTTTCTATTATCTTTTCTTTCTTCATTTTTGATAATTCTATTATATGTATTTCTAGCTTTTTTGTCAATATTTTCATTCCTGTATCATCCTTCAATTGCCATTTACTATGAAATCCCAATTTCTCTATTCCATCTATTTCAAAATCTGTTATTATTATTGATATTGTTTTATTTAATTCTATATAGCTATTTCCTTTTTGTATTCCTCTTATATACATTCTACTCCAATAATACAATATTCTTTCTAATTCATCTCCATTTTTTGCTACTTGCATTTCTATATTTACATTTTCTCCCTTATTTATTTGCGCTATTACATCTAATATTCCTAATTTATCTCTTTTGTATTCTCTTCTTAATATTGGATTTTTACTTAAATCTATATTTTCTATTTTTTCATTTAATATTGCTTCTAAAAATGACTTCGTTATATTTTCGCTTCCTTCTTCTCCAAATAATTTTTGAAATACTACATCTAGCTTAGGTGATAATATTTTATATTCTTTTTGTTGTTTATTCATATATAGTCAATCCTTTCTTTATTTTATTTTTCTATTTAAAATTAAAATATCACCTCTTTTCGTTTTAGATTTTATTTTTTTGGAAAAATTTTAGGCAGATTTGCCTGTGAATTTAATTTATTGATACAAAAAAATATATTTAAATTTTATCATATTATTTTTTTATCTTCAACAGAAAAAATTATATTTTTTCATAAAAAGGTGGCTTCGCCACTCGAACGAGCAATGAAAAGCCCCTACAGTTTGCAATATGTTTTTTGTAGGGTCGATTTTTCCTATACATAAAAAAAAGATTATTCGTTTTTCGAATAATCTTTTTTTGTATTAGCGATAGTACTCACATTTACCTTCGCACCATTTTCCTTTATAGCTTCTATTTGAGCAACTTCCATCATCATTACAATAATCACATTTTGTACAAGCTGACATATAAAACACCTCCGTTTTTTAATCATAATTTTATTATAAATCTTTTGTAAGAATTTGTCAAATGGTATTTTTATCCTCTTAATTTTCTTTTATCTATTACATAACTACTACCCATTATTATTTTTGATGTATGCTTTACTTGTGCTCCTACCTCTGCAATTTCAAGTGTATTGTAAAATCTTTTTGGATCTACAATTACAGCTCCTATAGAAATTGAAGTAAGTGGAAATTGTTCCACCACACCTTTTCTATTTGTTGCTTCTAAATAGCCTCTTTCATAATCTTCTTCTGAAAAATAATTTTTTATTCCTATATCAAATTCTGCAATAACATCTTGACATATTTTTTCGTAATCTGCATTTTCTCCAACTAAGGCTACAAAATCATCCCCACCAATATGCCCAACAAAAGAATTTAGTTCATCTTCTTTATGTGTATTCTTTACTATTGTTCTCGCTGTGTATTTTATAATTTCATCTCCTTGTAAGAATCCATATATGTCATTATATGCTTTAAAATTGTCTAAATCAAAATATAAAACCTCAAAAACTTCTTTATTTAATAATCTCTTCTTCATTTCTGCTTGTATTTGAACATTTCCAGGAAGCCCCGTTAATGGACTTACTCTTCTATTGTTATACATTAACCCTATTATATTTTTTATTGTATAATATAAATATTCATCATCTACTGGCATTGTAATATAATATTGTACTTCATTTTTTAATACTTCTATTCTATGTTGTTTATCATCGTTTGATGATAATACAATAATTGGAGTTATACTATTATCTTCGTTTTCTCTTATTCTACTACAAAGTGATATAATATCTTCTTTAACTGTATCTGCATTTATAATTATTAAAGATGGTATATTTTTTAATGCAATATCTATTTCATCTGTTTTCATACTTGAAAATTTAAATTCTTTTTTATTTTTAAATATTCTTTTCGTTTCTTTCAAAACTTCTTTATCTTCATCAATTATGAAAATCTCTTGTATCATATGTAATCCTCATTTCTATTTGTTTTTTCTAATAGCTTCTATTCTTTGGTTTATAAACTCAGGTAACTTCAAATGTTTCATTGTTGGAAACGCTTTTCTTAATCTTGCAGTTTGCTTTTCCAATTTTTCTTTTAAACTTTCTTGTTTTTCTTTTAATTCTTCTATAATGGTTTGTAATTTTTCGCTCTCCTTAGCTTTATTACCTGCATATTCTTTTATTTTATCAAGTTCTTGTTTAATTTTCTTGCTTATATCATTAAGTAATCCTATACTTACATTTATATTGTATATTTTAATTACGCTAAACATGAAATCAATTACAAATATTGAAAATAGTAATATATTGTTATAAGTTAACATTTCAATTGGCACTTGCATTATTATATTTTCAATTGGCGGATGCACCAATTTTATAAATATAACACATAAAAGTCCCCAAAAACAAGAATTTAATAGGCATACTCTCCCATTTATGTTGAATTTTTTACTAGAATAATCCCAATACTTTGTTTTAAAAGCCTTTTCTAATAATAATCCAACTAGATACTCCCATATTGACAATATAAAAAATCCGACACAGAACAATAATAGAATATTACTGCTATAACTTTTTAAACATATTAGCATTATCAATGCCCCAAAACCATATATTGGACAAACTGGTCCATATAAAAAACCACTATTTACTAACTTTTTTTCTAAAACTGTTTTATATATAGATTCTAAGACCCAACCTAAAAATGAATATATCAAAAAATATGTCATTAAGTTATTTATACTCATATTTTCTCCTTTGGTTTTACGTTTTAATACTATTATTGTTGCGCTGTATATGTTCTTTTTCCGCTTCCTTCTCCAACTAAATTTTCTTCGCTATATGCATATACATGAAAATCATTTTCGCCTTCTAATAGCATTTGAATATATTGTGCACTTATTATTTTTCCATCTTCAGACCACTCTAATGTTACTCCTGGTACAGTTTCCCATTCTTCTTTTGTGTATAGTTCTAATTCTAATCTATACCATTCTCCATTTAAAGTATATTCTAATTTACTTAGTCCATCTGCACATTCTGCTTTTACTATTACTCCATTTTGTTCTGAATTTAATAATAGAGTAACTTCTGGTTTTACTTTTCCTTGGAAAGATTGCGTTTTTTCTTGCTCATTTCCTGCTTTATCTACTGCTTTTACATTTAATGTATTTTTACCCTGTAATATGCTAACGCTTGTCTCCATTTGTGTTTCATCTTCTGTTTCTTCATCTATATTAACTCTTTTTGTTTCATCATCATTCCAACTATATTCTATATAATCCATTGCAGTATCATCTGTTGCAACTATTCTTACTTTTTCCCCTGATAATAACAATTCAATTACAGGAGCATCTTCATCATCTACATATTGATTTGGTGTTGGCGATACTTTTGGTTCTGGTGTTTTTGTTCCTGCTACTTTAGGCTTGTCCGTATTCATGCCAGTTATGCCTTTTACTATCATTAATCCACCAAATATTATTATTACAACACTAAAAAACATAACAATTTTTTTAATATCTATGGTATTATTATTTTTATTTCTTTTTCCATTTCTATTTTCAACCATCAATATTTGATTCATATTATATCTCCTCTTTTGCTTACTGTATGCATATATGTATATTCTTAACCCAATTTTAACATTTTATAACATAATAGATTATATCATTGGTTTTTATTGTTGTAAATATTATTTTTAAGTTTTCGCTAAAAAAATAGAAGGCACATTTATGCGCCCCCTATAATGTTTATTCACCTAATCCGAAACTTACTCCTAATGCATTATTTATTCTATTCATAACATTCGAATCATCAATATGACCTATTTTTTCTTTAAGTCTGCTTTTATCTATTGTTCTTATTTGTTCTGCTAACACTACTGAATCAGATTTCAACCCAAATTCCTCTGAACCTAATTCAATATGTGTTGGCAATTTATTTTTTCCCATTTGTGATGTTATTGCAGCTGCTATAACTGTTGGACTATATTTATTTCCTGTGTCATTTTGTATTATTAGTACTGGTCTTACTCCACCTTGTTCTGAACCTATAACTGGACTTAAATCTGCATAGAACATATCTCCTCTTTTTACTACCATATTATTCACTCCTGCTAATTTGTATATTTTATACATTAAATATTAGTTCAAATTTAGCAGAAAGATTTTTGTTCTATATTATATCTTCTATTTTATTTTGCTTAAAGGCTACTATATTTTCTTCCTGCAAGGTATTTATTTCTACCTTACTATATAATATGTAAACCCTTAAGTTTTGTGTAATATCTTGTATTTCCATTTTTATTGGTTTGCCTGTTTTTTGGTCTATATATAACTTTTTATTTGCATTATATATATTTTCATTTTTTACTTTTGTTTCTAATATAATTGTTCCATTTTCTTCATATGCATTATTTTCATTAGTTGATTCTTTGTAATCATTAACAAATGTGCTTATGCATAAAGAATTATTTGTTATATATTTATAATTTTCATATAATTTAGATATTCCGATTTTTGTATTTTCTATTATTATCTGGTTTCCATCGTATTTTATAATTAAACCTGCTATGTTTTGTGGTTCTAGCAATTCTTGAACATATTGGTTACCTTTAAACTTTTGATTAAATATGTATGTATTTGTTGTTTTATTGCTTGTTATTGTAACCGTTGCTTCTGCGCTAAACGAATTCATATTTAAAATATAATTTTTAATTTCATCAGCTGATTTATTACTCATATTATTTCCAAAATTAAAAAATTTATAATTATTTTTTATAAAAAATAAAGAAATTAGAAGTATAATTAGAATTATAGCAATTATTATAGAAATATTTTTTTTCATAAAAACACACCTTTCTTGAACAATCAATGTTTTTTGTACTCTTCACTAGGGCGCAATCATGCGCCCCTACAACGTTTGCAATATATCAACAAAAAAATCAAACTTTCCTATGCAATAAAAAATAATTGTAGGAAATTCATTCCCTACAATTATATTTGTATTTGTTTAAAATATTCATTTAGACAATCTATAACTTCTTGTTTTGATTCTAAATTATTTATTTTTTCTCTTATTTTACTTGAATCTTTTAAATTTTTAATATACCAAGAAATGTGCTTTCTCATTTCTCTTATCCCAACATAATCTCCTTTTTCTTCAATTTCTAAGTCTATGTGCCTTTTTATTGTATCTAATTTTTCATCTACAGTTGGTAGGTAAATTTCCTTTTCTTCTAATTCATCTTTAATTTGCCCTATAATCCAAGGATTACCCAAAGTTGCTCTTCCCAACATTATTCCATCAACATTAGTATACTCAAACATTTTCAAGGCATCTTTTGCAGTTTTAATATCTCCATTACCTATTACAGGAATATTTACTGCTTCTTTTACCTGTTTTATTATATCTAAATCAACTTTTCCTGAGTAATACTCTTCTCTAGTCCTTCCGTGAATTGTTATTGCACTTGCTCCAGCCTTTTCTATAATCTTAGCAGCGTCAACTGCTACTACATTATCATTATTCCAGCCTTTTCTTAATTTTACAGTTACAGGTATTCGGGCTACACTAACAACTCGTTTAACTATTTCTGAAACTAAATCTAAATTTAATAATAATTTGCTTCCATCTCCATTTTTAACAACCTTAGGTGCTGGGCATCCCATATTTATATCAATGATATTTGCTTTTTTAGATAGTTCCTCTGCTGCCTCCGCCATTATTTCTGGCTCACTTCCAAAAATTTGTATTGCAATAGGAGTAACTTCATCTGAAATATTAGCTAACATTTTGGTTTTTTCATCTTTATAATGTATTGCCTTTGAACTTATCATCTCAGTAAAAACAAGTCCTGGCTTGCTTTTTTCTTTATTTATAATTCTAAATGGTCTATCTGTTATTCCAGCCATCGGTGCTAACAATATATTATTATTTAATTCTACATTTCCTATTTTTAACGAGTGAATGTGCATTGTTTATTTGTATTCCTTTCTGTAATCAAATTAAAAAAAGAATTAGTATAGTGCTAGGCATTTAAAAACAAAAAAAGCGGAAGTGTACATTTAGTACATTGAGCATTTTTTGTTTTTAAATAACGACGCAATATGCTGATTATTTTTTTAATTATTAAAATATTCCTTTTTGTCTTCTACTACTAATATTTAACAAAATTCCTATGCATATAAAATTTGTTATAAGAGAACTTCCACCATAGCTTATAAAAGGCAAAGGAACTCCAGTTATTGGCAATAATCCTATTGTCATTCCTATGTTTTCTAATACATGGAAAAATAATATTCCGAGCAATTCCTGTTGCAATATATGAACCCAAGTCATCTTTTGCGGTTTTAGCAATATATATAGCTTTTGTCAATAACAACACATATAATATTACAACTGTTGCAGAAATTATAAATCCCATTTCTTCACCTACAACTGCAAATATAAAATCTGTTGTTTTGGGGTATAAAAATCCTAATTGCGTTTGATTTCCTTTTAATATGCCCATTCCGAATACTTTTCCTGCACCAACTGCTAATTTAGATTGAATTATATTATACCCCGCACCTCTTGGGTCTAAGTCTGGGTTTAAAAATACATCTATTCTCGTTTTTGCGTGATCTGGCAATATAAACATATATATTACTGGAACTAAAATAACTATTAAAATACAAGTTACTAATATATATCTTTTATCTATTCCTGCAGTAAATAGTATAAAAATTGTAGCCACTATAAATGCTGCTGCAGTTCCTATATCTGGCTGAATTGCTATTAGTAATACTGGAACAGCAATAGCTATTAACACTATCATTAGTTTTATTGGATTATTTATTTCATTTCTTCCCTTTTCCTGAAACTTACATATTATAGTCGAAAACATTATTATTACAAATACTTTTGCAAATTCTCCTGGTTGAAATGAAAAAGCGCCAATATTAAACCAGCTTCTTGCTCCATTTATTTCTGGAGTAAATAAAACAGCTACTAAAAGTACTATAAATATTCCATATAATACATAAGCTGCCCTACTAAGCAAGTTATAATCTAGTACCATAAATATAATAAGTATTGGTATGCTTATTATAAACCATATAATTTGTTTTTTCATTTCCTCAAAATTTGTAGATTGAGTACAAGAATACAATGCAATCATACCAATTACAAATAAAACTAAACTTATTATAAGTATACTCCACTCAGTATTTTTTAAATTTCTTTTATTCATTATTTCTAGTAATTCCTTTCTAGGCACAAGCCATCAATATCATATAGGGCGCAATCATGCGTCCTACACATCGATTACGCCCCTAAAAATTCATTTTAAAAAATTGCTTATATATTATTCATTTGGTTAATAATAACTTCTTCAACATTTGCTTGTGTTTCTCCCGGATGAGCATTGCACTCCCCTACGGTAATATTTTCTTGGTTTTCTTCTACATTTTGTGGAACGACGTCGGTCTCGTTCTCTACAGTGCTTTCTTGTGTCTCTTCTAGACGAGCAATGTTCTCCCCTACACTATCATTTTCCTGTATTTCTTCTGAATGAACAACGTTGACCTCTATATTATCTTGGTTTTCTTTAACATTTTGCGAAACGACGTCGGTCTCGTTCCCTACAGTGTTCTCTTGTGTCTCTTCTTTTTTCTCTGACATTACTTCTTTTTTCATTTCATTTTTTATATTTAAAATTGGAATGTTAGCATATAATGCTGGTGCACCATTTGTTCCATCTTCATTTTCTTTGTTTGTTAATCTAACATCGATTTCCTTTTCATCTACTTCTATATATTTTTTTATAACTTCAATTATTTCTTGTTTCATTAACTCTAAGAAATCAGCTGACACATTTGCTCTATCTTGCATCAATACCAAGTGTAATCTTTCTTTAGCAGCATCTTTTGAGCCTGGTTCTTTTTTTTCTGATTTCATTAGCTTTCTAAAAAAATTAGCAATATTTTCAAACATTTTTTTACCCCCAAACTTTTGTGATTATATTATTTAGAATTAGTTTTTTGAAAAAAGTGATTTTATTTTCGCTATAAATCCCTTTTCTCTACCGGGTATAGTTACATCAATATTCTCTCCTAAAACTCTCTTTGCAATTTCTAAATATGCTCTTCCTGATGGAGCATGTCTGTTTTGTATTACTGGTTCTCCCTTATTAGTTTGACTTATAATGTGTTCATCATCTGGAACGACACCTATTAAATCTATCGATAATAAATCTATAATATCATCAACATCCATCATTTCGCCTTTTTTAACCATTGATGGTCTTAATCTATTTACTACTAATTCAGGATTTTTTATATCTGATGATTCTAATAAACCAATAATTCTATCTGCATCTCTTATTGCAGATATTTCAGCAGTTGTAACAACAATCGCTCTAGTTGCTCCAGCTATAGCATTTTTAAATCCTTGTTCTATTCCTGCTGGACAATCTATCAATATGTAATCAAATTCTTCTTTTAACTTTGTTGTTAATTCTCTCATTTGAGTTTCATTTACTGCACTCTTGTCCTTTGTTTGGGCTGCTGGTAATAAGAAAAGCTCATCAAATCTTTTATCTTTTATCAATGCTTGTCTTAATTTGCATTTTTCTTCTACTACATCTACTATATCATATACTATTCTATTTTCTAATCCCATAACTACATCTAAATTTCTAAGTCCTATATCTGTATCTATTAAAACTACTTTTTTTCCTTCTAATGCTAGGGCTGCTCCTAAATTAGCAGTTGTTGTTGTTTTTCCAACTCCACCCTTTCCTGATGTTATAACTATTACTTCTCCCATAACAATTTTTCCTCCTCAAATTTGTTACTTTTAAATAACTACATATATATTATATTTTTTTTCGTAAAAAGTCAATATTTCCGTAGAAGATATTTAATTCTTTCTTCTTGTAATTTCTGTTTTATTTCTAGACCTTTTAAATTTCCATACTTTTTTATTATATACTCTCCATTTATTTCCTGTAATAGCATTTCCCCTAGGCTTGCAAAGTCAATCGTCTTTTCTCTTTCACCTTTATCTGCGTTTACAACTAATTGTAAGCCCTCTAAGCCTAATTCCGATTTTGCTACTCTTTCTATAAATTGAACTTGTTTTGCTGGTCTCATTTTAAAAAATATTCCACCTCTCATGTGTTCAGTGGTAGCTATTACACCACACTTCATCCAAGCTTTTGGTATTTTTAAATTCTTTCCAAATTGCTTTACTACATTTGCTCCTTTAATATCATGTCCATAATGATGAGGATATTCGTGTTTTGGTGTTACTCCTTTTCCTAAATCATGTACTAAACCTGCAAATCTTATTTTTAAATCTTTTGTGTTTTTACAAATTTCATCTAGTACAATCATTGTATGGTTATATGCATCTCCTTCTGGATGATATTCTGTAGGTTGTAATGCACCAATTAAATTATATATTTCTTTAAAGTGTACATCTAATACATTTGCTTTTCTTAATATACCAAAAAATATTGATGGTTTATTTTGTGCCAAAGCCTTTCTAAATTCGTCAAATACTCTTTCTTTTGACAATGTATTTAGTTCATCTTTTAAAGTATTCATTAGTTTTAATGTATTATCATCAACTGTAAATTTTAACTGAGTGGCAAATCTTGCTACTCTATAAACTCTTAAAGGATCTTCTAAAAATGCATTTGAAGTTGCTCTTATTGTTTTACTCTTTATATCTTCTAGTCCTCCAAATGGATCTATGATTTCCTTGGTTAAAACATCTTTTGCTATTGAATTTACCGTTATATCTCTTCTTTTTAAGTCTTGCTCTATTGTTATGTCTTTATCTGTCGTTATTTCAAATTCCTTATGTCCTAACCCAGACTTTCTTTCAGTTCTTGCTAATGCAAATTCTTTATTTTCCATATCATATACTTGGAAACTCTTTCCTCTTACATGTGCCGTTGGAAATAAAGTTAAAAATTCTTCTGAAGTTAACCCAGTTACACAATAGTCTTCATCATGATTTTCTTTTCCCATTATTTCATCACGCACAGCTCCACCAACCAAGTATAACCTTCCCCCAGCATTATTTATTTTATTTGCAATATCTAGTATATTCATCAATTTCTCCTCATTAAGATTATTCATTACTATAATATCATAGTTTATCACAATATTGTCTTCTTATAAATATGTGTTTTTATTAAATTGTAGGGGCACCGTTTGCGGGAATACCCGCCTGGGTTATGACACCACTGTGCCCTTTATGTATAATTTTCATCTTCCTTCCAATTATATGGATTGTTTATTATATAATTACATATTGCATAATATTCTTTTTCATTTCTAATAACATGTTCATAATAATTACGTTGCCAATATATTCTACTTTTTGTATCAACCTTTCCTTTAAAATATCTAATTATACTCCCTATTGCAATATCAGTTTTATCTAGTATTTCTAGTATAAAATGTATATGATTTGGCATTATTTGATAAATATCTATATTAAATTTAGGAAATTTTACTTTTACACCTAATAATTCTTTCTCTATCATTTTTCCTATATCATTTAATTGCATTTTATCTTCTAATATTTCCCCTAATAAGCATTTTCTATTTTTAATACATATTGTGATAAAATACAGTCCCTCTCTCGTATAATTATATTCTTTTAACCTAATTGAATGTCTTTTATGTTTATTCGAATCATACATTTAATTACCTCTTTCTAGGGCACAGCGGTGTCATAACCCATGAGGGTATTCCCACAAGCGGTGCCCCTACAGTATTTTTTACATTAAAATGAATTTTTAGCAGAATTGCTTAGATTTAAAAATATTTTGATTAAAAAGAAAAGAGGCAGAATAAATATTTTTATTCTTACCCCCTAAATTGTCTTTATATTATACTATTGCCTTAATTTTGTCAAACAGTTTTTCTCGACAAATTATGCTATATTTGTACAGATTATTAAATTATTTAAGTTTGACATAATATGTTTGTTTTGATATAATTACATTATAACTTTTGGCCAATGTAAGTCTTTTCACTTTGGACTTACTAAAACAACATAGGAGGTTCTTATGAACATTCGTAACTTTGAAAAGTTTAAGCTGTCACCTAGTGGGTATATTTATGTATCCAAGAAAACTCGCAAAATTTTCGCGATTTCACTTCACGATGAGGATTTTCGGCTGGTTTGCGATGAAGACAAAGAAGTCGATCTCTTGATAAAAGGCTTACTTTTAAATGGTCAACTGTATTATTTAAACTCGTTCTACAGTTTAATTCAATACGTTAATAAAGAGGATCCTTTTGTAAAAGAGTCACTTCTTGCTTTACGTTACTGCATTAAAAACAACATTCTTTGTGATTTAATTCGCGAGTATTTGGCTTAAATCTTTCTCTTTTCAAGTTAAAACAAAACGCCAGCTCTTACTGAGTCGGCGCTTTTGCTTTTTAGTTTCTAATCTCTATTTGTTATTTCTTCTAATCTTAATAATTCTTCCCATCTTGCATCTACTTCTTTTTGGAATTCTTCTATCATCCATTCATTACCCTCTTTAAACATATGTTTAAATCTTTTTTGTGGTTTTAAGAATTCTTCTATTGGCAATTTCTTTGATGGTTTATATGTTATTTTATATCTTCCGTTTTCAACTTCATATAATGGCCAATAGCAAGTTTCAACTGCAAGTTTATTTATTTCCATTAACATTTCAGTTGGGTATCCCCATCCTCTTGGGCAAGGTGCTAATACATTTAAGAAACATGCCCCTTTTGTATATATTGCTTTTTCAGATTTTTCATATAAGTCTTTGAAATTCATTATTGCAGCTGTTTGAGCAACATATGGTAAATGATGATTTGCCATTATTAAAGTTAAATCTTTTCTTGATTGCATTTTTCCGGGTAACTTAGTTCCTGCTGGTGTTGTTGTTGTATCTGCAAATTTAGGTGTTGCAGAAGACCTTTGAATACCTGTATTCATGTATGCTCCATTATCGTAACATACATATACCATATCATGTCCTCTCTCCATTGCACCAGATAAACTTTGAATTCCTATATCGTAAGTTCCACCATCTCCACCAAAAGCTATGAACTTTGTATCTTTATCTTCTGGTAATTTCCCTTGTGCTTTCATTGATTTATATGCAGCTTCAACTCCTGAACAAGTTGCCCCTGCACATTCAAAAGCGGTGTGTATAAATGAATCTGTCCAAGCTGAATATGGATATATAAATGTTGAAACCTCCATACAACCTGTAGCACCTGTTATTACTGCATGGTCTTCTGGTTTTAATGCTCTTAATATCATTCTTGCTACTGGCGGTGCACCACATCCTGCACACATTCTGTGTCCTGATGTAAACCTAGATGGACGGTTTGCAATTATTTCTTTATGATTATATGCCATTTTATTTTTCCCCTTTCAAATGGGCACAGTGGTGTCATAACCTAACAGGTATTCCCACAAACGGTGCCCCTACATTTTTATTATTCTCTTACTCCTAGATATCTGTAAGGATTTCCTATATCTTTAGTTTTTACAATTTCACTTAAGTCATTGTACACTTTTTCTATATCATCTGATTTTGTATCTCTTCCGCCTATACCATATACATAATTTACAGTTGGTACATGTACGTTTGATACATACATACCAGATACTACATCTTGGAATAATGCTCCTCCTACTGCATTTAAAGAATCTGCCTTATCTAATACTGCAATTGCCTTTAAGTGTGATAATGCTTTTGCAACTTCTTCTGCTGGGAAAGGTCTGAACATTCTTATTTTTAATAATCCAGCTTTAACTCCCTTTTCTCTTAATTTGTCTACTGTATATTTTGTAGTTCCAGCTGTTGAGTTCATACAAACTATTGCAATTTCTGCATCTTCTAATTTATATTCTTCAAAGAAACCATATTTTCTTCCTGTCATTTTTTCAAATTCTTTTGAAACTTCTAATATAACCTTTTTAGCATTTTTCATAGCTTCAGACTGTTGTCTTTTATGTTCAAATAAATATGCTTGTAAGTCTAAAGGTCCGTACCGCCATAGGTTCTTTATCATTTAGCAAGTAATGTTCTGGTTTATATGTTCCTACAAATTCTTTTACTAAATCGTCTTCTATCAATTCAATATTTTCTATTGAGTGTGATGTTATAAATCCATCTTGACATACCATTAGTGGTAATAAAACATCTTTATGCTCAGCTATTCTATGTGCCATAACTAAATTATCATATGCCTCTTGGTTATTTTCTGAAAATAATTGTATCCAACCTGAATCTCTAACCCCCATTGCATCTGAATGGTCGTTGTGTATATTTAATGGACCTGATACTGCTCTATTTACCAATGACATTACTATTGGTAATCTCAAACTTGAAGCTATATATACCATTTCCCACATTAAAGATAAACCATTTGATGAAGTCGCTGTCATTGCTCTTGCTCCTGCTGCTTCTGCTCCTATACAAGCACTCATTGCACTATGTTCGCTTTCTACTGCTACAAATTCTGTATCTACTGCTCCATTACTTACAAAACTTGAAAAATATTGTGGTATTTCTGTTGATGGTGTTATTGGAAATGCAGCTACTACATCTGGGTTAATTTGTTTCATAGCTATTGCTGCTGCTTCATTTCCACTTAAACGTTCTCTTATTGACATTTTTATTTCTCCTTTCAAATTTTAAATAAATTTATTATATATCAGCAAAATATAAAACAAAAAATCGAACACCCGCCTTCTGGTAGGTTAAACAATAGATAGCCATATTCTCGTAGTAGTAATTTATTATATTTTCATATTACACCGCGTTTAAGGGTGTGGCAGATTTTTTGTTTTATATTTTGCTTGATAAGAATAAATCTATTTCATTTCGATTGCTCCAAATGGGCATACCTTTGCACATACCCCGCAACCTTTACACATATCATAATTAAAATCTTCTCTTTTTTGTTCTTTATTTACTGGTATTGCGTCATCTGGGCAAACTGGAAAACATAACCCACATTGTTTACATTTTTCAGATAAATATATTGGTTTTACGCTTCTCCAATCTCCTGTTTTAAAATCTCTTGCATTTCCAGCTTCATATATATTTCCACCTATGGTTAAATCTTGCCAAGGCGTTTTTGCATTTATCTCAGCCATTTTTTGTTTCCTCCTTATTGAATTTGTTATGGGCACAGTGGTGTCGTAACCTATGGGGTATTCCCGGCAAACGGTGCCCCTACATTATTTGCTTAACCTCTTTTAATGACAACTCTAATGCCTTCATATTTCCTTCAATTACTTCTGGTTTTTTTGCGAATTTGTGTTTAAATGAACCTATCATATCATTTAAAAAGTCTTCTTCTGTCATAACTTCACTTACCTTTACAACTGCTGCAAGCATTGGAGTATTAGGAAAATATTTTCCTAAAGTTTCCATAGATACTTTTCTTGCATCTATTGTAAATATTTTTCCATTATATCCTTTTAAAACATTTTTTAAATATGCTTCATCTTTTGTTGTATTTATAATTATTGCTCCCGTAGTTTTTAATCCTGCTGTAACATTTACTGATTCTAGTAGTGTATCATCTACAACTACTACATAATCTGGTTCATATATATTGCTATGCACTGTAATTGGACTATTGCTTATTCTGTTATATGCTGTTATTGGTGCTCCCATTCTTTCTGGACCATATTCGGGAAATCCTTGAATATATTTTCCTGTGTTAAACGCAGCATCTGCAAGTAATAACGAAGCTGTTTTTGCACCCTGTCCACCTCTTCCATGCCATCTAATTTCTATTAGGTTTTCCATTATTTTTCCTCCTTATCTATTTATTGGGCATAGTGCTGTCACACCCTTACGGGTATTCCAACAAGCGGTGCCCTACAATTATATGCGTATATAGTATATTGCTATTTTTAGGCAATGTCAATATACCAAGTGGTCGAAAACAGGCAATAAAAATATTGCCTGTTTATGTAAATTATGGTATAATAATTATTAGATATGCTATTCGCATACTTACTACGAGCTTCCTTTAAGGACTCGTGACTACTTTAGCTTTTCTTTATTAAAAGGAGGACAATTATGGCTGAAAAATCGATTTTCCCGAAAGAGTTGGTAACACGTCTTATTCTGTGCCAAGCGCCTTTAGAGGACATTGATATCGAAAAATATCGTGTCTTCAGCATGGGACATGTCATCGACAATGTCAAAAATGCTGACCATTGGCAGGTTCCTTCCAAGTATTCTAAGGAGCACTTCTTAACCGTTATAGTCAGCAAGAACTCTGCTGGCGTTATACAGCTCGCTTTTTCGGAAACTTAAGCCAAACCAAAAACAGTTCTTCTGTTCTCCCTGCATTGCAGGGAGTTTTACTTTTTTAATCTCATAGTTCTCATTGCATTTAAAATTGCTATTACAGATACTCCAACATCTGCAAATACAGCCTCCCACATTCCTGATATTCCTAATGCTCCCAATATCAATACTAATACTTTTACTCCTAGTGCAAATATTATATTTTGTTTTACTATTTTTAAAGTCTTTTTAGATATGTGTATCGCATCTATTATTTTTGATATTTCATCTGTCATAATTATTACATCTGCCGCTTCAATAGCAGCATCACTACCAATTCCACCCATAGCAATCCCAACATCAGCCCTTGCAAGAGATGGCGCATCATTTATTCCATCACCTACAAATGCAACTTTTTTTCCATTTTCTTCTTTATTTATAATCTTCTCCAATATTTCGAATTTATCTGTTGGCAATAGCTCAGTATATACTTCATCAATCTTTACAGATTTTGCAATTTCTTCTCCTATATTTCTTTTATCTCCTGTTAACATTACAGTTTTGCTTATTCCAATTTGTTTCATTGTATATATAGAATTCCCAATCTCTTCTTTTAGCTCATCCGCAATTAAAATATATCCAACATATTCATTTTCTATTGCCACATACAATATAGTACCAATTTCATTTACTTCTTCAAATTGTACACTATATTTATTCATTAGTTTTGCATTGCCAACTAACACATTCTTTTCGAAAACTGTTGCCTTTACTCCCAAGCCTGTCAATTCCTCTACATTTTGTATTTTAGATGTATCTATTGCATCTTTATATATATCTTTTAAAGAGATTGATATTGGATGATTTGAGTTGTATTCTGCATGTACTGTTAATTTTAATAGTTCTTCTTCGCTTATATTTTTAGGACAAATTTTTTGAACTTTAAAAACTCCCTTTGTAATTGTTCCTGTTTTATCCATTACTATTGTATCTACCTTTGAAAGTACCTCTAAATAATTGCTACCCTTTACTAGAATACCTTTTTTAGATGCTCCTCCTATTCCTCCAAAAAAACTTAGAGGAACAGATATTACTAAGGCACAAGGACATGATATTACTAGAAATGTTAATGCTCTTGAAAGCCACATGCTAAATGATGAATCTTGTAATACAATAGGAGGTATTATTGCTAGTAATAAAGCTAATCCAACCACTATTGGTGTATAGTATTTGGCAAATTTAGTTATAAAATTTTCTGATTTAGATTTTTTTGAAGTTGCATTTTCTATTAAATCTAATATTTTACTAACTGTTGATTCTTCAAATTTCTTTGTTACTTTTACTTTTAATAAACCACCTATATTTATGCAACCACTTAAAATTTCATTGCCTTCACCAACTGTTCTTGGCACAGTTTCTCCTGTTAGAGAAGCTGTGTCTAACATTGATGTTCCCTCTATAACAATTCCATCTAATGGAATCTTTTCTCCTGATTTTATTTCTATTATTTCCCCTAGTTCAACTTCTTCTGGGTCAACCTTTTCTATTTTTCCATTTCTTATTACATTTGCATAATCTGGTCTAATATTCATTAAGTTCTGAATTGATTTTCTAGATTTATTAACTGCATAATTTTGAAATAATTCGCCTATTTGGTAAAACACCATAACAGCAACTGCTTCTGGATATTCTTTTATACAAAATGCACCTATTGTAGATACTGTCATAAGAAAATTTTCATCTAACCATTGTTTGTTAAATATATTTTTTATGGCTTTTATAACTACACTTTTTCCTACTATAATATAGCTTATAATATACAATACTAATTGCCAAGTTGTTCCTATTTGTTTCAATACGGTTGCTAAAATAAGTAAAACAATACTAATTGTAATCTTCATTATCTCTTTTTTGTTTTTAGTCATAGGGTTTCCTCCTATATTCTTTTTAAATTGACGTCTGATTCAATTTTTCTTACTACCTTTTCTACTTCTTCTAATATAGCCTCAGCCTCTACTTCTAATGTCATTTTTGTAGTCATAAAGCTAACAGTAGCTTCCTTTACTCCTTCTATTTTTGATACTGCATTTTCAATTTTTGCTGCACAATTTGCACAATCTAAACCTTCTAATATATATTTTACTTTCATATTTATTTTTCCTCCTTTATGTGTTCAAATCCCTTTTCAAAAATTTCCTTCACATGATTGTCAGATAAAGAATAGAACACCATTTTTCCTTCTCTTCTAAATTTTACTAAGTTATTTTCTTTTAATGTGCTTAATTGGTGAGAAATTGCAGATTTAGTCATATTAAGCAATACAGCTAAATCACATACACACATTTCGTGTAAATCTAGTGCCCACATGATTTTAGCTCTAGTGCTATCTCCTAGCACTTTAAAAAAATCTGCTAAATCATATATATCATTTTCTTTTGGTATTTGTTTTTTTACTTGTTCTAATATATCACTATGAACTACTTCACAGTCACATTCAAACGATGTTTTTTCCAAAATATCTCCTCCCTTATATTTTTAGTATATGAAAACAGTTGAGTAATTGTTCAACTAATTTTATTATAGTTGAACAATTACTCAACTGTCAATACTTTTTTAAAATTTTTTTATTCCATATAATGTATATCGTAGGAGCGTATGAAAAATGCTTGCTTATTCCTTTACATATTCTTTAAATAAGTTTCCTCTTTCTTTAAAATTCTTAAAGTACCCATAGCTCGAAGCTGCTGGAGATAATAAGCAAATCATGCCTTTTTTTGTTTTCTCTTTTGCAACTTTTACAGCTTGACTTAAATTTTCTACTAAATAAACTTGCTTATTTTTCATTCCTTCTGCTATATATTCTCCAGTTTTAGGTAAGCATATTACGTTTTCTATTTTACTATTATTTATATAATCAATTAGTACACCTTGACGTACACCTCTATCTTTTCCTCCAACAATTAGTGTATTTATATTTTTCAAAGTTTCTATTGCATTTATTGTAGCCTCTGGAATCGTTGCAATAGAATCATTATAATATTCTATATCATTAAATTTTCCTACATATTCCATTCTATGCTCTAATGGCATAAACTCATCTATTGCTTGTTTTGTTAATTCAAAATCTAAGTTTAAAATATCGCTTACAGCTGCAACAAACATTATATTATTTAAATTATGATTTCCTAATATATGTCTTTTTTCATCATCTACATATATTAATTTTTCTTTATAATATATTTCATTTCCTTTTAAAACTACATCTGTATGTTCTTTTTTTTCCATTGATATAGTAATTTTATTTGCCTTTGTTTGTACTTCTCTTTTACAAATAACTTCATTATCTACATTATATAATGCGTAATCTTTTGCATCTTGATATTTAAATACCTTATATTTTGCATCAATATATTCATCATATGATTTATAATGATCTAAATGTTCTTCAAAAACATTTAATAAAATCGCAATATTAGGCGATTTTTTTATATATTGCAAAGCATGTGAAGATAGCTCTAAAACTAATATTGTATCTTTTGTTATAACATCTAGTTTTTCAAATATTGGCACTCCAATATTACCTAAAAGCATTGTATTTTTATGATTTTTCTCTAAAACACTATACATCAAAGAACTTGTTGTACTCTTCCCCTTTGTTCCCGTTATTCCTATTGTAAATATATCTATAAATTCTAATACCATTTCTAGCTCACTTGTAATTTTGTCTTGAAACCCACTAATATCAATACTTTTAAATGAAATTCCTGGTGTTTTAAATATTAAGTCAAAATCTTGTGTATGCTCTAAATATTCATTACCATGAATACATTTTACATATTCATCCTGTGTAAGTTCATTTTCATAGCCTTCCTTCTCATCACAAATTGTAATAAACTTTTCTGGAAAATGTTTTCTTATGAATGAATATGTTGATTTTCCTTCAACTCCAAATCCCAAAATTAGTATGTTTTTCTCTTTTAGATTGTTTAATAGCTTTTCTAACATACTTCCTCCTTAATTTTGTTTCGTAGTATATCTTCAAATTCTTTTGGCAAATTGTTTTCTTTGTTAAATTGATTTAATAAATTGTTATTGCTTGTATCTACTAATTTGTAATTTTCCTTATAAAATTTAAGCATATATGGTAATTCTTTATTTTCTTTTTCTAAGTTTGTTATTGTTTTTGCTATTGCAAAATTTACTTCATCATATGTTCCAACACATTCAAATGGCTTAATTTTCCCATAACCACATAATTCTATAAATGTATCTAATAAATCATTATTTTGGAACATATCTTCTCCAAATATGTTTACTAATTTTTCTTTATATAAAAATGGACTTAGTATACAGTAAACAAACAAGCACTTCGGACAATTACAGCACCAAACCCATGGAACTTGTTTACTTCCCACATTACAACTTTTAAATATCTTATGATATTTTTCGTTACTAGCAAACAGCATTGCTATTTGTAATTCATTTATTGGTCTTAGCATACTAAAGTATTTTACATCTTCTGAAAAATATTTTTGTGTATATTCATTAAAATCCTGTTCGAATTCATAGCTTTTAGAATATTGATGATTTATGTTTTCTCCTTTTACATTGCTCTCATTCGCACTAGATTCATTAGACAAGGCTATATATTTTTTCCCTGTTAAGGTAGCTATTAAATATGATAAAAATGCAAGCATTGCAGAAAATGGAGTATGTCCATTTAAGTATCCCTCACTATTTAATTTTTTTATATTATCATCAATTATTCTAGCAACTTCTATTATCTTATTATTCTCATATCCTGCGATTTCAGCACACTTCATAGAAGGCTCTTTTGAACCTATTATTAAACAATAATTATCTTTTTCATATTTCTTTAGTAATTCTAACGTTACAGTTGAATCCTTTCCTCCTCCAACTGGTATAATTGCACCAGTTGCCTCAATTTGAGGTATTATTATGTTTTCCTTATTTGCTTCAATTGTTATATTCATCATTTCTTCTTCTGTTGTCTCTATATTGTTTATATATCTATATTCTCCTAATCCATAGTAATATAGCTTTTTAAACCAGTTTTTTTGATATTCATCTAAATATCCACATTTTATGATTACATTTTTAGGACACACGCATTTCCAATAACTAATTAGTTCTACCATTCCTAAATTAAATGCCAAATATTTAATATAAGAATTATTTACAGATTTAAAATTTATATTCTTTTTCTTTATGATTATTTTAGGCTCGAATTTTGTTAAACCTGGAATTTCAAACTCGTACTTTATTTCAATATTTTCTTGATTTTCTTTAATTTCATAGGATTTATATATAAATTCTTTGTATTGTTCTCTAAATAATACAAACTTATTTTCCATACTCTCTCCACCTTTTAAACATTCTTATATAATATATACTATTTTTTAAATTTTGTCTACTTTTTTCACTTTGTGGGTTGATTTTTTTCTTGCTATATGGTAAAATATTAAAAGTCAAAATTATTCATTTCTTAGAGGAGGTGCAAAACATATGCCAAATATCAAATCAGCTATAAAAAGAGTTAGTGTAATTGAGAAAAAAACAGCACAAAATAATATGATTAAAACAGGATATAGAACAGCTGTAAGAAAAGTTGAAACAGCTATATCAGAAGGAAATGCGGAAGTTGCAAAAAAACTTTTTGTTGACGCTACAAAGAAAATAGATCAAGCTTGTACAAAAGGTGTTATAAAGAAAAACACAGCAGCTAGAAAAAAATCTAATTTAGCAAAAAAAATAAACGCAATAGTTGCATAGATAAAAAGAAGACATCCGTCTTCTTTTTTTATTGCATATGAAAAATCGTATCAAACGTTGTAGGGGTCGGCGCCCTCGACGACCCGTGTAGCTAAGCCATTTTTCTTATTCAAAATCTTCTAATAGTCTATTTAGGTTTTCTCTTCCATATATTCTAAGTCCGCCCTTTATCTTCTCAGAATCAGTTAATGGTAAAAATTGAACTCCTATTTCTGTTACATTTTCAAGAACTTCTTTTTCCTCACTATCTAAATTATATATTGCAACATACCCATCCATATCTTTTAAAATATAGTGTTCATTGCATATGCCTTCTTCTTCTTTATACAATGTAATCTCTTCATTACTAAATTCTTGTATTTCAAAATTATCTAATTCCTCCGCAAATTCTTCTTCTGTCAAGTTAATATATTCATTTTCTATTGCTTTTGAAGTTTTTACTGTATGCCCACATTCATCATAATAAATATTAGTTATTACTTTTGCATTGGGAGAAATCTTTTTTTCTTCTGAATTTGCTTCTTTTACTTCATCTTCATCATTAGCTTTGTTAGGAGTTTCATTTGCTATTTTATTTGGTTTATAAATTTCAGTATTAGGGCTATCATCAATACTTAGGGTTTCATATATATATTTTCCCATTAAAAAGCCAAATATAATTATCAATATTATTGTTAATGCTAATAATCCTCTTTTCATAATAATCACCTATCTTTTAAGTGTATTATTAACATTATTTTGAAAAATTATACATTTTTATAAATCTTTTTGTTTTTACGTTTTTCCCATTAGTTCTAATTTCTATCTCTCCGCATTCATCTGTTCTAAATATCTTTGAATTATTTAATCTTTCTAAAACTTGTTCATTTGGATGTCCAAAATTATTGTTTTTTCCAACTCCTATTAAGGCAATTTTCGGATTAACCAAATCTATAAATTCTTGTATTGATGATGTTTTTGAACCATGATGTGCTACTTTTAGTACAGTACTTTTTAACACACTTTTACTATATCTTTCTAATATTTCACTTTCCGCTTCTTTTTCAATATCTCCAGTAAATAGTATACTAAAATCTCTATATTTTAATTTTGCAACTATAGAATTATTATTTAAATCATCAAATTCCAGATTATAAGAGGGATACAATATATAAATTTTTAAATCTTTTTCAATATGAATTACATCTCCTTGCTGTACAATTTTTATACTTATATGTTTTTCATTAGCAACATTCAAAAATTTTTTATACTCTTCGCTTACTTTTGGTTGCTTAGATATAAATATATTTTTTACTTTTAAAGTTTTTAATAAATACATAAGTCCTCCTGAGTGGTCATTATCAAAATGTGAAACCATTAAATAATCAATAGTACAAACCCCTCTATCTAACAAATATGGTACTAAAATATTTTTTCCTATGTCATAATCTTTATCTGGGCTTCCACCTCCATCAATTAGTATGCTTTTTTGTTGTGGTGTAATAATTAAAGTCGAATCTCCTTGTCCTACATCTATAAAATAAATTCGTAAATTTTTACTCTTAAAATCATTAAACACTTGAAGAATTAAAGTTATTATTAAAATTACGGATATAATTTTATTTATCATTCTCTTGATTTTTTCTTTACCTTTAAAGATTCTAAAAATCCATTCTTTTTGTGAAATAAAAATCAAAAATAAAATTGTGTAGTATGCTATTATAAAAATTAGATTCGGAGTTGGTATTATAATATTAGAAAATGGTAAATTCGATAAAACCTTAGATATTCCTATTAAAAATTCTACTAATATTTTTATAACTGGGTAAAAAATTGTTTTTAAGGGAAATACTATTAAAGAAAAAATACCTATTATCATAATTAAAGCAAATATAGGGGTTGATATTAAGCCTGAAATCAAAAAATTATATGAAATTGTATTGAAATTTAAAATAATTATTGGTGCAATTAGAATTTGTACAGATAAAGAAATTACTAGTGAATCTATTACTATTCTCTTTAGTTTATCTTTTAATATATTTTGTCTTATATTATCAGTTCCTTTTTTTAATAGTTTTGAACCTATTAAAAGTATTCCTATAGTACCTAAAAAGGTCAATTCAAATCCTATGTTAAATAATTTATATGGATTAAAAAATAAGATTAGTAATGCAGATAAAGATAAACTATTATATATGTCATTTTTTCTATAAATCAGTTTTGAAAAGCAAACTAATATAGTCATTGTACATGCTCTTACAACAGATGAACTAAAATTTGTAAGCATCATAAAAAATATTAAAATTGCTATAATACAAATTTTAGAAAATTTCTTTTGTGTTTTATTTAAAACAAGATTTAGCACAAGAACTATGTAACTTACATGTGCACCAGATGTAGCTAGTATATGTGCCATATTACCATTTTTAAAATATGTATTTATTTCATCCGAGATTTGCGATTTCTCTCCTAGTAATATTCCTAAAAAAACCGCCCCATCTTCTTCTGGCAAGTTTTTATTTATATCTTCAATTATTTTATTTCTTATTACATTTATGCTTTTTTGTATAAAATTCATTTTATCTTTTCCTATTATTTGTATTGTGTCTACTGAATTTACTATTCCATAAATACTATTTTGTTTTAGATAATTTTTATATGAAAAGCCTTTGTAATTTCTAGCATCCTCTGGCTCAGAATATTCTGCTATAAATTTTATATGATCTCCATATTCTAAAACATCTTGATTTTTCTTTACATATAAAATTAGTCTTAAATTTGCATATTGTTTCTTTTCTATGCTTTTTACCTTTAAAATATATTTAGTTGAATAATTCTTCTTTTCAATCTTCTCTATAACTCCTGCTATTTCGACTTTTCTATTAGTTTTATATATTTTTTCATATCTGTTATTTAAAAAACACATATAAATTATACCTATTATAATGAATATGAATAAAATAAATATCATTTTTTTAGGGAATATAATTTTAAAATATCTTTTAACATTTCTACCTAAAACTTTTATAACAATAAATACCACTAAAATTCCTAAAAAAAATAAGGCTATACTTTTTTCAAAATATAGCCCTAAAATTATTCCTATTATATAGCCTATAGTGGCAATTACAATTGGTCTTTTAACCATAAACTCTCCTTAAAATATTTGTAAATTACCCCCACTTTTACACATCTACTCTTCTTGCAGTAACATATCTTTTGGTATAACTTGCTTCACTTAAACTTGATATTATTACTCCAGATGTTGGAGTAGATGCATGTACAAACTGATTATTTCCTATATAAATTCCAACATGACCAATTCCTTGATTTGTTTTATAGTCTGTAAAAAATACTAAATCCCCGGGTTGTAAGTTTGATTTCTCAACATAAACTCCATTATTTGCTTGTGCATCTGCAGTTCTATTTACTTTACATCCTAACCTACCACATATATAATATACAAGTCCTGAACAATCAAATCCTGTTGATGGACTAGCTCCACCATAAACATATTTATAGCCAACATAAGTTTTTGATATATTAGCAATTTCGTTTCCTATTGAACTTGAACTAATTGGATTTGTAGTTGTCTCCGCTTTTATTGCTTGTGTAGTTACTTGCACACTTTCACTTGCTTTAACACTTGCATCAGCTTCTCTTGAACTTGAAGCTCTATTAGTCGTTTGCTTTGTAGTATCTTTTTCTGTTTTTTCTTGTATTAAACTGGTTCTTACCCATCCAGTTTTACCACTATATTCTACATAAGCAAAATTTCCAGCAATTTCTTGTACAGAAATTTCACCATTTTTCTTAATTACATCTTTTTTGCTTGAAGTAACTGCAGGTAATATATATACATTAGCATCATTATTTACTATTTTTTCTCCTAGTAAATTTACTGTTGGTGCTCCAGTTGCTGGAGTCTCTATTGGTGCAGGTGTTGATGTATTTACGGGTGTTGGCGTTTCAGTTGGTACAGGTGTAGGTGTCGTTTGCTCTGAATTTGTTGTAGGTATTGTTCCTTCACCTGTTTGTTTTATAAAATCTTTTCTCATATAGCCTTCATAATTACCTAATTGTGTATATTTTATTTTATACCATCCATTTGTTTCTTCTATAATTTCTATTGGTGCATCTGCATTTAAAATAGTAACAATAGCTGTGTCTGTACTTGGTCCTTTTCTAACTCTAGTTCCATCTTTTAGAACAACTCCATCTATTGCATATACACTAGATATTTTTAATATAATAAGAATTATTGCTAAAAGTATAGTTTTCTTTATATATTTCATAATAAAAACACACCTCATTATTTTCCTTGTTTCCGTAATTATATATGCTTTTAATTCTTTTGTCAATGTTATTTAAAATATAAGTCGAATTTTCGAATATTATATAGCAAAATAGAAAAAAATGAATAGTTAATAATAAGTAGTACTGATGTGCTTGTTAGCTTCCATTAAATTACTATTCATTATTAACTATTCACTATTCGTTATTATCTGCAACTTGTTAAAGTTGCATGTTTGGTAGCGGGAGGGAGATTCGAACTCTCGACACCTTGGGTATGAACCAAGTGCTCTAGCCAACTGAGCTACCCCGCCATATGTTTTATATAAGCGACTTATTTATTATAATAAGTTTTTATAAATTTGTCAACAACATTTTCACTATTTTTTCTTTTCTTCTGGTATTATTATTTCCTTTTTTTCTTTTTTTATTTTGGGTTTTGCTGAATTTAGATGATCATATACAGGAGATATTTCTATTTCAGACCCATTACCACTTACTACTTTTATATCTTTTCCCATAAAAACCTCACTTTAAAATTATAATTATTCTCTTTCACTTTGTACTTTTTGTGATTTGCTACTTCTAACTTTTATATTATCTTTTTCTGTATCTTCTATTTGTTTTATATGATGTACTTCTTGTAATTTAGCATTTTCTTTAGCTTTTATACGATTTTTATATTTTGCTCTATTTTCCTCAAAGAAACTCTTACCCATTTCATCTATTTCTTTGTTTGACTTTTTTAATGCTTCGATAGTCTCCTTATCTTCAGCACCAAATGCTTTTATATTTATTTCTCCATCTTCTATTTCATTTTCATCTGAAGTTTTTAACCATTTAAGAAAATCTTTAACTAATCCCATTTTATATTTAACCTCTCTTTAAAAAATGTTACAATACATATCTATTGTAACATTTTTTATTAGAAAAATCAAGTGTTTATAGGTATTTTTCTTAGTTCATATAATCCTTTAATTTTTTACTTCTACTAGGATGTCTTAATTTTCTTAATGCTTTTGCTTCTATTTGTCTTATTCTTTCACGTGTTACCATGAATTCTCTTCCAACTTCTTCTAAAGTTCTCGTTTTTCCATCTTCTAATCCAAATCTTAATTTTAATACTTTTGCTTCTCTTGGTGTTAAAGTTTCCATAACCTCTTCTAATTGTTCTTTTAAAAGAGTATATGCTGCTGAATCGTGTGGAGCTGGTGAATCATCATCTTGTATAAAATCACCCAAATGACTATCATCTTCTTCTCCTATTGGAGTTTCAAGAGATACTGGGTCTTGTGCTATTTTTTGTATTTCCATTACTTTTTCTACACTTATGTCCATTTCCTTAGCAATTTCTTCAGGAGATGGTTCTCTTCCTAATTGTTGTAATAAATGTCTAGAAGTTCTAATTAGTTTATTTATTGTTTCTACCATATGAACTGGTATTCTTATTGTTCTTGCTTGATCTGCTATTGCTCTTGTTATTGCTTGTCTAATCCACCACGTTGCATAAGTACTGAATTTATATCCTTTAGTATAATCAAACTTTTCAACAGCCTTTATCAATCCCATGTTTCCTTCTTGAATTAAATCTAAGAAAAGCATTCCCCTTCCAACATATTTTTTAGCAATACTTACAACTAATCTTAAGTTAGATTCAGATAATTTTTGTTTTGCCTCTTCATCTCCTTCTAACATTCTTTTGGCTAAATCTAATTCTTCTTCAAATGTTAATAAAGGTATTTTTCCGATTTCTCTTAAGTACATTCTTACTGGGTCATCTACATTTACGCCCTCAAAGTTCATTAAATCTATATCTTCTACAGGTTCTACACTCTCTAAATCCTCTAAGTCTGGTTCTTCTAAATCTTCATCTTTTAATACATCTACGCCTATTTCTTCAAAAGCATCAAACACCTTATCTATTTGCTCTAAATTCGCATCACCTAGTTCACTTGCTAGTTCTCCATATGTTATTTGCCCTTTTTCCTTTGCTTTTCTTACTATTTCTTGAACTTTTTCATTAGCTTCTTTTGCTTCTTCTTCTTTTTTTAGCTCTTTTGTTACTTCAGTTTTAGCAACTTTATCTGTCTTTTTTGTTTGCTTTTCTTCTTCCTTTTCTTTATTTGCTTTTACTTGTTTTCTTACCTCTTCTTTTGCAACTTTTACATCTTCTTTTTTTACTTTTTCCGTTTCTTTTTTAGTTATTGCTTTTGTTATTTTTTCTTCTTTTTTTGGTTCTTCTTTTTTTACTCTTGGCATTTTTAACACTTTCCTTTCTAGCACTTTACTTAAATTTTGCAAGTTCTATAATAATGTTACTTAAATCTTTTTCAAGTTTCGTTTTATCTTCTGCTTGTAAATTTTTATTTTCTAGTTCTTTTATAATTTCATTTTTTCTGTTAGTTAACTTTTCCTTTTTATAAATATGTATGATATCTTTTATAGACTTCCCTACATCTGCAATTTCATAATCTGTTGCCATTATACCAGTAATATAATTTATTATTTCTTCATTATTTTCAAATAAATCTAATATGTTATTTATATTACTATTTCCGTTTTTATATTCTTCATACATTTTTGACATTATTTCTTTATTTTCTTGCTTTTTAAAGTCTTGCGGAGTTATTATATTTTTTATTTGTTCATATACAACTTTTCCTTCACTTATTAAAAGTGAAACAATCATATTCTCTCTTTGTATTAAGGCTTCTGTATCTTTATCATCTTTTATTTTAGGCTTTACATAAGTAGTCCTTTCTAATATTTTTTTACCTTGATTTTGAGAATAATTCATTTTATTTATTTGAGCATATATTGCTTCCTTGGATATATTGTACTCTGACGCTATTTTTTCTATATATACTTCTTGTTCTATATTATTATCTACTGCTGTTAGTATTTTTGATATTTCATTTAAAAATTTTATTTTATCATTAGTATTATTTATATCCAACTGTTTTTTTAACACTTTTACTTTAAACTCTACTAATGATATAGCCTCTTCTACTAATAAATTAAATCTACCGCTACCATATTTTATAACATATTCATCTGGATCTTTTGCTCCATCCATTTGAAGTATTCTAACATCACATCCTATTGACTTTAAAATTTCTAGTCCCCTTAAAGTTGCTGCCTGTCCTGCTCCATCTGAATCATAAGAAATTATTACCTTTTCGCAATATTTTCTAAGTAATCTTCCTTGTGCCTCTGTTAGTGCAGTACCAAGAGAAGCCACAACATTGTTTATTCCTCTTTGATATAAAGATATTGCATCCATATAACCTTCAACAATTATAAGCTTTTGTGGATTAGAATTTTTTGCAATATTTAATGCGAATAAATTTCTTCCTTTACTGTAAACTATGCTTTCTGGTGAATTTATATATTTAGGTAAACTATCATCTAAAACTCTTCCTCCAAATGCTATTACCCTGTTTCGTACATCTAATATTGGAATCATAAGTCTTTTTCTAAATCTGTCTACATATGAACCATTGTCATTTTTTACAACAAGAGTTGATGCAATTATTTCTTCATCTGAATAGCCCTCTTTTTTTAAATATGTATATAATTCATTGTAATTTCCAGAATAGCCTATTCTAAAAGATTTTAATGTTTTATTATCTAGTTTTCTTTTTTTTATGTATTCTTGTGCTTGAACTGAATCTGGTTTATATAAATTTTCATGAAAAAAAAGTGCTGTTTTTTCGTTTATTTCATATACTTTTTTCTTTAATAATTGTCTTTTATCTTCCGCCGAATTTTCTATCGTAGGTAAAACAATTCCTGCTCTTTCTGCAAGTAATTCCATAGTATCTCTAAAATCTATATTTTCTATTTTTTGAAGAAAATGTATTACATTACCTCCTGCTCCACATCCAAAGCAATGAAATATTTGTCTATCTGGAGAAACAGAAAAAGAAGGCGATTTCTCTTTATGAAAAGGACATAATCCAAAAAAGTTTCTACCGCTTCTTTTTAATACTACATATTGTGATATTACATCTACTATATCATTACTACTTCTAACTTCTTCAATTAACTCTTCACTATATCGCACTATTTTTGCACCTTTCTAACATAATATATATTATTCGACAGATAAGCCTTAAATCCTTCTTTATTTCTTTAAAAATAACATTTTATGTTAATAAATAAATTTGCATGAACACACGGGTTGAAAGAGGACGCCGACTCCTACAACGTTTGCAATATGTTTTTTGTAGGGGTTGGACGACTCTGTCCGCCCGTAATATATCAATGAAAAAGTCGAACTTTTCTAATACATAAAAAATGAGCGATTAAAATCGCCCTATATAAATGAATTATTGTTTCAAAAAATCTTCAGATTTTTCTGAAACAACAAGGTTAAGTTTCTTTGATTCAAGCCACTTTTCTTACAACTCATCTGTTCCGCCAAAATCTTCATCACTATCTCCAACATCAATAACATCATTATAAGAAATAAATTTCTTTACAACATTGTTTGGTATTGGATTTTTGCAATACTCTGTATATGATGTATTTATTGTATTATCAACTAATTGTTCAACTTCATCTGCTGAACTATGTTCTGCAAGTATTAGTTCACTTACTAATATTTGTTTTGCATTTAAAAGCATCTTCTTTTCTCCAGTGGATAGACCCTTTTCTTTTTGCTTAAAGCTTAAATTTCTAACTACATCAGCGATTTCATAAGCATCTCCACTTTTCATTTTGTCCATATTATCTCTATATCTTTTGTTCCAATTCATTGACATTTCTGTACTATCTTGTTCTAATACTCTAAACACTTTATTTGCCGTTTCTTTATCTATAATATCTCTTACACCAATTTCTTCTGCCTTTACTGTAGGTACCATACATTTTACTTCACCAGGCATCTTAATTATGTAATAGGCTTGTTTCTCTCCTAAAATATCTTTTTCCTCTATTGCTTCAATTGTTCCTGCTCCATGCATTGGATATACTACTTTATCGCCAACATTAAACATCTTTTAAATCATTCCTTTCCGTATGTTTTTATGTATCACTGACAATATATAGTATAGCATAAATTTTGCCAAAAGTAAATAAGAAATTTGGTAATTTTTTTCCATTTTTTATTTGTTTGTAGACCCAAAGCCACCTATTCTCATGCCTTCCGCTCCATCATTATCTATTGTTAAAAATTTTTGAAAAATTGCTTGTCCTATTATATCTCCTTTTTTTATTTCAATAGGTTCACTTTTTATATTGTAAAAAGCATACATAATAAGACCATCATTATCAGGGTTTCCGTAATAATCTGCATCTACTATACCTACACTATTTGCTAAAATTAAACCTTTTTTTCCTGGATTAGAGCTTCTATTACATAGCATTAAATATTCATCATCTTGCATATATGCTTTTATTCCTGTTTTTACAAGAGTTGGTTTGTCTCCCATTTTAAATGGTTCTATTATGCAATCCTCTGCCGCACAAACATCATACCCTGCTGAACATTTTGTTTTTCTTTCTGGTATTGTTATTCCCTTTTCTTCATATCCTTTTGCAATTTCAAATCCTCTTAATCTTTCCATTATTATATCTCCTTTTTTATGATTATTGCGGAACGACGAGGGCGTCGTTCCCTACAATTTAAATATATATCAATATATTCTATTTGTAAATATATTATTTAACAATTCTTGTCACATCATTAAATGTTACAAACAGTGATAGCCCTATTAAAAATATAAATCCTAACATTTGTATTTTTAATTCTGTTTCTTGTCTTAGTGGTTTTTTTCTTATTCCTTCTATTATTAGTAATAGTATTTTACCGCCATCTAGTGGTGGGAATATTAAAAGATTAGTTACTCCCAAAGACAAGGAAATTAATGCCATCATATAAAAATATTCTAAAACCCCATTAGTACTAGAAATAATACTTGATATTCCGAACAGGGCCCATTAACTGATCTACACCGACATTACCTGTAAATAGTAACCTTATACTATCTACAATAGACATTGAAAAATTTATTGTATTTTTTAGCGCTCCTTGTATATTCTTTGTAATTATCAACACAACTATAAAATATACAATCAATCCAAATAATATATTTACAAGTGCTCCTGCAGCTACTATTGCAATTCTTTTTGGAACACTCGCCTTGCTAAAGGAACCTTGCCTTTCAGAATATTCCTCTTCACCTTCCATACTTACAAATCCACCTAAAGGAATTAAACGTAATGCATATTTTGTTTCTTTTCCATGCTTTTTCCATATTGTAGGACCAAATCCAATTGCAAATTCATTCACTCTTACTTTGCATAACTTTGCAACTATAAAATGTCCACTCTCATGGATTAGAACTAAAAATCCTAACAAAAATATTATTTTAATCGCATTTATTAGAAAAGGTATCAAATTAGCCTCCTACCATATTAGGGCGCAATCATGCGCCCCTACAAAATAATATTATAACTAGTTATAAATCACTAAATTATTGTTAATAAAAAATATGCAAAAGGTGCAATAAATATTACACTATCTATTCTATCTAACATTCCTCCATGTCCTGGTATTAAGTTGCTAAAATCTTTAATACCTGTATATCTTTTTATGCTTGATGCTGCAAAGTCTCCTATTTGACCTATAACACTTAACGCTATTCCTATACTTGCAATTGCTCCATACGGAATACCTAAATTATAAAGTTTACTTAGCACATATGTATATATTAAGCCTAAAAGCATTGCTCCAATAGTTCCACCGATGCATCCTTCTATTGATTTATTGGGACTAACTTTACTAAATTTATGCTTTCCTATAAGTTTACCTACTACATACGCAAACACATCTGTTCCCCAAGCAAAAAATACAATATACCATATCAATTTTTTTCCATCTGTTCTTCCTAAAAGTAATGGTAAAAACATTGTAAATCCAACTATATAACATATTCCAAAAAATGTTATGGCAATATCGTTATATGTAGTTTTCATATTTGTTATAATTACTTGTGCAAATAATATTAAAAGAACTGTAGGCATGCCTATTCCAATTATTTGTGCAACTTTTTCTACTGGAATCACATGTATTAAAGCAATCAATAAGCAAGAAATATAACCTATCCATTTTACTGGATTTGCCTTTTCCTTGAAAGCATTAAAATACTCATTCATCGCCATTAGAGCTACAATACTAAATGCAACATCTATAACATATACATTGCCAAAAATCAATAATACTACCACTAACGGGAATAATATCAATGCCGAGATAATTCTACTCATATATTAAATTCCTTTCTTGTTTGTTTTTTTAACATTTATCCTACATTCGTTTGTATTTCGTCTGGTCTTCCTCCAAATCTTCTGTTTCTACTTTGATATACTTCAATAGCTTTTAGTAAATCATCTTGGCTAAATGCTGGCCAATGTATATCTGGGAAATAAAATTCTGTATATACTAGTTGCCATGGTAAGAAATTACTTGTTCTAAGTTCTTTGCTTGTTCTTATCATTAAATCTGGATCTGGCATACCTGATGTATATAGATTATTATTTATAGTATTTTCATCTATGCTATCTACATCTAACTCTCCACTTTTAACTTGTTTTGCAATATTTTTTACTGCATTTGTTAATTCTAATCTTCCACCATAGTTAAAAGCAATATTTAGAGTAAGTCCTGTATTATTTTTTGTTTTTTCTATTGCTTTATTTATACTTTTTCTAAGGCTTAAAGATACTTTGTTTTCTAAATCCCCTATTACATTTATCTTTATATTTTCTGTATCAACTCTTCTTGAAAAGGCATCTAGATTAGCTTTCATTATTAACATTAGTGCTGCTACTTCTTCTGCACTTCTTTTCCAATTTTCAGTAGAAAACGCATATACTGTTAAATATTTTATTCCAATTTTATTGCAAAAAGAAGCAATATTTTCTAAATTTTTTGACCCTGCTTTATGACCTTCTTTTGTAGATAAACCCTTTTCCTTTGCCCATCTTCTATTTCCATCCATAATTATTGCAATATGTTTAGGCAAATTATTCATATCTATATCCATATTTTATTCTCCCTTTTAGTAATGGGCACAGTGATGTCATAACCCATGCGTGTATTTCCGCAAACGGTGCCCTACATATATTTTTACACAGACATTACTTCTTTTTCCTTATCAGCAGCAATCTTATCAATCTCTGCAACATATTTATCTGTTAATTTTTGAATATCTGCTTCTGCATCTCTTAATTCATCTTCAGAAATTGCATTATCTTTTTGCATTGCTTTATATTCATCTATTCCATCTCTTCTAGCATTACGTATAGCAACTTTCGATTCTTCTGCATATTTTTTAACATCTTTTACTATTTCTTTTCTTCTTTCTTCATTTAATTCTGGGAAAGATAAACGAATAACCTTTCCATCATTATTAGGATTTATCCCTATATCTGAAGTTAATATTGCTTTTTCTATTTCTTTTAATACACTTGCATCCCAAGGTTGAATTACTATAAGTCTTGCTTCTGGAACAGAAATTCCCGCAACCTGACTTATTGGAGTTGGAACTCCATAATAATCTATTTTTACCTTGTTTAATATTGCAGGATTTGCTCTTCCTGCTCTTATTTCTGAATAAGTTGTTTCCAAAGACTCTACTGTCTTTTTCATCTTTTCTTCAATTTTACTGTAATCTGACATAAAATTTACCTCCTTATTTTTTCGGACGACCATTGGTCGCCCCTACAGTAAAATAAAATTTTTACAAATTTTATTTTACTATTGTTCCTATTCTTTCACCTTTTATAATTTTTACTATATTATCTGGCTCGTTTATACCAAAAACTATAAGTGGAATGTTGTTATCTCTACATAATGATGTTGCTGTTGAATCCATTACTTTTAAGTCTTTATTTAATATATCTAAATATGTTATTTCATCATATTTTACAGCATTTGGATCAATCTTTGGATCTGCTGAATATACACCATCTATTGTTTTTGCAAGTAGTATTACTTCTGCATCCATTTCTGCTGCTCTTAAAGCTGCTCCTGTATCTGTTGAAAAATATGGATTTCCTGTTCCACAAGCAAATATAACAACTCTTCCTCTTTCTAAATGTTTTATTGCCTTTCTCTTTATATATGGCTCTGCAATTTGTCTCATTTCAATTGCTGTTTGCAATCTTGTATGTATATCTCTTGCCTCTAACGCATCTTGCAATGCCAATCCATTTATTGTTGTTGCAAGCATTCCCATATAGTCTGAAGTTGTTCTTTCCATTTGGTGTCCATATTTACCTCTCCAAAAGTTTCCTCCACCAACAACAATTGATACTTCAACTCCCATATCAACTATTATTTTTATTTCATCACAAATTTTTCCTATTGTTTCTACATCTATACCATTTCCTCTTGCACCAGATAAAGCCTCTCCACTTATTTTTAGTAGGATACGCTTATATGCTACATCTGACATTTCTTACACTCTCCTTTTTAGTTTTTTTCTATTCTATCATATATTATTTAAAATAGGAATGCTTTTATTAAATTTTTATTTGTATATTTAACAATATTAACAAAAAGGACGACCAATGGTCGCCCATACAAGTTGTACATATTCAATATTACTCTTCTTCCTTTTTTCTTAAGTCGTCTGTCATCATTATAAATTTAACTTTTCCATTTTCTTGTTCATTTATTTTTGTAAAATTATTATAATTTTCAGACAATTTTATTAGTTTTTCAGCTCTTATGCTAATTTGATTGATCGCTCCATTTAAATATCTATTTATTTCAGCATTAAAAGTTTCAACTCCTTCTGATAATTGATTTACGCCATCTGAAATTGTTTTTGCACCATATGTTAATGCATCATCTGCTTCTTTTAATGCTGTTGTTGATGAATTTAAATTACCTAATCCACCTTTAATTTTTGATGAATTTGTTGTTAAATCACTTACTCCCCCATAAATAGCTGTTATACCGGCATTTAATTTAGCTAAATTAGAATCTTCAGATGTTAATTCATTTTCAATTCCTGCTTTCATTTGTCCAATTCCTAAATTGGTTTGTTCTAATGTTCCACTTGCAGTTATTAGTTTTGCCATTATCGCTTGCTTTTGGGCATCTGGTATATTGGAATTTTGTATAGCTATAATTTCAGCATCACTTAATATCATTTTATTTACTCCATTTGCAGTAATTGTTGGAATACTGGTTTGTGTTAAAAGTCCCTCTTGACTTGTTTTTATAGTATTTAAATTAGTAACTATTTCTTCTAATGTTTCAGGTAATTTTTGAGCCCCAACATACAATTGTGCTGTACCTACATTTAATTTATTTACTCCTGCGTCAAAAGCTGTATATTGACTATTTATATAACCTACTCCATTTTGCAACTCTTTCATTTTGCTATTAAATAACTCTGATTTTTGACTATACTCTTCAGTTCCAGCTTTTAAAGTATCTGTTCCTGCCTTTAGTGTTGTTGTAGCTTCTTTAATCAAATTAATTTTGTTACATAAATCTTTTATTTCTTGAGTATTATTTGTGTTTTCTTCATCTAAAACTTTAGGTGATGCAAATGTTATTATACTGCCTAACTCAAAATTTGTTGTGTCCATAGTTATTTCCATACCAGATGGGATATCTACTATGTCTTTAGATACATTTAAACTTTCTTGTAATCCTGGCAATGCAATTCCTATTACTATACTTTTTGTTCCATCATTTATTACCTTTCCATTAGTTACTTCTATATTTTTATTATTATTGTTTTTTAAAATGGTTCCAGATACAACGAAAAACGGTGTATACATCTTTTCATTTCTTCCATTTACATTAACTATGTGTTCATCATTATTTTTATATTCTAATTTTATTTTTACTTTTCCACTTTTTCCTGCTATATCTTCTGCAGACATTTCATTCCCATCTAATTTATATTTTATTTCTAATTCTATGGGTAGTTTTTCTTCTGTCTCTCCTTGATAATAAATATCATTTCCTTTTGCATCCCAAATTAAAGTCTCTCCATTTTCAGAAAAAGTTTCATCTCCGCTTGTATTTTCTATGTTTAAAAGATTAGTTAAATCCGTTACTTTATCTAAATTATTTTCGTTGTTTATGTGTGTGCTAACTATTGTTCTATATTGTTTTCCATTGCTATTTAATTTAGAATATACTGTTTCATCTTTTGTAAATGCAAAAACTGGTGCTGTATATGATATAAGTGTTATTAAAAGCACTATTGGTATTATTTTCTTTATAAAAAATTTTTTCATAACATTTTCCTCCTTGGGTACTTTTCATGCTACCCTAAAATAAAATTATTTTATATCTCTCATTTTGATAGTTGTTTTACAAATCAGTTTATCAAAAACTAATAAGAAAGCTGGTAAAGCAAAAATAACTGAAACCATACTTATTATTGCCCCTCTTGACATCAATGTACATAGTGAACCTATCATTTCAATTTTTGAATATGCTCCTACTCCAAATGTAGCTCCAAAAAAACATAATCCACTTACTACTATTGAACTAATTGAAGTTTCTAAAGTATTACTTATAGCTGTCTTCTTATCTTTTCCATCTTTTCTATTAGCTATATACTTTGTTGTTATTAAAATTGCATAATCTATTGTTGCTCCTAACTGTATTGTACCAATTACAATAGATGCAACAAATGGAAGTATTGTATTTGTATAATATGGTATTCCCATATTTATAAATATTGCAAATTCTATAACTAAAATTAGTATAACTGGTAAAGATATTGATTTTAGTACAAATATCATTAGTATAAATATTATTGCTATTGATACTGTATTTACACTATTAAAATCATGATTACTTATTTCTACTAAATCTTTCATTAGTGGCCCTTCACCTGCAAGTATTGCAGTATCGTCATATTGTTTTATAATTTCATTTACTTTCTCTATTTGGCTATTTAGTTCATCTGTTGCCATCTCATATTTAGAATTTATTAAAACTAGTTGATATTCATCGCTTTGGAAAACGCTTAATATATCATCTGGCAATATTTCTTTTGGTATCCCTAAACTTGCAATTTTAGGATATCCTATAATCCATTCAATGCCTTCTACTTCATCTATTTTTTCCATCATTTCATTTATTTTATAATCATCAATGTTTTTATCTACTAATAAAATTTCCATTGAAACCATATTGAATTTTTCTTTTAATTCAGTATTTGCTTCTACACTCTTTAATTCTTTTGGCAACGATTTATCTAAGTTATAATAAATATCTGTGTTATTGTATCCATATAGTGCAATTGGTAAAATTATTACAAATATTAAAATTACTACTTTATAATGTTTTACAATCCAATTTTTTACTGCACTGAATTTAGGTAATATCACTTTATGCTTTGTTTTTTCTATCAAATTATTTAATTCAAGTATCATTGCTGGAAGTATTGTAACTACGCAAACTACTCCTAATAATACTCCTTTTGCCATAACTAAGCCAATGTCTTTTCCAAGAGTAAGATTCATACTACACAATGCTAGGAAACCAGCAATTGTTGTAAGTGAGCTTCCTACAACAGATACCAAAGTTTTTGATATTGCACTTGCCATTGCCTTATATATATCTGGTTGTATTTCTCTTTCTTGCATATAACTGTGATATAAAAATATTGCAAAATCCATTGTTACACCCAATTGTAGTACCGCACTTATTGCCTTAGTAATATATGAAATTTGACCAAATAACACATTAGTTCCCATATTGTAAAGAATTGCTATACCAATATTTAGTAATAATAGTATTGGTATTATATATGAATCAAGTGCAATTTCCAGTATTACTAAACATAATAGAACCGCAATTACAACATATATTACTATTTCAGAATCAGATAAATCTCTTGTATCTAAAACTGTTGCAGACATTCCGCTAATTTTACAGTTTTCGTCTGTAATCTCTCTTAATTCTTCAATCGTTTTTAATGTTGTATCTGATGATATTGCATCCTTAAAAGTAACTAGCATTATTGTTGAATTTTCTTTATAAATAGTACCTTTCAAATTGTCTGGTATCATTTCTATAGGAATACCAGCTCCAACAATATCAGCAATACTTACTGCTTTATCTACATTTTCTATATTTTTTATTTTCTCTTGTAAATTGATAATATCTTTTGTTTTCATATTTTCCAAAATCACAACAGAAAATGCTCCCATATTAAAATCTTCTGATAGTATATTTTCTCCTTTTATAGTTTCTATGTCTTCTGGAAGATAAACTAATATGTCATAGTTTATTCTCGTTGCTTTCATTCCTATTATTGATGGTATTAGCAATATCAAAGCAACTATAAGAACTGCTTTCCTGTGTTTACAGATAAACTCTCCAAATTTTTGCATAATCTTCTCCTTTCTTTTATGACTGTTGGTCATTAAATGGTATTATACAACTCCACTGACCATTAGTCAATAGGTTCTAAGAAATTTTTTCTTCTTTATTTTGTATATAGTAGTATACCTTGCACGTCTGTATAATTTATTTTTATTCTCTTTTTGTGTGACGACCATTGGTCGTCACAACATATAATCATAAATTTTAATATAAACCTTGATTATTTAAAAAATGGTGTAAAATTATTGACCATTCGTCTAAAATATGTCATAATTTGTATATATATAATACAGGAGAAATGATATGAAAAATGTAAATGATGAAAATAATAAAGAATTTAGACTACTAGATACAGCATTTAAACTATTTACCGAAAAAGGAATAAAAGACACTTCTATTCAAGAAATTGTTGATAATGCAAACGTAGCTAAGGGAACATTTTATCTTTATTTTAAAGATAAATATGAAATTAGAGACATCTTAATTGCAAAAAAATCTCACAAACTTTTTAATGATGCATTAAATGAATTAAGAAAAAGTTACATCTATGATTTATCTGATCAAGTTATCTTTATAGTTAACTATGTAATTGACGAATTAGCCAAAACCCCTACTCTACTAAAATTTATATCTAAAAATTTATCCTGGGGAATTTATAGCCAAACAGTTTTAAAAATATATGAACAAACAGAAAACAAAGAAGATGGAGTTTATCAATTATTTCTAAAAGGTGCTCAAAAAGAAAATATACAAAATCCAGAAGTTACGCTATATATGATAATAGAACTCGTTAGTTCAACTTGTTTTAATTCTATTTTATACAAGCAACCGCTTCCAATAAGCGAATTTAAACCATATTTATATGAAACAATAAAATTACTGATACAAAGTAAAAAAGAAATGAAATAAGACAGAGAGACGGGCACTGATTAGATTTTATTTATTTGACGTTAATACATTGCAAAATGTAGGGGCATGCCGGACGGCGTGCCCCTACGGTCTTAAATTAATTACACTTTCCATTCTAATATTTTTTCTGTTATATACATTGGGCTTATTCTAAAAAATGACATATTTATACCTGTAAGTTTTAATTCTTCGTATGTATCTTTATCTAGCAAATCAATATCAAAAAAGCTTTCTTTTACTGTCATTCCCTCATCGGAAGTTGCCAGTTCATAAAACTTATCCCAATTCATAACATCTGCAACAATTGGAAATTCAATATTTGTTTTGTTAGTAACTATTAGTTTATCAAATTCCCTTTGTACCTCATTTGAATTCTTTAACTCATATTCTATCATTTCTTGCCCCCTACTTAAGATTTTATCGTTTATATTTCTTACCCCTTCTAGTAAATCTTCAACATTTTGTGGATTTAATAATTTTGCTTTTTCATAATAATTGTTAAGTTTTTCTCTATTCATTATCAAGTTTTCAAAATTGTTAAAGTGATTTTTAAAAAGTTCAAGTGGTTTTAAATTTTCATCAACAAAGCAATTTAAGTTTTCTACTATCACAAAAATTTTCCAACTTGTATAACATCTTGAAAACCAATTTTTTGCATTTTCTATAGCATTTGTATCATTATTTAGTAGTATTTCAAGCCAAAAATCTGAAGACGTTTCAAACCATTTGTAAATACAAAGTAATGTTATATCAAAATAATCTAAAGTATTGGCATATCTATTTTTATTGAATAAAGTTGGTACTTTCATAAAATTACCTATTCTGTGTGTAGCTTCGGCAAATTCTTTTATATCTTCATTAAAAGTAATATTCTTTTTTTCTAATAAATTAAGTATATGTGCTATCCATAATTGTTCATTTGTTAACTCAAAATTATATTGTTGTTTGTACATTTCGATATATTCACTTTTTATTTCTCCATTTTCAAGATCAAATTCATTAGATTTTGCTAGCTTTATATATTGTTTAAAAATTGTCCAAAAAGAATTCATTGTATCTGTATTTCCATAGTCAAACATCTCGCCAAATATTTTATCGCAGTCGTATTTTCCTAAAAATTTATATTTTAAGAAATTCTCCACTTCTTTATCTTCCTCGTAACTATATTCATAGTCATTATCGTTTATTAACATCTTAAAGTCCACTAATGCTAATTTCATTTTCTTTCTTGACTCGTCTTTGTCGTCAAAGGTTTTAAAAAATTCAAATTTATTCATATCTCTTTACTCCTTTGCCTCTAGTAATTTAGTAGGAATGTTCAATTTTGTGCATATTTTTATTACTTTTTGAGCTAAATAATAATTCTTGTTAGTTTGTGAAAAGTCAAAACATACTTGTTTTACTAATGTATTTTTAAAATAAATAATTCCATATAATATATTATAAGCAGTGTTTGTTCTTTCAACTGGCACATCCTCTTTAATTTCTTCTGTGTGAGAATACCCATATTGATCTGTAATTTTTCTATAGCTAGTTTTTGTTTCAATCTGTGTAGTTGTAAATGTTCGTACATCATAAAATATTTCAACATCGCCAATGTTTTCTATTTTATAATCCTTTTTATAATCTTTTTGAATATTATTGTCGTTCTTTACTTTAGGGGCACTTGCCAAAAATACAATGTAACTTTTTGTAATACATAAAAAATGTTTTTTATAGTTTAATAAATTTTTATCAAAATCCTTTGCATTAATCTCTTCTAAATCTATATTATTATGAGTTTTTGATAACTTTATTTTCTCTGCAAACATAACTTTTCCATATTCTTTTTTTACTTTATTTTTTATTAACATTTTTTCAAAAGTTCCGATTTACAAATAATATTAGAATAATTACTCCAAAAAAAGGTATGTAAAATATAGGTTGATATGCACCAATTAAGCAAAATGCAAGCAATAAAACAAAACCTATAATGCCCCACATTTTTACTTTTCCTATTAATCCCATTTAAAATTCCTCCTTACTTTTAAGCTTCCCAACTTGATATTTTAAATTTACCATCAACTAAAAGAAATACTATGTTATCAAACTCTAATGCTAAACGGCCATCCTCCCAATTGTATTCTTTATCTTTAAAGGATATACTGCCCTTTCCACTTCCTTCTAGCTGTGGATATTCCATTAATATACTAGCTGGTTTTCCTTGAACTACTTCTGAATGATAAAAAGGCATATAAAAATTATAATTATCTACATATTTTGCATTTTCAGAAGAATAAAAATTATCTTTCATATCTGTAATAAATTCACTTGCATTATCATTAACAAAATATCTATTTAAATCGTTTAAATCTCCACCTTGTTGATAATATCTAATTATAGCTCTGAAAACTTCTTCTATATCTTCATAAAATTTTTCCTTCATTTCAGGTTTCCAATAAGTATCAAATATATAATAATATTCATTATCAATTTTAAAATTCAAATCCGTATCTATATCATTTAAATATATATGTGTTATTTTAACATTGTAATCTACACCTTTTAAAGCAATGAAATTATAAACATCATAATGGTCATCTACAGGTGTTACATTGGTTAGTTCCACACCATCAACATAAACTTTAGAATCTACCTTAACTTTTAAACTTCTTTCCTCGTATAAATCTTCTATAAGTAACTTATTTTCTGATTTCAATAAATCTACATTTTTTACATCTGTACCATTTAAAACTACTTTATAACTAATCTTCTCGTCGTCTTCATTTGTTTTAGAATATTCATATTTTGTTACATTAGTACTATTACTATTTCTCATTTCCTCAAAATACTGTTTTTTCTTTTCTTCTAACTTTTCTTTTGTTATAAGTTCGCTCTCTGGAAAATATGCAATATCGATTATATCTCCATAATTACCATTTTTTAAAATGTCGCAATATTGCTTTATTATACTATCTGGTCCTTTTGCATTACCATTAAAAACTACAACTCCTACAATAACTATAATAATAGCTAATGCACCAATTCCTATCCATATAAATTTTTTGTTCATTTTTTTACCCCTTTCTTTATTATAAAAAAATGATACCATACAACATTGTTTAAATCAATACTTTTGAATAAAAATGTTATGTATTACCTAACATACTTTTGTTAGCTACTACACTACAATACTTTTTGGGAGGTGTTTATAGTATGGAAAAATTAAAATTTGATAAACACATTTATGATACTATTAGAAAAAATATAAAAAAGTATAGACGTCAAAAACAAATGACCTCAGCAGAACTAGCTGAACTAGTGGGCCTATCACATGACTTTATAAGACAAATAGAAAGCGAAAAAACAGCCTACAACTTCTCTGTTGAAACCTTTTACAAAATCTCTGTCGCTCTTGGAGTTAGTTTAGATAAGTTGATAGAAAAATGAAGTGGGATATTTAATATCCCACTTTACTTTTTATAATATTATGCAGATTAGCCCTCCGCTTCCCTCATTTATTATTCTTTCTAGTGTTTCTTGTAATTTCTCTTGAGCATCCTCTGGCATCTTATATAATTTATTTTGCAATCCTTCATTTACTAATTCATGTAAACTTTTTCCAAATATATTTGATTCCCATATTTTTAATGGGTCATTTGAAAAATCTGATAATAGGGAATTTACTAATTCTTCTGATTGCTTTTCGCTTCCTACGATTGGAGATACTTCTGTTTCTATTTCTGCTCTTATCATATGTATTGAAGGCGCTTTTGCTTTTAACTTAACACCATATCTTGAACCTTGTTTTACCATTTCTGGTTCATCTAATATAAGCTCATCCATTGAAGGTGTTACTATACCATATCCCTTTCTTTTTACCTCATCTAGTGCACAAGCAATTTTATCATATTCCTTTTTTACTTTTGCCATTTCTGTTATTGTCACAAATAAATCTCCTTCATTTTGCACTTCAACACCAGATATTTCTGTTAGTACTTTATAGAATAACTCTTCTTTCATGCTGATATCAACTGTTATAGAACCATTTCCTAAATTTATTGATTCTACTGTTGTTTTTTGAATTATTTCAGTTTTTTGTATTCCACTTATTCCATTATTTACTTCTCTTAATAATTGTATTCCCTTAAAAGATTCTTTTATTTCTTTATATAATTCTACTTTTAGAGGATTTTCATAATCTAGACTTTCTACCCATCTTGGCAAATTGATATTTACTCTCTCTATTGGGAATTCGTATAAAATTCTTCCAAATATGTTATTTATATCTTCTTCTCCTAAATTAACACAATTAGTTGGAATTACAGGAGTACTATATTTATCTTCTAACTCTTTTGCTAGTTGTCTCGCATTATCTGAATATGGATTATCTGTATTTAATACGATTACAAATGGCTTATTTAATTCTTTTAACTCTCTTACCACTCTCTCTTCTGCTTCCACATAGTCTTCTCTTGGAATTTCTGTTATAGAGCCATCTGTCGTAACTAATATTCCTATTGTTGAATGTTCTTGAATAACTTTTCTTGTTCCAATTTCAGCTGCTGTTTCAAATGGTATTTCTTCCCCTGACCATGGCGTTTTTACCATTCTTGGTGCCTCATCTTCCATATATCCTAACGCATTATTTACAAGATAACCAACACAATCAACTAAACGAGTTTTTAGTTTTAAGTTATCTCCTATAGTTATTTCAATTGCCTCATTTGGTACAAATTTTGGCTCTGTTGTCATAATTGTTCTTCCTGCAGCACTTTGTGGTAATTCATCTTTTGCACGTTCTTTTTTATATGAATTCTCTATATTTGGTATAACCATTAAATCCATGAAGTTTTTTATAAATGTTGATTTACCAGTTCTAACTGGTCCTACTACTCCTACATATATATCTCCATCTGTTCTTGTTGCGATATCTTCATATATTTCCAAATTCTCCATAAAAAATTTACCTCCTAAAAAATTTAAAATGTTTGTACTACACAACTTTAATACATTTATATTTACTTATGCTAATCAATATTCCTTTTTTTAGTATATTTTCCATATTTTTTGGAAAATATATATTTGATAAAACCATAAAAGGAGATAAATCTAATTTGAGTAATAAATTTTTAAATAAATTTTCTGACTTCTTCTTATATAAACCATCCTCAAAATATGAATTTACATTGCCAGATTATTCCTCAGATGAAGATTCTAATGCCGATAATCCATATTTAGAAGATGTGTTAGATCCTACTTCAAAAAAAATTAGTTCATCACTTGATGACAACTTAAATTATATTAAGGCTAGATATAATTCCCTTATAAATAGTGATATTGATATTAGGGAATTTTATGTTATGGCTGTAGATAAACGTTTTAAAGCATTTTTAATTTATATAGATGGTATGGCTGATGCAAATAGCATAAATCACTTTATTTTAAAACCTTTGATGTTAAGAAACAAAACAAATACACATAGAAAAAATAATATTTGTAAGGTTAAAATCAATGAAAATAGTGAAAATTTTAATTTAGAAAATCATATTTCAGATTGTCTTTTACCACAAAATAAAGTAAGCATTATAGAAGATTTTTCTAAGGTTACTTCAGATATAAATATAGGAAATTGTATAGTTTTTATAGATAGCTTATCAGTTGCTTATAGTGTTGATGTTAAAGGATTCAAACAAAGAAGCATATCAACTCCTCAAAATGAAGTTATAGTAAGAGGATCTCAAGAAGCCTTTGTTGAAACTTTAAGGACAAATACTTCAATACTTAGAAGACTAATAAATAATGAAGAACTTATTATAGAAAATTGTGTAGTTGGAAAAATAAGTAAAACCAACGTTGCAATATGTTATATGAATAATATTGCAAATGCAGATTTAGTTTCAGAAGTACAGTATAGAATAAACAATTTAGATATAGATGCTTTAGTTTCTTCTGGTCAATTAGAACAGTTAATCCAAGATGATAGTAGCAATCTATTTCCTCAAATTATTGCAACAGAAAGACCAGATAAGGCAGTATATTCACTCCTAGATGGTAGAGTTATAGTTATAGTCAATGGCTCACCTTATGTTTTAATTATGCCTGGTGTTCTTAATGATTTCTTATCGTCTCCTGAAGATATAAATTTAAAATATCAATTTTCTAATTTAGCTAAAGCTGTTAGATTACTTGCAACATTTTTTGCACTATTATTGCCAGGCTTTTACATTGCAATTACCAACTATCATCAAGAGCTGATACCAACAGAATTATTATTTGCAATTGCTGCTTCTAGGGAATCTGTTCCATTTCCTATTATATTTGAATTATTATTTATGGAAATATCTTTTGAACTTATTCGTGAAGCTGGATTAAGGGTACCATCTCCAATTGGTCAAACTATTGGTATAGTTGGAGCATTGATATTAGGAGATGCAGCTGTAAAAGCAAATATTGTAAGTCCAATTTTAATAATTATAGTTGCTCTAACTGCCCTTTGTTCATTTGCAATACCAGATTTATCTTTAAACTTTACTTTTAGAATATTACGATTTGTATATACTATTTTAGGTTATTTGGGTGGATTTTTGGGAATTGGCTTAGGCATTTTTGCTTTACTACTTTCTCTTTCTAATCTTACATCTTTCGGAGCACCTTATATAGTACCTTTCCTTACCAAAATAAATAGTAGAACTACAAGTTCATATTTTAATTCTCCTATTTGGTTAAGAGAAAAAAGGCCTAAATTTTTAGATACAAAAAAAATCTTTTCTCAAGGAAATATAAGTAGAAAATGGCAGTTCCCTAAAAAGATGAAATAGGAGGTTTTATATGGATACTACAAAATTAGGATTATTTGAAGCAATTTCATTTGTTCTTATTGTTATTACTAATAAAATAATTTTAAATCTTCCTAAAAATATAATTGCGAAATGTGGCAACAGCGCTTGGATAAATGTAATTTTTATTAGTATAATAGCAATATTTTTTACCATGCTAATTGTTAAATTATTTAAAAATTTTGAAGGTTATAATATTTTAGACATCTCTAAATATTTGGGTGGAAATTTTTTTAAAAATATTTTTAGTATTTGCTATATATTAGTATTTATTTTAATAGCCACAATAGTTTTAAGAGACTTCTCAGAAACATTAAAAATAATATACTACTCAAATTCCCCTTTAACTTTCATTATGCTATTTTTTATAATTGGAACTATATTAGGAAACAAATTTGGTCTCAAAGCTATTGCAAAAACAAATTTATTTATATTGCCAATAGTTATTTTTAGTATTTTTGTTATATGCATCTCTAGCTTTAAAAACTTCGAATTTACAAGATTGCTTCCAATCTTAGGCAATGGAGTTGATACAACTTTTATTAGTGGACTTACTAATATTTTCTCTTATAGTGGTCTTGCATATTTATTTTTCATTATGCCATATTTAAAAAATACTAAGCAATTTAAAAAAATATCTATGATATCCATTATAATCTCTAGTTTATACTTACTTTTAAGTGTTCTTTGCTTAACTTTAGTATTTTCTTATATTGCTGTTACAGATGAATCTAATTCAATATATTTGCTAACAAGAACATTAGAATTTGGTAGATTTTTTCAAAGAATTGATGCAATATTTATACTCTTATTTATAATGTCTTGTCTTTCATACTTAACTATAACTCTATTTTTAATATTAGATATATTCAAAAACATTACGAATGTTAAAGATTCCAAGGCTATGTCTTATTGTTTTGCTACACTAATTTTAGGCTTAGCTCTAGTTCCTCAAAATATATCAATAGTTCGAACAGTACACTACAATATATTTAAAAATTTAATACTATATTTTGTTTTTGGATTTAGCACTCTTATACTAATCTTTGCAAATATCAAGAAAAGCCGCGAACGACAAGGTCGTCGTTCACAAGGGTCTTTGTAGTAAATTTTAACTAAGGAGATTTTATGAAGAAAAAATTTTTGTGTTTGCTTTTAATATTATCTATATGTCTATTCACTTTAACTGGCTGTTACGATGCAACAGGAATTGAAGATTTATCTTATGCTATTGCAATTGGTTTAGACAAAGGTGAAAACAATATTTTAAAACTTAGCATACAATTTGCAACTCCAAGTGCCATGGGTAACAACTCAGAAAGTAGTAGTCAATCTAACACAGCAACAATAACCTCAATTGAATGTTCATCTATTTCATCTGGAATCAACTTAATAAATGGTTATATAAGCAAAAAGGTAAATTTATCTCATTGTAAAGTAATTGTTATATCTGAAGAATTAGCAAGTGATGGAATTTCAGAATATATATATACCTTAATGGACAATATTGAAATCAGACCTAATTGTAATATTATTGTTAGTAAATGTGATGCTATAAATTTTTTAGAAAACGCCAAGCCAACCCTTGAAAAATTAACAGCAAGGTATTATGAAGCTGCCGTAAATTCTAGCGAATATACAGCATACACATCAAATGTTCAGCTAATTGACTTCTATTCTGCTTTGAAATGTTCATCAATTCAACCTGTTGCAATTTTAGCAGGAATAAACACTAACCAGACACATTTAGATTCAGAATATATAAGTAAATTTAATATAGATTCTTCTTATAAAGCAAGTCAAACACCAATAAAAGATAAAACCAGTTTAGAGTGTACTGGACTAGCAGTTTTTTCAGATGATAAGCTAGTTGGAGAATTAAATGGCTTAGAATCTATTTGCTACTGTATTTTAAGTAATAAACTTGATGACTGTATGATTACTATACAAAACCCTATATCTTTTAATAATTCTATTGATATTTATTTAGATTATAGAAACCGCCCAAAAATTACAGTTAAAATGGTTAATTTAACTCCATATATAGATATAGATTTGTCCTTTAATGCTTATATTGCATCTGCTGATAATGCCAGTGAACACTCATCTCCAGAATCATTAGAGCTTATTGGAAAATATGCAAGTAAATACTTAAAAGAACAAATATCTGCATTCTCATATAAAACATCAAAAGATTTTAAATGTGATATAGTTGGATTTGGGAAATATGCCATAATAAATTACTTAACTTCAGAAGATTGGAAAAATTCTGATTGGTTATCTAATTATCAAAATTCTGTTTTTAATATAAATGTATCGGTTAATGTAAATTCTGGTGAATTATTTTCTAAAATGTAATTTGGAGGTTTTGATGAAAATATTATTATTTATTTTAACAATTTTAGCTTTTATAAAAACCATTAGTTATGGATTGTTTGAATTAAAAGAAAATAAAAATAAACCCGCTGCAATAACAATAATTTGTCTTGCATTGGGTTCTTGTATATTTACAAGTACTGTTGTATTTATTAGATAACCCCACATTAGCCGTAACTTTAATGAAATTTTAAGGACCTGCTCTTACACAGGTGGGTGCTTTCCTAAATACTCCTGGGTTTCTTAAATAAATTTAAGCATACACGCCATATCTAGAGATTAAAGCTCCCTTTCCTAACTTGTTGGTTCTAAAATTTCAGTCTACACGCACTACGCAGGGATTTTTTATTTTTATTTAGTTTGTAAATTTATTTTACTATATAAATTATCTTTACTCAAATCTATAAATTGCTTATTTTTTTAAAATAATTGTTAAATAATTTATTTTTCCTTTGTTTTTCTTTGTTTTTTTCATTTAATTATATATTTACATTATTCCTATTCTCTTTGCTATTTTTCTTCCTTTTTTCATTATTTTCCTTTTATTCATAGAACTTTCTGAATAAACAAGTGCAACTCCTGCTGAAAGAACAGTTCCAAGTATTATTCCTTTAACAAATTTCATGCTTAATCCCTCCTTTGTCTCGGGGCACATAAGAACACCGACCCCTACAATATAATTTAATTCCTTTTATCTTAAAATATTACATAATTATTATTTGTTTTTCTTTTCATATTTATACTGTTTTATTAAACTATATGTTTGATATATTGCAATTAAAAGTAAAAAAATTCCAAAAAATTTCTTTAGAGTTTTTACCTCCAAATTTATAGAAATTTTTGCACCTATAATTGCACCTATTACACCAAAAAATGCCACTGGAATTCCTATCTTCCAGTTAATTGTTTTATTTTTTATATTTACTATTATTGCAGTAATTGAAGTAGGTACGAAAAAAACCAAATTTGTAGCTTGAGCTATATGCTGATCTAATCCTAAAAAAAGAGAAAGAATCAATATAAGTATTGTTCCTCCTCCCATCCCCATTCCACTTACTATTCCTGATATTATTCCCGTAAAAATCTCTATCATTTATACAGACAAATCCTTTCTAAGTCACAAACCAAGTTTGAAAAAGAATTAGTATAGTGCAAGGCATTTTAAAGCAAAAAAGCAGAGGTGTACGTATTGTACATTGAGCATTTTTTGCTTTAAAAAACGCAAACAATATGCTGATTATCTTTCAAACTTACCTTTTCTTAAATAATCATTTTAATAGCAACATAAAATAAAAATATAATGAAAGAAATTTTTAGAACTTTATCTGATAATTTTTTTAATAATTTTGAACCTATATATCCACCTATAATTCCACCTATCGCGCACAATATTCCTATTCTCCAATCAATAAAATTTCCTTTAAAATAAAATAAACTACTCGCCAATACCATAGGTAATATTGCAAAAATTGATGTAGCTCTTGCACCGTGTTTCATTCATTTTTAATATGCTTATAAATGATGGTACAAGTATCATTCCTCCTCCTGATGCAAACAACCCACTAACTAAACCTGCTAATAATCCAATTATTATATTCTTTTCTTTCATTTTAGGCTCCTAAATATATGTTAATTCATTATTTATTTTTCCTAAAACCATTTATTTTATACTTATAATTCTTTACTTAATAATTCTGTACACATTAGTATTATTCTTTCTTCACATCTATGCATTTGATATAATACTTGTGATTTTAACTCTTCATCTTTTATATTATTTACTTTATCAAAAAAAATCTGTAATTCTTTTAAATATAATTTATCTTTTTTCTTTAGTTTATCAATGTCCTCTTTAAAATTATATTTTCCCATGTTTATGTCCCCTTATTTTAACTTATATGTTTTACCTTGTACTATGTTTATTTTACTGCTAGGCAACTTTTTGTTACTTTTATAGTTATATTTTGTTTCTTATGTGTTATTTTACATTATAAAATGATAAAATACAACAAAAAGAGCAAAAATATGACTTTTAGTATAAGGATTGGTGAAGTATGATTAGAATTAAATTATCTGATTTGCTTGGCAAACATAAAATGAATCAGAAGACTTTAGCTAATTTAACAAAAATCAGACCAGCTACAATTTCTAAAATGTATTATGAAGAGACAAAAAGATTAGATGTAAGTCAGCTTAATAGTATTTGTCAGGCTTTCAACTGTGAAATATCTGATTTATTAGAATTTATTCCTGATTCAAAAAACGATAAAACAAAATAAGAAGAGCACCTTTATCCATGGTGCTTTTCTATTATATTTGCCTTTTATAGTATGCCTAAAAATACTATATTTTATTCCATACAAAAATTAAATTTAGGTATTGACAAACATATATGTACGGTAGTATAATACAAAATGTCAGTTCAATAAAATGCAGATGTGGCGGAACTGGCAGACGCACAGGACTTAAAATCCTGCGGGCGAATAACCCGTGCCGGTTCGATTCCGGCCATCTGCACCATTAAGGAGAGTTTTTTAAAAAACTCTCCTTATATTTTAAACTCCTTTAAATGTTGATTTTTAGGCATTTTTCATTATTCTTATTTTTTAAAACACTTTACGTATATTTTAAAATTTTTTTCTACTGCATTACCTATTGCATACTTTTTCCTTTTAAAAGATTAGAAAATTGCAATTTTATGTTAATCATGTTATAATAATTACCAGATACGCCTTTGTGGCGTACTTATTTGAGCTTCCTTTGGGAACTCGTGACTACTTTGGCTTTTTTATAGAAGGAGGTATTTTATGGGTAATGAATATTTATCCAAAGGTAGCATAATTGATATCGTTAATGGTGTAGCAAGTTCATTTAATATTGACTTAAACGAGTTTGATATTCCAAATTTTCAACAGATATCTACTGTTGAACACACAATCGGCTGTCAATTTATGATGGTTGCAGATATTGAAATAAAAATCCCTTCAAAATCTGCTGATTGTAAAGACTATCTGCTTGGCACAATACGGATAATGCGTAATAATCAAATCAAAGTAAGATTTGTACGATTCAAAGCTGCCTAAAAACAGTCTCCCTAAATTTAATTTAGGGAGTTTTATTTTAATTTTAAAAAACACAACCGATTACAATTTAAGTAATCGGTTGTGAAATGCCTTAGTCTTATTTTTAAAGATTGCAATATATCAAAGCATGTAGAATAGCAGTATATACTATGGTTGGTTAAAAATGTCAATTTTATGTATTATTTCCCTCTATTTTCTAAATACTCCTTAGCACAATTTCTTATTTGTTCCATCTTGTACTTAGTATCTTCATTTTCGTACTTAATTCTATCTACTAATTTATCTATATAACCATTTTCTTCTACATATTTTAAAGATGCTTCAAAATTTAAATCAAATATAAATGCAATATAGGAAATCCACATATCTACCTGATTTACTATATAATCTCTTAGTATTGCTCTCTTTGTCATGAATTCCTCATACACTTTATTGGTTATTTCTTCATATATAATTGTATCTGGATTGTATTTCATTGGAAAAATATTTTCTAATCTATCAACTTCTTTTACTCTAAAATTATCTAACTTATCTGCATCTCTTATAATTTTAGAATGTAGTAGCTCTTTTTCTGTCAATCCTTCTTCTATTTTATATTTATTATGATTTATAATTGCTTTATATATAATGTTATCATATTTATCTTCCCTTATAAAATTTCTTATTAAATTGTCTTTAAATAGTATTTTTACTCCATATTCCGCATGATCAAATTTTTTATTATCTGCAAATGACTCTGTTACTCTTACTTGTTCAAATCTTCCTATATCATGTAATAGAGCTATTAGTTTAGCAAGTTGTATATCCTCTTCATCTAATCTAAGGCTTTTTGCTATATATTCACTTTTACTTACAACACCATATGTATGTCTTATTTTTAATTCAATATTTCCATCAGATAAGTCATAAGCTTTTAAATACTCTTTAAAACTCCCCTTAGCTTCCATAACATTTATCATATATACTTAAAACCTCCTATAAATATTTATTATTATTTTATATTAGCATATACAAAAAAGCAACAAAAAAGAAAACAACTTACGAGATTTACCTCGCAAGTTGCAAAATTTAAGTTGTTAGTGGGTTGTGTCTTCATCCTTAGGCTTTTTTTCGAAAACCAATTTCAATTTTCCATTTTCTACTGGATTGTAACGTTCTTTCAATATCCAGCCCGCTTTTTCCAATTCGATAACGGTCTTGTTTATCTCTCGAGAATCCAACCCCAACTTAAAAAAAACTTCTTTTGTCAGTATATTCATACTAACAAATCCCCCTTTGAAATTATTACCTATGCTGTCTCGAAGTTACTGGGGTTATGAGAACTAACATAAGTTATTATAATTATAGCATATTTTATGCCCTTTATCAAACATTATGCATCATAATATTATTTAAGATTATTCTTAACCTACCATTTCTAACATCTCTTTTTTCAAGCAATCTACAATTTCTTCTTGTTTTACCTTTTTTATTATTTCTCCTTTTTTAAACAACAAGCCTTCTTTTATTCCCCCTGCAATTCCTATATCTGCCTCTCTTGCTTCTCCTGGTCCATTTACTGCACATCCCATTACTGCAACTGTTATATTAGCCTCTATTGTTTGTAAAAATTCTTCTACTTCTTTTGCAATTGGTATTAAGTCTATTTGTGTTCTTCCGCAAGTTGGACAAGATACTAATACTGGAGATTTAGAATATAGCCCACAATTCTTTAATATTTCTTTTGCAACTTTTACCTCTTTTACTGGGTCATCTGATAATGAAACCCTTAAAGTATCTCCTATACCTTGTCTTAACATAGCTCCCAATCCTATACTTGATTTTATAGTTCCGCTAAAATCTGTTCCACTTTCCGTTATTCCTAAATGTAATGGATAAGGAAATGCTTTTGCTGCTTCTTCATATGCTTCTATGCATAAATCTAAATTTGATGCCTTTAGAGATATTGCAATATCCCTAAAATCTAATTCTTCTAAAATTGCTACGTGTTTTGCGGCACTTTCTACCATTGCTTTGGCTGTTGGTTTTCCGTATTTCTCTAATAAGTCTTTTTCCAATGACCCAGAATTTACACCTATTCTTATTGGAATATTCCTTTCTTTACAAGCATCTACAACCATTTTCACTCTATCAATTGATCCAATATTTCCCGGGTTTATTCTTACTTTATCTACACCTGAATTAATTGCCTCTAATGCAATTCTATAGTCGAAATGAATATCTGCAACCATTGGAATATGTATTCTTTCCTTTATTTGCTTAATTGCCTTTGCATCTTCTATATCCATACACGCAACTCTTATAATTTCGCAACCTACATTTTCTAAATCTAGTATTTGCTTTACAGTTGCATCTACATCTTTAGTTTTTGTGTTACACATAGATTGAATTACAACTTTGTTCTGTCCACCTATTTGTACATTTCCAACCATTATTTTTCTTGTATTACTTCTTTCCAACATAAAAACCTCCATTCGAGCAATTTAATGCTCTAACAAATATTTTATAAAAACCTCTAAATTAAATTGTAAGAATGAAAGAGGTTTTTATTAGCCGAATTGAGTTTCCGAATGTAATGAGGAAATCTCAAAGGCGTTAGCGATTGTAGCATTAGTGTGAAAAACTTGTTTTTTCACACTAATCCTCCATTACATTTAATTATTGTTATTATTTTATATCTATATGTATTAAAAAGCAAGTTAACACAAAAACAACCCACGAAAAAATTCGTGAGTTGTTTTTGTGTTGTAGTTATGTTGTAGTTAGTCTTTCTCAAGCCTAATTTTAGATTCTCCATTGTCACAACCAGCATTGAAAGTTGGCACATTGGAGTTCTGTGTGTTTGATGCACTGGAATTTTGAACACTCGATGTGTTTGACACATTGGAGCTCTGCATATTTGATGCACTTGGATTTTGAGCACTCGTCGTGTCAGGTCTTTCGAATGTCAAAAGGAACATCGAACTATTCTCAGAATCGGTTGTGAAATCTTGAAAATAAGGAATAGGAGTTCCTCTCATCCGCCACCCATCTTTCTCCATACAGTTAATCACATTGTTGATCTCCGAAACCATATAACAGTATTCAACCTTTGTTAGCATACTCATACTAACGCCTCCTTAATTTTTATTACCTATGCTGTCTCGAAGCCATTGAGATAAGGAGATAACATAAGTTACTATAATTATACCATATTTTTTGCTTTTTAGCAAATGCAGTTATAAGAATTTTTCTTATTTGTAAATTATATAAATTTATGATATAATTTCACAGTAAACCTTTATAGTCAGCATGCCATATAAACAACTATAAACTTTGCGAGGAGGAATAATTATGGCAACATTAGTTTGTTTTGAAATGAACTATCTTTTTAAAGTACTTTCCGACAGAATTTCTCGGCTTGAACTAACTGGCTTTAGTGATGGTATTGCCAAAATCAACTTTGTTGAGGCTTCTGCTAGTGCTGAAGATGCTTTTGATGTGGCTATGGGCTGCTTTGAAGCAGGTTCTAACTTCCGGCAAGAACTTTTGAAAGTTTATGACTTAAACTCAAACACAGAGTTTAAAGGCATTCAGGTTTCTCTATTAGATGGTGGATTTTTTGTTTCACCAACTACAACAGATGATGAAAGAAAAGAAATTATACGCGATTACTACGCTAATAAACCTATGCGTCCAAGCGTAAGCGACCTTTGCTGGTAAACTTTCCAGCATAACAAATTATGGCTATTGCTGACAAAAAAATCAAGCAATTCAACTTGAGTGACAAATGCACCCCTTATTAAAACGGGTGCATTTGTTGTATTTATTGAATAAAAAATCAATTACCTTACATATTGATGTTACATTTTGGAAAAACTATTTTGGAATGCGGACACTATGCCCGCCTCTACAACATTTGGCATCATTTTTCTATACAATAATAAAAAGGAGTGATTGATTTGGCAGCTACTAATGTTAGCACAAAATCAAATGATATTTTAAAAATGTATAACACCCCATCTCTATTAAATAAAGATGATTTTTTAAAAGAGTTTTCTATAAATCCAAATGGTTTGTCTACTGAAGAAGTAGAAAAAGCGAAAGCAAAATATGGGTTAAACCAAATAAAACAAGCAAAGCCAAAGAAATGGTATAATTATTTTCTAGCAAGCTTATTTAGCCCATTTAATGGTATTTTAATGGGAATAACCTTAATCTTAATTTATACAGATATTATTCTTTTGGATCCTCCTTCGTTTGCAAATATAATTGTTATTTTAATACTAATTATTACAAGCACTTTATTAGAATTTTTTGAGGAATTCCGCTCTAATAAAGCTGCTGAAAAGCTAAAAGAATTAGTTGCAGCTACTTCAACTGTTATTCGTAATGGAGAAAAACAAAAAATTCCTATGAAAGAGATTACAGTTGGTGATATTATTATTTTATCTGCAGGAGATATGATTCCAGCAGATTTAAGAATTATAGATTCGAAAGATTTATATGTTGGTCAATCTTCGCTAACTGGCGAATCTGATGCAGTAAAAAAGACAGTAGACACTGCTAATACTTCAATAGACTCAATTACAGATTTAGATAATATTTGTTTTATGGGAACTAATGTTATAAGTGGATATGCAAAAGGAGTTGTATTTGCAGTTGGAGAAAATACTTATTTTGGAAAAGTTGCTCATACAATGAGTAGTGGTAAACCTCAAACTGCCTTTCAAAAAGGAATTAAAAGTATTAGTAAATTGCTAATGCGTTTTATGTTGGTTATGATTCCTGTTGCATTTTTACTAAATGCTTGGAAGCATGACACACTTGTTGCATTTACCTTTTCTGTTGCCATAGCAATTGGAATTACTCCGCTTTTACTTCCTGTTATTCTATCTTCAAGCCTAGCAAAAGGTGCTGTTAGGATGTCTAAGAAAAAAACAATAGTAAAAAAACTCGATTCTATTCAAAGTTTTGGTGCAATGAATATTTTATGTACAGATAAAACTGGAACTTTAACAGAAGACAACATTGTTTTAGAAAAATACTTAGATATACAAGGAAATGAAAACCGAAGAATTCTAGAATATGTATTTTTAAATTCATATTTTCAAACAGGTTTAAAGGGAAATATTGATGAAGCCATTATTAAAAGAGCAGAAATTGAAGACTTAACCGAATTTGCAAATAATTTTAAAAAAATTGATGAAATACCTTTTGATTTTTCAAGAAGAAGATTATCTATAATAGTGTCTGACAATGCTAATTCTTGCAAAATGATAACAAAAGGCGCCTTAGAAGAAATTTTAAGTGTGTGCAAATTTATAGATTACAATGGCGAAATTACTCCTATTACTACTGAAAAAAAGGAATTCATAAGGAAACTTACAAAAGACTTAAATGAATCTGGTTTAAGGGTTGTTGCAGTGGCATATAAAGAAACAACAAAGAGCACAAATGGATTTAGTGTTCAAGATGAAAATAATATGATATTAGTAGGCTTTACCGGATTTTTAGACCCTCCAAAAGAATCTGCCAAAGCTTCTATTGAAAAGCTAAACCAAAATGGTATTAGAGTTATAGTTCTAACAGGAGATAACGAGGCTGTAACAAAATGTATATGCTCAAAAGTAGGTATAAATACTTCGAGAATAGTTACAGGAAGTAAGCTAGATAAAATGAGTGATATTGCAGTTTTAAGAATACTAAGAAATACAAATGTTTTTGCAAAGCTCTCTCCTATTCAAAAGGCTAGAATTGTAAGACTTTTAAAAGATGCTGGAAATGTTGTTGGCTATATGGGAGATGGCATTAATGATGCTCCATCACTTACTAATTCAGAAGTTGGAATTTCTGTTGATACAGCTGTTGATATTGCTAAAGAAACAGCAGATATTATTCTTTTAGAAAAAGATCTAAATGTATTAATTCAAGGTGTTAGAGAAGGAAGAAAAACTTTTGGTAATTTATTAAAATATATAAAAATGGCAGTAAGTTTCAACTTTGGAGAAGTAATATCAGTTTTAATTGCAAGTATGCTTTTGCCGTTTTTTCCAATAACACCAATACAATTGCTAGTTCAAAGTTTGCTATATGATATTGGGCAACTAACTTTGCCTTTTGATAATGTAGATGAAGAATATTTAGGAGAGCCACAAAAATGGAATTTAAAAAGCATAAAAAACTTTATGTTTTTTATGGGACCTATTAGTTCAATGTTCGATTTAATTGTTTTTGCCATATTATGGTTTGGATTTAATTTAAGATTGCCAGATGCTGCTCTATTTCAAACAATATGGTTTTCTTATGGTGTGGTTTCAAACTTGGTTGGACTACATGTTATTCGTACAGCAAAAACTCCAATTAAAGAAAGCAATGCATCAAAAATGGTATATTTTTCATCAATTACACTAAGCATTATTGCAATAATATTCCCATTCACAACACTCGGCAAATTCATTGGATTAGTTGCTCTACCTTTAAAATATATTTCTGTAATTATACTAATACCTTTACTTTATGTAGTTGTTGCAATGATTGTAAAAAAAGATTATATAAAACATCATAAAAATTGGATATAATACCAATAGGGGCGCTTTTCATGCGCCCCTATATATATCAATTAAGAAATAAAAAATTGTATTACATTTCCTTTTTCCATAATCCATGTTTATTACAATATGCATATACTGTTGTTCCTTCTGTTCTGCAAAATCTTGCTTCTGCCGGTTTTCCAGGAGTTAGATATACTGTTTTTTCTAAGTCTCCATTTTTAAATGAAATCCACTCTATAAAATGATCTTCCTCCATTACATGGTTTACTTTTGCAACTAATTTGTTGTCTACAATACTTAATTCTGGTACATGTTTTTCTACTGCTGCATCTGTAGAGTTTGGTATTACATCTACCATTTTTTCTCCACAACAAGTAATTCCATTGTCATTGCAATTACAATTCTCAATCACTCTTATAAGAGCTCCACATTTTGTACATTTTTTTAATTTCATAAAAATCCTTCCTTTCTATTATATTTTTGATTTAATATTGATGTTATTACAATAAAATTGCATTAACTAATTGTTCTAATTCAGCAATATTTCCCTCTTTCATCTTTGATTTTATTGTAACTGTTGGCTCAACAATTTCTATATCTTTCATTTGTCCTAACATTTCCTTCATGCACTTTCCAGCTGCTGGTGCCCATGTTCCATTTTCTATTATTCCTATTTTTCTTTTTTGATAGTTTCTTTCTTTTAAGTTTGTTAAAAATTGTCTCATTGGTGGGAATACACTCATATTGTAAGTAGATGCAGCAAGTATTACCTTACCATATTTAAAAGCATCTTCTATTGCTTCTGCGAAATCGTCCCTTGCTAAATCTGCTACTGTAACCTTCTTTACTCCTTTTTCTTCTAACATTTGAGCTACCCTTTTTGCTACCTCCATAGTGTTTCCATAAATTGATGCAACTGCTATAAATACTCCATCATCTTCTGGTTCGTATTTACTCCATATATCATATTTATTTATATAATATTCTAAATTTTCCTTTAATATTGGTCCATGTAATGGGCAAATTGTGTTAATCTCTAATGTAGATGCCTTTTTTAATAAGGCTTGTACTTGTTCTCCGTATTTTCCAACAATACCAAAATAATATCTTCTTGCCTCGCAAGCCCAGTCTTCATCAGTATCTATTGCTCCAAACTTTCCAAAACCATCTGCTGAGAATAATACTTTTTCTGTTTGTTCATAAGTTACCATTACCTCTGGCCAATGTACCATTGGTGCCATAAAAAATTGTAGTGTATGTTTTCCAATATTTAAAGTATCTGCTTCTTTTACTTCAACTTTTCTATTTTCAATATCTACATCAAAAAAATTATTTAGCATTCTAAAAGTCATTGCATTTCCAACAATTTTCATATTAGGATATTTACTAATAAGTAATCCTATGTTATAAGCATGGTCTGGCTCCATATGTGAAACTACTAAATACTCAACACTTTCCCCATTTAATTCTCTTTCTAAATTCTCAAGCCATTTATCTGTTACGTGCCTGTCTACAGTATCCATAACAACATTTTTTTCATCTTTTATTAAATATGAATTATACGCCATACCATTTGGTATATGGTATTGGCTTTCAAATATTTTTGTTTCTTTATCACTTGCACCAATATATCTAATTGCTTCTGAAATTTCTACTTCTTTCATTTTCTTCTCCTTTTTTTGTAATGTGTATACGGACGATTAAAATCGCCCCTACAACATTTGCAATAAATTATTTATTTAGCACGGGCACAGTGGTGTCGTAACCTATAGGGTATTCCCGCAAACGGTGCCCCTACAACGTTAATCTACCGTATGTATCTATATATTTCGCCCCAATTATACAAAGTCTTTATATACTCATTATCATTTATTTCATATGATGGAGCATCTTTTAAATATATTACTTTTATACTCTCATTGGCAATCTTTAAACAGTTTTCATTATAATCATCTATCATTAAATCTATATTTTCCTCTGTGCAAATTTTCGCTTTATCTAGTATTCCCCAATAGCATTTATCAAAAACTTCAAAATCGTTCTCCTTAAATATTTCTTCTGTTATTTTTATATACTTCTCTTCTCCATTATTTCCTCTAGATGTAATGAGTATAAGTTTGTGTCCCTCTTCTTTTAAAAGTTTTAATACTTCTTTTGCTCCAGGCATAAAATTGGCATTTCTTACAATATATTCATGATATTTATCTATAAACCCTTGTGTTTCATCTTCAGTCCAATTATATCTTTTCTGAAACACAAGATTAGAATTATCTTTAATATTGTTTTTCTTTAAGTCTAAAACCTCATATAATTCTGTACACACTCTATAAAGCTTTTCTGTATCAAATGTAACTCCATCTAGGTCCACTCCAATTTTCATAAGCGCCTCCTACCTACAAATAATTATTAACTACGGGTCGGTCAAGACCGACCCCTACATTGGTATTACTAATTTGTTTATTTTCCCTTTTATATAGTTTTCCAATTTTCCCATAAACTCATCTGATTCAATTTCTTTGTTTGCAACCATTTCTAGCCCTTTTTCCCAACTTGCAGTTAGTTTTGGATTTAGCATATCTGGCATTGATGAATCTACTACATCAAATATTATCTCTCCTTTATTTGTTGGAGTTATAATTTGTGTTTTACTATTTATATCTATATATTTTATTCTTTCTAGTTTCTTTATAATTTCTGCTCTTGTTGCACTTGTGCCAATTCCAGTTCCTTTTATTTGTTCTCTTAATTCGTCATCTTCTATTAGTTTTCCTGCGTTTTCCATAGCAAGAATTATAGACCCTGAATTATATCTTGTTGGAGGTGTTGTTTCAGATTCTTTTAGTTCATAATTTACTACATTTATATTTTGACCTTTTTTTAGTGTATTTAAAATATCCAAATTTGCGTTTTCTTGATTGTCTGTATTTATAGGAACGACGTTGGTCTCGTTCCCTACAGTATTTTGCGGGTCGTCGAGGACGCCGACCCCTACGGTATTTTTAGGTTGTTTTAGTATTTCTAAATATCCTAAATTTGTACAAACCTTTCCGCTTGTACTAAATTGTTCGTTTTCAACTTCTAAAGTTACAGACACTTTATTAAATTCTGCTGGTGGATAAAATATGCTTAGAAATCTTTTTACTATATTTATATATATTTCTTTATGTAACTCTGGTAATTTATCGAAATTCTCATACCCTTGTCCTGTTGGAATTATTGCATAGTGATCTGTTATTTTGCTATCATTTACATACTTTGTTTTTAAAAGATTGGTTGAATACTTCTCACTAACCATTTTATTTATTATTGCTTTTATTTCTTCATTTTGAAAGCCCTTACTTATTCCATTTAAATTTTTTGTAATTTCTTTTGCTACTGCTGTTGATAAAACTCTTGCATCAGTTCTTGGGTATGTTACCAATTTTTTCTCGTAAAGGTTTTGAACTACTTCTAATGTTTCGTCTGGTTTTATTTTAAACTTTTTTGTACATTCGTTTTGTAATTCTGCTAAATTAAAAAGTAATGGTGGATTTTCCTTTTGCTTGCTTTTCTTTACCTCTGTTATAATTGCATTTTTAGGAACGACGTTGGTCTCGTTCCCTACATTAAATAATTCAGATATAAATTTTTTTGCATCTTCTTGTTTTTTAAATCCTGTTTCGTTATATAATTCTATTGAATTATACATTTTTGATTTTTCAGTTACTTTCCACTCAGCTTTAAATGAAGATGTATCACTCCCAAATTCACCTATTATTTTATAATATTTTGTTTTTACAAAGTTCCTAATTTCTCTTTCCCTTGATACTACCATACCTAATACGCAAGTCATAACTCTACCAACAGATATAGAAGCCTTATCTTCGTTTATTTGTTTTGCTACTCTTCTTCCATATATTATTGAAAGAAGTCTTGAAAAATTTATACCAATTAAATAATCTTCCTTTGCTCTTAAATATGCAGATGCTGAAATGCTATCATATTCAGATAAATCCTTTGCATCTTTAATTCCATTTAAAATGGCTTCTTCAGTTTGAGAATCTATCCATACACGTCTTTTCTCTTTTCCATTAACACCAACCATTTGATCTACTAATCTATATATATATTCTCCTTCACGCCCAGAGTCAGTACATACATAAATTTTAGATATATCTTCCCTTGTTAATAGTCCCTTTACCACATTAAATTGTTTCTCTACGGCTGGTATTACTTCGTACTTGAATTCACTTGGAATAAATGGCAAAGTATCCAATCTCCAAAACTTTAAATTCTCATCATATTTTTCTGGATAAGACATTGTAACCAAATGACCTACACACCATGTAACAACCCAGGTATCAGATTCTAAAAAACCATCTTTTCTAGTTGTATTTATTTTTAACACCTTTGCAAATTCCATTGCAACACTTGGCTTTTCTGTAATCAATAAACTCTTTTGCATATATCTCTACCTCATTTATAAAAATTATATATGATATGTTTTTAATTTGCAATACAATAAATAATGTATTTATTATATTTTATCTGCAAAATGGCAAGTTATATTAAATACAACTTGCCACTTTCTCTTTAAAATTCTAAATGTATACACCTATAACTATAAAAATTATAATCTGAAACTTTTTTGCCAAACGTATCAAATGTATGTGCTGCTACCAATGTATTATTTATATTTTTACTTTTTTGTATTACTACAAGACTATGTGAAAATTTGTTTTTCTCAAAACTTAATTGAATAATATCTCCTATATCTAATTTATCAATTGTAGTTTCAATTCCATATGGTCCCACTCCTTTATTGTTTTTTAAAAAATTGTATAAAAATTCTACTCCAGTCCAAGATGGAGATTTGTTGTTACCGTTTATATAATACCAGCCATTATTTGGGTTATAATTCATTTCGTTGCATCCAGCAAAAATACATTGTGATACAAAATTTGTACAATCTCCTCCTAGTGCATCATAATTATAATAATGTGGGTTTCTAGAATATGCCCATTTCTTTGCATATTCATATACTTTTGCTCTATTATATTTTTCCTTACCCATAACACACTCTCTTTCTTTTTACTTTCCTTAACATTTTATTCTTGTTTTTCATATTATGTTAATAGAAATAAAAATTAGAGGTGGTTACATGTTTTTAAATACAGCAAAAGCTCATATTAAAGGTGGGAAAAAAAATCCAAATATAAATGGAACTGTTACTTTTAAGGAAACAAAAAATGGTGTTTTAGTTACTGCCAAAATTAACGGATTACCACAATCTGAAAATAATTGTACAGGTAGATTTTTTGGTTTCCATATACACGAAGGTACATCTTGTACTGGGAATACAAGTGATGAATTTGCAAATGCTAAATCTCATTTGAATACTACAAACTGCCCTCATCCTTTTCACATTGGAGACTTGCCTCCCTTAATTGAAAATGATGGATATGCATATATGAATGTTTTAATTAACAAATTTACAATAAAAGATATTATAGGTAGGGTAGTTATTATTCACGATATGCCTGATGATTTTACAAGTCAACCAAGCCGGAAACTCTGGAACAAAAATTGCCTGTGGAAAAATTGAAACTATTTTTTCTGTGCAATAAAAAAGTGCACATTTTACGCCTCCAATGCGTATAAAAATTTTCCCATTTCCCTAGACTATATTTAATTTTTGTAGTATAATAGTTTCATTATTTTTATACAAACAAGGAGGATGCCTTATGTCTTATAATTTTAAGGAAATAGAGAAAAAATGGCAACAAAAATGGGAAAAAGAGGGAACATTTAATGCAAAAAATGATTATACTATGAAAAAGTGGTATGGATTAATAGAGTTTCCATATCCATCAGGACAAGGACTGCACGTTGGTCATCCTCGTAGTTATACAGCATTAGATATTATTGCAAGAAAGAAAAGATTAGAAGGTTATAATGTTTTATACCCTATTGGATTTGATGCTTTTGGTCTTCCTGCTGAAAACTATGCAATAAAGAATAAAATCCATCCAAGTATAGTTACAAAACAAAATGTAGATCATTTTAGAGAGCAATTAAAAGCTCTAGGCTTTTCTTTTGATTGGTCTCGTGAAATAAATACAACAGACCCAAATTACTATAAATGGTCTCAATGGATTTTTATTCAATTATTTAAACACGGTTTAGCATATAAAACAACTATGCCTATTAACTATTGCACAGGTTGTAAAGTAGGTTTAGCAAATGAAGAGGTTGTTAACGGAGTTTGCGAAAGATGTGGTAGCCCTGTTGTTCAAAAGGAAAAGAGTCAATGGATGCTAAAAATTACAGAATACGCACAAAGACTTATTGATGATTTAGATGATATAGATTTCCTAGAAAAAATTAAATTACAACAAAAAAATTGGATTGGTAGAAGTGAAGGTGCAGAAGTAAAATTCAAACTTGCAAATTTAGATGGTGAGGAGCTTATAGTATATACAACAAGGCCAGATACTTTATTTGGTGCAACTTATATGGTTATTGCTCCAGAACATCCAATGATTGAAAAACTTGCAAATAAAATTACTAATTTAGATGAAGTTAAGGCTTACCAAAATCAAGCAAAATTAAAATCAGATTTTGAAAGAGCTGAACTTTCTAAGGAAAAAACTGGTGTGGAACTAAAAGGAATAACAGCAATAAACCCACTAACAGGAAAAGAAATTCCTATTTGGATTTCAGATTATGTTTTAATTACCTATGGAACTGGTGCAATTATGGCAGTTCCTGCTCATGATGATAGAGACTGGGATTTTGCAAAGAAATTTGGGCTACCTATAATAGAAGTTGTATCAGGTGGAGAAAATGTACAAGAAAAACCACATACAGATGTTTATTCTGGCACAATGGTTAACTCTGGATTTTTAGATGGATTAGAAGTAAAAGAGGCTATTAAAACTTGCATAAACTACTTAGAAGAAAAAGGAATTGGAAAAAGAAAAGTTAATTACAAACTTCGTGACTGGGTATTTTCTCGCCAAAGATATTGGGGAGAGCCAATCCCAATGGTATATTGTGAGAAATGTGGTTGGGTGCCATTAGATGAAAAAGATTTACCTCTTGTTTTACCAGATGTAAAAGACTTTGAACCAGGAGAAAATGGTGAATCTCCTTTAGCAAAACAAACTGAGTGGATTAATACAACTTGTCCACATTGCGGTGGAAGTGCAAAAAGAGAAACAGATACAATGCCTCAATGGGCAGGTTCTTCTTGGTATTTCTTGCGTTATATGGATCCACATAATGATAACGCATTGGCTTCAAAGAAAGCTCTAGAATATTGGTCTCCTGTAGATTGGTATAATGGTGGTATGGAACACACTACCCTACACTTACTATATTCAAGATTTTGGCATAAATTCTTATATGATATAGGTGTAGTTCCAACAAAAGAGCCTTACCAAAAACGTACATCACATGGTATGATTTTAGGAAGCAATGGAGAAAAAATGTCTAAGTCTAGGGGAAATGTTGTAAATCCAGACGATATAGTAAACGAATTTGGTGCAGATACCTTTAGAGTTTATGAAATGTTTATAGGTCCATTTGATCAAGCAGCTCCTTGGTCTATGGATAGTATTAGAGGATGTTATAAATTCTTAGAGAGAGTTTGGAACTTACAAGATATATTAGTAGATGGAGATGCATATTCTCCTGAATTTGAAAAAATGATGCATAAGGCTGTTAAAAAAGTATCTAGTGATATTGAAGAAATGAAGTTTAATACTTCTATTGCAACATTTATGACAATGATTAATGAATTTTACAAATTAAAAAGAATAAACAAATCAGAATTTAAAACTTTCCTAGAATTACTAAATCCATTTGCACCACACATAACAGAGGAATTATATGAATTACTAAATGTAGGTCATACAATATCTGATTGTACCTGGCCAAAATATGATGAAAGCAAAACAAAAGATTCAGAAATAGAAATCCCTGTACAATTCAACGGAAAAGTAAAAGCAACAGTAAAAATTGCAGTAGACGCAGATGAGCAAGTTGTTAAAGAAACCGTACACAAAGAAGTAAGTTCACTACTAGAAGGAAAAACAATTGTAAAAGAAATATATGTAAAAAATAAAATTTACAACATTGTAATAAAATAATAAAGTAATATAATATAAAAATAGAAGTACATGAAAATGTACTTCTATTTTTTGTTTATTTTATTTTTATACTTCTTTATATCTTCTGTATGCTACATATGATATTAAAACTACTACTAATGCTCCAAATAATACTGGCACTGGATTATCAGAAATTCCTGTTTGTGGTAATTTGCTTGGTGGTGTTGTATTTATAACTGATGGTGATGATGTTGGTCTACTACTTGGTCTTGGGCTAGGTGTTGTTTGTGGAATTACAATTGTTCCTCCCTCTTCAGATACAGTAACTGATGCTGTAGCAGGAGAAGTTGTAATAGGTCTAGTTTGAATATTTCCACTTTCATCATAATATGCTTCTGCAACAAATAGTCTTTCTGGTTGTCCCTCTTCTGAATCTTGAGGTATTATTGCCATTGTTGCTTTGTTTCCAATAGTTGCACCTTCTTTTACTTTAACAGATACTTCCATTATAGCTGTTCTATTTTTTATTAATTTATCTATATCTTTTTTGCTATTTATATCTATAAGTGATGCAAAATAATTATTATCTTCATTAAATGTAACTGTACTTCCATTTAATCCATTAACTTCAACTGTATCTATATCAAATTCAGAACTGAAATTTAGAGCTCCTTGCAAACCTCCCATACCTAGTTCTGAGACTACATCACTTAAATATACTGTAAAAGTAACTGTTTGACCTCCTTTTGCATTTTGTAGATCTGGTATAATTTCTATACTAGCTCTCCCTTCATCAGCATATACAAAATTCACATTAAGAATAATAAGTAGCAATGCAATTATTGCTGTTAATAAAGTTTTCTTTTGTTTCATAGTTATTTCTCCTTTGTTCAAAATAATATTACTTTTCATAGTTTAATTATACAATATTTTTTTTAATAATAAATACTTGTAACAAAAATGTAATATACTCTTAATAGAAATGAAATATAATATCAAACAAATTTATTATATAATAAAATCAAATAATTGTGGAGGTACTTTAAGTGCATATTGATTCTATTTTAAAAAAAGAAGGTATTTCAATCGTTAGAAAACTTGATACACTTGAAATCAATAGAATTGCAAAAAATATTTCTGATAAAATTTGTGCATATTTTTCAGAATTTTTATTAAACTATGATGATTTGTTTTCATCAATTGCAAGAATTGATATGTATTTAGCAAAAATGCCTTCAAATGATGTCGCTGCGAAATATTTATACATAGATAATTCTATATATTTTAATGATACTATCGATTTGTCTGTATCTGAAAATTCCATATTTGCTTTACATGAGTGTATTCATTTTATTCAAACTAAATTAAATGATAAATGCAAATTAGAAAGACTTGGATTATATACATTAGGCGCTTCAGGTGTTGCTTTAAATGAGGCTGCAGTTCAACTAATGGCATCAACTGCGCAAGGATTAGATTTTGATAATGCTAAATATTATGATATAAATATAAATACAATAAGTCCAGATTGTTACCCTATGCAATGCGCATTACTTAATGAAATGATATATTTCACTGGAACTTACCCACTATATCACAGCACATTAAATTCAAATGATCTTTTTAAGAACACATTTATATCTTATTCAGACAAAAAAACTTATAATAAGATTGAAGCAAACTTTGATAAAGTTTTAAAACTAGAAGATGATTTATATTATTTTACTGTTGAACTTCAAAATGCTACAACTGAAAAAGATGTTAAAGCATTAAACAGACTCATTTCTAATAGAAAGGCTGCCATAAGAAAAGTATTTTTAGGCACTCAAGAATTGATAATACGGAACATGCTTTACAAAAGAATTTAATAATATTTCTACATTAGATGATGTTAAAAACTTTCAGGATAAATTATATAATTTTAAAACTGTATTATGTTATACTGATGATTATAATTTTTACAATGACTTTTATCGCAATACAATGATTGCCCTAGATTCAATAAGAGATTATATAGAAGCAAATGGAAATATGATAGAATACAGAAATACTAATAAGAATTTATTAGTTATAGATAATTCAAACAAAGTTATTAAAATATTTAAAACAATTATTCAAAAAATATGCAAGTTATTTAAAATAAATAGCACAAGCAGTGAAAAAGAATTTGATATTAAGTATTAAATAAAAGAAAAATTATAATAATATTTTAAATTCGTTCTCCAAGGCGTTTAAGATACGGCTAAACAATGTATCGTGACACACTCTACTTGGTTTCAAGACATAACGACTCATGGTCTAACTCATAAAAATATTATTATAATTTTTCTTTTTTCATTTATTATCTTTTATATTCTTATTCTAGAAATAATCATTACATTATTTTCTTTACTTCTTTTAAGTCTTTCCAAAAATCTATTTTTTTGCTTTCATCTCTTAGTAATGCTGCTGGATGCCAAGTTGGCATATATTTTATATTTTTTTGTTCAATCCATTTTCCTCTAGAAGCAGTAATTCCATATTCTTCACCTAAAATATTCTTTAACGCTACACTTCCAAGTAAAACAATTATTTTAGGTTGCACTAACATTACTTGGCTTCTTAAATAATCTAAACAAGCAACCGTTTCATCATGTTCTGGATTTCTATTTCCTGGTGGTCTACATTTCACAATATTTGCAATATATATCTCTTCTCTATTTATACCAATTCCCTTAAAGGCCTCATTCATCAATTTTCCTGCTTTTCCAACGAAAGGAATTCCTAATCTATCTTCATCTGCACCGTGGGCCTTCGCCAACAAACATTAAATCTGCATTTTTGTTTCCTGTTCCAACAACCACATTTGTTCTATTATTGCACAATTTACACTTCGTACAATTTTTACATACTTCTTCTAATTCTTCAAAACTTTTATACATTAAAATCTCCTAAATATATTACAACTAATTTATCATATTTACTCTTAGACTAAGAAAGTCTGATATTGTAACCATTTTATCATTATCCATGTCTGCAGCTCTAAAAAATTCATCCTTTAATTTTGTTATATCTACTAAATGCATTTTTATTCTCAAAATATCTGATATATCTACATTGCCATCCCCATTCAAATCGCCTTTTACAGCTATTTTATATGTATCAGTTTCATTTTCTAATTTCATCCCAGTAAATATTATATTATTTTTTTGTGCCTCATTTCCACTTTTATTATATATTGTATACTCCATATTTGTAGAAATATTATTATCTAATTCACTTACTCTCGTTCCTGGTGTCACATTAAATATATATCTACTATCTAAATTATATTTATTTACTTCGAAAAATTTAGACACTGCTATTTCATATTCTGTAAATGCTTTTATACATAAATTAGAATTTGTAGGTATTGCTGTTGTAGCTGATAATTCGTTTATATCATACCATTCGTTTGAGTCAAATGAAATATAGCTTTGCCCTTTACCTGCAGTAGCTGTATTCCAATAACCTATATCAGGATGTTCTAATCCAAAATACGCACTTCCGCCATTTTTAATGTATTTTACAACCACAACGAATTTATCTCCTGTTAATTGTACTGGATTTTTTAGTTTAATTGTATGATAACCATTTTTCAATTCTAGTGTATCTGAAACTTTCTTTAATTTCTCAGGGTTTAAATCTCCATCTTTTGCATTTACATATATCTCGCATTTTGTATCAACTAAACTTGATACACTTACTTCTGTAAGCCATTCACTTTTTGAGCTTTTCTCTCTTTTAAAAACATTTGCTCCATAAACATCTTCTGACGAATACATAGCATAGTTATTTCCTAATTCATCATATTGATAAATATTGTCATATTCAATATCTGTAGTTGAAACAATACCCAATATATTATTTTCTATTAGGCAATCTTCATAAGATACATAATATACCCCATTTTCTCCAAAACTTTCTCCCCAAGAATTTAAAACTATATATGCCCCATCTGTACTTGGTCTGCAACTTGCATTGAAATTAGTTCTAGAATATGTATCATCCCAACCAATAATTGTAATTTGATGGTCAGCCTTAACAGAAGAATTATTGCAAAAATATGCTGTAGAGCTTAATACATTTTTAGTATTATTATAATATCTTATTGCAGCACCACTTGCTCCTCCAACACCATATGTTTGAGAAACAACCGCTCCATATTTTGCTATATGTGTTTTTATTTCATCTCTTATTTGTTTTAATTTTGAAGGGCTATAAACATTTCCACTTCCATCTTTATATGTAACACTTCCATTATTATATGTTTTATAAATTCCCTGAAATCTAACATAGTCTTTTACTTGTTTTTCTACATTCTTATTTTGTATGTTAGACAAATATATTTTATTGCTACTATCTACAAATGGCATATTTTTTTCTAAAACTGGTCCATCACCTCTTGTATATAATCCTAATGCAAGTTCTACATTACCACCTGCATTAACTTCTCTGTTATATGCTTTTGAATTTATACCATCCAAAAAAGTCTTTGCAGTTGCATATTCTGTATATCTTGCAGAAAACATTGGTGAAATTTTATTGGTTGTTTTTTCTATATTTGATTCAATTGCACTATTAGTTGCAAAAGCCCAACAAGAACCCGTGCCACCCTGATTTCTAACATTTATATTTATATCATCTCTTAAATCATATTTTGTATAATTTGTTGCGGTAAGTCTAGGAGAAAAGATTGCCGATTTTAATACATTAACTTTTGAATCACTACTATAATTACTTGTGTCATACATTCTTGGCATTACAGAATTTTTTTGCTCTTCATCTGTTAAATTTAGCCATGCTTTATATTCTTCTGTATATTCTACACTACCAATTTTATCTTCTATATTGGCTCCAAGCACCTCTATTTTCAATGAAAATACTAAGATAAAAGCCATAAAAAAGATTATTTTTATACTTATTGGTTTTCTCATAAAATCCTCCCATTATATTATCAATATACATTATATAAATAATATAATATATATCAATATGCTAATTTTTCCATTATTTATTAACTTTTAGGGAAATACTAAAAACATTCTTCTTTACATTTTCATTACATTTTAATATTACCATAAATATAATTATAACATATTGTTAACATAATTGGAAGATGCTGGCAGAAAAAAGTGGCTTTGCCACTTGGACGAGCTTTTGCTCGCCCCTACGATTTTGCAATATATTTTAATAATATTTTTATTGTAGAGGTTGCATGTTATGCAACCTCTACAATATGCAATTCTCTAATAATATAATTTTATCTTTTGCTACTGTATCTATCTGGGCCTCTACGCCTATTGGTATTACTGTCTTTTTATCTGTATGTCCAAAATTATTAGACTTAATAATTGGGAAATTATATTCATCATCTAATACTTGTAATAAAATTTCTTCTAAACTTATTTTTTCTTCTGTTTCATAGTTTCCGTACCCAAATTCCAGAAATTTTGTCGAATACTCCATTTTGTTTCATATAGTATAAATAATTGCAAATCATTCCTGGAGGTGATTCTAACCCTAAGTCCTCTATGAATAATATTTTATTTTTAAAATCTACATTATATTTTCCACAAACCATTCTGGAAATTAAACTTAAATTACCACCAACCAATTTTCCTGTACATTTACCTTCTAATATATTTAAATACTCATCTTCACTCGTTCCCAATTCTAAGTTCTTTTTTTCAAATCTCTTTATAATTTCTCTAAACCCATAATCTGTTTCCCAAGTTGTTAGTGATTTAAAAGTTGGTCCATGAAATGTAACAAGTCCTGTTTTTTCATGAATTGCATTTAAAATGCTTGTACTATCACTAAATCCGCATATTATTTTAGAATTTTTCTTTATCAATTCATAATCTAAGTAATCAAAAGTAGAATTAGAATTGAAGCCCCCATTTGCACAAAATATCATTTTTATATTTTTATCTGCAAACATTTCATTTATGTCTTTTGCTTTACTTTTAGGAGATGCACTGTACCCATACTCATTATTTAACGCAAATCTTCCTAAAACTACTTTATAGCCATTTTCTTCAAATAATTTTATTGAGTTATTTATATCTGGCATTGACTTTTCAGTTATCGGATTAGATGGAGCAATAACTCCTATTGTATCGCCTTTTTCTAGTTTTTTTGGTAACATATATTTCCTCCTTTAATTTACAATTATTTTTATTGAGGAATTAAATATATATTATTTTTTACTAAAAGCCTGAGCAGCATGGCCGCCGGATTACCCTAAAAACCTCGAAGGTTTTATAAAAAATAATATATATTTAATTCCTAGTTATAAATCAATTTATTTCAACATAATTAAAGCTGTGTTTCTTCCTGCGGTTTTGCCTTCCTTTCTATAAGAATGAATTAACTCACTATTGCACACACTACAAATTCCACAATCTATTATATTCTCTTCACATATTCCCATTTCCATTAACATTCTTTTATTTATTTTTACTGTATCAATATAATATTTCTGCTTACTTTCCTTTATTTCTCCTTTAGTAATTATATCTTTGATATCTTCAAACTCTTTTAAAAATATATCTTTTACATCATCTTCTACTTCGAAATGACACCTTCTTATCGTTGGACCAATTACGCAAATTATATTTTCAGGATTACTATTATAAACTTGTATCATTTTTTCTATCGACTTCTTTGCAATTTTTTTGACTGTTCCTTGCCAACCAGAATGAATATTACCTATTGCCTTTTTTACTGGATCAAATAAATATATTGGAGTACAATCTGCATAAGTTAAACTTAATATCTTATTTCTTTTATTAGTTATAAATCCATCTATATCTTTATTTTCATCTAAAAATATCCCAAAATCCTCTCCTAGTTCTTTTACATTATTTGTATGAGTTTGATATGGTCTTACAATATTTTTATAATCTATATTTAGTTCATTGCATATTGTTTTATAATTTTTGATTACTATATCTTTTTTCTCTTCATAATTACTATTGTCTCCAAAATCTAGTGGTTTTAATGTAAAACAATGGGTTAAAATATCTTCATATTCTAATAGTTTTTTAAATTGTATATATTCTATTCCATTTTTCTTTACATGAACTACATTTTCATTAGATAAATCCATTTAATCCTCCTTATTTACGGGCGTACTTTAGCCCTGCCCCTACAAATTCTCTATTTTATTTATGCATTCTTCCCAAGATAAGTTACCTATATATTCATACTCATTTTGATTTGTATCAAATTTACAAATTGGTTTATATGCACAATACTCACAAGGAGTTTTTTTAGACTTTGCATCAAAATATGGTTTAATTTCAATTTTCCCACTTAAAATCTCCTTAGAAATTTGCTTGATTAACCTATTTATGTATTTTTGCATTTTATAAAATTCTTCTTTTGTAGCAATACTTGATTTGCTAGGGCTTACACCATCTTTGCCTACATATACTGGTAAAATATTTGAGTAACCTGTTTCTAATTTATTATCCATCAATTTTATAATATTTATATCGGCTAAAACTAATCCCTTCATTTTAAATTGTTTTTTTATTTCTTCTTCTATATCTTCATTTGAAAAATTCTTGTTCTTTTTAACAACTGGTTCTAATAAATTAAAATATAAAATTCCTGCTGGAAGTACATCTTCTATTTTTGTAATTGCATCCATATATGTAAGTAGCTGTATTTGCAAACCTGCAAGTACCTGATTCAATTCAATATTTTTGGCAGAAGATTTATAATCTATTATCCTTATGTATTTTCCATCACTCATTTTGGCAATATCTACTCTATCTATTTTACCTGTTATTTCTACCTTCCTGCCATCGTCTAAGTTTAAAGTTATTGCCGGATATTCTCCTCTATTTGAAAAAGACATTTCATTACCTAAAACTTCAAAACTGCTTATAGATAACTGATAAACAATATATTCTATAGATTCCAATACTACCTTTTTTAATTTGTTGGTTAATGCTACAAATTTAGGTGTACTTGTAAATATATAATTTTTCTTTAAATTTAGTTTTTCTTCAATTATCTTATTTACTATTTGCCTAATATCTTCTTTTTCTAATGTTTTTATATTAAATTCCTTTTGCTTAATAGTATCAAAAAATTCATCAATTACCTCATGCATAAATGATCCTGTATCTACAGCCTGAATTTTTCCAGTATCTTTTTCAGATACATTTAATCCATATTTTAAATAAAACGAGAATGGACATCTTTTATATTGTTCTAACCTAGAAACACTTGTCTTTAAAGTATCTCCATACATTTTTTCTATGTATTCTTCCTTTAAATTCTGAGCTTTATTTGTATAACCTAAGCCCCTCAATGAACTATATAGCTTTTCTTTCCAATCATTATCTTGCTTATATAAATTATATACATTAAACCATATGTCATCAATTTCTTCTCCATCATTATATGCTCTAATATTACTTAATAGTTCTTCAAAAGTATTTGATGCAGTAATTATCTCTGAAGTTTTAGAAACAACATCGCTTTTTTGGATCAAATTTGGATTTATTTTTTTTATTTTAGAAATTATAATTGATGGTCTTAATGCCTTAGCTTCTCTATCTGTTGATGGGTATGATAAAAATAGCTTTTCCTCTGCTGTTGTAAAAGCCTTATATATATTAAATTGATCTTCATATAATTGTTCCTTTGTAGTCTTTGCTATTTCCATACCGTTCTGTTTTAAAATTTCTCTGTCTTCATCATTTAAAAAACCTTCATCCTTATTTGCACTTGGAAATACTCCGGTCATTTAATCCTATTATAAAAATTGCTCTTACTTTGTGGCTTCTTGACCTATCTACATCTCCTACTATTACTTGGTCTAAAGTTGCTGGTATATTCTTTAAGCTACTAGAAGAAAATCCTGTTTTTAATAAATCTCTATAATTTTCAAAAGAACTTTTTTCATCTTGAAATAATGAAACAATCTCATCTAATAAATTTATAACTAAATTTATACTTGAAACATATTCGTTTGCCATATCTATCTCATTTACTGTTTGTAAATAATCTATTTTTTTATTTAGAGTTTCAAAAACTCCATTTTTTACTAAAAACAAATACAGCTCTTGACTAATTTGTTTAACAGTTTTGCTTTTACTAATATTATTTTTTAAATCTATTAGTGGTGTTACAACTTTTATTCTTAGCCCATTTAATTTTTCTATTTGTTCTTCTTCACCATATTTGAAATCCTCCTCATACCATTTTTTGCCTCTTATTCCATACTTTATACAGTAATTTTCTAATTCAAAAACATCATCTTTTTTTAGGTCTAAAAATCCTGTTTTTATATAATTAAACATACTTTCATAAGACCAATTATTAGAAAAAATATCTAATATTGATAAAATATATTTAATTAACACATTTTGACTTAGATCCTTTTCATCATCAATAAAAACAGGTATATTGTACTTTTGAAAAATGGCTTTTATTAAAGAAGAATATGTGTTTACGTCCTTTGTAATGATTGAAATATCCCTGTATCGTAGATTTTCATTTCTTACTAATTTTATTATGTTTTGTGCAACATATTCTATTTCTGAATATGAATTTGTTGCTAAAAATAAAGATATATCTTTGTTTTCTTTATTATATTTTCCAAAATTTACATTATATAAATTTTCTTCTAGGTGTTTTAATTCTTCGCTTTTGAATCTGTGGACATCGCCCCCCACATTTTGCGGATGAGCAATCCTCGCTCCTACAGTTTTGGCACATTCCATCAATCGTTTTGCTGTTACTTTGTTTGAATAAAATATATCTGTATCTATAAATTCTGGTTCCTCTAATGTGTCTGCACAAACTGTTATATTTACTTGGTTTGCTATTTTCAGTAATTTTGTTATTAAAATATATTCTTGTTTAGTAAATCCTGCAAATTCATCTATATATATTATGGAATCTTTAAACATTTCGCTTTTTTCTAATTTATCTGATAAAATAGTTAACACATCATCATCATCTATATAGCTATCTTTTAATTTTTCTTCATATGAAGTATAGATTAAATTTATATCATTTAATTTTGACTCTAAATATTTATTATCTATAGATTTTGTTGTTTCTTGCAAAAAATCCAAGGTTACATTATGTTTTTTAAAATCTTTAAAAGTTCTTAATATAACATCTGTAAATTCATCTGTATTACCTAAAAATTTTAAATTTTTCTTTTGTTTTTTTAAGATACTAGAAATAAGCATAGCCTTTCCAGCTTTGCTTATATGAGTGTTATTTACTCCTCCTACTTCATTAAATATTCTATCTGCCATACGATTAAAAGTTATTACTTCTGCATTTATTACAGAACAACATTGATCTTGTTCTTCACAAACGCTAATTGTTTCCAATAATTTTTTCTCTGCTGTAAAAGAAAATTGCTCAGGAGTTATAATATATATTGAGTGATTTTTATTTATGTTTTCTTTTATTTGGTCAAAGCAATACTTACTTTTTCCGCTTCCTGCCCTACCATATATTAACCTAAGCTCCATAGCAATCCCTCCTTTATTCTAATTATTATATAAATTATTTCTACATTAGTCAATTGCAAATACACATTAAAAATTTGTTGCATTTGTTGCAATAGTATATTTTTTATGATATACTTCAATCATAATTTATAAGGGAGGAAAAAATATGGGATACATTATACTTGCAATCGTTATTGTCTTAATTTTGATTATTATTTCTATTTATAATAGTTTAGTTACATTAAGACAAAGAGCAAAAAATGCATTTGCTCAAATGGATGTACAACTTCAAAGAAGATTTGATTTAATTCCTAATTTAGTTGATACTGTAAAAGGATACATGAAACATGAAAGCGATGTTTTAGAAAAAGTTACAGCTTTAAGAACATCTTGGGCTAATGCATCAACAGTTGCTGAAAAATCTGATTTAGATAATCAACTTTCTGGAGCATTAAAAACAATAATGGCTGTTTCTGAAAATTATCCAGATTTAAAAGCTAGTCAAAATTTCTCTGAATTACAAGAAGAATTAAGAGCTACAGAAAACAAAATAGCTGCATCTCGTCAATTCTACAATGACACAGTAACAAGATACAATACAAAGTTACAAGTAATTCCTGCAAATATTGTTGCTGCTATATTTGGTTTTAAACCAGAAGAAATGTTTAAAGTAGATAGTGAAGATGCTAGAAAAAATGTAAAAGTAGATTTTAACAACTAATTAAAAAATGTATATGTAGGGGCGACCATTGGTCGTCCGTATTTTATAAAAAGGTGATATTTATGTACGAAGATATAAAAAATAATAAAATAAAAAGTGGAATTGTAATATTTGGATTTATCCTAATGGTTACTTTAATTATATACTTTATTTGTATGGCTTTTGATTTAGGTACATTTTCTATTGTATTTGCACTTATTTTTTCTAGTGTATCTGCATACATTAGTTACTATAACTCAGACAAGATAATTCTATCTATGAATAAGGCTAGACCTGCAACACACGAAGAAGATCAAAAGTTAGTTAATATATTAGATACTCTTATGATATCTAGTGGTCTTTCTCACAAACCTAAACTATATGTAGTGGAAGATTCTCGGGCCAAACGCATTTGCAACAGGAAGAAATCCTGAAAATTCTGTAATATGTGTAACAACTGGTCTTCTAGAAAAATTAAATTATTATGAATTAGAGGGAGTAATTGCTCACGAAATGTCTCATATAAAAAATTATGATATAAGATTATCCGCAGTTGTTACTGTAATGCTTGGTTTAATCGTTATGTTGTCAGATATATTCTCTAGATGGACTTTTCGTTCTAGCAGAAAAAGAGATGATGATAGTAAAACAAATGGCATTCTTATGATAATAGGACTTATTTTACTTATATTTGCGCCTCTTTTTGGTCAACTAATGCAACTTGCCATATCTAGAAGAAGAGAATACTTGGCTGATGCCACAGCTATTGAATTTACAAGAAATCCAGATGGATTAATATCTGCACTTACAAAATTAGACTCAGATCCAGATGAATTAGAAGTTGCAAATTCATCTACAGCACATATGTATATTGTATGTCCCCTAAAAGATAAAAAGAAAAAGTCAAGTAGCCTATTTTCTACTCATCCATCAATAGAAGATAGAATCGAGGCAATTAAAAATTTAAAATAATGTCAAAGGAGAAATTATGAACTCAAAGAAAAATTATTTGAACGATTTTGTATATGATACTAAGCTTAAAGATCTAGGTGTTTTTTCTAAACAATATTTTAATAGTATTCTTTATAGTATGTATCAAGACTTTTCAGAAGATGAACTATTTTGTTTTACATTTGGAGACTTCAATAAACTTAATCAATTAAATAAAACATATTCCTATGAAACTGGAGATAACGCAATATTTGAAGCTATTAAGTTAATAAAAGAAAATTTACCTGAAGATACAATTATTGCAAGAATTGCTGGAGACGAATTTGGATTTTTAACTCCAAATGTGCATAAAAGATATATGGACTCTGCTTTTTACGAAATAGATACCATTCTAAAAGAACATAGCAAAGATGTATACGGATTAACTATAACAACTAGTTCTATGGATTCTTCTGTATATCCAACATTTGATGAATTATATGCCCATACTGAATTAAATGTAAATCGTAAAAAGAAACAAAATAATAGGAGTCAATTTAAAACTCCTGAAGAGATGTTATCTAATTCTATTTATAATGGATTAACTAATTATTTTTCTTATTATAGATTAGAATCAAACTCATTACCAACAGAGTATTATGAAATACTAAAAAATAGCTTATTAGATGTTGTCATTCATAATTTAGAAAAATCAAATGATAACATGATATCATATGCAGAAAGATTAAAATCAACTATGCCTGAAACGGATTTTGAAAGTAAACATTTAGAAATTGATCGCGAATTAGCAAATCAAATTCACAACTACATAACAAGTAAAAGTGATTCATCAGTAAGCAAAACAGCTGAATTCAATAGTCTTTTTAAATTTTTAATAACTGATCCTTTAACTGGCGAAGTATCTAAAAATTTTTTTGATGAATGTGTTGTAGATTTATTTGCCGAAAATAAACAAGAACCTATATCTATTAGATTATTTGATTTAACACATCTAAAACTTTCAAACGACATCATCGGTCATAATCAAACTGATGAGAAAATAAATGAATTATATGAAAAACTAATTTCTAACATAAAAGCAGAAAATTCTCATAGCAAATATTTAGCTAGTGCTGGAAATTGTGGTCTTTTACTAATTGAATCCCCTAAAACATTAATTCCAGATGATAGAATTGATAACATTATAGAAAACTCCTTATCCGGCGAAAGAATTTTGAGCTTAACTACTTCTAGACGTGAATGTGAGCCATCTGAAATTTTTGAAACAATCAAACAATTAGATGAAGATTGTAAAGCAAAAAAAGAAAAACAGAAACTTGCTAAAATTGCTTGTAAAGAAACTATTATTCCTTTGAACTTGGCTCTTGGAGACAGTATTCATTTTTATAAAAAGAATATACCTAATCCATATTCAATGCAAAGTAAGCAAATGTTAGTTAACTCTTTATTTGAAAACTTAAATAGAGTATTAGTAGAACAATTTCCAGAACAAACTTCAAATATTTTCATGAATAAAAAACCTACTAATTCAACTGAGGGAAGATAAAGATTATTTTATTTTGAATATTTCGCAAGCATTGTCATATGTAGCATCTTCTACATTTTCAATGCTTATATTTTTTACATTTGCAATTTTTTGTACTATATATTTTAAATTACTTGAATTATTTCTAGTTCCTCTGACAGGTTCTGGCGCCAAATATGGAGAATCTGTCTCTATTAAAATTTTATCTAATGGTACATATTTTATTATCTCTTCTGCATTTTTAGAATTTTTAAAAGTAATAGGTCCTGCCATTGATATATAGAACCCAAGTTTTAATGCTTCCTTTACTAATTCAATATTTAAAGGGCAACAATGAAATACACCTTTTTTAGTACAATTTATTTTATTTTTCAAAATATCTATTGTATCCATTACCGCTTCTCTTGTGTGTATTACTATAGGCAAATTTAAATCATTTGCAATTTCTATTTGCTTTACGAAAAAATTTTTTTGTTCTTCTTTATTTTCTTTATCCCAGTAATAATCTAATCCAATTTCTCCAATAGCTACTATTTTTTCATTTTCTTTTGCTAAATCATATATTTGTTTCAAATCTTCTAATTTCATTCCAACTATATCATTAGGCGAAATACCACATGTTGCATAAATAAAGTCATACTTTTTAGATAATTCAATAGCTTTTTTTGAACCTTCTAAACTATATCCTGCACTAATAATTCTTTCTACTCCGTTTTTATGAATTTCTTTTATCAAATCATCTCTATCTGAATTAAATTTTTCATCATCATAATGTGCATGTGAATCAAATACTCTCATAATTTATTTCCTCCACCCTACAATAATATATCATTTTTATTGTTTTAATGTCAATGGTGTCAATGGGGACGGAGCTTTTTGACACAATTTTTAAATTAGTTTGTGTCAAAAAGCTCCGTCCCCATTGACATTAAGTTATTGTTCTCTTAACTTATATTTGCTTGCCCAGAAGCCTGATAACTGCTCTACTGTTCCATCTTCTTTCTTCCATGTAAACGCTTCTGGTAATACATATCCTGTATCTGCCATTTCGTCTTTTCTTAATAATTTTACTGCTGTTTTTTGCTCAGATTCATGTCCTATAACATATTCGTATCTTGGAATCCATACATAATAGTTTTCTATTCCGTCGTTTACTGTTACTATGTTTGCCCATTTTCTATCTGTATAATCATACCATCCATTTACTTCGTTTATGTCTATTTTTCCTGATTTCAATGTTTGATCATCATTTATTGTTGCTCCTGCTTCTAATACATCTGCTAGTTTCGTACGATTTTCTGTTCCATCGCTGTTGTAGCTTACTATATATGTTGTATCTACTCTAAATCCTGTTACATCTGGTGGATCTATTTGTTTTACCTCAATTTCTTTTGCTACTCCTGCTATTATTCCCGCTGTTGCGCTATGCTGTACTATTTCTACAGAATATGTACCTTCACTATCTACTATAAATGTGTAATCTCCTCCTAATATCAAACTTTGAGTTTGTTTTATTTTTCCATTTTTTATTAAATATGCCGTGTAATTATTATATGTTGTATCTGTTGCTATAATATTACTTACTTTTATTTTGTTTCCACTTGTTGTTATTGATGCATCTAGTCTAAGTGCTGTTGCATCTTCTCCATCTCTTAGTTTGTATTTGTTTGCCCAGAAGCCTGAAAGTTGTACTTTTTCATTTGGATTTTTTGGATTTTCCCAAGTAAACGCTTCTGGTATTGTGTATCCTGAATCTGCTTTAATTACATTTTTATCTATAAATTGTATATCTGTTTTTTCATGATTACTATCCAGTGCATATTCGTATCTTGGAATCCATACATAATAGTTTTCATATCCATTTTCTCTTACTACTATGTTTGCCCATTTACTTGCATTGTAATTGTACCAATTTTCTGGTGGCTCATCCTTTATTGGAATATAACTTTCCTCCTGTCCTAGAGAATTATATGTTACATAGAATGTTAGATTTTCATTAAATCCTGTTAAATCTGGTTTTTCTGGAGTTGCTCCTTGTCTTACATATACTTCATTTGTTATTGATCTTACATAGTTTCCTGCACTATCTTTTACTACTACATTTACTGAATATGTTCCTTCTTCTAAGTTTTCAATTATATAAGAATTGTCAGTTAGTGGTATTGGGCTATTAGCAGTATTTTTAATTCTTACTCCATTTTGAATTAAATACATTTCATATTTATAGTCTGAACCATAATGTGCTAGTATGTTATTTACTCTTATTACTCCTGCCCCACCACTTATTTCTGGCTCATATTCTTCTCTATCACTTAACTTATATTTACCTACCCAGAAGCCTGGTAATTGTATCTTCTCATCTGGTTTTTCTGGATTCTCCCAAGTAAATGCCTCTGGTATTGTATATCCTGGTGTTGGTTCATCTTTGCTTGTAAATACTACCTTGGTTTTTTGTTCTCCTTCATTTAATACATATTCATATCTTGGTATCCATACATAATAGTTTTCGCATCCATTGTCTCTTACTACTATATTTGCCCATTTTTGGCTTGCATAGTCACTCCAATTCTTTGGTGCTGGCTCTCCTATTGGTATTATGCTGCTTTCGTTGCCATTATCATCATATGTTACATAGAAAGTTGTATTTTTATTGAATGTAGATAAGTCTATTTCTATTCCTACTAATGTTACTTCTGTTGAATAGCCTGATATCATTTTTCCTGCTTCATCTAAAGCTATTACATTTATTGCATAAGTTTCTTCTGATTTTAAGTTTTCGAATAAACAACTTGCATTTGTTACATTTTGTACTTTTTCTGTTTTTACTATTTTTCCATTTTCTATTAGGCTAACTTCATATGTTGTAGGAATTTTTTCTGTTTTAGGTGTAAATCCACTTACTTTTACACTTGTTTCTACTGCTGTTACTGATGCTGATAAGTTATATACTGTGTCATCTCTTAATTTGTATTTACTTGCCCAGAAGCCTGGTAATTGTATTTTTTCATCTGGGTTTTCTGGATTTTCCCAACTAAATGCCTCTGGTATTGTATAACCCGTTTCAGCCATTTCATTTACTTTTATAAATTGTATATTTGTTTTTTCATGATTACTATCTATTGTATATTCGTATCTTGGAATCCATACATAATAGTTTTCATATCCATTTTCTCTTACTACTATGTTTGCCCATCTTTGTTCATCATAATCATACCAATCTTCTGGCTCTACATCATTTATTGGAATATTGCTTTCTTCAAATCCTTCATCATCATATGTTACATAGTATGTTAGATTTGGATTAAATCCTGTTAAATCTGGCTTTTCTGGATCTGAACCTTCTCTTACTAAAACTTCATTTGCTATTGATTTTATATAATTTCCTTCAGCATCTATTACTGCTATATTTACTGTATAATAACCAGGAGTTATTCCCTTAAATACATAATTTCCTTTTAATTCTATTGGCTCTGTTCTCTCTATTAAATTTTCTCCATCCTGTATAACTCTTTTTCCATCTTTTATTAAATACATTTCGTATTTATATTCTTCTCCATAATGTGCTAATATATTGTTTATTCTTATTACTCCTGCTCCTCCACTTATTTCTGGTGAATATTCTTCTCTGCCTTGCAATTTATATTTGCTTGTCCAAAACCCTGTTAGTTGTATCTTGTCGTTTGGATTATCTGGATCTTCCCAAGTAAATGCTTCTGGCAATTTATATTCTGTATTATTTAAATTTATTTCTTTCCCTGTTTCATCTGTCCACACATTACTTAAGTCTACAAATTTTGCATCTACTCTTTGATTTTCTGTGTCTGTTATTTTATACATGTATCTTGGAATCCATACATAATAGGTTTCACATCCATTATCTCTTACTACTATGTTTGCCCATTTTTGTTCATCATAATTGTACCATTGTTGTTTTTGTTCTACTGTTAATTTTTCCCCTACTGGTATTAAACTATTCTCATTTCCTTCTTCATCGTATAGTACATAAAAAGTGTTGCTTGGATTAAATTTTGTTACATCTGGTCTCCCACTACCATAGCTCATTTTATACCTTCTTATGTTTCCTATATTGTCTACTAAATAAAATGTATAATTTGTTTCTTTTTCATCTATTTCATATCTATTTAAGGTTAGTACTTCTTCATTTTTATTAAAAGTATACGCAAGCTGATTTTCTGCATATTTTGCTTTTATTACTATATAATCACCTGATATTTCATGAACTCCTACTAATGGTATTCTATTGTTTGTGTTTACTATTTTTATTACTTGTCTGTTTTGTATTTCTTCTGGATTTTGTAGGATTGTATGCGGAACAACAAGAGTGTCGTTCCCTACGGTCTTTTGATACAATTTTTGTACTGCTGTTTTTTCACTTTCAGTTATACTTAAAACCATTTCATTTGCAATTAGCCCTTGCTTGTTTTCTTCTTTTCGCATTTCTTCATTTTTAGCTTCTAATTCGCCTAAATCTTTATATTCTGTTTGTCCTACCCATATTCCTGAAAATGCTAAATCTAATCCATTTGCTCCATATTTTTCTAAATTAAAACAACTTTCTGTTGTCCATTTATATTCTAATATACTATTCCCTTTTAAATATTCTACTCTTGTATCTAAATATGTAAGTCTTGGTATCCATGTAAAAATTGTGCCTAATTCATCATCCGGAACGACGAGGGCGCCGTTTCCTACATCAGCTAGAATTTTTCCTCTTTCTAATTCTGATGAATATTTTCCATCACTTAGCATTACATTTGCCCATTTGCCTTTAGAATAATCATACCAATCTTTATCGTTTGCAGTTGTTATTACCCACATTTTAATATTTTCATCCCATTTAATTGGTATCATTCCTGCTCCTAATGCTGGTGGGTTTGGATCAACACTGATTACTTTAGATAGGTCTATACTAAGCCCTTTTATATCTATATTGTTTCCTACTTCTGCTGTCATTTTAGGTGTAGTATTAGTTGCATATATTGCTACTATTAGCACTACTAACGCCACCAAAATCACTGCTAGGACGGTTCTCCTTCTTCTATATATTTTTTGTTGTTTTAAATTTCTAACATTTTGTTTCATTCTTTTCTCCTTTTATTAGGATTTTAGTCACATATAATTTAGTCATACAACCATTTGCACATTTTTCTTACTTTTTTTCTTAAATAAAAAGTATCAGCATTTTTTGCATGTCCTTCCCAAGATGCTAATTTTGTAAAAGTTTCTTTTAATTCTAATTGTTTCTTATCATATAGCTTGTTCCAATTTTTTAATCTTTTGTACATCTTCTTTTTGTTAGATTTTTTTAATAAAATATGTGTTGCAAATATTCTATAACCACAAAAATTTATCCCCTGTTTTCCTTTGAAATAATTGGTTTTTTTATTTAGTTTTAACTTAAGTTTTTCTTTCAAAAACAAAGTTACTTTTTCTAAAATCTCTTTACATTCTTCCTTAGAATTTAAAACAAAAGCAAAATCATCCATATATCTAATATAATATTTCACTTTTAAAACTTCCTTTACATAGTGGTCAAACATATTTAAATATATATTCGCAAAATATTGTGAAGTGTAGTTTCCAATTGGAATTCCAGCCAGTTCTTTATCACTATATATCAATAATTTTGTATATTCTAAAAAATATTTGTCTTTAATATATCTTTTAACTATTTTGTATAAAACTTCTCTATCTATATTATTAAAAAATTTAGATATATCACATTTTAGAAAGTAAAAATCTTTATTTTTTTTGCTCATATTATAAGCATATTGTCTTAATTTATGTACAGCTTGATGTACTCCTCTTGTTGGAATACATGCATATGAATCAGATATGAATTTAGGTAAAAATATTGGTTTTATAAATTCCTCAACATACCATTGCTGTACAACTCTATCTTTAAATGGCAATGCTCTTATTATTCTTTCCTTTGGTTCGTAAATAGTAAACGAACGATATTCACTTGTTTTATATGTTCCGCTATACAACTCTTTCAATACTTTTACTAGGTTTGACGCTAAATCCATCTCATAAATAATTACTTCTTTATTGTAATGTTTTTTGTCTGAAGCGCGTTTATATGCTTCTAACATATTCTTGAATTTTAATTTAGGATAGAATATGTTATCTATGCGCTTTGGCAAGTTTTAATCCATCCTCCAATTAGTTTCCCAATTTCACTAATGTGTTCATTCCATGTCATATAATTTTTTTGTGATATATACTGAAAATTATATGATATTCTGACTAAACTTTTTAACATTACCAAATCTACATCTACTTCTTTTAAATATTTCAATTTTTCTTTGTTCGAATACTCTTTCCATGCAAATGTTGTATTTCTTAAACATTTATATAAAATTTGTTTTATATCTGTGCATAAGTCAAATCTTTCTGCTTTAGGGTACTTATTTAACAAGTTTTTAGAATAATATATAAGCATTGTAATCTTTTCATAGGTAACTAACCTATTATCTACTTTTGGCATATATTTCCTCTTTAAAATTTTATTTAATGCATCACTTTCAAAAAATTTTACTTGCACTGCATTAAGTTTTTTTGTTTTACCACTTAAGGAAGGAATTATGCTTCTTTTATATGTAATACACGGTAGCCTCCGTAAAGTTCTACCCCTCTGATTTAAAATATATTTTATATATTTTGCCATATAAAAGTCCGACACCGCAAACCACAGCCGCACGAGCATTGTTCTTGTTAGTCGCAGTATTGTTGTTAGTGTTGAACACACCGTTATTCGCATTAGCGTTGCCACGAATGAACCCGCGGTCAGCATCGTTCAACCAGTTGAAGTTCGTGCCATAGCATAATCCCTATATTTAAATTTTTCGCCCGACATCAAAGAACAAGGGGCAGCACATCATTAAAGTCCGACACCGCAAACCACAGCCGCACGAGCATTGATCCTGCTAGTCGCAGCATTGCAGTCAGTGTGGAACACACCGCGAAGCGCAGTAGCGCTGCCACGAATGAACCCGAGGTCAGCACCGTTCAACCAGTAGAAGTACGGGCCATCACTGTGCCAAAACGCTGTTTCTATTGTTGCATCCCCTGGTTTTGCATCCGCTTTATCTTTTACAGCTTCATATGAATTTTGTGAATTATAATAACTATATCTATCTATATATCTTGGCGCTATATTTGCTAAAAATGATGGTCCTCCTGCTGCTGTCCATTCATACATTGCATTATTGCTATCTGCAGTCATATTACTATAACCCAATTCATATACTCCATATTTATTTCCTGTTGTGCTAGCTTGTGGCTCAGTTCCTGTTGTTGCTCCATAATCCATTCTTCTTGCTTCTATATCTGTTCCTTGTTTTCCATAATCTGATGCTCCAAGTAGCACTATTGCTCCATATTCTGTATTCTTCAATAAATGCACATCTATATTATTACTTTCGCTTGTTGCAAGTCCTGATGTTTCATTTGTTGTTTCTTTTAGTCCCATTCCTCCTCCTGCATTCTCCATTTTTCTTACATTGATTATCCAATTCGTTGCTGTATCTGATTTTGTTGTTCCACTTGGTACACTTTGTAATGCTGCTTGTACTGAACCTTGTAATAATAAACAAGATATTATAGCAAGCACTAGTAATGTTAATGTTTTTCTTAATTTCATTTGTAATTCATCCTTTCTTTTTTTATAATTTTTATTATGGTCTTATTATTCCATACAATTTAAAGTAATTTGCTTTGCCTTGTTGCTTAAATCTTCTAGTATTTCATATGCTTGTTTATATGTAATATCGTTAAAGTCTATATTTTTCAATTTGTTTATCATAAAATTCAAATTCTTATTTTCTTTTAAATCCTCTGCCCTTACTACAATAGGCTTTGTATCTATTAACTCGTAATTTATATTTCCTATATCAAATATTTTTTTATAATAATCTATTCTATGTTAATTTTATATTACATTATTTTTGCTTTGTCAACATTTTTTTATCGACAAATTTTGATATTTTCAAATATTTACTATGATTGCTGTTGCTATAGCATAAGTTTTACAATGAGATATAGATATTTCGCATTGCATATTAAATTTTTCATTTATAAAATGCACTTTTGGTTTGCCAAATTTGTCATTTATTATTTCTACATCTGTCCAAGTTATTTCATATTTATCTACTAAAGTTTCGGATATTGCTTTAAATATTGCTTCTTTTGCCGCAAATCTTCCAGCATAATGCTGATATTTAGCGTTTTTTCTACCTTCACAATATTCAATTTCAGATTGTGTATAAATTTTATTTAAAAATAAATTTCCTTTATCTTCAATAGAGTTTTTTATTCTATCTATTTCTATAATATCTGTACCACAAAAAATATTCATTTAAATCTCCTTTTATTTTTAAAAGGGCAGACACAGGGCCTGCCCCTACAATTATATATTAAAGATTTGGAAAAGAATTAGTATATTGCTAGGCAATTAAAATAAAAAAAGCAGAGGTATATGAAAGTACATTAAGCATTTTTTATTTTAATTAACAACGCAAGATGCTGATTCTTTCCCAAACTTACCAAATCCAAGTTTTAAGCCACTGTAACTCCTTAATATACTGTGCAGAAGTTGGAAATCCTGAGTATATTGGGTAAAATTGTATAAACACTATAATTATAACCGCTATAAATATATAAATAACTACATCTGTTTTCAATTTATTAGTTAGCCACTTTATAAATGCAACTATTGTAAGCATTACAAATGGTAATATTGGGAAATAGTGATACAAAAACATTATTCTACTTATTCCTATATAAGATACCATCATACTAAATATTGGTATTAGTATAAATAAATATTTAAAATCTCTTGTTTTAATTGATGCAATAACTGTATATATCATACAAGGAATGCTAAACCACCATATTGCTGGATTTCCAAGTAATGCTATTCTTGTAATTGCACCACTATTAGTTGTTCCTACCCAATACAATATAGATTGTTTTGTTATTGGCCATGTATACCACATTGAGGAATATGGATGTGTTGCATCTAAATCATGGTGATAGTTATACATATATTCTTGGCATTTTATAAATTGATGTATGTTTTGTATATTCCCTAATTTATAATATGGTATGTATGATAGCAAATATATTACTATTGGTATGAAAACAAAAAATCCAAAACAAGAAAGAATAGTTATAGTATTTTCTTTATTCCATTTTTTCTTTTTAACCAATATATCTATTGCTAAATTTACAAAGAATACCAATGCCAAGCCAATTCCTGCAAATACACCTGTCCATTTTGTAGCTATTGCTAACCCCATAAATAGTCCAGAGAAAAATAAATATACTAATTTTCTTCGTAAGGTTTTATCTTCGCTTATTATATATTTATACATAAATAGATATTCTAATATTATAAATAAAACTAAAAAGCCATCTGCTGTTCCAAGCCTAGATTGTACAAAATGCATTCCGGTCAGCTGCCATAATAATTGCTGCAAGCACTCCATATTTGCTCTCTTTAAATAGCATTTTTGCAAAAATATATATTGTTGGTATCATTAGTATTCCTGCAATATTGCCCATTACTCTGTAAGCAAATGTAGTCATACCCATAAATAGCATAGGAATTGCCATTAACAATTTTCCTAAAGGTGGATGTGTCCATTCATAAACAGGCAAATTATGTTGATGCTCATATGCTGTTCTTGCAAAATATATTTCATCAAAATATGTTGAATTTAAATAACTAATTTCTTCTGGCACAGTATCTTGTTCATCCAAAATCAAATTTGAATTTTCACTTATTGGCGTTAATTTTACAGTTTTCCCTTCACTATCATATATTGCAAGTTCACCTAAATATGTACCTTGTTTTTGTCCTACAATCTTTATATATTCAAAATCTCCTGTTAATCCAAAGTCATTCCAAGCAAAAACTTTATCGGTTTTTATGGTTAATGGGTCTGCATAATTTTCCCCATCATATGAAACATATAAACTGTAATCTCCAAAATCCGCTCCAGTATAATATCTTATATTTGTAACATTTGTATTTCCCTGTTCTATTTTAAATGTTACAGAATCCCCCACTTCTTCTGTTTTCCAAAAAGTTTGAGGATTTGTATTACTTCCAAGATTTATAAAAGACACTACTGCATATACAAAGGTAATTATTAACATTAAAATAACATCTTTTTTTGTTATTTTTGAAGTTTTCATTTGTACCTCCAATTTAATAAATATTTTTGTGTAATAAAAAATATTAGTATAATTTATAAACCACAATTTATTATTTTGTATAATAATCTCCTGTAATATTTAAATGCCAATTTCCAATAAAATCTATATAAATATTATTAGTTAGATCAACATTTGTATCTTGCACAATTGCTCCATTACTATTTAAACTTCCCCATTTTCCATCTCTTTGAACTGCACAATAACCATACGCATTTTGTTCTTTTGCATCATCATAATTGCATTCTACAATAACTTTCCCTTCTTTATTTATATAGCCATATTTTCCATTTTGTTTAATTAAAAATAATGTGTTTGATGTAAGTATATCTTTATTTTGCTTCTCTTCTAATTTAAAATTATAGTATGTATAATCTTGGCCAACTCTAACTTTTATATAACCTTTTCCATCATCTATTTCACTAACTGTTCCTTTAACCTTTTCTTGTAAAGTGCTATCTAAAAGCACACTTTCAACATCATCTAAATCTGCTCTAATAAATTCCCCTGATTTATTAGCCACTATATCTTTATATTTGCATTCAACAAGTTCTGTTCCAGTTATGTCTATAATACCATACTTTCCTGATTTTTTAGCTATATAATAATTTGAGAATGCATATTCTAAATATTCGTAGTTTGTATCAACCTTCTTGTTTCCATCTTTATCTACAATTCCATAATTATTTTTTGATTTTATAATTATATTTTCTCCATTTATACTTTCTATTGAATCATATGTTGCATCTATTACTTTTTTAGTTGTATTATCAAACAAATGTATTTTTCCATTTGTTTTTACTGCATAATAATCTTTGCTTCCAATATATTTTATATCTTCATATATTGGTTCAACTTTTATGCTCTTATCTATTTCTATTATTCCATATTTATTTTCTGAGGTAACTATAACATAACCATTTTCATTAGTGTTACCTAATGCTAAAATATCTTTATATATTGTATCTGCTATCACTGCTCCATAATTATTACAGATTCCAGTGCTTCCATCTTTTTTTATAATTAAACTATTTTTAACTCCTTTTAAAGAATAAATATCATCATATACTATATCTAATATTTTTTCTCCTTTAAAATTTATTAAGCCATATTTTCCATTTTGTTTTACTCTTAAAACATCATCTTCATACCAAGCATTAGAGTTTGCGTCGTAATTATCTAATGCTTCAATTTGCTCATATTCTGAAAATAATTGCTCATTTTTTTCATTTATAACTTTTGTTTTATATGTACTACCATCAAAATCATAAGTACATATAAATATACCCTTTTGAGTATTTGGAACAGTTATCATTTCATCATATGAAGGCTGTATTACTATATTTCCTTTATTGTCTATTACTCCCCATTTATTATTTTCTAATACTGGGAAATATGCAGTTCCCATAATTTGATCTACTTCGTGATGATTTTTAACCAACTTTACAATTGATGTTATTACCATAATTATTACTATAAATCCTATTAAAACACCAAAAACTTTCTTTAAATTTAATTTTGGTCCATCATATCTTCTACCTTTACTCATAAGAATTTACCTCCATAAAAAGATAGATATACTATATCATAAACTTACAATAAATTACAAGTTTTTTCTTACGGAATTTTACATTATAAAATGAACAAAAAGGGACAGTCTTAAAAGTTCAGGTTAACCTGAACTTTTAAGACTGTCCCTTTTTGTTCACCTTTTGTTCAATTCTTTATTCTCAACAATTGACCTGCATAAATTAAATTTGGATTTGCAATTCTATTTAATCTTACTATTTGAGCTATTGATGTATTATACATTCTTGCTATTTGGTATAAAGTATTTCCTCTTCTTACCTTATATAATGTATGACCTATATCATTTATATTTGTTTCCGTAGGGATTGTTAGCACTTGCCCTACATATATTAAATTTGCATTTGATATATTATTTGTATTAACTAATTGTGAAACTGTAACTCCATATCTTTTTGCAATGCCACTTAAAGTATCTCCCCTTTTTACGGTATATGTTATAGACTGCCTTTTACCATCATTTATTGGAACAAGTAATGTATTACCTGCAAATATTAAATTTGGATTTGATATATTATTTAGTTCAACTAATCTATCTACAGTAGTACCATATTCAATTGCTAAATCAGATAATGTATCTCCTCTTTTTATAATTATTGATTCAGTATCATTCGGTTGTGGTGGTGGAATTTCAGGAGCTGGAATCTTCGAAGTATCACTTAAAAATATATCTTCGGTAAAATAGTCTAAATCAACATTTCCATTTATTCCATCTATTCTACCTAAGTCTGAATATTGAAACCCTACCCAAGTTTCCCATTTTCCATTACCTTCTGGCTCTTTCACATCATAATCAGCAACCCATATTGGGTAAATTTCTGCTAATTCTTCTCCAAATGTATCTCTTGCATTGTATGCATCACTATATATTACTACTTCTTTCCCGCTTCTTTCCTCTACTCTTCTTAAAAATGCTAATGAAATTTCATTTATTTGCTCTATATTTAATCCATCAAATTGTTCAAAATCCATTGCCAATCTACAATCCGGTTCTAATCCACCTACCAAAGATACAAAAAAATCAGCTTGGGCAATTGCTTCTTCCACTGTTGTAGCTGTTAAGAAATGATAAAAACCTACTTGTAACCCATTTTCTTTTGCATTATTATAATTTCTTAAATAATATGGATCAACATATGATGCTCCCTCACTTGAACGTATGTAAACGACCTCTATCCCACTTGCTCTTACTCTCTCATAATCTATCTCTCCTTGCCAAATGCTAACATCTATTCCATTATGTAATGGTAAATTAGATGGAGAAAATGCAAAACAAATTGGTTGCATAATAAAAACACATAATAATAGAATTATAAAAACAAATTTTCCTTTTTTCAAAGTTACCCTCCTAAATGTTTTTATTCTATTTTATGTGTTTCTTTATTTTTGGTTACATTTTTATAAGCAGGCGACCAATGGTCGCCCTACATCCATACTAAAATCATATTTCTAACTCGAAAAATCTATTATTCATTTTTTACTGTTTCCTTCTTTTCATTTCTATAATCTATATAGTCACATATGATTATTTTTATACATGCAACTACTGGTACTCCTAAAAGCATTCCCAAAAAGTTAAAATATGCTCCTCCAACTGTAACCGCAAAAATTACAAGTATTGGGCTTAAACTTAATGAATCTCCAACTATCTTTGGATTTATTATATTTGCATCTATTTGTTGTAAAATTATTATTATTATTGCCATCCATATTGCTTGACTTAGCCCTCCTGTTATTAGAGTAACTAATATTGCTATACCAACTCCAACAATAGCTCCAAAATAAGGTATTATATTAAATAAACCTATTATAAATCCTAATAGAACTGCATATTTTACATTCATTATTAACATTGCAATTGAAGTAATTATTCCAACAATTATTGCATCTAATAATTGACTAGATATAAATTTAAAAAACACTTCATTACCTCTTTTAAAGTACTTTCCTAATGTTTTACATGTATCTTCTTTAAATAATGCACTGGCTAGTTTTTTCATAAATCTTACTATATCATCTCTTTGTAGTAATATATATATAGACATTATTATTGTAACAAATACACTAAATATTCCTTGTGCAACATTTACTACACCTTTTACATATTCTATTATTTTTTCGGTGCTAAAATAACTCGCAAAATCAATATTTCCAATATTACTTACAGCTTCTTTAATTTTTTCTTTGTTTATTATAGAATCATCTGGCAATTCATTTATATATCCTTTAATACTTTCATAATAAGATGGAAAATTATTTGTTAACTCAGTTACACTCTTTGATATTGCAGGTAATATTACATTAAATAAAAGTATTATACAAAGAATTGCAATTACATATACTGAAAAAACTGCTAATTTTCTTGAAAATCTTTTCAATATTTTAGATTTACTATACAATTTTTCCAATTTTTTCGATGGTATGTAAAATAAATATGCTAGCAGTACTCCCATAAAAAATGGCATTAGTATACCAAATAATTTTTTAATAAATGCTAATATATCATTAAAGTTATCTAGCGTTTTATATACGGCGATTACTGCTACTGCAAATAAAAACCAATATATCCATTTGGCCCAATTTTTAATTTTTTTATTCATAAACTCCTCCATCGGAACGACGTTGGTCTGTTCCCTACATATTAAATTTCAATTTCTAATCCTACTGGACAATGATCACTTCCGCCTATGTTTGAGTAAATTTTTGCATCTTTTATTTTACTTTTTAATGATTTTGAAGTAATAAAATAATCTATACGCCACCCAATATTTTTTTCTCTTGCATTTGCCATATATGACCACCAAGTATATGCATCCTCTTGAGTTGGATATAATGTTCTATATGTATCTATAAAGCCACTGTTCAATAATTCAGTCATTTTACTTCTTTCCTCATCTGTAAATCCTGCATTCTTTCTGTTTTGCTTTGGATTCTTTAGGTCTATTTCATTATGTGCAACATTTAAGTCTCCACACATTATTACTGGTTTTACTTTATCCAATTTCTTTAAATAACTTCTAAAGTCATCTTCCCATTTCATTCTATATTCTAATCTTGTTAACTCTCTTTGTGAATTTGGTGTATATACATCTACTAAAAAGAATTTATCAAATTCAAGTGTTATAACTCTACCTTCTTGATCATGCTCTTCAATATCAATTCCATATTTAACATTTATTGGCTTCATTTTTGTAAATACTGCTGTTCCAGAATATCCTTTTTTTATCGCACTATTCATATATATATTATAACTTGGTAAATTGATTTCGAACTGACCTTCTTGCATTTTGGTTTCTTGTATGCAAAAAATATCTGCATCCATTCCGATAAAAAATCCCTCAAACCCTTTTTTATATACTGCTCGTAATCCATTTACATTCCACGAAATAAGTTTCATTATATTAAATCCTTTCCTAAGCGGGCGATTAAAATCGCCCCTACAGCTTTTTCAAATTTACGCTCCTTCGCGTTTCCAATAGAATAAATACTGTTGGGCAATTCCTGCTAAATTTTTATACTTCTCTTCCGCAATTTTTGATATTTCTTTTTTATTAATTTTTGTTTCATCTTCTGCTTTTATATATAATTCATTCATAACACGTCTTACCCAAACATCTATTGGAAATACATCTAATCTTTTTAATGTAGAAAATAGCATTATACAATCTGCAACCTTAGGTCCAACTCCATCTAGTTTTAATAACTCTTCCCTAATATCCTCTGAACTATTTAATTCTTCTAATCTATGTAAATCCACTTGTTTTTCTAAAATCATCTTTGTAGTATTATATACTCTAACATCTCTAAAACCTAACCCAAGATCTCTTAAATCTTGAATCGTTGCATTAGACAATTCCTCTGGGGTTGGAAATGTATAGTAATCTTTATCATCAAACACTATTTTTTTACCGAATTTACAAGATATTCTTTCAATTATCTTTTTAATTCTTGGTATATTATTATTTGCAGAAATTATAAAAGATATTATACATTCCCATAAATCTTGATTTAAAATTCTAATTCCATGGCCATATTCAATACTTGTTTTTAAAAAATCATCTACATTACTTAATTTGTTTTTTATTTTTTCATAATCTCTATTTAAATCAAAATAATCTTTACATACTTTTTGTATGTTTTCTGCACATTTTCCTCTAAATATAATAGTGTCATTTTCTTTTTTTACACTCATTACATTATTCTCAAAAACTCCTAGATAACTTTCATCATCTTGTTTATTCCATCTAAAACATTGTCCACATTCAAAAATATGCTTTGGTTCAAATGAACTATTTTTAATAGTATATTCTTGTACATCCACTAAAAATCACCAATATACATTTTACCATAGTTTATAAATAAAATCAATTTTGTTTAAAACCTTTTCCAAAAACTTCCCTTGCATTAGAAATTATTGTAAATGCATGTCTATCTATTCTTTTTATTATTTGTGTTATTTGTCCAATTTCATTTCGTGATGCAACACATAATAAAACATTTCTATCTTCTCCCTTGTACATACCTCTTCCATATAAAAGTGTAGTTCCTCTTCCAATCTCATTATTTATCTTTTTAGATATATCTTCATTTCTATCTGAAATTATATATACTATTTTAGCAAAATGTATTCCTTCTAAAAATACATCTATTACTTTTCCCATTATATATATAGATATTCCAGAATATAAGGCAATTTCTAGTTGCTTAAAAGTTATAACATTTAATATTACTATTGTAGAATCTATTATCATTATTAAATTACCAGTACGAAAATATGGTCTGAATTTCTTTATTATCACTGCTAGCAAATCACTACCACCAGTAGATGCGTTTGCTTTTAGCACCATTGATGTTCCAAGTCCTGTTATAATTCCTCCATAAATTGATGCAAGTAATCTATCATTAGTTACAACTCCAAACTTAACAAATAAATCAATAAACATTGAAAGTAATACTGTTCCAATAATAGCTTTACTTAAAAAATTTAGTCCTATTTTAAAACAAGCTATTGCGAATAATGGAATATTTAATATCAGTATTGTTATACCCATATTCGTATTAAACAAATAATAAAATATTGTAGCAATTCCCGAAAAACCGCCAGTAGACAATTTATTCGGCAACATAAAAAAAGCTGTTCCAGCTGCCATTAGTGCTGTTCCAATTATTATTTGAATTAAATCAACACTATAATATGATATTTTTAACATTCTTTTTGCCTTCTTTATATCAACCAAACATTTCACCTCTAATAAAAAATAACCCATATATATTATGAGTTATTTTTTATATTTTATTCAATTATTACCAGTATTTGTAATCTCTATAAGACTTTATTACATTCATCTCAAATGTTCCTTCTGGTATATTTTGATCCTGCTTTACTCTTATTTCAATATCATATAAATCTTTAAATTTATTTATATTTTCTTTTTTGTGCCCAGAAACATTATTTACATTTACTGGATTTACAACAATTTCAGCCTCAATTACTCTTACACTAAGTCTTTTTATTCTATCTAATATGCTATCATACCACATTCCGGTCTTCAACTAATTGTCTAAATGCCTCATGATATGGTCCTGCAACAACTGTACTTCCTTCTGTTTTAGGGTCACATATTAAATCTGTTGTTTGTAATCCAATTCTAATTACTTTTATTTTTTTCTTATTTAAATAGTAATATACATCTTTACACATTTCTATTGCTTGTGGTACATTTAATGGTCTATATCTTCCCTCATTATATTCTTTTTCTAACTCTGTTCCTTTTATTACTAAAACTGGATATATTCGCATAATTTTTGGTTTTAATTTTGCCAAGTCCTCTGCAGTTTTCATATCATCTGGCAATCCACTCTCAGGTAATCCTATCATCATTTGATGACCTAATATAAATCTATGTCTTCTTATTAACTTTGACGCTCTTTTTACATCTTCAAAAGTATGTCCTCTTTTTGCTTTTTCTAAAATAAAGTCATTACTTGATTGTACTCCTAATTCAATTGTTTTAACTTTATATTTCTTTAATCTTTTTAATATTTCTTTATCTATGTAATCTGGTCTAGTAGAAATTCTTATAGAATTTATTTTTTTTGCTTTAATATATTCATATGCCGCTTCTAGTAATTCTATTTGCTTCTCTACATCAATTGCTGTAAAACTTCCACCAAAAAATGCTATTTCTCTATATGCTTTTTGATCCCCAAACATTTCAAGATGCTCGTCTACAATTCGTTTTACATCCTCTCTTGTAACCTGCTTGGTTTGTCCACTTATACTTTTTTGATCACAAAATATACAATTATTAGGACATCCTAAATGTGGTACAAATATTGGTATTATTAAGTGTTTCTTTTCCATATATTCCTCCTATTTGTGGGCGCAATCATGCGCCCCTACAATGATTATTATGTAGGAAAATTCGTTAGAATTTTCCGAAATAACACGGTTAAATTTCCTTGATTCGTGCCGATGCGAAGCATCGTGTACATATCGAGATTTTTCTTATATTTTTTCTAATGCTTTTTTGGCTGCTTCCATTTCAGCACCTTTTTTTGTCCTTCCAGACCCAACCGCTAATACTTTTCCATTACAAGAAACATTTACTGTAAATATTTTCTCATGGTCTGGTCCAGATTCTTTTATTAGTTCATAATTTATTTTAACCTCTCCATGAATTTGTAATTTCTCTTGTAAAACAGTTTTATAGTCTTTAACTCCAACATTCTTACTAGCTATTTCAATGCTTTCCTTTAAATTAGCTAAAATAAACTCTTTTGCCTTTTCTAAACCTAAATCCAGAAAAATTGCTGCTATAAAGCTTTCTACTGAATCCGCTAAAATTGCTGGATTTTCATTTCCTTTAGCCAACTTTTCACTCTTGCTTACTTTTAAAAAATCACTAAAATTATGCTTTTTTGCAACCTCATATAAACTCGATTCACATACTACTGTGGCTCTAACTTTAGTCATTTCTCCTTCTTTTAGCTTATAATAATTTTTGTATAGATACTCACTAGTTACTAACTCTAATATTGCATCTCCTAAAAATTCTAATTTTTCATTGCTTTCAATATGATTTTCATAAGCATAAGATTTATGAATAAATGCTGTTTGTATCAATTCTTTATTTGAAAAATTCATATTTAAGTTTCTTTCTAAAACTTCTAACTCCATATTTTTAACTTTTTCCTTTCCCAGTTTGAAAAAGAATTAGTATAGGACTAGGCATTTTTCAAACTCTCTCTATTATACACATAATCTGCAATATTTGCAAACTCTTCCAATGATAATTTTTCTGGCCTAATTTTTGTATCTATGTCTAAATCGATTAGCATGTTTTCTATTTCTTGCTTACTATTTAAAATCTTACCATTTGTTAATGAATTTAATAGAGTTTTTCTTTTTTGCATAAATGCAAGTTTAATAATCTTAAAAAGCATTTCTTCACTTTTTACTGATACTTTTGGACCTTTTAATACATCTAATTTTATAACACTAGATTCTACCTCTGGGCTTGGTATAAAAGATTCTTTAGGTACATTTAACACTATCTTAGAATTTGTATAATAATTTATTGCATAAGTAATTGCTCCATTATCGCTAGAACCTTCATTAGATGTAAGTCTTATAGCAACTTCTTTTTGTACCATAACAGTTATACTCATAATATCTAATTTTTCTTCTAATAGTTTCATTATTATTGGAGTAGTAATATAATATGGCAAATTTGCAACTACTTTTACATTAGTTATTTTTTCTGTCTTTTCTTCTTTAATCAATTTATTTAAATTAACTTTCAAAATGTCATCATTTATTATATGCAAATTCTCATTAGAAAACCTTGTGTTTAGAATATTTATCATTCTTTCATCTAGTTCTACACATATAACTTTTCCAGCATTTTCTAGTAATTTTTTAGTTAATGTTCCAAGTCCTGGTCCTATTTCTATTACTAAATCTTGCTTTCCTACTTCTGCTTTTTCTATTATACCATCAACAATATTTTCATCAATTAAAAAATTCTGTCCCAATTTTTTATTTGCTGATATATTGTATTTTTTTAATATTTGCATAGTTTCTGAATATAAATCCAAATTATCACCTCAAAAATTCATATGAATTGTATTATATCACAAAATAATTTTATTGCAAATGTTGATTTTTAAGTTGTTTTCATATAGAATATTATACAAATAAATAATCGTAATGGCGCATGAAAAGCGCCCAAATAATGTACAAAAGAGTGGTGTGTATGAAAAAGAAAAAAGAATCAGGTAAATCTAGTATTAGTATAAAAAAACTTAATAGAACTTTTTTAATATATATTATTGTTTTCATTTTATTGTTTATTCGTTTAGGTTGGCTACAAATAGTTCAATCTAGTTCTTTAAAAGAAATGGCTTATTTACAACAAATTAGTAATTCCGTTATTTCTCCAAAAAGAGGTACTATTTATGATGCTAACAAAAAAGTTTTGGCAATTAGCGCACAAGTTGATACCGTTTCTATAAATCCAGGTAAAGTAAAATATGGGGATGATACACTTGTTGAGCCTTCAAAATTGGCGACTATATTTTCTACAATCTTTGATTTAGATTATGAAAAAACTTTAGAGAAAATAAATAGTAATTCTTCTTCTGTAATTATTGCAGAAAAACAAGAAAAAGATAAAATAGATTTATTAAAAGATTCACTTAAAGAGAATAATATAACAGCTGGTATTAATATAGATTCAGATACAAAAAGATACTATCCTTATGATAATTTAGCCTCAAACCTTATTGGATTTTACGGAACAGATAAAGGTTTAGAGGGAATAGAAGCTAGATGGGATGATATTCTTACAGGTATTTCTGGTAAAAAAATATCTTCTAAAGGTCCTAGCAGTCAAGAAATTCCAAATACTGAACAAACTTACATTCCTGCTCAAAATGGTAGCAATATAACACTTACAATAGATACAAATATTCAAACAATAGTAGAAAAATATTTAAAGCAAGCTGTAACTGAAAACAGTTGTGCAAGAGGTGGTACGGCAGTAGTAATGAGACCATCAACAGGAGACATATTGGCTATGGCTACTTACCCAGATTACAATTTAAATTCACCTTTTGAAGTAGATTCCTCTGTTTGGAGAAATAAAGTTGTATCAAATACTTATGAACCTGGTTCAACATTTAAAGTAATAAATTCAGCCATTGCTCTAGAAGAAAACATTGTAGATACAGATACAAAAACTTTTACGTGTAATGGTTATGAAATGTTTGGTGATACAAAAATACAATGCTGGAAATATTTTAACCCTCATGGATTACAAACTCTAAGGGAAGCCTTAGAAAACTCTTGTAACCCCGCTTTTATGCAATTAGGTAAACAGATTGGAATCCAAACAATGTACAAATATTATAAGGCATTTGGTTTATTTGATACTACAAAAATAGCATTATACGGAGAAGCTAGTGGTATATTCCATAAGATTGAAAATGTTGGACCTACTGAACTTGCAACAATATCATTTGGTCAAAGATTTAACATTACACCATTACAATTAGTTACTGCAATCTCTTGTATTGCAAACAATGGTGTTCTTATGCAACCTCGTATAGTAAGTGAAATTGAAAATACAGATACTGGTGCTATAACTTCAATAGAACCAACAACTGTAAGGCAAGTTATATCAAAAGAAACTTCTTTAAAAATTTTAGATTGCATGGAATCTGTTGTAACCGAAGGTGGAGGTTCTTATGGTGCTGTTAAAGGTTATTCAATTGGTGGAAAAACTGGTACATCAGAACCCAATCCAGATAAGCCAGAAGAAGGTACAACTGTTTCATTTGTTGCAGTTGCCCCTACAACAAATCCAGAATTAGTTATTCTAGTAACTTTATATCAGCCAACTGTTTCTGGTGCATCTGGTGGTGGAACTGCAGCTCCTGTAGTATCTCAAATATTAAGTGAAGTATTACCTTATATGGGTGTTGCATCTTCTGGCACAAACACAGGTAATTCAACATCTAGTACCGTAACTACTGTACCAGACATACGAAACAAAACTGTTGCAGAAGCAAAATCTTTGCTAAAATCTTATGGATTTAATGTAAAATATGTTAATACTGGAGTGAAGGAAGATGAAACAATAGTTACAGATCAAGTTCCAAAAGCTGGTGTGAAACTACAAGCATCTTATTCTACAATATGCTTATATTCAGAAGAAACTACTGCAAAAGAAGTGGTAACCGTTCCTAATTTAAAAGGGAAAACATTAGCACAAGCTACAAACATTTTAAAAGCTATGAATTTAAATATTACCTTTGATGGTGCACGGAATAGTAGTTAGCCAATCTCCTGCTATTGGAACAACAGTAGAAGAAGGAAGTATAGTCGATGTAACTTTAAAGAAGCAAACATCAGATTTACATTAGAAAACTGTGGACAGACATGATGGGTCCACCCCTGCATTATGTAATAAAAAAATGGAGCATAATTGCTCCATTTTTTATTGTTATTATTCTTCATTTCCGCTTTCTTCTACGTCTTCTGTGTTTATGTGTGTATCCCTGTATTTTAACATTCCTGTTCCTGCTGGTATTAACTTACCAATAATTACATTTTCTTTCAATCCTATCAATGAATCTACTTTTCCTTTTATTGCTGCTTCTGTTAATACTCTTGTTGTCTCTTGGAATGAAGCTGCAGATAAGAAGCTTTCTGTTGCAAGTGATGCTTTTGTAATTCCTAATAAAACTCTTTTTCCTACTGCTGGTCTTCCGCCTTCTGCTACTACTCTTTCGTTTTCTTCCTCAAATTCGTACATATCAACTAAAGAACCTGCAAATAGCTCTGTATCTCCATTGTCCTCAACTCTTACTTTCTTTAACATTTGTCTACCAATTACTTCAATGTGCTTATCGTTTATATCAACACCTTGATTTCTATAAACTTTTTGTACTTCAGAAGTTAAATATCTATGAACTCCCTCAACACCATTTATTGCCAATATTTCATTAGGATTTATAGAACCTTCTGTTAATGGATCACCTGCCTCAATTTCCATGCCTTCTTTTACTTTTAACTTAGATCCAAAACTTATTACATAGGTTTTAGAATTGTCTTTACCTGTAACTGTAACTTCTTTTCTCTTCTTATTGTCTTGAATTGATACAACTCCTGAAATTTCTGAAATTACTGCTAATCCCTTTGGTTTTCTAGCTTCAAATAACTCTTCGACCCTAGGTAAACCTTGTGTAATATCTCCTCCTGCAACACCACCTGTATGGAATGTTCTCATTGTAAGCTGTGTACCAGGTTCCCCTATTGATTGTGCAGCTATTATTCCGACTGCTTCTCCTATGTTAACTCTTTGTCTAGTTGCAAGTCCCATTCCATAACATTTACTACATACACCGTGTTTTGTTCTACATTCTAATACAGAACGAACTTTTACTTTTGTTATTCCTGCATTTACTATTTTTTCAGCTAATGCAGTAGTAATCATTGTGTCTTTATCAACAATAACTTCGTTTGTGTTTGGATCTATAATATCTTCTAATGGGAATCTTCCTAATAATCTTTCTTCTAATTTTTCTATCAATTGATTTCCATCTTTTATAGCTTCTACTTCAATTCCTTCAGTAGTTCCACAATCATCTTCTCTTACTATTATGTCTTGGCTTACGTCAACTAATCTTCTTGTTAAGTATCCAGAGTCTGCTGTTCTTAACGCTGTATCTGCTAAACCTTTTCTAGCACCATGTGATGAAATAAAGTATTCAAGAACATCTAATCCCTCTCTAAAGCAAGATTTAATTGGTATTTCAACCGCTTTACCAGATGTATTAGCCATAAGTCCACGCATACCAGCAATTTGTCTTAATTGGTTCATATTACCTCTGGCCCCAGATTGTGCCATCATGAATATTGGGTTTAAATCATCAAAGTTTGCTTTCATAGCTTCAGTAACATCATTTGTTGCCTTTTCCCAAACTTTAATAACTGATGAATATCTTTCATCTTCTGTTATTAAACCACGTCTAAATTGTTTAGATATTTCTTCAACTTGAAGTTCAGAATCATCAAGTATTTTCTTCTTAGCTTCTGGCACTGCAACGTCAGCAACACTAACTGTTATAGCACCTTTTGTAGAATACTTATAACCTATTGATTTAATATAGTCTAGAACTTCTGCTGTTACAGATAAATCATGTTTATCAACACATTTTGAAATTATTTTTCCTAAATTACTTTTCATAACTGGGAACTCAATTTCAAGTCTAAACTTATCTTCATATTTTGTTCTATCTACAAATCCTAAATCTTGTGGAATTCCTTCATTGTATATAATTTTACCCATTGTTGTTTCTATTGGATGAACACACACTTTTCCGTCGATTTCTTTTGTCATTCTTACTTTAATTTTTGCATGTAACTCTAAGTCTCCATTTTGGTATGCCATGTATGCTTCATCTTTATCTTTGAAATACATACCTTCGCCCTTCTCACCATCTGCATCCATTGTTAAGTAATAACTTCCTAAAATCATATCTTGTGTAGGAACTGTTACTGGCTTACCATCTTGTGGTTTTAAAAGGTTATTTACAGAAAGCATTAAATATCTTGCTTCTGCTTGTGCTTCTGGAGATAATGGAACGTGTACTGCCATTTGGTCTCCATCGAAATCGGCATTGAATGCTGTACAAACTAATGGGTGTAATTTTATAGCTCTTCCTTCTACTAAAACTGGTTCAAATGCTTGAATACCAAGTCTGTGTAGTGTTGGAGCACGGTTTAACATTACAGGGTGATCTTTTATAACATCCTCTAATATATCCCATACTTCTGGTCTTAATTTTTCTACCATTCTTTTTGCATTCTTAATATTATGTGCTAATCCACGACCTACTAATTCCTTCATAACAAATGGTTTAAATAACTCTACAGCCATTTCCTTTGGTAATCCACATTGATAAATTTTTAGCTCAGGACCTACAACTATAACAGAACGACCTGAATAGTCAACCCTCTTTCCTAAAAGGTTTTGTCTAAATCTACCTTGTTTTCCTTTTAGCATATCTGATAAAGATTTTAAAGGTCTGTTTCCAGCTCCTGTAACAGGGCGACCACGTCTACTGTTATCAATTAAGGCATCTACAGATTCTTGTAACATTCTCTTTTCATTTCTTACAATTATTTCAGGTGCACCTAATTCTAATAATCTTTTTAATCTGTTATTTCTGTTTATAACTCTTCTATATAAATCATTTAAATCTGATGTTGCAAATCTACCACCATCTAATTGTACCATAGGTCTAATATCTGGAGGTGTAACTGGTATAACATTCATAACCATCCATTCTGGTCTATTTTCAGATAGTCTAAATGATTCTACTGTATCTAATCTTTTTATAATTTTTGCTTTTTTAGCATCTGTTGCTTTTTCTAATTCTTTCTTTAATTTTTCTGATAATTTCTCTAAGTCAATTTCTTCTAGTAATTCTCTTATTGCTTCTGCACCCATTCTAGCTTTAAATGAGCCTTTTCCATATTTTTCTTCTGCTTCATGATATTCTTTTTCATTTAAAATATCACATTTAGATAATCCAGATGTTCCTTTATCTGTAACTATGTATGAAGCAAAATATATTACTTTCTCTAAACTTCTTGGAGATATATCTAACATTAAAGCTATTCTACTTGGTATTCCTTTAAAATACCAAATGTGTGCTACTGGTGCTGCAAGTTCTATATGTCCCATTCTTTCTCTTCTTACTTTAGATTTTGTTACTTCAACACCACATCTATCACAAACTATTCCTTTATAACGAACTCTTTTATATTTACCACAATGACATTCCCAGTCCTTTGTAGGTCCAAATATTTTCTCGCAGAATAATCCATCTTTTTCTGGTTTTAAAGTTCTATAGTTTATTGTTTCTGGTTTTTTTACTTCACCTTTTGACCATTCTCTTATTTTTTCATCTGATGCCAATCCAATTTTTATTTTATCAAACAATTCTAATTCATCCATTTTTCGGTTTTTTCCCCCTTCATTATCGGGCGGACGTGATGAGTCCGCCCCTACATTCGGACAAGCAATGCTCGCCCCTACGATTATTCATCTATTATGTCTTCGTCTGTTAAATCTTCATCATTCATTATATTATCTATTGCCAAATCATCTTCATCTGTTAATATATCATCATCATTGAAAATAACATCAGAATCTGATTCTTCTGAATCATTCTCTATATAATCTTCTTCGGGTTCTTCTACTTCTTCACCTAATAGCCCTTTATGTTCTTCTAAATTGAAATCTATTCCCTCTTCTATATTTTCCTTTAACTCTAATTCTTCGTTGTCCTCAGAATATAATTTTACATCAAGTCCTAAACTTTGTAATTCTTTTATCAATACTTTAAAGCTTTCTGGAACTCCTGGTTCAGGAACATTTTCACCTTTAACAATTGCTTCATAAGTTTTTACTCTTCCTACGACATCATCTGATTTTACTGTTAAAATTTCTTGTAGAGTATAAGCTGCACCATAAGCCTCTAATGCCCAAACCTCCATTTCTCCAAAACGTTGTCCACCAAATTGTGCTTTACCTCCAAGTGGTTGTTGTGTAACTAATGAGTATGGTCCAGTTGAACGAGCATGTATTTTATCATCAACTAAATGGTGAAGTTTTAACATATACATAACACCAACCGTAATTGGCTTATCGAATGGTTCTCCTGTTCTTCCATCATATAGAATTGTTTTTCCATTTCTTGAAAGTCCTGCTTCCTCTAGTAAATCTTCTATTTCTTCTTCTGATGCTCCATCAAATACTGGTGTTGCAACTTTCCATCCAAGCATACGTGCTGCTCCACCTAAGTGAACCTCTAAAACTTGACCTAAGTTCATACGAGAAGGAACACCTAATGGGTTTAATACAACATCAACTGGAGTTCCATCTGGCATAAATGGCATATCTTCAACTGGTAATATTCTTGAAATAACACCTTTGTTACCATGACGTCCAGCCATTTTATCTCCAACAGATATTTTTCTCTTTTGAGCAATATATACTCTTATTACTTGATTTACACCAGGTCCTAATTCTTCTGAATTCTCTCTTGTAAATATTTTAACATCAACTATTGTTCCTTGTTCTCCATGAGGTACTTTTAAAGATGTATCTCTAACTTCTCTAGCCTTTTCTCCAAATATAGCACGAAGTAATCTTTCTTCTGCCGTTAGTTCTGTCTCTCCTTTTGGAGTTACTTTTCCAACTAAAATATCTCCTGGTCTAACTTCCGCACCTATTCTAATTATTCCTGAATCATCTAAGTCTTTTAATGCATCTTCTCCAACATTTGGAATATCTCTTGTAATTTCTTCAGGTCCAAGTTTTGTATCACGACATTCACAATCATATTCTTCAATGTGTATTGATGTATAAACATCCTCTTTAACAAGTCTTTCACTTAATAGTATAGCATCCTCGTAGTTATAACCTTCCCAAGTTGTGAATGCTATTAAAACATTCTTTCCTAATGCCATTTCACCATTTTGTGTTGATGGTCCATCTGCTATAACATCATCTTTATTAACCTTTTCACCAGCTGAAACTATTGGTCTTTGGTTAATACATGTTGCACCGTTTGTTCTCTTGAACTTACGTAATGTATATGTATCTGTGTTTCCTTTATCATTTTTGATTATAATTTGGTCAGCTGTAACTTTTTGTACAACTCCGCCTTCTTTTGCAACAACAACTATTGCAGAATCTTTTGCTGCTTTATATTCAATACCTGTTCCAACTATTGGTGAATCTGTAATCATAAGTGGAACTGCTTGACGTTGCATGTTTGCACCCATTAACGCACGGTTTGCATCATCGTGCTCTAAGAAAGGTATCATTGCAGCACCAACAGAAACCAATTGCTTTGGAGATACATCTATGTAATCTACTTTATCTGATGGAACTTCTATAATTTCATCTAAGTATCTTACTTTTATTTTTTTGTTAACAAATTTTTCTTTCTTGTCTCTTGGCTCACTAGCTTGAGCTATCATGTAGTCATCTTCTTCATCGGCTGTCATATATTCAACTTCATCTGTTACAGCATGAGTTTTTGGATCTACTTTTCTATATGGTGTTTCAATAAATCCATATTCATTTATTATTGCAAATGATGAAAGTGCTGATATAAGTCCAATGTTTGGTCCTTCAGGAGATTCTATTGGACATAATCTACCATAGTGAGTATAGTGAACGTCTCTTACTTCAAATCCAGCTCTTTCTCTAGATAAACCACCAGGTCCTAATGCTGAAATTCTTCTTTTATGTGTTAACTCAGATAATGGGTTTGTTTGATCCATAAATTGAGATAATTGTGAGCTACCAAAGAATTCTTTAATTGCTGATGTTATTGGTTTTGTGTTAATCAATGTTTGTGGTGTTACAACATCTAAGTCTTGTATTGTCATTCTTTCTCTAACAACTCTTTCTAATCTTGTAAGACCAATTCTAAATTGATTTTGTAATAACTCTCCAACACATCTAATTCTTCTGTTTCCTAAGTGATCTATATCATCAATTCTTCCTAATCCATATTGTAAGTTTAATAAATAATTTATTGAAGAAATCATATCTTCTGTAACAATATGTTTTGGAACTAATTCGTTAATTCTTTCTTCTATTGCTTTCTTTAAATCTTCTTTTTTAGTATTTTCTAATATGTTTTTTAATACTTCATAATTTACTAATTCTTTTATGTTTAAGTCACTTAAATCGATGTCTACAAATGCCTTAATATCAACTGTTCCGTTTCCTATTATTCTAACTTTTTTGTCTTCAACTTTAACATCTACAATATTTATTCCAGAATTTTGAATTTGTGTAGCAACTTCTTTTGAAATTATATTATCTTTTTCAACAAGAACTTCTCCTGTTTCTGGATTAACAATATCAGCATATGCTATTTTATCTGTTATTCTATAAGCTAAATTTAATTTTTTATTAAATTTATATCTTCCTACTTTTGATAAGTCATATCTTCTGTTGTCGAAAAATAAACCGTTGAATAAATTTCTTGCGGCTTCAACAGTTGGAAGTTCTCCTGGTCTTAATTTTTTATATATTTCAACTAAAGCTTCATCACTTGTTTTTACTGAATCTTTTGCTATTGTTGCTAATATTTTTTCATCTTCACCAAATAAATCTATAATTTGCTCATCTGTTGAAACACCTATTGCTCTTAATAATGTTGTTACTGGTAGTTTTCTTGTTCTATCAACTCTAACATAGAAAACATCATTTGCATCTGTTTCATATTCTAACCAAGCACCTCTTATAGGCATAACTGTAGATGTATATATCTTTTTACCAGTTTTATCATAATCTGAACCATAGTAACATCCTGGTGAACGAACTAATTGGCTAACAATAACTCTTTCTGCACCATTTATAATAAATGTTCCACTTTCTGTCATAAGTGGGAAATCTCCAAGATAAATTTCTTGTTCTTTAATTTCTCCAGTTTCACGATTTATCAATCTTACTTTTACATGTAAACGTGTAGAATATGTAGCATCTCTTTCTTTTGCCTCTTCAGTTGTGTATTTACTTTTTTCTTCCATGTAATAGTCGAAAAATTCAAGAACTAAATTTCCGAGAATAATCTTCTATTGGAGAAATATCTTTTAAAACTTCTCCTAAGCCTTCCTTAATGAACCAATTGTAAGAATCAATTTGTACTTTAATAAGATTTGGCATTTCAATGAAATCGCCTGTTTTAGCAAATGTTTTTCTAGTACACTTTTCGTGTTTTACATCTGTTAACAAAATGAATCAACTCCTTCAAGATTTTAAAATATTTGAGCAGAAGAAATTTATATTCATTTTAAAGAAGTCCCTCTTAAATAATAAACTAACTATTTCGCTTTAAAACCATACTGCCCTAATGGATTTTAATCAAAATAGGTTTTTTAAAATTTAATTCCTCTCCCTTAAATTTATATACAAAAACCATTTTTGCCCATTTTTACAAATAGGCTATATTATTCTATCATACGGAAATACGGCTTGTCAACATTTTACATAAAAATATTTGCAAAATATTTTGTTCTATGCTATAATTTTTATTACATTTAAAATGTAGGGGCGCATGATTGCGCCCTATAGCAAAGGAAGGATTTTAAAATGAATTTATTTGAAAGAAAATTTCATGTTGAAATATGTGATATAGATACAAGAAACGCACTAACAAATTACGGAATTCTTAGAATGATGCAAGAAATCGCTGGGGCCCATTCAGATTCTTTAGGAATTTCTATAAATCATATGGTAGAAAAGCCATATAACTGGCTACTTTTAAACTGGAAATTACAAGTATTTTCAAGACCTATATGGAACTCAGAATTAACTGTAAAAACATGGCCAAGCTCAGCAGATAAACTATATTCATATCGTGATTTTGAAATATACACAAAAAACAACGAGTTAGTTGCTAAAGCAACTACAAAATGGGTACTTATAAACACTAACACATTAAACATTGAAAAAACATCACAAGAAATTTTAGATATATATAAGCCAGACAATACTTGCGTATTCGAAGAGCCAATTCAAAAATTAAAAGAACCTGAGGAATATGATTTTACTAAAAATTATATAATTACACGAAACGATCTAGATATAAATGGACATGCAAACAATTTATCTTATTTAAAAATGATAACAAATCTAATGCCTGATGATGATTACAATAATATAGATTTTAAAAACTTAGAAATAATGTATAAAAAAGAATGTAAATTAGGTGATGAACTTGCCTGTATGTTTTCAAAAGTTGACAATGCATACACAATATCAATAAAATCAAAAGATTTATCTGTTTTATATTGCATAATTAAAATATGGGAATAATGTTATTTTATATTATTAAAGGCGGAACGACGATTCCGTCGTTCATGCGCCCTATAGTTTAATAATATTTATCATATATCCAATTTAGCGGATTGTACTGAATATATTCTAAAATTCGTAGATATTCTTTTTCATTACGTATTACATGTTCGTAATAATTTCGTTGCCAAAACCTTTTTTGATATGGCGCATATTTTCCATCTTTTATACCTAATGATATTTCATGGGTTGTTCTTGTTTTAAATGAACATATTATATCGGAAATTGTAGGGGCGGGCCCTGTGTCCGCCCTTTCTGTTATTTCAATTATTCCATGTATGTGGTTTGGCATTATTACATAATCGTGCAATTTTATATTTTTAAATTCATTTTCAATATTTAAATAATTTTTTTCAATTATATTTCCTATTTTGGTTAATTGTAATTTAATAAATTCGTTTTTTATATTTTGGGCGGACACAGGGCCCGCCCCTACATTATTTTTGCTATTTTCGCCATATATGATATTTGCTAATATTTTTCTTTTATTTTCGATGCATATTGTAATGAAATAATATCCATTTTGGGAATAATCGTATTTTGGGATTCGTATTGAATGTCTGTGATGAATTTTGGGATCATACATTATAATCATCTTCCTTTTTTATTTTGGGCGGACACAGGGCCCGCCCCTACATTATTTGCAATATATCTTACATAATAAAAAATAAGGAGGCAATTTTAAAATTACCCCCTTATTCTATTTTTGTTTTATTTCTTTAAAACTTTTTTCTTTATTAACACTATTCCTACAAGTATTATTGTTGCTGATACTATTGCAATTACATAATAGAATCTGCCTTCACCTAATGGTGGTGTTATTGCTGTTGTTCCTGTTAAGAATGCATCTGCTTGTTTATCTTTATCTGGATTATCTTTATTTAATCTTTCATATGGTACATAATCTCCAGGAACTGTATCGTAATCTCTTCTTCCTGCTGATGTAACTATTTGTGTTAACTCTGCACAGTTTGAGAAATCATAATCTGTTAAGTTCTTTCCACTTGTGTCTTCTGATAATGTTATTCCTAAATGAAGTGGTATTGTAACTGACTCTCCTGCAAGTAATCCATCTGTTGCATTTCCACTAACTACTTCTCCTCTATATTTCTTATCAACTTTATTTGTATCTGTTTGTAACACTTTTGATACATACTTTTGATCTCTCTTTATTCTTGCACTAGCTTCAGCTGAAAGCCAACCACTGTTAATATCATTTACTGAATTTCCAGTATTTCCACTTTCTTCATATACTTTAGTCCATATAGCGCCATTATTATCGTCTTCTGCCCTATATTCTAAGTTTATATTTACATAGTCAAACACTGTTGCTTTTATTGGCAAATCAGTAAATCTATCATATCTAGAATTTAACCTCTTTGCTAAATCATCTAAAACATCTTCATCATTATTTTGTAAATGTCCTCTTGTAACTTTCTTTTTAGGATTTCTTACATATACATAATTATCTAAGCGATCATCTTTTGTTGAATCGTTTGTTATCTTTAATGAATAGTATATATCTAATTTAGCTCCATCCATTAAAGTTGGCTCTAAGTTTATGAATGTTTGTTGTATACCATCTATTTTTTGTAATCCAGATTGTTTAGTATTATCGCCTGTATCTACAAGAACTGTTCCATCACTTGCTGTTAATATTATTCTATCTACTTGTTTCTCTAATTGTCTACTAGCTTGTGGTCTTTCTTTTAATCCAAGGTTAATAACATTAGGTTCTGTTATTAAATCATTTGATGCAATTGTTATAATGTCTGATACAGCTTCCATATATGTACAGTTTCCATTATTGTCATATAATTTATTAACTGTATTGTCACCGCTAAGGGTCTTTGCATCATCTATGCTTAGTGTATTTCCACTATTTAATTTGTCTAGCACACTTGCATTAGAGTAAGTTAATTTTTGTGTGTTTTCTATTATGTCTGCTCTTATTGTAGCTTTATCTCTTGCATTACTTGATTTATTATATTTACTATTTAATCCCCATTTGTCAGTTTCTACTTCAGGTTGTTTTCCAAAAATTCCACTTATATTCCAGTTTGTATTCCACCATGATAAATCATCAACCGGATCTGCGTCTACTTGTCCTACTACTAAGAAATTTTCATATGCAGTTTCAAGGTCACTATTAGTAGCAAATGCTTTTAGTTTGTTATCAGAGGTTATGTATCCAGAAACACCGCTACTTAATGGAGTATAGTTAGTTGCTTGATAATCTTGTCCATTATATATTTTATTTTCATTTTTGTTTTCTGTTCCATTTTCGTTAAACTCATATAACATTTCTTTGTTACCATAAATGAATTTTAATGAATAGTTTCCACCCTCAACATAAAATCTATATTCTCCTTTTTGATTTGTCTTTACACATTGATTCGGGTCAACACTTATCGTTTTATAACCTAATTCTATTCCTGGTCTTTCAACTTCAGCTGTTACTATATAATTTCCATAAGCATCCTTCTTTACAATGTGTTCTACTAATTTTACCGTAACATTTTCTATTCCAAACTCTCCAGCGTCCTTTGTTCCATTTACTTCTCTAGCATCATCCCATACAGTTCCTTTTATTTCTTTTGGTGTCCAGTTTATTTCTAACCTAAACATTGGTGATGCATCTGTATCATCTTCATAAGTTGATTTATTTCCTGGTATTGCATTTCCTGGAGCAGAGTCTTTGTCTATTTTTCCTACTACTTTGTCTCCGTTTTTTACTGTATATGAACCGATTTCTGCAATATTTTGCATACCATCTCTTTCAGATCTATCAGTTCCTGTATTTAATACCTCACCATTATCTTTTACTTTTAGCATTAAGTATATAGCTGTTTCTGAGTTGCTTGCGGCTACTGGTATTTCAGTGTTTGTTGTCATCATTATATAATTTCCAACTTTACTTGAACCTGTCCAAATAACTTGTGTATTTTTATCTTCAATCCAAGAATCCCAATCTTTTTCTGGAACATTAAGTCCTGCTTCTCTAAATAATCTACTTGCTCTTGCAATTTCACTCTCTGGAACTCTTTCTAGTCTATTATCATAATAATCAATTATTTCATTTATAATTCCTGAGTCTCCAGCATCTTCACATTGATTTTTTATTGCTATTCTATATAGAACATATACATTTAATTTATCTTCATCTACATAACCTGTTATCTCTTGTCCATTGTCTCCATATATCTCTGTAAATTTAGCTCTCCAGTTATAATCTGCAGCAGAAATTTCTTGTTTTATATATTCATCCTCTTGTCTTGTGAAGTCCATATCTTTGTCTAAGTTTTCTTTCTTAGCACTTTGTGGATAAATAACAACTTTTTCTTTGTCTTTTATTGTTGTAGCTCCTGCTTTTAATTGTGTTGATAGTTGGAAATCTGCTCTTTGTCTAAACTTTAATCCAAGGTTTATATGTTGTAAATAATGTAAAGCATTTCCTTTAAGTCCTGTGTATTCAGATGATGTACTATATATTAGTATTTCTCCATTTTTTTCAAAAGGATATTTTAAAGCCTCAGCTGTTCTTGCTTGTATTTTAAACGGATCTATTGCTTTTCCTGTTTGTGTTGTTGGTCCTCCTGTTTCGCCATACTCTGCGTCACGATTATTATCTGTTGTTATTATTTTGCTCTTAATGTAGTCAACTCCGCTTTCTGTATATTTCTTATCTAAATATTTTAAGAAAGGAGATGTTCCTAATGCTTGTCCTGTTCCATTTCTTTTTCCTATATCTGAAAATACATAAGTAATTTTTTCAAATTTCTTGTTAAATGCGTCTCTTTCTGTTTCATCTTTTACTTTTGAATTATCATCATATTTTGAATCATTTGGATTATTCTTATAATCCGCCTCACTTCCACCTGCTAAATATTTAGTTATAGTATAAGTCTGACCATCATAAGTAAATCTTACATAGTAGTTTTGGTCTACTGGTAATCCATAAAACATATAGTTTCCATCTTTATCTGTGTATACTGCATAATTACCATTTGCACCATTTATTAGTTTTGTATTTCTTTTATCTGCAATTACATCTTTAACTCCAACTTTAACTGGCGTTTTATCGAAGAAGAATAATTCTACTAATACATTTTCTCTTCCCCAATCTTCACCATTAAAAATTCCGTCTGCATTATCAATTACTTTTCCTTCGTCCATTGGACCATCTACCCAAACTTTTCCACCTAAATCTATAAATGTTGGCAAACCATTATCTGGTTTAAAAGTAATTTTTAGTTCATATTCTTCCCAGAATATTTCTGCATTACCACATATAAATATTGGTTGTAACTCGGCATAGGCTGATGGACTACTCTTTCTTTTTAATTGATACTCCATATCGTGTGAATGTGTTATTCTACAATAACTTTTTCCACAATATGGACAATCATCATATGTATCACTGCTATCAGTACAATATATATATCTATATTGCTCACATTCTGAGCAATATACCTCACAATCACTTGAAGTTTCTACTTCTTGTGATTTTCTTTCCCATTCATAGTATTCCAACACTTTACCATCTGGATCATATATCTTATATCCGTCTGCAGTTATATTCATGTATTTAAATTTAATCGTAAAATCTGTTATATACTTTATTTTATTGTCCTTTATCGCCTTATTATTAACTTTTAAATAGAATTCAAAATTTATACCATCTTCAGCAAAATCTATTTTTTGTCCGTTTTTATCAGTAATTTCAAATTGTGAGCGATCTATATTTTTTATAGTTCCATCATCTGTTTTTCCTTCTAGTTTTAATTTATTAGTATCGATTATTCCAACTACCTCTCCAACCGCTGTTTTTAATGATGGATACTTTATTTTTATTGGTCCTGCTATAAAATAATCACCATTTTTTACATATTTAAATTCATGATTACCATTACTGTCAACTAAAGATGGAACCTTAAACTCATCCCTATATTGTTCAAATGCCAATGCTTTAATTATTAACCCGTTCGCTCCAGAAACATTTTTTAATAAATCTTCTTGAACTTGTATTTCTTCTTTCTTAGTTTCTATCTCTTTATTTTTATTATCTATCTGTGTTTTGAAACCTTCTATCTGTGTTTCATATGTTTCAATTTGAGTCTCATAATTTAATATATATCCCTCATATCTTTCTATTTCTCTTTGTATTTCTTGTTGCCTATATTCTGATGCATTTCTTTTTTCTTCCTCTAATTCCATTATTCTATCATTATATTGATCTATATTGTTTTGTCTTGTATTTATTTCTCTTTCACAATTATTTATATTTATATTTATAACATCTATTTCATCTTCTATTGCGCTTATCTGCTTTCTCAAATCTTTTATCGTTATTAAACTTTGAATATTATCATCATTAACGTCATTATCAATTCCTGATGCCTCTTTATCGCCCTTTAATACTGCCCATAAAGCATGTTGAGCATCAGTATAAGTTCCATCTGATTTATTTGGATATTCATTTCTGTGTGCAAATACATATGCCGCAGACATCCCAAAATCTTCTTGAGTTTGATGTTTTACTGCAAGTTTATCCCAATTAAATATTAAAGATGCATATGTTGCATAAGGAATAGAACTTGATGAAACCCAAGATCCATTAGTTGGATATACTGTGCAAGTTACTGGAACAGTTGCGAAATCTGTACCATTTTTATGTCCAACCATACTAACTGAGGTTACTTTTCTAATATACTGATTCATCACATTGTTTTCGTTTAACATTCTCTTATCTTTATTTAAACAGAATACATCATTATTCCCTATAAGTAGGTTCCATGTTATTCTACCTATATTACCTCTATCTGTACCTTTTGCCCAATTTTCTACTCTCTGAATATTTATTTCTCCAAAGTTAACTCCGTCTATATTAGCTGGTTTTGTAGTTGCCTCTGTTTCTTTACCCTCTAATTTTTTCCCAGCATACTTACCAGTATCAACATCACCTTGAGATGTAGTACTATTTCCTGCAGCAAATATTTTATTTAGCATAAATGTTGCAACTGCCATCAATATTATTACATATGCTATAATAAATACTTTCTTTTTCTTACTCATTAGTTTATCCCTCCCTTCAATACTCTTTTATTTATTTCATAAGCACCTAGTGCTATTATTGCAATACTTATAAATGTAATTGTTATATACATTGCTACTTGTCCTGTTTTAACTGTTATTATTAAGTTTGCATAGTCTAAATCGTTTTCTCCTTGTGCCTTATTTCCTGGGGTTGAATTATAATCTTTAAGTCCAAGTTCATTATAATCTTCATATATTTCTGCTCTATTTGTTATTGTTCCTGTATTTTCACCTGTCATTTTCTTTGTTAGTATTAGTTTTAATTCTTGTGCTTCTCCTGGTTTTATTATTGTATTTGTTAAAGTATTGTTATAAATATTTCCATCTTTATCTTTATACCAACCAGGATTTGCTGTTTCATCAAATGTTAAATCATTAGGTAGATAGTCTACTATTTTTTTAGCAATTCCATCAACTGCTCCTTCATTTTTAATTGTTATTTTATATTCTATTGTTGCAGTTGTTGAAGGTAGATATTTCCCTGGTATATCTATTTTTCCTAATTTAGCATTGTTAAATGTGTACTCTTTTGTTCCAGATGAATTTACAATTGTTGCTTTAGATAATTCCATTTTTAAACTCAAATCAAATTTTGGATTTTCTACTAACCCTATATTCATGTTTGCAACACTTGAGTCTGAAATTGTAATTGTATTTGTTGCTCCTGCTACTTTTGTAACTCCATCTCTATTTACATTTGTTTGTATCGCTTTTGAAGTTAAATCCTCTGTTACTCCAGTTTTATTGTATTCTGTTATGTTGTATAATCCAGAGTCATATTCAAATATTACTATGTATGAACCAGGTAGTAAATTTGAAAATGTGTAAGCGCCATTGCTTGAAGTTTTTGTTTCTTTGATAGTTCCATTTGTTCTATCTGTAACTATAACTCCTGTTTTTGCATCTATTAGTAATGCATTTATTCCTTCTAATAGTTTTTCGTTTTCATCTAATTTTCCATCTTTGTTTTCATCTAGCCATGCTTTACCAGATATTCTATATGTTTTTACTTCTGGAGTATCTGGATTTGGATTATCTGGGTTAGGATTATCTGGATTATTTATAACTTTTTCTACTTTATATGTTAAAGTATTTGATGATATTGATTTTCTGTTAGTTTCATTTAGATTAGCTATAAAGCTAATTTCTTCTTCATCTAATCCTTGTTTGATTTCAGGTATTCCAACTACTTTAAATCTGATGCTTTGTCCAACCTTTAACGAAGTTATTAAATAATATTTGTTTTCAGAGCCAGCTGTTAGTTTTCCTGTTGTTCCATCTTCTAATGTATATATCGCTTCTTGTACTCTAAATCTTTCTGGGATTTTTATTGAAATATTTAAGCTACCTGAGGTAATTCCATCTGTATTTTTTGCTATTCCATTAATTTCAATAGTTTGTCCATCTTTTATGTATGAGCCATTTGCTATATCAGATGTTAAATCTATGCTTAATACTGGTGATGCTACATTTATTTTTAAAGTATTTGAATAGTAGTTTCCAATTTCACTAGCATTTACTTTTGCTTTGTTTAATGTCTCTATTTTTCCAATATTACTTGGTAAATTTACTTTTACATTGAATGAACTTCTAATTTCGCTATTAGCTTCAACTTTATCTATATTTATAGTTATAGTTTTTGTCTTTGCATCATATTTAATTTGTTGTTCTCCATCTTTTGCAACATATTCCAATCCTTCTGGCACACTATATGTTACAACAAGATTATTTATTGCATTTTCTGATATGTTTTCTATTGAAATGTTCATTTGTATTTCATCATTATTTCTATACTGAAGTGTATCATCCTCTATTGAAAAATTTACTTTCAACATAGATTTATTTACAGCATTTTCTATCTTGCTTTCTATTACACCATTCACATTTTGTGCTATTACTTCTACTGTATTTCTTAATTTTATATGCTCTATATATTCTTCATAACTAATTGGCGTTACTTTATCATTTTCATCAAATTTCATATATTTACCATTTACTATTATAACACGTTCATTGTTTTCTATTTCTTTAATATCTTTCACAAGCACAGTATATTCAAATACTCCGCTTCCACCTGCTGGTATTCTCTCCCAGTTAGCTGTAAATGTAGTTACATTATCTTTATTCATTGTTTTTTCTTGTGTAGTTAATATATTTCCAGCTTCATCTAATATTTTCATAGTTGTATTTAATATTTTTCCATTTTGTATATTTGTAACTAGTTTAACATTTTTTGCGTCAACTGTACTTGTATTTTTTATTGTAGTTACATATGTTACTTCTTGTCTTTCGATTACTGAACCTGTTGAAGCTATTTCCTCTCCTTGGTACATTAGTTTTGTACTTGCTTCTAATGTTGCTTTTGCATCTGGGTCGACAGTTAATTCTGGCTTAGTTACTACATCTGGGCTATCGCCTAATGTTTCTGTTTTTGGTCTTGCAATAAAGTTTACAGCAATTTCTTCTTTTCCTTCATTTGCATAGGAAACAGCATTTTGGTTTGTATATGTAAATACTACTTTGTCTGATACATTTTCTTCTACTTCTCCTGTTTTTAATGTAGCATCTATTGTTATAACTGCACCATTTGTAACTACTCCATCACTAAATAAGTTTTCTGCACCTTTTGTTATTATTGTTAATTCTATTCCATTTTCTGTGCTTACTTTCTCTATTTTATCTATCTCTAATCCACTTGAATATAATATATTTGCCATTCCATATATATCTTCAATATATTTTGGAAAAGCTATTTTAAATACTGCATTTTTGTATAAATCTGAATTTTCGTTACTATTGTTTAACATTATTTTAAAGTTTACATCTTTATTTTCTGTTGATGAAACTAAATTTGTTTCACTCATTTCTAGCTTTGCATTTGTTAAAGTTTCCGTTAAAGCAATTGTGTCAGATATAATATCTCCATTTGCATAAATATTTACTTTCAAACTATTAAATTCTTGTAATTGTGCTTTTGGGTATACTAAATCTTTAGATATAATTTTTCTTACATCTAATTTAAATATTTCATTTGTTATTGGTTTTGATGTTTCTACCATTATATTTGATATTTGTTCATCCAAATTGATTATGTAAAATCCATCTATGTCTTCAGTTTCTGAATTTATTATGTATGTTCCTGTTCCATCAAATATTTTAACAAATCCATCTTCACCTAATACTTTTTGCATATTTGCTTTGTTTATTGTTATTTGATTAGAATATGTATTTGGTATTGAATATTCTTTTTCTTCTTTTAAGAATGTGTCTGTTGGTATTTCAAATGCTAATTTTTCTACTGTTTCGTAATTTGATACATTTGCTTTTATTGTTAATCCATAAGCTGTATCATAATTTTTTATATCTGAATTGCAGTTTGCATACATTCTTCCTTTTGACATTTCTTTTTGATTTGCTTTTACGTTGTATGTAACTATGCTTCCAATTTCTTCATTTAATAATATATCTTGGTTTAATATTGCTGATTCCTCTATTATTCCTTCTGCACTAAAAATTTCCATTTTTGCTTCTATATTAGATGTAATTGTTTTTTCCTCTTCTATTGCTATATTTGGGTACATGTATGTAATTAAATATGTATCAGCTCCTATTCCTGCCCATACTTTTCCTTCTTCTTCATACATTTCTGTGTTAATTAAAATTGTTCCATTTTCTTTATTATAATTCCAATTATTTTGGTTAAATTCTTTTTTGTCTCCATTTGTTGCTAAAGTTTGATCTGCAACTACTATTACGTCTTCTGGTAAAACATCTTCAATTTTTGGTACTTCTATTTTTATTTCGTTAGATTTCACTGGTAATGCAAAATCTTCTCTACTTTGTTTTGCTCTAACTTGCATTTGTAATAACATTCCTGATTGTTCGCCATTTGTGTATGGAATATATTTTGTGATTGACTGTTCTAAGTTTAATTCTGTTTCTAAGCTCCATCCTAAACTTAAATTTATTGTTTTTAATATTTCTATTTCTTGACCCAATCTATCTACATATATTCCTCTAAGTGTTACTTTGGCATCTTGTTTTAATTTATTTATATTCATTAAACTTGGAATTTCAGTTCTTACTGGTATTTGAATTACTGCATCTGTTCCATAATCTATAAAGTTTAATGATATTGTTTTTAACTCTTTATTAACACTTTGGATTAGTGTTGTATTTTCCAAATCTGAGATGATATCAAAATTTGTATCGATTGAATTTTGTCCATCTCTAAAATCAATATATGCTTCTTTTAGGTATCCTGCATCTTTAACCGCCAGATGTAAATTTATTATTGCATTATTACTTGTTGCATCAAAAATAGCAGAGTGTACATTTCTACCTCCGTTATCGTTAAAATATGCATCAAATTTTACATTGTTTGATTGTGTATTTTCATTTTGTGCTTCTAAATCCGTTTCGAATGCATAAGATATTAAATTTCTCCCCAAAAACAAGATATTTGCAAGTGTCATTGTAATTATCAACAAAATTGCTAATATCCCTTGTGTTTTTTTGTTTTTACAAATTTTCGTTAGCATATATTTTACCTCCCATGTATATACATAATTCAATTTTAGTTACCATAATTATATTATGCCATTTTTTCTTATATAAGTCAAGACTTATAAGGCTTATTATAAGTCTTTTTTTACCTTTTTTCCTATTTTTACCTGGAATTTAGTTTACGGAAATAGTATTTTGTCGAATCTTGTATTCAAAAATATTAAATTTCCATTACATTTTTATTAAATAAAATATATTTGTAGGGGGCGGCGTCCTTATGCGACCCAACTTTGTTTTATAATTGTAACCAATTGGTTTTTTTATCATATTATAATATATAGTACATAGATTATATTACTAGGGAATGAAGAGTTTAAAAGATAATCAGCATATTGTTTGCGTTTTTTAAACTTGATTTATAGTCTAGAAAGGATTGTGGTTAAGTATGAATAATTCTGATATGAATAAACTTATGGAAATGTTATCTAAAATGGATCCAAAGGATTTACAAAATGGTATAGCCAAGGCTAACGAAATATTACAAAATAACAGCAAAGAAGATATTTTGAAGAAAATGAAAAATATGTAATGACGGACATAACATACGGAACGACGTTGGTCTGTTCCCTACAATGTTTACAATATTCTTTGATTTTTCCTATTCAATAAATATTTAGGGAGGTAAGGTTTATGGAGGATAACGCTTTTGATAAATTTAAATCAATGCTAAATAATGGCAATATTCCAGATGAATTTCAAAACATTATTTCCAGCATGAATTCTTCTAATTCTGATACTGATTCTTCTAATAAAAATAGCGGAATTTCTCCAGAGGCTATTAACAATTTGATGTCTATGTTGCGGAGCATCGAAAACTCCGCCAACTGCAGAAGAACATTCAGATAATTCAGATGAAAGTTCTAGTAAAAATGAAAACTCTACTATGGGAATTGATTTTGAAACTATTATGAAATTTAAAAATATTATGGACAAAATGAATTCTAAAGAAGATCCTAGATCTAAATTACTTATTTCTCTAAAACCATATTTGAAAGATAATAAGAAAAATAAAATCGATCAATATATTCAATTTCTAAATATTTCTAGAGTGATTGAGATGTTTAATAAATCTAACGGTGATGATAAATGATAAATTTAAGTTCTGATAATATGTTACTTATGGCTTTAATTTTCTTTTTGTATGAAGAAGGCGTAGATGATACTTGGCTTTTTATTGCCTTGGTTATGTTGTTGGTGGGATAGAAAATGTAAATTAGGGCGCTTTTCATGCGCCCCTATCTATTCTATTACAATTTCATTTTCTTTTACATATATGTATGTATGTTTTTTTGATGTTATTTCTACTTCTGTTACTTCTTTTACCAAATTTGCTATTCTTATTTGTGGTGCATCTATCGAAGTTGCTGAAATTATAGCTTTTTTATTTCCTTTCGCTCCTGCGTGTGCCAATCCTCTTAATGCTCCTAATACTATAATATTTTCTCCTGCTATTACTTCTGCTCCTCCATTTACGTCTCCTATAATTACTATACTTCCTTCGTATTCTAGCTTTTGCCCACATCTTAGAGAACCTCTATAATATTTGGTATCTGAGTATTCTGTATCTCTCTCATATACTTTTTTTATTTCTGAAAGTCCCATTTTTTTTGGACTATCAAAACTAATTTCTACATCTATTTCTTCTTTTATTATATTTTTTATTTCTTCCATTTCCTTTGTTGTTAATACTTTTCCTGTTACGAATATTGGATTTTTTTCCTCTCTATACATTTTGCTTAATTGTGCAATTTTTTCTTTTAAACATTCTATCATTTCTTCATGGTTAGATTGTTCTGCTATTTTAATAATTATTTCTCCTTGTTTTAGGTTTATACTAATACAATTTTCCATTTTTATATTCTCCTTTCTATTTTGGCGGGTCGCCTAAGGCCGCCGACCCCTATGATGATTTACGGAACGACGTTGATCTGTTCCCTACGATATTTGGCGGGTGGACGTGATGGGTCCGTCCCTTGTTATGATATTGTTTGTTTATAGCTATTTATTGTGTTGTTTTCTACTACTTTGGCTTGGTTCATTCCAAAGTATTCAGATATGATATCTTTTGCAACTTCTGCTGTATAGCTTCCATGTTCTCCGCCTTCTACGAATACTACTATTGCTATTTCTGGCTCATCAAATGGCGCAAATCCAACAAACCATCCATTAGATTTATTACCAGCTTCGGCTGATCCTGTTTTTCCGCCAATTTCTATTTCAAAGTTTTTAAATGTATCGTATGCTGTTCCTCCTGGATCGTTTGCAACAGATCTCATCCCTTCTAATACTGCTTTTAAGTTTTCTGGGTCTATATTTAAATCTTCCTTATTTGTTCTTGTTCTATCGATTTTTGCATCTACATAATTATTTATTTCTTCTTTTGGAACTTCTGTACCATCTTGGTTTATTATTGTTTTTATAAGCGTTAAATCTATATTTTTTCCTCCATTTGTAAGTACACTTATATATTTTGCCATTTGTAATGGTGAAAATGAATTTTCTGCTTGACCAATTACTGCTGATAATGTGTTTCCTAGGTACCAAGTTTCTCCCTTTTTATCATAATATGTTTTGCCTGCCAAAATTCCAGAAGTTTCATCTATTACTTCTGCACCTGTTTTTTCACCTAGTCCAAAATATTTTGCATATTTTTCTAATGGTTCTATTCCCATTCTATACCCAATTTCATAAAAGAAATAATTACAAGATTTTTGTATTGCATTTATTACATCTATAGGGCCATGTCCTGCTCTATACCAACATTCTGGATGGTGTCCATAAGGATATACCCCCACATCATTTATTTTCTCAGTTCTTGTAACAGCTCCAGTCTCTAGCCCTGCTATTGCTGTAATCATTTTAAATGTTGAACCTGGCGCATAGCTTCCTTGTGCAGCAACATTGTATAATGCATTATTTTCTCTATATTCCGCCCATTTTGCTTCACTTATTCCATTTAAAAATAATTGTGGCTCATAATCTGGTAAACTGACCATTGAAAGAATCTCTCCAGTTTTAACATTTGTAACGACAACAGCTCCTCTTGTAGCATTACATTTTTCACCGAAACTACCATTTCTCATTTTTTCTAAATTTTTTGCTAATGCATCTTCTGTAACCTTTTGTAAATTTGCATCTATTGTTAATACTACATTAGACCCTTGTATTGCTTCTTTTGTATCATATTCAGCAACTGCTCTACCATCTACATCCATATCTACTTGCTTTGTTCCAGGTTTTCCTCTTAAATAATCTTCGCAAATTTCTTCTATTCCAAGTTTTCCTATATAATCATTCATTCCATAATCTGGTCTTGCATCATATTCTTCTTTGCTTATTCTTCCCATATATCCTATTATGTGTGATGCTAATTTTCCGTTTCTATAATCTCTTACTGATTGTGTTACTACATCTACTCCTGGCAATTCATTTCTTCTTTCATCTATCTCTAAGAAGGTATCTCTACTAACATTTCTTGATATTATTATTGGGTTTGTACTACTATAATTTTCTGTTTGTATTCTATATCTAATTGCTATTATTTTTCTTATATCTTCTATATTATCACTATTTATTTTATATTTTTCTTTGAATATGTATATAGCATCACTAGCTCCTACATCTTCTCCTATCTTATTTTCTTTCTTCCAATTATTAAGCGCATCTCCTGTATATGTATATTCAATAGTTGGGCTCATTTTTATTGGGAATGTATCTGTATATGTATCTCCATTTTTTTCTATTATATTTATTATTTTTAATATTGTATTATTTAATTCTTCTGTTTCTATTTTGCTTTTATATAACTGTAATTCAAATCCCATAGTATTTCCTACAAGCACGTTTCCAGTTCTATCTAAAATATTTCCTCTTGCTGGATTAACTTTTATTTCTCTTGTTAATCTGTTATTTGATAATTGCCTATATTCTTCTCCGTGAATTATTTGAAAATCAAATAACCTTAATATAAGTACAATTCCAATAATGTATATTAGTAAATTTAAAATATTGTATCTTAATTTATTCTTTTCAGGTTCTACCACTTGTTTGTCACCTCCTGTTTGCAATTATTTTTCGTATAAATGGTTTTTAAAAATATCTTAGTATTTTATTTCCAAATAGTTTGTCTTCTATTTTCAATCCAAAATGTTGAAAAATTGGATATATGATTATTGTAAGCATTGCGTTAAATAGGCATTCTATAAATATTACTTTTATAAATGAAAAAATCTCTAATGACACTCCATTTAACAATATTTTTAGTATATATACTCCTGTTTCATAAGCAAATGTTGATGCAATTACCATTATCATTATATTAAATCTATTTTCTTTTGAAAAATTTTTAGATAACATTCCACTTGCAAATCCGATTATTCCAAGCATTACTGGTTCTATTATTACTTTTGTTTCTAAAAATAAATCTAATAATATTCCAGCTACAACTCCGCATATTAGTCCTGAGATTTTTCCTGTAAATAGCCCACAAAATAGTATTAGAATTACAAATAAATTTGGCATAATTCCTGCTATATTGAACCATACGAATAGGTTTGATTGTAGGAGATATATGATAATAAATGTTATAAATATTCCAATGTATATTAGTACTTTTTTCATATTCTCCCTCCTTATAATCACTCGTCTCTAGGTTCTTCGAAGTGCTCTTAGCTCCCTTACCGTAGGGGCGAGCATTGCTCGTCCGCTATAAGGTGACTGAGAGTTTTATCAACTATTTTATTACTAGTACTGTGTCTATTTTTGAAAAGTCTACTGCTGTTTCTATAATTGCATATCTATCTAATATATTTTTTGTGTTTATTATTTCTTTTATTTTTCCTATTGTAATTCCTCTAGGGTATATTCCGCCCATTCCAGAAGTTTCAACTTTATCTCCAACCGCCAAAGTTGCATCTACTGGAATATATGTCGCTTTTACCGTTGTAGAGCTATCTAATATTCCTTTGCAAATTATACTATCTTTAGTTGTTGTAACTGCAGCACTAACATTTGTTGAAACATCTACTATTGTTTGCACTTTTGATGTAGTGTCTGTTGTAGAGATAATAAAACCAACTAAACCTTTTTCTGAAATCACAGCCATATTAGGTTGTGCCCCATCCTTACTACCTACATTTATAACTATATTATCGCTAAAATTGCTTATATTTTTATTTATTATATATGCTGGTATTGTACTATATTCTGAGTACTTTTCAGTTAAATTGGCATACTCTTTTAACATTTCATTTTCTGATCTTACAATTTCTAGTTCTCTTAATTTTTCTTCTAATTCCTTGTTTGTTTGTTTTAATTGCTCATTTTCTGATTTTAAATTTTGTATGTCTGAAAAGAATTCTTTATTTCCTGTTATCTTATTTTTTAAATACACTAACCCATTTTGAATAGGCATTACAATTTTATTTGCAAAGCCTCCTATAAATATTGAATTATTAGTAACTGCTACTAGTACTATCAAAATGATAATAGTTATTATTATTCCTATGATGCCTGATTTTTTGTTTCTATTCATAAAAAATTCTCCTTAAGGTTTATCTATGTCTTCTAGAATTTACTAAAACAGATTTTAATCTTTCTAAATCTTCTAATGTCTTTCCTGTTCCCTTAACAACGCAATCTAATGGATCCTCTGCAACAAATACTGGCATATTTGTTCTTTGGCTAAGCAATTTATCTAAATTTCTAATTAAAGCTCCACCACCAGCAAGGAATATTCCTTTTTCTACTATGTCTGATGCTAATTCTGGAGGTGTTTTTTCTAATGTTGATTTTACTACATCTATAATTTCTGAAATTGGATCTCTAAGAGCTTCTTCCATTTGTGCTGAAGTTATGGTTATATTTTTTGGTAATCCTGTAGTTAAATCTCTTCCTCTTATTTCCATAGTTTCTTCAGTAACAAGTGGTGCAGCACAACCTATTTCCATTTTTATTTCTTCTGCCGTTGTTTCTCCTATTGCTAAATTCATTTCTCTTTTTATATAGTTAACAATCGCCTCATCTAACTCATCTCCTGCTACTCTTAATGAGTGACTAATTACTATCCCTCCCAATGATATTACAGCAACTTCTGTAGTCCCTCCACCAATATCAACTATTATATTTCCTGTTGGCTCTGCAACATCTAAACTAGCTCCAATAGCAGCAGCCATTGGCTCGTCGATTAAGTAAACTTCCCTAGCCCCTGCTTGTAAAACTGATTCTTCTACTGCTCTTTCTTCTACTTCAGTAATTCCTGATGGAACTCCAACTACAACTCTTGGTCTACCCGCATTATATCTTTGGCATACTTTTGCCAATATATTTTTAAGCAATAATTGTGTCGCTGTAAAGTCTGCTATTACACCATCTTTTAATGGGCGCACTGCTTTTATTTGATCTGGTGTTCTTCCCAACATTTCTTTTGCCTCATGACCTGTTGCAAGTATTGCACCAGTTCTCCTATCTATTGCAACTACTGATGGTTCTTTTAGTACTATTCCCTTTCCTTTTAATGTTACTAATATGTTTGCTGTTCCTAAATCTATTCCTATATCTTTTCCACCAAAATTGAATAAATTAAATTTTTTAAACATTTTAAATTCCCCCTCAAAATTTGCGAATAGCAAATTTTGTATTATTCACTATTCATTATTCACTAGATTTGGCACAACGGTGTCATAATCTAATTGGTATTTCCACCAGCGGTGCCCCTACTTAAAATACTCTCATATTTTCCATCTCCAATTACTATGTGATCTAACAACTCTATTCCCATAATATCTGCACATTCATATATTCTATCTGTAACCCTATAATCTGCCTGACTTGGTGTAGGATCACCACTTGGATGATTGTGTATTAGTATTATTTTTGTAGCTTGGCATTTTATTGCTTCTAATAAAATTTCTTTAGGTTCAACTGATGCACTATTAGTAGCCCCTAAAGAAATGTTTATAATTTTTTGTACTATATTTTTTGTGTTCAATATAACTAATTTCATAATTTCTTTTTTCTCGTATCTTAATTCCTGCATAAATAAATTAGCAACATCTTCGGGACTTTTTATTTTAATTTTCATATTGTTGATTGGTTTTGATAAACGTTTGGTTAATTCTCCTATTGCTTTTATTTGTATTGCTTTAATTTTACCAATTCCTTTAATTGTCATTAGTTCTTTAATGGATATATCTTGCAAAAATCTTAAATCTTGATTGTTGTTTTGATTTAAATTTAAAATCTTTTGCGCTAACATAACAGATGTTTCATCTTTTGTCCCTGTTTTTATTATTATTGCTAATAATTCTGAATTTGTTAAATTTCCTGCTCCATACATTTCTAATTTCTCATAGGGTCTCTCTGATAATGGGAGTTCTTTCATTTTTATTGGCATTGCCTTTTTCTCTTCCTTTCAAAATGATTTTTCCCCCAGAACAAATAAAAAAATTAAACTTTTCTATAAATGAATATTGCTAAGGCCATTCCTATTATACTTGCAATGTTTATTTTGAATACTAATCCAAAAGTTATTGATATTACACTTAAATCTAGTTGTATTGGCGTGCTTAACCCAAAGCTTTGTCCATATGATAGCCACCATAAGCCTCCCATTTTATTCGCTAATTCTCCAAGCAAACCTCCTATAACTAGTCCAGATAATATAAACACTAATAGTATCCATATATTTTTGTCTTTTGTTGCCATTATTATTACTCCTTTTCTTGTGTTTTTTATTTCTTTCATATTATATATGGAAAATCTATTTTTTTCAAGTAAATTACAGATTTTTTTAGCTTTTTTATTTCATTATTTAAATATTTATGCTATTATTATAAGTACATTTTTGGTTTTCAAATAATATAATATATTACTATTGGTATTTTTACCAAATTTTTATTATTTAAATATTTACATCTTAGTAGTATAATTATTATATAGACTTGCAAAATGAGGGGGAGTTTTTAGGATGAAAATTGAAAAGATTACAGAAAACAAGATTAGAATTACTTTAAATTTGGATGATTTAAAAGAAAAAAATTTAGATTTTCATTCATTTATATCTAATTCTGTTGAAGCTCAAGACTTTTTTATGGATATGTTGAAAGAAGCTGAAAGTCAAGTTGGTTTTAGAACTGATGATTATAAAATATTGTTAGAAGCATTATCAACACCTGACGAAAAATTCATTTTAAATGTAACAAGGATTATTCCAGATTCTGATGGGTTAAAGAAAATGAAGATTAGTACAAAACGAAAAACTGTTAAAATTGACAAAAAATTAGCAGTATATAAATTTACTTCTTTTGATGATTTTTGCAATTTTGCTAATCTTTTACATTCTTCTAATTGCAAATTTATTATAAAGAAAATTAAAAAAGCAGTGTTATATTCATATAATGGAGCTTACTATTTAGTTTTAAATAATATTTTAGCCGATTTATCTTTACTAAAATCTTTTTGCTCATTAACTGCTGAATTTAGTACATATATGAATAATTCTGACTTGTTTGAGAAAAAACTTAGTGAATACGGAAAAATTGCTATAAAGAACAATGCAATTGAAACTTGTTGTAAATATTTTATGTAAAAGGAGAACGACGTTGGTCTGTTCCATACAATAAATATATTATAAAAATACATAAGGGGCGCATGAAATGAACTGCGCCCCTATATTTTTAATTTACATATGTTTGTGGATTTTGTGCTACTCCATTAACTCTTACTTCAAAATGGCAATGTGGTCCTGATGAATTTCCAGTCGACCCCATTAAAGCTATTGCTTGTCCTTGTGATACACTCTGACCTGCTGATACTAATATTGATTGACAATGCGCATAATATGTTTCTACGCCATTTCCATGACTTAAAATAACTAAATTCCCATATCCCCCAAACCATCCTGTAAATTTAACTGTTCCTGCTGCTGATGCAGTTATTCTAGTTCCTTGAGAATTTGCTATATCTAATCCTGTGTGCATTTTATAGCTACCACTTACTGGATTTGTTCTCATTCCATATCTAGACCAAACTACACCTGATGTTGGTCTTGTTAATGCTATTGAAATAGGTACACCACTTGTTGTATTTGAACCACCATAGTTTCCTACGCTTCCTGTTGTGGCAACATAAGTTTTTCTTTCTGGCTCTACATAAAGTTTATCTACCGCTTGTGCAACTTCTGTAAATTCTTTTACTTCTGTTTCACATTTTTCAGTATATGAAAGTTTTGATTTATTGCTACTATTTTTATTTTTTAATTTTTCTATTATTTCTTCGGCTTGTTCTTTTGTATCTACATATAATTTTTCTTCGTTTCCAACTGTTACTGCATAGTATTTGTAATATGCTGTTCCTGTTGCTTTAACCATGTTGTAAATTTCATCATCACTTGCTTTTTTATCATTTTTTAGTAAACATACTTCGTATTCTGGCAATACTGGTATATCTACATAAGCAACATTTGCACCATCTCCAGTTTTCATATATGCTTTTATTTTATTTTCTAGTTTATCTTTGTCTTGAACATAGCCAATAAATTCCCCATTGAATGTTACACTATACATCGGTCTATATATAAATTTTATAGCAGCTAAAATTATTATTGCACTTGCAACTAGTAGAAATATTAGTTTAAATGAAGTACGAACATGTACTAATATACTTTTCATAAATCTAAAAATTTTAACTCACTCCTTTAATATATATAGTTTATATGATTGGCACTTCTTTTACAAAGGTTATTATTCTTTATTATTCAAATTTATATGTTTTTTACTCCGTTTTTCTCTTTTTTTCTCTTTTTTACTAACTAATTGTTGTTATCTCTTACGGCTAACGTAAAAAGAGGTGCTTCAACCGCACCTCTTGTAACACTTTTGTAATATTTTTGTAATATTTTGGTAATATAAATTTACTATACGGACGACCAATGGTCGCCCCTACAGTCAGTCAATAATTTTTTCATACAAAAAAATTATTGACTGACTTCGTTTCTTACTTTGTTTATTTCATCTTGTGTAGCTGGTCCTGCTGGGGTATAATATCCCTTTGCCTCTGCCACTTTAAATAATTCATATTGAAACGCTTCGTCATTGTTTCTTATTTGCTGAATTGTTTGTCTTAATGCAGTATTCTCTGCTTCTGAAATAACTCCTTGATATGTTGTTAATTCTGCTTTTAATCCCTCTAACACATCATTAACCATATATTTTTCATCCATGAAAGTTTACCTCCTAATTATTTAAAAATGTTAATAATTTTTGTTTTGTAGTTAGTGCATCTTGCGCTGATTTTGTAAATAATTGTTTTATTTGTGGATCTACACAATTAGATGCATAAGAATTTAACTTTTGATATGTTGTGTCATGTGCTCCTATTAAATGTCTTAAATTTTGAAGTTCTATTTGACTTAAATTTGCCATATTTATCCTCCCTTTCACAAGTTAATTTGATACTATTATTTGCATTTTTAAATAATTTATACAGAAATTTGGGAATAATTAAAGGGCGCAATCATGCGCCCCTACAATGTGCAATATTTTTAGTGTAGACAATTATAATAATATTTTTTACGAGTTCGACCCTGAGTCGTTATGTCTTTTACTCTAGCAGAGTGTGTCACTATAATTTGATATGCCGTATCTTAAACGCCTTGGAGAACGGAATAAAAAATATTATTATAATTGGCAAAACTAGTAACATATTCTTTTTATATTATTTCTAAACCAGCAAATTTTGCCATTAACCTCTTATTTCCAACTTTGTCAAAAGATATATCTACTTTTAGGTCATCACCTTCATATTCAACACTATTTATTGTGCCTTCTCCAAATTTTTTGTGGTATACTCTTAATCCTGGTTTATATTGTTCTAAGTCTATATTTGAATTTCCGAGCAGTTGCACCTATATTTTTTAAGAAACTTTCTGCTGTTCTAAATGCAAATGTTGGCTGTTTATTTGTTTTTATAGAACTTACTTTAGAGCTTCCATAGGTCCATTTAGCCGTTTCATCAGCATAATCATTCTTTGGCTTTTCATCAACAAATCCTTCTAATAAATCTTTTGGAATTTCCTTTATAAATCTAGACATTGCATTACAAGTGGTTGATCCAAACATTGTTCTTTGCTTAGCACAAGTTATATTTAAATATCTCTTTGCTCTTGTAATTCCTACATAGCATAAACGTCTTTCTTCTTCTAGCTCTTTTGGCTCACCAATTGAACGATAACTTGGAAAAATCCCCTCTTCCATTCCAACCAAAAAAACCACTTCAAACTCTAATCCTTTAGCACTATGCAATGTCATTAAAGTAATTGAATCTTCTGCTTCTTCCAAATCGTCTATATCACTAGATAATGTTATATTTTCTAAGAATTCTGTTAATGTATTTTCTGCATATTGCTCTTCGAACTCTATTGCAACAGTTAATAACTCTTCAAGATTTTCTATTCTGTTTTCCGCTTCTATTGTATTCTCTGCTTCTAATGCTTTTGTATATCCTGTTTTATTTAATACCATTTTTATTAGTTCAGATATTGATACATTTTCTTTTTCTTGCATCAATTCCTCAATAACATTTATAAACTCTCTGGAATTTACAAACACCCTATTTAATCCAAATTGTTCTGCTCTTTTTATTACTTCATACATAGATATTCCATTTTGTTCTGCAATTTGCTCAATATTTTCTAAACTAGTTTTCCCTATTCCGCGTTTGGGCTCATTTATAATTCTTTTTAAGCTCAGATTATCTGCTGGATTATTTATCAATCTTAAATAGCAAATAGCATCTTTTATTTCTTTTCTTTCATAGAATTTTAAACCACCAACAATTTTATACGGTATATTTTCTCTTCTTAAAATATCTTCTATTGCACGAGACTGTGTATTCATTCTATATAGTACTGCAAAATCTGAATATTTATAATATTCTTCTCTTTTTAAATGATTTATTTGAGTTGTAATATATGTTGCTTCATCATATTCATCCCTTGCTTGATAGAATTTTGGTGTCTCACCAGTTTCATTCTTTGTCCACAAACTCTTTTTATATTTTGTTGTATTATTTTTTATAACTCCATTTGCTGCCTCTAAAATTTTCCCTGTACATCTATAATTTTGCTCTAATTTTATTATTTTGGCTCCTGGAAAATCTTTCTCGAAATTTAGTATATTTGTTATATCCGCTCCTCTAAATGAATATATTGATTGGTCATTATCTCCAACTACTGTAATGTTTCCATACCTACTTGCAAGTATTGAAACTAGCATAAATTGTGCTTTATTTGTATCTTGGTACTCATCTACTAATACATATTTGAATTTTTCTGAATAATATTCTAAACATTCTGGAGTTTCTGTTAGTACTCTTATTGTTAGGTTTATTATATCATCAAAATCTAGTGCATTGTTTGACTTTAATTTCTTTTGGTATAATTCATATATTGTTGCAATTTTTTCTTTTCTAAACTCTCCGTTTGCTCTTAGTTTATATGTATCTGGCTCTAGCATTTCATTTTTTGCATTGCTTATTTCTGATAAAACTCCTCTATCTGTAAATAGTTTATCATCTATATTTAGCTCTTTTAAGCATTCCTTTATTAGACTTCTTTGATCTGTTGTATCGAATATTACAAAAGAAGAATCATAACCTATTGTACTTATATATCTTCTTAAAATTTTTACACAAATTGAATGGAATGTTCCAATCCACATATCTTTAACATTATCTCCAATAAGAGCTTCTGCCCTTTGTTTCATTTCATTTGCAGCTTTATTCGTAAAAGTTATAGCTAATATATTCCAAGGTTTTATATTCTTTTCTCCTATTAAATAGGCAATTTTATATGTTAATACTTTAGTTTTTCCGCTTCCCGCTCCTGCTATTATTAAGCAAGGTCCCTCAGTATTTATAACCGCTTCATATTGTTTATCATTTAATTCTTTTAATTGTTCTTCCATTTTTTACTACTCCTTCTCGGGCGAATAAAAAAGCCCCTACGGTTTGTATATTATATAATAAAATTTTCTTTTGTCAACACATATAAGTTGACATAATCTTGTCCATATGATAAAATATTAGTATTAAATCCGAAAGGAGCACATATTATGGGTGTAAGAAAAAACAAGAGGTATACCACAGTAGCTAACTTTTACGCTAACTGCTGCCGGGCCAGATATGCTTCTCGCATCCCTAAAAAAGGTTCTTCAAAAAAGAGCCCTAAAATTGTTAGAAACAAAACTTAATGTTTTATTCTAACCTTTTTGCCACTCAGAAATGAGTGGCTTTTCTATTATCTTTTTTAAACATTTGCTTATTGTACTAGCACAAAATCTATATGTTTCTATATCATAGCCCCAAGGATCGGGAATATCCAAATTATTTTCATCGAATTCTGCATACTCCTTTATTGTAAATATCTTGTCCCTTAGTTCTGGATACATAGCTTTCACATTATTTTTATGCGAAACCGTTGCACATAAAATTATATCCATATCTTTTATTTTCGAATTTCTTATATTTGTTGCCCTATGATTCTTCAAATCTACACCATACTCTTTTATTGCTTCAATGGCATTGAATGTCGGCATATCTCCATTCTCTGCAAATATACCACAAGAATAACTTTCTATATCTTTATTTTGTTCTTTTACTAATTTTTTCATCAATCCATCTGCCATAGCACTTCTACATATATTTCCAGTACATATAAACATTATTTTTTTCAATATATATCACTCCCATTTTGTAATTATATCACTTATTGAATTACTTATTCAACAATTTCTTTGTAAACTATATTGTCATATTTGCAATTATATATTATAATATTAGGCATAAGATGATTATAAGGAGAAATATAAATGAAAAATTTAATATTTTTAGCAAAGCGACATCTTTGCATATTATTGACTTTTCTTTTAATATTGTTGCAGTTCTTTTTACCCTATAGATCTAATGCAACTAATGATGTAATAAGTATTCATTTAATTGGAGACCATAATTCGGATACATATTGGTTTGGGCAATGTTTAGTACCACTTAAAATAAATGCTTATATGGAAAACGGAAATGATGTAGGAAGTATTCCTGTAGAAAAATCTTGGATAAGTGGATATAATTCTGAAAAACTAGGAAAACAAACAGTAACAATTACTTATGGAGGAAAAACAACAAATTTCACTGTAACTGTTGTAGATTACTTAAAAAGTATTGCAATAGTTGGATTAAAACAAAATTACACAGTAGGTGAACCTTTAGATTTATCTGGTGTATCTATTACAGAAATAACAGCAAGTGGTATTCAAATGAGTGGAAAAACAATAACAAAAAATATGATTAGTGGGTTCAATACTTCAACACCTGGAGTAAAAAAATTAACCATAAACTATCATAAGAATGAACTTGGTGAAAATATAACATTAGATACATTTATAACAGTTTCTGACTCAATACCTGAAACTTCTACACCAATTTCAGATAGCAATATATTGGAAAGTAATTCATCAGACTCTTCGATTTTATCTAATATTTACAAAAAAGCAAACCAGTATAATTATAGCAATATCAACACTGAGAATAATGAAACTATTGATACTAATAAAGATACTAAAATATCTTTAAATGATATTCTTAAAAATATTTTTAATATATCAGAAGTCAAACTAGATGAAGAATCAATAAACTCCACAAGATTGATCATGTTTGTTATTACAAGATTGTCTATATTATTTATTTAATTAAAAATTGAAACATTTGGGAATAATCCCAAATGTTTCAATTTTTATAGGTTCATTGCTAACATTCCTATTACAAAACCTAAAATATTTCCAAGAGAAGCAAATCTTCCTTTATATAAACTTTTAGATTCTGGAATTAACTCGCCAGATACAATATATAACATTGCTCCTGCAGCAAAACTCAAACATATACTTATTACTCCTACAGATATCGTTCCAAGAAGTGCTCCGAAAAATGCTCCTATCCCTGTTGTTACCCCAGAAAGTAATGTGTAAATTACTACTTTAGTTTTATTCATTCCGCCATATCTCATAGGAACACTCATAGAAATACCGCTCTGGTATATCATGTAAAAGTATAGCTATTGCTAAAGAATAGCCTAATTTTATTGATGCTCCAAAACCAGAACCTATCGCTAAACCTTCTGGGAAATTATGAAGAGCCAAGCCTATTCCAACTGTTATACCTGTTTTAAGAAGTGAATTTGACGCAGTTTTAGAATGGGCGGACACGGGGCCCGCCCCTACATTCTTATTGCGAATTATATTGTCACAAATAATCATGCTAATAACACCAATTGCTATGCCAATTATTGTATAGTTTAGGCTTGATAATTCTAGCGCCTCTGGAATTAAATCAAAGCAAACTATTGAAATCATTAGTCCTGCTGCAAATTCTAATATGAAACTTAAAAATCTATTTGATGTATTCTTAAACGTAACACCAATTATTCCTCCAATTGTAGTTCCAAATGTTCCAAAAAATAATCCAAGTAATGTTGTTTTTATCAATACTCCCAAAATAAAACTCCTTAATAATAAATTTCACTATATAGTTTATTTATTATTAAGGAATTTTATGAATTAATTTCTATTTATTCTTCACCTTTTAACTTTTCTGCTCTATCTGTTGCAATTAAACTATCTATCATTTCATCTAAATCTCCATTTAAGAAATTTTCCATTTGATATATGCTAAGACCAATTCTATGATCTGTTATTCTACCTTGTGGATAGTTGTATGTTCTTATCTTCTCGCTTCTATCTCCTGTTCCAACTTGACTTTTTCTTTCTTTTGCTAACTTTTCTTCCTTTTCTCTTTGTTCAATTTCATATAATCTAGATTTTAATAATCTCATTGCATATTCTCTATTTTGTAATTGAGATCTTTCTGTTTGACATTCTGCAACTATTCCTGTAGGAATGTGGGTTAATCTAACTGCTGATGAAGTTTTATTTACGTGTTGTCCACCAGCCCCTGATGCTCTGTAAACATCCATTTTTATATCTGCTGGACTTATCTCTAACTCTATATCTTCAGCTTCTGCAAGTACAGCAACTGTTGCTGTTGATGTGTGTATTCTTCCACTTGATTCTGTGTCTGGAACTCTTTGAACTCTATGAACTCCACTTTCAAACTTTAATCTGCTATATGCGCCTTTTCCTGTTATCATAAATGTTATTTCTTTGTAACCACCAAGCTCTGTTTCATTTTCGTTCATTATATCTATTTTCCAATGTTTTGATTCTGCATACATTGAGTACATCCTAAACAACGTTCCGGCAAATAATGCTGCTTCTTCTCCTCCAGCTCCGCCTCTTATTTCACATATAACGTTTTTATCATCATTTGGGTCTTTAGGAATTAGTAATATTTTCAATTCTTCTTCTATTTTAGGCAATTTTTCTTTTGCCTCTTCCATTTCCATTTCTGCTAATTCTCTTAATTCCTTATCATCTAGCATTGCTTTTGCTTCTTCTAAATTTTGTTTTACTTTTTTATATTCTCTATACTTTTCTACTATATCTGTTATTTCTGCATGTTCTTTCATTAGTTTTTTCCATTCATTTTGATTTGAAATAATCTCTGGATCACTAATTTTTGTATTTAATTCCTCATATCTCTTTTCAACATCTTCTAATTTTTGAAACATAATTAGACTCTCCTTACCTATTTTTAACTATAATATTATATAACAATTTATAAAAAAACACAAGTAGGGGCGACAGAGACATTGTCTGTACGCTTTTGTGAGCGGACACAGGGCCCGCCCCTACAGATTTATCAAATTATACTGTACATTTAAATTATCTAATGCTTCACACTCCCTATTTGTGCAAGTTAATATTATAATTTGTCTATTGGTATATTCCTTAGATATGTATTTTAATATGTTTTCTAACCTTTCTTTATCATAATATACAAAGGCTTCATCTAAAATTATTGGCATAGTTTCACTACACACTTCATCTAAAACAGATAATCTTAATGCTAAATACATTTGATCTATCGTTCCCATACTTAATCTAGAACAATTTATATATTCTCCACTTTCCAACTCCACTGTAAGTCCGTTTTCATCATTAAAATTAACATTTTTATATTTTTCATTTGTTATTGTTTTTATTATATCAGTTAATTTATTTGTAAACTTAGGAGTTATTGTATTTTTCATTATTTTATATGCATCTTCTAATCCTTGTTCTGCAAGATTTATAGCATTAGATAATTCTACTAAATTTGCCTTTTGCTCATATAGATATTGTAATTTTTCTTCTTTATTTACTAAACTTTCTAGTTTAATTGCTATATTATTTTTTTCTATATTTATCGTATTTTCTTTTATTATAATTTCATTATACTTCTTTTGATTTTGTTCTATGTTTTCTTCTAACTCTTTAATTTCTTCTAATATATATTCATCTAAATTGTTATCTTTACCATATTTGTTTATTATATATTGCTTCTTGTCTGATTGCTTTTGTTCAATTCTTTTCCTATCTTCTGCTATTTCTTTTTCACATTCACTTATATTTTCTTTAATTATTTCAATTTCCTTATTGCATTTTATTGAGCTTTCTTTTTGCATATTTGATTTTTTCTTGAAATTATTATATTTATAGCAATCAATTAAAAATACTAACCCTGAAACAATTCCTAAACTCAAACTTATTATTTTATTTTTTAATATAGTACTTGCTCCAATAATTAAAATACAAATTACTAGTAAAATTATTGGGTTTAAGCACTTTTTGTTTGTAATTTCTCTATTAGTTTGATTTTTCTTTAATTCATTTAATTTATTATTGTATTCATTTAGTTTATTTGTATTGATTCCTATTCTTTGTTCTTCTAATATTTCTGTTTGCTTATATTCTTTTATTTCTTTTAACACATTTAACTTTATTTTTATTGTTTCTAAATCTTCTTTAGCTTTTGCTTCTTCATATTCTATATTTTTCATATTAACTTTGCATAATTCTAAATTATTTTTCTCTAATTCTATTTGTTTTATTTCATTTTCTACTATATTTATTGGTCTTTCAGTTGTTCTAGTAGTTCCAACTTCTTCTAGTAATTTTTTATTTAATTTATCTATTGTTTTTTTATACGATGTATTATCATCCCCTGAACTTACTACATTTGTGAGCTTTTGGATAAGTACATTTTGTTTACTGTTATCTAAAACTGTTTCTGTTTGACAAATTGTCATTGTATTTAAAAACAATGTTTCATCTATACCTGTTTGCTCTACAAAAAATTGATTTCCCTTGGTTTTGTCTATATTAAAATTGCTAGATATATCTTCTAAATTTCCGTTATATATTTTAGGATTCTTTTTGTTAAAATCTCTAAAAACTTCAAATTCATTAGAATCATCTAATGTATATTTCATTTTACCTGAAAATTCTTCTGCGTTCCAAGGCTTATATTTATCATAATCTGATATATCTTTTCCATTTTTATTTTTAGATATTCCATAAACACAAGAAAAAATAAAGTTTAGCAATGTGCTTTTTCCAGATTCATTATTCCCGTTTCACTACATTTATTCCCTTTTGTAACTCCATTTCTTTTTTCTCTATTTTTCCATATCCATTTATTTTTAAATTATTTATATGCATATTTTTGCTCCTTTGCGTCGGACGACCAGTGGTCGTCCTTACATTTAACGGGTCGAAAGAGGACGCCGACCCCTACAAAATTTCTATTCCTATTTCTATTGCTTTTTCGATTTCACTATATTCAAATTCTCCACTGTTTAATTTCTCTAACATTGTTTTTACAAATATTCCTTTTAGTGATTGTTCTTTTGATAATTCTTCTAAATTATATCCTAATTTTGTTCTATCTTTTATTTTTATTATATTGTCTTGCACTATAGATTTTTGTATTTCGTTTATGTTTATTTCAAAATTTCTTTTTCCTACTAAAATTAGTTTATACATATTGTTTTCTTTTAGATTTTCTTCATTAATCATTTGTACTAACTCTTCTTTTGAAGCTATGTTTGAAACATCTATTTCTTGTTCTATAAACTCTCTATCATCTAATTTTTTGAATTCAATTTGTAATTTATTTTTTTCTATATCTCCTACTATCATTCCATGTTCTCCTAGCTCATCAAATCCAAGAGATACAGTAGAACCTGGATATATTATATTCGTATCATCTTTATAGTTAGTTTTATGAATATGCCCTAATGCCACATAGTCGAAGTTTTTTTCTTTTAGCTCATTAGTTTTTATAGGATTATATTGTATTTCTAGAGTCTTACTTGTATCAACACTTCCGTGCATTACTAATATATTTATCTTAGTATCATCTATATTTATATTATTTATATCTACACCAAAATTCGTAAAATCACTAAATCCATATCCATATATTGAAACACATTCATCTTCGTATTTTTCTATTTCACTTTTAAATATTTTTACATTTTCCGCCCAATTAAAATTATTATAAAAAGAGTTTTTTAAAATTGGATCATGATTTCCTGGTGATATAAACACTTTTGTATTTGGTATTTGTTTAAATAAATTATTTATGTATTCAATAGTAGTTTTCTTTATATATTCATTCTCATATAAATCCCCTGATATAAATAAATATGGTACATTTTCTTGTTTTATATAATCTATCACTTTTTTAAACACTTGTCTTTGCTCTATTCTTCTTAAATCTCCTAAATCTTTCTTTTGACTTAATATAGTAAATGGTGCATCAAAGTGTATATCTGCAATATGAACAAATTTCATGTATTACCTCCTATTATTTATTAAAACGGGTCGCATACCATGCGACCCCTACAGTAATTCTTCACTATTCACTATTCATTCTTCACTCGGCAATCACTTCGTAGATAATCTTCCGTTTAATCTTCATCATCAAAAGCCCCAAAAAGTTCATCAAATTTTGCTTCTAACTCTTTTTGTAAATCTACTGTTTCTTCTTGTTTCTCTTCTTTCCTGTCTTCTTCAAAGAATTCATCTTGTGGTAACATTGGTGCATCCGAAATCGTTTCAGAAGTTGTTTTTTTAGGCTCTACTTTTTTAGGTGTTATTTTTTTATCTGGTTCTTCAAATAAGTCATCTAATGATTCTATTTTTGTATTTTCTTTAACCTCTTCTGTTTCTTCTTTATATGGATTATATGGATTGTATTTTCTCCAATTCCCCCTATTTATTGGCTCAATATTGTTATGATCCATTTTTGTAGATTCTAATCTACTTACTGTTGATCTATCATTAAAATAATAATGTTTGTTTGCCTTTATTGGCTTTATTCCTTTTTCATATATTATACAAATGTCATTATCTAATCTTCTCAATTCATCTGGTGTAAGAAGTGCTCTACCCATCAATTGATCGGATACACTAGATCCTTGTTTCCAGTTATCCTTATTTCTATTTACTGAAATACTATCTCTTATTAAAGTTTTTTCTCCTAATGCTTTTGAAAAATATTCTACAGTTTTTTGTGAGTTACTACCTAAGAAAAGATGTGTATCACAGTTACCCATTATAGTTTCATGTGATTTTTCATATACAGCCTCTAATTGATCTAAGTTTTGTAGTATAACACTAAATGATATTTTTCTACTTCTACTTGTTGATATTTTTTTATCAAAATCTGGTATTCTACCAATGTTTGCAAACTCATCTAATATAAAATATGTTGGTACTGGTAATGCTCCACCATTCTCATCTGCGAAATCATATAATTGTTGTATCATTTGTGAAAAGAATATTGTAAGTAAGAAATCATATGCACCATGTGTATCTGAAGAAATTACATATACTGCTGTTTTCTTTCTTCCAATGTCCTCAAAGTTTATTGTATCTGTTGAAGTTAATTCTGCAATTTCTTTTGAATCAAACTTACCAAGTTTTGATTGTAATGTACTTAATATTGAACCATATGTCTTCTCTGGAGCTATTTCAATAGATTTATAATTCATTCTTGCTGGATGGTCGTAAGGTAATTGATTCATAAGTTCTGTTAACAAGTTTCCACTTGAACTACTATTAGCAGCTCTTACTAATTCTGCACAACTTGCTAAGTTTTGCTCTTCATCTGGTCTTGTTGCCATTAAGAAATATATTAAAGCCTTTAATAGCATCTCTGCCATATCTTCCCAATATGGATCTGCTTTCTCTCCTGCATTTCCTTGTCCTTTAACTATCGTGTTTGCTATAATGTCGACATCTATTTCACTTGCAATATGCATTAGTGGATTATATCCATCACTATTTTGTGGTCTTACTAAATTAAATATTTTTATATCATATCCTTGTGACTTTAAATATCCTGCAGTTTTATCATATAATTCTCCTTTAGGGTCCGTAAATACATAAGATCCGAGAGCTTGATACGCATTAGGTATAACATAAGATGCAGATTTTCCGAGAACCTGAACCTCCGACAACTAATACATTTGTGTTTCCTCTTTTATCTATTGGCAAATAGTTTTTTTCAGATAGAATTATTCCTTTGTCTGGACTTAATACCTTATATTGTTCTCCGTTTTCGCTCCAATCACTTGAACCATGTTCTATATCTTCATATTCGTTTTTAGGCATTCCTTTTAAAAATCCCACTAACATTAAAAAACCATATATTACACTAAACCACATAAAGGTTTTCCCAAAAGTTTCTAAATAGTTTGCTGAAAAGCAATTAGCAAGAGCTTTAAAAGGATTTACTATATTCTCACCAAATGTTATTAAAAAACTTGCACTATCCCATCCATTTTCTCCTCCAAATGAATCTCGTATTGCAAGTGATAATGGGCAAATAAATACTATGGTTAACACTACCCATAGTACTATTACCGTTATTATTTTATTTTTATATTTTTTTATTGCTCCTTTAAATTTATATCCCATAAATTTTCACCTTTTCTTTAGTGTTATTGTTTATTTTTCCATCTCTTCTTGATTTTTTAATAATCCTTTTGCTTCCCATTCTTTTTTCGTTCTTTCTGGTATTGATATTTTTCCTTTTATTCCTAATAGTTTTCCTGTTTTTTGATCGAATCTATTTCCATCTTTGTCTATTCCATTATCTTCAAGACTTATAGTTAATTCAGCTTCATGTAATGCAAATTCATGTATACTTTCCCCTTTAGTCATTTCATCTAATAATTCTCCAGCTTTTCCAATTGCTGTAGCTAAAATTGCTATTCCTACCATATTTTGCTTTTGTTTATTTTTTGTTTCTTTAACTTCCCTTGACATATTCTATATCCTCCTTACGAATCTCGCTTAGTCTTATCATCTCTTACTTCAAACGCAAAATAACTCTTATATGGTTTTAATTTGCATTTTCCTTTTATCTCATTAGTATCTTCATCCATATATAAAACTGGTTTTACTTCTTCAGTAGTTTCTGAATCTATTATTGTTATTGGTCTTTTCAAATTAGGTGTATATGTAAAGTTTTTAAATTCTGTTTCTTCTTCATTATATAAAGTTTTGAAATTCATTGGAACTGGTCTTTTAGAAATTCTTACTCTACTATCTTCTAAAATCCCCATATTTACTACTACTTTTTCTTTACCAAATGAAAGAATAACCAACTTATTTCCCTCAGGATGTGGTTCATCAACAAAAAATGTTTTCTTTTTATTTTGCCCAACCAACTCTTCTGTATAATCTAATCTTTCAACTGTATATTTGGGTGACTCTTTTAAATATTCTTTCTCTGTTTCTTTTATTTGATATATTACTGTATTTACATTTTGAGGATCTGTAATGCTAAAGTGCTTTCCTTGCATAAATTCCTCCATCTATAGCACCTCTCTTCTACAATTCTTATTTTGTCTTTTGTATCATAACTAATTATAATTATACTTTATTTATTAAGCATTGTCAATATAATTTTGTAAATTATGTAAATTGAAATAATTACGGACGAGCAATGCTCGCCCCTACAATGTGCAATATAATTTATACGTAATCTAATCTTTGCGTGGATTGAATTTTGAAATTTCGCTTAATCTTTCAAACAGTTCTTTTTCATTTTCGGCTAATTTTCTTGGAACCACTGTTTTTACCTCTGCAACTAAGTCTCCTCTACCACCTTTTCCATCTTGATAACCCTTGCAAGGTATTTTTATTTTCTCTCCGCTTTGAATTCCTGGTGGAATATATAATGAAACTTTTTCATCTATTCCATCTATACTAACTCTTGTTCCTAACGCCGCTTCCCAAGGTGATAAATATAAATCTGTTACTAAATTATTTCCATTTAACTTAAATTTCGAATCATTTTTTATATTTATTTTTATAAATAAATCTCCGTTTTTACCACCATTCACCCCATTTTTGCCTTGCCCTATAAGTCTTACCTTCTCATTGCTTCTAATTCCTGATGGAACTTTTATAGAAAAAGTTTTCATTTTTCCATCTACTGTTCTCAAAGAAACTTTCTTTTCACTACCATAATAAGCCTCTTCTATAGAAACATTTATCTCCGTTTCTATGTTTTCGCCTTTTGCAGGAACCTTTTTAGCTTTTTTAATTTCAGGTTCCTCATTATTTTGATTTGAGCCAAATAGCATTGAGAAAAATTCATTTTGTGTATTACTCTTTTCACTCTCTGTCTTAGCTTTTTTTCTACCTATATAATTATTCCATTGTCTATCATATTTTCTTTTTGACTGTGTTTGACTTAATATTTTATATGCTTCATTTATATCTTTAAATCTATCTTCACTTTTTTTATCTCCAATATTTACATCTGGGTGGTATTTCTTTGCTTGTTCTCTATATGCTGTTTTTATTTCTTCCCCAGTTACTTTACTCGTTTCTAGCCCCAATATTTTGTAGTAATCCTTAAATATCATTTAAACATCCTCCTCTGTAGCTTATCGAGTCGTCGAGGACGCCGACCCCTACAATTTTTATAAGATAGTTTGTATTATAACACGCCTAGACAATTTTGAAAATAGTATTTCGAAATTTTTATGAATAAAATTTATCTTCTTGACTAATCCTTTCCATTGTTATAATATGTAGTCAATTTAAATTGTATATAGAAAGGAGCTTTTTAAAATGGATGAAAAACTTATAAAAGTTAAAGAATTGTTAAAAAAATACAATCAAGAACATTTACTTACTTTTTTTGATGATTTAAATCCTGAAAATAAAGAGTTACTATTAAATCAAGTACTAGATATCGACTTTGAATTGATGCTTAAATTATATGAAAATACAAAAAAGACTGTTGAAATTGATACTGATTCAATAGAACCAATCCCTTATTTAGATAAATCTAAATTATCTCAAGATGAGTTAGATTTATATTATGAAAAAGGATTAGAGGCTATAAAATCAGGCAAACTTGCTGTTGTTACAATGGCTGGTGGGCAAGGTACAAGACTAGGTCATAATGGTCCTAAAGGAACTTATGATTTAGGACTTCCAAGTCATAAATCTATTTTTGAAATTCTTTGTGATACACTAATTTTAGCAAAAAACACTTATGGAGTCACAATTCCTTGGTATCTTATGACAAGTAATGAAAATAATTTAGCTACTATAAATTTCTTTGAAGAACATAACTACTTTGGTTATCCAAAGGAAGCTGTTCATTTCTTTAAGCAAGGTGAATTACCTATGATTGGCACAGATGGAAAAATTCTTTTAAATGAAAATGGATTAGTAAAACTTGCAGCAAATGGACATGGTGGAATATTTGAATCTATGTTCAAAAACAATGTATTAAAAGACATGAAAACTAATGGCATTGAATGGGTTTTTATAGGTGGAGTAGATAATGTTTTGGTAAAAATGGTTGACCCTATCCTTATGGGATTATGTATAAATAATAATACTTTAGCTGGTGGAAAATCTGTAGTAAAAGTAGGTCCTAAGGAAAAAGTTGGAGTATTTTGCAAAAGGAATCAGAAACCTAGTGTTGTTGAATATACAGAAATAACAGAAGAAATGGCAAATTTAACTGATGAAAATGGTGAATTACTTTTTGGAGAGTCTCACATTCTTTGTAATTTATTTAATATTAGGGCTCTTGAAGCTATAAGTAATAACAGTTTACCATATCATTCTGCATTTAAAAAAGCTACTTATATGAATGATAAAAAAGAGCAAGTTTCTTCAGATGTGCCTAATGCATATAAATTTGAAGCATTTATATTTGATGCATTTAGCACTTTAGATAATATGTCTATTTTAAGAGTAAATAGAGTTGATGAATTTGCTCCTGTAAAAAATGCAACTGGAGTAGATAGTCCAGAAACAGCAAGAGAATTATATACAAATTATTATAAAAACAATTTTTAGGAGGTTAGAATGGATTATAAAGAAAAATATGAAGAATGGTGTAATAACCCTATATTTGATGAAGCTACAAAACAAGAATTACTTAGTATTTCTGGAAATGAAGCTGAAATTCAAGATAGATTTTATAAAGATTTAGAATTTGGTACAGCTGGTTTGAGAGGAGTTATAGGTGCTGGTACCAACAGAATGAACATTTATACTGTTGGTAAAGCAACTCAAGGATTAGCAAATTTTATTATTAAGCAAAATGGTCAAAATAAAGGTGTTGCAATAGCTTATGATTCAAGGCATATGTCTAAAGAATTTAGTCAAATTGCTGCATTATGCTTAAATGCTAATGGAATTAAAACTTATATATTCGATTCACTAAGACCTACTCCAGAGCTATCTTTCACAATTAGAAATTTAGGTTGTATTTCTGGTATTATAGTAACAGCTAGCCACAACCCACCAGAATACAATGGTTATAAAGTATATTGGGAAGATGGCGCTCAAATTGTTGCTCCAATAGACAAAGGTATTATTGATGAAGTAAATTCAATTACAGACTATTCTGCAATTAAAACAATGTCTTTAGAAGATGCCAAACTTAAAGGATTATATAACGTTATTTCAACTGAAATTGATGATAGATATATTGCAGAATTAAAAAAACTATTAGTTCATCCCGAACTAATTAAGCAAGAAGCTGAAAATATAAAAATAGTTTATACTCCTTTACATGGAACAGGAAATGTTCTAGTTCAAAGAATATTAAAAGAAATTGGTTTTACAAATGTATATATTGTAAAAGAACAAGAATTACCAGATGGAGATTTCCCAACAGTATCTTATCCAAACCCTGAAGACCCAAATGCATTTGAACTTGCTCTAAAACTTGCAAAAGAAAAAGATGCAGACATAGTTTTAGCAAATGACCCAGATGCAGATAGATTAGGTGTATATGTCAAAGACACTAAAAATGGAGAATATATCCAATTTAATGGAAATATGACAGGAAACTTAGTTTGCGAATATATATTATCTCAAAAGAAATCAACAAATACATTACCTGAAAATGCAGCAGTTATTAAATCTATTGTGTCTTCTAATTTAACAGATGCAATTTGTGCATCTTACAATGTTAAAATGTTTGAAGCATTAACAGGATTTAAAAATATTGCAAAAGTTATAAGAGATTTTGAAGAACAACATACCTACGACTGTGTATTCTCTTATGAAGAAAGTTATGGTTGCATTATTGGTACACACGCAAGAGACAAAGATGGAATTGTAGCAGTTATGTGTTTATGCGAAGCTGTCGCATACTACAAAACTCAAGGTTTAACTTTATGGGATCAAATGAATAAAATGTATGAAAAATATGGTTACTACATTGAAGGTCAACATTCTCTTGTATTAAAAGGTGCTGAGGGTGCTGAAAAAATTAAAGAAATGATGACTAAAGTTAGAAATAATCCACCAAAATCTTTTGGAGATTATACCGTTACTAAATTCTCAGATTATGAAACGAGTAAATCTATAGATTATGAAACAAATACAGAAACAGTTATTAACCAACCAAAATCTAATGTACTATACTTTGATTTAAACAATAATGCTTGGTGCTGTGTACGTCCATCTGGAACAGAACCAAAAATCAAATTCTACATCGGAGTAAAAGGAACAAGCTTAGATGATGCAAAAGAAAAATTAGAAACATTAAAAACAGATGTGTTAAATAGCATGGGATAAGATAAAAGACTAGGAATTCAACATTCCTAGTCTTTTCATTTTTTATTCTTTCCAACCGTCAATTCCGCTTCTTTGAATTGCGCCTAGCAAATTTGCTTTTATTTGCGGAATTTCTTTTGAAAAGCTATTTATCAACTCTTTCATTTCTTCTCTTTTTGATACTCCGGTCCATTGGGCAGGCTTTTGCCATTGGCTCTATTCCTGCCTTTTTTATAAATCTTTTTATTTCCTTTTCTTCTGTATAAATTAGTGGTCTTATTAAAGTTATTTTTGATCTATCCATATAACTTACAGGTGAAAATGTATGTATTTTTCCGGTGTATAATAGATTTAAAAAAAATGTTTCTAAAACATCTTCTTTGTTATGTCCTAATGCAATTTTATTGCAACCTTCTTTAATTGCAATACTATTTATAATACCTCTCCTTAAATTTGCACAAAGTGAACATGGATTTTTTTCATTTCTTAAATCAAATACTATTTCTTTTATATGGCTTTCTTCTACTATCAATGGAACTTCTTGTTTTTCACATAGTTTTTGTAAGTAACTTACATCAAAAAAATCGAAACCAGGATTTACTGTTACTGCAATTATATCAAACTTTTTAGGATAAAATATTTGTAAATTCTTTAATGCCATAAGTAAAGTAGTTGAATCTTTACCTCCAGATAAACATACCGCAATTTTATCTCCCTCTTCTATCATATTATATTTTTCTATAGCTTGTCTCATTGTACTAAGTATTCTTTGCATAAGTCCATCTCCTTATATAAATTATGCTACATATTTTTTATTTTAACATACGCCCCCTCTTTATGCAATTATTTTGTGTCAATGGGGACGGAGCTTTTTGACACTAATTATTGTATAATCGTCTTATTTTCTCCCTATTTATATGCAATAATCTTGCAACTTTTCTCAAAGAAACTCTATACTCCATTTTTAGCAAAATTACTAGTTCTTTTAATAATCTTTTACAATCTGTTAATTCATTTAATGTAATTTCATTGTCCTTTAAATAGTTTTTAATTATTTCTTCGTATGCATTTTCATTATCAATATCTAAAAATGTATATTCACTTTTAATATCATAATTTATCTTCTTATAATTTGAATACATATATTCCTCTGGATTTTCACAAATACCAGCTTTTACTGGATTATTATAAATATAATTGATGCAGTTATATAACTGTTCATCACTATATATACCTTCAGATTTATATCTATCTCTGAATACATATCCTACTCTTTCATACTTATTATTATAATACATACCATATCTTGTATTAAGTCTTTGCATATACTTACTTAAATTTACTATATTTTCAGTGCTTAATAATATATGTGCATGATTATTCATAATACAATATGCTACTATCTCTATATTCTCCTCCTTTGATAATTTATAAATTAGTTTTATATAATAAAGTATGTCTTCTTTATAATTAAAAATATAACTTTTATTTATTCCTTGTGTAATAACATGAAAATAACTTGTTTTAATGTAATTTCTTGGAATTCTTGGCATAGAAATAGCCTCCTTTGAAAAAAATAACTTTAGAAAAAAACTTTTATTTATTTTATAACATTTCTTTTAATAATTTTGTCGTAATTTGACTGTTTTGTTAATTTTTTTGATGTCAAAAAGCTCCGTCCCCATTGACACAGAAAAAGAGGCCACAGAATAATTTTTTTATTCTTGCCCCCTATATTGGTTTTATTATATTGTTAATTTTTATTCTTGTCAATTAAATTTTATCGACATTTTCTTTATTTTGCAACAATCTGAACTTTAAGGACTGTCCCCAAAAGTTCTTTTGCGGGTCGCGTGATTCGTCGACCCCTACAGTTATTTTTTTGTAACTGACTTTGTTCCGCAGTTTTCAAACATATTTGTTTTATCAGTTACCTGTAAAGTTGACCAATTATCTCCTACATATATTTTTGTTAACTTACTGTCACTGTTAAACATAGACCACATATTTGTTACATTTCTTGTGTCAAAACTACTTATATCTAAGCTAGTTAAAACTCTACAATATCCAAACATAAGTGACATATTTGTTACATTACTTGTATCAAAACTGCTTACATTTATGCTTGTTAAATTTTCACATACTCTAAACATAGAGCCCATGCTTTTTACCTTGCTCGTATCAAAATTGCTTAGATCTAATCTTGTTAATTTCTTACAAGAATCAAACATATAGTTCATATCTGTTACATTGCTTGTATCTAGTGGACTTAAATCTAAGCTAGTTAATCCACTGCATGTCTTAAACATACCAGATATATTTGTTACATTTTTTGTATCTAGTGGGCTTAAATCTAAGCTGGTTAATCCACTACAGCCATTAAATATATAACTCATATCTGTTACATTGCTTGTATCTAATGGGCTTAGGTCTAAGCTAGTTAATCCACTACAGCTAGCAAATATACCTATCATATTTATTACATTACTTGTATCTAATGGACTTAAATCTAAGCTGGTTAATCCACTACAGCCACCAAACATATAACTCATATTTGTTACATTGCTTGTAGTAAAACTACTTAAATCTAAGCTAGTTAATCCACTACAGCCATTAAATATATAACTCATATCTGTTACATTGCTTGTATCTAATGGGCTTAGGTCTAAGCTAGTTAATCCACTACATCTATAAAACATATAAGTCATATTGTTTACATTACTCGTGTCCAAATTTTGTAGGCTATTTATTGTTGCTAAGTTACTACATCCAGCAAACCAATTTGATGTTGATGTAGGCTGTATATAGTCTACAATATTTACACTTGTTATGCTTGCTCTTTCATTTATCCAAGGTTGTGTATTATAATTAAACTCTTGTTCATATACATTTCCATACGATTTTGACACTGTTTGTCCAGAGATTGTTCTATCTGTTGCAGTAAATGCTAAGGTTCCATCTGTGTATAGCTTTGCGAATATTCCTGGTCCGAATTTTGCATATATTGTTATTGCGCCTAATGGGGTATAGTTTGCGCCTCCATCTGCTACTTTGTTTGTGTATGCACTGTCACTATACCAACCTAGGCAAACTTCATTGTCTTTTACTGGTGTTGGCAATTCTACTTCTTTGTTCCATTTTGCACCAAATGTTATTTGCTCTAGGCTAGTGCAGTTGCCAAATATTTTAGTTGCATTTGTTACATTAGTTGTATCAAAATTACTTAAGTCTAATGTTGTCAAACTACTACAATCGCTAAACATCATCTCCATATTTGTTACTTTACTTGTATCAAAATTACTTAAGTCCAATGTTGTTAAACTACTACATTTGTGAAACATTTGATTCATTTTCGTTACTTTACTTGTGTTAAAATTACTTAAATCTAAGTTTATTAGGCTATTACATCCAGCAAACATAGTTTCCATATTTGTTACTTTACTTGTATCTAAATTACTCATGCCATTTATTTCTGTTAAATTAGTCATCGAATTAAACCACATTGCTGTTGATGTAGGTTGTATTTCATCTACAATAATTGCTGTTTTAATATTTGCTCCATCACTATACCACGGTTCATAATCACTAATATTACCTGAATCAGGATTAAATTCTTTTCCGTATATGTTTCCATAGTCTTCTGATAAGGTTTTGTCAGGTAATAGTCTATCTGTTGCTGTGAAGGCTAAGGTTCCATCTGTGTATAGTTTTACATATATGTTTGGTGCAAAGCCTGCATATATTGTTATTGCTCCTGGCGGTGTATATTTTGCTCCTCCTTCTGCTACTTTGTTTGTGCAATCTGCATTATTATACCAACCTGTAAAAGTATAATTTTCTTTTTCTGTTGTTGGCAATGTTACTTCTTTGTTCCATTTTTCACCAAAGGTTATTTGCTCTAAGCTAGAATAATAACCACTAGTATTTCCAATTATATTTGTCATATCTGTTACTTTATTTGTATCAAAGCTACTTAAATCCAATGAAGTAATCTTAGTGTTGCGGAACATATGTGCCATATCTGTTACTTTGCTTGTATTAAAACTAGTTACATTGACTGAACTTAAATTCTCACAATCAGAAAACATTAGTCTCATATTTGTTACATTGCTTGTATCAAAATTACTTAAATCTAAACTTGTTAGGCTATTACAATTACAAAACATACGATTCATATCTGTTACCATCTTTGTATCTAAATTGTATATATTGTTTATTTCTTTTAAATTCTCACACCATAGAAACCAATTAGCTGTTGAAGTAGGTTGTATTTTATCTACAATATCTGCACTCGTTATACTCACAACTTCATTTTTCCAAGGTTGTGTACTAGTACTAAATTCTTTTCCGTATATATTTCCATAGTCTTTTGATAAGGTTTTGCCAGGTAATAGCCTATCTGTTGCTGTGAAGGCTAAGGTTCCATCTGTATATAGTTTTACATATATGTTTGGTGCCATTCCTGCATATATTGTTATTGCTCTTGGTGGAGTATATGTTGCTCCTCCATCTGCTACCTTGTTTGTGCAATCTACATCATCATACCATCCTGTAAAGTTAAAGTCCGTTTTTACTGGTGTTGGCAATTCTACTTCTTTGTTCCATTTTGCACCAAAGGTTATTTGTGTTAGGCTTGTGCAGTTTGTAAATATACTATTTGCAAGTGTTACATTACTTGTATCAAAGCTACTTAAATCTAATATGGTTAAACTACTGCAATCCTTAAATATTGTATTTATATTAGTAACTTTACTTGTATTAAAATTACTTAAATCTAATGAAGTTAAACTGCTACAACCTCTGAACATAGCACCCATATTTGTTACATTGCTTGTATTAAAGCTACTTGCATCTAGCGATGTTAAGCTATGGCATTGATTAAACATAGCACTCATATTTGTTACATTGCTTGTACTAAAGCTACTTAAATCTAACTTTGTTAAACTATAACAACTATCAAACATCTTACTCATATTTGTTACTCTAGTTGTATCTAAATTATATATATTGTTAATTGTTGTTATATTTATACAGTTACTAAACCAACATGTTGTTAATATAGGTTGTATTTTATCTACTATATCTACACTTATTATAGATGCTATTTCATTTACCCAAGGTTGTGTATCATAATTAAACTCTAATCCCGTTATATTTCCATAGTCTTTTGTTACTGTAATTCCTGCAGATGTTTTTGTTTCTAAAACTCTATCTGTATCTGTAAATACTAATTCTCCATCGCTATATAGTTTTACAAATATTCCTATTTTGTCCCAGTTTGCATATAGAGTTGTATCTCCTAATATTGTGTAACTATCGTCTGCATTTCCTACAAATGTGGTTTCATCACAACTTCTATTGCTATACCAACCTGCAAATTTGTAGCCATCTCTTGTTGCAGTAGGTAGGGTTACGCTTGTGTTGTATTCTTGTGTTATTGTATTTGGTGTCACAGTACCACCAGTCGCATCAATGGTTAATGTGTATTGCTTTATATTCCATGCAGCATATAGAGTTATATCTCCTGCTGGCGTATAGTAATCTCCTGCATTTCCCGCTTTTGAAGTTAGACCACTATCTTCATACCATCCTTCAAATGTATAACCTGTTCTTTGTGGTAATGGTAATGGTATTTTTGCAGTTGTGCTATCCCAATGTGCGTATAGTGTTTCACTTATTGCTGGCATTGTTGTGTATGTTCTTTGTTCTCCTGCTACTGGGTCTGTGTACCAACCTGCAAATGTATAGTCTGCATCTAAGTCTGCTAATGTGTTTCCACCGTTTGTTTCAAAACTTACTACATTTCCCTTTGCTGGTGTTGGTAGGGTTATATCCTCATTGTAATTTTTTGTTATTGTTTGCGGAATTACAAGTGCATCGTTTCCTGCATCAAATGTTAATGTATATTCATTTACTTCCCATGCAGCATATAATGTTACATCTTCTGTTGTTGTGTAGCTGTCTCCCGCTTCTCCTGCTAGTATTGTGCATGCACTATCCTCATACCAGCCTGCAAAGGTGTAACCCACCTTTGTTGTTTCTGGCAAGGTTATGCTTGCGCTTGTATAATCCCAATGTGCATATAGGGTTTCATCTATTGCTGGCATTGTTGTGTATGTTCTTTGTTCTCCTGATATTGGTTTTGTGTACCAACCTGTAAAATCAAAATTCAAGTATTCATTTGAAATCGTATCTCCACCATTTGTATCATATGTTATTTCATATTCTTGTATTGGTGTTGGTAAAGTTATGTCTGTGCCGTAGTTTTCGGTTATTGTGTCACGGGTAGACACAGAGCCTACTCCTACAGTACCACCGTTTGCATCTAGGGTTAATGTGTATTGGTTTATTTCCCATTTTGCATAAATGGTTGTGTCTTGTGTTAGTGTTATTGTGCTTCCTAGTTTTGTTGTTAAAGTACTATCTTCATACCATCCTATAAAGTTGTATCCTGTTTTTGTTGGTGTTGGTAACGTTATGTCTGTGCCATAGTTTTCTGTTATAGTATCTGGGCTGACAGAGGCGTCGTTCCCTACATCGAATGTTAGTGTGTATTGATTTATATTCCATTTTGCATAAATGGTTGTATCTTTTGTTAGTGTTATTGTGTCTCCTATTTTGTTTGTGTATGTGTTTTCTATATACCAGCCTTCGAATGTGTATCCTGTTTTGGTTGGGGTTGGTAATGTTATTGATGCTGTTGTGTCATCCCAATGTGCGTATAGTGTTTCGTTTATTGCTGGCATTGTTGAGTATGTTCTTTGTTCTCCTGCTGATATGTCTGTGTACCAACCTAGGAAATTATATGCAGAATATTCGTCTGCTATTGGATTTCCTCCAACTGTATCATATGTTAATGTGTATTCTCGTATTGGGTCTGGTAGGCTAATTGGCTCTCCATATTCTTCTTTTATTGTGTCTTGAGTAGCGTTATGTGCCCCTACAGTGCCTCCGTTTGCATCTAGGGTTAGTGTGTATGGGTTTATTGTCCATTTTGCATAAATGATTGTGTCTTTTGTTATTGTGTAGTTACTTCCTGCATCTCCCACTTTTGTTGTTAAAGTACTATCTTCATACCATCCTGCAAAGGTGTATCCTGTTTTGTTTGGGGTTGGTAATGTTATGCTTGCGTTGTATTCTTGTGTTATTGTATTTGGTGTCACAGCACCACCAGTCGCATCAAGGGTTAGTGTGTATTGGTTTACGGTCCATGCAGCATATAGGGTAATGTCTTTTGTTGCTATAAAGTCTTCTCCTGCATCTCCTATTTTTTTAGTTAATGAACTATCTTCATACCAGCCTACGAAGGTATATCCTGTTTTCGTTGGGGTTGGTAATGTTATACTTACTTCTTGCCAATGTGCGTATAGTGTTTCATCTAAAGCTGGCATTGTTGTATATGTTCTTTGTTCTCCTGCTGATACGTCTGTGTACCAACCTAAGAAATCGTATGCTACATAGTCGTTTGATATTGTGCTTCCTCCATTTATTTCATATGTGATTTCATATTCTTTTATTGGGGTTGGCAGGCTAATTGGCTTTCCATATTCTTCTGTGATTGTGTCACAGGCAGACACAGAGCCTGCCCCTACAGTGCCTCCGTTTGCATCTAGGGTTAGTGTGTATTGGTCTGTTTTCCAAGAGGCATATAGTGTTATATTGCTTGCTGGTGTATAGCTATCTCCTGCTTTTCCTGCTAATTTTGTACATGCGCTGTCTTCATACCAACCTACAAAACTATATCCTGTTTTTGTTGGCATAGGTAAGGTTATACTTGCTTCTTGCCAATGTGCATATAGGGTTTCATCTAAAGCTGGCATTGTTGTATACTCTCTTTTTACTCCTACTGATATATCGGTGTACCAGCCTAGGAAGCTATGTATTGAAATCATGTTTGATACTGGATTTCCTCCGTTTGCATCAAATATTATTGTATATTGTTTTGAAGGTGTTGGTAATGTTATGCTATCACCAAATTCGGCGATTATTGTTTGCAGGTCGCATGATGCGTCGACCCCTACATCAAATGTTAGGGTATATTCATTTGTTTCCCAAGAGGCATATAATGTTATGTTGTTTGCTGGAGTATAGGTTTCTCCTGCTTTTCCTGCTAATTTTGTACATGCGCTGTCTTCATACCAACCTGCAAAACTATAGCCTGTTTTTGTTGGCATAGGTAAGGTTATACTTGCTTCTTGCCAATGTGCATATAGGATTTCATCTATTGCTGGCATTTTTACATATTTTCTCTCTTCTCCATTTATTGGATCTGTACACCAACCTAGGAAAGCGTGGCTTGAAATCATGTTTGATACTGGATTTCCTCCGTTTGCATCAAATGTTATTGTATATTGTTTTGTTGGAATTGGTAATGTTATATTTGCATCAAATTCAGCTGTTATTGTGTTTGGTAGTACATTTCCACCATTTGCATCAAATGTTAATGTATGTTCATTTGCTTTCCATGCAGCATATAGTGTTATGTTTGTTGTTGGTATAAATTCTTCTCCTGCATTTCCTACTTTTTTTGTCAAACTGCTATCTTCATACCAGCCTTCAAATACATACCCATCCTTTGTTGTAGTTGGCAAAGTTATACTTGCATTTGTATTACTCCAATGTGCATATAGTTTTTCACTTAGAGCTGGCATATTTGTATATTCTCTTTTTTCTCCTGCTACTGCATTTGTATACCAGCCTTCAAAGTCATAATTTGAATATTCGTTTGAAACTGTAGCCCCACCATTTGTGTTGTATTCTATTTCGTATTCTCTTATTGGTGTAGGCATAGTTACGTTAGTATTGTAGTCTTGTGTGATTATGTTTGGATTAACGATGGCATCGTTTCCTCCATCAAATGTTAATGTGTATTTGTTTATTTCCCATTTTGCATATAATGTTATGTCTTTGCTTGGGTTGTATGTTGTTCCCATTTCTCCTGCTAATTTTGTATATGTGCTATCTTCATACCAACCAACGAGTGTGTATCCTTCTTTTGAAAGTTTTGGTAATGTTATTTGGGCTTTGTTCCAATGTGCATATAGTGTTTCATTTATTGCTGGCATTGCAGTGTAGTCTCTTTTTATTCCTGTAGTTGCATCTGTATACCAACCTGCGAATGTATCTGATACATTATCATTTGGAATTGTATATCCATTATCCGAATTATATGAAATAGTATAACTTGTCTTTGTTGGTGTAGGCATAGTTATTCTTGTATTGTAGTTTTCGGTTATTGTCTCTGGGCTAACAGAAGCGTCTGCTCCTACATTGAATGTTAATGTATATGTATTTATTTCCCATTCTGCTGTTATTACTTCATCAAAAATTCCATAAGTATAGATATTATCTACTATACTTCCTCCATTTGCTATTGTCCATTTTTTGAATGTATAACCTGTTTTGGTTGGGTTTGAAATTTCTTTTGTTGTTCCTGGTTCTTGATAAACATCTTTAATTCCTGCTGTTCCTTCCCATATTCCTCCATTTGGGTTTACTCTTAATTTAGATAATTCTTTTACTTTTACTTCTACTTCATTTGATGCTTTTTTATTTCCTGCATTATCTATTGCATATACTTGTACTTTATAGTTTTCACCTGATTTTAGCATGTTGAATTTATATGTGTTTCCTTGTGATACTATTTTTTGTACCCAATCTCCTTTTCTTATTATATATTCGTATTCCTTTACTTCGCTTTTTCCGTTCTCTTTTGTTGCTTCAGCATCTTCTGTTTTCGCATTTACTGTTATTGTTTGATTTTTTGGTGTTGCTGTTATTTTAAAGTCTTTTGGGGCTAGTTTGTCTATGTTTTCTATGTTTATTGTTTTTTCTGCAATTATGGTTGCGTTGTTTTGAGGGTCGACAGGGGCGTTTGCATCATCAGTAGTGGCATCGTTTTCTACAATTCTTGCAATTACTTTAGTATTGTTTGCAACTTTAATAGGCTCTGTATATTCTACAAAGGTTTCTCCATTATTTATACTTATTAAATTTTTGACATTTTCTTTATCGCTTATGTATTCCGCTGAAACTAAAACATCTTCATTAGTCCATTCGGTTGGATCTATTGTTATATTTATTTCTCCATCCTTATAATCTGGATTTACATCTTTTACTCCTAATGTTGCAGTTAACTTTGGCCCATACCAAACTGCTCTAAACATTAGGAAAAGCAATAATATTACCAATAGCAATATTAGTATTGTCCAGTAATCCTTTATTCTCATTTTTGCCGTTTTTACTTCTCTAAAGATTCCGCTCTCTTCTTCAAATTGAACTGGCTTTGTAAAATATTCAGAATTTCCCATTTTCTTGTCCCCTTTTGCCTTTGTATTTTTTCTTTTATTTTAATATCATATTTTTTAACTTTCAATACATCCAAATTTTACTAATATATAGGTATTTATACGGATTTATAGTTTTAAATAATTTATTACATTTGTGTGTCGTTTTATGTCATATTGTGTGACATTAAACGACATTTATTAGGGATTTGCGAAACACCTCTTGTCTGTTCCCTACAATTTTGCAACAAAAAAATCGTCTGTTAACATTATATAATGTATAATTTTTAAATTTTTCTATTGCTAAATTTAAGTTTAGAGTATATAATACATAGTAGGTATGAGAATTTTTATTTTTGTATGGAGAGTAATTTCAATAAAAAGTTACGAACCTTGTCAGGTCCGGAAGGAAGCAGCAATAAGTAATGTATTTATGTGGATTTACTTTCCATAGAGAAATAAAAATTGTCACACTATTTTTTTATAAGAGAGTTGAGATTTTATGGCATATACAGCTTTATATAGGAAATTTAGGCCATCTACATTCGATGAAATGGTTGGTCAAGAGCATATTATTAAAACTTTAAAAAACCAGTTAACTTCTGGAAGAATTGGTCACGCATATCTTTTTAACGGAGGTCGTGGAACGGGTAAAACCACAGCAGCTAAGGTACTTGCAAGAGCTATAAATTGTTTAAATCCAAAAAATCGGAGAACCTTGTAATGAATGTGAAATATGCAAAGCCGCACTTTCAGGTTCATTAACCGATATTGTAGAAATGGATGCTGCATCTAATAATAGTGTTGAAGATATCCGTTCTATTCGTGAAGAAGTTAACTTTTTACCCACTCTTGCAAAATATAGGGTATATATAATAGACGAGGTTCATATGTTATCTACAGGTGCATTTAATGCATTATTAAAAACTTTAGAGGAACCTCCTGAACATGTAAAATTTATATTGGCAACAACTGAACCACAAAAAATACCTGCAACAATACTTTCTAGGTGCCAAAGATTTGATTTTAAAACTCTTTCTGTTGACAATATAATAAATAGATTGAAAATTATTTGTGAACAAAGCAATATAACTATAACTCCTGATGCTCTAAAAACTATTGCAATCCTTGCAGAAGGAGGCATGAGAGATGCAATTAGTATTTTAGAAAGATGTATTCAAGACCGGAGAAAATGAAATAAATGAAGACAAGGTAAAAGATTTAGTTGGTATTCCAAAATTAGAATTTATACATAAATTAGCAAATAACATTATTCACTATAACCCAACAGATGCTTTACTTACTATAAATGAGGTATTAGATGAAGGAAAAGATTTAGATAATTTCCTTTGGGAGGTTATTAAATATTTAAAGGATATCTTATTGTATAAAACTTGTGGAACTTTGTCTTTGTATAACGAAAATGAATTAGCTCAAATTAAATCTATTTTGGAAGATGTTTCAAAAGATAGATTATTAAGTTTAATATATGAACTTTCAGAACTTGCAAATACTATTAAATGGTCAACCCAAAAACAAATAGTTTTTGAAGCTGGTATTATTAAACTATGTACAAATGTTACTGGTTTGGAAGATAGAATAAAGGCTTTAGAAGATAAAATGGAAAATAAAAATGTACCAAGACAAACGGGTCGTCGGGGACGCCGACCCCTACAAATCTGAAAAAATAGAAAATATTGCATCTAATGGAACGACGAAGGCGTCGTTCCCTACAGAAACAAAAAAGGCGAATGCTGAAACGACGGGGGCATTGTCCATTACAGAAAATAAAACAGAGCCCGTAGGGGCGAGCATTGCTCGTCCGGATTCTCAGCCAGATAATCGTTCAGTCGTTAGTTCATCAAAATCAAGGAAAAGCGTTAACTACTGGTCTGATGTGGTAAATAATTTAAAGAAAAATGGAAAGATTGTTTTGTATACTAATTTATTAAACACTAATGCTGTAGAAATAAACGACTTAACTCTTGGTATAGAATTTTTAAATGGATTAACTTCATTTGGTAAAACTGTAATTGAGCAACCTGAAAATATGCAAGAATTAGTAAAACAAGTTTCTATTCTTGCTGGAAAGGAAATGAGAATAAAACTTATTGATTCAAAAAATAATGCTATGCCTAAAGAAGAAAATATTGACAGTGAGTTGTCTAGTTTAGGTATTGATATAAATATTATAGATAATTAAAACGGGTCGTCGAGGACGCCGACCCCTACAAAAAAATATATATAATTAAAAAAGGAGGAAAATAATATGTCTAAAAGAGGAGGTTTCCCAGGAGGCATGGGAGGATTTGGTGGAATGAACATAGGTCAACTAATGAAAGAAGCCAAAAAAATGCAAGCTGATTTAGAAAAATCTCAAGAAGAATTATCTATTAAGGAATTTGAAGCAACTGCTGGAGGTGGAGCAATAACTGTAGTTGTTTCTGGAGAAAAGAAGTTAAAGTCTATAACTATAAAACCAGATGTTGTTGATCCAGATGATGTAGAAATGTTACAAGACTTAATTTTAACTTGTGTTAATGAGGCTTTAAGAAAAGTGGATTCAGCTCAAGCTGATCAAATGGGAAAATATAATATACCAGGATTGATGTAGTAAATTTAAAATTTTTAAGGAGTAATTTATGTCATATTTTTCACCATCGATAGAAAAGCTAATTGAAAGTTTTGAAAAGCTACCTAGTATTGGTCATAAAACCGCAACTAGGTTAGCATTTCATATGCTAGATTTAGGAGAACAGGAAACAAATGATTTTATTAGTTCTATAGTTAATGCAAAAAAAAGTTTAAAATACTGTTCTACTTGCTATAATATTTCCGACACTGATCCTTGCCCAATATGCGCTAGTCCAAAAAGAGACAACAGCCTAATTTGTGTTGTAGAAGATGTTAAAGATATTATTGCAATGGAGAAAACTCATGAATTTAAAGGCGTATATCATGTGTTGCATGGCTCTATTTCCCCAATGGATGGAATTGGTCCAGATGATATAAAAATAAAAGAATTATTAAATAGAATTAACCAAAATAAAATATCTGAAATTATTCTTGCAACAAATCCTAGAGTTGAAGGCGAAGCAACTGCAATGTATTTGTCTAAACTTATAAAACCTATGGGTATTAAAGTAACAAGAATTGCTCATGGAATTCCTGTTGGTGGGGATTTGGAGTATACCGATGAAGTAACTCTAACTAAGGCACTAGAAGGAAGACGAGAAATATGAACTTTTGGGTGAACTTTTGGGGACAGTCTTAAAAGTTCATTTTTTTATTATCCTGTGAATTACTAATCTATTGACCCCTAAAGCATCTGCAATTTCTTTTTGTGTTATATCGCATAAACTATATAGTTTTAATGTAATTGTCCTTAGTAAACTTTTATTTTTCACTATAGATTCATCATCAACATTGTTCTGCTTTTTAAATTCCCTAATAATTTCTTCTGGATTTGTGCATATATTTTCTAAATTCTCTATGAAATTATTACAATTATAATTATTTACTATTGCACTAATATAGTCACAACCTATATTCTCAAAACACGTTTTTAACACCTGTTCATTAACAAATCTTGTTTTACTGATATAATCATTATAACTTGAATATTGATAATCTCCTTCATTCTTACAAATTTTAGCTTCTACTGGATTATAATGAATATATTTTATACAGCTTAACAAATGCTTTTCTGTAAAAATAGGCTCCACATTATATCTATTTCTAAAAACATATCCACATCTATTATGCTTTTTATTATAGTATATTGCATAACTTGTATTAACTTTACTCATAAATTTTGTAAGTTCCATCTTTTGTTCAGTATATACTAATAAATGTGCATGATTATTCATAATGCAATATGCTATAATTTCTATATTACATTCTTCGTAATTTTTCTCTAATAAATTTAAGTATTTTTCCATTTCGCATTTTTCAGCAAAAATATATTCTTTATTTATGCCTTGTACCATAATGTGAAAAAAAGATGTATCTAAACTTTTTCTTGCTATTCTTGGCATTTTTAATCCTCCCTTTAATAGTTTTCCCCCAAGAATGTATCTGTTTAATACATCTTTTTATATTATATACCACTATTTCATTCAAATCAAGTGAACTTTTAAGACTGTCCCCAAAAGTTCTCCCCAAAAGTTCATTTACTCAAAATTATTTCACATATGTCTTTAGTTGATGTTTTGTTAGCAATTTTTTTTGTATTTTCTTTCATTTGAGCCAATTTTTCATCATCTTCTATTACTGATTTTAATATTTCTTTTACATTATCTTCTTTTTTTAGCCATACACCAATTTTGGCATTTCCTAAAAATTCTGCGTTTTGCTCTTCTTGCCCTGGTATTGGATTTATTATAATCATTGGTAATCCTGAAACAATACTTTCTGTAGTTGTTAACCCTCCGTGGCTTTGTAATTACAACATTAGATATACTCATAAGTTCTGGTACTTTTTTTGTGTACTCTAATATTTTAACTCTTGTTTTAGAATTGTTATCTTCTACAATTTTATTAAATTCTTTTAGCATTTCTCCATTTCTTCCAGATATCGCAATTACTTGAATACTTGGGAACTCTTGTATTAAAGTTTTTAAAATTTCGCAAGTTTTTTCTTTCCCAAGGCCCATCTCTCCTCCACCAAAGAAGAGTATTGTTTTTGTATTTTCTTGCAATTCGAATTCTTTTAATATTGCTTCTTTATTAAATTTTTCTAAGAATTTTTCTGAAACTGGTATTCCTGTAACATATATTTTAGATTCTTCGATTCCTTTTTTTACCATTGATTCTTTCATTCCGTTATGTGCAACAAAATATTGGTTTATATAGTTTGATTCTTGTAACCACTGATTATGTATTTCAAAATCTGTAAGTATTGTTGCAACTTTTAAATCTATTTTGTCTTTTCGTTTCAATCTTCCAGTCATTTGAGTCGCAAATGGATGTGTTGATATTATTATATCTGGTGATATTTTTTTTATTAAGTGGCTCAATTTTTTTGACATTAAAGCATTTGCTCCATTACTTATTTTAGATAGTACACCTTTTTCCGAACCAAAATATACTCTTTTCCAAGCCCATGGTGCCTTTTTCGCCATATTGTTGTAACTAGCTGTCGTAATTTTATTTATAAATTTGCTTATATATTCTATACAATCTACCATTTCTACTTGTGTTTCTTTGGAATTTGCTTCTATGTATTGCTTTATAGCATTAGCTGCAGATTTGTGCCCTCCGCCATAAGAACCGTATAATATCAATATTTTTTCCATATATTCCCCCAAATTTTAATTTTTTAAATTATATCACTATTTGAATTTTTTGTAAATTTTAAAGTATAATTTATGCTATTTTAACTAAAAATATATTTAAATTGATTTTTAGGAGGATATTTTGAAAAGTAATAGCTTTATTTTCATTATAGTAATATTTTTAAGTTTAATATTGTTTTGTTTTTGCATAAGTACTATGCCAAATAAAATTTTAGCCGCTGGTACTAGTAATTCGTCTTCTGATGTCCAACTTCTTGCTCGTGCAATTAACGGAGAAGCTCGTGGTGAGTCTTATGAAGGTCAAGTTGCAGTACGGTGCTGTTATTTTAAATAGGGTAAAACATTCGAGTTTTCCAAATACTATTGCAGGAGTAATTTATCAGCCTGGTGCTTTTACTGCAGTTTCTGATGGACAAATAAATGTGCCGATTGATCCAAATTCTACTGTGGTTAAAGCTGCTCGTGATGCACTAAATGGTTGGGACCCAACAAATCGGGTGTATTTATTATTTTAATCCTGATACAGCAACAAGTAAATGGATTTGGTCTAGACAAATTGTGAAAACTATTGGAAAACATAATTTTTGCAAATAAAAGAACCATCAGTCACCTTATAGCGGACGAGCAATGCCCGCCCCTACGATAAGGGAGTCAAGAGTGGCGAATTCACTTTTTTATATAATTATTTATGAATTATAACTATTAGAAAGGATTTGGATTTTATGAATTTAAAAGAAAAAGTAATTGATTGGAAAAATAGATTGAAGGACAGGCATATGTTTAGCATTATTATTGTCCTTATTATAGTATGTCTTGTTTTAGGTGGAGTTATATACAAAAAACAACGAGAATATAAACAGGCAATGGAGAATCAATATAATTTAGCCTTTTTTGAACTTGTGGATTATGTACAAAATGTTGAAAATTATTTAGCAAAATCACTTATTTCAACATCTCCTGAACATGGTGCAGAAACTCTAACTAAGGTATGGAAAGAGGCTAATTTAGCCCAAATATATTTATCTCAAATTCCAATTAACAACGAAGGATTGTCTAATACAGAAAAGTTCTTAAATCAAGTTAGTGATTATAGCTATTCTCTATCTAGAAAAAATATTTATAATGAATCTCTTACACAAGAAGATTTAGATAATTTACAAGACTTACACAAGTATTGCGTGGATTTGCAAAACACTTTAAATCAGCTATCTGCCGAAATGACAGATGGTACTATAAGTTGGAAAGAACTAACTAAAAAAGGAAATACTATGTTTGCTCAACAGGTAAGTAACAATTCAAAAGATAGTTTTAGCAATATAGACTCCAATTTTGGTGAGTATGCTGGTTTAATTTATGATGGTGCATATTCTGAACATATTGATAAAGCTGATAAAAAAGGACTTACTGGAGATGAGATATCAGAAGATAAAGCACGTAGTATTGCAGAAAATCTAATTGGAAAAGATAGAATAAAGGAAATTAATTCTTCAGGATTATCTGAAAACGGAAATATTCCTTCCTTTAGTTTTAATTGTATATTAAACAACGGAAACAAAAATAATCCTGTAAACATTGCTGTTTCCAAAAAAGGTGGACATATTGTATTTATGAATTACAATAGAGATATTGGTGCTGAAGTAATATCTGATGAAGATGCTAATAGAATTGGAAAAGAATTTCTTGAATCTAAAGGATATTCGAACATGAAAGAAACTTACTTCCTAAAAGAAAGCGGAATTATAACAATAAATTATGCATATAGTCAAGATGGAGTTATAGTTTATACAGATTTAATTAAAGTGAAAATTGCTTTAGATAATGGTGAAATCTTAGGGATGGAAACGACTGGATATTTAAATTCACACGAGATCAGACAAATTCCTGAGCCTGGCATAACACTTGAAGAAGCGAAATCTCACTTAAATCAAAAACTAGAAATTTTAAGTGAAGGATTTGCAATTATTCCAACAGAATGGAAAACTGAAATATTTTGTTATGAATTTAAAGGCAAAGTTGATGATACAGACTTTTTGGTTTATATAAACGCTGAAAATCGGAAAAGAAGAAAATATTTTGGTTATTATAAATACACCTAATGGGACATTGACTATGTAAATTTTAAACCAACATATAATAATATTTTTTAAATAAAAAATATTATTATATGTTGGTTGCTATTTTATGTTATTTTGTTTTGTTTTTTGAATACGAATAGTTTGCTTAATATATAATTTGCTATGATTACTAAAACTTGAGATATTAAAGTAACTATTACCACATATAAGTCTGAATTTAATTTAAGTAATGTTACAAAAAACCACATAATGAACATATCTAATAATAATGTTGCAATTCTAGCAAGAATAAAATTCACAAATTCTTTTAATTTACTATTCGTTTTGCTTTCGAATACAAATTTTCTATTTGTAAAATACGCAAATAATACAGCTACTATCCAAGAAACTACTACTGCAACTTGAAGTTCGAATGCATTACTTGCTTCTAATACTGTAAACAATAGCGCATATTTCACAATTAAACTTACAACTGTAGTTAATACTCCAAAAATCAAATATAAAATAATTTCATGATATTTTTCGTATAATTCTTTTATTTTATTCAATTTCTATCTCCTATTTATATAAATATTATCATAATTTTATATTGTATATATGTATTTGTCAATGAATTTATAATTTTACTTTATTTTTTGTAAATTTTGTTATAAAATATTCATATTATGATATGAGGAGAGGATTTAAAGTGCAAGAACTTACTGTTAAAGATATTATAAAGGCTTGTAACGCAAAGCTTTTATGCGGAGATGAAAATACAAAAATATCTACTTTTTCAAAGGACACACGTACAATTAAACCAGAAGATATATATGTTGGAATAAAAGGAGAAAATTTTGATGGAAATGTATTTTGCAAACAAGCACTAGATTTAGGTGCTATAGGTTGCATTACTGATGGAGATATTGATGATTCTATTTTGAAAAATTATAAATCTAAAGTAATTATTCAAGTTAAAGATTCTGTTTGTGCATTACAAAGTCTCGCAAATTACAGAAGAAAACAATATAATATTCCCGTTGTTGCAGTTACTGGGAGTGTTGGAAAAACCAGCACTAAAGATATTATTGCAAGTGTGGTATCTAAAAAATATAACGTTTTAAAAACCCAAGGAAACTTAAATAATCAAATTGGATTACCATTAACTTTATTAAATTTAAAGGATCATACTGCTGTTGTTGTAGAATTAGGAATGGAACATGCAGGTGAAATTAGAAATCTTTCTAAAACAGCAGAACCAACTCTTGCAGTAATAACAAATATTGGTACTTCGCACATAGGCAATTTAGGTTCTAGAGAAAATATTTTAAAAGCTAAACTGGAAATTTTAGAAGGATTATCATCTAATCGGAAAACTAATAATAAATAATGATAATGATTTACTACATAAATACTATGAAGGAAATAAATCAGATAAAATTATAACTTTTGGAATTGATGAAAAATCAACAATATCACCAGATAGTATAGTTTATAATAAAGATGATAGTAATTTTTTAGTTAAAATTAACAATGAACCATTTAATATTAAAGTTCCTGTTAGCGGTAAACCTTTTATATATAATAGTTTAGCCGCAATTCTAGTTGGTTTGCAATTAGATATACCTATTTTAGATATAATATCTGGTATTCAAAACTTTGAATTAACAAAAAATAGAATGGAAATTCATCATACAAAAAATGATATAACTATAATAAATGATACATATAACGCAAGTTATGATTCTATGAAGGCTGGACTTGAGTATTTAGGTAAGTACTCAAATCAAAGAAAGATAGCAGTTTTGGGAGATATGTTGGCATTAGGAGATTTTTCAGAACAATTACACGAGGATGTAGGAAAAGAAGTAACAAAAAATAATATAGATATTTTAATTACAGTAGGTAAAGAATCTGCTTACATTTGGAAAGGTGCAATAAATTCTGGATTTGATTTTCGCCAAACGTATTGCTTAGATAACAATAATGAAGCAATAGAAAAATTAAATGAAATTTTACAACCTAATGATGTTGTGTTTTTAAAAGCATCTCACGGAATGAACTTTATAGAAATTGTTAATAAGATTAAGGAGGATTTTTAAATGTTAAAAGTTGGTGTTATTTTTGGTGGAATGTCTACTGAGCATGATGTTTCTATTGTCTCTGGAACGTCTGTAATAAAAAATTTAGATAGTAAAAAATATGATATTTATCCAATTTATATTGATAAAGCAGGAATTTGGTATAAATATTTTGATCCTGATAAAAGAATTTTAAGTGTTGGAGATTCTATAAATTCTAATGAAAAAATTGAAAATGTTATAGAATATTTAAATGGATTAGATATAATATTTCCTGTATTACACGGATTATATGGCGAAGATGGAAGTATTCAAGGCTTATTTGAATTATTAAAAAAGCCTTATGTTGGTTGCAATATCTTATCTTCCGCAGTTGGTATGGATAAGGCATATACAAAAATAGTCTTAGATAAGGCAAAAATCAATCAAGCCAAATATGCATATATTAGAAAATATAATGAAAAATACATATATGTAGATGATGAATTTAACGAAATAATCCTTTCTATTAAAGAAGTAAGTGAAGTTATTTCTAAAAAATTAGGATTTCCATTATTCATTAAACCTTCTAATTCTGGGTCTTCAGTTGGCGTAAATAAAGCTAACAATTTAGAGGAATTAGAAAATTATATAGAATATGCAAGTAAATATGATAAAAAGATATTAGTAGAAGAATTTATAAATGGCCATGAAGTTGAATGTGCCGTTCTTGGGAATGAAAATGTTAAAGCCTCTTGCGTAGGAGAAATACTACCTGCTGAAGAATTTTATAGTTTTGATGCAAAATACAAAAATTCAAATTCTGCACTTTGTATCCCAGCAAAAATACCAGAAGAAATTTCTAATGAGATAAGACGTCTAGCAGCAAAAGCATTTAAAGCAATAGATGGTAAAGGACTATCTAGAGTAGATTTCTTTGTAGATAAAGATACATCTAAAATATATTTAAATGAAATAAATACTCTTCCTGGATTTACAAGTATTAGTATGTACCCAAAATTATGGGAAGAAGCAGGATTAAAATATAGCGAATTATTGGATGAATTGATTGAATTGGGATTGAATAGATAGGAGAATTTATGGAAATAGAAGAATTAAAAAATGTATTAAAAAATAAATTATCTGAAAAGCGTTTTTTCCATAGCATATGTGTAATGGAAATGTGCGAAAAATTAGCAAAACATTATAATGTAAATATAGAAGAAGCAAGACTTCTCGGTCTTGCTCACGATATTGCAAAAGAAATGCCATCTGATGAAAAACTAAAATACGCAAAAGATAATAATATTCCTGTTTGTATTGTAGAACGATATTCCCCTACTCTATTGCATGCAAAAATCGGAGCAGATATATGTAAAAAAGATTTTGGATTTTCGGATAAAATGTGTAGGGCAATTTCTCTTCATACGACTGGAGGAGAAAATATGGATTTGTTATCCAAAATATTATTTATTGCAGATGGAATTGGATTAGATAGAACTTATGAAAATGTTGATTATATACGAGATTTAGCATTTAAAGATTTAGATGAAAGTATATTGTATATGTTAAATTTGACTATAAAAGAATGTTTAGAAAGAAATAGCCCAATTCATACAGATACGATTTTGGCTAGAAATTGGTTGCTAATGAATAAATAAAGGTGCAATTATGCACCTTTTTGCTTTTCGTAACCTTCAAATACTTCTGATATTTCTTTTTCTCCAGATGTATTAAGTATTGTGTCATGTGATTTTAGTATATCTTTTATGTCTTCATCTAATTTAGTTATATCATAACAATTTATTATCTTAATTTCACTTTTGAATTTCAAATTATTAAATATTTCATTTAATTTGTGATTTACCGCTTCTATATACTCTTTACTTCCATTTATAATAATATTTACTTTATTATTATTACACATTTTAATTATTTCTTCTTCTATTATTTCAAAATTATATATTATCTTTCTATTCCAATTTGTTTTCAATAAGTTCAATTTTTCTTCTTCGTTTAGTGTTAATCTTGATAAAACCAAATTTGTTTGTTCTTCTAAATCTTTTTCAAATATTGTTACAACTTTTTCTTTTGCTTTTATTTTCTTATTTAAATATGGGAGTAACATTGTGATTAAATGTAAATCACTTACACAAAAACTACATACTTTTTTAATATTTTCATTACTGTACATACTTAGGGCCTCCTCATAATTTTTAACTACTGGTAAATTTTACCATTTTATTTCAAATGTGTCAATATTATTACAGAAATATTACAAAATTTTATACAATTTAATTCGACATCGTTCATTAGCCCTGAAAAAATGTATATTTTTTAAATTTTGGTTAATACTTTTTATAATGAAATAATTTTACAGTATTGGAAGTAAGTTTGAAAAAACTTGATCCATACCTTGGAAAGGATTGTGATTAATTATGAAAAAGTTCTTATTAAATCGTTTTACATTGGTAATATTTCTACTATTACTATTTATATTCATATCTGCACTATCTTATGCCACAGAAGTTTCAACAAATTTGGCAGACAGTGTATTTAGACTACATGTAATTGCAAATAGCGATTCGGATTCAGATCAAAATTTAAAATATATAGTTCGAGATAAAATAATTGAATATATGAAAACAATTTGCGAAAATAGTATCTCTAAAAATGATTATATTAAAATCGCACAAGATAATTTGGAAAATATAAAAAAAGTAGCACAAGATACTGTAATTCAAAACGGTTATAATTATAATATTAATGTATCTATTGGCAACTTTGAATTTCCAACAAAAACTTATGGAGATGTATCATTTCCTGCAGGTTTTTATGATGCTTTACGAGTCGAAATAGGTAACGCAAGTGGTAAAAACTGGTGGTGTGTAATGTTTCCTCCCCTATGTTTTGTTGATGTAACCTCTGGAATAGTTCCAGAAGAATCGAAAGAAACTTTAAAAAATGATATTTCCTCTGAAGAATATGATTTGATTACAGGTGCTAATACTGAGGTTAAATTTAAATTTAAATTAGTAGAAATGTTTCAAAGCTGGGGACTTGTCGCAAAGCAATAAATAATTTATACACTATTAAAACTCATTAAAAAGTAGGGGCGACCATTGGTCGTCTTTTCTTCGCAGACCTTTCTAGAATATTCTCCGAAGAACTGATGAGCTTTTGCTCGCCCCTACTTTTCATAAAATATACTTTAATTATTAACCAAATTTTATTTTATTTTATAAAAAATAGTTGTAATACTAACTCTTTTATGGTATATTTTATTTCGTAAAATAATGAATTTATACGCAAAAAATATATTTGGGGGTAATTTAATTGGAAAAATTGGTTATTACAGGAGGTACTCCTCTAAAAGGTGAAGTTACTATAAGTGGCGCAAAGAATGCTGCCGTAGCAATTTTACCTGCAACATTATTGATAAATGGTATATGTAGAATTGAAAACTTACCAAACATTAGTGATGTTAAATTATATTGCGAAATATTAGAAAAAATCGGTGCTAAAATAACTTGGATTACAAAAAATGAAATAACAATAGATACTAGAGATATTTGTTGCACACAAGCACCTTTAGATATAACAAGAAAGTTCAGAGCATCATATTATTTAATTGGATCTATGCTTGGCAGATGTAAAAGTGTACAAGTTGGTCTTCCTGGAGGATGCAATTTAGGTGCACGTCCAATAGATCAACATATTAAAGGCTTTGAAGCACTAGGTGCTAATGTGGATGTTACTCAGGGTAATATAACTGCAAGTGCAAAAAAACTTGTAGGAACTTCTATATACATGGATATAGTTTCAGTTGGAGCAACTATAAATGTAATACTTGCAAGTGTTTTAGCAGAAGGTACTACAATAATAGATAATGCTGCCAAAGAACCTCATATTGTTGATGTTGCGAATTTTTTAAATACAATGGGAGCAGATATAAGAGGCGCTGGAACAGATGTTATAAAAATCAATGGTGTAAAAGAACTAAAAGGTGGCTCTACATATTCTATAGTTCCAGACCAAATTGAAGCTGGTACATTTATGTTTGCGGCAATGGCAACAAGAGGAGATATTACAATAAATAATTGTATAACAAAGCATTTAGAGTCTATAACTGCCAAAGTAATAGAAATGGGTGGAACAGTTGAAGAAGATGGAGATAAATTAAGAGTAAAATGTACAAAAAAACCAAATAAAGCAAACATTAAAACTCTACCATATCCTGGATTTCCAACAGATTTACAACCTCAAGCAGGTGTTGTATTATCTATTGCTGACGGTACAAGCACAATAAATGAAAGTATTTGGGAATCTAGATTTCAATATACGCAGGAATTGTGCAAAATGGGAGCAAAGATAACTGCTCAAGGTAAATCTGCATTTTTCGAAGGAGTAAAATCTCTTTCTGGCGCTCCAGTTTATTCAACAGATCTACGTGCTGGTGCAGCTCTTATAATAGCTGGAATTGCAGCAAATGGAAAAACTGAAGTATATAACTTAGACCATATTGATAGAGGTTATGAGAATATAGAAGAAAAATTTAGAATCCTAGGAGCAAAAATTGAACGAGTTAGCGAATAATAAACGGTCGACCAATGGTCGACCCTATAATAAAATGTAGGTTCGAGACCAACGTCGTTCCGTATACTATCAAAAGGAGTAATACAAATGTTAAAATTCTGCAGTTTATATAGTGGAAGCACAGGAAATAGTCTATTAGTACAAAATGATAACACCTACATTCTAGTTGATGCAGGTGTTAGTGCCACAAAAATAGTTGAGGCCTTAAATAGTATAGGTATTAGTATTAGTCAAATTGAAGCTATACTTATAACACACGAGCATAGCGACCATATTAAAAGTATTGGGACTTTATCTAAAAAATATAATATTCCTGTTTTTGCAAACGATAAAACTTGGAAAGCAATGCCAACCGAAGCAAAAAAAGTTCCTTTGGATTGTCAAAGAAAATTTATGATAGATAATAAATTTTCTATTGGTTCTTTAGAAATACTTGCATTTAGCATACCTCACGATGCAGCAGATCCTTGTGGATTTAATATATTTGGCTCAAACAAAAAAATAAGTATTGCAACAGATATTGGACATATCACTCCTTCTATTTTTACTAATTTAAAAAACAGTACTTTTGTATTGCTAGAATCTAACTATGACCCAGAAGTTTTACGCTATTCATCATATCCTTATAGTTTAAAAAGAAGAATCGCAGGACCAAATGGACATCTTCCAAACAATGAAGCTGGAGATACTATTTCTAAGTTAATTGATTCTGGTTTAAAAAGTGCTATGCTAGGTCATTTAAGTAAAGAAAACAATTTCCCAGAATTAGCAGAGCAAACTGTTTTAGAAGAATTAGCAACTAATAATTATAATAAAAATTCGGTTGATTTATATGTTGCATCAAGATTTGAACCAAGTCCATTTCTAAATGTTGTTTAATTTATTGGGGGCTGTAGAGGAATCGGTGAATAAAAAGGGGCCTTATTTCTTTTTAAAAAATTAACTCCTCTACAAGATTAATATCATTATGAAATTCTTTTGATTATTTGTTCCGAGAATTTTTTGATAATAATTTTCTTTATCGAAAAATAAAGAATAAAAAATAATAAAATTTTGAATATCATTTTGTCTCCTAAAAATGCATTTGAATTAAAATTTATGTGATTTAACAATAATTATATTACTATATTATTCTCATGTTGTCAATGATTTTTTTACGACAAAAACTGCCAAAATACTACAGCGGTTAGCATTCCAATAACATCTCCTATTAGAGCAGCCTTCAAAACTCCTCTAGTTTTTTTTATGCTTACAACACTTGTATATATTGCAATTGTGTATAAAGTTGTTTCGGTTGAACCCATTATTGTAGAAATTATCATTCCTATTTTACTATCTACTCCATAATTTTTCATTATATCTATTCCCACTGCCATAGAAGCACTTCCGAGATATTGGTCTTAGAATGCTAAGTGGCATAATTTCACTTGGAATTTTTAGAATATTTAATATAGGACTTATTGCATTTATAATTAAATCCAAAATTCCAGATACTCTTAGAGCACTTATTGCCATAAACAAACCTATTAAAGTAGGAAATATATTTACTACTATACCTACTCCCTCTTTGGCACCATCTACAAAAATATCAAATGTCTTTTTCTTCTCTGCAAACCCATTTGCTACTATAATAAGTATAACAAGTGGAATCGACACCATAGATAAATAATTTGCAATTTTCATTTTTCCCCCCTTTTCTCCCTACAAATAAATTTTGCAGAGGTTGTAGCTGCAATAAACGCACATGCTGTTGCAATCCATACTGCCATAATCATTCCTGTAGGATTATTTGAACCGTAGTGAACTTCTAATTGCAATTACTGTTGTTGGTATAATTTGTAATGATGCTGTGTTTATAACAATGAACATAAACATAGAATTAGATAAGGTATCTTTTCGAATATTTTCTTTTTGCAATGACTTCATAGCTTTTAGCCCAAGTGGTGTCGCTGCATTGCCTAATCCCATAATGTTTGCAACCATATTCATAGATATCTCTGAATAAACTTGGGTCTCTTTATCTATTTCTGGAAATAATCTTTTCATAATTGGATTTACCAGTTTTTTAAGTCCATCAATTATTCTTGTGTTTGTTGCTATTTGCATTATTCCATTCCATAAGCATATTGTACCAAATAGCGTTATACATAAATCTACTGCATCTTTTGCAGACGCAAATATAGCATCGTTAATCTCAGCTACTCTCCCTGTAAATATTGCATATACAAATGAAATTATAATAAAAATAGGCCATATTGTATTTAACATATAAAATCTCCTAAATTTTAAATATATTAAATAATATGAGTTTAGCTTTAAAATATGAGAACAAATTATTTGATTATTTGACAATTTAGTATTGCATTGTGTGTTTAGTTAATATATAATTAAAAAATCCTTTTCATAGGAAATCTAGGAAAGGAAGTACAAAAGATATGACATCTTTTGAGTTAATCTGGCGACTAATTGTCTTATTATTGTTAAACAATAATAACAATCAAGGCCAAGAAAACAAAGAATAATCTTTGTAGGCAGAGCGGACACTCTGCCTCTTTCTTTTTAATTTACAAAAAAAGAGATTATGCGGACACATAATCTCGGTACAGTTCAATGACATCTTTTGAACTTATAAGTTAAATATAGTATACTATATTTATTATTATATGTCAATTATTTTTCATTATTCTTTTTCTTTTTGTCAATTTTCAGTTTCCGTAAGCCTTATACCATTTATTTCATTTGACAAATGCCCATTTTCATTATAAAATATAATCAATTCAAAAAATAATCAGCATCTTGCTTCGTTAAATTTTATTCAAAAATCCTCAATGTACACTCGTACATTTCCGGTATTTTGAACAAAATTTGCCTTGCAATATGCTAATTCCTTTTTGAATTGTTGAAATCATGTATTTTAAGAAGGTTGAAATTATGGAAAAAATACTTCATGTTGGTGTAGATGTTGGGTCTACAACCGTAAAAATAGTAGTTATGGATAATGAATTAAATACTATATATACAGATTATACAAGACATTTTTCAGATACAAAAAATACCGTTTGTAATGTATTAGAAAAACTAGCATCAGATTATCCTGAAGCTGATTTTACAATAGCATTAACTGGATCTGGTGCAATGTCTGCAGCTAAATTTTTAGATTTGAAATTTATTCAAGAGGTTGTTTCTTGTAAACGTTCTGTTGAAAAATATATCCCACAAACCGATGTAGTTATAGAACTTGGTGGAGAAGATGCAAAAATAATTTATTTTGATAAATTCATAGAACAACGTATGAACGGAACTTGTGCAGGTGGTACTGGTGCATTTTTAGACCAAATGGCGTCACTATTATCTACAGATACCGCAGGATTAAACGAACTTGCAAAAAATCATAATACAATATACCCTATTGCTTCACGTTGCGGAGTTTTTGCAAAAACAGATATACAACCTTTATTAAATGAAGGAGCAAGAAAAGAAGATATAGCAGCTTCTATATTCCAAGCTGTTGTAAATCAAACCATTAGTGGACTTGCTTGTGGTAGACCAATTCGTGGTAAAGTTGCATTTTTAGGAGGACCTTTAAGCTACTTACCAGAACTTAGAAATAGATTTATAGAAACACTAAATTTAAAAGAAGATGAAATAATAGTACCAGAGGAAGCTCATCTTTTAGTCGCAAAAGGTGCTGCTTTAGATTCATTAGATTCAAAACCAATAACTGTAGAAAAATTAAGAAGCAAAATTCAAGTTTTAAAATCTTCTGTTGATACAACAACAGAGCCTCTCCCACCACTTTTTGTTACAGGAGAAGAATACACTAAATTTAAAGCAAGACATGAAATTGCAAAAGTAGAAACAAATGATTTGGCTACATATGAAGGCGATTGTTATATAGGAATAGATGCAGGATCTACTACAACAAAATTAGTGTTAATAGATAGAGACGGAAAACTTTTGCATTCTATATATGGAAGCAATGAAGGAAACCCACTAAAAAGTGTTATAAAAATGCTAAAAGAGTTATACTCAGTATTACCCGAAAAAGCAATTGTACGCTATAGTGGTATTACTGGATATGGGGAAAAACTTGTACAAACTGCTTTAAATATAGATTTAAATGAAATAGAAACTATAGCCCATTATACAGCAGCAAAACAATTTATGCCAAATGTTACAAGTATTGTAGACATTGGTGGGCAAGATATGAAATATATAAAAATGAAAGACAATGTCATAGATAACATTATGCTAAACGAAGCATGTTCATCTGGATGTGGATCTTTTATACAAACCTTTGCTAGTAGCTTAAATTTATCTATTAGTGAATTTGTTGACGAAGCCTTACAATCCAGAAGACCAGCACCTTTAGGCTCACGTTGTACAGTATTTATGAACTCAAAAATTAAACAATCTCAAAAAGAAGGATATTCAGTTGGAGATATTTCTGCTGGTCTTTCTTACTCAGTTGTTAAAAACGCTATACAAAAAGTTATGAAGGTTAGAGATATAGAAACTTTAGGAAATCATATTGTTGTACAAGGTGGTACTTTCTATAATGATGCTGTTCTACGTGCCTTTGAATTAACTGTTGGAAAAGATGTTATCCGCCCAAATATTGCAGGTTTAATGGGAGCTTATGGTATGGCATTACTTTCAAAAGAACAATATGAAGCAAATATGGATATGACTTATGTATCAACTATAACTAAACTAGAAGAGCTTGATAATATAGATGTTAAAGTTAGCCATGTTAGATGTGGTCGTTGCGAAAACAACTGTCTTCTTACAGTAAATGCATTTAGTAATGGCAAAAAGTTCATTTCTGGAAACAGATGTGAACGTGGATCACGGTAATGTTACAGAAAATTCAAAATTACCAAATATGTATCAATATAAATTCAATAGATTATTTAATTATGAGCCATTGTCTGAAGATAAGGCTACTAGAGGAACAATAGGAATACCTAGAGTATTAAATATGTATGAGGATTACCCTTTTTGGTTTACCTTCCTTACTAATTTAGGATTTAGAGTTGTTTTATCAGAAAAAAGTAATAGAAAAACATATGAAAAAGGTATGGAGTCTATGCCTTCTGAATCTGTTTGCTATCCTGCAAAATTAGTACACGGTCATATTATTAGCTTAATAGATCAAGGTATTAAAACTATATTTTATCCTTGTATTCCATATTCTCGTAAAGAGTATGAAAAAGCGGATAATCATTACAACTGCCCTATTGTTATATCTTATTCTGAGGTTATAAAAAACAATGTTGAAGAATTAAAAGATATTAAATTCTTAAATCCTTTCTTACCACTTGATACAAAAAATCTCGTTAAGAAAGTTTTAGAATTAGACGAATTTAAATGCTATAATTTTACTAAAAAAGAGCTTACTGTTGCTGCAATAAAAGCAGAAGAAGAATATCAAAACTTTAGAGATGACGTTCACAAAAAAGGTGAAGAAATATTAAAATACATAGAAGAAAATAATCAAAAGGGTATTGTATTATCAGGACGACCATATCATGTTGACCCAGAAATAAATCATGGTATTGATACCTTAATTACAAGTCTTGGACTTTGCGTATTATCTGAAGATTCAATAGCTCACTTAGGTGCAGCAAAAAGACCAATTAGAGTTGTTGACCAATGGATGTTCCATGCTCGTCTTTATGCAGCAGCTGAAGTCGTTGGAAAAAATAAAAATCTAGAATTAGTACAATTAAACTCTTTCGGATGTGGTGTAGATGCAGTTACAACAGATCAAGTAGAAGAAATACTTTCAAGCTACGATAAAATGTACACATTAATTAAAATAGATGAAGTAAATAATTTAGGAGCAGTTAGAATTCGTATTCGCTCATTACTTGCAAGTATTAATAAACGTTTAAAAGAAGCTCCAAAGCCTAACGGAAACCCTGGTAATTATGAACAACATAAAGTTATATTCACTAAAGAAATGAAAGAGGATTACACAATTTTAGTTCCACAAATGGCACCTGTACATTTTGAATTACTAGAATCTGTTTTACAAGCTTGTGGGTATAAAGTAAAACTTTTAAGAGAATGTACTCCACATACAGTGGAAACTGGTTTAAAATATGTAAATAATGATGCTTGCTATCCATCTATATTAGTTACAGGTCAAATGATAGAAGCCCTAGAATCAGGAGAATATGACTTAAATAAAACTGCACTTATAATGAGCCAAACAGGTGGCGGATGTCGTGCAACTAATTACATTGGTTTTATAAGAAAGGCTTTAAAAGATGCAGGTTTTCCAAATATTCCAGTTATATCATTTAATGTTGTTGGAATGGAAAAAATGCCTGGATTCAAACTTTCTTTAGGTCTTTTTGAAGGCTTATTAAAAGGTGTAATATATGGTGATTTATTACAAAAAATGCTAACAAAAAATAGAGCATATGAAGTAAACAAAGGTGAAACTGAAAAACTTTATAATGAGTGGATGGATAAATGCAAAGCTTTAGTTAGAAAATCTACTAATAAACAATTTAAACAAAGTATTTATGATATAGTAAATGATTTTGAAAAGATTGAACTAGACACATCTGTCAAGAAACCTAAGGTTGGTATCGTTGGAGAAGTATTAATTAAATACCACCCATTTGGTAACAACTTTGTTGCTAACCTTTTAGAAAATGAAGGCGCAGAAGTTATATTGCCTGATTTTATGGGATTTGTTAAATTTATGGCAACACATAAAATAACATTTAACAAGTTATTAAATACAAATAAAACTTCTTCAAAAATTTCTAAAGTAGCAATAAAACTAATAGACATATTAGAAAAAGATGTAAGACTAGCTCTTGCAAGTTCAAAGAAAAACTACCTACCACCTTGCGATATATGGCACTTAGAAGATAAGGTAAAAGACGTATTATCTATTGGAAATCAAACTGGTGAAGGCTGGTTTTTAACCGCAGAAATGATAGAATACATAGAGAATGATATACCAAATATAGTTTGTGTTCAGCCATTTGCTTGCTTACCAAACCATGTAGTTGGAAAAGGTGTTATAAAAACAATTAGACAAATGTTCCCAGACGCAAATATAGCTCCTGTTGACTATGACCCTGGAGCTAGCGAAGCTAATCAAACAAATAGAATTAAACTTCTTATGACTGTTGCAAAAGATAACCTAAAACAAAAAGAAAATTCTCTAAAAGCAATAGAAGATGAAAATAGAAAAAATGAAAATACACAAGAAAAGATAGGCATTTAAGCCTATTTTTTCTTCTTCTATTGCTTATGTCAATGTGTCAATGGGGACGGAGCTTTTTGACAGTCTTAATTTTGCTTAAGACTGTCAAAAAGCTCCGTCCCCATTGACACATAAGTTTGAAAATTTTTTAAACTTATACGCCCATAAATAATTGTACATACACCTTTCCATAAATTTCGCTATCTATTACTGCTATTCCTGTATATTCGTAATCTTCATCTAATATGTTATCTTTATGTGCTGGTGAATTCATCCATGCATTTACCGCTTTTGCTCCTGTTTCATTTCCTGCTAAGTTTTCTCCTGCAAACTTATACATTACACCTTCATTTTTTAGCATTTCAAATGGAGTTCCAAGTGTTGGAGATGTGTGTGAAAAATAATTATTGTTTACAAGATCTTCTGCTTTTAATTTGGCAACTTCTTGTAACTCTGAAGATGCTTTAAGTTCAACTAATCCTTCTTTTTTTCTTTCTATATTTATTAAAGTTAATACTTCTTGTTCTTCGTTTGATAATATCGCATTTTCTGTATCTACTACTATTTGTTCTTTAGGTAATTCATTTGCAAATACAAAACATTGAAAAACTAAATTTATGCAAAATAAAATTGAAACATAAAAAATAAATCTTGAAATTTTAGAGTTTATAACTCTCACACTATTTCCTCCTTTAAAATATTATTTCTTAATATTTTTTCTTGCGTGTGAAATTTTTATTCCTCTTCTTTAGTGTACTCAAGATTTAAATTTTAAATTATTAAATTTTAATATATTACTTGTAAAGTTTTAAATTACTAAATTTAAAACTTGCTGGTTTATCTTTTACCCTACCAGCAAGTTTATTATAACACATTATATAAGTTATGTCAACTTTTTATTGTTAATTTATTATTTTACCCAGCTTCTTCCTCATTAAATTGTGAATTATATAATTCTGCATAAAATCCGTTTTTATTTAGCAATTCTTTATGTGTTCCTTTTTCTACTATATCTCCATTATTTAATACAAGAATTAAATCTGCATTTTTAATTGTTGATAGTCTATGTGCTATTATAAAACTTGTTCTTCCCTTCATTAAATTATCCATTGCAGATTGTATTTGTATCTCTGTTAAAGTATCTATTGAACTTGTTGCCTCATCTAGTATTAGTATTTTAGGGTCTGCAAGTATTACCCTTGCTATTGTAAGTAATTGTTTTTGTCCTGCAGATATGTTTGTACTCTCTTCATTTATTACCATATCGTATGAATTAGGCAAGGTCTTTATAAAATGGTGAACATTAGCTGCTTTTGCAGCTTCTATAACTTCAGCCTGAGTTGCCTCTGGTTTTCCATATTTTATATTATCTTTTATTGTTCCACCAAATAACCAAGTATCTTGGAGCACCATTCCAAATTGTTTTCTTAAGTCTCCTCTTGTGAAATCTTTTATATTATGTCCATCTAACAGAATTTCGCCCTTATCCACATCATAAAATCTCATCAACAATTTTACAATTGTAGTTTTTCCAGCACCTGTTGGTCCAACTATTGCAATCTTTTGTCCTGGTTTTATTTCTGCTGAAAAATCGTTTATTGTTATTTTATCTGAATCTGCATATTTAAATTGTACATTTTTAAATGTAATACTGCCTTTTATGCTATTTTCATCAATATTTCCTTTATTAGTTTCCTTTTCTTCCGGTTCCTCTAAAAACTCAAATACTCTTTCTGCTGCAGCCACCATAGATTGTATCATACTAGATATTTGTGCAATTTGGCCTATAGGCTGAGTAAATTGCTTGTTGTATTGTATAAAGGATTGTATATTCCCAACAGTTATTACCCCTTGTGCTGCATAATAACCACCAAGCACAGCAACAATAACATATCCTATATTTCCTATAAAATTCATTATTGGATGCATTACTCCTGATAAAAACTGTGATTTCCAAGCTGAATGATATAATTCTTCGTTTGCTCTTGTAAATTCTTCTATTGCCTTCTCTTCTCCATTAAACGCTTTTACTATTAAATGCCCTCCATATATTTCTTCTACTTGACCATTTACATGACCTAAATAGTCTTGTTGTTTTTTGAAATATTTTTGAGATTTTTTTACTATTTTACTTAATATTAAAGCTGTAACTGGTAATATTAAAATAGATACTAGAGTCATTGGAATACTAATAGATATCATCATTATCGCAATTCCAATAATTGTACATATTGCTGTTATTATTTGTGTTATACTCTGATTTAGATTTTGACTTAATGTATCTATGTCATTTGTTATTACTGATAACACTTCTCCATTTGTTCTTTTATCAAAATAACTTATTGGCAATTTATTTATTTTTTTTATTAAATCTCCTCTTAGTTTATATGTAAGTTTTTGTGCAACTCCTGTCATCGTAAATCCTTGAATTAAAGAAAACAGTGTACTTATAACATATAAAATTATAAGAGTTATAAGTATACTACCAATCTTCCCAAAGTCAATTCCGCTTCCCCCAGTTATTTTGCTAATTAGTCCATTAAAAATTTCAGTTGTAGCATTACCTAATATTTTAGGCCCTACAATAGCAAATATCGTGCTACCTATAGCAAATATAAATACTATCGCTAATCTTAATTTATATTGTGACAAATAATCCTTTATTAGTTTTTTGGTTGTACCCTTAAAGTTTTTTGCTTTTTCCACTGCTCCAGCATTATGCGGACCTGCTCCAAATCTTCTGGGTGGTTTTATTTTTTGTTCCATTTTGTTCCTCCTTCTATACGGACGAGCAATGCTCGCCCCTACGGTTATCATTCACTATTCACTCGGCAAGGGCTTATGTGGTGTCAGCGAAACGACGAGGGCATCGTTCCCTACATGGGTATTCCCTTAAAATCAGTACCCCTACATTTGAAATTACCCTAGTTCCTCTTCTGATAATTGAGATAGTGCAATCTGTCTATACTTCTCGCAATTTGCCATCAATTCTCTATGTGTTCCAATTCCTACCATTTTTCCTTCATCTAAAACTATTATTTGTTCTGCATTTAATACTGTACTAATTCTTTGCGCTACTATTATTACTGTTTTGTTTTCTGTATTTTTTGCCAATTCTTCTCTTAATTTTGCATCTGTTTTAAAATCTAATGCAGAAAAACTATCATCAAATATTAGTATTTCTGGATTTATTGCAATAGCTCTTGCTATTGATAAACGTTGCTTTTGACCACCAGAAACATTGCTTCCACCTTGAGCTATTTGAGATTCATATCCCTCTTCTTTTTTATCTATAAACTCACTTGATTGAGCAATTTCTGCTGCCCATTTCATTTGTTCATCTGTTATATTAGATTTACCATATTTTATATTTGACTCTATTGTTCCAGAAAATAAGATTCCTTTTTGTGGTACAAATCCTATTTTTTCTCTTAATTTCTTTTGAGAAATATCCTTTACATTTACTCCATCAACCAACAATTCTCCACCTGTTACATCATAAAAACGTGGTATTAAATTTACTACCGTAGATTTTCCACTTCCTGTACTTCCTATTATTGCAGTAGTCTGACCGAGGTTTCGCTGTGAAATTTATATCCTCTAAAATCTCAGTATCTGCATCTGGATATCTAAAAGATACATTTTTAAATTCTACATAACCTATCTTTTCTTTATTAAATTCCAATTCTCTTTCAGGATCTATTATATTGGGTTCTGTTTCTAATACATCATTTATACGGTTAGCAGAAACAGAAGCTCTTGGTAACATTATTGAAATCATAGAAATCATTAAGAAAGACATTACTATTTGCATTGTATATTGTATAAAAGCCATCATATCTCCAACTTGCATTACTCCCGCATCAACATTCTTTCCACCAAACCATATTATTGCTATTGATATTGTATTCATTACAAGCATTAGTGCTGGCATCATTATGCTCATTGCTTTATTTACAAATATATTAGTTTTCATTAAATTTTGTGATGCAATATCAAATCTTTCCTCTTCCGTTTTCTCCTTGTTGAACGCTCTTATAACTGGTAATCCAGTTAATATTTCTCTTGAAACAAGATTTAGTTTATCTATTAAATCCTGTAACTTCTTAAATTTCGGCATTGCAACTATAAATAGTACCATAACTATTGCAAGTATTATAAGAATTGCCATTCCTATAATCCAAGCCATTGATGTATTACTATTTCCTAATACTCTTATAAATCCTCCTATACCCATTATAGGCGCATATACAACAACCCTAAATAACATTCCTATTAGCATTTGTATTTGTTGAATATCGTTTGTACTTCTTGTAATTAAAGATGCTGTTGAAAATTCTCTAAATTCTTTATTAGAAAACTTCAAAACTTTTTTAAATACTTGATCTCTTAAATTTTTACTCAATTTTGCTGCAACTCTTGAAGATAATAGCATAATTGTTATAGCTGACGCCATACTTACAAATGCTATTCCAATCATTTGCAAACCTACTTTAATTATATATCTTGTTTGATAATCATCCATATTTACGCCAAGACTTATCAATTCTTGTTTTATAGCAGAAATTTGTAAGTTGCTTATCATACTTCCAAATCCGTTTTCTAAAATTGAATATGCAGTATTAACAAATATTATTAACTGTTGCTCTGGAATTTGCTTTATTGTATCTATCGTTAAGTTTAAAACGTCCTGCCTATACTCTTCTGGTACAATTTGAATCATTCCTTGAATAATTTGTGCATTATTTTCTTTATTGCTAACAATATCTAATGCTAAAAGGGGCTTTGCAATAACCTTTTCTAGCTCTTCTCTTTGCTTTTTATTCATTTTATTTAAAACATATATATCTTCATTTTCTAAAATTGGATATTTCTTAGAATATTTTTTATACTCTCTTTCAGATAAATTGTCTCTTGATATTAAAGTATAATTTTCTAATATCTCATTATCTTCTAATGTAAATACAAGTAAACCTTCCATTTGCTCTTTTCTTATAGCCTCTGGTATAACGCTTTCTATACCTCCGATTTTGGATTCCTATATTTACAACTTTTGATGTATAATCTGGTAATGCTAAATCTGCCATCGCTTGTATACACAGCAAAAGAACAATTATTATTACCGAAATTAGTGAATGTTTTAGATTTTTTAATACTTTTAGCATAAATACCTCCTGAAAATATGGGCAAACATAGGTATAAACGGGTCACGTGATTCGTCGACCCCTACACAGGCATTCCAAAAATAGTACCCATATAAATTTATAATTTGCGTATATTTTAATATATCATTTTTTGTATATTTTGGCAATAGCAAATTTTCCTCGTATTGCTTGACAATTATGTTTATTATGTATTATAATTATTTTCGTATTTAAGTTTATGGGTGATTAGCTCAGCTGGTAGAGCAGCTGACTCTTAATCAGAAGGTCCGGGGTTCGAAACCCCGATTGCCCACCAAACTCGCAAGCAAAAGTGAAAAAATAAGAGTGAATAATTATATTCACTCTTATTTTTTATATCATTAGGTAGCAGAAGAAACACAAAATTTTAAAATTAGTTCTCTATAATTCCTTTTTGATTATATAATTCCAGTTGTTCTTTTGTTAAATATTTTTTATGAATAATAACAGTAAATACATATTTATCAAAGTAATTATCATTCATAATATAATACCCATTTACTTTTTCATTATTGCCATAACTATCTTCAACTTTCCATCTTTTTGAAATTTCTTCTTCGATTTGTACACCTGTTATGGTCATCCAATGGTGAAGTTCAATATCTCCAGTTAATATTCCATCTTCCTTATTTAGACTTTTATATTTTACTAGATCTTCATAATCATATAATCGTGTATCCAAAACACCAGATTCTTTATCTGCAAACTTTCTAATATAAATTCCCACCATAACAGGTATATTATCTTTTAACTGCTTAATGGCTAGTTCTTTTAATTCATTTGCAGAAATATGTAAAAACTCTACGTATTTCATTTTATTGATATTTATTGATGTTGGGTTTTTTAATTTTTGTCCATATATTCTATTCTTTTTAGGAACATTTGAAATAAACACAAAATTTTCAATATCAATACTTAAAAACTGCTCTACAAATTGGTTTGGTGTTATATTCTTCAAACTAACGCTATTTCCATTTTTATCTATGTAATCATAGTTAAATATTTCTACAGGTTCTCCATAAGCCTTTGATAAAAAATCATAATTATCTGCTAACATTGTTGCTTTTACTTTTCGTAGTTGCTCTGTATTTTTATTTTGCATTTTTAATTTTAGCAAAGTAATTGCATTACTTCTAACAGTTTCTGAAAATAAATTAGTCACTCTAGTAGCATTTTCTCCTTCAATAGTAATAGGCATAACTGTCATTGGTACAAGTCCATATTTCTTTACAATACCAACAAAAGTTTTCCAGTTCCCAATTTCTTCAACTGGGTTTTCTAAAATATTTTTCTTTACAATTTTGTCTAAATCAATGGTTTTGCTTGTAATGATTTTTTCATAAGTTGTATTTGCTTTTTCCAATCTATGAAAGAATGTAATAAAATTATCAGATAACTCAAAATCCATAGTATTCATATTCAAATTATTTGCCATATTACGCTTAATTACGTTAATTCCAGAAAATGCCCAACATCTTAAACTATCTTTTTGATTATATCTTTTGGTTTCCTCAAGTTCAATATTGAAAACAGCTGGATTTTCTTCAATAATTCTTTTATTTATACAAACTCTATCTAATCCATACTCTTTAATTTTTTCCTCTATAACTTTATTTTCAACTTCTTTATTGTATTTTTCCGAAAATTGTTTTATATCTTTTAATTCAATCTCTCGAGTCATAGTAATTCCTCCAAATTTTATATGAAATGCGGGCAGACTTTAGCCCCCCTTACAAATAATTATTCATTGGCTTATCTTAAATTAGTTTACTAAAATTTCTTCTCGAATATAAAATTCTTCTTACTTGCATAGTGTTATCTTTTACCACATAAAATATTGTGTAATTCTTCACATAAATTCTATAATATGTATTTTTTCTTTTTTTATTTGATATATATTTTTCATAGTTTTCTGGATTCTTACTTCTTTTTTCTATTTCTTTAATTACTTCATTATAAAAATTTTCTGCTCCAATTTTATTTTTTAATTTATGCACAAAATATCTTAGTATATTGTTGAAGTGATTGATGAAAGTAGAAGAATACTCTATTATATATTTGTTACTCTTCATCAATTATCCTCCTAGCCATTTTTTTCATTTCTTCATGTGTATAATACTTAGCATTTGGATCTTCTGCTTCTCTATCTGCCTCATCTAATTCATTTTCAATATATCCTTCATATTCCATATTATCCATCAATTTTGAATATTTTTCTAAACTCATTACTACCATTGAACCATATCCGTTTTTGGTTAAATAAACAGCTTCATCTTCTCTTAAAACTAAATCTTCGATTTCAGGATATTTATTTCTTAAGTCTGATACTGGTCTTATATTAATCATATTTTTCACCTCTTATTATTTTATTATCATTATTTTATCATTATTTTATGAGTAATTCAATATTTTATACATATTATTTCGCATAAAATAGAAAATACATAGTAGGCGTACACGGGGCCCGCCCCTACAATATTATTTTGGATTTCATATGATTGTTATTCGTAACGATGTTGGTCTGTTCCATACAAAAAAAGGATATGCATTATTTGCATATCCTTTATATTTGTTTTATTAGAATTCAAAATATGTTCTTGGGTCTACTGCTGATGAGTATAATCCTGATTCTGTTCTTATCTCAAAGTGTAAGTGTGCTCCTGTTGATGTTCCTGCGCCTTCAGTTCCTGGAACACCTCCAGATAATGCTATAATTTGTCCTTCTCCTACTGTTTCTCCAACTTCTACATCTATTTGAGATAAGTGTGCATAGAAGCTATATACTTTTTCACCATTTATTGTGTGTTCTATCTCTATACAGTATCCATATCCTCCGTTTTCTCCGGCATACGTTACTGTTCCTTCTGCAATTGATAATACTTCTGATTTTGCACTTATTGCTATATCTATTCCATAATGCATTTTACCAACTTCACCTGTTACTGGGTGTACTCTTGTTCCAAATTCTGAGGAAATGGTATATTCTTCATTTACTGGTAATACTAATGTTTCGTAAGCTTCTTCTCTTACAATCATAGAATATGTTTCTATCCTTGCTGATTGTACAGCTTCTAATATTGGTGCTTTTCCTTGTTCTGATACAAGCGCTTCTGTTCCATCTACTCTAACTGTTATATTAGATGATATTGTACTAGATGTAACTGTAATAACATTATTCTTTATTGAATATTCTGTACCTTCTGTTATTGTAATTGTGCTTTGTCCTAAAACTGTTCCATCATTACTTGTTACTATTAAGTCATATTCTCCTAATGGAACGTTTTCATATTCAAAGTTACCAAATGCATCTGTTGTATTTTTCTCTCTTAATGTAATCTTTGTATTAGCTAGTGGAGCATCTCCATTTGATGAATCTAATACATTACCATGTATTTCTATCATCTTTTTATATTTTATAGATGTTTCCTTTTTGTTATAGTTCTTGTATATAATGTCTATATCTAATTGGTTAATTGCACCATCTTCATTTAGGTCATATATTCTATTATCATCATTAGCAGTTGTATTATTTCTTGCAAGTTTATTTACTTTGGTTAAGTCTCTTATATCTATATAACCGTCATTTCCATATACATCTCCAGCACTCAAATACATATTTCCTGTATGTCTACTTGCTCCATCTGATACAGGTATATCTGTTACTTTATATTTTAAGTATCCATGTTTGCTTATAACAATATCGTAAAGTCCTGGCTCTACTACAATTTCGAATGTTCCGTCTTCGTTTGTTTGTACAGTATCTATTACTTCTTTTGTAGTATCACCTGTTAAGTAAGCTGTAACTGTTGCAATATGTTTGCTGTCTATATTTTCTGTTATAACCTTACCATTTATTGTGAATTTCTTTGTTAATGTAATTTCATATTCTTTTGTTGTTCCATCAACTGCTGTTACTTTAATTGTTCTTATTGTTGTAGTAGTTGTATTAAGCGTCTCTGTTAAAATTCCTTGTGCTTCAGGTCCACCACCTATAATAGATACTTTTGCATTGCTATCTACAAGTGTAATTACAATTTCAGACTCATTTACGTTTTTAATTATAGCTTCAAAGTCTTTATTTAAGTCTACCTCTTCTCCATTAACAGTAATTTTAGCTATATCTGTATTGTTAGATTTTCTACTTAAAGTAATTGTATGACTTTCAGTTTGTTTTCCATCTTGTGATGTAACGGTAAATGGAATTGTTATTGTATCTTTATCTAATGGAACTTCTACTTCTGCACTATATTTCCATTGTTTTTCAGATTCATCACCAAACTTAATACTTGCATTTTTGTTTGTTGTTTCAACATATATTTTAGCTTTTGTATCTAATTTCTTAATTGATGCCTCATATGGAGAAGCTACTTCTATATCATTTACTTCAACCTTTAATACACTTGCATCTGCTGATTTCTTTATAATTTGTAATGCGTAGTTCTCAGTTTTTCCACTTTCTGCTTTTATTGTAATTTTTACATTTGTTATGCTAGCAGTTGTTGTAATATCTTTCTTTGCTACTCCAATATCTGACACATCTTCTAATATTACTGTTGCAGTACCACTATTTGCCATTACTGATACATTGCTTAAGTTATTATCTTCTGCAATATATGCTGTATATGTTTTTGCTTCTGTATCATACTCGCAAATATCTAATCCATCTATTAAGATTTCTTTTATAGCTACATCATCAGAAACTTTCTCTATTGTTACATTAAATGTATTTATATCTCCATTTTGTGATGTAATTTCTACTGGAACTTGTGTTGTTTTTTCTGTTCCTAATGCTACTGTTTGTTCATCTTCATTATCATCATTTGTTGATGAATTTATTTTTACTGTAGCATATTTATTGTTTGCAATTACTTTAACTTCTGATTCTGTATTTGATTCTAATACTTTTGCTATGAAGTTTCCATCATCATCTGCAACAATTATTTTACCATCTACATAAATTTCTTTTGGCGTATTATCTTTTGAAATCTTATGTAATATTAGTATGTATTGTTCTGCTTTTCCATCTTCTGAAGTTACTGCTATTTCTACTTCTGTATCTTCTGCATCTGTTTGAACAGTAAAGCTTAGTATTCCAATTCCTTCATCTTCTCCGCTTAAAATAGTTGCATATTCGCTTACAGTCTTAATTTCAATGTTTGCATCTGTACTATCTGCTGGTATAAATGTTTCATATGTTTTTGTTTCTGCATTATATGTAGTAACAATTTCAGTATTTACTTTAACATATTCTATACTATTGTTTGATGACAATTTTTTAATTTTTACTGTATAGTTCTTTGCAGTTCCTTCTTGTGGTGTTACAGTAATTGTTACAGTTGTTTCTTTTGAAGCATCTAATGTTATTTCTTTTTCTTGTGTTTCTTTTGTAGCAGTTTCTCCATCTATTGAAACTAAAGCATATTCGTTAGTAGTTTTTGCAAATAACTTAATGCTTTCAGTATCTTCTGCTACTTCTACTACATAGATTCCATCTTCATTTGAGTCTACTAATTCATTATCTGCTTTTACTTCAAGCAAGTCAGCATCTGTTGACTTCTTTTGCAATACAATTGTATATGTACGTACAGTGTCATCTTCTGCTGTTACTTTTAATGAAACTTCTGTTATGTCGTCATTTGTTTCTACTGTATAAGAAATAGTATCATTTCCAGTAGTTTCTTCTATTGCAGTTGTAGCATAAGCACTTACAGTTTTTACATCTATTTTAGCAGTTGTGCTATTTGCTGGTATAAATGCCTTGTAAGTAAATGTTTCTGAATTATAATCTATTACTTCTTCTCCATTTACTTTTAAATATTCTAAATCTTTATTATCAGATACTACATTGATTGTTAACTTATAATCTTGTGTAATGCTTGTATCTTCTGCAATTATCTTAATTGGAACAATTATAGTTCTTACATCATTGATACTTATCTTAGTTTCATCTTCCCCTAAGTTAGCTAAAGCTGTACCATCTATCTCGATTGTAGCATTTTTATTTCCTGCTTTTATTCTAACTGAAGCCTCTATTAAACTATCTAATACTTGTGCAATGTATGTTCCATCCTCTTCTGGAGTAATTTCTTCTCCTTCAACATATAGTTTTAGTATAGATGCGTCTTGAGATAATTTCTTAATGTTTATTTCTCGAGTTTTAACTGTTCCATCTTCTGCAATTATTGTTATTGTATATATGTTTTCATCACTTGCAGTACTTACAGTTTGACTATCTTCAAGTTTTACAGGGTTTGCAGTATCTATTTTTACTGACGCTTCTGCATTGTTTGCTTTTACATATATAGTTGATTCGTCAATAGAACTGTCTATAATAAATTCATACATTTTTGTTTCAGCATTATAAGTAACAACTTCTTTGTCATTTACTTTTATTTCGGCAATACTTGTATCATTAGATACTTGTTCAATTTTTAAAGTATATGTTTTTGTATCTTTTCCATTTTGTGCAGTTACAACAACTGGAATTTCAATAACTTTTGTAGCTGAATCTAGTTTAAATTCTTTTAACTCATTTTGTTTTATTGTAGCTTCATTTCCATTTATTGAAACTAAAGCATATTGATTTGCTGCATTTGCTACTATATCAACTTTATCTGCTCCTGATGCAGCTGTTACATAGTATATATCTTCTTCTGTTTCAATTGCTGATATTCCGTCTACCTTAATCCATTCTAGTCCTGCATCATTAGATTCTTTTTGAATTGATAAAGTATAATATTTTACACTACCATCTTCAGCAGTTACTGTAATTGATAAAGTTTCCTCATCTGAAGACATTGTAACAATTCTATTCTCTATAATGTGTTCTACCTCTGTTTCCTCTTGATCAATTCTTATTTTTGTAGTTTCGGAAGTTGTTTCAATGTATACTGGAACACTTGTTAAATCTGCTTTTATAAATGCTTTATATGTTCCATCGACCTCACTTATTTCTACTCCATTAACTTTCAAAAGTTTAATTGTATTATCATCTGATACCTTTTGAATAACTACTGGATATGTATTTGTAGTTCCATCTTGTGCTGTTACTGATATGTTCAAGCTTACTTCTGTTTTGTCTGTTAAATCAATATTCATTGTATCAATTTGCTCTTTGTATTCTTGATTTTCTATTTTTACCTTAGCATATTGACTAACTGTTTTTACTTCCATATCATATAATTCAGTTTGAATTGGAACTTTTACAATATATTTTTCATCTTCTAATATACCAATTTGTCCTGCTACTTTTACATATTCTAATTCTGTATTATCAGATTTCTTCATTATTCTTAAAGTATGTATTACTTCATCATCATCTATTGTAGATGATAATTTTATTTTTATAATTGTTTCATCATCTGTAGTAGTAGCATCAAATGTTGCAACTCCTACTACATCTATTAAATCTTCTACAAATACTTTTGCTCCGCTACTTGTTGGAGTAACAACTACTTTAGATAAATCTATATCTTTATCTATCCAAGCAATCCACTCATTATCTTGAAGCTCTGCATCTATTCCATTTACTGTTATAGATTCTATAGTTAATTCACATTTCTTAAGTATTGTTAATGTATATACTTTTTCGTCTCCATTTTGTGCTTGTACTGTAATTATAACTTCATTTGAATCTTCTGGAATAGCAACAGTTTTTGTTGTTATATTTGTTTCAAATTCATTGTCACCTATTTTTACTTTAGCAACTTTACTACTCGTTTCAGCAACTAAGTTTAATGTAGTTAATTCGTTTGAAACTATCATTTGATATGAGTTTTCACCTGTTTGTACTATCTCTTGATTTTCATCATTTTCCTTTGATAATTTTAATAATGAATTATCATTAGAATATTTTTCTAATACAACATAGTGTGTAGCAGTTGTTCCATCTTCTGCTGTTACTGTAATTGCTACTTTCTTTTCCTGTTCTGTTATAGAAACTGTTCTTGTACTTTCTGTAATTTCTTCTTCCTCACCATCTATTCCAACTAATGAGTTTTCATTGCCTGCAACAGCTTTTATTTCAGCTTCTGACTCATTTCCAATGTTTGCAGTATATATACCATCTACTAATGGTACTAATGTTCCATCTACATAAACTTCAAATAAATCTGTATTGCTTGACATTTTTTCTACTACTAATGGATAATACTCAGTTGTTCCATCTTCTGCAACTACAGTAATTGTAAATGTATTTTTATCTGTAGTTAAACTTAAATTTTCTTCTAATTTATTAGATGCAGGTAGCGCAAGTATTCCTACTTTTGCAAGTTCATCTGCTGTTTCAACATTTGCAATAACTTGAGCTGTGCTTCCAATTACTTTTGTATAATACTCTCCTGCTTCATTTTTGCCTATTACTGCTCCATTTATTTTTACAAATGCTAGTTCTGCATTAGAGTTCATATTTTCAATTTCTAATATATATTCTTCTTCAGCTTTTCCATTTTGAGCAGTTAGAGTAATATTTACAATTGTTTTTGGCTCTGTTTTTGTAACATTTGCAGTAGATACTCCTATTGTGCCTGTATTTTCTCCTATTTTTACCATTGCTAAAGAATCATCTGGAGTTACTTTTACATCGTATGAAGTTAAAGTTTTTGGTACTCTTACTTTGTATGTATTGCTATATGGCACTTGTGTTGCAGTGTAACCATTTACTTCAATTGTTGTAACCTTTGTATTATCTGGTAATTCGTGTATTATCAAATAATATGAATTCATCGTTCCATCTTCTGCTTGTGTATTTATTGTTACTTTAACATCTTTTGCATCTATGCTAATTGTTTTTGTAATTGTATTTGTTTCATACAAAATGTTATTTAGAGCAACTTTTGCTTTTGCATGTTCCATAACTACTGTAGTTTGTGCCGCGGTTATTGGTCTTGTTAGAGTTACTTCATAAGTATCATCTTCAGCCTCAGATTTTGTAGCTTCAATTCCATCAACTTTTATAGATTTTATATTAGTATTGCTTGAGGTTTTTTCTATAATTAGTGTGTATTCTGCTTCTGTTCCATCTTGTGCTTTTACTTTAACAGTTGTTGTATAGTTTTTCTCATTACATACTGCATCATATCTATCAAAAGCATCACGATAATTATTATCTGCTATTGCTACTTGTGATAATTCGTAATCCGCTGTTGCTGTAATTGTTAAATTTGTATATTTTTCATTTACAGATGCAGTATATGTATTTGTTCCTGGAATTCTTGTAGCTTCTACTGTCATTTCGCTATTTCCAACTACAATGTTCTTTAAATCTGTGTTTCCTGATGGTTTTGTAATTACCAATTGGTAAGTTGCAACATTTGTAGAGTCTTCTGCATCTGTTACAAGAATTGTATAAACTGTTGAATTATCTATTGTCGCAACTGTTACTGTGCTTTCTTTTATGCTTGCTGGATTTGTTCCAATTTGTACATTACTTGTTTCTACTGCTGCAACTGCTCTTACTTCAGCTTCTGTTTGGTCTGCTGCTACATATGCTTGATATTTATTTCCTACTGGAACTATTTCTTTACCATTTACCTCTACTAAAGCTAAACTTGCACCATCTACTTTTTTATGAATATGTAGCTTGTACACTCTATCTAGTCCATCAACTGATACTTTAATATTTACTATTGTTTCATCTTCTTCTATTTTAATAATTTGTGTATATTCTCTGTCAGTTCCTCCATTATTATCAATACTTAAGTTTGCAAGTTCGTATAATGCTTTTGCATATACTTCTACTTGTGTTGTTTCCGTTGGCACTATAACTGTATATTCCAATATATTGAAATTGTTTTGTTTTGCTTGTATTCCATTTGCTGTTACAATTTCTAAATCCATAATTGCTGATCTCTTGTAAATTGTTAATGTGTAGTCTATTTCTATACCACTTTCTGAAGTTACTTTAATTGGTACAGTTTTTACTAAGATATCTGTCATATCAAATAACTTAGAAGCTGAATTTATAGTTTGCGCATCATTATCTAATCCAACTTTTGCATAATCGCTTACTGTTTCTACGTAAACATTTGCTGTATTTATAGTTTCATCTTCAATTATAGCAACATATTCAGTAGCACTTACTGCTGTAGCTTTTATTTCGTTTACTTTAACTTCTTTTAAATCTACAATCTTAGATTGTTTTATAACTTTTAATTCATAATCAAATATTGTACCATTTTCTGTTTTTACTTTAATTGGAACTATAGTTTCTCTTGTTAATAGATTTATAGTATCTATCAATGTTGATGTAGTAGTCCAAGTATTTCCGTCATCAATGCTTATTGTGTCTGTTTCATCCTTTGTTTGTATTAGTAGATTTCCAGTATCACTATCTGAACTTATTGTTACTTCATATTTTCCAATACCAGTTACTTTGGCTTGAACTTCGTCAACACTTAAAATTTCAAGTCTATTAGCTTCTAATGCCATAACTACTACTGTTATTTCTTTTTCAAATCCAGTTTCTTTTTCTACTATAGTTAAAGTTGTTTCACCCTCTGCTAGAGCTTTTATCTTTCCTTCGGCTTCAACTTCTACAACGCTTTCATCGTTTGAAGCCCAAGTAAAGTCTTCTAGTTTTCTTAAATCTTCTTTAAATACATTGTACTTTTCAGATTCTATTTCTATATCTAGTTTGTCTCCTACATTCATTTGTATATTATCTGGTGTAACCTTGAAGTCTTGTTTTCCAACTAGAACAAATACATTAGAATCAATTGTTGATTCATTTCCTAAGTTACTGTATTTGTTAGAGCCTGCTCCATATACATTACCATTTTGGGCTATGATGTATGAGTTATTTACACCCATTTCTATGTCGATTATCTTTCCTTCGAAGTCTACTTTAGTTGGTACTGATACATTAGAATTTGTTCCAATACCTAACTTGCCATTTTCGTTTGTTCCAAATGTATATACATCTCCTGTCTTTGTTAATATCATATAAGCTCCACCATTTGCTGATATATCTACTGCATCTCCAAATGCATAAATTGTATTTACATTTGCTCCTACTTTTTGTACTATACCTGATTTTGTTATTACTATTATTTCGTCTCCTACTGCAACTTTTGCAACATCTTTTACATTTGAAATATCTAAACTGTCTTTGTCTTCTCCATATACTATAATTTCTCCATCAGATGTTACTAAAACTGTATTATTCTTTCCTGCTGCAACATCTATAATAGTTTTTCCATTTAAGTTTAATTTAGTTGGAATATCACGTGTTTTTGTATCTCCTAATCCTAATTGTTCTACATCATTAAGACCCCATACAAATACATCTCCATATTTGTCTAATACAACTGCATGGTTTGCACCTGTTGCAATTTTTATAATATCTGATAATCCTTTAACCATTGTTGGTGTTTTGCAGATGTTTCTATCTCCTGTTCCTAACTCACCATATGTGTTATCACCAAAGCTCCATACTGTTCCATCATTTCTTAATACTAATGTAAATTGGTCTCCAGATTCTATTTTTGCATATGATTTTATAATATTGATTGATTCTGGTACGTTAGTTCCTACAAATGAATTGTTTCCTAACTCTCCGTTTGAGTTATAACCAAAGCTCCATATGCTTCCATCTGCTTTTAAGCTTATAGCAAAGTCTTTACCAGAGCTTACTTCTGTGTAAGCAGTAGATCCCTCTTCTGTTACTCTAACAACTGCTATTTGTTCTTTTCCTGTTGCAACTTCTTTTACTTTTATCCAAGTTATTCCTTTTTCTTTTGCAGTAATATTTCCAAATTCATCAACACTTGCAACATCGTCATTTATGCTTGAATATACATATGCAGTATTCATTGTATTTGCATTCCAAACATTTAATTCAGAAGAGTTTTGAATTTCTATTTTGCTTGTTTCTTTATTTGGAATTGTAATTTCATTTGTGCTTATTAAGAATTCGTTTACACCAACTTGAACTGGTATATTACTATTTGTTTTTGTTCTTATTGCTGAGGTTCCGTGATAATAATCACCCCATCCAAATACTTTTCCATCATTTGTAATTGCCATTGAATATGTATTGCCACAAGCAACCTCATATACGTCTGAAATTGTATCTAGCTTCTTAAAGGTTTGAGTATCAGTATTTGTTCCATCACCTAGTTGTCCTAATGTATTTATACCAGATACATAAACATCTCCTGCTTTTGTTAAAATTTGTGTATGAGATTTTCCAAGGCTCATTTCTTGTATTTCAGTAATTCCTTTTACAAGTTCTGGTGTTGCTATTGTATTTAAGTTACCAATTCCTAATTGTCCATAAATGTTTAATCCCCATACATATAATGCATTGTCTACAGTTATTGCTGCATTATGATATTCTCCCGCTTCAATGTATGCAATATTTTCTAATCCAACTGCCTTTCCAAATACATTACGTTTATATTCTGTTCCTGTTAGGCTAGAATAGCTGTTGTTTCCTGTTGTATATACATTACCTTTTGTAGTTACAATTACTGTATGAGTTCTACCTGATGCTACATCTAATACTTCATTTACATTTTCTATCAATTTTGGTAATACTTGTGTTTCATAAGTTCCTACACCTAATTCTCCATTTGAGTTTAAGCCCCATACATATAATCTGTTGTCTTCAGTTATTGCAAAAGATTGATTGTATCCTGCTGATATTTTTACTACTCTCTTGTCTATTTTTACTTTTATTGGTGTGCTACTTAAAAGCACTCTATCTGTACCTAATTGATAGTAATTATTTCTACCAAATGCCCAAACTGCACCTGTTTCGTCTAATGCTAATGTATGACTTTCTCCAACTGCAATTTGTGTAATCTTAACATCATTTTCAAAGTTTACTTGTGTTATATCGTCTTGTGATACAGTTGTTCCATTTCCTAAAGCACCATAGGTGTTATCTCCATAAGTCCAAACTGTTCCATCACTCTTTAATATAACACTATGAGAGTTTGAAGTTTTAACATCTGGTTTTATAGTAGTTCCAGATTTTAATACCGTAACTTGTACTATTGCAAATTCATTTGTTGATGCTTGTTTTACTAATATGCTTGTATTTCCTACATCTACTGCTCTAACTACTCCTGAATTTTTATCAACTGTTACAATACTTTCATCTTTTGATTCATAAACTAATCCATCTGCATTTTCTTCGTTTATCAAGTTAAATGATTTTATTACTCCTGATAAAACATCTATATTTCCTTTTTCTATTTGTAAATGATTTGTATTTACTTTTATTTCTTCACTACCTACTCTAACTGGTGTTACAGAGTTAGTGTTTTCTCCAGTTCCAAGGCTTCCTTTAGAATTATTACCCCAAGCGTAAACTCTACCATTTGTTTTAGCAACAACTGTATGGTTATATGCTGCACTAACAAGCATTCCCTCATCTATGTTAGAGTTCTTTCTTGGTAATATTTGTGCTGTTGCTTGTTCTGTTCCAAGAACATTTGAATTGTTTGCACCCCAAGTATAAACCTCTCCATTTTCAAGAACTGCTATGCTGTAATTATCTCCTGCTGATATATCTTTTACATTTTGTAATGTAGAAGTTCCAATATTGTCTTTTACAATTGTTGGTATTGGGCAATTTGTTTTTGTTCCTGTTCCACATTGACCATTATTATTTTGACCCATCGCATACACTGTTTTATCTTTAGTTAAGAATAGTGTATGATTTGTTCCCTCAGCTATTTTTACAACATTTTCTAATCCATAAACTTCTGTATTTGTAGTTATATTTATAACTTTGTTATCTTTTGTTATTGCATATTCTCCATAAATTTCGGCAATTTGTGTTAAATCCTTCATTAAAGTTGCTACATTGTAATAATTTTTGCCAAATGCATATACTTTTCCATCTATATCTTGTGCATACGTTGTGTTATTCTTTATAGCTATTCTTACAATATTTTCTATTGGATTTCCAAGTTCATCAATTACTGATACTAATGTTTTTTGGTTTACATTGCTTCCGCATCCGAAGCTCACCATCTGTGTTTTCACCTGCAGTATATACCTTACCATCCTCTGTTAATAGTGCAATATGGTTTCTTCCTGTTGCAATTTGTTTTACTCTTGTGTTTGTTACAATTTGTATTGGTTGGTTTGCATCTACAGTAGTATTATTTGCTAATTGTCCACATCCGTTTGCTCCCCATCCCCAAACTGTTCCGTCTGCTTTTAGGGCAATTGTAAAGTCAATTCCAGATTCTACATCTATTACAGATTCTTGAGTCTCTTTTAATACTTCTACTGAAATATTTGCAACTAAATCTGTTTGAGTGTGTGTTGCAACAACTGTTGTAATTCCAGATTTTACACCTGTAACTACATCATTATTTGTAGTTGCAATAGATTCATCTATTGCTTTAAATGTAAATCCACCATTTGCTACAACATCGTATCTTAAGTTAAATGTATTGTTTACAGTAACTGGTACAGATACACTTTCGCCTTCTTTAATAGTTACTATGTCTTTGCTCTTTACTGCTTTTATTTTACCTATTAGTGTAGGTTTTGTTGTTTCTTCCTTATTTCCTAATCCTAATTGTCCATATGTATTTACACCCCAAGAATATGTAAATCCATCCTCTAATACTGCTACTGCATAATTTTGTCCTGCTGATATTCTTTCTACTTTGCTTATATCTAGTTTTGTAGGTAGTGATATAGAAGCCGCCTTACTATCTATTCCTAATGCATTATTTGTATTTCTACCAAAGCTATATACATCTCCTTGTTTTGTTAACATATATGAACTGTATTGTGATGCCTTTACAGATTCTATATCTGTTATATTATTTCCTGAGGCATCTTTAATAAGCGTAGGCACTGTCACATTTTTAACACCTGCTACTCCTAGCTCGCCATATGTATTATTTCCTAATCCATATACATTTGAAGAAGCATCTAATGCTAATAAATGACCATCACCTGCAGCAATTTCTACAATATTATTTAATCCTGCTTGTCTTTCTTCTAAATTTCCTACATTCCATACTGTTCCATATTCGCTAAGTAAATATCTACCTGATATATCTATTACTTTTGCGAAGAATGAAATTTTTTGTGGCTCCCATGTAAAGCCTTCGCCCCAAACATAAGCTACTCCGTTTTTATCAATTGCATAACTTATATTTTCATAAGCTATTATCTTTTCTATGTTGCTTAAATTTCTAACCTCTACAAGGTTTCCACTATCTATATTTTGTCCATCTCCTAATTGTCCATTTTTGTTTGCTCCCCAAGCATATACTTTACCATTATTTCCTAGTGCTAAGCTATGATCTTTTCCTACTGCTATTTTTGTAAATTTAACTCCTTCTGGAACTTTAGTTACTTGTATTGGCTCTGTTTCAATTTTATTATCTATTGAGCCTATTCCTAATTGTCCATTACTATTTGCACCAAAACTCCAAATTGTTCCATCTGTTTTTAAACCTACTGTATGTCTATTTCCTGCTTGTAAGTCCATAACTGCAAATTCTGTATCTTGTATAACATTTACTTCTACTCTTCTTGCTAATCCTCCTGCTGTTAATGTAATATATGTTTTTCCAAGTCCAGTTGAAACTAGATTTCCTGCTTCATCTACTGCTACTATTGTGTTGTCTTGTGTTTCAAATGTAATTGGGTTTGAATTTTCACGGTTGTAAAGGTTAAATCCATTTACATATTTTGCATTTATTGTACTATTATTTCCAATGCCAATAATCACTACTTCTGTACAATTTGTGCTAATATAATCATTACTAATATTTTCTGCTGTGTAAACTGTTACTTTGCTTGTGTTTCCTAATTCTCCATGCTCATTATATCCTGTTCCCCATACGCTACCATCTTCTTTAGCAAACATACTGTAATTTCTACCCATACTTGCAATAAATACGTTGCTTAAATCATCTGTTGCATTTTCTTTTACATATGTTGGAACTGCTACGCTCTTAGAAGTTGTTCCGTTTCCAAGTCCACCGAATCCATTTGCACCCCAAGCTAATACTTTTCCTTCATCAGTAATCGCTAAAGCTCCATAATATCCGGCAGATATTGTTCCAATGTTTTCTAATCTTTTTTCTCCGTCAGGTCCTGCTAGTGCTTTTGGCATTGCTCCTCCAACATCTGTTAGAGCACCAAGAGAAGAATATCCCCATCCAAATACTTTTCCATTATCCATTAGTGCATATGCTTGTTCTGTACTAGATGCTGCAATATCTATAACACCAGAAACATTTTGTACTTCTACTGGTAAAACCCTAGTAGTGTTTGTTCCATCTCCTAATTGTCCTTGATTATTGTTTCCAAAGCTATATAATACTCCCTCTTGTGTTAGAGCATATGCAGATTTATTTCCTACTGCAATTTTAGTAATATTTGAAATTGCCTCTACTATAAATGGCTCTAATTTGGTTTGTTTTGAATTTATTCCTAATTGTCCATAGTCATTTAGTCCCCAAGTATATAATGTACCGTTTTTATCAACTGCCATAGACATACCATTTCCTGCTGCTATTTCCTTTATGTCTTTTAAATTTTTAACTTTAACTGGAACTTTTGAATTTACTTTATCTCCTGTTCCTAATTGTCCATTTGAATTTAATCCCCAAGCCCAAACTGTTCCGTCTGCCTTTAGAGCTAATACATGGTTGTTTCCTACTGCAATTTTTTGTACATTTTCTATATCTACTTTACAAGGTGCTATTTGATTTGTGGCTGAATCAATTCCTAACTCTCCATTTGCGTTATAACCCCAAGTCCAAACTGTTCCGTCTGCCTTTAAAGCAACTGTTGTATATTCTCTTGTTACAACTTGTGGGAATGCTATATCACCCTCAGCTAATACATATACATCAACATATACTGTTTTGTTTGTATTAGTTTCTGTAATTCCTATTTTTGTTTTTCCTTGTTTTAATCCTGTTACTACTCCTGATTCACTTGACGTCGCAACTTGTTCATTTTTACTTATATATTTGTAATTTGCATCTGACATATTATCAAATAATAAGTTAAATCCTAATTGTAACTCTGGTTTTAAGCTATAAGTTCCATTTATTTTTGGTATTGTAATAGAAGTTTCTGGTAATTTTATACGAATATCGCTTATGCAAATCCATGCTGTTTTGTTAATTGTTGTCTTGTCTCCTAGTTGTCCTTGGTTATTCTTACCTGTTGTCCAAACTGTTCCGTCTTCCTTTACCATAACACTATGAGTATCTCCAGCACTTACTTCTAATACATTTTCGATTATATCTCCTTTTGCACTATATTTTAGCCCAGTTGCTTTTAATACATTAGCTGTAGCTTCATTACCAAATTGATATGTATTTCCTATACCCCAACCATACATTTTGCCATCATATGTTTTTGCAAGTGCGTATTTATTTCCTGCTGATACTTTTTCTATATTTGTTAATGCTCCACCGTCTTCCTTTATTACCTGTGTTGGTGTAGTTTTTGTTTTTGTATCTCCTGTTCCTAATTGTCCATTTCCATTAACACCAAAGCTATATACTGTTCCATCTTCTTTAACAGCAAATCCAAAATTTGTTCCATATGCTATTTCTTGTACTCCATTTATTGTTTCAATTCTTGTTGGTGTTAACACATTAGATTTTGTTCCTAATCCTAATTGTCCTGATGTGTTTAGTCCAAATGCCCAAACATATCCGTTTACATCTAGTGCTAATGATGAATGATTTCCTGCTGCTATTTCTTTTATATCTTGTAAACGTTTAACTTGTACTGCTTGACTCTTTCTTGTTGTAGTAGTATCTCCTAATTGTCCATAACCATTATATCCAAAGCTATATACTGTTCCATCACTTCTTAATACTAGTGAATGGTTTGCTCCTGCTGCTATTTTTATAATATTATCTACTCCAAGAACTTGAACTGGTACACTTCTATTCGTTGTAGTGTTATCTCCTAATTGTCCATAGTTATTTAATCCAGTTGCCCAAACTGAGCCATCTTGTTTTAGATATAATACATGGTTATTTCCACAAACTATATCAACAACATTATCAATATCTACTTTAACTGGTTCTGTTCTTTTTAGAGTATCTCCTAAGCCTAGTTGTCCATATGTGTTATATCCCCAAGCATACACTGTTCCATTAGCTTTTAGTGCTACTGTAAAGTCTATTCCACTTACAACTTTAGGATTTGCAATATCTCCCTCTCTTACTACTTTTACAATTACTGTTGCAGTATTTGAAGTTTCTGTATTTGTTACTTCGATTCTTGCGTTTCCATATTTTAATGCTTTAACTGTACCTGCTGTATCTACTGATGCTATATTTTTGTTAAATGATTCATATGTATAATGCTCATCTTCTAATGTTTTATATAAAAGATTGAAACCTAAATTCATATGTGCTTTTATATCTTTTGTTTCATTTATATTATTCATTACAATAATTGGCTCTTCAACTTCAAGGCTTACATTGCTAATTCCAACTAAGTTAAGTGATGTATTTTTTGTTCCATCTCCAAGTTGTCCATATGCATTGTATCCTGCTGTATAAACTCTACCTAATTTATCTGCAACTAATGAACTATTATTTGTTGAAGCAAATAGTATTCCATCTTCAAATACACCGCTTCCGAATTCGCCTAACATTCTAGTAAATGCTTTATTTGCAATCTTTGATCCATTTCCTGCTGCACCATATTCATTATATCCTGCAGTAAATACACTTCCGTCTTTTTTTACTATTCCTACTGTATTGCTTCTAGCTGAAATATATGCTACATCTGTTATAACATTTCCTGAAGCATCTTTTGCTTGTACTGGTATTGTTTTTTGCACTGTTGTCCCATCTGATAATTGACCATAATTATTGTATCCAACTGACCAAACTATTCCATCTGCATCTAATAAATATGTAGATGATGCTCCTGCTGCAATTTGTCTAATATTCTTAATTTCTTCTGTTCCTTTACTACTTAACATTTTTACTGGTAGTTTACTACCTGTAGTTGATTTTATACCTAATTGTCCATTTGCATTTCTTCCTACTGCCCATACAGTTGAATCAGAATCTAACATTATTAAATGATTTGGTCCTGCTACTATTTTCATTATATTATTTACTTTTCTTACTTTTGTAGGTAATTTACTATTTGTTGTTGTATTGTCTCCAAGCTGTCCGTTTCCATTATATCCCCAAGTATATACTGTTCCGTCGCTCTTTAGTGCTGCCATAAAGTAGTCACCTGCAGTAATTGCAATTACATCTTCTAAATTGTTTATTCCATTTTCAGCTTTTACTTGTATAAATACTTGACTTCCTGTTGTATTATTTTGTCCTAATTGTCCATAATTGTTTTGTCCTGTTACCCAAACAGTTCTATCCTTCTTTAATACTGCTGTAAAGTTTGCACCTGCTGCAACATCCATTACATTTTCCATTCCTGTAAACATTGGCTCTAATTGATTTAAAGTATTTCCAAGTCCTAATTGTCCATTTCCATTATATCCCCAAGTCCAAACTGTTCCATCTGCCTTTAATGCTACATAGTGGTTTGCTCCTCCAACAACTTTTGGAATAGTTATACCTTCTCTATCTGGTACTACTACTTTTACTGTTGTAACTAATCCTAATTGTTCATTTTCTATTTTTATATAAGTTTCACCTTTTCCTTTAGATGTAACATTTCCCTGCTCATCTACTGTAGCAACATTTTCATTATAAGATGTAAATTTATTTCCTGTAGTATCTGAAGTTCCTATAAGCAAGTTAAATCCTTGATCTAATTTAACTTCTACTTTCTTTGTTTCTCCTACTTTTGTAAACTCTAAATATTTTTCATTTACAGCTAATTTTGCATTACTTATAGATTGTACAAGTTTTCTTGTAGTATTTGTATCATCACCCAATTCTCCATTTGCATTGTACCCAACTGTCCAAACTGTTCCATCAGTTTTTGCAATATTTGTATGTGCTCCAAATTGACTTACAAGCATTACATCTGTAAAGTTTGTTAAACCATCTTCTGCTAATACTTTCTTTGGAAGTTTTGAAGTTGTAGTAGTGTTATTTCCTAATTGTCCATAATTATTATAACCCCAAGCATATACAGTTCCGTCATCTGAAATAGCCATAGAATAAGAGTTTCCAGCTTCAACTTTTACAATATTACTTAACTCTCCTGTGCCTGCTTCATTTTTAACTTTAACTGGTAATGTTACAGATTTTCCACTAGCATTATTTCCTACTTGTCCATAATTGTTATAACCCCAAGCCCAAACTGTTCCATCAGATGATAACGCTAATATGTGATTACTTACAGAAAAATCAATTATATTACTTAAAGTACCAGTTCCTGTAGAATCTTTTACTTGTTTTATTAAATGATTTGCAGTTGTATTTCCTTGTCCACTTTGTCCTTGGCAGTTATGTCCACCTGCCCATACTGTTCCATCCTCTTTCAATAATAGTATTGCACAACCACTTGAAGAAATATCTCTTACATTGTTTACGTGTCCAACCCCAGTGTGATTTAGCACATATACTGGTGTTGTTCTATTTGTTGTTGTTCCATCACATAAATCTCCTTGTTCGTTTCTACCACAAGCAACAACTTCTCCTGATTCTAGTAAAGCTGTCCATTGTGATGCACCAGCACCAATTTTTTTAACTTTTTGTAATGTTCCTGCTCCTCCTACTGCTAATACTTGTACAGGTATACTAGAATTTTTTGTATTTGCTTGTCCTAATTGTCCTTTATCATTGATACCCCAAGCCCATACTGTTCCATCTTGTTTTAGTGCAAGGCTAAAGTTATTTCCACAAGCTACATCTATTACATTATCTATATTTACTTTAGTTGGTATATATCTTGTTTTAGTATCTCCTAATCCTAATTGTCCTACATTATTGTATCCATAAGTCCAAACTGTTCCATCTGCTTTTAGTGCTACTGTGTGATTTGATCCTGATGCTATTTTTGGTGTTGCAATTGCTCCATCTTCTAATACACTAACTTCAACTGTTGTTACTTTTCCAGATAAACTATCTTGTGCAACTACTTTTGTTATACCATTAGAAACAGCTGTAATAATTCCATCTGTACTTACAGTTGCAATATTAGTATTTAAACTTTTGAAAGTAACTTGTCTTGCAACTTCCTCTTCTGATTTAAAAAGGTTAAATGCATTCATTTGAATGTCTAATTTTTGTGTATCTCCAACTTTCATTTTTGCACTACTTGGAGTTGCTACTATTTTTGTTCCAATATATATTGGAAGTTTTGCTTGTGTAATAGAAGTTTCTGATAATTGTTTTTGTGCATTACTTCCCCAAACTTGAACATAACCATTATTTTCTACTGTTAAGACGTGATTTGCTCCTGCTCCAATATATAAAATTTCATCTAATTCTTTTAAACCTGTTTCATCTTTTACTTGTACAGGTAATGACCTATTAGTTGTTTCATCGTTTCCTAATTGTCCATTTGTATTTATTCCCCAAGCTACAACTGTATTATCTTTTGTAAGTGCTACAACTGAATTTGCTCCTGTTTTTATTGCTTTAATATTATTTAAAACTCCGCTTCCATCTTTTGATTTTACTGACACTGGTAATATTTTATTTGTATTTGTTCCATCTCCTAATTGTCCTGACGTTCCAAGCCCTACTGCTAATACTGTTCCATCTTCTTTTAATACATAACTGTTATTTGCACTTGCTTCAACTGCTACAGCATCTTGAACATAAGTATCAGCTGTTTCTAACATTTTTACTGGTATTGTTCTCTGTGTAGTTGTATTATCTCCAAGCTTTCCATATTGATTATATCCCCAAGTATATACTGTTCCATCAGATTTTAATGCTATCATATGAGTATTTCCACAGGCAACACCAATAACACCTGTTAAATTAGCTTTTACTCTAACTGGTGTGTATTTATTTACAACAGTTCCATCTCCTAATTGTCCATTTGAGTTATTACCCCAAGTCCAAACTTCTCCATCTTTATTTACAGCTGCTGAATAGTTTGTTCCTGCAGCAATATATATAATATCTTCTAAATATCCATTTCCAGCTTCTCCTAGAACTTGAACTGGTTTATATTTTGCAATTTGAGTATTATCTCCTAATTGTCCTACGTTGTTATAACCGAAAAGCCCATACTGTTCCATCTGCCTTTAAAGCAAGTGTATGGTTACTTCCTGCTGCTATCATTTTTACATCAGTTAGGAACTCATTTCCATCTGAACTTACAACCTGTGATGGTATTTCTGTTGTAACTGTACTATTATTTCCTAATTGTCCATACTTGTTATAACCGAAAAGCCCAAACTGTTCCGTCTGCTTTTAAAGCAACGCTATGATTTTCTCCTCCAACTACCATTGGTGCATATTTCATATCGTCTTGGTCTTTTATAACTTTTACTAAAATTCCTATCTCAATATCCCTTGATACGTCTTTTACTTTTACTAGTGTTTCTCCTACTCCTTTTGCTGTTAATTTTCCTGTATTATCTACTGTTACTACTGATTCATCTAAAGATTTATATTTAACCTCTCCTAAAGTTACATCTTTAATATATACATTAAATGTATCTTCAACATGTACTTTTATTTGTTTTTCTTGATTTTCAGATAATTGGATTATTGGCTCATCTGTTTTTAGTGCAAGTTCTCCAATTTGTACTATATTTTGTCTAGTATAAAGTGTGTCATCACCAATTTGTCCATATGCATTTGCACCAACTGTCCAAACATTTCCGTTAACATCTATATATCCTGCATTTCCTGTCTTCTCTTGTAAAGCTGAATTACTTGGTAATATATCTAATCCTTTGGCATCTTCTACATTGTTTTCATCTTTTACAGGAATAAAGAATAAACTATTTGTGTTTGTTCCATCTCCTAATTGATAATTATCATTTAAACCTGTTGCATATATTTTAGTTTTTCCATCTTTATCTTGTAATTTTAGCATGCTAGAATAGTATGATGCACCTGCATCTATTACCTTGTCTGTTATATCAGTTGAAGCATTTCCTATTTTCATTGTTACAGGGAAACTTGAATTTGTTTTAGTTCCATTTCCTAATTGTCCATATGCATTGTAACCCCAACTATAAGCCTTATTATCTTCTGTGATTGCTATAAATTGGTGTGTTCCGCTAACTATTTTTACTATATTTGTTAACTCTCCATCCTTTGTTGCATTTATAACACTCCATAATAAATTCTTTGACCTTCCTGCATCATTACTTCCAGTATTTGTGTTATTTTGTCCTAGTTCACCTTCGTAGTTATAACCTACTGTTAATACTTTTCCATCTCCTGTTTGTAAACCTACCCCTGAATGCTCTGCTGAAATTCTAACTATATTTTCTGCTTCTAACATTTTATTTAATAGAGTTTTATTTGTATTATTTTGTAATCCTAATTGTCCTCTTGTGTTTGCTCCTGTTCCATAAACCATTCCATCCTTCATTAAAAGATAACTTGCATTTGATCCAGCATCTATTCCAATTACATTCTGAACAGGTCCTGTTGCATCAGGTTTTAGCATTTTTGTTGCATATACAGATTTCGTAGTTGTTCCATTTCCTAATTGTCCATATGCATTATTTCCCCATACATAAACTTCTCCATCTTTATTTAATGCCATTGCAAAGTCAAGTCCAGCTGATATTTCTACTATTCCTGTTAAATATTCTTTGCTATTTATTTTTACTTGAACAGGTTTTGTTTTATTTGCAGTTGTACCATCTCCTAGTTGTCCTAAAGTATTTAGTCCCATTGTCCAAACTGTTCCGTCTGCTTTTAATACTACTGTAAATCCTTTTCCTTGTGCAATATCAGGTACTGCTATTGCTTTTTCGTTATTTTGAATAACTTTTACAATTGTTTGTGCAGTATATCCATAAGTTGTATCTTTTGCTATTATTGTTGCTTCTCCCAAATTAACTGCTGTAATTTCACCCTTTTCATTAACAGTTGCTACACTTAAATTAGAAGATGTATATGTAATATTTCCAAGTTTTATGTGTCCTGCAAATGCACTTAAATTTTCTTTAACTTGTGCTTGTAATGTTATAGTTTCTCCTTGTTTTACTGTTACTACACGTGAACTTAATTCCATAAAATCAGATTGAATTTCTCTTGGTGTTAATTGATTTCCACTTCTTGTATTCAACAATCTATTTCCTGTTTGATATCCATTTCCTAATATTTTGCCATCATCACAAATCATATATGTTGTTGTTGAATAGTTATTATTCATCAGCCTTGAAACTTTTTTAGTAAAATCTGCTCCATATGTATCTTTTAATAATGTAGGATAACTTGAATTTGCAGTTGTATTGTTTCCTATTGTTCCATTTGCATTTTCTCCCCAACCATATACTGTACCGTCTCTTAATAGTGCATATGTTGTATATTGTGATGCACTTACATCTACAACATTTGTTAATTCTGTGTTTGCATCTAATTTTACTACTACTGGTGTTGTTCTTTGGTATGAACCACTACTTGATGAAGTAGATGCTACTCCAATTCCTAATTGTCCATATCCATTATAACCCCAAGCATAAAGTTTTTTATCTTCAGTTATTGCATACACATTTCTTCTATTACATATTACTTTTTCAACATTTTCAATTGATGATTTTACAGGTAATCCTTTTGAATTTCCTGATCCATCACCACCTCTAGAAGTTGTTCCATTTCCTACCTCTCCTTGGTAATTATAACCCCATACATATACTTCTTTTGTATGTGTTAATATTGCACCATTTATTTCACTTGCTGAAATATCTGCAACATCTCTTAAATAGCCTTTTCCTGTTGTATCTTTTACTTGTACTGCAACATTACTATTTTTAAATGTGTTATTTCCTAATTGTCCATATTTATTATTTCCCCAAGCCCAAACTGTTCCATCTTTTCTTAATGCCAATGTAAAATTAGTACCACAGGCTACTTTTACTATATCTGTTAATCTATTTCCATGTTCATCTATTACATATGTAGCTTTTGATTGGTTTGTATTATTTCCATTTCCTAATTGTCCACTACTATTTAATCCCCAAGAAAGTACTGTTCCATCTTTTTTTACTACTGCTGTATGATTTTCTCCTATAGATACACTAATTATTCCTGTTAGTTTATCAACTCCATTTGAATCTAAAGGCTCTACATATCCCAAAACCGCTCCAGTATGTCCTACTCCTAATTGTCCATAACCATTTGCACCCCAAGTTACAACACTTCCATCTGTTCTTAATAGTACAGTATGATTTTTTCCATATATTTCTGATAAAACAACATCCTCTGCATCTCTTGTAACCTTTATTAAAACAGTTTTCATAAGTGAATTTGTTTCATCTTTAATTGTAATTCTGCTTGTTCCTTGTTTTAAAGCAGTAAACTCTCCTAATTCGTTTATGCTTACAACTTCTTCGTTTTGTGAAGAAAATTTAACATTTCCTAAACTATCTTTTTCATCTTGATATACATTAAATCCTACTTTAATATCTACATTTACTTTTCCAGTTTCACCAACACTAAGTGTTTCATTTTGAACATTTACATCAATTTCTGCAAATCCCATTCTTGTATAAAGTGGTGAAGCTAAATAATAATCATTTCCAATTTGTCCTTTATCACCATTTCCTACTACCCAAACTGTTCCGTCTTTCTTTATAATTGCTGTATTATTTGTATTTGCAGATGATTGCATTATATTTATTGCATCACTAATATAAGTAGCACCTGTTGAGTCTAATAACTTGCCTACTTTTGTTAAATCGTTTGTATGGTTTTGTGATAATTGATTTTTTGAGTTTTCTCCTGTTGCATAAATTTCACCGCTATCTGTAATAAAGAATGTACCTCTTTCTGATGCGCCAATTTGCTTTACATTTTGTATTCCCTTAGGATTAACAACTACTGTTTCTCCTTCATTTGGAACATCTGTAGCATCTAGTATTAACATTGGTTTTATATAATACTCTGTTATATTGTTTTGACCAAGTTGTCCATCTTTGTTATAACCCCAACCATATGCCTTCTTATTTTCTGTAAGTGCTACTATATGCCATCCACCACTTGTGATTTGAGTAATACCCTTAAGCGGAGCGTTTAAGTCGGCGTTCATTGCTTGTCTTGGAATTCCTAATCCTTGTGCTGTAGTACCGCTTCCTCTTGTTGCAACATTAGTTGCTGTTTGGCCATAATAGTTTTGTCCAACTGTCCAAACTGTTCCATCACCTCTTAACATTGTTGTAAAAAGTTGCCCAGCTGATACTTGTACTACATTATATATTTCTTTTACTTTTACAGGTAAATTTCTAGTTGTTGATGTATTATCTCCAATTTGTAAGTAGTTGTTTAATCCAAATTGATATACATCTCCATCCTTAGTTAAAAGTACACTATGCTCTTTTCCTGCTGATATATCTATAATATTGTTAATTGTATCTGTTCCTAAAGGATTTTTAACCTTTATTGCAACATTTGAGTTTGTGTTATTGCCTTGTCCTAATTGTCCTGAAGTTCCACAACCCCAAGCATAAACTTCTCCATCTTTAGTTAATGCTAAAGTATGTTCTAATCCTGATGATATTTTTACAATATTTCCTAAAGTTGTTCCATCTGCTTTTTTTACTTGTTGTAATACAGCAGTTGTAGTAATGCTCCCACCAATTCCTAATTGTCCTTTTGCATTTGTACCAGTTGTCCAAACTGTGCCATCTGCCTTTAAAACAACTGTGAAGTCTAAGCCTTGTACAACTTGTGGAACTGTTATTGTGTTATCTGTATTTCTTGTTACATATACAATTCCAGTTGCTATAAACCCAAATTTTGAGTCTTTTACTATAATTGTTGTTTGACCTTCTGCTTTTGCAATTACATTTCCATTTGCATCAACAGTTGCTACATCTTCATTTAAACTAGACCAAGTTAAAGTTCCAAGCTCTGGTGCTTTAGCAAAAAGGTTAAAGTTTTCTACTGATGTAGCTGTTAATTTTTTGCTTTCTCCAATTTTTATGTAGCTTACACGTTCTATTTCCATATATGATTGATTCATTTCTTTTGCTGCTTTAAAGTTTTCTGTAATTTCTCCAAATAATTGATATGAACTATTTTTTCCTGACCCATATATGCTTCCATCTTCTCTTATGTAATATTCAACTGATGTATCTGTTGAAGAATCTGTTCTTGCCATAGATGTTGATAATTTTACTATATTGTTTGGTAATTCCTCTCCATATTTTCCTTTAAGCTCTGTAAAATATGTTGAATTAGTAGTTGTTCCATTTCCTAATTGTCCTTGTGCATTTCCTCCGGCACCATATACTTTATGATTTTTATCTAGTATATGGTAAGAGCCTCCAGTTGATCCTATATCTATAATATCTTTTACTAAAATACTATCTGCATTAGCATTTAATTTCATTTGTGCTTGCATTGGTGTTCCGTTGTTAGTAGTTGTGCCATCTGTTAATTGTCCATATCCATTCCAACCCCAAGTCCAAACTGTTCCGTCTGCCTTTAAAGCTGATGTTCCATATGAACAAGGTGCTAATTTTACAACATTATCTATTAAAGATTTTTGAGGAAGTTTTTTCTCTACATTATTTCCTGTTCCTAATTGTAAATCTGCATTTGCTCCAAATCCCCAAACTTCTCCATTGTTCTTTATTATATATGTTGATCTTATTATTCCATAAACATCTAATGCACCTTCTAAATATCCTTTTCCTGTTTCATCTTTTACTCTAATAGCATAATGGCTTTCAGTTGTATTTCCTTGCCCTAATTGTCCATATCCATTATATCCTGCTACCCAAACTGACCCATCTTTTTTAAGTGCTATTATTGTTTTATTTCCTCTTGCAATTTTTACTACATCTGTTACCTTTTCTCCATTTATATCTTCTAAATATACTGGTATTGTAGAATGTGCAGTTGAGTTATTACCTAATGCTCCATATGAATTAACTCCCCAAGAAACTACTGTTCCATCTTCTAATAAGGCTGATGCTGAATCATATCCTACTGCAATTTGTTTTACATTTGTTAATTTATTTTTTCCATCTGGTGCTAAAACTTGAACTGGCCCAGTTTGATTGTTTGTATTTCCTGTTCCTAGTTTTCCATTTGCTCCATTACCCCAGCTCCAAACTGTTCCATCAGCTTTTAAAGCAACTGTAAAGTTTAATCCTGAAGAAATGTCTGGATCTGCGAAACTTCTGTATTCTGATACATTTACTTTTATATATTTTTCTATATTATTATCTAAATCTTGTATATGTATAATTGATGATCCCATTTCCTTTGCTGTTATTACTCCAGCTTCGTCAATAGTTGCAACTCTTTCATTATTTGATGTGTATTTTGCATTTTTTATAGTTTGCTCATAGCAATATGCATTTACTCCTTGTTTTAGTTTTGGTGCTACTGTATAGGTTTCCCCTGATTTTAAGTTTACATTTACGCTTTCTACTGTTATTTTATTGTCTCCTGCAATTGTTGGTAAATATTTATCGAAATATTCTCCGGTTCCCAAGCTGTCCATTTGCAGATGTTCCCCAAGTATATATTTTTCCATCCTCTGTTATAGCTGCTAAGTTTAATGTATTTCCTGCTCCATTTGCAACATAATCAATATTTTCTAATACACCTTCGCCATCTGTGCTTTTAATTTTTACAAATGCATTTATAGGTGTTACAACATCTCCTTGTCCTAACTGTCCTGCTGAATTTACACCACATACATATGCTTCTTTTTCTTTTGTTATTGCTATTGAATATGTATTCCCAGCACTAATACTTGCAATATTAGTTAAATCTACATATTCGTTTTCAGAATTTAATATTTTAGCTGGTTTTAATACTGTAACTGGTGATGTTACATTTCCTTGTGATAATTGTCCAGATGTATTTAATCCTGTAAAGTATACTTTGCCTGTGCTTGTAAGAACTATTGTATGTGTTTTTCCTGTCTTAACACTAACAATATTTCTCATTCTCTTTTCTTCTTCTGAATCCTTCATTTCGCTAGGGTTTTGTCTATCACCTGTTACATTTATACCAGTTTGTCCACTACCTGCATTACCAAATGTTAGAGCAAATCCATCTCCTCTAAGTATTGCAGTATGTAATTCTCCTGCTGATATTTCTACTATGTCATATCCTCTTATTACTTTAACTGGCAATGTTTGATTAGCTGTAGCAAAATTTCCTAAACGATAATTTGCTCCATTTCCCCAAGCATACACATGTCCATCTCTTGTTAGTGCTAAACTATGTGCTATACCTGCTGATACATCTATTATTCCTGTTAAGTCGTTTTCACCTGTTTCGTCTTTTACTTTTACAGCATAATTAGAATTAGCTGTATTTCCTTGACCTAATTGTCCTGATGTTCCAAGCCCCCATGCATATACATATCCATCTTTTGTTACAGCTAACATATGTGATGCACCTGCTGAAATTCTAGTTACATTTTCAAGATTTGTATTTGCATCTATTTTTACTCTTTCAAATTCTCCTCTATAACTTGTATCTCCTAAACCTAATTGTCCTTTATCGTTTAGTCCTGCCACCCACACTGTTCCGTCTGCTCTTAACACTGCTGTAAAACTTGTACCTTGAACAATCATTGGTGCTGTTATTGTGTTGTCTGTGTTAGAAGTTACATATATCTTTGCTTGTGCAACATATCCGAAACTTTTCTTCTGTTGCAATAATTGTAGTTACACCAGTTTTACAAGCTGTTACATTTCCATTTGCGTCAACTGTTGCAATCTCTGGATTGGTACTTTCCCAAGTAACTTTTCCTATATCTTCTATATTACTTCCAAATGCATTTAAGTTTGCTTCTACTCTTGTATTTAGTTTCTTTGTATCACCTTGCTTTATATAAGAAATTCTATCTGTTATTTCTAAATATGTATGTAAAACATCTTCTATTCGATTTATATATGTTACAACATACCCTAGTTGTCCTGAGCTTGATCTACCATTTGCAATAATACTTCCGTCTTCCTTAATCATAAGATTTGTGAATGAAGCTGGTGATCCACTTTGCAATTTTCCTACACTTTTTTCTAAAACTTCTTTATATATACGTACTACTTTTACAGGATATGAACTATTGCTACTTGCATCATTTCCAAGTTGTCCTTCTCCTCCTGCTCCCCATGAATATACTGTACCATCACTAACAAGAGCATATCCACTTGAATAAATTGCTCCTATATCTACTACATCTGTTAAATTAGTATTAGCATCTAATTTTACTTGAACTGGAGAAGATTTATCTGTAGTACTTCCATAACCTAATCTTCCTGCATCTCCTTCTCCCCAAGTATAAACTAATCCATCTGTTGTTAATGCTACTACGAAGTCATTTCCTACTGCTATTTTTGCTATATCTTTATCTGCTACACCTAATGCTTTTACTGGTCTATTTTTTTCTGCAGTACCAGCATTTCCTAATCGTCCAGCTCCTCCTGCTCCCCATGAATATACTTCTCCATCATTTGTTAAACTTATAAAGAAATTATTTCCACCTTGAATATCTTTTATATTATTTAAATATGTTGTTCCTGTAGGTGCAAGTACTGGTAAAGCATAAGTAGAATTTACTTTATCCCCTTGTCCTAATTGGCTATTTGCATTGCTACCCCAAACCCAAACTGTTCCATCTGCTTTAAGCGCTGCTCCATTTACAGTTCCTGCTGTTACTTTTATTGCTCCAACTAATATGTTTCCACCTTTTTCTCTAACATTTACTGGATTTGATGCAATCTCTGCAGTTGTACCTAACTGTCCTATTTCATTTCTTCCCCAAGTTACAACTTCTCCATTTTTCTTAAGTGCCACTACATGATATTTTCCTGCTGCTATATCTATAATATCATTTAAGTAACCTATTCCTCCTACTCCTAAAACCTGTGTAGGCTCTATTGTATTTACATTTTCTATTTTTCCATTTCCTAATTGACCATATTGGTTATTACCCCATGTCCAAACTGTTCCATCTTGTTTTAATAATGCTACAAAATTATCTCCTGAAACAACTTTTGAAGTATCAGACAAATCTCTATTTCCTACAATAATATATGCTGTTCCTTCTACTTCATTTATTGTATCTGTAATTTTAATTCCTGTTATTCCTGTACTTACTCCTCTAACTACTCCATCATCTGTAACTGTTGCTATTCCTTCATTTAAACTTTCATATACAAGGCCCTCTTTTGTTATTTTGTCAACGCCATCTAGGTTTAAATTGAAGTTTGGTTTTAAATATACATCTATTTGTTTTGTTGCATTTACATCTATTTCATAAGTTTTATCTGTGTATAATTTTGCTCCTTTTATTTTTGTGATAATTTGTGAACTAATAATTGTTCCGTCTCCTCTTTGTCCTCCAGTTCCAAGTCCTGTTATACCAACACTACCATCTTCAAACACAAATCCATAAGTAGTTCCCATTCCTTTGCCTAAAAATCCTAAACCACTTAAAATATTTCCCTCTTCATCTTTCACATTTGTAAATACTCTACTTGTAGTTTTTGAATTTATTGATAATTCTCCATTAGTATTTAATCCTGTTGCATACACTAATCCATCTTCGGTTTTTATATATGTAGATTGTACTCCTGCTCCAATATGTGCAATATTTTCCATTATTCCAGTGTTATTTGGTCCTTTTAATTCTATAGGATATGTTGCTTTTGCTGTTGAATTATTTCCTAACTGATAGTTTGCATTATATCCCCATACCAAAGCTGTTTTATCTATGCTTAATGCAACTATATGATTCATACCTGATGTTATTCTTACTATTTGTTTTATACTTCCATTTTGGTCTTTATTTATTGTTGGCACTAATTCTGCTCTATCTGTAGTTGAGCCATCTCCTAATTGTCCATTTGAATTCTCCCCAGTTCCCCAAACTGTTCCATCTGCTTTTAATACCCAAGTTGTATCAGCTCCTGTTACAGCTTGAATAACATTATAGCTATTATTCATTTTTGTAGGTAATGTTCTATCTGCTGTACTATTTACTCCAAGTGAGTGTCCTCCTCCTGCTCCCCATCCATATACTGTTTTATCTTTCATTACAGCTATTGTAAAATCATTTCCTGCAGAAATGTCTACAACATTTTCTAAAAATCCATCGCCTGTTGGATTTTTTACTTGTGTAGCATATCTCATGTCTGTGGTATTTCCAATTCCTAGTCTTCCATTTGTATTTAATCCCCAAGCCCAAACTGTTCCATCTTTTCTTAGTGCAACAGCATGTTGAATTCCAGCTTCTACTTTTACAACATCTGTTAAATATGTATTTGTATCTATTTTTACTTGTGTTGGCTCTGAAACAATTATTGTAGTTCCATTACCTAGTTCTCCTTTTGCTGAATTTCCTGTAGTCCATACTGTTCCATCTTCTTTTAGCATTACTGAAAATGTAGTTCCACTTTGTACCATAGGAATTGCAGTTGCACCTTTATTTACAACATTTATTTGACTTTCAGCAATATCTCCATTATCTAAATTTTCAGCAATAATTGTTACATAACCTCTTTTTTTAGCAGTTACATTTCCGTTTGCATCAACTGTTGCAATACTTTCATTTGAACTTCTAAAAGCAACATTTGTTGCTTGCATTTGTTTTCCTATTGCATTTAATCCATTATGATAACTAACACTTAATTTTATTGTGCTACCAACTTCTAAATATTCTTGGTTATTGCTTAATTCTAAATATGTTTCATCAATTGCTTGTGCATGACATACTATAGTATCGTGCTTTGTTGCTAATTGTCCATTTGCTAAAACACCTGATACAAATAAATATCCATCTTTATCTGCAATTATATTTGTATTTGTATTTTGTCCATCTGCAAGTATTTTTATATTTTCTAATGTGTCTTTTGCGCTTGTAACAACTCTTGTTGCAACATTTTTATTTACAATTGTGTTATCTCCAATTTGACCTGATGTGTTAAATCCCCATCCATAAAGCTCTCCATTTTCTGTTAATGCATAACTTGTCTCATATAAAGAACTAATGTCTACAACATTTGTTAATGGTGAGCCTGCAGCAATTAAAACCTGTACAGGTGTTGCCTTTTTATATGCGGCATTGCTAGTATTTGTAGAACTTGTTGCTATTCCTAGGTTTCCATATCTATTTAATCCCCAAGCCCAAACTGTTCCGTCATTTTTTAGTGCAATAGTTTGCATTCCTCCAGCATCAATTTTTTTAACATCAGAAATATCTACTTTTTGTGCAATATATTTTGTTTTTGCTTCTCCATCTCCAAGTTGTGCTGATGTTCCAAGCCCCCATGTATATACATTTCCCTCTTCTGTTAGAGCTACTGAAAACTCTGTACCACCAGATACTTGCTTTATATTATTCATATTTTCAAGGTCTGTTGTTACTGTTCCATCTTCTGCTATTACAAGTTTTTGTACTTTTACTGCAAAGTATTTATTCCCTGTTACATTTATTCCTAACTGACCATTGTTATTATATCCCCATGCATATACTTCTCCACTTTCGGTTACTGCCATCATATGTGAAGACCCTGCAGATATATATTTTATATTTTGTATTTGATTTCCAAACTCATCTACAACAAAAACAGGAGTACCAGATGATGTAACTTTCGTATTATTTCCTAATTGACCGACATTATTATAGCCCCAAGTTAATACTTTACCATCATTTGTTAGTGCTCCCATAAATGCAAGACCCGCAGTAATTTGTTTTATGTCCTCTAAATATCCCTCTCCATTTTCTCCAACTACTTGTTGTATCTCTGTTTCATTTACATTTTCTATTTTTCCGTTTCCAAGTTGTCCATATTGGTTATTACCCCAAGTAAATACTTTTCCGTCGCTTCTTAAATATGCCACAAAAGCATTACCTGAGGCAGTTTGAACGTTTTCTATGTTTTGTGAGGTACTAGAAAAAGTTTCAGGAAAATCATTAGCTAAATTAACGCTAGTATCAATATTTGCCATACTATCGTTTTCTGCTATTTCAGTTAAAGGGCTTTTGCTTATTTGCGTATTTGTTTTAAATACACTTGTTGCAACTACCGCAGTTATTGCAACAAATAAAGTTAATGCTATTGCAACAACCTTTCCCTGCTTCATTTTTGGTTTCGTTTCTTTAATTCGCTTTTTCTTTAGTTTTTCCATTATTTTCCCTCACTTAATTATACATTAAATAATGCTTTATATACTTATATATATAAGTTTTTTATAATGTTTACAATATAACTATTTTTTATATTACAGATATTTTTCTTAAAATTTTTTAGGGAAATTCAAGGTATAAGCATTTCAGTCTACATTTTGACATTTGTGTTAAGTTTCCGCTTTTCTCCCCATATTTCGACTAATTTCAAGTGCTTACTCTCACATACCTTTGCCGTATTTTTTTGTTATTATAATAATACTACACCCTAGGGGCGCTGGATTTGTGGGTGTACCTTATGTGGGCGCGGGCGATTAAAATCGCCCCTACAATTCGTTATTCTTTGCCTACGAAACATGGGCAGACACAAGGCCCGCCCCTACAAATTATTTTGGATTTCATATGATTGTTATTCGTAACGACGTTGGTCTGTTCCATACAAAAAAAGGATATGCATTATTTGCATATCCTTTATATTTGTTTTATTAGAATTCAAAATATGTTCTTGGGTCTACTGCTGATGAGTATAATCCTGATTCTGTTCTTATCTCAAAGTGTAAGTGTGCTCCTGTTGATGTTCCTGCGCCTTCAGTTCCTGGAACACCTCCAGATAATGCTATAATTTGTCCTTCTCCTACTGTTTCTCCAACTTCTACATCTATTTGAGATAAGTGTGCATAGAAGCTATATACTTTTTCACCATTTATTGTGTGTTCTATCTCTATACAGTATCCATATCCTCCGTTTTCTCCGGCATACGTTACTGTTCCTTCTGCAATTGATAATACTTCTGATTTTGCACTTATTGCTATATCTATTCCATAATGCATTTTACCAACTTCACCTGTTACTGGGTGTACTCTTGTTCCAAATTCTGAGGAAATAGTATATTCTTCATTTACTGGTAATACTAAGTCTTCGCTATCTTCATCTGTTTCTTTTCTTTTTGTTTTACTTTTTGTTTTAGAACGTGTTTTTACTGTTGTTTGTTGCCATTGTAGTATTGGATTTCCATTATTTATTGGATTTACTAAATCATCTGGTACATATGCATCCATTGCTTCAAATATTTCTTTTAGATTTACTACATCAATTAGTATAGTTGTATCTTCTATTTCTTGTTCTCCTTCTTGTGGATCACCAGTTCTTCCAATACCTCTATCACCATTTATATAGTAACAGTTAATTACTTCAGCTACATTTCCTGCATTTTGATTTCTCCATCCTATTATTTGTCCTACTAAATCTGTTCCTGTAATTTCTCCTACATTATAGCAATTTTCTATTTTTGTATCTTTATAAGCACTTAGTCTTCCTACAATTCCTCCAACTTGTCCTTCACCTGTTGTATCTCCTGAATTGTAACAATTACTTATTACAGCTTTTTTGTCTGCTTGTCCTATAATTCCTCCAACATAATTATTACCTTTTATAGTTGCTGCATTATAACAGTTTTCTATTTCTGTATTTATGGCTTTTCCTACCATGCTTCCAACATAGTCACCTGTTGCACTAATTTCTCCTTCGATTCCTATGTTTTTAATTGTTGCACCATCTGTATACCCAAATAATCCAGCATAGCCATCATCTATATTTATGTTTAATTTTATAATATGTCCAATTTCATCAGTTTCATCAAATCCAGAACCAATAAATGTTCCTGCAAATTTTTTGTATGCACTATTTCCAATTGGTGCAAATCTTGATGAATATTTCTCTGTTGATAAATCTAAGTCATTTACCAATATTACTGTTTCACCTTCATAGGTTTTTCTATCAGCTTTATTAGCAGCATTTACATTATTACTTAATTTTATTAGATCCTCTTCATTTCTTATAACATTATCTGTTATTTCTATATAACTTTCTTTTGATGCATTTCCACCTTTGTCTGTTGCAACTACTTTAATTTTATATTTTTGATCAAATGCTAAGTTGCTTGGTTTGTAGTTTGCTGTAACTGTTGCATTTGTTTTTCCAACTACACCGTTTGTTATAGTTGCAAATTTTGTTGCTGATTCTTCTCCAGCTTCATTTGTAGTTACATAGTAGAATTCAATATTTGCTAATTCTCCTAAAGTTGTATCATCTGCTACTGCAGTTATTTCAACTTTATCCTCTTTTACTTCTGCTGTTACATTAGTGATTGTTGGAGGTGTAAAGTCTCTATCACTTGCTTTTCCATATTCTGATATGAAAGCTCCTGTTCCATTTACTCTAACTGTTATGTTAGATGCTGTTTTACTAGGTGTAACTGTAATAATGTTATCTTTTATTGAATAAGCTGTACCTTCTGTTATTGTAACTGTACTTTGTCCTAATATTGTTCCATCTTCAGCTGTCACTATTAGTTCATATTCTCCTAATGGAAGGTTTTCATATTCAAAGTTACCATATTCATCTGTTGTGTTTTTCTCTCTTAATGTAATGTTTGTATTACCAAGTGGATTATCTCCATTTATTGCATCTAATACATTACCGTTTACTTCTATCATTCTTATATATTCTGTAGAGCTTGCTTTCTTGTTATAGTTTTTAAACATAATGTCTATATCTAATTGGTTAATTGCTCCATCTTCATTTAGGTCATATATTCTATTTGCGTCATCTTCACCTTTAACAGCTGTCTTATTTCTTGCAAGTTTGTTTACTTTTGTTAAATCTCTTAAGTCTATATAACCATCGTTTCCATATACATCTCCAGCTACCAAATATGTATTTCCTGTATATGTTCTTACTCCATAAGAAGTAGGTATATTTGTCATTGTGTATGTTAAGTATCCTGATTTTTCTATAACCATATTGTATGTTCCAATTGGTACTTCTACATTATATGTTCCGTCTTCTTTTGTTTCAGTTGTAATAACTTCTTCTGAATCATTTACATTAACAAATTTAACTTCTACTCCACCATAATTCTTGTCTGCATTTTCTGTAATAATTTTTCCTGTAATCTGAGTCGGTTTTTTAATTATCAATTCATATTTTGATCTATTATTACTTTCAGCAATAACTTCTATATCTAATATGATGTCTTCTGTCATAGATGAAACATCTTTTGTAATTGTTATAGTGTTGCTATCTTTACTTATTCCATCTGCTATAACTCTTGCAAGTTCGCTTGATGCAGTTACTGAAATATCAGTTGATGTTTGATCATAATTTAATACTATTTCATAACTTCCATCATATCCTTCTTTAGTTGTTTCTAACTTCTCAGCTCCTTTTATAGTTCCATCAATATCTGTATAAGTTATTTCTTGTATTGTTCTATCATCATCTACATCTTTTAACCAAATATGGTAAGTATTTGTTCTTGTTTTATTTGGTGATAGCACTGTTACTGTTATATACATTGTATTGTCTAAATCTACCCCTGTTAAAGTTGCTTCACCTGAAGGTTGCTCTCCTGATCCATTTTCATCATCTTTTGTATAAATTTTAACTGTTGCTGAACCATTTTCGCCATCGCCTTCTATTACACTATTAGCTGTTGCAAGTGCATAAATATCTTTTATTCCTTCTAATCCTAAGTGACTTATATGATATTCATATACTCCTGATTCTAATTCTATTTCTCTTTCACCTATAGTTAATTTCTTTAATTCAGCTTGACTATCCTTTGGAACAATTTCTATATAGTACTCTTTAGCCTCTCCTTCTTGTGGTTTTACTTTTACTTTATATACTGTTACTCCTTGAGTGTCTATTTCTAATCCAAGTACATTTAAAGTTCCTTCATCTTCAACTTGTAAGTTATCGTCTAAATCGTATAATCCTACTGTTGCTTTAGGACTTAATGCAACTATTGTTAGATCTATTTGATCTCTTGGTTCTCCACTTAGTAATATTGTGTAAGTATTATTAGTTCCAGGATATTTTTCATTTGTTTGTGGTTTGTCTGCTGGTGTAATTTCATCAGCTGGATTTTCTGTTTCTATCTTTTCAATTCCATTATCTGTAGATACCATAGTTATGAACAATGTTTTTGTATTTACAACATCTTCACCTGATGTGCTTTGTTCAGCTGGTATTCTTATTTTTAAGTCAATTTTTACTCTACCAAATTCATCTATTGTTGCAGTTTCAAAGTTAGAAACTATTTCTGTTGATTCTTGCCATTTAAATGGTTGTCCATTTATAGAAGCATTTGCAAGTTCATAATTTGGTATTAGTTTTGTTTTCATTTCCTTAATACTATCTGAAATTTCTATGTAGTAATTTCCATCTTCTGCTGGTTTTACTTCATAAGTTTCTTCATCTATACCTTTACCTTTTTCGTAAACATATAATCCTTTTATTGATACATCATCAGTTTCAGATTTCTTAACAAACCATATTTCATATACTTCAGTTGTTTTTTCATCTTCTGCTGTTATTTTTACAAATATTCTTGTCCATAATTCTGGAGTCGCAATATCATATGTTACTGTACCAATTCCTTGTGCAAATGCTACTGAACTTTCATCGCTTCTTGGATCAGTATTATATAATTCTACTTTTGCAAATTTACTTTCTGCATATACCTTTGTTGGTACTACTTCAGTTTCAGCAGTTATATACTTAGTATAAATATTCTTGTCTAATATATCTTTTTCTATAAAGTTGTAGTGAGCAATTTCTTTATCAACAGGTATATCTATTTCTTCTTCTCCACTTATCTCAACAACCTTATCTATTTTTGCTGAATCATCTTGTTTTACTACTTTTATTATATATTCCTCTGCTGGAACATATGCTTCTAATGTAGGTGGAACATTTTTAGCATCTTCTGCTTGTACTATTACTTTTATTACAAATGTTCTAGCATCAGAGTTTGAAGTATCAAATGTTGCTACTCTTGTATTTGATATGTTGTACTTGTAATATCCTCCATAACCATTTGATTTTGTTCCTTGTACATAACTTAATGTCAATTTATCACTATCTGTTTTTATAGAATTTTCATCTCTATCTAACACATCTACAAGTTGCATATTTACTGTAGCTTTTGCATTATTTGCATATACTGTTAATACTGAAGTTTCTGCATCTTGATGAATATTGTATGTTTCTTCTTTTTGTACATCGTAATCATTTGAATATGTTTCATATCTTGGATTGTTTTCATAAGGTGTTCCATTATTATCTACAGCTATATATTTTCTTTGTGTCATTATATTTCTAATAGAATCATCTGAATACAATCTTGTTAAAATTACATATTTTGGATCTGTACTTCTGTTTACACTACCATCTTCAGCAACTGTATGTATTACAATTGTTTTTGAAGATCCTTCAGTTGGTAAGCTTACATCAACAGGCTCTTCTAATGGTAAATTATATGTTGTTCCATCCACTGTCATTGTTCCTTTTGCATATTCACAAGTTAAGTTGATTGCATTTATTGTAACTGTATCTAATGCAGATGTTACTTGTATTCTTTGTTCATAATGACTATATGTGTAAGGAGATATTCCATATGTTTTATAACCAAATGCTGCTGGTACAACTTGTTCTGCTGAATATTCTGTTCCTTTTATTGTTACTATCTTACCTTCATTTAATACAATATTTTTGATTGTTTCATCACGATGTTGTCTTGTTATTTGTAGTGTATATTCTCTAGCTTCAATGCTTTCATCTTCTGGAACCACTGATATTTTTAGAGTAATTACTTTTCCATCCATTAAGTCTAAATCACTACATAATGTTTTATTTTCATTTAGAACGCTTACTATATTTTGTAATGTAATTTGTACTGTCTTTCCGCTTCCAGATTTGTTTTGTCCAAGTAATTCAGTTACATCTACTCCATTTGCAGTAATATTTGTTATAGTTGTTTTGTCTTTACTTAAATTGTTTTCTCCTGTTAATACAATTGGTAAGCTATCTTTTCTTACGTCTGCATTTACTTTATAAATTCCATCTTCTTCATCTAAAGTAGCTTCTTTTCCATCTACCTTTATAGATGTTAAGTTTGTATTTGTTGCCTTTTTGTATACTTCTATTACATATACACCTTGGTTTCCAGATTCTGCTGTTGTTACTATTTTAAAGTATACTGGTATTCCCTCTGGCATTTCAAATGCTGAATCTATTTCGTATGCTGACATTTCGCTAGAAGCATATGGATCATCTCCACTTATTCTTGTTATAGTATATTGTTGTTTATATTCTGTGTTTGCCAATTCGCTTGGTAATAAATCACCTATGCTTATTGCTGTCCAATCTGTATCAAGAGTAATTCTTTCTGCTTTGAAGTAAGTTCTTCTATTATAACCATAATAGTCTGAATGTGTTTTTTGTTCGAAATCTTCTGTAACTTTTACTATAGCATCAGTATTAACTGTTCCAACTACTGCTGGTTTTACACTAACACTTTCTAATACAGTACTATCATATAATCTTGTTAATATCAATTGATATGTTTTTGATTCTTTTGTCTCATCTTGTGGTGTTACAACAATTGTTATTATTACTTCTCTTTCAGTTACTTCGCTTAAATCATATTTTCCTTTCTCATCATATGATTTATCATTATCTATTGTTGTATATTTTTCATCTGTTATTGATACTTTTGCAAATATGTTTGCAGATATTGCTTCTATTAAGGCTTCTTTATCAATATCTTTTACATTTGCTTTGAATACTCCTGAAATTCCTTCTGGTAAATCAGCTTCATCAATCTCACTCATTTCTATTTCAGTTCCGTTTACCAAAACTTTCTCAAGGCTTGCATTAGTTGCCATTCTTATTATTGATACATTGTATTTAGCTATATTTCCAGATTCTGATGTTACAGTAATTGCCATATTTCTTATACGTCCATTACCTTCACCTTTAGTTTCTGCTAAATCTACACTAAATCCTTCTTCTGTTTGTGTTATTTCTTCTCCGTCTAATTCTATTTTTACTGTTGCTTCTTTACAGCTTGGTTCAACTTTTGCAAAGTTAATGCTTGTAGCTGTTGAACTTATAATGATTTCTGTTGCTTCTTCTGTACTTAATTTAGCTGATTCTGTCTTTGTTTCTTTTGTTCCTGGCTCTGCTGTTTCATCTTCAGAATCTTGTTCATATGTATATGAAATATCTTTAAGTCCAGTTTCTATATGTCTTCTATTTAATGTTAATGTATAAGTTTTGCTAATATTTGTATCTTCTGCTACAACTGTAATTTCTGAAATAATATATCTATTTAAATCATTGCTTGAATCTTCAGTTGTATCATCTGAATATAAGTTGCTCAAGTTAGTTATTGTGAATGTATTATTTTTAATTTCACTTATATTTGCAATTTCTTGTTTATTTGAATCATCTTTTCTATATACTTTTACTTCACTAACTTTTGCATTAGGATCGTTTGTTGTTACAATTATTTCTGGATTTTCATCTACATTTATTGTAGCTTCATAAGGTGCTACTGTAGCTTCTTCAGTTCTTTCGCCTACATTTACTGTTATTCCGTCTATTGCTACATTTGCTGCTTGTCTTCTTACGTTTAATGTATATGTTTTTTCGTTTCCATATTCTGCAACTACAACTATCTTAATTGCTTTAGATGAATTTTCTTCAATATCAATATGTACTCCATCTGTTCCAATTTCTGTTCTTTCTCCTACGTCATTTTCTACATATGCATTTGCTTCACTACATACTAATTGTGCTGAAGTAATAGTTATTCCGTTTGCACTTGAAGATATTGTTCTATTGATTACATCTGTGTTTGCAAAGTTTACTTTGTTTTTGTTTTCTTCTGTTTGTCCAACAAAATCTTCTCCAACTGTTACAATTCCTAATCCAGTTTCAACATGTTTTCTTGATAATGTTACAATATAATCTGCTTCATTTCCATTTTCTGCTTTTACTGTAATTGTTACATCTATTTCTTTTTCTATTGCGCTTGGATCTACATGTGTATCTTCTTTAATTTCTAATATTGTAAATGTGTTATTTTCACTATCTACTTCTGCTTTTACTGTGTCTAATATTGGTTTTGCACTTATAATATGTGCATTAGTATCAATGAAGTTAACCTTTACAACTGGATCAACTGTACTTTGTACTGGTAATACATAAGTTTGTGTTTCTTCATCTAATTCACTAGTAGTCTTTCCATTTGATGATACTGATTTTATACTTGTGTCTGTTGATCTTAATCTAATATTTACAATAAATTGTTGTTCTATACCGTCTAAGTTTGTATTGATTATAGCTTTAGTTATTCCGTCTCTCAATAAATCTACATTTAATTCAGTTATTACATTTCCATCTTTATCTGTTATTACAGTTCTATCTTTGCATGTTATTTTATTTAATAATACTCTTGTTGTATCATATGGAACTGCTATTGCTTCTGTTTCAAATGCATTTGTTTCAGGATTATACTTAAATTCATTTGCTGTTAATTGTGAGTCTTGGCTTACAACTCCATCTTTGTTTAATCCGTTAATAGATATTAAGTTAGATTTAACTACATCTATATTTAATGTATATTCTCTTGCATCTAATGTAGGATCTTCTGCTTGGATTTTGATGCTTATACTAATTTTATCTAAGTTCTCTATTTCTATACCTTTTGTTGTTAATATAGATTCTAATTTTTCCATTAAGTCTGCTGTTATAGTATTATCAACTGGGTCAAATGAACCTACTGTAACTGATACAGTTTCTTCATTTACACCTTTAATTGCAATTTCTACTTTAGCATTTTCTTCTATTCCTTGTAATTTTAAGTCTAGTTTATCTACTGGTGATAATAATGCTGTTTCATATATATCATCTTTGTTTGTATCTACTATTTTATTTTCGTTTAATTGTAAAGTCTCAATATTATTATTTCCAGAATATTTTGTTACTACTAGTCTGTATACAACTTCATTTCCTAATGGATTTTCTACTGTAAAGTCTTCTGTAACACTTGCTTTATCTACTGAGCTAAAGTTTATACTATATGGTTCTTCTTCTGTATATATATCATTTCCTACTTTTGTATGTGTTATAATTGCACTTTCATTATGTGTTTTTACATTATTTATTACTAATTTTTCTTGTGTTGATGGTACTTGAACTTTGTATACATATACTGTTTTACCATCTTCTACTATTGTATCATTGTAAGATGTTGTTTTTGTGTCTATTACTGTGTCTGAAGTTTCACCATCGATTGTAATAATTATATTTGTATCAGCAAGTAATCTCTTAATTGTTAATTCATATTCTTTTTGATTAGATGTTGCTTCATAGTAATCTGGATATAATTCATATGCTATTGATGTTACTGTTGTTACAATCTTGATTTCTCTTACAGCATTTGCTGGTATAGTATGCTCAACACCTTCAGCATCTGTATATGTGTAATCTCTATCTAATGCTAATTCTAATGCATTTGAACCTATTTTTGCATCTTCTGTTGCAATAGTTTCATTTACAATATGTCCATTTACTTCTGTTACTTTTATTCTTACAACTCCATTACTTGTTGAAGTTTCTTTTGCCGCAAATGTATCTTCTGTTATTGTTGCTTCTCTTTGTGTGTCTGTAATAGCTTCTATTGTAATAGCTTTTTCTGGTACATTTGTTATATCATCTAATTTCATATCTGTTAAAGATGTGTCTTCTGTTGCTATTTTAATATTTAGACAATATTCTTTTTCTACTCCGCTTTCTGTTGTTACTTTAATGTACACTTGTCCTGTTGGTAAGACAAATTCCATATTAGCACCAACTTGTAAAGCATCTGTATAATTAGGTTCTGTACCTTTTCTCCATTCTGCTTTTGCAAATTCATTTGATAGTACTAAATCGCTTATATTTATTTTGCTTACACCATTTGGAACATATATGTTAATATTACCATCTTTATCAAATTCTCCAAAGTCAACTAAATGTTTTTCTACCTCACCTTTAACACCATTAACTGTTACTTTAAAGTCTTTTATTGATGTATCATTATTAACTTTTCTTGCCTTAAATTCGTATCTCTTTTCAGCTCCTCCAAATTCTGCTGTTACTACTATTATAAATCTTTGATCTTTAGTAGTTAAAGCTATTTGTGAAGTTTCGTTAATTTCTTCTTCTTTAGTTAAGTCTATATCTCTATATAAAACGTCTTTGTTTTCATCAGATATTCTATATAATTTATATGTTCCGTAATTTGCTGGTTTTGGAATTATATTATATAAACTATCTTCTGAATCTATTGATGCACTAGCAGTGATATTTCTATCATATTCAGTAACTACTGATTCTTCTGTAGTAGTTCCTTTAACTATTACACTGTCTAATTTAGCTTCGGTGCTTCCTCTTACTATATTTAAGTTTAAGGTTTCTGTTTTTCCGTTTTCTGAATTTATAGTAATTATAGTTTTTGTTGTATCAGATATACTGCTATCTAATAAATCTACAGTTATTGTTGTATAAGGGGTTCCTATTACTCCTGTATAGTTTCCTTGTAATTCTTTACCATCTTCTGTTGTCATATTTGGATTTGTTATAGCACTTACCTCTTTTAATACATAATTCTCTGATGGTTTTAAGTATATTGTAGCTTTATTAGAATCTGGATGAACTCTAACTATTGCTGACATTGCTTTTAATTCATCTGTTGTTAATACTTTTTCAATTGTAGATGCTGATCCTATTACTTTTACTTCTGATAGCACTGGATCTTCTGGAATTACAGTAATTGTATAAACAGTTTGTGTTCCATCTTCTGCTGTTACTTCTACTTCAACATCTGTAACTTTTGCTGAATTTACAACTATTTTATTATCTGTTACATATGTCTTTTCTGTTACTGCCTCACCATCAACACTTAATATTGCAAGTCTTATTGTAGCTTTATCATTAGTTATAACTAAATCTACATCGTCTCCTGTATTTTTTACTTCTACACTATATGAATTTTCATTGTCTTCATCTTTAATAAAGTCGTTGTTCTGTTTTAATACAATTCCTTTGTCTTGTATTTCTTTTGTTATTTCTGTACTTGATGATAAAACTTTTATTGTTATAGTATGAGTAAATTTAGTTCCATCTTGAGCTTCTACTTCTACATTTATTGTATTATTTGTTAATAAATCTAGAACTGCACCTACTGCATTATCTTCTCCTTCAACTAACGCAGTTGCATTAGAATCTTCTAATGTTACTTTTACATTAGTTGCGTTTGATATGTACTTATCAGATATTTCAATAACTTTTCCTGGTGTATATTCTACTTCTTTAGCTTCATCTCCAACTGTAAATATTACAGTTTTAATATTTGTATTATCTGATAATCTTTTTACTGTTAATTGTTTTATTGTTATATTTTGTTCATCTTCAGAAACTACCTTAATATATACTGTTTTTTCTGCCCCTTTATTTATTCCTAAAGTATCTATAGTAACTTCACCTTTACCTAATGCAATAGGTGTAGCTCCATCACTTGCAGGATCAACATCATATATTTCTATAGTTGCATTAACACTTTCTGCTATTACATTTAATTTGTCACTATCTTCTGCTTTTATGCTTTCACTTAATGTATCTTCTGTAATATCAAGTATTTTGTCTCCTAATTTTATGCTTCCAAAGTTTGCATTATCATCTAAATAATCTGTTTTTAATATATATGTTTCTTCTGGTGTTCCGCTAAACTCTGGTTTTACTGTTATTTCAATATCTGTTCCAATTTTATCAACTGGTAAAGTATATGTATATTTTCCTATCTTTGAATCTGACTTTTCTGATATTAAAGTCAATTTATCTTCTGTTCCAGCAAATTTAATATTTGCTATTGTTGCATAAGAATCATTTAATTGAATTTCTACTTCATAACTATCGCTATTTTTTACTACTTTTCCTATGTAATTTATTCCATCTTTAGTTTCTGCTTCTTTTTGTTTAATTGTTCCGTCAGATAACATACTATTTGTATTTATTGTTTTAATTGTTGTATCTTCTGATTCTTTGTATATAACTACATTGTATTCTTTTGTATCTCTTCCATTTTCAGCAGTTACAACTATTTTATATGAAACACTATTTTTATTATCTGCTTTGCTATCTGGTGATGAATTTATGTTTCCTATTCCTTGAGAACCGAAACCTGAATGGCTTGCTTGTTTTACATATGCATTTGAATCTTTTAATGTTACTTTAAATCCAAATGTTATATAATCTTCTAAATCTAAATCTTTATTATGTAATACTACACTATAAGTATTGTTTCCATCAAATTTAAATTTGCAATCTTCCGGTAAACCTTCTTTATCTCCGTCAATATATTGTAGTACGATTTCAGAAATTTCTGTATTTGCTCCAACTTTATGAATTGTTAATTTGTATTTTTCTGTATATGTTGTATTTGTTATTGGGTCTAAAACTGTAAGTATTATTTCAATTGCTTCATCTACCTTTTCTGTATTAAATGTAATGGTATTTGAAACTGCTGTTTCTACTCCATCAATTGTTATATTTGTAACATTTTTATTTATTATATTTAATGTTACTTCTGCATCTTTGTTTGACCCATCAATTTCTGCTTCGAAATTATATACATATCCATCTGTTCCTTCTACTTTTCCAGCTGTTACATGTCCTTTTGGATTTGTAGCATCAACTACAGTTATTGATTCTATTGAAGATTTTAATATTTTTAATATAGATTTTTCTACTTTTCCATCTTTATCTGTTATTTCTATAATGAATTCATTTTCTTTTTCTGGTACTGATAAATCATCTATTTTTAATATTGCCTCTCCGTTCTTTGATTCAGCTAATTTGTTTCCATCTTTATCTTTTAATACTATTTTCTTAGTACTATCTAATACTGTTATTTCAAATTTTGCTTGTGCATCTTCTGGATTTATAAATTTAGTATATGTTACTACATTTTCTTTTTCTTCTGGTGCTAAAACTTCGTCATTTACTTTAACATTAACTTCTTTTCTAATTACTACTGTATATTCAATTTCTTCTCCAGCTTCTGTTTCTAATGTTAGAGTTAATGTTTGAGTAGATTTTGTTAAATCTAATCCTTCTACTACCCATTCTACTACTTTGCTTAAATCTTCTGTGTCTAGCACTGGAGTAATAGTATATTCCTTATCTCCATCTGTTGCTAAAGTTAATTTGTCTCCTTCTAATTCTAATGTAACATTTAATGTTCCAGAATCTTTAGAGCCTTCTACTCTTATTACAAAGTCAATATTTAAATCTTCTGTATTTGGTTCTGATTCAAATTTAGCATCATCGCTATCTATTACTATTATGTCTTCTACTCTTAATTTTTTGTCTTCTACTATTATTATTGTTAATTCTTTTTCTTCATTTGTTACTTTATTTTTAGCTGTTAATACTGTTTTTCCTAAGTTCGTTGCTTCAACTTTTGCATAATCTGCATCTGTAGTTGGTAATTCTAAGTTAGCTATATTTGTATTTGATAATTCAAATTCATAGTCACTAACATTTCCTACAATTTCTCTAAATGCATTAAATTCTTTAGCTTCTGATATTAGAGTAAGTTTTTGATTTATTTCTCTCTCTAATTCTTTTATGCTTTCTTTTCCAGTTAATACTGTCCAGTTTCTTCCTATTCTAACAGCTTCTACTGAATTTAATGTTCCATCTACTTTTAATTCTTTTATAGCAAATTCTCTATTTCCTACTTTTGTATATGTTTTACTAAATTCTTTTGTTGTAGCTTTATCATTTCCTCTTGTTCCATTTCCTAATTGTCCTTCTGTATTTAACCCTGCTGCCATTACTTCACCTTGTGTATTTATATAATATGTATTTGTTTTTCCTCCACCAATTGTAAATACATCTGTTGCAACTTTTTGGATTGAATTGATTGAATTTGAGTTACTATTTGCTCCTAATTGTCCATTAGCATTATTTCCCCAAGTATATAATTCTTGTGTATTTGTTAATGCCATAAATGTATCACTATTTGTTGCAATATCTACTATTATTCTGTTTGTACCACTAAGTCCTCTTACTTGTGTTGCTATTGCAAATCCTTTTTTACTTCTATTTGTTACTTCAAATACTGAACCTGTATTTGTTAATATTATTGTTTTATCTTTTCCTACTGCAACTTTTACAGCATTTTGTATATTTGTAACTTCCTGAACAGCATTTACTTCTACTTCTTCTTGTCCTATCACTTCGCCTTTTTCATTTAGTATATCTCTAAGTATGTATGCTTTTCCTATAATGTATACTTTTCCTTCTGTATCTACTACTGCACTATAATCTCCACCTGCAGATACAGATATTATTCTATTTTCACTTGGTCTTATAATCATTGGTGAAGTTACTTTATCTATAGATGAATCTGTACATAGTTGTCCTTTAGAGTTATCTCCCCATACATATACTGTTCCTAATTCATCTAATGCTATAGCATGGCCATTTCCTGCATCAACTTGGTTTATTCCTTTTATAGTATTTCTGTTTAATCTAACAAATCCAGTTGAATAGTCTTTATCTAATTCTATTCCTAATTGTCCTTTTGTGTTATCTCCTAATGTCCATACAGTTCCATCATGGTTTATACCTACTATAAAGTCTTCTCCTGCTTTTACTGTTTTGAATGATGTACTATCATCTATTATTTTTGGAATGTTGCTATCTATGATATTTTCTTTATTACCAAATAAGTATGGTGTTCCAGCTTTATCTGTTACTATTGTAAATTTGTCTCCACCTTCAATTGTTGGTGCTTGAATTGCATCAACTGGAACTACTTTAACTATTGCAGTGCTTACTTTTCCGTCTTCATCTGTTATTCTAACTAATGTTGTTCCTACTGCAATTCCAGTTATTGTTCCATCTTCATCAACTTCTGCAATCTCTTCATTGAATGATTGATATGTAAATTCAGATTTATCTTTATGTAATACGTTTAATTTATATTTTCCATTTACATTTAATTCATAAGTACTATCTATATTTAATGTAATATCTTGATTGTCTATATATGATGTTTCATTACTAATTAGTATAGGCTCAAAGCTCTTTGTTCTACTTACTCTGTCTGTATTTCCATGATTATAATCTCCAAATCCATAAACTTTTCCATCTTTATCTATTACTGTACTATATGTTTCTCCTGCATTTGAATTCATAACATTGCTTCCAAATAGTTTTGAAACTCTTGTGAATGTATCTACTTTGCTTGTATTTGCTCCAATTCCTAATTGACCGCAATCATTTAAACCAGCTGTATATAATTCTCCGCTAGTTGTTACAATTTGTGTATGGTTTGTTCCTGCTGATACACTTTGTACATTTGCTATATTACATTTTGTAGGTATATTTATTTGTGTTTGGCTTGATCCAATTCCTAATTGACCATCTGCATTATTTCCCCATACCCATAAATTACGATCTACATCTATTGCAAAACTTGTTTTGTTTCCAGCTTCTATAAATGCAATCTTTGCATTTATATTTATTTTTTCAAAGTTTCTCTTGCTTACGATATATTCTACACCTAGTTGTCCTAAACCGTTTTTTCCCGTTGTGTATACGCTTCCATCGGCTGTTAATACCATTGAATGGTCAGTTCCTGCAGCTATATCTATTACATTTGCAACATTATTTACTTGTACAGGTATAGTTACACTTGCTGTTCCTCCAGTTCCTAAAGAACCGCTTGTATTATTACCCCAAGTATATACATATCCGTCTTTATCTAAAGCTATACAATGTTTTGCTCCTGCTGCTATTTTTACTATATTTCTTAGTGTTGGTACTCTTGTTGGTTCATTATGTCTATTGAAGTCTGTTGTTCCTAAACCTAATTCTCCATTTCTATTATTACCCCAAGTATATACATTTCCATTTCTATCTAATGCAACACTGAAGTCATCTCCTGCAGATACACTTATTATTGATGCAGCTTCTTCTGGGAATTTAACTACATTTACTCTATCTGAATATGTTGCTTTTCCTGCTGTTTGTCCATAAGCATTATCGCCATAAGCTAAAACTGTTCCATCAGATTTTAATATTAGTGTATGAGAACTTCCACTTACTGTCATAGGGTTAAGTGTTCTATCTAGCGGTAATATTACATCATCTGCAATATCTGCAATTGTTGGTAATACTGTTACTTGTATAATACTTGTATATGTAAAGTTATTCGCATCTACACTATTTACTAATACAGTAGTTGTACCCGCATTTACTCCAGATACAGTTAATTTAGCTTCGCTATCAGCATTTTTACGTACTGATGCTACCCTTGTATCTTTAGATTGTACACTGCTTATTTCTATTTCTGGATCATATATTAAGTTTAATTGTTTGTTATATCCATTTATTTCTATGTTATCTTTTGATTTTAATGTTATATGATTTGTTTCTAATCTTATTCCTTCTACTCCAACTCTTACAGCTGGTCTACTATTTACTCCTAATGCATTTCCTAATTGTCCGCTTGTTCCAAGTCCCCAAGCATAAGCAAATCCTGTTTCATCTACTACTATTGAGTGTCCATTTCCTGCTGAAACTAATATTGCTTTCTTAATTCTTTCATCTTCTTCTACTTTATATGCACGAACTATACTTGGCGCTGTACTTTCTGTACTTCTTAATTCTCCATATGTATTGCTTCCCCAAGTATATAATTCTCCTGATTTATCTATTGCTATTGTATGTGTTTCTCCAACATATACATCTCTTATGTTTCCTAAATTACTTCCTTGAGTATCTTGTACTTGTACTGCTGTGAATTCATCGCCTGTTATTCCAGATGAATTCTTTCTGTCTCCATTTCCTAATTGTCCACTTGTTCCTCTTCCTATTGTGTATAATGTTCCATTTTCTGTTAGGAATGCTGTATGTCCATTATTTTGTGAACCACTAGTTTTTGTTACCTTTATAACTTTTCCATCTATTCCTTCTATTGTAGTTCCTGTTGCTAAACTTGTTCCATATAATTTTAATGCTTTTACAACACCTTCATTTGTTAATACATATTCGTTTGTTATATCTATTGCACTCTTTGCTAAATCAACTATATCTACACCATCTAATACTTTCATTCTTTTTGGTATAATTGAGTTTATTATTGGATTGTATACTGGTCTACCACTTGGATATGTTGTATATCCACTCTTTCCAAAAGCCCATAGTCTTCCATATTTATCTAATGCTAAGCTAATGTTGTCTCCTGTAGCAATTTTAACTATATCTTTTAATCCATTTACTTTCTTTGGTAAGCATTGATAATTATTTGGTGATGTTGAATATCCTAATTGTCCGTAATAATTATATCCAAAGCTATATACATCTCCATCTTTTGTTAATAATAGGGTATGATTATTAGATGTAGCAATATCTGTAACTATAATTGGGCTTCCATCTTCATTTGTTAAGTCTTCCAATTCATAGCAATTTTCTACATTATTCCATTTATATAAATTATTGTCTGTATCTTTTCTAATAACTAATTTTCCATCTAAATCTGTGTAATTGTCTCCTACTTTATAGTATTCATTTCCGTCTTCGTCTACATATACTGGTCTTACTTCTTCTACTGGCTCTTCTGGTTCTTCTGAATCTACTGGAGTATCTGTTGCTGGTGCTTCAGGTGTTATTACATCTGGTGTTTCTTCTTCTTTTAAAATTGGTTCTGATACCATTATTCTCTTAGCTATTCTTGCTTGTTCAGGTTCTTTTATTGTTTTACCATATTCTGTAGAGTCCAATCCTAATACACCATTATTATTTGTTCCCCATACCCAAACTGTTCCATCTGCTTTTAATGATACTGTATGGTTACCTGTTGTTTCAATTTTTGGTGCAACTTCAGTATTTGTTGGTTTAACATCTATAAATAATTTTGCAACTTTTCCACTTATCTTATCTGTTGCAACTATTGTTGCTTCTCCAATTATGCTTCCTGATGTTAGTTTTCTAGTATCTCCATTTCCTGATAAACTTACTAAATCACTATTAAATATTGTCCATTCAAAATCTGTCTCTTCAGTAGTTTCGGCTGTGTTCAATCTTAAATTAAATGCATCTAATAAACTTGCTTGTATGTCTATTCCTATTGTATCATTAACATTCATATATAATCTTGTTGTAGGAACTCCATCTATAACAAATCCTGCATAGCTTTCTCCTACTAATTTTGATTCATAATAGTATGCATCTGTTTCTCCTGTTCCTATTAAGCAATTTCCTCCATTTGCTCCAAATCCATATACTGAACCTGTTCTTGTTACTGCAAATGCACGTCTAGCTCCGTTTCCAAATGTTGTTGCTGCTATACTTTCTATATTGTTAAGTTGTTCTTCATTTATTTTTGCTGGTGTAGAATATGTACCTGTTCTTCCTAATGCTGTAGAATTTTGACCCCAAGAGTATACATTTCCTTTATCGCTCATTGCATAAGCAAATTGTATACCAGCTTGTATATCTACTATTTTTTCATCTTCAGCTGTTGGTATTACTACTTGTGTAGGTATTGTTGTCTCTGTTCCTGTTGCTTTATTGTTTGCGTTGCTTGAATTTACCCATGTGTATACTTTTCCATCTCCATCTAGTGCCATATTATATCCATAATTTGTTCCTATAGCATATGTTGCACTAGAAATTTGTGTAATATCTTCTAAGTTTCTTACAAAGTTTAATGCTGTAGAGCTTGTAATTTTCCAAACTCTTCCGTCTTCTGTTAATATTAAGTTTCCATCAATATTGTTTACTTTAAATCCATATGTATTTACTTTTGTTGCGTATACGTTTGCATTATTTCCCCATATGTACATATTTCCATCTTTGTCTAATGCATAGCTTGTATAACCAATTGCAGATATTTTTTCTATGTTATCTAAATCTACATAACTAATATTTCCGTCTTTATCTACTACTTGTTTTTGTACGGTTACAGTTGATATTGAATTTTCTTTTGTATTATTTCCTAATTGTCCATAAACATTGCTTCCCATTGCTAATACTTTTCCATCTGTTGTTAACATTAGTGTATATTTATCTCCTGCAGCAATGTCTTTTATTGTTTCGCTTATAGATATTGTTTCTGGTTCAGCTATTACACCTATTGCACTTCCTAATTCTCCGTTTGAATTGTTACCAAATCCCCAAACTGTTCCATCTGCTTTTAATGCTACTGTATGAGTATTACCTACAGATACTTTAGGTGTTACAACTTCTTTTGCTGATAATACATTTACTATAACTCTTAAAGTTGTTCCATCTTCTGCTTTTGCCTCTATATATGTTTTTCCAGATTTTTTAGCTGTTATTTTTCCGCTTGCATCAACTGTTGCAATATCTCCATTTAGTGATGTATATTCCATAGGTATAGCTTCACTACCAGATTTAAATAAGTTAAATCCGTAATTATATGTAGCACTTAAATTATTTGTTTCACCTTCTGTCAATGTTATTTCATATCTATTTAATGAAATATATGCTTTTGTTATGTCTTCTAATACGTCACTAGCTGTTGCTGTAGTTGTTCTATCTCCTAATTCTCCATTAGAGTTATTTCCATATCCCCAAACTGTTCCATCTGATTCTGCAATTATGTAGTTTTTATTTCCACCATTTATTAGTATTGTATCTTTAAGTTCTTTAACTACTGGTGGTGTTGTACCTGAAACATAACTTCTATAATATTTTCTTCCCCTGTAGTAATAATATGTTGAACTATAATTTACTGTTGGGTAAACACTTGAAGAATATCCAACTGTTCCATCTGCAAATTTATACATTGCTCCGAAATCATCTGTTGCTTCTATATCCACAATGTTTTGACTATTTTGTAATACTATTTGTGCTGGTTGTCCACTTGTATATCCACTTACATAATGTCCCCAAGCATATGCTTTTCCTTTTATATCAATTGCTACTGCATATCTATTATTTCCTGCAGATATTTTGGTAATTTTGCTTAAATTGTTAATTCTTGTTGGAATATATACGTAACTTGAAGTTGTATTTCCACATAAGTAATTTCCGCTATATCCACAAGCATATACAAATCCATCTGTTGTTAATATGTATGATGCTAAATCTCCTGCTTCAACTTGTTTTACTGTTTCTTCTTCTAAGTTTGTTAAATCTACTTGTTTTGCAAGTGTTTCACATGTTGTAATTGAATTTAATCCTAATTGGCTATTTCCATTTTGTCCCCAAGCCCAAACTGTTCCATCTTCTGCTAATGCTATTGAGTTGTTTGAACCTGCTGAAATTTCTTTTATTTTTGGTAGTTCTTTTCCTTCTACTTTATTTGTTTTTTCTTCTACTGTTCTAAATGTATTGTTTGTGTAATCCCATTCATAATAGTTTCCATCTGTATCTTTTTTGATTACAAGATTTCCTCCAAGTTTAAATCCATCTATACTATCATCACTAACTTTAGTATAAACATTTCCATTTGCCATATATTCCATTGTTCCATCAGCAGTTGCTGTTTCTTTAGGAATATTTGAACCTGTTACTGGTACTTTTACATTATTTGTTACTTCTACTAAGTTATATGCTTTTACTTCAGTTAATACTGGTTCACCTGTCATTATATTAACTATTTCTGTATTTGTAGTTGTTCCGCATCCGAAGTTGTCCTAAATCATTTTGTCCCCAAGCATATATTTTTCCATCTGTTTTTAATACTAATACAAAATTATTTCCAATTGCTATATCTTTAACATTTTCTAATCCTTTTACTTGTGTTGGTACTATTATTCCACTATGATTTGTATGCTCTGTATCTTCAATTCCTAATAATCTATTATATCCCCATGCCCAAACTGTTCCATCTGCTTTTAATGCTACTGTATAACCATTTCTTGTTTCTATTTTTGGGAATGCTACATCGTTGTCATCTACAACTTTTATATTGATATATATAGTATTCTTTGCAGTTTTTACTTCTGCAGCAGTAGTTCCAACTGTTATACCTGTTACAATTCCTGTATCTTTATTGTAACTTGCTATATTTTCGTTAATTGATCTTATTGTTAATGCTTCTCCAACTTTTCCTTCTAATCCTTCTTTATATAGGTTTACTCTTCCTCCTGTTATATAACCTTCTGTTTTTAACATTTCAAGTAAATCTTTTGTATTTCCCACTTTAATTTCTATGTCATTTCCTGTAATAGCTTTTACACTTATGCTTCCTATATAATCTGCTCTAGTTCTATCTCCATCTCCTAATAATTTTCCTGTGTTACTTCCATCTGTATAATTTGTAGCTGTTATGTCAATTCCTGCATAACCCCAACCTAATACATATCCAGATGCATTTATTGCATATGCTGTATCATAATTTACTGCACCATTTACATTAACTCCAGCAACTGGAGAGCTTGCTAATTTATCTATTTTATGATTTATTTTCTCTTCTCTATTCTCATCTTCAAATCTAAGTTTTTGTGGTATTGTTTGTGCTGCTGTATTATAGTTTCCTATTTGCCCTACATTATTTTGTCCCCAACCAAATACGTCACCATCTGTATCTATTATATAGTAAGTTTTATTTACTATTGATATACCGTTCTTATCTTTAACTTGTACTTGTACTTCTTCAGTTTCTTCTCCTTCTGTACCTTCAACCAAAACTGTTTTTGTTGGTAATACTACTTCTTGTGGATTACCTCCTAATACCCATGTATATACTTTTCCTGAAGCAGATAATGCCATTGATACATCGTTACCAGCTTGTATTTCTTTTATTGTTTCTCCTTCTGGGAAAGCAACTTGATTTATTGCCGTGAAATCAAAGCCTGAACCTGTTGTATCTCCCCAGTTCCAAACTGTTCCATCATTCTTTAAAGCTACTATATGTTTATATCCAGCTGAAATTTCTTTTATATTAGATAATTCTTTTTCAGCTTTATTATCTTCTAAGTTTATAATAGAAGTAAACCTTAAAGTATTGTAATATCCTAATTGTCCATTAGCACTATCACCTAAACCAAATAATTCTCCACTTGTTGTTAAAGCTAATGTAAAATTAGCACCTGTTACTATTTGCTTTACTTGTTTTCCTTCTAATCCTGATACTTTTTGTGCATATAATTCTTTTCTTATTGAGTCATTTCCTGTTTGCCCAAAGTAATTATAACCCCATACATACACTTCATTATTATCAGTTAATGCAGCCGCATGATATTCTCCAACAGCAATTTGTTTTACATTAGTTAGTTGATTCTCATCTATAACTGTTTCATTTCCATACTTATCTTTTCCCATTTTAGCTATTAAAACAGGCTGTTTAGTTACAGAATCTTCTAATGTTCCATTACCTAATTGACCTTTGTTATTTTGTCCCCAAGCCCAAACTCTACCTGTGCTATCTAACGCCACTGTAAAGTTAGCTCCTGTTTTTACGTCTGCTTTTTCTATTTGTCCATCAAATATTATTGGATCTTCTGGATTTTCTACCTCCTCTCCGCTATATGTTGCAATACCGGCATCTTGGTTACCAGTTGTTGTTGCAAATACTAAAATTAGCAACAAATTAAGCACAATAAGTATAGCAATTACTATGCTCAAATTCTGTTTTCTCTTTTTCATTTGTTCTAAGTTGTTCATGGCATTTTCTCCTTTGTTTGGTTTTTGTACAATTTAATACAATATACCTTCATTTTAGTCATTTTTAGACTTAAGTCAATGCCAAAATTTGTGCTTATATATAAATATATATATACTTAAGATTAGGGAAATTTAAGGTTTAGACAACATATATTTATTTATTAAAGTTACTTTACATTTGTTTTACATTTAACATATTTTTTTATCAATATTCCTAGGGAATAGGCAGTTTTGAGTGAAATAAAAAAGAGAAAATTCAACATAAATTTATGTCAAAATTCCTCTTTTTTTCGACATTATTCTGCTAATAATGAATATTTATTTTCTTAATCTCAATGCATTTAACATTATTGTATTACTACTAAATGTCATTATTAAACTTGCAATCATAGCATTTATCATTACAATTTATTCCTTGTAAGTATTACATCCAAAGAATCCCTAGCATTATTGAATCCATATTTAATGTTTACTCTAATATCTGCATTAGCTAATGTTAAACTAAATTTGATAATAAATGTGCTTCGCCACTCAGACAGCGTGATTCGTCTGCCCCTACATCGTTTGCATTGAATTTGTTGTAATATTATAATTCGGGTCGTCGAGGGCGCCGACCCCTACAATATAACATAAATAAAATATCAATCTATAAGAACTATTTTTATTCTTAAAATTTAAATTTCCCAGATATGAAAATAAATGATTATATAATTATGCCAAACCATATACATATGATTTGAGAAATAGAAGAAAGAAACGGGTCGTCGAAGGCGCCGACCCCTACAATGTTTGCAATATATCAACAAAAAGCCTAACTTTTCCAATACACAAAAACCCTCAATCTGCTTCAGCAGACTGAGGGTTTTTCACTCATTATTTTTTAATTACAATTTTATTTGTCATTTTATATTTTTTTGTTTTGTCATCAATTACTACTTGAACTATTTCTCCTTCTAATTTTTCTACTGTTTTTTCGTTTATCTCTATTTCAACAGCTTTAGCATTTTCTAATTTTGATTTATATGCATCTAAAAGAATAGTAGTATTATGTTTGCTTATTTTTTCTCTTCCTATTAGTTTTCTCTCTTCATCATATATTGCATATATTTCAACATTTTTCTTTGTTAATATAGCTATCAATAGTAGTAATAATCCTGTTATTCCTAAACCAATTGTTGCTGGTATTAAAGTTTTTTGAATATTGCTTTCTTCTTTTACTTCATCTTTTTCACCCAAAGTTTGAGTTGGTTTTGGACTTTCTTTTATAGTTTTAATTTTTTCGTATTGTGCTGTTATTTCCATATCTTCTTCTACAACATCGAACTCTTTGTCCCAACCAATAAATTTATAACCTTTTCTAGTTTTTACTTTTGGTTCTGTTGCAGATTTTCCACTTTCGACTTCTTCTGTTTTTATTATTGTTCCATCATAGTTTACGAATGTAACTAAGTATTTCTTTGTTTCTTCTGGAACTATTGGTTTATCTTCGATTGGTGTATTATCAGATGGCTTACTTGGTTTTGTCGGATTTGTAGGTTTAGTTGGTGTTACTGGTTTATCTGTTGTTTTTGATTTTACAGTTACTATAAATGATGTTTTGAAACCATAGTAATCTACTATTATTGTTTGTTGACCAACTTTGTTTGAATTGTATCCACTTATCATTTCTTTTGTTATTGCTATTTCTTCTACTTTACCACTTTGTTTTATAACATTTAATACTGCACCTGTTACATCTATCGCTTCACCTTTTGTATAGTTAACTTTATTTGGTAATTTATTCATAGATATTGATGTAATATAATCTGTTACTGTTACATCACATGTTGCTGATTTACCAAAATGTGTTATTGTTATTGTTTGTTTTCCTTCTATATTTTTATCAAAATTGCTAATCATTGAACTTAATATTGGGGTTGTTCCATCTATTGCTCCACTTGCCATTATTTTTGAAACTGTTGCTTGCCCCAAGTCTAGTTCTTGTCCTTTTATTGATGTGGTTGGAACACCACTAATTCTTATTTCTCCTGTCCAATAATCTTTTAATGTTATATTTAATGTTCCTTCAACTGGTATAGCTTTTTCTACTTCAACATTTATTTCATTTAGTTCTTTATATTTATATGTGAAAGATATTGTTTGTGGTGCTAATGTTTTTGAATTATAAGCTGAAACTGTTACTGCGCTATTTGGTAAATTTATAGTATCATAAGTTCCATCTTGTTTTTCTACTTTTATACTTGCACCATCTAAATTTAAAGCATCTCCCCAATTTTTAGGCATTGTTGTTGGTGTTGTTTCTAATACTGCTTTTGCTGTTGCATTTATTACTTGTACATTAAATTTATCTGTTAATGTTTCATTTTTTTCATTTTTGTATGATACTGTTACATCTGTTGTATTAACAGTAGTTGTATCAACATTTGGAATTGATAAACTATATTCATTTTTAATTACTGGAATAGCTTTTGAAGGTTCACTTGCCATATATTTATTTACTTGTATATTAAAGCTACCATTTTCATTTAATTTGTATATTAGCTTATTATTAACTACTCTAATTTCTGTAACATAATCTTTTACTGTTATTATTTTTCCTTCTGTTTTATAATCCCCATAAGCTACTTTTAATGTGTATGTTCCAGGTTTAGACATATCTATTCCTTCAATAGAACATTTTTTCCAATCATCTGTTCCATATACTATTGTTTTGTTATTGGCTGGATTTGCATAATTTACTGTGATTGCTAAACTATTATCGATTTCATCTCCTACCCAATAGCTTGTATTGATATTATTTAAAGTAATACTTTGTATTGCATCTTCTACTAAAGCTTCAAACTTAGCTGTAGGTTTATCTATTTTTCCATTATCATATGTAACTGTTATTTCTACAGTTCCTGGAACTGTGAATTTTCCATCAACTATACTTGTGCTAGAAATCATATCTAAAGTTACAGCTTCTGTATCATCTGCTCCATGCGAAAGTTCACTTGCCCATTTCTTTTGTATTGTTGTATTAGTTAAGTCTACATTTTTTCCAACTTGTTGGAAATTGTTTGGATAACTTACTGTTATTTCTGTTACATAGTCTTCTTCTACTGTTATAGGTTGAGTTTTTGTATGTCCTTCATAAGTTACTGTTATTCCTGTATCTGTTGTTTTTAATGCTTCTGTTACACTAGGATTAAATGTTATATTTGTATAATCGTCTTTTATAACTAATGGATTTTCATGGTCATTATATGTTACTGTAATTTCCATTCCTGTTGGGTCAAAGTTTTGTCCTTCAAAATAATTTACTTTATCTGGTGCTTTTGTTATTTCTATTTTTTCTATCTCTCTTGGTGTTACTGTTATTGTTACAATTGCAGTTGGTTTATTTGTCTCATCTTTTATATCTGTTCCTGTATAGTTAATTGTTATTGTTGTATCTGTTCTTCCTAAATTACCCTTTGGAGATATTTCATAATCTTCTGTTTCGGCATTTGTTCCATCATTATAGTATGCTGTTACTACCATTCCTGTCTTATCAAATGGATGTCCTTCTATATATTCTGTATTTTCTGGTGCTGTTGTTACTTTTATTTCTGTTACTACTTTTGCTTCTACTTCTACTGTTGTTGAATCTGTTATTGTTGCCCCTGCATCTATATCTGTTCCTATATATGTTACTGTTATTGTTTGTGTTCCTACTGTATTTAATTCATCTCCATTTTCTGGACTTACTGTATATTTGCTTGTATCTGCTGTTATATCTTTTTTAGTATTATCATTGTATGTTGCCGTTATTGTCATTCCTGTTAAGTCTAGATTTTGTCCTGCTACATATTCGTTCTTTGTTGGCTGTGTTACTTCTATGCTTGTTACTTTCTTTGCTTCTACTTCTACTGTTGTTGAATCTGTTATTGTTGCCCCTGCATCTATATCTGTTCCTATATATGTTACTGTTATTGTTTGTGTTCCTACTGTATTTAATTCATCTCCATTTTCTGGACTTACTGTATATTTGCTTGTATCTGCTGTTATATCTTTTTTAGTATTATCATTGTATGTTGCCGTTATTGTCATTCCTGTTAAGTCTAGATTTTGTCCTGCTACATATTCGTTCTTTGTTGGCTGTGTTACTTCTATGCTTGTTACTTTCTTTGCTTCTACTGTTATACTTTGAGTTGCTGTCTTTCCACCATAAGTTACTGTTATTGCATCTGTTCCTACTTGTAAGTTTTCTGATGGCGCATATGTTATTCCTTTAGTATTTTCATCTACTGTTACTGTAACTTCGTCTCCACTTTCATATGTTACTTTTATTTTCATTCCTATTGGATCGAAATTTTGTCCTTCTACGTATTCTTTTGTATTTGTTGATTCATCTAATACTTCTATGCTTGCAACTGTATTTTGTAATACTTTTACTTTAATTTTACAATCAACATCTTCATAAAATTCACTATATGTAGCATTCATTTTATATGTTGCATCAACAACTTGTTCTTCTTCACTATATGTTAATGTTTTATCTGGATTTTTCCACTCTATTTTACCATATTCAGTTTCTGGCAATTTATCTGCAACCGTTGATAATTTCTTTCCTTCATATATTTCTATTACTTCACATTCTGGTACTTCTAGTGTTGCTTTGCCTATATTTACAAAAACATCTGTGCTTACTGTTTGGCTTCCATCTTCTGAATATGTAAATGTAACTTTTTGATTGTTTTCTATAACACTACTATCAAATCCATTTACTGTTAATTGTAAACCATCATTTTCTAAAGTGTATTCTAATAAGTCTAATATTTCTTCATCTCTATATGTAACTTCCCCATTTACATACTTAATAGATACTTCTACACCCTCATAATTTATTGTATCATTATAAACGAATTTTTTATCTTCAAGTCCTGTTACTTCTATTCCTCTTACTTCGTTTATTACTCTTACTGGAATTTCACCTACTATGTTCTTATCATTATTATACCAAACTGTTAATTTATGATTATATGTATCTGCATCATAACAATCTGTATTTTGTATCCAAGAAAAATCTAAATTTTTTGTATCTCCTTCTGTTCCATCTGCCATTATTTCTGTTACAGTAATTCCAGAAAATAAATCTTGTTGCTCATTTATTTTTTTATCATATTTTAATATTATAGTATTTGAATTTACTTTTATTGATTCTACTTTATTTTTTATTGTTATTTCGTATTTAACAGTTGCTTTTCCAAAAGATACTAATAATTCTCTAGAAGTCATATTACTTAAATCTACAGCTTTTCCATCTAATTCAGTTACTTTTACACTATCTGAAGACATAGGTATTTCATCATATTCATGACCACTTGCTCCTACTATAACTATTGCTCCTGATTTAGTAAATATATCATTTATTGTAAATTCTTTTATTGGAGAATTTATTGTTGATATTTCAATCCTATCTACTATATCATTTACTAGTATATCAAAATTTGTTGTTATTCCTTCTTCATTTTTGCTTTCTTTATATGTAACTGTTATTGTTTGTGGTCCAGCAAATGTTCCTCCTCCAACACTTTGTTGTTTATCTGCTGGTACTTTGTTTATATCTGCTTTATCACTATCCAAAGTTATTCTTTCATCATTTAATGGTACTTGATTTATATTTCCACTTGCTGTAGTAGTTTTTACATATAATCCCTCTTCATCTTTTGGAATTTTTTCTCCACTATCTATTCCTTGCATTAAAATATCATCTTCATCAATAACTTCTATTTTCACTACTGGATCTATAACATCAACATCTAAAGTTGTAATTTTTTCCTCATATTTGAATGTTATCTTAGGCTCATTGATATCTGCAAATGCTCCAATTTTTTCTCCTGTTGTTATTTTTAGGTCTGGATCATCAATATATATTGTTTTTGTTGTATTATCTGAATATGTTGCTTCAAGCTCTAATCCTGTTAAATCAATTTCTTTTCCATGAATATATTTTTGTCCTTCAGTGGGATTTGTTTTTATAGACAATGATTCTAATAAAGGTGCCTCGGTAAATCCTCGTATTAAAAACATATTAAACTCATTGGTATATTCTCCCTCTGGTGAATCATCAGTAACAATTGCAAAATAAGCATTTGGATCCTCTTCTGTGTTTATTATTCTAAACATTTTGTTGGTAATATCATCAATAGATATAGTATCATCTTTTATATGAAAATACATTCTAGCTATTGTTATATCTGTACCAGTAGCACAACATTCTCCATTGAAGAATATGTTTATATTTGCATCATTTATTGCTCCAGTATCTATATAAAATTCTTCAAGAGGTTCTTCCATCGTTCTCGCTTGAGTTGTACTGGCTTCTACTACTCCTGCTTCATACTTAATATAATTTATTGTTTCAACTATATCACTAGGATAACAAAATGTTATATCAATCGCTGTTGCATCTAAATTTTTAAGAGATAATTCTATACTAAAAACCTTATTTTCCGCATCATAGCTTCCTTGTTTTAATATAACTCCTTTTTCAATATCTGTTGTTGCTTTCGACTCCTTCAGTAAGCCAAAATTAGGCAATACCCCTACTAAAATAGTAATTATTAAAATAATACTAGTTATTCTTTTTACTTGCCTTTTTAAAACTTCCATTAAACTCTCCTCCAAGTTTCTTATTTTTATCAATACTAATATAGTTACGAGTTAATTGCCTAAATTTTGCCTTTTTTCATTTGTAAATCAATATTTCTTTTGTAACTTCTTTTAGTCTACATTTTTTATTCTTATAATAAATTCTTCTTTATTTACATATTCTACTTTATATGTAGATCTTTTACCATCAAACACTACACTTACTACTTCATCATCTAATTTCTTTGTAATGTTCTTGTTTAATACTATTTCAATATTTGCATTTTTTAATTGTCTTTCGTATTCATCCAATACTATTCTTGGATTATTTTTACTTATTTTTTGTTTTCCTACTAATTTTCTCTTATTTTCTGTTAATGCATATATTTCAACATTTTTTCTAGATGCAAGTGCTAATAGTATTAGTAATAATCCTATTGCTCCACTTGTTCCTGCAATTACTGGTAAGAATGGCATATTTTCTGCTTTAGTTTCTACAAATTCATCTTTTACACCTAAAGTTTCAGTTGGTCTAACTACTCTAATTTTTAATGTATCTGTATATTCGTATCCGTCTTCTCCTACATAAGTTACAGTTACAACTTGTGTTCCAATTTTTTCAGGATCAAATCCACTTATCATATCTTCTGTTACTGGTATTTCGTCAATTTTTTCTCCATCTTCATCAAATATTTCTAATGTTACATCAGATAAATCAGGGTCCTTTCCTTTTTCTACTGTTACACTTCCTTTTATTTTTGCTCTATCAATTTCCTCATATTGAGCTTTTACTGTTATATCTTCTTTAACATCATTAAATAATTTGTCCCAACCTTTAAATTTGTATCCATCTCTTTTTTCTAGCTCTGGAGCTGTTGCAGATTTTCCACTTTCAACAACTTCCTCTTTTAATACTGTTCCATCATAATTTACGAATGTAACTGTGTATTTTACTACTTCTGATGTTGATGGTTTTGTTGGATTTACTGGTCTTGTTGGATTTGTTGGTTTTGTCGTTGGCTTTGCCTTTACATTTACAACAAATTGTGTTTGTTTTCCATCATAAGTTACTGTTATTACTTGTGTTCCAACTTTGTTTGGATTATAACCACTTATCATGTCTTTTGTTATAGGAACTTCTTTTATTCCACTTTGTTTTGTTACATTTAGTACAGCTCCTGTAACATCTATCGCTTGTCCTTGTGTGTACTCTGTTTTATTTGGATTCTTCTTCATAGATATTCCAAGTGTTTTATCCACTACTGTTACATTAAAGTTGGCTGTTTTTCCCCAATGTGTTATTGTTAAAGTTTGTGTTCCCACCTTTACTGCATTATATCCAGATACCATTCCGCTATCTATTGGTGTTGTATCTGTTATTTTTCCACTTGCCCATACTTTTGAAACTGTTCCACCTGTTAAGTCTAAGTTTTCTCCATAATTATATGTTGTTTTTGTTGGTGATGTTATTTTTATTGTATTTGTTTCATAATCTTCTACTGTTACAGTAAATGTGTCTGTTTTTGATTGTTGTACTACTTCTCCATCATCTGTTATTTCATTATATGTATATCTTACTGTAATTATTTGTGTTCCTAATTTTGTTGGATTATATCCTTCTAAAGTTACAGCTGAGTTTGTCATCGGTATTTCTTTTCCTGCTGGGTTTTCTGCATCTTTTACTATTATAGAACCACCTGTTTTTGATAAATCTGTTCCCCAAGGTATTGTTTTATCTACGTTTGTTCCATCACTAGATATTTGGCTTGGTAATTTTTCTATATACATATCATTTACTTTGTTTCTTACTGTTACTGTTATTTGAGCTGTTTTTCCATCATATGATACTGTTACTGTTTTAGATCCTGGTGTTGTACTATCAAACCCACTTGTTGTATAACCTACAACTAAATTTTCTTCTCCACTAGCCATTTTTGCTATTACTTCTTGAATACTTAAAGTTTCTCCTATATCATATATAGCTTTATATTTTGTTACTTTTATGTCTTCAACATAATCGTTTAAAATTACTTCGAACGTATCTGTTTGTCCTTCGTATGTTACTGTTACTGTTTGTGGTTGTCCAATTTTTGTTTTATCTGATAGATCATATCCTGTTAATTCACAATCTCTTAAATCTATTTCTTCTGGAGCTTTGCTTCCATATGTTACTGTTACTTTTACTGGATCTTCTGTATTCATGTAATTGTAGTTAAGTGATTTTCCAAAATGATATATTTTTTGTAAATTCTCTTTATTCTTTACTTGTATTCCTGTTATTTTGTCATTTACTGTAATTTGGAATGCATTTTCAATTGTTTTTCCGAATGCTTCTACTGTTACTTCTTTTGCTCCTACTTCGTTCATAGAATTGAAATTAAATGTTGTATTGTCTTTTATAGATAGCATATCTAGTGTCATAGGTATATTTTCTTCTGTTTTTCCACTTGCCCATACTTTTGTAATTGATCCTCCTGCTACAATCATTGAATCTCCATAATTGTATGTTAATTTATCTGGTGCCGTTATTGTTATGCTTGCTACTTCATCTTCCTTTACTTTTATGGCTTGGTCTGCTGTTTTTCCTGCATAATTTATTTCCATCAATGTATCTGAAGTTGTTAAAGTTCTTGCTTCATCTGTTATTGTGTAATCTGTTACTGTTTGCCATCCGCCTATTGCCCATTCCGCTTCAACTAATATATCATTTCTGTTAAATGTTTGTCCTTCAAAATACTCCGGATTAGCCCCATCTGCCTTTGTAGATGTTACTCTTAATCCTATTATTTCATTTTCTTTAACATTAACTTGAACTGAAATATTCTCTATTGTTTTATAGTTATCAGTATCTGCTGGCGTAAATGTCATTGTTGTATTAAATGTGTTTCCATTGTCACTTATTAAAGGTAATAGTGTAGTTGAATCTGTCCAGCTAAATCCAGTAAATGCTTCTATATCTATTGAAGATAGCGGTTGTCCTTCATATCCTTCAAGTCCTGTTGGTGCTTTAAATGTTGGATCAGTTGTTGGATCTGCTTTTTCGACATTTACTATAGCATCTATATTTGTTAATATATTATAATTATCTGTATCTTCTGGTGTAAATGTTACTTTAAATGTGTTTTGTCCTGCATTTCCAACTGATGTAGTAGTTAAATCATTCCATGTAAACCCTTCTGGTAAAGTTACATCTGCTAATGTATCTCCATATGTTGCTTCTAATTCTCCTAAGTTATATTCTGGGTCTATTTTTGTTACTGTAATATCAACATCTAATTCTACTGGCTTATAATTTGTATTTCTTGGTGTGTATATTACCTTATGTGTTCTTGTTCCAACATTTCCAACTTCGGCATCTGGAGTTTTCCATTCAAAAGTTCCCATACTACCTGTTGGTAATGTTATGTCTGATAATACTGTTTTATATGGTTTCTCATAATTTGTTAATTTGCTTAAATCTTCTCCATATGTATCAGGCTCATCCTTAGGATCTTTTTTATCTATTGTTAAAGTTGCTGTTAATGTATTTCCTTGTGTACCTTCTACTTTAATTGAACCATATTGTGTATATAATTCGCTAGTTTCGTCTATTGTAAATGTTGCTATTGCATTATATGTTCCAGCATCTGTTCCTTTATTGTTTGTATAGGTTACTTTTACTCCTTCTGGTAAGCTACCTGTTACTGTTATTGTTTGCTCTGCTCCATTATATGTTACTGTTTTATCATTAAATGTTACTCCTGTTAATGTAAATGGTTCATCTGATTTTGTTATACTAAATTTTCCTAATGTTATTTCTTCTAATATATTTCCTTCTTCATCTGCACTTACTCCATCTGCTGCAAAGTAATTTGTTCCACCTGGTGTATTTGCTTTTACTATATATTTTCCAACTTCTGTTGGAGTTGTAACAGGTGTTCCATCTTCTTTATAGTATTTAACTGAAATTGTACCTGCGTCTGCTTCTGTTATTCCGTTTTTATAAGTTGGCACTACATTAACTGTAGTTCCAAATGTTACATCACTTATAGTTCTATCAAAATCACCTTCATCTAATGTTGCTTTTGTTATTGTGTATGTTCCATTTTCAAAACTTACATCATAGTTTGCATTTGTTGCATTTCCTGTTATTGCATAATCTCCTGCATCTGTTCCTGCATCTTTAGTTAAAGTTATTCCTAAGTCATCAGTTCCTACAATAGCTCCATCTGGTATTGTTACTAATGTTGATGTAGCAGGTAAAGTAGGTTCAACTCCTGAATATATACTACTTGTATTTCCTATTGTTACTGTTATTGGTTTTGGTGTTATTGTACATGTTCCATTGTTAAATGTTACTGTATAATTTTTAGCTGTATCTGTGTTCTTTACTTTTCCTATTATTGTTTGTGTACCTGCTGTTTTAGCAGATAATTCGTATGTTATTATATCTTCTATATTATCGCCATTACCTAAAACTATATCATCATTAACTTGTATTGCCGTTAATTCTTGTCCATATTCAATAGTTTCATCTTGTATTGTTACTTCTATAGCTTTTGGTGTTATTGTAAATGTTCCTATTTCAATAACTCCAACATGACCAGATTCTGTAGTAGTTATATCTGCATATACTGTATATATTCCAACATCTCTTGCATTTGCTTCGTGTCCTGCTTTATAAAATTTTACATCTGTTATTGTAGCTGCCGTATCTCCTTCTATATATATATTAACTGCATTTGCATCTTTATTTGTTCCATCATATTCTGCCGTATTTGTATATTTTATTTTATTAGCATCAAATCCTTTTGGTGTTATTGCGAATTGTCCTAATTCTATATTGGCTTCTTTGTAGTTGTTTGCTTCTTTTACTTTTAATTTTACTATGTATGTTCCTACTCCACTTGGTGCACTTAATTCTGCATTGTCAGGAGTTTTGGAATTATAATATTGTACTTCTGTTTCTAATTCTTCTATTATATGTGATTTTTGTGATGCTGTTACAGCAACTGCAGTTCCATCATATGGTTTACTTCCACCATCTGGTATACCACTTATTGTAAAATCAGCCACTGTTAATGTTGCTTTTTCTACTGTATATGTTGTTACTTCTGTTTCTGCTAAGGCCTCATAATTTTTTCCCGCATTTACTTTTACTTTTATTGTATATGCTCCTGCATTTTTTGGGTCTGCTACTATATTTCCTTCTGCATCTTCATATTTTATTGTTATATCGCTTGAAGCTACTGTTAAAGTTCTACCTTCTCCTAAATCTTTTTCTACTGTTATTGTTGCTTTTTTAGAAGTATTGTCATATACGAGACTTTCTGGTAATGTACATTTTATGTCATCTTTACTTAATGTTACCTTGTTTATTACTATTTTTTCTATTGTTTCTGTTTCTGCTAATGACTTATAATTTGCTCCACCTGTTGAGCTTACTTTTATTGTATAAACTCCAGCATCTGTTGGATTTTGAACTTCGTTTCCTTCTGCATCTTCATATGTTACATCTATTGTTACATCTGTTGCTCCTGGAACTACTGTTGTATCTATTGTTGCTGTTGCTGTACTTTCTGTTCCATCATATGTTTTTGGTGTTGATGGTATTATATTTATATTACCTACTGGTATATCTGCTTTTACTATTTCAAAGGCACCAACATCTGTTAATGTTTCTATATTTGCATAATTTGTTGCATTTTCAGTTGTTATTTTTACTCTGTATATTCCAGCATCTGTTGGATTTGAAACTTCTGTTGTTGTTCCATCTTTATAGTATTTTATATCTTTTACAGTTCCTGCGCCAACTGGCATTTCTATTGTTGGTAATTTTGGTGTTCCATCATATACATTTGGATTTGGATTTTTCACTTTAATTTCTGCAATGTCTAGTGTTGCTGATGTTATTGAAAATTCTCCTATTTTTAATCCATTTACTGCATTATAATTATTTCCTTCTACTACGCTTACTCTTACTTCATATGTTCCATAGTCTGATGGTGCTTCATCTGTTTCTGTTCCATCTTCTTTTTTATAATATGTTACTGTAACTTTGTTTCTTATATCATCTGCTCCTAGTACTCCATCTTTAATTTTTGATGTTACTGTTACAGAATCTCCATCATATTCTTTTGTATTATTTGTTGGCATACCAGTTAATTCAAAATCAGAGTCTTCCAAATCTGCTTTTGCTACTTCTACTGTTACTGATATTCCTGTTTTGTCTTTATAATTTGAATCTGTTGATGTATATTTTACTGTATGTGTTCTAGTTCCTGCATCTCCAACTTTTCCTGATTCTTCCCATGTAAATCCTTCTGGTAACGTTACACTTGATAATTCATCTCCATATGTTGCTGTTAATCCTATTGGCGCTGTAACTGTTGGTTCTGCTTTTTCTATTGTAAATGTTCCAACTTCTAAGTCTGTTACATTTTCATAGTTTGTTGCACCTGTTGTTGTTATTTTTACTGTATAGTCTCCTGCATCTATTGGATCTGCTTCTACTCCATTTTTATAATATTTAATAGCACTTATTGTTCCTGCTCCTGTTATGCTTGATTTTATTGCTACTGTTGCTTCTTTTTTTGTTCCGTCATATGTGTTTGGATTTGGAGCTTCAAAATCTATATCAAATTTTGTTAATTGTTTTTTTGTTATTGAAAAACTTCCTAACTCAATTTCTGGCTTTCCATCTGTTCCATCTGCTGCAAAATAATTTGTTCCTTCTGCTACATTTGCTTTTACTGTATATGTTCCATAATCAGATGGTGCTACTGTTGAACCTGTTGTTTCTCCATCTTTATAATATTTTATAACAATTGTTGTGCCTGCTCCTATTATGCTTGATTTTATGTTTGCACTTGCAGCTGTTACAGGACTTCCATCATACTCTTTACTTGATGGTATTGTTTTATCAAAATTATCTGCTACTAATGTTCCCTTTGTTATTGTATATGTTCCTGTCTCTTTTGTATTATCATCTTTATTTTTAAATGTCACATCATAATTTGTGCTTGTATACTCTCCCGTTATGTCATAATCGCCTACATTTGTTCCTGGGTCTTTTCTTAATTTTATTTTTAAACTAGCTACTGTATCGCCATTTACTAGGTCAGTAGGTTCAACTGATATTAGTGCATCTTCTGATAAAGTAGGTTCTTCTCCTGTATATTCGCTACTTGTATTTTCTATTTTTACTATTATTTCTTTTGGATCTACAATAATTTTTACTTTTAAATCTGCATAATCTGTATCTATATAATTTATAGCAAATTCATTACCATCTTCTGTAGCATTTCCAACTGATGTTGTTGTATCTGCCCAAGAAAATCCCTTTTCCTCTGGTAATGTTACATCTGCTAATGTATCTCCATATGTTGCTGTTAATCCTGTTGGTAATCCTAAAACTTTAACACCACATGTTTTTGTCTTTTCTGGATCTGTATTTGTAAATGTAAGTGTATATTCGTTTTCTCCTACTGCTATTTCTTGTGTATCATCTGCCCATGTAAATCCTTCTACTGCTACTGTAGATAAAGCATCTCCTTCTGTTCCCACTAATTTTGTTGGGAACACTACAACGTCAAATGTATCTGTTTTTCCATTATAATCTACTGTTATTGTTTGTACTCCTATATTAGATAATGGTGTTCCTGTTTGTACTGTTGTACCATTTATTTTTGTTGTATAACCTGTTTCTATTGGATTTTCATCTTTCACATCATCATATATTGGTGTAACTGTTAATCCACTTAAATCTAATGTTTCTCCAACTGTATATACATCTTTTGTTGCTGGTGTTATTTCTATTCCTGTTAATACTTTTTCAGTTACTGTTATTGTTTTTGTCGCACTTGGTTTATTTGCTGGATTTTCAACATTTTCTCCTTTATATGTTGCAGTTATTGTTGTTGTTCCTGAATTTGTTAATTTTATTTTATTTCCAACTATATTGTTTCCAGTTGATGATAGTGTATATTCATCTGCATTTAAAGTCCTAGAATCACCTTTTTCATCTGTTGCTACTACTGTTATTTTAGATAAATCTATTGTATCATCTTGTTTATATGAACCGTCTATTCCTTGAATTTCAAGTGATACTATATTCTTTTCTCTTACGTTTAATGTTACCGTTGCAGTTAAAGTTGTTCCTTCTGCTACATTATCCTTTCCTACATATGTTACTGTTAATGTTTTTTCTCCTGCAGTTTTTAAGTCTAATGCATCTGCGTTTGTTTCATATTCGTCAGTAGTTAATATTTTTGTATTAGTAGAATCATTATTATATGTTGCAGTTACTTCCATACCTGCTAAATCTAATAATTCTCCTAATGTATAATCTGTTTTTGGTGGCGTTGTTATTGATATACCAGTTACCTCTCTAGATGCTGGATCTATAAAACCTTTTACTTGGTACATATTAAATTCATTACTATATTCTCCCTCTGGTGAATCATCAGTAACAATTGCAAAATAAGCATCTGGATCATCTGAAGTATCCCATATTTTAAACATTTCATTTGTAATATCGTTAATAGATACACTATCATCTGTAATATGAAAATACATTTTAAGAATCGTTATATCTGTACCAGCAGCATAACATTCTCCATTGAAGAATATGCTTATATTTGCATCATTTATTGCTCCAGTATCTATATAAAATTCTTCAAGAGGTTCTTCCATCGTTCTCGCTTGAGTTGTACTGGCTTCTACTACTCCTGCTTCATACTTAATATAATTTATTGTTTCAACTATATCACTAGGATAACAAAATGTTATATCAATCGCTGTCGCATCTAGATTTTTAAGAGATAATTCTATACTAAAAACCTTATTTTCCGCATCATAGTTTCCTTTTTTTAATATAACCCCTTTTTCAATATCTGTTGTTGCATATACACCAAACAATAATGAAAAATTAGGTAATAAATTTATAATAATAACAAAAACTATTAATAAACTTACTATTCTTTTTGTAATTTTATTTTTCAACATATACTTATCCCCCTAATTAGCTATTTGATATTGAAACCACCTTTTTTACAACTTTATTTCTATAAGGATTATAAATATTTAAAAATCCACTCTTGTCTATTGCTCTTAGAAGACCATCATCTGTTAAATCGTATGAATCATCTTTTGGTTTTTGGTCATATGCTGTTACTATCTTATTTCTATCTGCTGCAGTAATCTTTCCGTTTTTATCAATATCTCCAGCAATTATTTCTATATCACCTATTATTTCATCTAAATTTATATCTTTATTTTCAGAACTTAGTATTACATCTGTTATTATATAATCTGCATATAAGTTTTTATCTACTAAAATCACATATTCTCCGAAGTTAATTTTATCAATTAAAAATTTTCCATTATCCTCTTCTGTTGTACTATATTGATATTCTGGATCTGGTAAATTATTTCTTACACTTAAGTAAGCTGTGGTAGTTAAACTCCAATCTACAGTTGCTACACTTTCTCTTTTGTATATTTTTATAGTTGCAATATTTTTTGTAGCATACATAGTTGTTTCAGTTTTTGGCAATATAGTCTTTATTGTTCCAGTTATGCTTCCATATTTCTCATAAATAAATTCAACTAATTCTTCACAATTTTCTCCATATTCTGTATCTCTTATTTCAAATCCATCTTCATTATTATCTGAAGTTATTCCTATATATTTAGTACTAAATGTTCCTTCAAATGATGCATCACTTATTTTTCTAAAACTAAATGCCCCTAGTAAAACTTCTTCTTCTGTAGTTATTTCTGTATTAGTTTTTTTCTGAGTTACAAATTTAACTGCTTCATTATTCTCATTTGTTGCTAAATATTGAAATGCAAATATTTCTAAATCATTTTCATAACCGTTTTTAAATTCAAATGATTTAGATAAAAGATTTAGATTTCTTCTTCGAAAATCTTCTTCTTCTTCAATAGATAAATGTGTTGATGGATCTATTACATCTGGTCTTGTTTCCCACTTTATTGTATCTATTCCTTCTAGTATTTCATTTGTACTATCTCCATTTATATATGAAGGCTGTAATACCGTCTTATCATATGTAAATACAATATCTATTCCTTCTAAATTATTTAATTTGGATGCCCAACATTCTACTAAAACTTGATTAGTATCTCCTACCTTTACTTGTTTTACTTTCATATCTATATGTGGTAGATTTGTTACTTCTGTTTCTTCTCCAGTAGAAGCAGGTGGTTCTTCTGTGGTTGGTTCTGTTGCAAATGATGGCATTGTTGTTGTACACATCATAAGCATCAATGCTATTATCACTCCACTTTTAAATTTCTTTAGTAACTTATTTAGACATTCCATACTAAATTTCTCCTTTTTTCTGTATTATAAATAAATTATAGACAACTTGGATTTTAGAGTCAATTGTAATTTTTGTCATATTGGTAATTTATTTCCAGTTTTATTTACGGCTTTTCTTATTTTGATTTATTGTTAAACTTTTATTACATTTTTTTATTTCGTTCTTCTTCTCTTTGGATAATTGTCAACATAGCAAATATTGTTAATGATGCCACTGCAATTATTGTTGCCAAAATTGTGTAAACATTGTTAGAAGCGACTCCTGTTTGTGCAGTAAATATTACATCAAATGTTTTTTCAAATCCAGCATATGTTACAGTTATTCTTTGTGCTCCTAATAACCCCTCTGTATACCCAGAAATTATGTCTTCCGTTACGGGAACCTCATCTCCAAGCTCTCCACTTGCACTTACTGTTCTAACTGTTGCCCCTGTTAAATCTAATTTTTCACCTGGTAAATATACTGTTTTATTAGGTCTTACAAGTATTATATCTACTATATAGTCTTTAACTTCTACTTCAAAACATTCTTCTAATGTAAATACTTCTTGTGTTTCATGATCTTTGTAGTTTATTGTTATTTTTTGTATTCCTAATTTTTGTTTTTCATAGTCTGTCCAATTTCTAGATATAGTTTCTTTATATGGCCCAACTTCCTTACTACTTTCTTTTATTATTGTTAATTGTGCTCCATTTAAATTTAATTCTTCATCATATTTATATTCTTTTTGAATTTTTTCTTTTTCATCATCATCTAATCTTACTTCTATTATTGGATCTACTACTATTATTGTAAAATCTGCTTTCTTTCCTTCGTATACTATTTTTACTTTGTAAATTCCCTCTTCTTTTAAGTTATAATCTCCTTCTATCTGAACTGCACTGTCTGTAAATAGTATTCCTTCTTCTCTATCTTCATTTGCCATTACTGGTATTACTTTATATTCATCTGTAAAATTTAATTCTTCTCCCCATTTTATTGTTATCATATTTTTAGTTAATTCTATGTAGTCTAAACAATTTTCTATTGTTATGTATAAAGGTAGTTTTGTACCATTATAATTTACATATGTTTCTTGTCTTACTCCTATCTTCTCTTTTGTTTTGTCATAAAATCCTATCCATTCTGCTTTTACAGGTATTGGATCTCTTGTAGTATCATCTGAATTAGTTATAATTACATTTATATTATTTGTTTTTAAATATTCATCTGTAATAGCTTGCCCGTATGGAATTCTAATTTCATTTTTATTTAAATCTATTGATTTTATTCCAGAATTTATTTTTATATTATAAGTAAATTCTTTAGGATTAGCTAAGCCAGCATAATAATATTTTATTGTAATTGGTTGAGTCCCAAATTGTTCACTATCAAATCCTGTTACCAATATTGAATCATTTAAATGTGAAGTTATAGGATTATTATTTATAATTGAACTTGACCCTGTTTTTATTTCTATATTATTTAATGGTCTTTCATCTATTGCTTCACTTAACCATTTTATATTTATTTTTCCTCCAGTTAAGTCTAATGATGGTTCTTGATATTCATAATCTTTTTTTATTGTTCCTTCTTCAAATGTTATTTCTTCTATTTGGTCTTTAATTGTTACTTCAAATGGATCTGTTGTTTTTGTATAATCTTCATAAATTTCATCTGATTCTTCAAAACTAAATGTTACTGTTACATTTTGTATTACTCCGTCTATTGATTTTTTTATTCCTTCTAAAGTACTATTAAAACCATTTATTGTTGCATTTCCAGTTTTTATTAGTTCTTCTAATGTTGTTTCTTCCGCATCTGTTTTACTTGCCCATTTAACACTTACTATTGAATTTGTAGTATCAAAATCGTCTCCATAGTAATATTCTGTAATAGGCTCTAAATTTATATTTTCTATATAATCTATTATTTCTATATCGTATGTTAACCCTGTTTTTGTTTGAGCATTTCCATCTTGATCTGTGTAATAATATTCTAAATTTATTGTATTTGTTCCACATACACTACTATCAAATCCTGTTATTTTTACACTGTCATTTAAATCTATTACTGTTCTTAACCCTTGTGATAAGATACTGTCTTTAATTGGAGATGAACCTTCTGCTAAGTTTATAGTATTTAAATCTCTTTTTTCTTCTCCACTTCTCCACTTTATATTTATTGTTCCATTATCTAAATCTAATTTTTCTTCCCCATATTTATATTTTAGTTTGCTTGGAGAAGTAAGTGTTATTCCATCTATTATATCTTTTATTGTTACTGTAAAAGTTTTTGTTCCTATATATCCTTCATAATTAAATGTTACTATTATATCTTGTTCTATTGATGATTTTTTTATTTCTTCTAAAGTACTATTAAATGTATCTCCAAGTTCAGCTTGATTTTTATCTACTAACTCTTTTAATGATTTTACTTCTGGTGTTTCTTTGCTTTTCCATTTAATATTTACTTTTGTATTTTCATAATCAAATTCATCTTTATAGTAGTATGTTGTTACTGGTGTTATTGTTATATTTTCAATTTCATCTACTACTTTTACTCCTACATTACTTGATATTTTTCCTTTGTATTGTATATTCACATTTTGTGTTCCAATTGCATTTGCCTTCCAAGGTCCTTTTGTTATATCAAGTATTTTTCCTGTTTCAATACCATTCTTTATTTCAAACCAATTATATGTTCCATCTACATTTTTTAATATAGCTGTTCTTGTAGAAGCATTTTTTGTATTGCTATAAGTAATTGTTGCTGTTCCCCCAATTAAGTTAATATTTTCTCCATATTTATATGCATCATTGGTTCCATCTCCATTTGTATCAGTTGTATAATCAAACTCTGGATTTGTTAATTCTATTGATTCTACTATACTTGCCATTGGTCCTATATTTACTACTCCAGAAGATATTTCTTCATATGTTCCTTCATTATTGTTTACTATTGCTTCTTCAAGAGTAAATAAATTTTCAGGTAGTTTTTCTTCTAATAAATTTTCTTTCAAGGTAAATCTCATTGTACAAATAACTGTTTTACTTGTTGTTGTTATTTCTTCACCATCTGTAGTTCCACCTATTAAATTTATGCTTCCTCCTCCACAGCTGTAACCATTACTATTTAGAGGCACCTCACAACTTCCATTTGGATCTATTGGACTACCACTATCATAATTATTTGGCTCCATATTTTTATAGTTTATAGTAACTGAATAATCAGTTAATGTAATGTTTGGTTTTAGATAAACTATAACCTCCAATATATTGCTATCTTCGTTGTACCTTCGCTTTTCAATTTCTATTACTGGTATTGTGGGACCGTGTCTCCGCAATATCATCATTGTTTACACCAAAGAACAAAAACAACATTACAAGCGCTATTGTTATGCTTGTCCACTTTAGAACCTTTTTCATATACTGATACCTCCGACTTTTCTTAAGTACTATTAAATCAATTATAAGAAGGTATTTTTTTAAAATCAATATATTAAAAGGTTGCACTTTCGTAAAAATTGGCTTCTTCTGTTAGGGAAATATATTCTTTGCAAAATTTTTAAGTTTGTATTACATTTTACTTAATATATCAACAAACTAATTGCCATTTCTATTTTTTACCACTTTTTTCGTTTTATTTTTTGCTACATTCTTTTCATAAAAGGCTTTAATTTCAACGGTTTTAATTCTTTGTATATTTTTGTCTTTTTGTTTTTGTTTGATTTTTTCTTCATTTTTTTAAAAAATACCGAGAATAAATAATGACAAATTTTAATATTTATTTTATCTTTTGCTTACGGCTAAGCATTTTTCTTGTTATAGTTGATTATTTGTTTTTTTGTCTCCATATATCCCATTTTATATAATTCATCTATTTTCTTCGTTTCTAATAATCCAACATCTTTAGTTTTTATTCTTAAAATTTTATTCTCTCCAACAAGCTCATAATTCGCTAATTCATGTCCCATAATATTTAGAGAGCTTTCTATTATATCTATAACATTCATTTTACTTTTTTCTCTTATTTGTTTTTCAAAAATTACGCTTAAAACTGTATTTGCGCCAATTTCTTTTAAGCCCTTCCAAGGTATATTCTCTCTTACTCCACCATCTATATACTTAATTCCATTTATATTTTTAGGCACAAAAACTCCAGGATAACTACAACTAGCCCTTACAGCTGATGGTATATTAACATTATTTACATATTCAATTTCATCAAAAAATGATCCTCTAGTTAATTTCGATGAGAAAAACGTTACTCCTCCATTGCATACATTAACAGCTGGTATTAGCAGTGGAATCTGTGTATTTTTTATATTCATTATGCCTTTTTCCATGCATTTTTCCTTCATTAACTTTTCTATTGCTGTACCATTAGATAATCCCTCAATTATTATTTTTCGCTCTATAAGTATTCCAAAAATTAGCTTTAATATGTTTCTTAAGTCATAATATTTTATCTTTTTCGCATTTACTTTAAATATTTCTAAAATCTCATTTGGCCTATATCCAATAGCATAAAGTGCTGCAACAATACTCCCAGAGGATGTTCCAGATATATAATTTATACCTATTTTTTCTTCTTCTAAAGCCTTTAATACTCCAATATGGGCAGCACCTTTTACCCCTCCGCCAGATAAACTTAATCCAATTTTTTTATTCATATAATCACCAATAAAAAATATATTTAAATAAATATTTTTTATTCTTATTTATTTTATTAACATTTAATTTATTTTATTTATTAAATATTAAATTTAATATTTTAATTTAATATAATTAAAATATTTTTTTAATAAAATAATTACTCTTGTTTTAAATTTTATTTTTTTTATAAATTTATTTTACATTAAATTTTTTATTATGTATTTTTATATTTTATTCACCTTTTTTTATTTAATTATTTTAATGTTTTTATTGAATTTATAAAATTTATTCTTTGAATATGTTATCATTTTTTTAATTTTTAATAATAAATAATTTTAATTTTTTAGTTTATTATTTTATTAATTGTTTATTATTTTTTGTTTTTGCATATTTAATGTAACCTTAGAGTGTCAAGGTTTACATTTTTTGCAGATTATTGTTGGTAAATAAAATTTATTTATTTTTATTAGACAACAATTTATTTTATATTTAAAAAATATTTATTATATTAATTATTTTTATTGATTATTTAAACAATTATTTTTAAATTTTATTTATAATATTATTTTGAAAAAATAAATATATTTTACTTTTAAAGATTTATTTTTTAATAATAAATCGAATTTAAAAAAATCAGATTTTATTATATTTATTAAAAATCTTTTTTCTAAGATTTAAATAAAAAATTTTCATTTAAACTATTTGAATTTTATTTAGTTTTTCTTAATTATTTAATTACTTCTTAGATATTATATTTTAAAATAATTATTAAATATTTTATACTGTACTTTAATTTTATTTTAGATTTTATTTGAATAATTATTTTTAATTTAATATAATTAAAATATTTTTCAACAAATTAAAAATAATTATTCTTATTTTAAACTTTATTTTTTGCAAATTTATTTTACATTGAATTTTTTATTATATTTTTTAAATTTTGATCACATATTTTTTATTTAATTATTTAAATTTTACAATTGAATTTTAGTTTTTAAATTTTAATTTTTATATTTATTTTTTATTCTATGCTTTAATTTAAATTTTTACCAATATTTTTTCTATTTGGTCTTTATTTAAATACTTATTTACATATTATTTTTATTTTATCTTTTATTGAAATAATTATTATTTAATTTTTTATATTTAATAAAACTACTTTTTTATTACTTTAAATAATTACAAATTTTATTTATTTTAGCTAAATATTCAGCAATTTATTTAATTTAAATAAAATTTATAAATAAAAACTCTTCTTGTTTGACCGCTATAATCCGCTAATTTCAAGGGGCTATGTTTATTTTTTGTTTGTTTGAGCTTAAGGTTTATTTGTATAATTATATTGTTTTTTAAAAAAACTAGCTTAAAATCGATTTTCATTCGTTGTTTTTTTGTTAGTTTTTATTTTCTTTTATTTAAATCTATATAATTGATTTTATTCCTATATTTATTTATAAAAATAAAATTTGTAATTATTATTTTCTAATAATATTTATATTTTTGCTTTTATTTATAATAAATATTATTATATAATTTTTATTATTCAAAAATAATTTTACCTCTTGTTTCTAATTTATATTCGTTTACTTTCAAAATTTAATTTTTATTTAGACAACTTAAATTTTACTTATTATCATTTTAAAATCAAATCACTAATTTTATTACTACATAAGAATTTTTTATTTTTTGCTTTGAAAACTAAAAAGTTCAATTTTTATTTCTATCTTATTGTACCTGTTTTTTTATTTCGGAAATTATCTTTTGATTTTAAAAAATATAATCTACAATTTAAAATTTGCTTTTTATTAGTTTTACATTTTTAATTTTTATTCATAAATTAAAATTTATTTTTTACTTTTTAAAATTTTATCTTTATTTAATTTTCTACTTAAAAATTTTTTTGATTTTGTTTCTAATCTATAATTTTTGTTTTTTGATTTTTTACTTTCATAATTTTATTTTATAATTAAATTTTTATTTTTATAGAATAATTTCTTCGTTTTATTTTTTTGTTGTTTAATTTTGTCTTTATTCAAATGAATATTTTTTATTTATTTGATTTTTACATTTTATCTAAATACTTATTTCTATTTTTTAATATTATTATTTTTTTATTTTGTCTTTTATTTTGCATACTAAAATTTATTTTTGAATTTATTTTATATTTATTAACATTAAATTATATTTATTATATTATTTAATATATTTATTTGGATTTATCTTCTTTTTTATTCTTTTATTTCACTTTATTTTCCGTTATTTTTTTATTTATTAAATTATTTAATTTTAGCGCACCCCTGTAGCCTTACAGTATCAGTAGATATATTTTTTGCTTATTTTTCTAATATAAAATAATAAAAAAATAATTTTAAATTTATAATATTTATTTTATTTTTAAGTTATTTATTTAATTTATCTATAACTATAAAGAATAAATAAAATAATAATATACTCTAATTTAAACTAATTTGAATTTATAAATTTATACTGATTTTTTAAAATGTTTATTAAAATTTTTCATTTAATTATCTTACAAGATTTGATTTTATAATTTCTATAAATTTATCTGAGAAGTGTATTTTTGTTTTTTACTTTAATTTTTATTTTAAATATATAATATATGTTTTTTTACTTCTACATTTTATAAATTATTCTTTTATTTATAAAATATATTTTATAAATTTATTTTGTATATTTTTCAAATTCTCTTTTACCTTTTAAAAAATTTTTTATAGTTTTTAATTTTTAAAAATGCAACTTCTAATTTAAAATTTGATTTTTATTTTTTTATATTTACTTTTTAATTTCAAAAATTATTTTCCCCTTTTCAATTTTTATTCATAAATTAAAATTTGTTTTTTACCTTTTAAAAAATTTACCTTGATTTAATTTTCTATTTAAAATTACTTTTTAATTTTGTTTCTAATTTATAATTTTTATTTTTTGATTTTTTACTTTCATAATTTTATTTTATAATTAAATTTTTATTTTTAT